>NZ_PZJX01000024.1 GCF_003034915.1 Mesorhizobium helmanticense | reverse complement strand
GCTCGGCATCCGCCCCGAACATATCCGTTTCGACGACGCCTCGAAATTGCGCGGCGCCATCTACGGCACCGAATATCTCGGCACCACGCAGATCGTCGCGGTGGAGACGGCGGACGGCATCATCAAGGCGAGGGTGCCGGCCGAGATCCGGCTCAACACGGGCGACCATGTCGGCCTGGCGCTGAGCAGCGCAAGGCTGTCGCTGTTCGACAAGGGATCGGGACGCGCGGTCAGGACCGCAATCCATGACGCAGCCGTGGAGGCGCGCCATGGCTGACGTGCACATCAAGGGCGTGACCAAGAATTTTGGCGAGCACACCGCCATCGACCGGCTGGATCTGCAGATCAAGGACGGCGAATTCGTCGTGCTGCTGGGGCCGACAGGGGCCGGCAAGACGACGACGCTGCGGCTGATCGCCGGGCTGGAGCGACCGGACAGCGGCACGATCCATATAGGCGGCCACGATGCGACGACGCTGTCGCCGGCCGAGCGCGACACCGCCTTCGTCTTCCAGCAATATTCGCTCTATCCGCATCTGTCGGTCTTTGACAACCTCGCCTTTCCGCTGCGCTCGCCGGCACGGCGCTTCCCCGAAGAGGCGGTGCGCCGCCGCGTCGAGGAGGTGGCCAGGATGGTGCGCATCCATCACAAGCTGGATAACCGCTCGACGAAGCTTTCCGGCGGCGAGATGCAGCGCGTCGCCATCGGCCGTGCCCTGGTGCGCAAGCCTTCGATCTATCTGATGGACGAGCCATTGTCGTCGCTCGACGCCAAGCTGCGTGCCGACCTCCGGCTCGAGCTGAAGCGCATCCAGGCAGAGCTCGGCGCCACCATGCTCTATGTCACGCATGACCAGATCGAGGCGATGACCATGGCCGACCGCATCGGCATCCTCGCCGACGGCGTGCTGGTGCAGATCGGCACGCCGCGCACGATCTATTCGGAGCCGGCAAACCTGCATGTCGCCGCAAGGCTCGGCCAGCCGGCGATCAATCTGTTGCCGGCCGGGCTGCTGCCCGATGGCGACATGCCTGCGGGAACCAAAACGATCGGCGCGCGTACAGAACATCTGTCGATCGGCAAGGCGTCGAACGGCCATGCCGACGGCGTTGTCGACTGGGTCGAGCATCTGGGCGACCAGAACCATCTGCATGTGAGCGTGGGGACCAGGAAGCTGGTGACGCTGACCGACCCCGACACGCAACTGGAAAAGGGCGACCGGGTGACGATCCGCTACCGGGCGCCGCTGTTCTTCGACCAGGCCGGCAACAGGATTGCAAACCGATGAGCATAGAGGCGATGAGCAAGACTGGGACGATGGACAAGGTTGACCTCAAGGCGCTGATATCAGCTGCCGCCGATACGATAGCCGCCCACGCGGAGGAACTGACCACGCTCGACCAGGCGATCGGCGATGGCGACCACGGGCTGAACATGAAGCGTGGTTTCGAGGCGGTGCGCGCCGAGGCCGACCAGTTCGCGGCAAAGCCCCTGCCCGACGCACTGAAGGCGATCGGCACCAAGCTGGTGATGACCGTCGGCGGGGCTTCGGGCCCGCTTTTCGGCACGCTTTTCATGGCGCTCGGCAAGGAAATTTTCCCAGAGCCCGATCGCGCCAATCTGGCGACCGCGTTCGGCAAGGCGATCGAAGCGGTGGCCGCGCGGGGCAAGTCGCAGGTCGGGCAAAAGACCATGCTCGATGTGCTGTATCCGGTGCATGAGGCGCTGCTGCAAGGCAGAATCGGGCCGGAAATCGTCGCCGCCGCCGACAAAGCGGCCGAGGCCACCGTGCCGATGAAGGCTTTGCGCGGCCGCGCCTCGTTCCTTGGCGACCGGTCGATCGGCCATATGGACGCCGGGGCGCGTTCGACGGCGCTGCTGGTACGGGCCGTTGCGGAAACAATCGAGGGGCACGCATGAGCAATGTCGGCATCGTCATCGTATCGCACTCGCCGCTGGTCGCCGAAGGCACGGCGGACATGGTGCGCCAGATGGTCGGCGACGAAGTGCCGCTTGCATGGTGCGGCGGAAACGGCCATGGCGGACTGGGCACAAACGTCGAGGCGATCATGGGCGCCATCGACAAGGCCTGGTCGGAGGCGGGTGTCGCTATCCTCGTCGATCTCGGCGGCGCCGAGACCAACAGCGAGATGGCGGTCGAGATGATCGGCGAGCCGCGCGCGCAGAAGATCATCGTCTGCAATGCGCCGATCGTCGAGGGTGCGGTGATGGCGGCGACGGAGGCTTCCGGCGGCGCCTCGCTGAGGGAAGTGGTGGCGACGGCGCACGAATTATCGCCGTCGTGAACGAACAGGAATTTTGACTCAAATGTCCGCATCCGCCGAAGCCACCGTCCTGATCACCCACGAGGTGGGCCTGCATGCGCGCCCTTCGGTGAAGTTCACCAAGCTCGCCAAGACATTTTCGGCCGAGGTCGAGGTAGCGCTCGCCGCCAACGGGCCGTGGTTCGACGCCAAGAGCATCGTCAAGGTGATGGCGGCCAAGGCGCCGAAAGGCACGATGCTGCATATCAGAGCCAGAGGCGACGGCGCCGGCGAGGCGGTCGACGCGCTGGTCGAGCTGGTACGGCGCGATTTCGACGAGGGCGCGGACCATGCCCGGACCGCTTAGGCTGACAGGCATTTCAGCCTCGGCCGGCTATGCCGAGGGGCCGCTGTTCAACCTCGAACCGGCTGCCGCGCGCTACGCGGGCAAGGCGACGGCGGCGGATGAGAAGGCCGCGCTCGAGGCGGCGATCGGCGTGGCGGCAGGCCGGCTTGCCGGGCTGATGGAAACAGCAGACGACGAGGCGGCCGGTATCCTCGAATTTCAGGTTGCCATGCTGGAGGACGATGCGCTGACCGGCCCGGCCTTCGCGGCGATCGCAGCCGGCCAGCCGGCCGATGCGGCCTGGCGGCAGGCGCTCGATGCCGAGATCGCCGGCTACGAAACCTCCGACCAGGATTATTTCCGGGCGCGCGCCGCCGACATGCGCGACATCAGGGACCAGGTGCTGCGCGCATTGACCGAAGACGGCGAGATCGCGGCACCTGCCGGCGCCATCTTCTATGGCGAGGACATCGCCCCGACACGCTTTCTCGAAACCGACTGGAGTTCCGGCGGCGGCATCGCGCTGAAGGCCGGCAGCGCCGCCAGCCATGTCGCCATGCTGGCGCGCTCGCGCGGCGTACCGATGGTCGTGGGGCTTGGGGTGGTCGGGCTTGGTGCTTCGCCGGCTCATCTTGCCGGCATCGCACTGCTCGACGCCGAGCATGGCGGCATCGTGCTTTCGCCGTCGAAGGCCGAGATCGACGCTTTCCGCCGGTCATCAAGATCATTTGCGGCGCGGCGTGACAGAGCAGAAACCTATCTGCAGAAGCCGGCCGTGACGAAAGCCGGCACGGCTGTGCGCGTGCAGGTCAACATCGCCGATCCGTCCGATGTCGACGGCATCGATATCTCGACCTGTGACGGCGCCGGGCTGATGCGCACCGAATTCCTGTTCGGCAAGACGCTGCCCGACGAGGAGACGCAATACCGCGCCTACCGCAAGGTGCTGGAATGGGCCGGAGAAAAACCGGTGACCATCCGCACCGTCGATGCCGGCGGCGACAAGCCGGTGCCGGGCTTCACCGTCGAAGAAGGCAATCCGTTCCTCGGCCTGCGCGGCATCAGGTTGTCGCTGGCGCGAACGGAGGTGTTTCGCGTGCAGATCCGGGCGCTGCTGCGTGCCGCCGTGCATGGCAATCTCAAGGTGATGTTCCCGATGATCGCCGTCATGGACGAATATCAGCGAGCCGCCGCGCTGTTCGCGGAAGAGCAGGCCGGGCTTTCCGCGCGCGGCGTCGCCTGCAAAATGCCGCCGCTGGGCATCATGGTGGAAGTGCCGTCGGTGGCGATCGCGCCCGAGGCATTCTCCGGCGTCGCTTTCTTCTCGATCGGCTCCAACGACCTGACGCAATATGTGATGGCGGCAGCCCGCGACAATGCCTCGGTCGCGCATCTGAATTCCGTCCGACATCCAGCCGTGCTGAGGCTGATCGCTTCCGTCGCCGCCTTCGGACAGGCGCAAGGGATACCAGTCAGCCTGTGCGGCGATGCCGGCGGCGACCCAGCCTCGATCCCTGCCCTGCTTGAGGCCGGCCTGCGCGACCTCTCCGTGGTGCCGGCACAACTCGCCATGGCCAAGGCGGCCATCGCGGACGTAGCCTTCTAGGGCGCCGGCATGGCCGACAAGACGCCAGAACCAGGTTCGGAGGAGGCGATCCGCGCCTACAAGACGATCCTGTCGCAGGTCATCGACCAGCGCCCGTCGGGCATGCGCCAGCGCCTCGCCGATGCGCTGGGCAAGCATCGCAGCTTCGTCACCCAGATCTCCAGCCCGGCCTATTCGATCCCGATCCCGTCAAAACATTTGCCGGCTATTTTTTCCGTCTGCCATTTCAGTCCGGCCGAGCGCGACCACTTCCTCGCCGCCTACCACCAGGCGCATCCTGGGAAGATGTCGGTGGCGGCGGGCATGCGCAAGACGCGGCACGTCTCGCTGATCGTGCCCGATTTCGGCGACGAAAAGCAGAACGCGGCGCTCGACCGGGCAGTCAACGATTTCATCCAGAAGATCACCAGCATCACCGGCAAGGGTGGCGGCTGACCGCTTGTCGAAGCGGCTATTTCGGGAGGACGGCCATGAAGAAATTTCTGAATTCGGTGGATACGGTGCTGACAGAAAGCCTCGACGGCTTTGTCGCCGCGCACTCCGACATATTGGAGCTTGGGGACGAGCACAAATTCGTCCGCCGCAAGCTGCTCAAGCCGGGCAAGGTGGCGCTGATCTCCGGCGGCGGCTCCGGCCATGAGCCGCTGCATGGCGGGCTGGTCGGGCACGGCATGCTGGACGCCGCCTGCCCCGGCCAGGTGTTCACCTCGCCGACGCCGGACCAGATGATGGCGGCAGCGGAAGCCGTCAACACCGGCGCCGGCTGCCTTTTCATCGTCAAGAACTACGAGGGCGACGTGATGAATTTCGACATGGCCGCCGAAATGTCTGAAGGCATCATGCAGATCGTGACCAATGACGATGTCGCCGTCGAGAACTCGTCCTACACGACCGGCCGGCGCGGTGTCGCCGGCACGCTAGTCGTCGAAAAGATCGTTGGCGCGGCGGCCGAACAAGGCATGGCGCTGAAAGAGCTGAAGGCGCTGGGCGAACGCGTCAACGGCGCGACGCGCTCGATGGGCGTGGCGCTGACCAGTTGCACCGTGCCGGCCGCGGGCAAGCCGACCTTCGATATCGGCGACGGAGAGATGGAATTCGGAGTCGGCATCCATGGCGAGCCCGGCAGGCGACGCGACACGCTGAAGAGCGCCGATGCCATCGCAGAGGAGATCTGCCTGGCGATCCTGGGCGATCTCGGCGAGCGGGCGAAAGGCCCGGCGCTGCTCTTCGTCAATGGCTTCGGCGGCACGCCGCTGATGGAGCTCTATCTGATGTACAACAGCGCCCGGACAATTTTCGAGAAGCACGGCGTGACGGTGACCCGCTCGCTGGTCGGATCCTATGTGACGTCGCTCGACATGGCTGGCTGCTCGATCACGCTGACCATGTTCGACGACGCGACGACCGCATTGTGGGACGCGCCGGTGCATACGGCGGCATTGCGCTGGGGCATGTAGCTTCGCCGGTGCTTTTCTGCGACCATGTCAGGGATATCGTCGCCAATTGCAACGCTGCCGGATTGATGCTGCCACCGCTGACGCCCGCCGATGAAAAACTGCTGCTGAACTATGCGGATCCCGAGGCGCCGACTGCCGGCGACCCGGATGCAAAAACCCTGTCGGCCTTGCTCGCCAATGCCGAATTTCATGGCGTGCTGCCGATCATGTTGCGCAAGCTGCCGGAGCGTGGCGACAAGCGTCTGCCTCAGGATGCGGCGTTGCAGGAGCAATTGTCCAGCTTGCGCCAGAAGGCGCCGATCGTCACCGGCCAGTCGATGCTGCTGCAATATCACGGCGATCGTATCATGAAAGCGCTCGCCGCGGACGGTGTGCCGGCGCGGATCGTCAAGGGTCCGGTCTTTGCCCGAAAGCTCTACCGGCATGTCACCGACAGGCCGTTTACCGACATCGACATATTGGTCGAGCCGGCCAATCTGCCCCATGCGAATCGGGTTATCGCAGGATGCGGTTTCAAGCTCGCCGGCGATGAAGCGCGGTCGCGGGAGTTGCAGGAGTTCAAATGGCTCGAACAGGAGAATTCGAGCCTGCTGATCGAGCTGCATGGCAATCTGGTGCATGATACCGGCATGCGGCGACGCCTGTCGCTCGGCTTCGCCGAATTGCGCGCGATCGACGGCGAGGCAACCGACACGCCGGCGGCACTTCTCACCATCGCCATCGTCCACGCCTGCGGCGGGCACAAATTCCACCGGCTGCAGCTTTGCGTCGACGTGCTGCAAGGCGTGCGCGCGCTCCAATCGGCGGAAGCGGAAGCGCGTCTGCTCGAGGCGGCGCGCATGACGGGGATCGAGCTCGAGCTGGCAACGGTGCTCAACGTGACCGGCCGGCTGTTCGACGACGCCCACGCCCTTGAACTGGCGGGACGGATCAAGCCCGATCTGGGCATCCGCTTGGCCAAGTGGCTGATCACCAGGAAAACCCTGCTGAACGTCAATTCCAGGAACAAGATGGGTTCGCGTCTCAGCCGCGACGCCTTCCGCTGGATCCAGCGGCTTGCCAGGGCAAAGCCGAACTTCGCCTGAGACGACGATATCGGCGTCTGCATCCAGCGGCTTGCCCGGGCAAAGCCGCACTTCGCCTGAGAAGACGGCTCGGCGTGGTTGTCCTTTCAACCTTGCTCCAAGGCGGAGCGGATCAGCGGCGCGGCATCGGTTGGCGTGGGCCCCACTTCCAGCGTAAAGGTCGGGACGGTCGAGACCAGCCTGGCGATCGTCGCCAGCCGGTGCTTTTGCAACGGCAGCAGGCCGGTCATGCCGGTCCTGACATTGTCCGCGGCCAGTGCGACCATCGCATCGGTCCTGGCCATGGCCAGGAGCCTGGTCTGGCCATCGGCCGACCGCGCGAGGTGGAGAAGTGCCGCCACTGGTCTGATACTGGAATCTTCGATGCGCATGATCTCGCCCAACCGTCCGAGCGCAACCGCCTGCTCGCCATTGCGATCCCATGAAGGGCCGAGGCATGGCGCGACGAGCGGAACCATCTCGGCGGTCTTGCGATGGATCTTCACGGCACGCGGCAGGCCCCAGGCGGTGGCCTTCCCAGACACAACATTCAGGATCATGGCGTCGTCCGAGCAGAGGCCGAAGCCTTGCGAGGCCAGCGCCAGCGACGTCGTGGTCTTGCCAGTGCCGCTCGGGGCATGGATCAGCACCAAGGCATCGCTGCCCGGCAAGGTCAGGCCGGCGGTGTGCAGCATGTGCTGGCCACCCGCGTCGAGTGCTGCGTCGAGGAGCAGCATCCAGGCGGTCCAGGTGATTCTAGTATCCGGGCGGACGCGGATTTCGGCCCAGCCTTCGCCGGCGTGGATCGCCACCGTCTGGCGGCCGGGGAAAATCAGGTGGATGAGGTCGCCATTATCGATCATCCGGCAGCGGCCGTCCTCCGGCACCTCGCCATCGAAGGCGGGAGATCCGCATGGCGCCTCGGCCAAGGACTGCGTCTCCACGATGCGGATCAAAAAATCCGGCTCGACCGATGCCGTCGTGCGCAGGCTGGCGAGCATCCTGTCGAAATCCCGCCAAAGGTCGGGCCTTTCGGCCGATATGCCGACGACCTGCCCGTTGAGGGCATAGCGACCCTGAGCCAAAGGTCCGGTCAAGCGGCACGCGCCTTCGCCGTGTCGGCGTGGTGACGATAGATTTCGACCATGCCCGGAAGGCTGTCGCTGACCACCGGCCTGCCATCGAGGCAGACCCAGCAATGCGCCGCCAGGCTCGGCGCCTGCATCGACCTGGGATCGACGCCGAAGCGCAGATCGGGATCGAAGCCGGCAAGCCGGAGGAAGCGATGGGCGAGCAGGCCTTCCCTGAGGCATCTGCGATCGCGCATCAGCCAGGGATGCCTGACCGTGCGGTTGACCGCCGCCACGATGTAGGACGACGGCAGGCCACGATAGGGGGTCGATGACTGGAGCGGCGCCCATTTCAGCACGGCTTCGAAATCGCGCTCGCCGATCAGCACCGGCATCAGCCGCGCGCTTGCCCATAGGTGGGCTCGAAACAGCGCACGCAGAAGAGGTCCGTCAGCCATCACGCAGCCGGGGCGGCGAGGATGCCTTCCGCCACCAGTTCCTCGGCCAGCGCCGCCATGTCCTGATCGAGCGTATCCTTGTCGACCTCGAACTCCTGGGAAAGCAGGCCGACGATCTGGTCGAGGCTGCGCGCGCCATCCACCTTGTCGAGAAAGGCCTCGGTGGTGTCGTTGCAAGTGTAGAGCTGGCCACTGCGCGCCAAAAGCACGACTGCTCCATCGCCGACATGCTGGACCGAGGCATCGTCCGCCAGCCGCAGAACCATTTCAGAGGCAATTTCGACCATGGGCCCGCTCCAGACCATGCAGGATTGCGGCAGAGCCAATAGCGCGACAACGCTACGCTGTCCATTGTACGGCGATAGCTCAGGAGGGCAATCGCATCAGGTTCCGAGAGTTGCGCCGATGTGACTCCCCCAGAAATAGTCGGTGACAGCCTCATGACAAGCCGCGCTTCGGCATTGTCAAGCTGACAAAGGGATTCTAGGCACGGTGTTGCGTTTCTTACCCAGGGTAAAGTAACAAACCGGCGGGCATCGGGGGAGTTGGCACATGCGTTACAATTGGGATCGGGCGCCGACGAGCTTCGAACGTCATCGCAAGGCGCTGGCGGCAGCCATATTGATCGCCGGCGGAGTCGGGCTCATGCTCGCGGCATTGCCGTTCTAACGCATGTCCCCGTGCAGGACTTTGAGCGGCCTACCGTCTTGCCCTTAGGCAGGGTCGCCGAAAGACGAAATTGCACATCGTTGCGAAAAACCGCATAGGCTATCCCCGGCAAATCGTTCCTGGGGAGGAAGTTGGATGGCGTCACGCTACCACGAGGTCTATGACGGCTGGAAACGCGACCCTGTAGGGTTTTGGGCCGAAGCGGCCAAGGCCATCGACTGGTTCACGCCCTTCGATAGCGTGTTCGATGCCAAGGCCGGCGTCTATGGCCGCTGGTTCAGCGGCGCCTCCTGCAACACCTGCTTCAACGCCGTCGACCGCCATGTCGCCGGCGGCCGCGCCGACCAGATCGCGCTGATCCACGACAGCGCCATCACCGGCACGGTGAGGAAATACACCTATGCCGAACTGAAGCGCGAGGTGGTGGCGCTGACCTCGGTGCTGAAGAATCGCGGCATCAAAAAAGGCGACCGCGTCATCATCTACATGCCGATGGTGGCGGAAGCAGCGATTGCCATGCTTGCCTGCGCCCGCATCGGTGCGGTGCATTCGGTGGTCTTCGGAGGCTTTGCCTCGCACGAGCTCGCCACCCGCATCGATGACGCCAGGCCTAAGCTGATCATCTCGGCCTCCTGCGGGCTGGAACCCGGCCGCATCGTTGCCTACAAGCCGCTGCTCGACAAGGCGATCGAGATGTCCCGGCACAAGCCAGAGGCCTGCCTCGTCCTGCAGCGCGACCAGCTGCGCTGCGAGCTGAGGGACAATTACGACATCGACTATGCCGACGCCGTCGCCCGCGAACGGGCCGCGGGCGCCAATGTCGACTGCGTTCCGGTGCTCGCCACCGACCCGCTCTACATCATCTACACCTCGGGAACGACCGGCCAACCCAAGGGCATCGTGCGCGACAATGGCGGCCACATGGTCGCCTTGAAATGGACGATGGAGAACGAGTTCGGCGTCAAACCGGGCGAGGTGTTCTGGGCGGCCTCCGATGTCGGCTGGGTGGTCGGCCATTCCTATATCGTCTACGCGCCGCTGCTGCATGGCTGCACCACTGTGCTGTTCGAGGGCAAGCCGGTCGGCACGCCCGACGCCGGCACCTACTGGCGGGTGATAGCGGAGCATGGCATCGTCGCGCTGTTCACCGCGCCGACCGCTTTCCGCGCCATCAAGGGCCAGGATCCCAGGGGTGAATTCATTCCGAAATACGATTTGTCGAAATTCCGCACGCTGTTCCTTGCCGGCGAGCGCGCCGACCCGGAAACCATCAAATGGGCGGAGCAGAAGCTGAACGTTCCGGTCATCGACCATTGGTGGCAGACCGAGACCGGCTCGCCGATGACGATAAACCCGGCAGGCCTGGGCCTGCTGCCGGTGAAATACGGCTCGCCCGGCGTGCCGATGCCGGGCTTCGACATTCGTGTACTCGACGATGCGGGCCATGAAGTGCCGCGTGGCACGCTGGGCAATGTGGTGGTGAAGCTGCCGCTGCCGGCGGGCTGCCTGCCGACGCTATGGAACGCCGACGACCGGTTCCGGCAAGCCTATCTCGACGAGTTTCCCGGCTTCTACAAGACGGCCGATGCCGGCATGATGGACGACGACGGCTATCTCTTCGTCATGGCCCGCACGGACGACATCATCAATGTCGCCGGCCACCGGCTGTCGACAGGCGCGATGGAGGAGGTTCTTTCAGCGCATCCCGACGTTGCCGAATGCGCCGTCATCGGCATCGCCGACCAGATGAAGGGCCAGGTTCCGCTGGGCTTCGTCGTGTTGAATGCGGGCGTCGCGCGCGACACCGGCGCCATCGAGAGCGAAGTGGTCGCCCTGGTGCGTGAGCGGATCGGTCCGGTCGCCGCCTTGAAGACGGTGGTGACGATCAAGCGCCTGCCCAAGACGCGTTCCGGCAAGATCCTGCGCGGCACCATGCAGAAGATCGCTGACAAGGAACAATGGGCGATGCCGGCGACGATCGACGACCCGGCTATTCTGGACGAGATCACGGCGGCGCTGAAAGGTCGTGGGATCGGGCTTTAGAGCCTGTTCCATCCCGATAAAATCGGGATGGAACTCCTATCTTTCTTATTTGAGCATGATCTTTTTCCGAAAACCGGCGCGGGAATTCCCGAATTCATCCCGCATTGCAATCGTCTGTTGTGCAATGCAGCAGTAGACCCTAAACTTTGCGTGGGGGGCCATCCCGAAGGCACGGCATGGCTCAGCAAAAAACCACATTCGGCGGCGTCGACATCCTGCGTTTTCTCGCCGCCGTCATGGTGATGTTCTACCACTACGGCTTCTGGGTGTGGGCATTCCCCGAGGGCGTTTCGGCACGCGCGACGGGCGGCGTGCCCCCACAGCCGGAGATAGGCGGGCTCGTCCAATTCGGATGGGTCGGCGTCCAGATATTCTTCGTCATCAGCGGCTTCGTCATCGCCTTCAGCGCCGAGCATTCGACGCCGTTGCGGTTTTTCGAGGCAAGGGTGAAACGATTGGCGCCGGCTGTGTGGATCTGCGCGCCTATCACCGCGATGGTGCTGCTTTTCGTCGATCTGAGTTGGCCGACGGACGCCGTCGTCAGGCTCCTGCGCACCGCCTTGTTCGTTCCCTTCAACCCCTGGGTCGACAGCGTCTATTGGACGCTCGGCATCGAGATAGCCTTCTACGCCATCGTGTGGATTCTGCTGCGGCTCGGCCGCTTCGACCTGATGGAAGCGGTGGCGATCGCGCTCGGTGCGATCAGCACGCTTTTCTGGTGCCTGTATTTCCCTTTCGACTGGTCGAACCTTGCAGAGGCGCGATGGCTCGACCTTCTCCTGGTGCATCACGGATGCTTCTTTGCGACAGGCGTGCTGATCTGGCTGATGCGTTTCAAGGCCGTAACGCCCGCCCGCCTCGTCTTCTGCGCCCTGTTTCTAGCCGGCGGCCTGCTGCAGATCATCAGCGCGGTCGACGTCCGCAGCGTCAAGGTCGAAGCCGCGATGCCCTACGCGCCGCCGATCGTCCTGTTTCTCGCCGCCATGGCACTGATGGCATGGTCGTTACGGCTTGACCTGGCCTGGAGCGGCTGGCGCCGGATCGGCCTGATGACCTATCCGCTCTACCTGATCCACGACGTGGTCGGCGCAGCCCTTCTCGGCGCCCTGGTGCGTGCCGGGGTGCCATACCTGCTGTCGATGATGGTCGTTGGAGCAACCATGATCGCGGCGAGCTGGCTGGTCGCGATCGAGGCCGAACCACGAATTCGCCTCCTGCTCGACCACACGATTTTCCGCTATCGCCTCAGGGCGGCATAACGCGCCGGCTCGTTTAAAGCCGGCTGCCACGGGGCGGCGCCTCAACGGTACCAGCCTCAGGCGTCTGTCTTCGTCCGCGCTTCCGACTTTTCCAGATAGTAGCTTGAATATCTATCGAAGAATTTTTCTGATCCGCCCATCGATCCATATTTCGCCAGCTTCTTCAGATCGACCTTGTTGAGGACCACGCCGACGATCTTGTTGGCGATATAGGGTTCCGAGCTCAGCATGGACTGCACCATGGCACGCGGCGTGCGCCCCCATTCGGTGACGAGGACGAAACCGTCGGCGAGCGGAGCAAAGGCCTTGGCGTCGACCACGGGGCCGAGTGGCGGCAGGTCGACGATGATGTATTCGAAGGTTGCCCTGGCGTTGTCGATGAAACGCCGCATGCCGGCCGACGACAGCAGCTCGCTCGTATGCGAAAAGTGACCACGCAGGACCGACGGGACGATCGCCAGCTTCGTCTGCCGGTCGATCTTGCCGACGGACTGCCAGGTCTGCCCGCTGACCACTGCTTCCATCAGCCCCTGCTCGGCCTCCATGCCAAGGCCGCGGCTGAGACCGGGGTTGCGCAGGTCGCCATCCACCAGCAGCGTCCTCGATCCGTTGGCGGCAAGCAATCCGGCCAGGTTGGCCGCGACCGTTGACTTGCCCTCGCCGGGCAGGACCGAAATCATGCCGATAACCCGGCTGCCTTGCCCTTCCATCACCACGTCGAAGGCGATCTTGGCGCTGCGCAGCGTTTCGGAGAACATCGACGCCGGGGCGTCGACACTCACCCGCATGCGCGCACGTTTTTCGGCGCTCGAGGGTGATTTGGCGGTTTTGTCCGCCTGCCCATCGACGCGCTTGTCGTCCTTGGCGGCCTTGCTGCCGATGACCGGCAGGTAGCCGAGGAATTTGAGACCGACGCGATCGCGAACGTCCTCGCCGGTCCTGAAGAACCGCTCCCTGAATTCGTTCAGCCCACCAACGCCGGCTCCCAGCATCATGCCAAGCACAAGCGACAGCCCCAGCACGATGGACGTGCGCGGGCTTGCCGCGGACTGCGGCATCGACGCATCCGATATGACGCGGATCTTGCCGACCGGGAAGGATTGCTGCTGGGAGGCTTCCTCATAACGGCCGAGGAACGTCTGATAGAGCGTCGCGAGCGCCGTTGCCTTCTGGTCCAGTTCCCGCAGCTTGACCTGCGACTGGTTGTCGATGGAACTCTTGCCGGCCGCCAACGCGACATTTGCGCGGAGCGCCGTCTCACGCGCGAGGGCGACCTCGTATTCGTTGCGATAGCCTTCGGTCAGTTGCTTCAGCTCGCCGAAGATCTGCGCCGATATATCGGCCTTTTCCTTGGCAAGCGCGACCGCCTGGGGATGCTGAGCTCCGTAATTGGCTTCGACATCCTGCTGCCGCTTGGCGACCGCGAGATAGCGGGTCTTGAGCGTTGCAATGACCGAGCTGCTCGGCTGGTCGCTTGATATGGCCGCATCGTTGAAGGCGTTTTCCGAGCCGTTTTCGGTAATCGTCTTGTATTGCTGGTAGCGGGCGCTGGCGCGAGCGGTATCGGCCTGCGCGACGATGAGCTGGGCATTGAGGTCCGCCAGTTGCTTGTCGCTGATCAATTGGCCGTCATTGACGGCCAATCCATGCTCGGCCCTGAACTTCTCGACGGCGAGCGCCGCGGCTTGCGAACTCTCGCGAAGCTCCGTCAGCCGGCCTTGCAGCCAGACCGCCGCGCGCTCGGTCGCATCGAAGCTGGCATCGAGCTGATCGGCCAGATAGGCGTCGGCATAGGCTTTGGTGATCGCGGTCGCAAGCGCCGGATCCTTCGCCGGATAGGCGATGGAGATCACAAAGCTTCGGCCGCTGCGCTGCGCTTGCACCTCGCTTTGCAGTTTGAGGATTGCGTAATCGCGGCCTGATGAAGCGATCATCGCGTCACGCGTCGCCGGATCGAGCTGGCTGATGTCGGCGCCGCCCGCGACGGGGTTGGGGCGGAAGTACCGGATCACGCCGCGCACGAAGCCGCCAGCCTTCGCCACGGCCGACGTCGGAGGATTCATGAAAGCGTCGTTCTTGTCCAACTTCAGCTTGTCGACGACCACCGCCGCCAGTCTCGCCGACTGGAGAATTTCGAGCTGGCTCAGAATGGCCGAGTCGGTCTGCATGCTGACCGACGCCGCCGAAATATCGTCGACGACCTTGTTCAAGCCTTCGTCGATCAGCACGCTGCTCGTCGCTATGTAGGTGGGAGGCGTGGTCTGCAAATAGAGCACGCCCAGAAAAAGACCGATCGCGGCACATGCCGCAACCACCTTCGCCTGCCTTGCCGCCATGGCGAGCAGGCGCTCGACATCGATGAAGTCTTCAGCGTTCACCGCTTCGGAATTCGGCAATGGCTTCCTCTTGTCGAGAGGAAAGTTGGCATAATTCATCTTCGGTCCAATTCCAGTTTGCAGGTGCGATCGGGAGCATCAGCGAATACGCGATGCAAACGTCATGCCAGATATCGCGAGACCTGGCGGCCAAACGCTTCGCTTATCCTTGCGTCGCCATCCATACGCTGATGCTCCCAAAAAATGGGCATTATGCGGCTTCGACCCGGCGCTCATGTGACCGGACGAACTCCTGAAGCATGTCGAAGACGGGCTCCTTCATATCATCTCGAGCCAGCGCGAAGGCAATATTGGCCTGGATGAACCCTTCTTTCGAACCGCAGTCGAACATGCGGCCATTGAAGGGCTGGGCAAAGAAGGCCTGGCTTTGCGAGAGACGGACCATGGCGTCGGTGAGCTGGATTTCATTGCCGGCGCCGCGTTGCTGATTGCCCAGAAGCGAGAAAATCTCAGGCTGCAGAATATAGCGGCCGTTGATGTAATAGTTCGACGGCGCATTGGCTGGAGCCGGCTTTTCGACCATGGCCGTCACCTCGAAGCCCGAACCGACGTCGGCGCCGCAGCCGACAATGCCGTATTTGCTGGTCTCGGTCGGGTCGCAGCGCTCGACGGCGATGACGTTTCCACCGGTCTCGGCATAAAGGTCGGCGACTTCGGCGAGGCATCCGCGCCCACCGAAGGACACCATGTCCGGCAGCAGCAGGGCGAAGGGCTCGTCGCCGATGACCTCGCGCGCGCACCATACGGCGTGGCCGAGACCCTGCGGCGACTGCTGGCGGATGAAGCTGGTGGCGCCGGCCACCGGAAGCAGGCTTTCGAGCGACAGAAGCTGCGCCTTCTTGCCGGTCTGCTCCAGGGTCCCGATCAGTTCGGGATGCAGGTCGAAATAGTCCTCGATGACCGCCTTGTTGCGGCCGGTCACAAAGACGATGTGCTCGATGCCGGCTTCGAACGCCTCGTCAACCGCATATTGCACGACAGGCCTATCGACGACCGGCAGCATTTCCTTCGGCATCGATTTCGTCGCCGGCAGGAATCGCGTCCCAAGCCCCGCCACCGGTATGACTGCCTTCCTGACTTTCTTCATCGCATGTTCCTTCTGAGGGGATCGAATTCAACCTGTCGCAAGCCTGTGAAACCGTTTTCACCTGCCCGCATCCTTCACCTCCCCCGCACCCACGGCAAATTGCGCCGCAACCCTTCGTAACCGGACGGCGATCGGCATGCCCATATGCCTGACCGCCGCCGGATCGCTGAGCGCCGTCCATATCGCCTTGAGCGGGGACCGCGCCTTGATGTGCTGGACCAGCGACAGGAACGACGCCGCTTTGCTCAGGCTACGCGTGCGCCTGGCGAAAGCGGCCTCGGCCTTTGCGTCCATCGAATGCGTTCTGGCGAAGACGATATCGGCCTTGCGCATCGCCTCGACGTGATGAAGTTCAAGCACGCGGGAAATGGAGCCGGTGCGGATATGGTAGACATAGCCGGTCGTCGGCTCGACGACGCATTTGCCGCCCTTGGCCAGCGCACTGGCCAACAGGATGTAATCTTCGCCGATGATCAGGTCCTCATCATAACGAAGCCCGTTCTCGTTCAGGAACCGGCGCTGGAAGATCGGCTTGAGATAGCCGAGGTTGAACCTCGACTCGAAGACAACATTGCCGGCGATGTAGTCCGCCAGCGAGATTTCGCTCAGGCCTTCGAGATAGTCGACCGGGAACATTGTTTCTTCAGCGACGCCGTCCTCGCGAACGACCTGGAGATTGTCGACGGCGATCTCGGCGCCGGCTTTCTCGGCGCGCGCAATCATGGCGCAGATCCGTCCGGGATAGACCGCATCGTCGGAATCGAGCACCGCGACCCATCGGCCGCGGGCAAGTTCGAGGCCGGCATTCCTGGCGCCGCCTGGGCCGCGGTTCGCGGGAAGGGCGACGACCCGCACGACATCTTGCGGCCAGGCATTCGCCAGGTCGAGCGTCCGGTCGCGCGACTTGTCGTCGACGACGACGACCTCGACGGAGACGTCGCGCTGAGCGATGGCGCTGCTGATCGCCCGGTCGATGGTCGCCTCGGCATTGTAGGCGGCAATGACAAAGCTGACGTCAGGCTGCATGCTTGCCCCCTTCCCGCGGCGAGGGCAGGCCGTACTGGCGGATCTCGCGCACGCCGACCAGACCGCTGACGACGCCGACATGCATGATGCCGCGAAGCACGCTGCGGTTCCTGCGCACCGGATTGATGGCGACGGGGAGCGCCATGGCGAAACAATAGGCCGCCTTTGCCGAGGCGATGCCGATCTCTTTCGCGCGCCGTACGCCGCCTGCGTTGTGTCCGAGCAGGTGACCGTGCGTCTGTCCGAAACGAAAGCGGCGACGTTTCAGCCAGTCGAAGGCCGCCCTGGAGCGCGGCACCACTTCGTCGACCCAGGCCTCGGGCGAAAAGGCGATACGGCCGCCGGCCTTGACCATCTGATCGAAGAATTCGGTATCCTCGCCGCCAGTCTGGCCACGCGCCAGGCTGAAGCGCCGACCGCGCAGACTGTCGGCGCTCATCCTGAGCAGAACGTTGCAGGTGTAGCCGGTGCGGATCTCGCCGCGCACCCAGACCGGCAAGGTCGAGTGGAAATCACCTTTGCGCATCCAGTCGGGCGCGTCCGGCGCATAGAGCGCCCGCACCGGGCCGAGCACAGCGGCCGCGCCACTCGCCTCGGCCGTGGCGACCAGCTCGGCCAGCCAGCGCGAAGACGCCGTTTCGTCGTCATCGATGAAGGCGGCGAAATCCGACATGCTGGCGTCGAGGCAGGCATTGCGAGCGATCGAGATGTTGCGCGCCGGCGCATGCCGGTAGCGGATCGGCAGCTTGATCTCCTCCGTCAGCTTCGTCACCAGTGGCTCTGCCGTCGGCGCATCGTCATTGTCAGCGACGATGATGCTGATATCGAACCCCGAAGGCATGTCCATGGCAGCCAGGGAACGGAGCGTGTCGGCAAGCTCCGGCCGCCGAAACGTGCAGACGCAAATGTCGATGCCTCTGTTTTTGACGGTGTTGCCCATCACGCCACCCCGCGCTGCGATCGAGGTCCAAGGAGCTGCAGCCAGAAGCCGACAGACCAGCCGAAATGCATGACCATCGCCGAGATCCCGGCCAGCGCAATATCGGGATTGCGCTGGCCGATGGCGGTCCACACGCCATAGCCGAGGCAGACCGACGCCCACAGCAGCAGTGGCACGGCCGCCAGCCAATGGACGAAGGAGAAGGCCGCGAGCAGCACCACCGGAAACACCAGAAGCGGCACCATCTGCCGGACCTTCGGTATCATGCGGTGCTTGAGAACGTTCCTCGCCCGGCCGCGGCCATAGCCGAGATACTGGAAATAGAGGCCCTTCAGCGACGAGCGCGGATAGTAGACCATCTGCGTCTTGCCGCTGATCCAGATCCGGTAGCCGGCCTGGCGGAGCCGGTAGTCGAGTTCGGCATCCTCATTGTGGCTGAACGTCTCGTCATAGCCGCCCACCGCGGTAAAGGCCGATATCCGCATCAGCGCATGATGGCCGTGGTCGACCCACTCTCCCGCCGAGAGATGCCTATGCTTGGAGCCACCAGTGCCGAGCTTGGAGTTCTGCGCCGCAGCGGCGGCTTTCTGCACGGTGCCGCTGCCGCTGGTCAGCATCGAGACGACGACCGAATCAGCGCCGGTGGCCAGCGCCTCCTCGACCAGCCGATCGCAATAGTCGGAGGGATAGCCGCCATGGGCATCGATGCGGATGAGATACTCGGCGCCTTCGCCGTAACGGGCGACGGCGAGGTTGATCGCCGCGCTCTGCAGGCGCTTTTCGTTGTGGAGCAGGATCACTTTCGGGTCCTTGCCGGCGATTTCCTCGACGATGGCCCTTGTGCCGTCAGTGCTGCCGCCATCGGCGACGACGATCCTGGCGCCGAGCCTCTCGGCCGCCGGCCGAAGCGCGTGAACAAGCGCACCGATATGGGCCGCCTCGTTCAGGCACGGAATCACGATCAGGCTGGACGGATGCATTTTGGTTTGCGTCATCGACCTGTGTCCATCCCCAGCCATGCTATGCCAGTGCCTCAGCGGCATAGGGATCGGGCACGGAGGCCAAGCCGCGCAGCTTCTCGACCAGCGCCCGACAATCGCCGCGATCATGGCTCCAGGTTCGCGGATTGCGGGCAAGAACACGCGCCCGCAACGTCGCGAAATGATGCTCCTCCATATCGCCGAGGGCGGCTTCAAGCGCCTCGGGCGTCGCCTGAGGCAAAAGAACGCCGATGCCCTGCCGATCAAGGAAGCGGCCGGTTTCGGTGTTGCCCATCGAGATCGGCACGGCGCCGAAGCGGCAGCCCTCATAGAGGCGGTTGGGCAGCAGCCACTCGGAATTCAGCCCCTGCTCGAAAAAATCGATGGCCCAGGAAAAATGAACCTCCCGGTAGATCGCCGCCATGTCTTCCGGGTTCCGGTAGGGTCCGCCGAACGAGAGCCATGGCTCGGCTTCGACAAAGCCGTGAAAGTCCGGAAATTCGGACAATGCCGGACGGCCCCTGAGGACGATCTCGACCCGGCCGTCGAGGCGGCGGGAAAATTCGGCCAGAAGCTCCAGGGACCGGCGGCAGCGCAGCGCGCCGAACCAGCCGATTCGCCAAGGCGGAGCGACAGGATTCTCTGCCGCAATGCCATCGTCCGGTGACATCGCGGCAGTCTCGAAATATTTGTTCTCGAGCAGTTCTACCGGTGCCGCGACCTGCCCGAACGGCTTGAAATAATTGGCAATGAAGGCCGGCGAACTCGTCACCAGGAGTTTGACGTCCCTGGCCAGATAGCGCTCCGTGCCGCGCATCGCCTTGCCCAGCAAGTCGTCGCGAAGCAGCAGACGATGGATGTCGAGACACTCATAGACGATCGGCACCGATGCCTGGAACGCCGACGGGGCGCGCCGGGCAAGCGCCAGCATTTCCAGATTGCGCGCAATGATGAGGTCGGGCCTGGGCATCGAACCAAGTTTCGAGCCGATGGAAACCGCCGCTCTCGCAACCGCAGTCAGACGCTGGCCGAATCGGCCGTCGCGCGTCGCGCCAAGGTCGATCGGCCGCAATCCCTCGACGTCGGCAATCGGGCTCACGGACCGACGGAAGCCCGCCAAGGTAACCTCAGCGCCGCCTGCCTTGAGCATTATGATACGCCGGCGTACCGCCGGGTCGGAGACGTCGTGTACCAAGTACAAGACATGCAGCATGAAAACTCGACCGCTGTTGGCCCGCCCGCGAGAAGGTTTAGTACAGCTTTTGCTGCATCGCAACATTTTTGGTGCGACGTAACAAAAATCCACGTTTTTTGTTGCACTGCAAAATTATTGCCGTAGTTTGGTGACCGGGCCGGCACAAGATCAGGGATCCTGAATTTGCAAGCCAATGCATTCGATCCGCCAGAGGGTTCTCTCCGCAGATCGGTCGGTCGTGGCGCCATCGTCACGGCCTTGGCACAATCGGTGCGTGTTGCGACGCAGATCGTCTCCGTCATCGTCTTGTCGCGGCTTTTGTCGCCGCAGGACTTCGGCGTCGTGGCGATGTGCGCGCCGGTGCTCGCCTTCATCGCGCTGTTCCAGGATTTCGGCCTGACCCAGGCGACGATCCAGAAAAGCGGAATCAGGCATGAGGAGGTCAACTACCTCTTCTGGATCAATGTCGCGGTCAGCGCGTTGCTCGCCTGCGTGCTTGCCGGTGCCGCACCCCTGGTCGCGGCGTTCTACGGCGAACCGCGGGTGGCGGGCCTGGTGGCCGCATTGGGGCTGCAGATCATAGCCTACGGCCTTGGCGCCCAGCACCTGGCGCTGCTGACGCGGCGCATGCAATTCGTTCGCCTGGCCGTCATCGACGTCGCGAGTGCCGTCGCCGGCCTTGCCGTCTCGATCGCCTGGACGTTCATCGACCGTTCCTACTGGGCGCTTTTTGCCGGCACGCTGACAGGCGCCGTGCTGCCGACGCTTTGCTTCTGGGCAAGCTCGCGCTGGCGCCCCAGCCTGCCGCGCAAGGTCGACGGCATCAGCGCGCTGATCAATTTCGGCGCCGGCATCACCGGGTTCAATTTCGCCAACTTCTTCGCCCGCAACCTCGACAACGTGCTGATCGGAAAATATTGGGGCGAAGGGCAGCTCGGCCTCTATGACCGCGCCTACAAGCTGCTGCTGTTTCCGTTGAGCCAGATCACCAATCCGTTGTCGAAGGTGATGGTGCCTGCCCTTTCCAGGCTGAAGGACGAGCCGGACCGCTACCGCAGCGCCTATCTTCGCGTCATGCCGCTGATCTTGCTGGTGGCGCTTCCGGGTGTGGCCTTCGCCACCGCCATGTCCGATGTGCTCATCCCGTTCGCGCTCGGCGAACAGTGGCGGCAGAGCTCCGATATCTTCCTGGCGCTCGGTTTTGCCGGGCTGCTGCAGCCGCTCAACAATCCGGCGGGATGGCTTTTCGTCAGCCAGGGCCGCTCAGGCGATTTCATGCGCTGGGGCATCATCACAGCCTTGACCTCGGTGCTGGCCTTCATCATAGGCCTACCCTATGGCGCGCTCGGCGTGGCGATCGCCTATGCGGCCAGCGAGTATCTGAGAACACCCTTCCTGTGGCTCTATATCGGCAAGACCGGGCCGCTCAGGGCAAGCCATGTGCTGCGCGCGGCAACGCCCTTCGTGCTTGGCGCGCATCTGGCGCTTGCCGCCATCTGGTTCGCCAAACCGCTGCTGCCCGAGCAGCACATCGTCGCCATGGCGAGCGCGGCGGTGCTGTCCTACGCAGTCACCATCGTGATCGCGCTGGCATTCGCTTCCGGCCGCGAGGCGTTGCGCGAGGCCTTGAAGCTCTTGCCGGCGCGGGTGCCCGCGGCGGCGCCAAGCGAGGCGAAATAACATGCACGGACATTCATACCAGGACCGGGTCTAATCCATGCACTACCGATCGATCTCCGACATGAACGATGCCATCGTCAGAAACCTTCACCGGCTGCCGCGCGACATCGACCTGGTGGTCGGCGTTCCCCGCAGCGGCATCCTTGCCGCAACGCTGGTCAGCCTGACGGCCAACATCCCGATGACCGACCTGGACAGTTTCCTCGCTGGAAAGATCTATACGTCGGGCGTCACCAAACGCCGTGCCGCGCTCGACCGCAAGGCTTCCGAAATGCGCAAGGTCCTGGTGATCGACGACAGCGTCAGCGGCGGTGCGGCCATGCGCGACGCACGCAGCCGGATAGAAGCCGCCGGCATCAAGGCGGACTTCACCTATGCCGCGGTGTTCGGCCTGGTGCCGCAGTACGAGGAAACCGATCTCGTCTTCGAAGTCGTGCCGCATCCAAGGATGTTCCAGTGGAACTTCATGCACCACAAATTCCTCGCCCAAAGCTGCGTCGACATTGACGGCGTGCTTTGCCTGGATCCGACCGAAGCCGAAAACGACGACGGACCGGCCTACGAGAAATTCCTGAGCGAAGCGCTGCCGCTCCACGGCCCGACCCGCAAGATCGGCTGGCTCGTCACCAGCCGGCTCGAGAAATACCGCAAGCTTACCGAAGCATGGCTTGCCAAGCACGACATCCAATACGATCACCTGATCATGCTCGACCTGCCGAGCAAGGCGGAACGGCAGCGGCTCGGCGTGCATGGCAGTTTCAAGGCCGATTTCTACCGCAAATCCGACGCCATCCTGTTTATCGAAAGCGAGCACGAACAGGCCCTCAAGATTGCCAGGCTCTCCGGCAAGCCGGTGCTGTGCGTTGAGACACATCTGGTAAACTATCCCGACGCGCTTTCGCTGCCGGCACTTGGGCAGAGCGCGCGCAATCTCCCGGCCAGATTGCGGCAGATCAAATCGCCTGAGGAGCGCAAGACGGCCATCAAGAATGTCGCGCGCACGCTGCTTGGCGAACGCGGCTACGAGACGCTCAAGAACCGCGTCAAACGACCGGCCTGACCTCACCGAAATGCGAGATGCGACAAGGAGCCCTGTCCCATGAAAATCCTTTTTGCAGGCGGCAATGGGTACACGCCGCAATTCAGCGGCGGTGTCCAGTCCAGCACCCATCATCTGGCCGAGCAGTTGCTCGAGCATGGGCATGAGGCGGCGGTGCTTGCCGCCCTGTTCGGCCAGGGCGTTTTTGGGCTTAGGGCCCGCGCCAAGATGAAGCTTCTGAGGCAGCGCGCGGTCATCGACAGCTATCCCGGCTACCCCGTGGTGCGGGCCTGGTTCCCCTGGGAGGCGGCGCGCTTTGCCGTCGAGAAATTGAAGCCCGACGTCGCCGTGGTCCAATGCCACAAGTCGGTTCCGATCGGCAGGGCGCTGCAAGCCGAGGGCGTGCCGCTGGTCGTCTATCTCAGGAATGTCGAGTTCCATGAACTGGGCGGCGACCTGCGTGAGCTGCATTCGGCGCACTACATCGCCAATTCCGAATTCACGGCGCGCACCTACAAGGAAAGGTTCGACATCGATTCGACGGTCATCCCGCCGACCATCAATCCGGCATTCTACTCCACGCCGACGACTGGCGAATTCGTCACGCTGATCAACCCCTATGAGGAAAAGGGCTTCGAGCTTGCGGTGCGCATTGCCGAGGCATGCTCCGAAATCCCGTTCCTGTTCGTCGAAAGCTGGAAGCTCGACGACGATCATCGGGCACGCATCGAGCAGACGATCGCGCCGCTCGGCAACGTCACGCTGGAGAGCCGCACCAGCGACATGAAGACGGTTTATGGCCGCACGAAGATCCTGCTTGCCCCGAGCAAGTGGGAAGAGGCCTGGGGCCGGGTGGCGTCGGAAGCCCATTGCAGCGGCATCCCGGTGGTCGGCTCGCGCCGCGGCGGCCTACCCGAAGCGATCGGCTCCGGCGGCATGGTACTGGATTATGACGCGCCGCTCGCCGACTGGGTGGCTGCGATCCGGCTGTTGTGGAACGACAGCCGTGAATATGAACGGCTCTCGGCGGCCGCGCGGACATTCTCCGAGCGCCCCGCCCTTAACCCCGAGCGCCAGTTCGCGACTTTCTTCTCGCTGCTCGACAAGGCCGCACAACAGCCTTCACGAAAAGCTGCATAGGGGCCTGATGCGCGTCGCGACGCGAACCGGCGCGGCACGAAGGAGTGGCACGAAGGCCGTGATGAACGCGCTTGTCCCAAGAAAGGGTTTTATCTGATGGTGCTGGACGTCAGGCCGGACAAAATCGCCAACGACCATTTCGATCTCGTCGCCATCGGTTCCGGTTTCGGTTCGGCCTTCTTCCTGCACGGGTTCGCGAGGCGGCGAAAGGCCCGCATTCTGGTTCTGGAATGGGGCCGACACAACACGCATGAATGGCAGCTCGACCGGAACGCCAACACCGACATCGACGATGAGACGACCTACAAGACCAATTCCGACAAGCCTTGGAATTACACAATCGGATTGGGCGGCGGCACGAATTGCTGGTTCGCGCAGACACCACGCTTCCATCCGAACGACTTCAGGCTGAAAAGCCTTTACGGCATCGGCAACGACTGGCCGATCGGCTATGACGAGCTGGAGCCGTTCTACTGCGATGCGGAAGACGTCATGTCGATCTCCGGCGATCCCGACATGGCGGCGATGATGCCGCGCTCCAGGCCGTTTCCGCAGCCGCCACACAACATGTCGACGCCGGACCGGATGATGAAGGCGGCGCAGCCGGACCAGCACTTTGTCATGCCGACGGCGCGGGCGCGTGTACCGACGGCGCAGCGAACCGCGTGCTGCGCCAATTTGCGATGCGGCCTATGCCCGGTCGACGCAAAATTCACCGTCAACAATGGCCTGATGCATGTCTTCGAGCATCCCGACGTTTCGGTCTGCCTCGGCGCCGAAGTGCGTCGTCTCGAGCAAGTCGGCGGATCGGTCCGTTCGGTCACATTCATGCACGAAGGCAAGGAATACCACGTCACCGGCGATCTCTTCATTCTCGGCGCCAATGCCATCCAGAGCCCGGCGATCATGTTGCGCTCCGGCCTGTCGGGCGAATTCGTCGGCCGCGGCCTGCACGAATCCTACGGATGGAATTTCGAAGCCTATCTCGACGGTGTCGACAATTTTGGCGGCAGCACCATCACCACCGGCTTGAATTTCGGCCTTTATGACGGCCCCCATAGAGCCGAGCATGCGGCAGCCCTCGTCTATTTCGAAAATCGCTGGCAGCACGGGATGCGCCCGGAAAAGGGGCGTATCCGCCAGACGCTTCCTCTTGTCATCGTGACCGAGAATCTGCTCGATCCCGAAAACTTTGTCACCCTCGACAAGGCCGACAACGCATTCGTCAGTTTCAAGGCACCGTCGAACTATGCCGTCGAAGGCATGGCGCGGGCGCTGGAGAAATTGCCAGCGCTTCTCGCGCCGTTGCCGGTCGAGCAGATATTCGATCGCGGCATCCGGCCAACCGAGTCGCACGTCCAGGGCACATTGCGGATGGGCTCGAGCCCGGCGGATTCGGTCGTCGACAGCGACATGATCCACCATCAGCTGCGGAACCTGGTTGTCGTCGGCACCAGCACCTATCCAAGCTGCTCCTGCGTCAACCCAAGCCTGACGGCGGCTGCCCTCTCCTTGCGGGCGGCGAGCCGGATAGCATGAAAGGAGACGTCAGATGATCGAGGTTTCGCGACGCGCGGCGCTGGCCATCCTGGCCGGCGGGGTTGCTTCGTCAGGTATTGCCTACGCCGCCGTTTCCTCGCTTTCGGACGAGGACCTGGTGCGGGTCACGCTCGAAAAATACTTCGGCAAGCTCAACATGCGTATCGAACATCTGCAGCAATTCGTCCTGGAATTCCGGAATCGCAATCCGTGGATATTTCCAAACGAAAAGCTGGGCGATGCCGTCACTCTGCTTGAGGAGCTGAAACTGGGAGCCGCACGCCAGTTGCTGCCCGAAGAGAAAAAGCAGGATCTCAGGCATTTCGACCGTTGGGTGATCGCCGAATTTCATATGCTGACCGACTACGCCTGGCGCAGTTCGCCAAACGACCCGATCCGGTTTACCGGCTGGCATCCATGCACCAACCCATTCGCCAATTTCGAGATGCGCCAGGACGCCTAAAGCGCGTAGCGTTCGACCGGCCTCATGCGACGCGCTTTAGGTTCTTGTTTTTATGCATGTCGTTACCGCAAAACCGCTGCACACTTTTGCGCGACATGCCTTGGAATCCGAAGCCCTGACGCCGGTCGTTACCGCAAGGCCTTATGCCGCCATCCTGCCGATCGAGTGGTATTCGATGCCGTGGCGGGCGATGACCTTCGGGTCGTAGAGGTTGCGGCCATCGAAGATGATAGGCGTGGTCAGCGCATCCTTCATCGCATCGAAGGACGGGGCGCGGAAGCTCTTCCACTCGGTCGCGATCAGGAGCGCATCGGCGCCACGCAGCGCTGCCTCCTTGGTCCCGCACAAGAGCAGATCGTCACGCAGCCCGTAGATGTGCTGGCATTCCTGCATCGCCTCAGGATCGTAGGCCTGCACCTTGGCGCCGGCCTTCCAGAGCGCTTCCATCAGGACGCGCGCCGGCGCCTCGCGCATGTCGTCGGTGTTGGGCTTGAAGGCCAGGCCCCACAGCGCGAAGGTCTTGCCCTTGAGATTGCCCTTGAAATAGCGGTTCACCTTGTCGAACAGAACCGACTTCTGCGCGTTGTTGCGCTCCTCGACCGCGCGCAGCAGCTTGGCATCGAATTTGACGCCTTCGGCGGTCTTGATCAGGGCGCGCACATCCTTGGGGAAGCACGAGCCGCCATAGCCGAGGCCCGGGTAGATGAAGTGGTAGCCGATGCGCGGATCGCTGCCGATACCCTTGCGGACCTCCTCGATGTCGGCGCCTAGCTCCTCGGCCAGATTGGCCATTTCGTTCATGAAGCTGATCTTGGTCGCCAGCATGCAGTTGGCCGCGTATTTGGTGAACTCGGCGCTGCGCACGTCCATTACGATCATCTTCTCGTGGTTGCGGTTGAACGGGGCGTAAAGCTCGCGCATCACCGCCTCGGTGCCCTCGCTGCCGGTGCCGACGATGATGCGGTCGGGCTTCATGCAGTCGGCCACAGCGGAGCCCTCCTTGAGGAACTCGGGATTCGAGGCGACGTCGAAGGCGAGATCCTCGCGACCGCGCGCCTTCAGCGTGGCCGCGATCCTGGCCTTGACTTTTTCGCAGGTGCCGACCGGCACGGTCGACTTGCCGACGACGATCTTGGGTGCGTCCATCTCCCGGCCGATGGTCTCGGCGACGGCCAGCACATATTTGAGGTCGGCCGAACCGTCCTCGCCCGGAGGCGTGCCGACGGCGATCATCTGGATCTCGCCATGCTTGACCGCCGCGACGGCGTCGGTGGTGAACTTGATACGGCCGGCCGCATGGTTCTCCTTGACCAGGTTTTCGAGCCCGGGCTCGTAAATCGGAATCAAGCCCTGATTGAGCCGTTCGACCTTTTTCGCGTCGATGTCGACGCACACCACCTGGTGACCGACTTCCGCAAGCACCGCCGCCTGCACGAGGCCGACATAGCCAATTCCAAAGACCGTCAGATTCATTCGGTTTCATTCCTGTTCAAGGCTTCGGACCGTTTCCGGTCCGGCCGGTTCAGATGCGTTTTTCAGGGCGTGTTTTCACGGCTAGTTCGTTATGCCGCATGCCAGCGATTCCGGAAACTGGCACGGTTGGCCTAGTGCGGTAAATGCGACGCGATCCACCTGCATGGTGAGCTTGCGACCCGGATCCGAAAACGGGCCCATCCAGCCCTTCATCGTATCGCTGCCCCAAAGGCTGAAGAATATCTTTTGCGCATGGCTGGGCAGCTTTGCCGGATCGGTAATGGTGTGCACAAGCTTGCCATTGACGTACCAGCGCAGCCTGTCCTTCTCCCAGACGAAGGCATAGTCGTTGAAGGCCTTGTCGGCGCCGCCTTCGACATCGACCAACTTCTCGTTCTTGCCCTTGCCGGCAATATAGGCGTTGACCTGCACCTTGGACGTATCCTTGGTCAGGATCTCGAAATCGATTTCATCCCATGGCTGCTTGTCGGAGGGACCGATATAGGAAAAGAAGGCCGCGTTGAGGCCGGATCCGGTGTCCGTCTTCATGCGCGCCTCATAGGTGCCATAGCCGAAGCGTTGCTTGGTCTGGATTTCGGCGCAGGCAAAGTCGCGATCCTTCAGTTTGCGCTTTTCGAAGCCGAGCGTCAGCATGCCGTCGGAAAGCTTGACCAGGTTCTTGGACCAGATGCAGTTTTGAAAAGCGCCGTTGCTCCAGCCGTCGGCAATATACCAGCGCGAACGGTCGAATTTGCTGAAATCATCGACGAATGATGGTGCGCTTTGGATATCTTGGGCACGGGATGGGGCCGGGCCTGCAATCAGGCCGCCGAGAGCGACCAGCACAAACGCCCCAATCGAGGATAGCCGTCTCCCTTGCCTGATCCAGCGCAGGAACGGCATTCGGCCGGTTGATGGGTCGCCGGTTGTTGGAGTGCCAGTTGTCGGAGTGGACGTGTTCTTCGGATTCGCGCTCATACCAAACTCACCTTTGTGCTGTGCGCCCCCAACCCAAAGTCGATATTCAAACCGTGATGAAACAAGCTGATCTTGACCCTTCGTCCAGCCCCGCGCCTGGCCTCTTGCTCCAGCGTCAGCCTGTTGCCTGCGTCGGCCAGGATCCTGGCTTCAGCCCGCGCCGGCAGCCGGCTTGGCCAGAGCGGCCTTGGTAGTGGAGCCATGCTGGGCGTTCTGGTCGAAGATTTCATCCAGCGAATGACGGATGTCCTTCATCAATTCGTTTTGACGGGTGAGCGCTGAAATCCGGCGCTCGCAATTCAGGATCGACTTCGTTAATTCACTGACTTCCGCCGAACTGCTGGAGGACGCCGCTCCATTCTCCATCGCCTCGACCAGGAAGGCCGCGTTGGTGGCCTTTGTCCGGTAGCGGCTCTCAAGTCCGCTCTTTTCCGCTTCGACCTCGGCGGCAATCTGGTCGAACAACTTTGCCAGGCGATCCAGACGCGCAATGTCGGTCCGCCTGTCGCGGGCCGGATTCCTTGATCTGAAACCGAATATCGAAGCCATATGCTCCTCTCACTGGGAGATATTTGGGGCCGTTTCGATCGGCCAACCAGAATTGCTGCACCGCAACATACAGTGCCATCCCAGGAGCGAGTAGGCAACCACCTAAAGCGTGTCGCGCCTGAAGAAATTCACAGGCTTTGCGTTAAGCTTTTGTTTTTATGTAGTTTATACGCAAGAATGGCTGCGCCCCCAGGCGTCACGCATCAGACCGAAACTCGTGAATCCCGGCCGAGACGGCGAGGTAAGAAGCTGATGACATGAGGGGCAAAGCTCTGGCGCGAACCGCTTACCTCTCGCTGGCCGCGCTGGTTGCGGTCATCAGAAAGCGCCGGGGCGGCACATGCTGGTGCTTTGAGAAGCCGATGTGGCGGAACAGCGCCTCCAGCTTGTCGGCAGCCACGCCGCGAACGATGGGGACAAGATTGGACTGACTGGCAAGCGCATAGCGCGCCGCCGACGCCAGGCCTCGCTCGGCCTTCACGTCGAGGAAATTCCGCAGCCGGTATTTGTCGCGCACATGCCGCTCGTGCCTTCTGAGCACGGCTTTCGAACCTTCCGGCAAAGTGTCGATCGCCAGCAGCGCCAGATCCGCATCGGCCAGGCGTTTGAGATCCTGGGTCTTGTGCCGGCCACTCAGCGAATCGGCGCGAACGATCGCCCCATAGCCACAGGACCTGATGACCTTGAACCGCGCCCCGCATGCGACTGCGCGCGCGTAGAGTTCGTAGTCTTCGCCCAGACGCAGGTTTTCGTCGTAGCGCAGCCCATGCCGATCGAGGAAGGCACGGCTGATCACCGGTTTGAGGAAGCCCAGTTCACCCCTCTGCACACGGCGCCTGGAAATGTTGCCTTCGATGAAGCGCTCGAAATCGAGAAACTCCGGATCGGCCGAAAACCGTGGGGCCACGATCTTCGAGACATCGGTCGCCGCATCGTCCCGGATCAACATGATGTTGTCGGCGGCGAAATCCCAGTCGGCGCCAGCGAACAATTCGCCAAACCTGCCCGTGAGAAAGAAATCGTCGGCGTCCAGAATGCTGATGAACGGCGATTTGGACCTGGCGATCGCGGCGTTGCGGGCGAAGGAAGGGCCCTGGTTGACGTCGAAGCGGATGATGCAAAGCCGGCCACTGCCATCATCGGCCGCCTGAGCGACCTTGGCCGTGTCGTCGGTGGAGGCGTCGTCGACGACGACAACTTCCGCCACCTCCGGTTCGCGCAAAGCCGATGCGATGGCGGCCGGGATTGTCCGCGCTGCGTTGCGGGCGGCGATGATCACGCAGACCTGGGATCCTGTCATGGCTTGGCCTCTCGATTGCACAGGTGGCTCCGAATTTCCTTCCCCCGTCCCAATGCCCGATATCATTGCCATCGACTGCCCGGCCCATCGCTGCCGGCGTCGGCCGACGCTTATGCTGCAAGTGCTATGCTGCAAGTGCGAAGCAAAGCATCGCCAAAATCATTCGCGCCGTCCAGTCTTTCCTTTCGGTGCCGCTATGGCGCAGATCGGCTGGGGCGAATACCCGCGGCCAGCGCGCGTTGCCACTTAGATAGGCAGCCGGTGTTGATTGCGAATCAATCCAACGTCAAATGAATGGTGTTGAATGCCGTGAGCGGGCAGTCGTCCCAGCGCGGACTAGCTCTCAGCGCAGGCTTCGCCTGGCGCTGAACTTCTCGCCATCGGACGCTTCGGCCGAACCCAGTTTTCGTCCAGCGTCGCGAATCTTGTCAGCCGGTGTCGGGGCGTTTCTGGCAACCATGATGAAGACCAGCAGAAAGTAGCCCAGTTGGATGACAATGGCGCAGCCGATGACGCGAAAAAGCGTCGTACTGAACGAGGCGCCACCCAAATAGGACCAGGCGATCACGATCGCCAGGGCGAAAATCATGCCGACGATGAATTTTGGTAGCGACATACCCCACAGCCTGTCAAATCTGCTCGGGCATAAATCGATGATTGACCCACCCCGAGCCTCCCTTCGCCATGCGAGCTTATCAAAGCGCCCGCTTTTCGGCCGGTTGCTTCCGGCCTTTCCCAACTGTCCATACTCCGACAGAAACCAATTGCAATTCTATTAGGGCGTGCAATAGCCGGCAAGGCCAACCACAAAGAAATTTGAATGCGCTGGCCAGATCGACTCTGCCATGTTGCGACGCACACATTAGCATCAACGCCAACGACCGGATATGAACTCCCTTCAGTAAGATCTACAATATTGATTAGTATTTTACGTTAAAATCCATCTATATTTTGCATCTGTATGGCGTCATGATGCTCTCAACTGCCGCACAAAGAGCGATCAGCCCAAAATCCGTCCCAAAAAAGCACTAGATTTTTCAAAGTTGCCCAAAATGCGTCACACGTATGCCGTAAAGGGCAAATTTTGTGCAGGATCAGTTTATTATTTAGTCAATTCATGACGTGACTATTTCAGGCCGGCGGGAAATTGTGTGTTGCGCTGCACCATTTTTTTGGTATCGTGCGCCGAACCATCCGTTCCACGTATGGAGACTAAAGAATGAGGGACATCGCCAAGCCGGCCAATGCGGATTTTTCGGAGGCCGGCATCGATTTTCCGCCACCAATCGGCGGTCTCATCAAGCGCAGCTTCGATATCGCCGGTTCCGTGATTGGGTTGATTGCTCTCAGCCCATTGTTTTTGATGGTCGCGCTGCTCGTCAAATTTTCCGACGGCGGTCCGATTTTTTACGGTCACAGCCGAATCGGCCGGGGAGGACGGATTTTCCCGTGCCTCAAGTTCCGCACCATGGTTCAGGACGGCGAACGGGTGCTGGCCGCACATCTTGCAGCCAATCCGGACGCCAACGCCGAATGGATAGCGACCCGCAAGCTGAAGGACGATCCGCGTGTGACGCGTGTCGGCGCCGTGCTGAGGAAGCTCAGCCTCGATGAACTGCCGCAGATCATCAACATACTCCAGGGTGATATGAGCCTTGTCGGGCCGCGCCCCGTGGTGCGTGACGAATTGGAGATCTATGGCAACTCGGCCGTCTACTATCTGAAATCGCGTCCCGGTCTGACCGGGCTGTGGCAAGTCAGCGGGCGCAACGATGTCTCCTATGACAGCCGTGTCGCCTTCGATCGCCACTATGTCGAGAACTGGTCGCTGTTCGAGGACATTCGCATCATCATCAAGACCGTTCCTGCGGTCTGGATGTCGCGAGGCTGCTACTGACCGGGCTTGCCCGCATCGAGAGGCGAGCCTGCCTAGACGGCAAGAATTCTGCAGCAAGCTAAATGGGTGGGGCCAGAGCGGATCGGAAAACGTTCAGTTGAAAACAGATATCTTCGAGATCTCCCGCGCCGGCATTCTTGCGAATCGCATGCGGCGGAAGTGGCTTACGGCCATGTGCCTCTCGCTGGCGATTGCCGGTCCCCAATTTGCCGCCGCCGACGAATACCGCCTCGGATCACAGGACAAGCTGACCATCCGCGTCGCCGAATGGCAGACGGTCGAGGGCACGTTCCGCGACTGGTCGGCCGTCAACGGAGAGTACACGGTTGGCCCGGCCGGAACATTGTCGGTGCCGTTCGTCGGTGAAATGCCCGCATCAGGCAAGACCACGGCCGAGATCGCAGCCGCGATCGGCCAGGCGCTCCAGCGCAAGCTCGCTTTGGCGGACCGGCCGGAAGCCTCCGTCGAAATGGCGCAGTACAGGCCGTTCTACATTTCCGGGGAGGTCCAGACGCCCGGCCAGTATCCTTACGTGCCGGACCTGACCGTCCTGAGGGCGATGAGCATCGCCGGCGGTGTCCGACGGAGCCCCGAAGGACAGCGGTACGATCGCGACATGATCAATGCCAAGGGCGATTTTGACGTTCTCCAGGACCAACGGGTCCGACTGACCGTCAGGCGCGCGCGCATCGAAGCGGAGATCGCGGACAAGCCGGCGTTCGACGTGCCGAAGGAGGTGGCCGACGATCCAAAGCTTCCCAGCATCGTCGCCGACGAAATGGCGATCCTGACGGCCGACCAAAAGAAGCTCAAGCTACGCCTGCAGGCGCTCGACGATCTGAAGGCGTTGCTGCAGAGCGAGATCGAATCGCTGCAGAAGAAGATCGTCAACCAGCAGCGGCAGGTCGACCTGGCAAAGGAACAGCTGAACGGCATCGGCTCGCTGGCGCAAAAGGGCCTGGTCGTCAACACACGGGTCTTGAATTCACAACAGACGATCGCCGACCTGGAAGGCCAGATCCTGGACTACGACACGGCCATCCTCACCGCCAAGCAGTCGATCAGCAAGGCCACCCAGGACGCCATCGATCTGGAAAACACCCAGAATGCGGGACTGGCCGCCGACCGGCAGCAGACGGAAGCCGATCTCAGCGAAACAATGCTCAAGATGAGCATGCAAACAGGCCTGATGTCCGAAGCCATGTCGGGGAACCCGGCGTTGCAACGCTATCGCGACGGCGAAGAGCCAACATTGTCGTTTGGCCTGGTTCGGGTGGTCGACGGCAAGACCAGCGAAATCACTGCCAGCGAAGACACGCCTGTGCTGCCCGGAGACGTGATCAAGGTGAAACTGGCGCCAGTGGCTGTTCAATAGGTTTTTCGACCGGCGTCGAACAGAGGAGTAATTACGCTGCAAGGAGATGTTGTGCTTTAGTTTGCAACTCGAATCCGAGGGGAACTTTGTCATGCATAGTGAAAGGGACGCAATCGTCGATAGAGAAAGAGAATTCCACAATCTCAGATTTGGTCAGGAGGAGGATCCAAGAGGGAGTCTGGACAAGTGGTATCGAACAATTCGCCACGGTGCTGAACGTCAAGACGAGGAAATAAAACGCCTTTCGAAAAAGGCGGACGTGCTCGAGTATGGTTGTTCCGATGGCGGATGGTCCCTGCATTCCCTGCATCTGCCCGGTCTTTGCCGATCTCTGGCGGGGATCGATATTTCGGACGTAGCAGTAAACAAGGCGAACGAACGAGCGAGTAAGCTGGGAAGCACGAACGCTACATTCCTGGCGATGAATGCGGAAGCCATGTCCTTCGAGGACAACAAATTCGACCTGGTGTATGGACGCGGGATCATCCATCACCTGGACCTGGATCGGTGCTTTTCCGAGGTGGTCCGTGTCTTGAAGCCGAACGGCGTGGCGTCATTCTACGAGCCGATGGGACACAATCCTCTCCTGAATGCCTATAGAAGGCGGACACCCCTCATCCGCACCGCTGATGAACATCCTTTGTTGACTTCGGACTTCGCATTGGCTCGCCGCTATTTCAGCAATGTCCAGGTGAAATATTTTGGCCTGTGCTCAGTAGGAAGCGCGCTGATGCCGCGAAGCATCTCGGAGACCGTCTACACAGTTGGCAAAGCTGTCGATTCAGTCGTTCTGACGCTTCCCTTTGTGAAGCGGTTCGCATGGTATGCGCTTCTAACCCTTAGGGCTTGATCAACGGGCGGCAAGCCCAACTCGGGCGAGTGTGAAGGAGCAACTGCCTCCCGAAGCTGCCTGCGATAGTTGTTTGGCCTTGGCGCTATTGGGCGGCGTCTTCAATAATGCTGTCTGGCGTTGAAATCGGGCCACAGCGTAATGGAGCTGGGTCCGTGGTCCCCCAAATGCCCCCAACGAAGCCTGGTTGCGGGAAATCCTGCCCGAAAAATTCGCGAAATTGTGGCGTCCCAAGATATTAAGGCCTTGCTTGGCCCCCTGCGGTTTCTGGTTCTGCGAGGTTGGCTGTGGTCCACCGGGGACGGGCGAAAGGCACCCTAAGCAGCTTGAAGTAGCTGTAATAGAGGAGGAAGGAACCCATGATGTAGGGGTTGAAGGTATCGATCTCGACGAAGGACCGGATAACCAGAAGCACCATCACACCGGCAAGAATTACGGACTCGGCTTGCCATGTCCTGAATATCAATGCCGATATGTGGCCCCACAGCGTGCGCAGGATGATCAGCGAAAGCAGCGTCGCGCCAATATAACCTAGCTCGACAAGGGCTTCGATATAGGTGTTGTGGAAGTGGAAGCCGGCTCGGGTTGTGATAAAGAATTCGTTCCAGAGCCGCTCGGCCTCGGCGAAACCCTGCACCCAATAGGCCGCGTAGCCGACGCCGAGGATCGGCGATCGCTGCGCGGCATTCCAGCCCTGCTGCCAGAGATAGGTCCGTCCGGTGAGCGTGGAATCCTTGCCAAAGATGCCAAGGACGAAATCCAGCAGTCCCGCATTGACGGCAACCAGCGCGGCCGTGACCAGTCCGCATGCGCCGACGAGGAAAATCACCCGTCGATAGCGGAGCGAAAGCGTCTTGGACATGGTAAGCAGGGCCACCAGAGCGAGAACCGCCGGTATCGAGGCCGTCGAAGTGGCCGAATGTGCAGCGACCAGCAGATAGGTTGACAGAACGACGACCGGCACCGTCAGGAACAGGCTCAGCCGGCCGCGTCTGAGAAAGACCAGGTAGACAACGCAAAAGTAGATGCCGAGAGACGCGACAAAGCCGAGCTGGTTCTTGGAGCTGAACGCGCCGACGAAATTGTATGTTCCGTCGAGCCCGTCATAGGAATAACCGCCGACCATGAGCGAATAGAGCAGGACGAAAAAAATCCCGATCAAGGCGCCGATCGTTAAGGTCCGGGCGCTGACGGTACGCGCGGCGATGTAGGCACAGGCAATATGGGAACAATACTGGAGCGCAGTCCTGGCTGTGATGCCAGGGGCATCCGACCAGAACACCGAGAAACAGACATAGAACGCAAAAATCAGCGGAAGCCAGGCACTGGACACGCCCCGCAGCAGCCGCCGGTAATCCACCAGGATGAGAGGCAGCCAGACCGCGTAGTAGGCCAGGATCAGTATCTGGCCAAAAATGCTGGAGTAGGAAAATGCCCAGACGGAAACGGCAACGGCAAATGCGCCGTAGACCGAGTTCTTCTCCGGGTCGATCAACAAAGATTTTGGAATCTTCATCTCGGTAGCGGATTCCCGATCATGCAACTCCACGCAGTTCGGCGCCGATTCGCCGCCGCGCCCCTCAGGGCATTTCCATTGTGCAGTGCAATATAGCCCAACCTCCGCCATCTGTCACCCAAAAGACGGCTTTTGACCGAGCGCATGCCGATCGACCGGCGTGGCGCGACCAGACGCCGGGCTTGCCAACAGCGGATGGAAAAGAGAAATAGAAATAATTGGCAGACACTGGTTACGCGGGGCTGGAGGGAACGGATGGACAAACCTCGAATCTTCCTGGGCTCGTCGGGAAAGCAGAAGAAACTGCTGCAGGCGCTGACACGCGGCCTCGAAGACATCGCGAATGTGGAGCCCTGGACGACGTCCTTCAATCCCGGGACGACCACCTTGGGGCGCCTCCTCGAACTTACGCGTGAAGTGGAATTCGCCGCTTTTGTGTTCGCTCAAGACGACTGGACCAGCGCGAGCCAGCCGGCCTCTGCTACAGCATCGGCTCAGGCTTCTCCGCGAGACAATGTGGTTTTCGAGGCCGGCCTTTTCGGCGGAGTCCTTGGAATGCGCAGGACGTTCATCCTCCATGCCAATGGTTCCAAGCTTCCAAGCGATCTGCTCGGCCTCACCTCCGTAAGGTATGGCGAAGCGACGACCGGCGCGGAGATGAGGGCAATCAACCAAAAGCTCCGCAATGCGATCGAGAATGAAGGGCGCATCGCCCGCATAGAAGGCCTCTGGTGGCAGTTTTCCCTTTCGGAGCGCTCCGCAAAAGAACCCTCCGCCGTGAGTCTCCTGCGCATATCGAGAGACCGCGATGGTGCGCTGGAGGTGACCGGCCGCTCATGGCAAGAGAATGGCAGTCTGTCAGCCAGATACTGGAGCGAAGCAGTGAAGGAGAGAAAGGAGCCTTCCGGTATCTTCTACTTTTGGAATGGAGAACGGCCCTTGGACGCGAACGCGTCGCAGTTGTACGGGACAGGAGAGATCCGGCTGGAGTCGGCCGATCGCGCGTCCGGTTACTTCACCACGCGAGCCGACACACAGCCAAAACTGAACGCGCGCACCTCCGGGGTCTACTTGCGCGCCGATCCGGACGATCTGAGCATCCTGGATGGGCGCGACAATCAGCGGCGCGTGGAGTTGATCGCGGAACGGCTAAGCCATTGGCAATCGATCAAGAATGGCTGAACCCGGTGCGCATGGGAGTCGCTCCGACCCGTTCGATGCTTGACCCTACAGCGCGTTTCGATTGCCCTCCCGGCCCATTGTGAACCCGTTCTGAGGCGCCAGATCCCGGCTTGCACTTGTCCGCCGTTGACTTCACATTCGCCGCCGATGGCGACCGGCCGGCGCCTCCCGGATAGGAACAGCAAGGAAGATCACATGCCGATGAGTTTCAGGGGACGGTTTGCCGGACGCTCGGCCGTGATCACCGGCGGCGCCTCCGGCATTGGTCTCGCCGTGGCGCAAAGGATCGTTGACGAGGGCGGGCGCGTTTCGATCTGGGATCGCGACCCTGCCCAGATCGAGCGGGCCAGTGCTGTCGTTGCTAACCTGCGCGGCGTGACGGTCGACGTCGCCGATCCCGCAGCGGTCGAAGACGCCGCCCGGCAGACGATCGAAGCGCTTGGCGCGGTCGATATCCTGGTCACCAGCGCCGCCATCACCGGACCGAACATGACGATGTGGGAGTATTCCACCGATGACTGGCGCCAGGTTGTCGACATCAACATAAACGGCGTCTTCTACTGCAACAGGGCGCTGGTTCCGCACATGCTGGAACGCAATTACGGCAGGATCGTCAACATCGCCTCGATCGCCGGCAAGGAAGGAAATCCCAACGCGTCGGCCTACAGCACTTCGAAGGCGGCGGTGATCGGCATGACCAAGTCGCTCGGCAAGGAACTGGCCAAGACCAAGGTGACGGTGAACTGCGTCACGCCGGCCGCCGTGCGCACGGCGATCTTCCAGCAGATGAGCCAGCAGCACATCGACTTCATGCTGTCGAAAATACCGATGGCGCGCTTTGGCGAGGTCGAGGAGGTGGCGGCGCTGATCTCATGGATCGCTTCCGAGGAATGCTCCTTCACGACCGCCGCGGTCTTCGACGTTTCGGGCGGCCGCGCCACCTATTGAGGCAGACTGGACGCGACCCGCCGACGGGCCCCGCGCTGCCCGACCGGAGTCCTCTTCATTTGCCCGACATTGAACCTTCCCTGCCCGATGAGGACCTGCTCGACCGCTTCCAGCGCGCAGCCTTCGACTATTTCCTGGAAACCGTTAATCCGGAGAACGGGCTGGTCGCCGACACGTCGCGGCCAAATTGGCCGGCAAGCATCGCTGTCGTCGGCTTCGCGCTGTCCTGCTATCCGGTCGGGGTCGAGCGCGGCTGGGTCACACGCGATGCCGCCTCGAAGCTGACGCTTGCCGCACTGCGTTTCTTCTGGAACAGCCGGCAAGGCAATGGCGACGATGTCACCGGCCACAAGGGTTTCTACTATCACTTCCTCGACATGCGGACCGGCCTGCGTGCCTGGCGCTGCGAATTATCGATGGTGGACACGGCACTGCTGATGGCCGGCGTGCTGGTGGCCGGGGCTTATTTCCAGGGCGACAGCGAAGACGAGGTCGAAATCCGCGAACTGAGCGAGGCGCTCTACCGGCGCGTCGATTGGCGTTGGGCGCAAGGCCGCCGTCCAACCTTGCGGCAGGGCTGGAAGCCGAAGAGTGGCTTTCTGTACTCTGACTGGGAGGGCTACAACGAAGCGACGATCCTCTATGTCCTGGCGATGGCCTCATCGAACAGACCGGCCTCGGACGACAGCTATGGCGCATGGACGGCGACATATCAGTGGGAGAATATCCATGGCTACGAGGTGCTTTATGGCGGCCCGCTGTTCATGCACCAGTTCTCGCATGCCTGGATCGACTTCGATGGCATTCAGGACGCATTCATGCGGGAGAAGGGCTCGGACTATTTCGAAAACAGCCGACGCGCGACCTACATTCACCGCGATTATGCGCGGCAAAACCCCCATGGCTTCGGCGGCTACGGCGACGGGCTGTGGGGTCTTTCGGCGGGCGATGGACCCGGCAACTTCCGTGCGCGGATCGAGCAGCAGCCGCGCAGATTTTCCGCCTACGCGGCGCGCGGCGCGCCCTTCGGCCCGGACGACGGGACGATCGCGCCGTGGTCCTGTCTCGCATCGCTGCCCTTCGCGCCGGAAATCTGCTTGCCGGCGCTGCGGCATCTCACGGAATGCCACCCCGAGGTGATCGGCAAATTCAGGATGCCGAGCGGCTTTAACCCGACTCTGAAGAACCGGCGAGGCTTCGGCCCGAGCGGCTGGGTGTCGGAAGGACACTATGGCCTGGATCAGGGCATCGTCGTGCTGATGATTGAAAACCACCGCTCACGCCTGATCTGGGATCTGATGCGATCAAGCCCGCATCTGCGTCTCGGCTTGCGAAAAGCCGGATTTAGCGGTGGCTGGCTGTCGCAGCCGGCGAGTCCTCTAAGGCCTGGTTATGTCGAATAGTGGCCATGGCTTTTGCGGCGACAGCGGCCTGATCAAGGATCAATAGTGGCTTGCACATGCTGAGCGGCCGCCAGAGCTTGACGAAAGCACCATTCGGCTAAAGAAGTTCCCCTGACAAAACAAGTTCCAAGTGAATCGCATGGCCGCGGAATACGCTGGATGCCGCCTGACATAACAACCGACTATGCAGTCCGGCTTCTGGCACAGGGTTACATGTGCCTGCCACTTCGTACCGGCGGCAAGCATCTCGACCTCGAGGCGATGGGCTATGACCCGCTGCATCTGCGAAACCGACGCAAGGATTTGAAGGAACTCGCTTTCTGTTCCATCGCGTTCCAACTGGCGCAGAAACCGCCGACCCGCGAGGATATCGAGCGCTGGTTTTGCAAGTTCACCGGAAATGTCGGGATATTGGGAGGCTTCTCCAACTTGCTGATCCTGGATTTCGACAGCGCCGCCGCATATCAAGGCTGGCAAGGCAGGCATGGTGAAATTGCCAGCCGCACGCCGATGGCAAAATCCCCGAGGGGCTTTCATGTCTATCTGAGGACGCGTGAACCGATGGTATCGTCGAGCCTGCATTTCGGCATGCGCCGCGTCGGCCACGTCAAGGCACTTGGCGGCTACGTGGTGGGCAGCCCCTCGCTGCTCAAGGACGGCTCATCCTACGGCTGGCTGGAGAATCAGTCGCCTTTCGATGTCGAGCCTCAGCAGATTGACAGCCTTGCCAGTCTTTCATTGCGTCCGGTCACGCCGCTCAAACACTACTATGACCGCATGCTGAACCGCGGCTTCTTCGAGCGGCAGTGACCAGATCCGGGGAAACGCGATTGGAGGTCACGGTCGTCATCCCGGCAAGGAATGCCGCTGCAACGATCGATGCCGCGTTGCTTAGTCTGATCCCCGACAGAGACCTGATCGGCGAAATCCTTCTGATCGACGACGGTTCGGACGACCGGACCGCGACGAAAGCGACCGAGAGCGCACAACGATACGGATTGCCGCTTGAGGTCGTGAATGTCCGGCTTGGCAGTGCCGGCGCCGCGCGTAACGTCGGCATCGCGCAAGCCAAGGGTAAGTCGATATTCTTCCTCGATGCCGATGACGAGTTGATCAGGGGAGGCCTGTCGCTGCTGTACGATGCGCTTGAACGCAATCCCGGTGCAGGCCTGGCGATCGGGGCCAGCATCCGTCGCACGCGCGGGCGGCCTGACAAGCTCAAGGCGCCGCATGGCTACACAAGCGACAGAACCGAAAACGCCCGGCGATATCTTCGCAACGAACTCTGGCCGATCGCCATGGGAAGCGCGCTGATTTCGACAGCAGCGACAGCCGCCATCCGCTTTCCCTCGGCGATCGGTCTCGACGAAGACACATGCTACTGGGTCGCGATGCTCGCGCGCTACGATGCAGCCACGATTTCGGCACCAGTGCTGCTCTATCATCACGACGAAGCCAGAATGGCACAGCGCTTCATCAGTGCGCCGCGCCGGACTTTTCTGGCCATAGCGCTTGAACTGGACAGGCTGGCGGGCCTGGGCGTCGACAGGAATGCCCTACAGTGGCGAAAAGCCTGGATAGCGCAACGAATTTCACGGCAGCTGATCAGGCACAAAATGTACGCCGACGCGGCGGCCATGATGCGCGCCGTTCGTGCCCACAAAATATCCGGCCGAAGCTGGAAGGCCTTTCAGTACAGCGCCCGCATCCACTTCGGGAACCTGGTTCAAGGGCATGTGCCAGACACACGGTTTTCACGCCCCGCCCCCAACCGCGGCAAGGAGCGGCGCACGCTGGTGCTCTGCTATGATCCGGCTTTTCCCCCCGTCTCGGGCGCGGATTTGAGGAACCATGGCAACGCAGTGGCCGCGGCGGAACTGGGATCTGTCTGCCTCGTCTCGATCCGGCCTCAGCCCGATCCGTCGAAACCGGCCGACACCCGCATTCGAACGGCGGCCTTGACGCTCGCGGGAGAAGCTCGCACGGCCTCGATCGGCTGGTGGAGAACAGGCGCCGAGAAACGAATTTCGCGCGCCGCGCTGAAGCGTCTGGAGGCAATTATCCGAGCGTTTGAACCGGACAGCATCGTCGTCGAGGGCATTGCCTTGTTCAAGCTGCTCCGACCCTTGCGGCCATTGGCGGGGCAGCTCATCCTCGACATGCACAATGTCGAATCCGATCTGGCGGGGCAGTTGCAGGGCGCCGACACGACAAGATCGACGCCTGCCGCCTATGGCGTCAGGCGCCTCGAAAGAAAGGCGCTCGGCATCGTCGACAGGGCCTGGGTCTGCTCACGCCTCGACCACGACAAACTGGCGGCACTGTCCCGGCGCGAGGTGCCGATCGATATTGTTCCGAACGGCATCCCTCGTTTCGAGGACATTGCGGTTGACCTGCCAGCGGAGGCAGCAATGTCCGAAAGTTTTCCGGTCATTCTCTTCATCGGCCATCTCGGATACCAGCCAAACATCGATGCCGCCGGGCGTCTTGCCCGCGCCATCCTGCCCCGCATCCAGGAAAGGCTTCCGATGGCGAGACTGGTTCTTGCCGGCCGATACCCCAAACCGGCCGTGAAGGCGCTGAGCGGGCTGCAAGGCGTCGACCTCGTCGAGAATCCGGACGATCTTAGGCCGCTGCTGGCCCGCGCGCATCTCAGCATCATTCCGCTTTCAGCGGGTGGCGGCACGCGCATCAAGATCCTGGAAGCGATGGCCTGGGGCATTCCGGTGATCGCGACACCGCTGGCGGTCGAAGGCCTGGATATGGTCGACGGTGAAGAGGTGTTGCTGTCTGATACGGACGAGGGCCTTGCCGGCCTGGCTATCGAGCTTTGCCTGGACCGCATGAGCATGGCGAGGCAGCGCGCCCGCGCGCATGAAAGCGTATGGTCCAGGTTTGGCCCGGCGGCCATAAGCAACGCCGTTAGTGCGGGATTTGGGCTGGACGATGCCGGCACATGACGCCCTTTGCAACCGCCGATCGATGAGCTGCCGATGATCCCCACCATCCTGCACCAGACCTGGAGGACCGACAGCGTCCCTGCCCGCTTCCAGGGCTACGTCGAGAGCTGGAAACGGCACCATCCCGGCTGGACGATCATGTTCTGGAACGACCGGATGCTGCTCGAGTTCGTCGCCGAGCACTATCCGGATTTCCTGCCGACCTTCTGCAGCTATTCGCACGGGGTGCTGCGCGCCGATGCGGCACGCTACCTGCTGCTTTACCATTTTGGCGGGGTCTACGCCGATATCGACTGCGAATGCGTGGCGCCTTTCGATCCGATCATGGGCGAGGATCGGATCGTGCTCTGCACCGAGCCGGCTTCGCACGAACTCGTCCAGGCGAAGTTTCGAGGGCTGCCCTACCTGCTGTTCAACGGCACGATGGTGAGCCCGCCCCGGCACCCCTTCTGGCTGCAGCTTTTGTCGCTGTTGCCGGGATTGGTCCACGCCAAGGAAGCGCTCGATGCGACCGGCCCTTGCGTGCTGACCTCCGCGCAGCTCGGCTATCGCGACCAGACGGCCTTCGCCATTCATCCGAACGCCTTGTTCGCGCCAATGGACTCGGCCGGGCGGATGGAGACGCAAGCCGGCAATGGCACGCCGACGCTGTCGATCCATCACTGGGCGGGCACATGGTGGACGGCAAGGCCCGCGACGCGGTGGCGGGACAAGCTTCGCAATCACGCTTACCGGTTCTGGCACCATCTGACACGCGGCGCCCATCTTGACGAGGCCGCGGCGAAAGCGGGCGTCAGCCAGGCGGCGCTTTCTGCGGGGCGCCCTTCGGGCTCGAACATTGCCATACTGGTGCCGCTTCGCGATGCGGCCGACCATATCCAGCCATTTCTCGATGCCTTGCAAAGGCTCGACTATCCCAAGAACAGGATCAAGCTGGTCTTTTGCGAAGGCGACAGTTCCGATGGCAGTTGGGACAGGCTGAAGGCGGCAACGGCGCCGCTTGCCACCAGCTACCGCGGCATTGTCCTGCTGCAAAAACATCTGGGCACAAGCCTTGACCGGGACAAGCGGGCAAGACCGCGGCAGCAGCGCGAAAGACGCAGCGCCATTGCCAAGATACGCAACCATTTGATTGATCAAGGTCTGGCTACCGACGACGCCTGGGCGCTGTGGATCGACATCGATGTCTGGCGATTCCCGAGCGATGTCGCTAACCAATTGATCGCAGCCGGGCATCGCATCGTCGTTCCCAACTGCGTCAAGATCGCCGGCGGCGACAGCTTCGACCTGAATAGTTTCGTCACCACCCAGCCCGAAAAGAACTATCGCTACTATCGCGACATACGCGGCGGTCTTTACCAGCCGCCTGCCTATTCGATGGCCCGGCTACATCTGAGCGATATCAGGCATCTCGACAGCATCGGTCTCGATGGCGTCGGCGCAACCATGCTACTTGTCGATGCCGCACTGCATCGTGGCGGCCTGCGGTTTCCGGAAATCCCCTATCGCGACCTGATCGAAACCGAGGGCTTTGGCGCCCTCGCCAACGATCTGGGCATCAGGCCGGTCGGCCTTCCCAAGCTCGAGATACTGCATGTTCCGTGGTGACGGGTTGTCGATCCTATAAACTTGCCGCGCACTTTGTGCGGCGAGCCAGGTCAGGCCGGCATTTTTGAATGTCTTCCGGCCTGCCTGATCCGTGCGTGATACTTGCCGAGCTTGATTAGCCGGCAAATGTATAGGCGGTTTTCACTGTGGTATAGAATTCCGCCGCGTAGCGGCCTTGTTCGCGCGGGCCAAAGCTCGATCCCTTGCGGCCACCGAAGGGGACATGGAAGTCGACGCCCGCCGTCGGCAGGTTGACCATCACCATGCCCGCCTCCGAATTACGCTTGAAATGCGTAGCGTGCTTGAGGCTCGACGTGCAGATGCCCGAGGTCAGCCCAAAAGGCGTGTCGTTGGCCACAGCAAGCGCCTCATCATAGTCCTTGACGCGGATGACGCTGGCGACAGGTCCGAAAATCTCCTCGCGTGAAATGCGCATCGCGTTGCTGGCTCCGGTGAACAGCGCCGGCTGCAGGTAGAAGCCGGGCGTGTCGCGATCGAGCCGCTCGCCGCCGAAAGCGAGATCGGCGCCTTCCTTGCGGCCGATGGCGATGTAGTCCTCGTCCTGTTTCAGCTGGCTGTCGTCGACGACCGGACCGATCTGGGTTTTCGCATCGAGGGCATCGCCGACGACCAGCTTGCCCATGCGGTCCTTCAGCGCCTCGACGAAGCGGTCGTGAATGGCGTCGGTAACGATCAGCCGGGACGACGCCGTGCAGCGCTGGCCAGTCGAGAAGAAGGCGCCGTTGAGCGCGCAGTCGACGGCAACGGCCAGGTCGGCATCGTCGAGCACGACAAGCGGGTTCTTGCCGCCCATTTCGAGCTGGAACTTGCGCATATGCTCGACGCTTGCCGCGGCGACGCGCTTGCCGGTGCCGACCGAGCCGGTGAAGGTGATGGCATTGAGGTCCGGGCTGTCGAGCATGGCCTGGCCGACCACCGAACCCTTGCCCATGACGAGGTTGAGCACGCCCTTGGGCAGGCCGGCGCGGTGCAGGATATCGACAATGGTCCAGGCGCTCTCCGGGACCAGCTCGGCCGGCTTGAAGACGATGGTGTTGCCGTGAGCGAGTGCCGGAGCAATCTTCCAGGCGGGAATCGCGATCGGGAAGTTCCATGGGGTGATGATGCCGACGACGCCGACCGCTTCACGCGTGATCTCGACGCCGACACCCGGCCGCACGCTCGGCACCAACTCGCCCGACAGGCGCAGCGCCTCGCCGGCGAAGAAATCGAAGATCTGGGCGGCGCGCACGGTCTCGCCGATGCCCTCGGCCAAAGTCTTGCCTTCCTCGCGCGCCAGGGACCGGCCGATTTCATCTTTGCGCGCAGTGATCTCGTCCGATGCCTTCCTCAACACTGCATGGCGTACCAGCGGGCCGGAACGTGACCATGCCGCAAACGCCGCTTTCGCCGCCGCAATGGCTTGCCGGGCCTGCTCGGCGCCGGCGGAAGCATATTCGCCGACGACATCGCTGGTGTTGGATGGATTGATGTTGCGGGAGCCGGGCTCGCCCACCCACTCGCCATCGATGAGGTTCTTTCGAAACAGGGTCATGTCGCAGTCTTCCTAGCCGTTCGGTTGCCGTCTATCTGGACCACTGGCCACCACACGGCAAGACCGCCGGACGGTAAAGTTCTGCTGTTCGGCAGACATATGCTGCGCATCTCACACTGCGAAAGACCAGAACAGGCAGGCCAGCGTCGCCGCGGCGAAAATGACAAAGAACAGACTTCTCAGAAGGATATTGCGGCGCAGCTCATTCATGAAGAGATGGCAGGCCACGACGGCCGCCACGAACAGAAAGCGCCAGTTCAGCAGCGCCGTCAGGGCACCAGCCTGGCCGAAAGCCCATCTGGCGGCGAGGCAGCCGATGATGGTGGCGAACAACACGATCACCGTCCAGAAGATGGCATCCGCGGCGTTTGTCAGAACGATGCCGGCCGCCCTGATGGGCAGGATCATCATCAGCAGCGCACTGAAAAAATACACCGCGGCAAGCGGGATGAAAATCCCGGCATCGGCAATGTCGTCCAGGCGTTTGGCGCCGATTGCGCCATAGGGATAGCCATGCCTGGCTACCGCCAGGCTCAGCGCCATCAGCAAAGCCGTCAGCACGGCGACCAGTGCAAATGAGGTGAGAGCCTTGCTCATGCCTTGTCCCCGGCGAATCGAACTGGAATGTTGGTAGCCCACCGTCTGTAAATGGCTGGTAAGCGTCAAGGAAGCGCGGTGACTAGAGCATGATGCCGAAAAGTGTGAAGCGGTTTTCGGACGACATCATGCTCTATCTCTTTGATTTAGAGCCGGATTCAGATTTCAGGTCGACTTGACCTGAAATCATCCGGCTCTAGGCTTTCGGAAATTGCCTTCATGGCGGAACCGTTCCCCGCCGCGGGACATCCAACGGCAGGCGCGCCTTCACTCCGCCGCTTGCAGGCGGCGCGCGTCGATAATGGTTCTGATCTCGGCGCGGCAGGAGCCGCAATTGGTGCCGGCGCCCAGAGCGGCGCCGATCGCCGCGACGCTGGCGCAGCCGCCGCGCACCGCTTCCGCGATCTGATTGGCGCCGACCCCGAAACAGGAGCAGACGACGGCGCCACGGTCGATGTGATTGCCGCCCGGCCGCCCCGCCACGATCGCCAGCCGTCCGCGCCGATCGGCATGATCCGCGCCCAACTGCTCCGCGACCCAGCTACGTGACACCGCGACCGGGCCGGGCGCCAGATAGAGCGCGCCGACCAGCCGGCTGCCTGCAAAGCGGGCGAAACGATAGTGCCCGCCGGCAGCGTCATGATAGGCGAGCGTCTCGCCCTGCGCATCGTCGCCGAGGAGCGAGGCGGCGAACATCGTCCAGTCCCGGCCGCCTTGCAGCGCAAGCTCAAGGCGCCAGCCGGCGGCGCAGCGGGCGAGGCTCCAGTAATCGGCGTCGATCGAAGCCGGCCGTTCGGCGAGCACCGCGAAGCCGAAGGCAGCGGCAGCGAAGCGTTCCAGGCGCGCGGCGACGTTCTTCGAGGCCGGCTGGCCTGAAATCGCGTCGGTGATCGGCGCCACCAGCGCGTCGACCCGGGCGCGGACGGCGAACTGATCCGTCCAGTGCATCGGCACGAACACCGAACCCGGCCGCTGCCGCGCTGTCACCAGCGCGCGCAGCAGCGCTTCGCCGTGAACAGTCGAGACCCGCACGATGTCGGCGTCGCCGATGCCGAAGTGCCGAGCATCGGCCGGGTGGATTTCGGCGAAAGGCTCGGCGATGTGCTGGGACAGGCGCGGGCTTTTTCCCGTGCGTGTCATGGTGTGCCAGTGATCGCGGACACGGCCGGTGTTGAGGATCAGCGGATAGTCCGGGCTGGTGCGGGTTTCGATCGTTGGGCGGATGGCGATGAAGCGCGCCTTGCGGTCGGGTGTGTAGAAGTTGCCGTTGGCGAAGAAGCGGGTGGGGCCCTCTGGTCGCCGAGCCCAGGCACCCCCCTCTGGCCTGCCGGCCATCTCCCCCTCAAGGGGGGAGATTGGCAGCGTCTGCGCGTCGCTCATTTCAGCAATGTCCGAGGTTGGCGAAAGCGGTGGCGATAGCTGATCTCCCCCCTTGAGGGGGAGATGGCCGGCAGGCCAGAGGGGGGTGCCTGGGCTCGGCGCTGGCCACTGGAATGGAGCCAGCGCGTCGTAGTCTTCTCCATCGATCCGGGCATAAGCGCCGATATCGAAATCGCGCGCACTGTCATTTTCAAACCCCGACAGCGCTGCGTGCTCGGCAAAAATCTCCGCTGCCGAGGCATGCGAAAACGCCTCGTCAAAGCCCATCCGCCTCGCCACTTCGGCGACAATCCACCAGTCGGGCCGTGCTTCGCCTGGAAGGTCCAGGAACGCCCGCTGGCGCGAGATGCGGCGCTCCGAATTGGTGACGGTGCCGTCCTTCTCGCCCCAGGCGGCGGCGGGCAGCCGGACATGGGCGTGGCGGACCGTATCGGTGCTCGCCAACACGTCCGACACCACGACGAAAGGGCAGGCCTTGATCGCCGCTTGGACGGCGTCGGCATCGGGCATTGAATCCACAGGGTTGGTGGCCATGATCCACAGCGCCCTGATGCGCCCATCGGCCACGCCTTGAAACATCTCGACCGCCTTCAGGCCAGGCTTTTGCGCAACGGCCGGTGCATTCCAGAAGCGCTGTACCCTCTCACGATGCTCGGGGTTTTCGATCTCCATATGGGCGGCCAGCATATTGGCCATGCCGCCGACCTCGCGGCCGCCCATGGCGTTGGGCTGGCCGGTCACCGAAAACGGCCCTGTCCCCGGTTTGCCGATGCGGCCGGTGGCAAGATGGCAGTTGATGATGGCGTTGACCTTGTCGGTGCCCGAGGACGACTGGTTGACGCCCTGGCTGTAGACGGTCACCGTCTTCGCGGTTGCCGCAAACAGGCTGTAGAAACGGCCAAGCTCGTCCTCGCTCAGGCCGGTGGCGGCGGCGATGCCGGCAAGGTCGAGCGCCGAGGCGGCGAAAAGGGCTTGGCCGAAACCGGCCGTGTGCGCCGTGATATAGGCGCGGTCCAGCGCATTGTGCTGGCCGAGATAGGCGAGCAGCCCAGTGAACAAAGCAACGTCGCCATCCGGCGCGATCGCCAGATGCAGGTCGGCGATATCCGATGTCATGGTGCGGCGCGGATCGACCAGCACCACCTTCATCTCCGGCCGTTTTTCACGGGCGGCGGCGATGCGCTGGTAGAGCACGGGATGGCACCAAGCGAGATTGGAGCCGACCAGCACGATCAGGTCGGCAAGTTCAAGGTCCTCGTAGTTGCCCGGCACGGTGTCTGAGCCGAAGGCGCGGCGGTGGCCGGCAACCGAGGAGGCCATGCACAGGCGCGAATTGGTATCGATATTGGCCGAGCCGATGAAGCCCTTCATCAGCTTGTTGGCGACGTAATAGTCCTCGGTCAGCAGCTGGCCGGAGACGTAGAAGGCGACCGCGTCGGGGCCGTGCTCGGCGATGGTTTGCGAAAAGGTCGAGGCGACACGGTCGAGCGCCTCGTCCCAACTGGTACGGCGGCCGTGGATCTCGGGATGGAGCAGCCGGCCGTCGAGGTCGATGGTCTCGGCGAGAGCCGAACCCTTGGAGCAAAGCCGGCCGAAATTCGCGGGATGATCAGGGTCGCCGCGGACAGTTACCTCACCGTCCGCGGCGACCTTCGCCAGCACGCCGCAACCCACCCCGCAATAGGGGCAGGTGGTCCTCACCTCGCGCGCTTCGTCAATCTGCATTGTCAGGCCGCGCGGCTGGCCAGCGCTTCGAGCGCCAGGAACAGCCGCTCGCCCTCGACCTTCACCGGGATGGTGCGCACGCGACCTTCGTCGGCGCCGAGCGCCTTGCCGGTTTCCAGCGAGATCACCCAATTATGCAAGGGGCACGTCACCGCCGCACCATGCACGATACCCTGGCTGAGCGGCCCACCCTTGTGCGGGCAATGGTCGTCGATGGCATAGACCTGGTCGTCCGCCGTGCGGAAGACGGCGATTTTCCCCTCAGGGGTGTCGACACAGCGCGCGCCGCGGCGGGGAATGTCGGAGAGAGAGCCGATAGCGATCCAGGTCATTGGGCTGCCTTTGCTTGATCTGAATGCGCCCAGGCACCCCCCTCTGTCCTGCCGGACATCTCCCCCGCAAGGGCGGAGATCGGATGTCGTGACGGCTTTCGCCAATCGCCAACGTTGGCCGAAGGGCCAAGACGCTGAAACTGCCGATCTCCTCCCTTGCGGTGGAGATCGCCGGCAGGGCAGAGGGGGGTAAACGGCGCAATCATCTCCATCACTCCGCCGCCTCCGCAAAACCCACCGAAGCCATCGGCCGGAATTCGTGCTTGTCCTTGCCGGAGACGCGTTCCGACCACGGGTCGACCTGGGCGAATTTCTGGCTGAAGACGAAGCGCTCGTAATAGGCCTTGCGCTTTTCGCCGTCGTCCATGATCTGGCGCCTGATCTCTTCCATGCCGACGCGCTTGGCCCATTTGTAGATGCGCTCGAGATAGCGGCCCTGCTCGCGGTACATCTGCGTCAGCGCCACGATGTGCTCCAGCGCCTCGTCCTCGGTCTTCACCAGGCCGAGCACTTCGGTGCCCTTGATGTCGAGGCCGGCGGCGCCGGCGAAGTGGATCTCGTAGCCACTATCGACGCAGATGACGCCGACATCCTTGCAGGTCGCCTCGGCGCAATTGCGGGGACAGCCCGACACCGCCATCTTGACCTTAGCCGGGGTCCACGAGCCCCACATGAATTTCTCGATGCGGATGCCGAGCCCCGTCGAATCCTGCGTGCCGAAGCGGCACCAGTCGGAGCCGACGCAGGTCTTCACCGTGCGCAGACCCTTGGCATAGGCATGGCCGGAGACAAAGCCGGCCTGGCCGAGATCGGCCCATACCGCCGGCAAGTCCTCCTTGCGGATGCCAAGCATGTCGATGCGCTGGCCGCCGGTGACCTTGACCATCGGGATCTCGAACTTGTCGACGACATCGGCGATGGCGCGCAGTTCCGCGGCGTTGGTGACGCCGCCCCACATGCGCGGCACCACCGAATAGGTGCCGTCCTTCTGGATGTTGGCGTGGACGCGCTCGTTGACGAAGCGCGACTGATAGTCGTCGGCGTAGTCGTCCGGCCAGTCGCAGACGAGATAGTAGTTGAGCGCCGGCCGGCATTTGGCGCAGCCGCAGGAGGTTGTCCATTCCAGCTCCTGCATGACGGCCGGAATGGTCTTCAGGCTCTTGGCCATGATCAGCCGGCGGACCTCGTCATGGCCGAGCGCGGTGCAGCCGCACATGGGCTGGACGGCGGCCGGATTGTATTTGTCGCCGATGGTCAGCACCATCAGCTTCTCGACCAGCCCGGTGCAGGAGCCGCAAGAGGCGGAGGCCTTGGTGTGGGCGCGCACATCGTCCAGCGAGGTCAGGCCCCTGGCCGTGATCGCGCCGGTGATCTTTCCCTTGCAAACGCCGTTGCAGCCGCAGATTTCCGCATCATCCGGCAAGGCTGCAACGGCCGCCATAGGGTCCAGCGGGGCACCCCCCTGGTAGGACTGGCCGAAGATGAGCGTATCGCGCATTTGCGATATGTCGGTCTGCTTCTTCTTGAGGTCGTTGAACCAGGCGCCGTCGCCCGTCTCGCCATAGAGCACGGTGCCGATGATGCGGTCGTCCTTCAGCACCAGGCGCTTGTAGACGCCGGCGGCCGCATCGCGCAGCACGATCTCCTGGCGGTCCTCGCCCTCGGCGAAGTCACCGAGCGAGAACAGCTCGATGCCGGTGACCTTGAGCTTGGTCGGCGTGTCCATGTGGACGAAGGCCGCTTTTTCGTCGCCGGCAAGCTGGCTGGCGGCAACGCGCGCCATCTCGTAGAGGGGCGCCACCAGCCCGTAGACCATGCCGTTGACCTCGGCGCATTCGCCGATCGCGTAGATGTCGGGGTCGTTGCTGCGCATGCCGGCGTCGACGACGATGCCGCGATTGACGGCTATGCCGGTCTCCTTGGCCAGAGCCGCGTTCGGCCTGATGCCGACCGCCATGATCACCAGCGTCGCCGGAATGACGGTGCCGTCGGCAAGCTCCACCTGCTCGACCTTGCCGTTGCCGGTGATTGCCTGGGTGTTGGCCTTGGTGATGACCTTGATGCCGCGCTCTTCCACCGCGCGCTGCAGGAGATAGCCGGCGGCCGGATCGAGCTGGCGCTCCATCAGCGTCGGCATGACATGCAGCACGGTGACGTCCATGCCTTGCGCGTTGAGGCCGGCCGCGGCCTCAAGCCCGAGCAGGCCGCCGCCGATGACAACGGCCTTGGCCCGCGACTGGGCGGCCAGCAGCATCGCCTGCACATCGTCGAGGTCGCGGTAGGTCAGCACGCCGGGCAGATCGTGGCCGGGCACGGGAATGATGAACGGCACCGAACCGGTGGCGATGACAAGCTTGTCGTAAGGCTCGGTGACGCCGTGATCGGAGGTGACGGTTTTTGCTGTCCGGTCGATGGCGACGATCTTGTGGCCCTTGTAGAGGGTAATGCCGTTGGCGATGTACCAGCCATCGCCGTGGATGATGATCTCCTCAAAGGCCTTTTCGCCTGACAGCACCGGCGACAGCATGATGCGGTCGTAGTTCACCCTAGGCTCGGCGTTGAAGATGGTCACCTGGTAGCGGCCGGGCGCCTGCTCCAGCAGATGCTCCAGCATGCGGCCCGGGGCCATGCCGTTGCCGATGATGACGAGTTTCTCGGTCATGGCGTTACTCCGCGGCTTCGACGAAGCGGTGGCGTTCGTAGAGGAACTTCAGCACCGCCTCGCGGCAGCGCAGGAAGGTGCGGTCGGAAGAGAGTTCGACGCGCCGGCGCGGCCGCGCCAACGGCACGGCAAGCACCTCGCCAATGGTCGCCGCCGGGCCGTTGGTCATCATGACGATGCGATCGGACAGCAGCACCGCCTCGTCGACATCATGGGTGATCATGATCGTCGTCGAGCCGAGCCTGGAATGGATGTCCATCACCGCGTCCTGCAGATGGGCGCGGGTCAGCGCGTCGAGCGCGCCGAACGGCTCGTCGAGCAGCAGGATCTTCGGCTCCATGGCCAGCGCGCGCGCAATGCCGACGCGCTGTTTCATGCCGCCCGAAATCTCAGCCGGGCGCTTGTCCCTGGCATGGGCCATCTGCACGAGGTCGAGGTTGCGCATGATCCAGTCGTGCCGCTCGGCTTTGGTCTTGGTCGAACCGAACACCTTCGACACCGCCAGATTGATGTTCTCGTAGACGGTGAGCCACGGCAGCAGGCTATGGTTCTGGAACACCACGGCGCGTTCGGGACCGGGGCTGTCGACCTCCCTGTCCTCGAGCAGCACCGCGCCGGCGGAGACCTTGGTCAGCCCAGCGATCAGGTTGAGCAAGGTCGACTTGCCGCAGCCGGAATGGCCGATGATCGAGACGAATTCACCCTTGTCGATGGTGAGCCTGATATCCCTGAGCACCTCGCTGACCTGGCCCCCGCGAGCGAAGGATTTGTCGATATGGTCGAGTTTCAGATAGGCCGTCATCGTCCTCTCCTTACTTTGCCGTGGTGCCGCGGGTGACGATGGCGCCGGCCGCCGCGACCAGGCGGTCGAGGCAGAAGCCGGTGACGCCGATATAGGCGAGCGCGACGATGATGTCGGGCAGCCTGGACGAGTTCCACGCGTCCCAGATGAAGAAGCCGATGCCGACGCCGCCGGTCAGCATCTCGGCGGCGACGATGGCAAGCCAGGACAGGCCGATGCCGATTCTGAGGCCGGTGAAGATGTAGGGGGCGGCGGCCGGCACCATGATCTTCACGAAAAACTCGAACTGGTTGAGCCTGAGGATGCGGGAGACGTTGCGATAATCCTCGGGGATGTTGCGGACGCCGACGGCGGTGTTGATGATGACCGGCCAGATCGAGGTGATGAAGATGACGAAGATCGCCGACGGGCTGGAGTCGCGGAACGCCGCCAGCGACAATGGCAGCCAGGCCAGCGGCGGCACCGTGCGCAGGATCTGGAACACCGGATCGAGGCCGCGCATCGCCCAGACCGACTGGCCGACCAACGCGCCTAGCGCGACGCCGACGACAGCCGCCAGGCCGAAACCGATGGCGACGCGCTGCAGCGAAATCAGCACCCGCCAGGCCAGACCGATATCCTGGGGGCCATTGTCGAAGAACGGATGGGCGATCAGGTCGTAGGCCTCGTTCCACACCTGACTCGGTGGTGGCAGGCTGGCGGTGGGCGACGAGCAGGCGACCTGCCAGACGACGAGCATGAGGGCGATGACGATCGCCGGCGGCACCAGCGCGCTCGCCAGCTTGCCGGCAATCACGACCGGGTCGAAGCGGCGTCGCGTCTTGGCGGCGAAGGCAATCACCTCAGCCGGTTTGGCCGGCGCGGGGAACGCTTTCACCTTGGTGTCCTCGATGGCTTGGATGGACATTTTTTCGAAAACTCCGTGGGTCGGTTCTGAGCGACAAACGGCGCAACGCGCCGTTTGTGCTTAAGCCGATGCCTTGATCTTCAGGCTGTCGAGATAGGCGGATGGGTTGGCCGGATCGAAGGTCTTGCCGTCGAAGAAGGTCTCGACGCCGCGCGACGAGGACGCCGGGATGTCGCTTGCCGCGACGCCGAGATCCTTGGCCGCCTCGCGCCACAGATCCTCGCGGTTGACCTGGTCGACCAGCGCCTTGATGTCGGTGGTCGGTGCGAACTTACCCCAGCGGATGTTCTCGGCCAGGAACCAGCTGTCGTGGCTCTTATAGGGATAGGACACGCCGCCCTTCCAGAACTTCATGTAGAGGTCGGTGCCGTTGGCGACGCGGCCATTGCCATAATTGATGTCGCCCTTGAGGCGGCCAATGATATCGGCAACAGGCACATTCATCCACTGCCGCTTGCCGATGATGGCGGCCATCTCGTCCTTGTTTTCCATGGCCTCGCACCATTGCTGGGCTTCCATGACGGCCATCAGGATCGCCTTGGTGGCGTTGGGGTATTTCTCGATGAATTCGGCGCGCAGGCCGAGCGCCTTTTCCGGATGCCCCTTCCACAATTCGCCTGTGGTGGCGGCGGTGAAGCCGACGCCCTGGTGGACGAGCTGCTCGTTCCACGGCTCGCCGACGCAGAACACGTCCATATTGCCGACCTTCATGTTGGCCACCATCTGCGGCGGCGGCACGACGATGGTCGAGACGTCCTTGTCGGGATCGATGCCGCCGGCGGCGAGCCAATAGCGCAGCCAGAGATCATGGGTGCCGCCCGGGAAGGTCATGGCGGCCTTGATCTCCTTGCCCTCTGCCTTCTTGGCGGCGAAGGCGTCCTTCAGCTTGGAGGCGTCGAGGCCGACGCCGGTGGCGGCATATTCCTGGGCGACCGAAATGGCCTGGCAGTCGTAGTTGAGCCGCGCCACGATCGCCATCGGCAGCGGCTGGTTGTTCTGCGTCACCTTGCCGGTGTGCATGAGGTACGGCATCGGCGTCAGAATGTGGGCGCCGTCAATGCCGTTGGCCTCGCCGCCGAGCATCAGATTGTCGCGCGTCGCGCCCCAGGAGGCCTGCTTGAGCACCTCGACATCGGGCATGCCGAATTTGGCGAACAGACCCTTCTCCTTGGCGATCATCAGCGGGGCCGCATCGGTCAGCGCGATGAAGCCGAGCTTGGCGCCGGTCACCTCGGGAGCAGCCGTGGCGGCATAGGCGCCCGACGGGAAGAGCTTGCGCGCAGCCACGAACAGCCCCGCCGTCAGCGCGCTACTGGCAAGAAAATCGCGGCGCGTCATGTCCTTGAGCGTTGTTCCAGTTCCGATCCGTTTCGTCATCGTCGTCTCCGGTTGGACGCGGCTTCGGATCCGCGTCGTCGATTGTGTGTTCGGTCAAAACAAAAAAGCCGCCGACCAGGCCGTCGCGCCCGAGAAACGGGATCGCGTGTTGACCTGAGCAGCAGCTTTGCCTGTGGCGCCCGCCATTGGACGCCTGTTCCGTGACCCATAAAGAGCCTACCGTTTACGAAGCAGGAACCGTGCCAGTTTCGAACGGGAGGAAAAATATCAATGGAATCAGGGATGCGTGCCGATCGGGACGCTCCGGGACCGAACGCCGGACAGGCCAAAGTTTGTTCATTGGCGCTATTGCACGCACAATTTTTGTGCAATGCACAAGAATGGCGTGGAAATGATCAGGTTTCGGTGCGGGCCGATTTTTGGCCGGCAATGTAGGCGTCGATCTCGTCGGGATCGAAGATCTGGCCGTCGAAAAAACCGTCGGGACCGAGCACCAGGCTTGCCCCTGCCGAACCAACCGGCGTCGCCACTTTCAGCGCGCCCTCGACCTTGGCATTGGCGCCCGGAAGCGCCACACCGAGCGGCTTCAGCGCCGAGCGGTAGAGGTCGGGCCGGTAGCAATCCCTGGCGATGGCGAGATTTTCCGGCGTGTGCGCGATATGGCCCCAGCGCACCATCTGCGTGTAGAACCAGAGCGCATGACTCTTCCAGGGAAAGTTCGCCGCCTTGTCGAAAGGCAGGAAGAAGTCGTCGATGGTCTTTTCCGCCTCGCCGTCGAGATCAAGGCGTCCGGTCAGGATCGGCATCTGCACCGCCGGCGGCAGGCCGAGAAAGCCGGGCTGCGCCATCACGGCGGCCAGTTCACCATGGTTGGCCGGATTCTGGCACCAGCGGGCCGAATGATGCAGCGCGCGCAGCAGTGCCGCCAGCGCGTCGGGATTCTGCTCAGCCCACGCCTTGCGCACGCCGATCACCTTTTCCGGGCTGTTGCGCCACAACAGCGCCTTGACGGTGACGATGTGGCCGGTGCCGGCGGCGACCGAGGCGCTGTTCCAGGGTTCGCCGACGCAATAGCCGTCGATGCGGCCGGCGGCCAGCGCATCGGCCATGAAGGGCGGCGGCACGATGACGATCTCGATCTCCTGGGTGGGGTCGATGCCGCAGGCGGCGAGCCAGTAGCGCAGTTCGTAATTGTGCCCGGAATGCGGATGCACGACCGCGAAGCGGAGCGGATCGCGGCCGGCTTTTGCCCGCTCACGGATCAATGCTCCGAGCGCCTTGCCGGTCCGCGCCGGATCAAGGTCGGGCATGGCGCCATGCGCGGCCATGCCGGCCCAGACCGCATTCGAAACCGTAACGCAATTGCCGCCAAGCCCGAGCGAGAACGGCACGATGGTCTCGGAGGCGAGCGGGGTGAGCCCCAGATTGCAGGCGAGCGGCATCGGCCCCAGCATATGCGCGAGGTCGAAATGGCCGATGGCGATGCGGTCGCGGATATTGGCCCAGGAAGTCTCGCGGTGCAGCGTGAGTTCGATGCCTTCGCGCGCGGCAAAGCCCATCTCGCCGGCCGCCACCAGCACGGCGCTGTCGAACAGCGGCATGAAGCCGGCGGTGATCTGGTGCGTCGCGCCCATCTTCATTCGTCCTCCGCCGGTCCGAGCAGCCCGGCCGCCGTGACCAGACTCTGGGCGATATCGCTGATCTTGCGGTTCTGGTTCATCGCCGTCTTGCGCAGCAGTGTGTAGGCGGCCTCTTCGCTCAAGCCCCGCGATTTCATCAATATGCCCTTGGCGCGGTCGATGACCTTGCGGCTCTCCAGCTCGCTGCGCGCCTCTTCCAGCTCGCGCGCCATGCGCGAGAAGGCGTTGAAGCGGCTGACCGCCATGTCGAGGATCGGCTTGACCCGCTCCTGCCGCAGACCGTCGACGACATAGGCCGACACCCCGGCATCGACCGCCGCCTCGATCGAGGCCTGGTCGGAGCGGTCGACGAACATGGCGATCGGCCGCTTCACCGCGCGCGACAGTTGGAACATGTTCTCCAGCATGTCGCGGTTGGGGTTTTCGAGATCGATGACGATGACATCCGGCTCGATCTCGGCGATGCGCCGCGCAATGCCTGACACATCATGGATGACGGTGACCCGCTCATGCCCGGCCTCGCGCAAGCCGGCCTCGATGATCGAGGCGCGGATGCGGTTTTCGTCGATCACCAGAACGGCGAGTGTGGAGCGGACCATGCCGGTATTTTGCCGATGCGGGGGAATTGTGCAATGCGGGATGGCGAGATGAGCCCGCAATGCCTGCCTATGGGAGGTCTGTGAAGGCGGGGGGCGAAAAAGCACGACCTCCGGTTCGATCTCCTTCGTCCTACACTGTGGCTTTCAACATGTCTTGAATAGTTTTGATCGGCAGGAATAGCCGAAGCTCGTTCGAGGGCAGCGCAATGAAGCCGTGGTCGGTATAGAGCTTCTTTCTCCGCCTCACCTTGACCGGGTCGCCGCAGTCCAGGACGTCCAACATGACCACGGCAATTCCGATTTGCTCCGCAGCCCCGGCGATGCGTATCAGCGCGTCGAGGAGAAGATCGCCGCCATATCCGTTGCCGGAAAATCGGATATCGACACCCATCATGGACAAATAAGCCGCGGGGATATTTCCGTGCCCCGGCCTGGTTCTCGCGTATTTCGCAGGCAGTTCGGCATAGTCGACCGCATGCGAATTGATGGCGTAAAAGCCGATCAAATCCGCATCAGGACCGAGCATCACGAAGACGCGAATATTATCGGCCTTGGACAGTTTGTTGGCCGTCTTCTTGAAGAAGTTATCAACCTGCTCATTGCCGCAGGAAAAAGCCGCTCGATCATGCTTTTCAGGATCGAACGGCTCTATGATGTCACGTGCTTCCGGGCGCGTCTGCGTCACTTGGAAACGACGGTCTCTCTATATCGGGCAAATGACGCCCGCATACGATCTGTCGGCTGCGGAGGATTGTCGATCGCGGCAAAGAAAGCGGCATGATCCACCGCCTGCAGAGTGGTGCGTTCATGGGCCTGGATCGTTTCCATGGCAGCTCTGTACGCAGCATTCATGGTGAAAACGGAATCGTCCACGCCTGCAAGAGCCGCCGCTTGCTGGATAGCTTTCTTGATACGAGGCTTCGTACGGAAGTTCATCCGCTCGCTGCTGCGTTCTTCGATTTCTCGAACTTCATCATGGAAAGCCGACATGACAGCCTCCTGTTTCTCGGGATATATAAGTACGTCACTGCGGCGTACAAATCAAGAAGACTCGCCGCCCGTCACCGCATGCCTTAACCGACTGGTATCTACTCCGCCGCCTCGTACCCCGCGATGCCCTTGATCTCCAGAAAATCCTCCAGCCCGTATTCGGCGTATTCGCGGCCGTTGCCGGATTGCTTGTAGCCGCCGAAGGGCAGGCTGGCGTCCCATTGGGGATAGTTGATGTAGACGTTGCCGGAGCGCATGCGGGCCGCCACTTCGCGCGCCTTCTTTATATCTTTGGCCTGGATGTAGGAGGCCAGGCCGTAGACGGTGTCGTTGGCCTGCTCGATCGCCTGCTCGACACTGTCGTAGGGCATGATCGCCAGCACCGGCCCGAAGATCTCTTCCCTGGCGACGCGCATGTCGGGGGTGACGTCGGCGAAGACGGTTGGCCTGATGTAGTAGCCGCGGTTGAGTTCGGCGGGGCGGCCGGGGCCGCCGGTCACCAGAGTGGCGCCTTCGTCGATGCCGCTCTGGATCAGGTCCTGGATCTTGTCGAACTGGATCTGGCTGACCACCGGGCCGAGCTTCGAACCCGGCGCGTCGGCCGGACCGACGGTGAATCTCTCCGCCGCCGCCTTGGCATAGCCGGCCGCCTCGTCGTGGCGGTCGCGCGGCACGAACATGCGCGTCGGCGCGTTGCAGGACTGGCCGCTGTTGCTGAAGCAGCCGGCGACGCCCTTGCTGACGGCGGTCGACAGATCGACATCGGGGAACAATATGTTGGCCGACTTGCCGCCGAGTTCCTGATGCACGCGCTTGACCGTGTCGGCCGCAGCCTTGGCTACCAGTATACCGGCGCGGGTCGAGCCGGTGAACGACATCATATCGACATCGGGATGGCTCGCCAGCGCCTGGCCGACAGTCGGGCCGTCGCCATTGACGAGATTGAAGACGCCCTTCGGCACGCCGGCCTCGTCGAGGATCTCGGCGAAGATGACGGCGTCGAGCGGCGCGATCTCGCTCGGCTTCAGCACCATGGTGCAGCCGGCGGCAAGTGCCGGACCGACCTTGCAGGTGATCTGGTTGAGAGGCCAGTTCCACGGCGTGATCAGGCCGACGACGCCGATCGGCTCCTTGACGACGAGGTTGTTGCCCTTCACGTGGCGGAACTCGAAACGCTTCAGCACTTGCGCCATCTTCTGCAGATGCGCGAGGCCGATGCCGACCTGGCTGTCCAGCGCCATCTTGCGCGGCGCGCCCATTTCGCGCGACACGGCCAGCGCCAGATCGGCGCTGCGCTTCTTGTAGACAGCAATGATGCGGTTGAGGAGATCAAGCCGCTCGGCGACTTCGGTGAACCCGAACGTGTTGAAGGCGCGCTTGGCGGCCGCCACCGCCTTGTCGACATCGGCCTTGCTGCCAAGCGATATCTGGGCGAAGGCATCTTCGTTGGAGGGATCAATGACGTCGAAGCTGTTCGGCACGACCGGATCGACCCAGGCGCCGTCAATATAGAACTGCAGATTATGTGACATGGGTTCTCTCCTTCGGGCCGCCGAAGTTCTCAGATGGTGAGATCGGTCGTCGTATCGTGCGAGAGATAACGATGCGCCAGGAACGATATCAAACGCAAGTGCCGGCGATTGAGCCAGCCCCCGGACCGATAAATCGTCGGTGGCCGGGCGACCTCCCAGGAACCTGATCCGCCCGAGCACGTTGTGGACGGTCACGCGCCCTGGGTATCCATGGAACAACTCTTCGAAGAATTCGGCCATCCGACCTATGTCCCGTTTCCGGTGATCGCTGCGAGGCTGCTGCTGGCGGCGGTCTTCGGTGCCGCAATCGGGTTCGAACGCGAATGGCGCAATCGGCCCGCCGGGCTGCGCACCCACATCCTGGTCTGCGTGGCGGCGGCCACCTTTGGCATACTGACGATCGAGATCGTTCACGCGCCGATGTTCGCGCAGGACTCCGTCAAGGTCGATCCCATCCGCGTGGTCGAAGCGGTCACCGCCGGTGTCGCCTTCCTGGCTGCCGGCTCCATCATGTTTTCGAGAGGCGAAGTCCACGGGCTCACGACTGGCGCGGGCATGTGGCTGGCCGGCGCGATCGGCGTGGCTTGCGGGCTTGGCCTGTGGCAGGTGGCGGCGCTCGGCACGCTATTGGTGCTTGTCGCGGCGGGTCTTCTCTACAGCTTCGCGGCAAAGACCGGGATCGGCGAGGAACAGGGAAAGCCTAAGTCCGACGGGACCAAGCCGCGCAAGGGCTGACGAGCCTCGGCCATGCCTCCCACCAATCAGCCCTTGATGGCCGAGCCGACTATGGAGTCGACGAAGAAGCGTTGCAGGAAAACGAAGAGAATGAGCGGCGGCAGTACGGCGAGCGTTGCGCCGGCCATCACCAGGCCGGTGTTGACGGCGCCTCTGTTGTAGCTCAGCAGCCGGCTGAGGCTGATGACGATCGGGTAGTCGTCGGCATTGCCCTGCAGCACGGTGAGCGGCCACAGATAGCTGTTCCAATGATAGACGAAGGCGAACAGCGCCAGTGCGGCGATCGCCGGAGCGACGCTTGGCGCGACGATCTTGAACAGGATCAGCAGTTCGGACGCGCCGTCCATGCGCGCGGCGTCGATGAGATCGTCAGGCACGCCCGATATGAACTGGCGCATCAGGAAGATGCCGAAGGCGTTGGCGAGGTTGGGCACGATGATGCCGGCAAGGCTGGCATTGAGCCCGATCGAGCCGACCAGGCGATAGAGCGGGATCAGCGTCACGATCGGCGGCAGGAACATGGTGGCGATCAGCACGGAAAACAGCAGCGAGCGGCCGGGAAAGCTGTATTTGGCGAAGGCGTAGCCGGCCATCATGCTGGTGACGAGGATGCCGGCTGTGGTGATCGAGGCGATGAGCAAGGAGTTCCACATCGAGCGGCCGACATTGATGACGCCGGACACCTTCTCGTAGGCCTCCAGGTTCGGCGCACGCGGTATCCACACCGGCGGCACCTGCATGGTCTCGGCCGGCGTCTTCAGGCTGGAGAGCACCATCCATACCAGGGGGAAGGCGGACGCCACGGCGACCAGCAGCATCAAGATGGCGAGCAGCGCCCGGCGTCCAGACGGGCGCTTGCGTGGCAGCCAGTTCGGCGATCCTGCCGCGCTCATTCGTCATCCTTCCGGTTGGCGAGGGCGAACAGCGCGCAGACGACGACCACCAGCGACAGCATCAGCATCACCGCCATGGCAGAGCCCAGCCCGCCCTGCGCGCGCTCGATGCCGACGCGGCGGATGTGGAAGGTCAGCACATTGGTCGAGCCGACCGGCCCGCCTTGCGTGATCAGCGCAACCGGCTCGAACACCTGCACCGCGTTGATGATGGCGATGACGGCGCTGAACAAAAGCGTGCGCCGCAACAGCGGCAGGGTGATGAAGCGGAACTGCTCGCGCCGGCTGGCGCCGTCCAGCTTTGCCGCCTCGTAGAGGCTACCCGGGATCTGCGTCAGCCCCGCCACCGCCAGCACAGTGAAATAGCCGACCTGCTGCCAGACATTGAGGAAGACGATCGAGACCAGCGCCGAGCGCGGCGAGGACAGCCAGGGCTGCGGGCCGATGCCGATGAGACCAAGCATCTGGTTGAGCGGCCCTTCGCTCGGCGAATAGAGCTTCGACCAGACCAGCGCAACGGCGATCATCGGCACCATATAGGTGGAGAACAGCACCGTGCGCAGCGCCGTGCCGCCGGCCACGTCGCGCTGATAGACCATCAGGCCGAAAGCGACCGACAGCGGCAGGATCAGGACGACCGAGAGCGCGGTGTAGAGCGCGGTGTTGAGGAGAGCGCCCTTGAAGTCGCGTCCGACCGAGGCCGACCCGAAAATCTCGCGAAAATTGTCGAGACCGATGAAGCTCGCCTCGGCAAAGGGCGTCTGCGTCGACCAGTCCTGGAACGACAGCCAGACGGTGAGCAGCATCGGCAGCAGGATGAAGACGCCGATCAATGTCACGGCGGGCGCCAGCATGATGCCCGCCGAGGCACGATAGGCTTTGGTCATCTGCTCCGTTCCAAAAGCGCGGTGTTTTGCAAAAAGCGCGGGCTGGCGAACCCACGGCTATTTGGCGGCGCGCTCCAGGATCGAGACGGCGTCAGCCTGAGCATTCGCCTGCGCATCCTTGGCCGAGACCTGCCTGTACTGCAACGCTTCGAGAGTCTGCTGCAGCGATTCGCTGAATTCCTGCCCGCCCGGAACGACGGGAAAGGGCTTGGCGTCGGCGAGCACGCTGACATAGCCGGACAGAAATTGCGAGCCGAGCTTGTCCTTGTGCGCCTCGATGTCGGAGCCGCGCGAGGGCAGGATGCCCATTGACATCAGAATGTCCGACATCGCCGAAGCGCCGTTCTTGCCCGACTTCGGGCTGTTCAGCCAGGCCAGGAATTCCCACGCCGCCTTCTGCTCGGCCTCGCCTGCCTTGGCGTTGACGACGGTCATCCAGGAATAGGAGATCGAATGCGGCTTGTCGCCGCTCGGGCCGACCGGGATGGGTGCAGTGGCAATGTCCGCGAACCTGTCGCCCATGCCGGTCTTGAGCGCGCTTTCCCACCAATTGGCCATGATGATCATGCCGGTCTTGCCGGAAACGAAATTGTCGAGGAATGGCCCGGTGGTGTTGGCGTCCGCGGTCGCCATTGCCGGATCGCTGGCGCCGGACTTGATCAGATCCTCATAGAGCTGGAAGGTCTCGCCGGCCTGCGGACTGTCCAGTACAGGCTTGCCGTCCTTGACCAGTTCGCCGCCATTGGAGACCAGCAGCGAGGCGAAGGGGTGGACGACGCCCGCCGCCCAGGAATTGATCATGCCGAAACCCTGCTGCCCGGCGTCCTTGTTGGTCAACTTTTTGGCGGCATCCTTGAACTCGTCCCAGGTCTTGGGGGGTGCAGCGATGCCAGCTTGCTTGAACAGCGCCTTGTTGTAGTTCAGCGCGTAGACGTCGATTTCGTTGGGAATGCCATAGAGCGTGCCGCCGACCGAGGCGCCACTGACCACGCCCGCCGGCCATGCGCCCTTGACCTCGCCGGCGACAGCTTCAGGCGCCGGCGCGACCAGTTTGTCGCGCGCCAGTTCGGGCAGCCACAGATCATAAATGCCGCCGATGGTCGGGCCGTCCGAGCCGCCGCCCTGGGAGCGCAGCGTCGTCAGCAGATCGCCGAAGGGAACGGCGCGGACGGTGACGGCCACGTCCGGATTGGTCTTCGAAAAATCCTTGGCAGCCGCCTCCAGCAAGGCGACCGTCTCCGGCGACCAATGGGTCAGATAGGAGATGGTGACCGATTGCGCCCAGCCGGTGACGGGCATGACGGCCAGCCCCGCGGCCAATGCCAGTTTCGAAATCCAAGTCAAAGACATCCGGATCCTCCGCAAAGGGCATAACGATGCCGATGACGTTATGACAACCTGAAGCGGGGGCGCAAGCCCTATCTTTCACGAAAAATTTTTGGACATCTGGCAGTGAGTTTTATCCGGCAAAGCGCCGCGATGAATCTTCGTTTAATACCAGTTATTTACATATGCCCAATCGCGTCATCCTCTTCCTGATCTCCTTTTCAAGGGCTCTTGCGGACCAAGTCATGTCGTTATAATGACCTTGCGATAAGCGAATGACTCTCTTTGCGGCCTGAAGCGCCGTGACACGCCAAGACAGACAAAAATGGGAGACTGGCAATGAGCATGCTTTCAATCCACCGGCGCATGATGTTGGGCCTGATCGGCGGCCTTGCCGCCGCTTGCGCCGGCGCCTTCACCGCCGTTCCGGCCAGAGCCGACGACACCGTGACGCTGTGGAGCTGGCGCACCGAGGACGAAGCCGCGATGCGCCGCATCTTCGATGCGTTCGAGGCCAAGAATCCAGGCGTCAAGGTCGACATCCAGTTCACGCCGGACGCCGACTACCAGAACCGGCTGAGCACGGCGCTGCGCGGCGGCCGTGGACCCGATATCGCGCAGCTCAAGGCCTATGGTGAATTGCAGCCCTTCATCGAAGGCGGCTATCTCGACGCGCTCGATGACAGCGTGAGCGAACTGAAGGCCATGCCGGACGCTGCCCTTGGCGGCGCGCGCGGCCGCGCCGACGGCAAGATCTATGGCGTGCCCTATTCGGTGCCTATGATGGGTGTCTTCTACAATCAGGAGATCTTTGCCGCGCAAGGCATCGAGGTTCCCAAGACCTACAAGGATTTTGTCGCCGCCTGCGAGAAGCTGAAGGCGGCTGGCATCACGCCGATCGCCGCCGGCGGCGCCAACGGCTCCGCCTGGGAGCTGGAGATCGGCGTCGGCGTCGTTGGTCCGACCATCTATGGTCCCGGCTTCTACGACGAGATGATGAGCGGCAAGGCGACCTTCGAGGATCCGCGCTACGTGGCGGCGCTGAAGCGCTTTGCCGAGTTGAAGCCGTACTACTCCGACGGCTTCGCCGGCGTCGACTACACCACGGCGACGCAGCAGTTCATCTCCGGCAAGGCGGCGATGTTCTTCGGCGGCTCGTTCGAGAACGGCAGCTTCAAGGCGCAGAACCCCAAGCTGAAATTTTCGATCTTCCCGTTCCCCGCCGATGATGCGGCGACCAAGCTCTACACCTCGGCCTTTTCGGATGGCTCCTACGGCCTCGTCTCCGAAAGCGCCAACAAGGAAGCCGCGATCAAGGTGCTGAACTTCATGGCTTCGGCCGAATTCGCGCAATTGTTCGCCGATGAACTCGGCTGGCCGCCGGCGCGGACCGACGTCACTGTGAAGGACCCGGTGCTGGCCGAGATGATGGCGATGGCGAAGAATTCGACGCCCTATCTGACGCTGGTCGGCTTCCGCTGGCAGACGCCGACGGCCTCCTCGGTGCTGCAGTCCGAAATCATCGACATGGTCGAGGGCAATATCACGCCGGAGAAGCTGGCGGGCGACATGCAAGCCGCCGTCGCCACCTGGTTCAAGCCCAAGCAATAAAGGTGTGCCGGCCGCGTCGCGGCCGACCTCACGCCAGCACAGAGCAGCGCATGACCGACCCTCGCCGCATGACCAGCCTCCAGCGCACCCAGCAGCGCATGGCCGTGCTGTTCATCCTGCCGGCGCTGGCAGTCTATGCGCTGTTCGTCCTCTATCCCCTGCTGATGTCGCTGTGGGGCAGCTTCTTCACCTGGAAGGGGCTGCGCATGCAGGAGTTCGCCGGCCTGTCGAACTTTGCCCGCCTCTTCGTCTTCCCGAGCGGCGAGCGCCTTTATGGGGCGCTCTGGCACAACGTCGCCTGGTTCTTCGGGATCATGCTGTTCCAGAACGGTCTCGGCCTTTTGTTCGCCTGGCTGCTGTTCCTGCGCGACAGGGGTGCGGCCTTCTTCCAGTCGGTCTTCTTCTTCCCGGCGGTGCTCAGCCCCGTCATCGTCGGCGCGCTGTGGCGCCTGCTGCTGGCGCCCGGCGGCATCGCCGAATGGGTGCTGAACGGGCTTGGCCTGCACCAAGGCAGCCTCACGGTGCTCGGCAACAGCCACACGGCGCTGGCGATGCTTATCGCCGTCGATGCCTGGAACTGGATGGGCCTGCCGGTGCTGATCTACACCGCCGGCCTCAGGCAGATCTCCGGCCAGATCTTCGAGGCGGCAAGGCTCGACGGTGCCAGCAATACGCGCATGCTGGTCTCGGTCGCGCTGCCACTGCTGATGCCGGCCATCGGCACGCTGACGACACTGTCGTTCATCAACACCTTCAACCAGTTCGACATCGTCTATGTGATGCAGGGCGTGCAGGGCAATCCGAGCTATTCGACCGACACGCTGGTGACCTATTTCTACCGGCTCGCCTTCGGCGCCGAGGGCGCGGTCGGCATCACCGACATCGGTCTCGCGCTGGCGCTCGGCACGATGCTGTTCCTGATCCTCAGCATCGGAACGCTTTTGATGCTGCGCTTCTTCGACCGGCGCACGGTGCAGCTATGACTGCGCTGGCCGTCACGCCAAGAGCCTTGATGCCAAAGCTGGCGCGGCTGCCCGGCTGGACGGTGCTGGTTTTGTGGACCGCGGCCGTGCTTTTGCCGCTCTATATTCTCATCGTATCCTGCTTCAAGACCACCGCCGAGATCTATGACAACAGGCTTGGCCTGCCGCAAAGCTTCGCCTTCGACAATTTCGTCAAGGCATGGACGCGCGCCGATCTCGGCCAGAATTTCATCAACAGCCTTATCGTCACCGGCGGCGCGGTGATCCTGACCATCGTCGTCTCGGCCATGGCCGCCTATCCGCTCAGCCGCTACCGGCTCGGCTGGAACGGCATCATGCTCGGCCTGTTCCTGTCCGGCATCATGCTGCCGATCCGGCTTGCCTCGGTCGAACTGTTCACGCTGATGCGCAATCTCGGCCTGCTCGATTCGCTGACCGGCCTGATCCTCGTCTATTCGGCGATCCGCATCCCCTTCGCCGTTTTCATCTTCGCCAATTTCATGCGCGTGCTGCCGTCCGAGCTCGACGAGGCGGCGCGCATGGACGGCGCCGGCGAGGCGCGCATCCTGTTCCAGATCATCCTGCCGATGGTGAAGCCGGCGGTGTCGATCGTCGCCATCTTCACCGCGATCGCCGTGTGGAACGATTTCTTCTTCCCGCTGATCTTCATCTTCGACGACCGCTACAAGACCGTGCCGCTGGCGATCAGCGTGTTCGTCGGCCAGTTCCGCACCGATTGGGGCCTGGTGTTCGCTTCGCTGGCGATCTCCATGGCGCCCATCCTGATCATGTATTGTCTGCTCGCCCGCCAGATTCGCGAAGGCGTCGGCGCCGGGGGAGGCATGAAATGATCGAAGACAAGGTCTACACCGCACGTTCGATACTGGTGGTGGGGGCACATGCCTTCGACGCCGAGGTGATCGCCGGGCCACTGGCGGCGGCGGCCGTGCGCGGCGGCGCTGCTGTCACCTTCCTGCATCTCACCATGGGCGAGCAGGGTCACCCCTGCCTCATCCCGGAGCATTATTGTGTGCAGAAGGAGGCGGAGGCAGCGAAGGCCGCCGCCCAGCTCGGCGTCGGCATGCGAACCTTCAAACTGAACGATGCCTTCCTGCCCGCCGATGACGAAACGGCATTGCGGGTCTGCGACGTCATCCGCGAATTGAAGCCCGAGATCGTCATCACCCATTGGCATGGCAGCTGGCACAAGGACCATCGCGCCGCCGCCCAACTGACGCAGACCGGCATCTTCTTCGCCGCACTGCCGACGATTGCTCGCAAACATCCGGCCCACACACCGCAACTGCTGCTGTTCGGCGAGAACTGGGAAGATGACGATGGCTTTCGACCCGAACACCTTATCGACGTCAGCGACGGGTTCGACATCTGGAGCGAGGCGGTCAAGGAATATGAGCTGGCGCGCGGGCTGAGCAGCTTTCCCTATGTCGACTACTACAGCGCGCTCTACCGGCTGCGCGGCTGCCTGCGCGGCACGCGCCATGCGCAGGGCTTCGCGGCGGCGTCGCATTCATGGAATGCCGGCAGCGGCCTGTTCGCGCCGCCGGCCGAACGAAAGCGCGGCCGATGACGCGCGTTCTGGCCATCGATCTCGGCGGCACCAATCTGCGGGCCGCGGCGCATTCCGACGATGTGCGGGCGCTGGAAATGCTGGGCCGCGAAGCCGCGCCAGACAGTCTCGACGCCTTTGTCGCGCGTATCCGCGCCCTCTCGGCCGAGGCCGGCCCGGTCGAGGCGCTCGGGCTCGCCGTGCCCGGACTTGTCGAAGGCTCGGTCTGCCGCTGGATCCCGAACCTGCCCTGGCTCGACGGCGTCGACATCGCGGCCTTGTTTCCCGAGCTTCGCGTCGCCATCGGCAACGATGCCCAGATCGCCATGCTGGCGGAAGCCGCCGAAGGCGCGGCCAAGGGCATGTCGGACGCAATCCTGCTGGCGATCGGCACCGGTATCGGCTCGGCGGTGCTGGCCAATGGCCGCATCGTCGCCGGCGCGCATGGCGGCGCCTGCTCGTTCGGCTGGGCTTGCGCCGACATCAAGGATCAAGGCGACGAGCGCAGCGGTTGGCTGGAGCGCGGTGCGTCGGGCCGGGCGCTCGATACCTTGGCTCATCAGATCGAACTCTCCGACGGCAGCCAGCTGATCGAGGCCGCCCGCGCCGGCGAGCTGGCGGCGCTCACGGTGCTCGAGCTGCCGTCGCGCCGGCTCGGCAGTGCCCTTGCCGGCGCCGTCGCCCTGCTCGATCCGCAAATGATCCTGATTTCCGGCGGTCTCGCGGATGCCGTGGACGTGATCGGGCCGCCGCTGCTGGCGGCGCTGCGGCGCCAGTTGCCGTCGCATATGCGCGATATCGTCCTGCGGCCCGGCGCGTTCGGCTCCCGTGCCGGCCTCGTCGGAGCGGCACTGGCCGGGCTCGCGGGGCCGCGGTGGAGGCAGATACGATGAGCGAGCCAAGCTTTCAGCAGCCCGACCGCAGCCGGCCCGAGCCGCTCTGGTACCAGGTGGAAGAGGCGATACGCGCCATCGTCAAGAGCGGCGAATGGGCGACGGGCGACCAGATACCGGCGGAAGACCGGCTCTGCGCCCTGTTCGGCGTCAGCCGCATCACGCTGCGACATGCCTTGCGCAATCTCGAGGAGCACGGACTGCTGCGGCGCGAGCATGGCCGCGGCACCTTCGTGCGCTCGACCACGCTTGTCGCCGGCACCCGCGAACTGACCAGCTTCACCCAGGAAATGGGCAATATGGGCGTGATCGCCGGCTCGCGCCTGCTCGATTGCAGCCTGACATCAGCCAACGCCGCCGCGGCCGGGGCGCTGGAGATCGAAGAGGGCGACCCGGTGGTGCGCATCCGGCGGCTGAGACTCGGCAACGACGAACCGATCGGCATCCAGACGGCGCAGCTTTCGGCGGTGCGCGTGCCGGGCTTCCTCGATGCCGGCCTGCTGCAGGGCTCGCTCTACGAAGCGCTGGAGCGCCACTACGGCATCGTGCCGGTCGCGGCGCGCGAGAACTACCGCGTCGGCGCCGTCGGGGCGGCGGACGCCGAACTGCTCGACCTCCCTGCCGGCAGCCCCGCCTTCGTGGTCGAGCGCATCACCACCGACGAGCGCGGCCCCTTCGAATTCACCGTCTCCATCATGCGTGGCGACCGCTACGAGATCCGCTCGACGCTGCGCGCCGGCCGGCTCTCCCCAAACACCCGAAGCTGACACATAACAGGAGTACCCAAGTGTCCGATCTCTACATCCCCCGCCTTGCCGCCCTCATCGAACAGGCATCGAAAGCCAATGCCGAAGCCTTCGATGAGGCCGCAACCCGCTTTGCCGACACGCTGCAAGGCGGCGGACTGGTCCATCTCTATGGCTCGGGCCACTCGGTGCTGCCGGTGCAGGAAGTGTTTCCGCGCTATGGCAGCTATGTCGGCTTCAACCCGCTGACCGACCCGCGCGTGATGTGGCACAATGTGCTCGGCGCCGGCGGCGTGCGTGAGCTTCTATGGCTGGAGCGGACGGAGAAATACGCCGAGAAATTCCTCGACCACCAGCCGCTCAACAAGGGCGATTCGATCATCATCTTCGGCCATAGCGGCCGCAACTCGTCCGGCATCGACACCGCGCTCTATGCCAAGAAGCGCGGCATCTTCGTCGTCGCGGTGACCAGCAAGAACAATCTCGACAAGCCGGCCACGCACTCCTCCGGCAAGCGGCTTGCCGATGCGGCCGATCTCGTCATCGACACCTGCTCGCCGATCGAGGATGCGATCGTGCCGGTCGAAGGCTGGAGCCGGCCGGTTTCGGGATCATCGACGGTGCTTGCCATGATCCTGGCGCATGAGCTGATCGCCCGCACCGCCGAGGCGCTGTCGAAGCGCGGCATCGAACTGCCGGTCTTCGCCTCGCCGACAATCGCCGGGGTGACGCTGCACGACACCGACGTGATCTACGGCGTCTACCGCGAGCGGATGCTGGAAGCGCAGAAGAAGCACCTTCCGGCTTTCCAGGCGACCATGCGCGGCGAGTAGAAAGCAGTGCAAGAAGCGGGCGCGGCACGGAGCACGCGCGCCCGCTGAAACCCAGTCTGTCGGAAGCGACCGGATGGCCCCGCCGTTTAAACAATGTAACAATTGTTGTCCGCTCGCGCGGCGGTTGCATCGTATAACGCTGACCTGAGTGCATCGCATACCGTACCGCGCATGACGGAACCGACACGAACGACAGTACGGCAAAGACTTTTTGCTTTCATGATCGCTGGCCTGGGTGGGCTGGCCGCATCGGCAATCTCGTTTTCGATGACGCTGTACGAGGCTGCCCATCCGCCGCAAGTGCCTGTCATGCAGGCAGGCCAGCAGATCGATACCGGTCGCTGGTTTGTGACATTGCGGACGGCACGCACCGGAACCGTGCCGCCGACCGGCGTTCCTCAGTCGCAACCCGTTAAGCTTGTGATGGTGGACATGGATGTGGTGAACCGTTCCGCCACTCCCAACAACGTGCTCTACCGCGTCGTCACGATCAGCGCGCCGGCGCAAAAGCTCGATATGCCGACGGCCTATCTCGATCGCGACAAATATCTGGCTGGATATTTCAATCCCAACATGCCGGAACGCCTGACGATGGTCTGGGAGTGGCCGGCCGATGTGCCAGTGCCAGACAAGATTACGGTGACCGTCACCGGCCAGATCTACAAGCGGCGCGACAACCTCTATGGCGCAAGCGGCTGGTACGACCGCGAACCCGTAGCGAGGGTCGATCTGCCGGTGGAGAAGGCGCCATGATGCGCGTGGTGCGCTCAGTGCTGGCGCTGATGTTTGCCGCTTTCGTGCTCTATGGCATGCAGCATACGCGTCCGCTCTACAGCAGGATCACGTCGCCGATAGCCTACTCGGGCGGCATGAACAAGCGTGTCGAGGCGAGTGCGTTCGCGCTTTCACTGGACAGCGTCAGGGTGGCGCGCGTTCTCAACACCGAAACTTTCGGCAAGTCAAAAACCTATACGAGTTCCGGCGTGTGGGTTGTGGTCGAGGGCGAGGCAGAGGCGAAATTCGAAACCTTGGGCCTGACATCCGGCGAGTGGCTGAGCGGCAGCGGCGTGCGCTACGTGCTGACCGACCGGGTGCCGGCGACGATCGAGATGATGTCGGGCGATGTCTACCAGCCCGGCCTGCCACGCCGCGTACTGCTGATGTTCGAAATGCCGGAGGATGCCGTCGCCGGCGGCACGGTAGTGGTCGCACGTACAAAATTGCTGCCGCTCGACGATGAGATCCGCATCGCCACGAATGTTTCCGGCAAGGACATAGAGCCGGCGATCACCATCCGCCGCAATGACGAAGGACCGCCATGGACAGTTCTCCCGCAAAGGTGACGTCAACGCGGCGAGGCTATTGGCTGAGCATGGCGGCGCTGGTGGTTGCCGTGCCTGCCGCGCTGGCCGCGCAGACCTGGGGAAGCATCAAGGACTGGCGCGCCCAGCATCTGCGCCAGCCGGTAGCCGCGACCTTGGGGCAACCGGTCGACTATGCCGGCGCAAGCTGGACCGTGACGCGCTTCACCAGATTGGCGGGCAGCGGGGGAAACGCCGTCGTCCTGGCCGAATTCGAGGCCGTTGCTGCTGACCCGAAGGCGCTCGGCGCCATTCCGTGCGAGGTGCGGCTTGCCGACGAAAGCGGCCGCGCATGGCAGCCGACCCTGTTTGCCGATCCGGTGCTCAGGCAGCAATATCCGGAGGCCGAGCAGCGGTCGCTGTGCGGCGGCGTCGCATTCGCAGCGATAGAACCCGGCCAACCAGCACGGATGGTTGCCAGCTTTTCGATCCCACCCGCGGCGAGCAGCCTTACGCTGTCGATCGCGCTCCGTTCGGCGCTGCCGAATTATCTCAGCGTTGGCGAACCGCGGACCTGACGTCACTCGCCCCTCGCGCCCCACCGACCGCAGTCTCGAGCACGGCTGCAAGCAGGGCGACCCGGACCGCGTCGAGCAAGATGCCTCCGTCGAGCTCGCTTGGGCTGCCGATGAAAAGGCTGATTGTGTCGGCAAAGACCTGCCAGGTCCCCAGATCATGCGCTCCGATCAACCTTGTCAGGCCATACCATATCCAGGCTCCGGCCCATGAGACGGCCTGATAGGCGATGACGAAGGTGACAAGCGTGGCAAGGCCGGCACTGAGCGTCAGCTTGAGGCAAGTCCAGACCGGCGCGTAGCGGCTGCGATAGCCACCGACGAAGTGGGCCGCAAAATCCTTCAGCCACTTGCGCCAGGAGGTTGCGTGCAATGCCGCGGGAGTAGCAGCTGCCGGCGCGGAAAGCTCATAGCCGTTGATGATCGCGGCCATCACCAGCCAGACAATCGGCAGCAATGCGAAGAAGAACAGGTTCTGAAGCTGCTCGCCTAGGGGAAGCGGCCGAAATTCCACGGGAACGAACTCCGCGGCCGCGGCCGAAGTTACCGGCGCGAGCAAATCGAGGCCGATCTGCTGCAGCGCAGCGCCCGCGCCAAGCCAGCGGATGAGTTCGTCTTTCCAGACGCCGAGCGCGTAGAGACCGATGAAGATCCAGGTTGCGTCGGTCGCCACGATCAGCAACCGCCAATAGGGATGAGAGGCGCGCGCATTCAATCGCTTGGCGGCAAAACGCACCAGCCAGCATATGACGATCGACAGTATCACCCCGCTGGATTGAAGGATGGCGAAGATGTCGACGCTCTTGCCTAGATCGGCCTGGGCCAGCGCCATGCGCGAGTATTCGCGGACCGTATCCCCGAGAAAGCCCCAGGCGGCATAGTAGGCGAAGAACGGCAGGATCGCGGCCGCGGTTATGGCTAGGGCCGGTTCGCGCTTCGTCTCGCTGGCACCCTTGGCCGCTTTTTGTCGCAGGGCCGCCAGCGCCGGCATATGCGGCCGCAGGATGACGAACATCATGACCAGCACCGAGAGCCTGGCGAGAACCACCAGGGACAAGACCACCATTCCGCCGAGCGGGAACTGGAGGCCGATGGCCACGGCGCCCTGAAGCAGCAGGTCGTGAGCGATCATGCCGATGCAGCCGATCAGCAAAAGCTGCGGCCAGCACTGGGCGAGCAACCGCACGGTCAGCGCCAGCGGCCGGAGGATGTCGTCAATCGTCGTGGTCATTGCGTCGAGCGGCCTTCCTGCTTCCATCCGGGATTCCGGGCGCTGTCTTTCAGCGGATTGTTCGCCGTCATCCCTGCAAATGCTGGAAGCAAGTTCAAACCCCCTGTGCCTGATTTGATTGTCGGTAACGCAAGTTTACCGCACCCGGCCTTGCGGATTTGCCGGCCCTTTTCGGGGGAGCGAGAGGCCTCGGGCAGCAAAGGCGGCGTGTGTCCATTCAAATGACCGGACAGGGCCAGTTCCGTACCATACCAATTCCGGAGCCCATATTGTGGGAAGGCTCTGTGAAACTCTTCACTGAAGAATTTCGTAAAGGATGATTGGACGGCCATCAGGTCTTTTGTAGGCCTGCCGCAGCATGGGGCATCTGCGGCGAGGCATGACCGACTGACGAGCGGGAAACATTTGGCCGGCTGAAGCGTTACTTACCAGGGGCAAATATGGGGCGGGGTTTTACATGGCATCCAAACGCAGCACGACGGATCATTTGTCCGATGATCCCATAATCCGCGGCGATATAGCAAAAAGGGTTTCAACGGCGATCGAGAGCAATGGAATTGCAAAATCCGATATGGTGGAAACAGATCGCCCGGAGCTTCGGGTAGAAGCTGTAAAATCTGGACGGTCCCTGGCTTCATCCGTCAAAGTAAGCGCATTTGTCGGTGTGATCATCCTCCTTGCGCTCGTGGTGCTTGGCATGGCGTTCTACTGAATAAGATCAGCGCCCAGCGGGGCATTCGCCAGGATTCTATAGCGCGGCGCACGCTCAGACCGCGAAGGTGAAAGACTGTTTGGTGGAGCCAATCGGAATCGAACCGACGACCTCTTGAATGCCATTCAAGCGCTCTCCCAACTGAGCTATGGCCCCACTCCCGGCAGTCAACCGGCGCCGTTGCCGGCGAAGAGATCCAGCGCGGGTTCTAAATCCGCGCCGTTAGTGCTGGCGGCTTCTAACCCCGCCTTCCCCGAATATCAAGCCGTCGAGAACCGCTTTTTCGCGACGGCGCAACGAAAGCCGGCGAATGCAACTCGCACCCGCCTGGTCCGCATCAAACTTCGTCGTCGTCGTCGCCGACGCCGATCATGTCAGCGACATCGTCGTCCTCTTCCTCTTCGTCGGCGAGGAAAGTGTCTTCCTCGTCGTCGCCGAGATCGACATCGTCCTCGTCATCGCCAAGATCGGGAAGATCGTCGCCACTTTTCGCCTCGTCGTCCGCCTCTTCGAGCGAAACTACTTCGACGCCCTCTTCCTCCTCGGCGTCGACTTCCTTCTCGGCGACTTCCTCTTCCTCCTCGATGGCGGCGGCCTTGCCTTCCTCGAAATAGGAGCGGGGGTAGGTCTTGCCGGTATAGGGCGAGACGATCGGGTCCTTGTTCAGGTCATAGAATTTCCGACCCGTTTCCGGATCTATGCGTTTGGTGCCAAGTTCAGGTTTTGCCACAGCAAGCCTCGTAGATAAAAGGTTGGTCCCCTTAGCGGCAGTTTACGGCGCTGTCAAAGCCTAAAGCCGGCGTCGCAAAACCCTGCGTCGGACGGCCTCGCGCAAGGGGATGACCATTTCGACGCGCCGTGATACGAGACCGCCGCAACGAATGAAAAAAGCCGGTCCGCCGGCATTTCACCCAGGGAATACAATGTCGCATTCCGCCGCTCCCAAGCCGGCCACCGCCCGCAAATCTCCAGCCCTTTCCGGCACTGCCCGCGTGCCGGGCGACAAGTCAATCTCGCACCGCTCCTTCATGTTCGGCGGACTGGCCTCCGGCGAGACCCGCATCACCGGCCTGCTGGAGGGCGAGGACGTGATGCGCACGGGCGCGGCGATGAAGGCGATGGGCGCGCATATCGAGAAGCGCGGCGCTGAATGGCTGATCCGCGGCACTGGCAATGGCGCGCTGTTGCAGCCGGAAGGTCCGCTCGATTTCGGCAATGCCGGCACCGGCTCGCGCCTCACCATGGGCCTGGTCGGCACCTATGACATGGAAACGACCTTCATTGGCGACGCGTCCTTGTCCGGCCGGCCGATGGGCCGCGTGCTCGAACCCTTGCGCCAGATGGGCGTGCAGGTGCTGAAGGCAACGCCCGGCGATCGCATGCCGATCACGCTGCACGGGCCCAAGCACGCCGCGCCCATCACCTACCGCGTGCCGATGGCCTCCGCACAGGTGAAGTCGGCGGTGCTGCTCGCCGGGCTGAACACGCCTGGGGTCACCACCGTCATCGAACCGGTGATGACGCGCGACCATACCGAAAAGATGCTGAAGGGGTTCGGCGCCAATCTGTCGGTCGAGACCGACGAGCGCGGCGTGCGGCATATCTTCATCGAGGGCCAGGGCAAGCTTACCGGGCAGACCATCGCGGTGCCTGGCGACCCGTCCTCGGCTGGCTTCCCATTGGTGGCCGCGCTGATCGTGCCGGGCTCGGACATCACGATCGAGAACGTGTTGATGAACCCGACCCGCACCGGGCTTTTGCTGACCTTGCAGGAGATGGGCGGCAAGATCGACATCTTGAACCCACGCAATGCCGGCGGCGAGGATGTCGCCGATCTGCGCGTGCGCTATTCCGAGCTCAAGGGCGTCATCGTGCCACCGGAGCGGGCGCCGTCGATGATCGATGAGTATCCGGTGCTGGCTGTGGCGGCGAGCTTCGCCGAGGGCGAGACCCTGATGCAGGGGCTGGAAGAATTGCGAGTGAAAGAATCCGACCGGCTGTCGGCTGTCACCAACGGGCTGAAGCTCAACGGCGTCGACTGCAGCGAGGGCGAGGCCTCGCTTGCGGTGCGCGGCAAGCCTGAGGGTAAGGGCCTCGGCGGACACCCGAATGGCCAGGACACGACCGTGCAGACCCATCTCGACCACCGCATCGCCATGAGTTTTCTGGTGATGGGACTGGCAACGGAGAAGCCGGTGACAATCGACGATCAGGCGATGATCGCGACGAGTTTCCCGGAGTTCATGGGGCTGATGAAGGGGCTGGGCGCGGAGATCGGGTGACTTGTTGATGGCAATCGCAGACCTCAGAGATTGGGCGCCAACATTCTTCCCTTCGTCATCCTGGGGCGAAGCAAGGAGCGAAGCGACGCGGCGCAGACCCCAGGATCCATGCCGTGACGTCAAAGCTCCGCGACGGTGCGGAATTCTGACCCGCAGCATTCATCGGCTGATCTCACGGCATGGATCCCAGGGTCTCCGCTCCGCTACGCGTTCGCTGCGCCCTGGGATGACGAAGGCCCGGTGGCCCAGCGCCAAGCGGACAAAGGCGGCGGCCGGCCAATGAGCCCGACCTTTACCATCGCCATCGACGGCCCCGCAGGAGCAGGCAAAGGTACGCTGGCACGGCGGCTCGCCGACCACTACCGGCTGAACCTGCTCGACACCGGCCTCACCTATCGCGCGGTGGCGCATGCGCTGCTGCAGCTTGGCCTGCCGCTCGACAATGTCTCCGCAGCCGAGACCGCGGCGCGCCAGGTCGACCTCAACAAGCTCGACCGCGCCATACTGTCGGCACATGCGGTCGGCGAGGCTGCTTCGAAAGTCGCCGTGTTCCCGACGGTGCGGCGCATCCTGGTCGAAAAGCAGCGTGACTTCGCCAAGGCGCCACCCGGCGCCGTGCTCGACGGCCGCGACATCGGCACGGTGGTCTGCCCCGACGCCGACATCAAACTCTATGTGACGGCGAGCGCCGAGGTGCGGGCACAGCGGCGGCTGGCCGAGATCGAGAGCATCGGCGGCACCGCCAATTTCGCCGAGATCCTTGCCGACATCATGCGCCGCGACGAGCGCGACATGGGCCGTGCGGACTCGCCCTTGAAGCCGGCCGCCGACGCGCACTTGCTTGATACGTCCGAAATGGCTATAGAGGCCGCGTTTCTGGCGGCAAGAGCGATCATCGACGACGTTCTCGCCAAAAGAAACAACGCCTGAGCCGGGTTTTCCCGCTGTTGCCGATTGCCGGCAGCGCAAAAGATACCCATATCGGGCACGAACCAGCCTGCCAGCATTCTTCATGCGCCGGAATTGCCGCTTAGGCGGCCAAGGGTTTTTTGGAAAGCCCGGAACGCCGGCAGGCCAACGCAACGCTAACCCACGGCGCCCGCCCCGCTTGAGATGCGAGGCATTCCAGGAGAAAATATGTCAGCTGCAAATCCCACTCGCGATGATTTCGCGAGCCTGCTCGAAGAATCTTTTACCGCCGGCCATTCCGGCGAAGGCCAGGTCGTCAAGGGCACGATCACCGCGATCGAAAAGGACATGGCTATCATCGATGTCGGCCTCAAGGTCGAAGGCCGCGTGCCGCTGAAGGAATTCGGCGTCAAGGGCAAGGACTCCACCCTCAAGGTCGGCGATACGGTCGAAGTCTATGTCGAGCGCATCGAGAACGCGCTTGGCGAAGCGATGCTTTCCCGTGAAAAGGCCCGCCGCGAAGAGAGCTGGGTCCGACTCGAAGAGAAGTTCACCAAGGGTGAGCGCGTCGAAGGCGTCATCTTCAACCAGGTCAAGGGCGGCTTCACCGTCGACCTCGACGGCGCCGTGGCCTTCCTGCCGCGCAGCCAGGTCGATATCCGCCCGATCCGCGACGTCTCGCCGCTGATGCACAACCCGCAGCCCTTCGAGATCCTCAAGATGGATCGCCGCCGCGGCAACATCGTGGTGTCGCGCCGCACTGTGCTCGAAGAGAGCCGCGCTGAACAGCGTTCGGAAATCGTGCAGAACCTCGAAGAGGGCCAGGTGGTCGAAGGCGTCGTCAAGAACATCACCGATTACGGTGCGTTCGTCGACCTCGGCGGCATCGATGGCCTGCTGCACGTCACCGACATGGCATGGCGCCGCGTCAACCATCCGACCGAAATCCTCAACATCGGCCAGACGGTCAAGGTACAGATCATCCGGATCAACCAGGAAACCCACCGCATCTCGCTCGGCATGAAGCAGCTCGAGAGCGATCCGTGGTCGGAGATCGGCACCAAGTTCCCGATCGGCAAGAAGATCAAGGGCACCGTCACCAACATCACCGACTACGGCGCGTTCGTCGAGCTGGAGCCGGGCATCGAAGGCCTCATCCACGTTTCGGAAATGTCGTGGACGAAGAAGAACGTGCATCCCGGCAAGATCCTGTCGACGACGCAGGAAGTCGACGTGGTGGTGCTCGAGGTCGATCCGGCCAAGCGCCGCATCTCGCTCGGCCTCAAGCAGACGCTTGAGAATCCGTGGCAGGCTTTCGCCAGCAGCCATCCGGTCGGCAGCCAGGTCGAGGGCGAGGTCAAGAACAAGACCGAGTTCGGCCTGTTCATCGGTCTCGAAGGCGACGTGGACGGCATGGTGCACCTCTCCGACCTCGACTGGACCCGTCCGGGCGAGCAGGTCATCGAAGAGTACAATCGCGGCGACATGGTCAAGGCGCAGGTGCTCGACGTCGACATCGAGAAGGAGCGCATCTCGCTCGGCATCAAGCAGCTGGCCAAGGATACGGTCGGCGAAGCGGCGACTTCAGGCGAACTGCGCAAGAACGCGGTCGTCACCTGCGAAGTCATCGGCGTCAAGGATGGCGGCCTGGAAGTGCGGCTGGTCGACAGCGGCATCGAGACCTTCATCAAGCGCTCCGATCTGAGCCGCGACCGCGACGAGCAGCGCCCCGAGCGCTTCACCATCGGCCAGAAGGTCGACGCCCGCGTCATCGCCTTCGACAAGAAGACCCGCAAGCTGCAGGTCTCGATCAAGGCGCTGGAAATCGCCGAGGAGAAGGAAGCGGTCGCCCAGTACGGCTCGACCGACTCCGGCGCTTCGCTGGGCGACATCCTGGGCGCAGCGCTGAAGAAGCAGGGCAGCTAAGAGCCTTCGCACCAACTAAAAAACAAACCCCGCCGGAGCGATCCGGCGGGGTTTTTCTTTGGCCGTGCTTGAGCGCTCAGGCCCTGCCGTATAGCGGCACCAGCGTGCCGCTCATCGCCAGATTAGCCGGCGAAGCGAGATAGGCGACGGCCTCGGCCGCCGCTTCGAGGCTGACCCATCTGCCGAAATCGGCGTCGGGCATATCAGCCCGGTTGGCCGGCGTGTCGAGGGTCGAGGGCGCAACCGCATTGACCAATATGCCCTTGCCCTTCAGCTCTTCCGCCATCGCCAGTGTCATCGCCGCGACCGCCGCCTTGCTGGCGGCATAGGCGACCATGCCGGAGCCACGCCTGGGATCGAGCCCGGCGCGCGCCGTGATGTTGACGATGCGGCCGGATGTTTCGGCCGCCAGCATCGAGCGTATCGCGGCGCGGCAGCACAGGAAGGTGGTGCGGGCGTTGGTGTCCATCATTTCGGCGAAGGACGCGGATTCGATCTTTTCCACCGGCGCTGCGGTAAAGCCGCCGGCCAGATGGATGGACGCCCACAAATCCGGAACGCCGTCATAAAACGCATCGACCTTGGCGGGGTCGGCGAGGTCGACATTGTGCGCCAGCTTGACGCGCTCATGTGCCGGATAGGGAAAATGCCCGGGCGCGGCGGCATGGGCGTTGGGCACATGGCAAATCGCCCCCTCACCCAACAGTTTGCCGACAACCGCGCCGCCAAGCGCCCCGGTGCCGCCAGTGACCACAATATGCCTGCCCTCTAGTGTTTCCGTCATCGTCGACCGCTCCAGTCATTCTTGTACTTGCGCCGCGCCGGTGGCGAACGTCGCGCCTTTCGCGTCGTCACTCAACTGAAATTTCGTTGACGCTAGATCGTTCGGCGTAGATCAAGCGGCCGGCCATCCTTCGATGATCGCGTCCCATAGCAGGCGGTCCCCTGTCGCCGGCCGCGGGTTCCTGTGGGTCAGCTTGTGCAGCCAGAAACGATCGAAGACCGCGCGATGGGCGGCTTCGTCAAAGGGGTTGAAGAGCTGCCATTGCAGTTCATGCGGCTGGGCCGCACCGATTTGCGGCATGCGCAGGAAATCACGTCGAAGCCGCCGGTGCAAAAGCAGCGAGGCCTCAAAATGGTAGGGGAACATGAAATACTCATGAAGCCCGTCATATTTCTGCCAGTAGTCCGCCAGGCCATGAAGCACCGTTTCGATCAGCGGATGCCCTTTGCGGGCGTGTATGAACCAGGTTTCCACCAGCCTCGGATGGCGGGTCGTTTCCCGCAGGATGTAGAAATCCTCGCGCTCGATTTCGACTGGAACAGGCTGTCGCAGCAGGATCGTGGCGTCCAGCCATGTTCCGCCATGCCGATGAAGCAGGCTCAAGCGAATGAAATTGGAGAAATGCTGCCGGCTCATCAGGGTGCGCTTGTCCCAGATGTGGCCGGGCAGGTCGATATGGCTCTCGATGGTCTTGTCGTCGAGCACGACGAGTTGGCGATCGCCCTTGTTACGTTGCACGGAGCGCAGGCATGCCTTGACCACTGGCGGCGCTTGCTCGACACCTTGCCCCCAGTACTGCCAGATCGGGCCGAGGCCACCGGCCGGCGTGCTGGCGGAACACCATTGCGAATGATCGACAGCAATGTGGCGAGCCCGCCAAAGGCTCTTGCGCGCATAGCTCATGCAAAGCTTCGCGGCACGTCTGCGCAAAGGCCAGGGCAAGGCCGGTGAGGATGCGGCCCAGCGCGCCGGGGCGACATACGCAGATGTCAGCGGATCGCGGATCGGCTTCAATTTGCTGAAAACCATCCGACAGTCATGATTTCCAGCCACGCTCAATCGACGGTGATTTCGATGACATATGGCAGTCCCGTAGCCCGCGCGCGCTTGAGCGCGTCCGCCAGATGCCCGATATCGGCGAGCCGTTCGGCGGCGATGCCATAGGCCTCGGCCAGCTTGCAGAAATCCGGCGGCGCGGGCGAGACGCCGACCGGCTCGACGCCGACATCGAGCATCGAGGTTTCGATTTCGCGATAGCCGCGATTGTTCCAAACGACGAAGATCACCGGCGCGGCCGCATCGAGTGCGGCGCCCAGTTCCGGCAAGGTGAACTGGAAGCCGCCATCGCCAGTGAGGCAAACCACCGGCGCGTCGGGCACGGCGAGCGCGGCGCCGATGGCCGCCGGCGGGCCGAAGCCGAGCGCGCCGAATCCGGTGGCGGCGTTGAACCAGCCGCCGGGCCGGTCATGATCGTAATAGAGATTGGCGGCGTAGACCGGCTGCGTCGAATCGCCGACGATGATGGCGCCCGGCAAGGCATCGCGGATCATTTCCACCGCGCGTATCTGGGCGGTGAAGGCCGGGCTGACTTCGGCAAGGGCGGCCTTTCGTGTGGCGGCGGCGCGAGCCTGGCCGTCGCCCGACGCGGCCGATCCGCCGATCCGGTCGAGCAGGGCCTCGATCGCCTCGGCGCAATCCGCCTGGATGGAGACGGTCGGCGGGCGTCGCGCAAGCTGGTCGGCGTCGATGTCGATGCGGATCAGATTGGCCGGCGGGACAAAGCCGCCGTCGCCATAGCCATCATAGTCGGTCGGACCGAATTCGGTGCCGGCGGCGATGACAAGGTCCGCCTCGGCGATCAGCGCGCGCACCGCCTTCAGGCTGGGGCTCGCCGGCACGCCAAGGGGATGGCGATACAGCAAGCCGCGCGCATTGGTAGTCTGGACAACCGGCGCTCCCAGCCTTTCGGCAAGACGCTTCAGCGGCGACTCGGCCTTCTTGGCGCCGCCGCCGGCAAGGATGACAGGGCGGCGCGCGGCGGCGACGAGTTCCGCCGCCTTGGCAATGGCTGCGCCATCGGGTACGGGCGGCGCTGCATTGCTCAGCACGGCGACGAGACCGTCGGCCGGCTTGACCATGATGTCGGTCGGGATCTCTATATGAACCGGGCCGGGACGTGACGACGAAAACACGGAGAAGGCCCGCGCCAGCACGCCGGGCAGTTCGTCAGCCCCGGTGATGCGGTGCGAAAACAGCGCGACCTTTTCCATCATGCCGCGCTGGTCGGGCAATTCGTGCAGATGGCCAAGCCCCTTGCCCAGCGTCGGCGTGGCGTTGACGCCCGATATCACCAGCATCGGCACCGAATCGGCGCGCGCCTGGCCCATGGCGGTAATGGTGTTGGTCAGCCCCGGCCCGGTGATGACGAAGGCGACGCCCGGCCTGCCGCTGGCGCGCGCATAGCCGTCCGCCATGAAGCCGGCGCCCTGCTCGTGGCGCGGCGTGACGTGGCGGATCTTCGACCGGGCCAGGCCGCGATAGAGCTCGACCGTATGCACGCCGGGAATGCCGAAGACGGTGTCGACGCCGTGAGCTTCGAGCAAGGTGATGAGCGCTTCGCCGACTGTCGTCATTGCGCGGCCATGGTCCGCGACCCGTATGTTTTACCCACCAAATGCTCCTGCGATGTCCCCTGCCGCCAATAACCACTACAGCAAGCTGCGATCAATGGTCCAAAAACCATGGTTGACGGAGGCAAGCGGAACGGTCCATCTTGAGAATGGGAATTCGGTCCAGTGACGGTTAATGGGTAAAAGATTTCAGCTGCGACGGATCCGGCCGTCCTACCGGGCGCCGGCAAGGTGATGGCGCCGGGCGCAGCACCCGCACTGGAGCATTTGGCGCAAAACGGCGCCGCCGAAGCCATCCATGTCGAGAACCTGCACAAGAAATTCGGCGAACTGCACGTGCTGAAGGGCGTTTCGCTGTCGGCGCGCGACGGCGAGGTCATCGCCATTATCGGCGGCTCAGGCTCGGGCAAATCGACGCTGCTGCGCTGCATCAACTGCCTGGAAAACCCGACCAGCGGCATCATCCGCGTCAATGGCGAGGAGATCAAGCTGAAGGCCGACAGCCATGGCCATACCGTACCCGCCGACCGCAAGCAAATCGAACGCATCCGCTCCAAGCTCGGCATGGTCTTCCAGAATTTCAATCTGTGGAGCCACATGACGCTGATCGAGAACGTCATCGAGGTTCCGGTGCATGTGCTCGGCGTCAAGCGCGAGGTGGCGATCGCCGAGGCCGAAAAGTTGCTCGCCCGCGTCGGGCTCGCCGAAAAGCGCGATGTCTATCCAGCCTATCTGTCCGGCGGCCAGCAGCAACGCGCGGCGATCGCCCGGGCGCTGGCCATCAACCCGCGCGTCATGCTGTTCGACGAGCCGACCTCGGCGCTCGATCCGGAACTGGTCGGCGAGGTGCTGAAGGTGATCGGCGATCTGGCGCGCGAGGGCCGCACCATGGTGCTGGTCACCCATGAAATGAAGTTTGCCCGCGAGGTCGCGACGCATGTCGTCTACCTCTACAACGGGCTGGTCGAGGAAGAGGGCCCGCCGGAGCAGATTTTCGGCGCGCCCAAATCCGAAAGGCTCAAGCAGTTCATCCGCAACATCGGCTAGATCGAAGCGGACGAAAACCGGGAACAACAACAAACTGGGAGTTATCTGAAATGAAAACCGTTCTCAAAACATTTGCCGCAGCGCTGCTGCTCGGCGTCGCCGCGATGGGCGTGGCCAAGGCCGATCCGGTCAAGGTCGGCGTCGCCGCCGAACCCTATCCACCGTTCGCCTCGCCGGATGCGTCGGGCAAGTGGGTCGGCTGGGAGATCGAATTCATCGATGCCGTCTGCGCCGAGGAGAAGCTCGACTGCGTCATCACCCCCGTCGCCTGGGACGGCATCATTCCGGCGCTGACGACCAAGAAGATCGATCTCATCGCCGCCTCGATGTCGATCACCGCCGAGCGCGAGAAGACGATCGCCTTCTCGGACAAATATTACAACACCCCGACCGGCATCATCGGACCGAAGGACCAGAAGTTCGGCGCCACGCCAGATGACCTCAAGGGCAAGGTGATCGGCGTGCAGGTGTCGACCGTGCATGCCGTCTACGCCAAGAAGCACTTCACCGGGGCGGCGGAAATCAAGGAATACCAGACGCAGGACGAAGCCAACCAGGATCTCGCCGCCGGCCGCGTCGACGCAGTGCAGGCCGACGCCATCGCGCTTGGCGAGTTTCTGAAATCCGACCAGGGCAAGGCGTGCTGCGACATGAAGGGCAACGTGGCTCCGGACCTCGAAGTTCTTGGGCCTGGCGTCGGCGCCGGCCTCCGCAAGGAAGACACCGAGTTGAAGGACAAGATCAACGCCGGCATCAAGGCCATCCGCGCCAACGGCAAATATGCCGAGATCACCAAGAAATACTTCAACTTCGACGTCTATGGTGACGACCCGCAATCGAATTGACGGCCAGTACCCCAGCAACCGACCACGCGGCGCGGACGGCGTGCCGCGTGGTTCGCCTGAACTCATCCACGCACGCTCTGCAACTTTTCGGGAGCATGCTCTAGCAATTCGGGGGCGACGCCAATCGACGCGGCCAGTATCTTCGAGCTTCTCTCGCCCACGCCGCCAGGCTGGGGCGGAACGCTTTTGGTCGGTCTGCTGCACACGATCGAGATCGCGATCGGCGCCACCTGCCTCGGGCTGCTGATCGGCATCGGCGGCGCCTATGGCAAGCTCTATGGCGGTCCGGTGGTGCGCGATCTGCTGGCGGTCTATACGACGGTGGTGCGCGCCGTGCCGGAACTGGTGCTGATCCTGCTGCTCTATTATGCCGGCACCGACCTGATCAACCAGGTGCTGGCGGCGGTCGGCTATCAGCGCATCGACATCAGCGGGCTGGCGGCCGGCATCGCCGTGCTCGGCTTCGTCCAGGGCGCCTATTCGACCGAGGTGATCCGCGGCGCGATCCTTGCCATTCCGCAGGGCCAGATCGAGGCCGCGAGGGCCTACGGCATGTCGCCCGGTCTTCTCTTGCGGCGCATCACGCTGCCGGCGATGCTGCCCTTCGCGATCCCCGGCCTCGCCAATCTCTGGCTCATCGCCACCAAGGACACCGCGCTGCTGGCGGTCGTCGGCTTCTACGAGCTGACCCTGGCCACGCGGCAAGCGGCCGGCGTGACCAAGGCCTATCTTACCTTCTACCTGGCGGCGGGCGCGATCTACCTTCTGGTGACGCTGGTCTCCAACCTGATCATTGGCCGCATCGAAGCCAGGGCCCGGCGCGGCATGCCTTCGCTCAAGGAAGCGCGCTGATGGCTGGTGAAGCGGCCATCATCAACGCCGCCGCGCGAACGTCGCTGTGGCTGCAGCCGCATCGCATCGTGCTCATCCTGATCGCGCTCGGGCTGGTTCTGGCGGCTGCCTTCTTCATGCGCTGGGACTGGCTGCCGCAATATTACGCAGCGGGACTGCTCGGCATCTGGCGCGCGCTGTGGATCCTCGCCGTCACCTGCGTGCTGGGCTTCCTGCTTGCCGTGCCGCTCGGGCTGGCGCAGGCCGCCGGTCCCTTCTGGTTCGCGGCACCCGCAAAGGTCTTCTGCACCATCATCAGGGGGACGCCGCTGCTCTTGCAGCTCTGGCTGCTCTATTATGGGCTGGGCTCGCTGTTTCCGCAGTATCCCTGGATACGCGAATCCTGGATGTGGCCGTATCTGCGGCAAGCGTGGCCCTATGGCGTGCTGGCGCTGACCTTGTCCTTCGCCGGCTACGAGGGCGAGGTGATGCGCGGCGCCTTTGCCGGCGTGCCCAAAGGGCAGATCGAGGCCGCCCGCGCCTTCGGCATGAGCCGCTGGAAAGCCTTCCGGCGCATCTGGCTGCCGCAAGCCTTCTACCGGGCGCTGCCGACGCTGACCGGCGAAACGGTGCTGCAGTTGAAATCGACGCCGCTGGTGGCGACCATCAGCGTGATCGACATATTTGCCGTCTCCTCGAAGGTGCGGCAGGACACCTACCTGACCTATGAACCCTTGCTGCTGCTGGCGTTGATCTATATGGCGATCACCGGCATCCTGGTCTTTGCCTTCGGCAGGATCGAAGCGCGAATCCCGAACAAAATCGGGTAGGATTTAGTAAGTAGTCAGTAGTGAGTAGTGCGCAGGCAGTCGCTCTCACTACTCGCTAAATCCCTACTCACTACTCACTAGAGGCAACGCCGATGCAACTCAGTCTCGACCAGGCAATAGGACTGTGCCGGATGGCTGCGCTCGGCGCCGGCGCCAATGAGGAAGCGGCGCACTCGCTTGCCGCCTCCATCGTTGCGGCCGAGGCGGAAGGCCTCGCCACGGTCGGGCTTACGCACTTCATCGATTATCTGGAAGCACTCGAGGCCGGCCGCATCGACGGCAAGGCCGAGCCTGTTATCACCAGGCCGGCGCTCGCGGTTTTTCTCTCCGATGCGCGCGGCGGTCTCGCCCATACCGGCTTCGACAGGACGATCGACGATCTCGCCAAGGCGGCGCGCCTGTTCGGCGTCGCCATCTTTTCGCAGAAGAACGCCTATACATGCGGCGCGCTCGGCTATTTCACCGGGCGCCTGGCGGGACAAGGACTGGTGTCGTTCGCCGCGACCAATGGGCCGGCCGTGCTTGCCGGCTCCGGCTCGGTCAAGCCGGTCTATTGCACCAACCCGATGTCCTTTGCCGCGCCCGCCGCCGACGGCGCGCCGCTGGTCATCGACCAGTCGTCGAGCGCCACCGCTTTCGTCAATATCCGCAAGGCGGCCGAGGACGGCAAGAAGATCCCGGAGGGCTGGGCGCTGGATGCGAGCGGCAATCCCACCACCGACCCGGCGGCGGCCATGAAAGGCGCCATGCTCGCCTTTGGCGGTCAGCGCGGCGCCAACATCGCGCTGATGGTCGAAGTGCTGGCGGCCGGCTTGTCGGGGGCCAACTGGTCGCTCGACGCGCCATGGTTCAGCGGCGGGCCGGACAGTCCGGGAACCGGCCTTTTCGTGCTGGCCGTCGAACCGAAGCTGCTCGATCCGGATTTCGAAAAACGCATGAAGAACCAGCTTGATCGCTTGCGGCGGCGCTACGGCGTGCATGTGCCCGGCCGCGCCCGGGCCGACGCGGCGGAGAAGGCGGCGGCGCGTGGCATTACCGCGCCCAAGGCCGTGGTGCAGCGCATCTCGGAATTCGCCGCCCGCTATTCTTCGTGAAGAGATCTTTTTCTTTCCAGAAGTAGCGGATGTCTCTCCGTCCAACGGCGCGGTGGCAGATTTTTTCCGCGTGGCTGAACCTTTTCGCTTGTTGCCGCGACCAATGCCTGTCCGGGGTGGGGTTTGCCCGGACGGTGACATCCGGTCGCCAGGGCTGGGGCGGGCGTCTGACGCCGCCCTGATACCGTCTCAGGTCAGGCCGCCTCGTTGGACCCTGACGCCGCGTGAATGTTGCCCGGAAAACCCCGCTTCGGCGGGGTTTTCTGCGTTTCAGCACCAGAGCAGAAAACATGCTGTCTGCGGTCAACTTTTGTTCATTTGACATCGCCGGACCCGTCGGGCGTTTGCGAGGACCACAAAAAGGAGTCCCAATGTCCGCAACCACCGACAATTCCGGCAAGAGCCTTGTCATTCCAGCCCTTGGCAGCCTGTATTCGGCCTTGCATGATGCCGGCGAAACGCTGCTGCGCGTCGTGGCCGGCATCTTTCTCACCATCCACGGCTCGCAGAAGATCACCGATCCGTTCGGCGCGGCCGAGATGGTCGAGGGTCTCGGCTTTTATCCCGGCGCCTTCTGGTCGCTGCTTCTGGCCTGCGCCGAATTCTTCGGCGGCATTTTCATAGCCATCGGCCTGCTGACCCGTCCTGCCGCCTTTGCCGGGATGTTCGTGCTTTTGGTCACCGTCTGGTTCCACTGGGTCACTATGGGCCAGGGATTTTCGGGCGCGGAAAAATCGCTGTTGTGGGCGGCGATCCTGCTGTTGTTCGTCATCCGTGGCGGCAACCGCCACTCGGTCGACGCGCGCATCGGCAAGGCGTTCTGACACGGCTAAACCAGGGGCATGGGCGACGACACGTCGCCCTTTGCCTTTGGCGCGAAACGGACTATGAAACGGCTCAGCCAAGCCAATCTGGAAAAGCGCGCCGGAGCCAGCCATGACCGAAATCCTGCAGACCCCAAAGCTCGTCGTCGTGTTCGGCGGCTCAGGCTTTGTCGGCCGCCATGTCGTGCGGGCGCTGGCCAAGCGCGGTTACCGCATCAGGGTTCCCGTCCGCCGGCCCGATCTCGCCGGTCATCTGCAGCCGCTCGGCAATGTCGGCCAGATTCAGCCAGTGCAAGCCAATGTGCGGGTACGCTGGTCGGTCGACCGCGCCGTGCAAGGCGCCGACCACGTCATCAACCTGGTCGCCATCCTGCATGAGAGCGGCCGCCAGAAATTCACGTCCGTGCACGAGTTCGGCTCTCGAGCCGTCGCCGAAGCCGCGCGCGCCGTCGGCGCCGGCCTCACCCACATCTCGGCGCTGGGCGCAGATCTGAATTCGCAATCGGACTATGCGCGCACCAAGGCGCTCGGCGAAAAGGCAGTGCTGGAGACGATCGCGGATGCCGTCATCTTCAGGCCGTCGATCAATTTCGGGCCGGAAGACGCCTTCTTCAACCGCTTCGCCAACATGGCGCAGCTTTCGCCGGTGCTGCCGCTGATCGGCGGCGGCCAGACCAAATTCCAGCCGGTCTATGTCGGCGACGTCGCCGAGGCGGTGGCGCGCTCGGTCGAGGGCAAGGTCAAGGGTGGCCAGATCTACGAGCTCGGCGGGCCGCAAGTGCTGACCTTCAAGGAGTGCATGGAGGAAATGCTTGCCGTGATCGAGCGCAGGCGGCTTCTGGTGCCGGTGCCGTGGTGGCTGGCGAACATGCAGGCATCGGTCCTCGGCCTTTTGCCCAACCCGCTGCTGACCAAGGATCAGGTGCTGCAACTGCGCGAGCACAACATCGTCTCCGACGAGGCCGCCAAGGAAGGCCGAACACTTGCCGGCCTCGGCATCCAGCCGCAGTCTATCGGAACCATCCTGCCAAGCTATCTCTGGCGCTTCCGCGCCGCCGGCCAGTTCCAGCGCAAGTCCGCGGCTTAACGCCGGCTCAGTCACCCGGTCTATGAAAAGCGTCGCGTGACCTGCATCGGCAGGCCGCCCTGTGGCTGCGTCGTCAGCTTCTGCACCGGCCACGGCCTGGTCTTGGCGGTGGTGTCGAAACGGAAACGCGACAGCATGATGGCCAACGCGATGATCGCCTCCTGCATGGCAAAGCTGGCGCCGATGCACACGCGCGGCCCGGCGCCGAACGGCAGGTACTGGAAGCGGTCGATCTTTTCGCGATTTCCCGGATGGAAGCGTTCCGGCATGAAGGCGTCGGGCCGGTCCCACAGCTTGCGATGGCGGTGGACGACCCACGGCATCACCAGCACGGCGGCACGCCGAGGGATATAGAGATCGTTCCAGGTTTCTGGCTCGATCGGCTCGCGGTTGATCGACGGTGCCGGCGGATAGAGCCTCAGCGCCTCGTCGAAGGCGGCGCGGGTGAGCGGCATGGCGTCGAGCCATTTCGTCGGATCGGGCTCGCGCGCCAGCACCGCATCGATCTCGCGTTCGATTTTTTCCCGCTCCCAAGGCGCTTCGGCCAGGCAATAGAGCGTCCAGCCGAGCGCGCGCGCCGTGGTCTCGTGGCCGGCGCCGATGAAAGTGATGATATTGTCCTCGACCTCGGCGCGCGTCAGCCCGTCCGGGCCTTCGGCCCGCAGCAGAAGCGTGAGGAAATCCTGCGGCGCCGTGTCGGGATCGCGTTTCAGCCGCTCTTCGCGCAGCTTGACGGTGTCGGCGACGATCTTGCGGAAATAAGCCATGGTCTTGCGGCCACGGATGCGGGTCAGGCGCGGCAGCCATTCGGGCGCCCGCAACAGGTCGAGCGGATCGACCCGCCCCATCGTCTCGAACAGGCGGTCTATCTGCTTGGCAAAACTGCCCGGTTCGCCCGCTATCTCGCCGGAAAACAGCGTCTCGGCCAAAATATCGTAAGTGAGCAGCGTCATGTCATGGGCGATATCCGACGTGCCGCCTTCCTCGTAGCGCGTAACAAACTCCAGCGTGCGTTTCAGCATCGGCCCGGCGAAACCGAAGATATGGCGCGGCGTGAATACCGGCGCCATCGCCTTGCGCGAACGCTTCCACACCTCGCCCTCGGCGGTCAGCAGGCCGTCGCGCAGGATCGGGCGCAAGATCAATTGGCGCACCGTCGCCATCTTATAGTTCTTCGCGTTGTCGACCAGCACGTGGCGGATAAGGCCGGGATCGTTGGCGATGACCAACGGCCCGCCAACGCCGGTCACCGATATCCAGGGTTCGTTGTAGGTGTGCTCGCCCCACAATTCGAGCGGGTTGCGGTAGACGATGCGCATCATCTCCAGCGTCGAAGGCGGCGTCGTGCGCGGCTTCGGCGCCGGCGGGACGAAAGGGGCGGGCTGACTGTCCATGGCGCACTCCGCTGGTGACCCTCAATGTAGTGACTGGCGAGGCGGGCGTCCATGTGACGGAATGTGGACGCCAATTCCACCGAACGCGCCGCTCGTGCTTACCGTGCTCGATGCCTGTATAGCGATCCGTTCACAGATCTGGCTGTGAGACGCGACGGGCGGCTGGCGCCGCGATACAAGGTCATGATCAAATTTCTCAGGAAGCTGCTGGCAAAGGCGAAATAGGGCCGGATCGAAGCTTGCCGCCGGCCGCCAGGCGTTCCCGCCGGAAATGCCTGCAAACCTTGGAAAAACCGCCTTTTGCGCCTATATCTAGGACATTAAAGCGGCGCGATTCGCAGCCATATTCTCGCGCTGGACAAGCGGCATCAATCAGACAGGTTTTCATGAGCGATCAGATCGACAACGCCAACGGCGCTGAGGCCGAATACGGCGCCGATTCCATCAAGGTTTTGAAGGGGTTGGACGCGGTCCGCAAGCGGCCCGGCATGTATATCGGCGATACCGACGACGGTTCAGGCCTGCATCACATGGTTTATGAGGTGGTCGACAACGCCATCGACGAGGCGCTGGCCGGCCATGCCGACCTCGTCACGGTGACGCTGAACCCCGACGGTTCGGTGACGGTTATCGACAATGGCCGCGGCATTCCGACCGATATCCACACCGGCGAAGGCATTTCGGCGGCCGAAGTGATCATGACGCAGCTGCATGCCGGCGGCAAATTCGACCAGAACTCATACAAGGTGTCCGGCGGCCTGCACGGCGTCGGCGTCTCGGTGGTCAACGCGCTGTCGGCCTGGCTGCGGCTGAAGATTCGCCGCAACGGCCAGATTTTCGAGATGAGCTTTACGCATGGCAATGCCGACGCGCCGCTGAAAGTCACCGGCAGCTACGAACAGGACAAGCGTCCAGGCACCTATGACGGGCGCAGCGGCAGCGAGATCACTTTCTTTCCGTCGGCCGAAACCTTCACCATGGTCGAGTTCGACCTCGCCACGCTGGAGCACCGGCTGCGCGAGCTCGCCTTCCTGAATTCGGGCGTGCGCATCGTGCTGACCGATGCCCGCCATGCCGACATCGTGCGCCATGAACTGCATTATGACGGCGGGCTGGAGGAGTTCGTCAAATATCTCGACCGGGTCAAGAAGCCGCTGATCGACAAGCCGGTCGCCATCAAGGCCGAGCGCGACGGCATCACCGTCGAGGTGGCGATGTGGTGGAACGACAGCTACCATGAGAATGTGCTGGCGTTCACCAACAACATCCCGCAGCGCGATGGCGGCACGCATCTGGCCGGCTTTCGCGGCGCGCTGACCCGCCAGATCACCGGCTATGGCGATTCCTCAGGCCTGACCAAGAAGGAAAAGGTCTCGCTGATCGGCGACGACTGCCGCGAGGGCCTGACGGCGGTGCTGTCGGTCAAGGTTCCCGATCCGAAATTCTCCTCGCAGACCAAGGACAAGCTGGTCTCATCCGAGGTTCGCCCGGTGGTGGAAGGGCTGGTCAACGAGGCGCTCGGCACCTGGCTCGAAGAGCACCCGACCGAGGGCAAGGTGGTGATCGAGAAGGTGATCCAGGCGGCGGCAGCGCGCGAGGCCGCGCGCAAGGCGCGCGACATCACCCGCAAGAGCTCGCTCGGCGTCACTTCGCTGCCCGGCAAGCTGGCCGACTGCCAGGAACGCGACCCGGCGAAGTCCGAAATCTTCATCGTCGAGGGCGATAGCGCCGGTGGCTCGGCCAAGGGCGGCCGTTCGCGGCAGAACCAGGCCATCCTCCCCCTGCGCGGCAAGATCCTCAATGTCGAGCGCGCGCGTTTCGACCGCATGCTCGGCTCCGACATGATCGGCACGCTGATCACCGCGCTCGGCACCTCAATCGGCAAGGACGAATTCAACGCCGACAAGCTGCGCTACCACAAGATTATCCTGATGACCGACGCCGACGTCGACGGCGCCCATATCCGCACCTTGCTGCTCACCTTCTTCTTCCGGCAGATGCCGGAACTGATCGAGCGCGGCCACCTCTACATCGCCCAGCCGCCGCTCTACAAAGTGACGCGTGGCAAGAGCTCGCAATATATCAAGGACGAAGGCGCCTTCGAGGAGTTCCTGATCAGTTCAGGACTGGAAGAAGCCTCGCTTTCGCTTGGCTCCGGCGAGGTGCGGACCGGGCAGGATCTGCGCGCCGCCATCGACGATGCGCTGGCGGTGCGGCAGCTGATCAACGGGTTGCACACCCGCTATAACAGGGGCGTGGTCGAGCAGGCGGCGATTGCCGGCGCGCTCAACCCGGATGTGCTTGCCGATCTCGGCCGCGCCAACGCCATGGCCGACCGTGTCGCCAAGCGCCTCGACATCATCGCAGAGGACACCGAGCGCGGCTGGATCGGCCGCATGTCGACTTCGAACGAAGGCGTCGGTGGCTATGTGTTCGAGCGCACGGTGCGCAGCGTCAAGGAGTTCGCGCAGCTCGATCTCGGGCTGATCAACTCGGCCGACGCCCGCCAGCTCGACCGCTATGCGCCGCGGCTGACCGAAGTGTACGGGACGCCGCCGGTGTTGCGCCGCAAGGATGTCACGGAAACCATCTCGGGGCCGCTGGCGCTGCTCAACGCCGTCTTTGCCACCGGCCGCAAGGGCCTGACCATGCAGCGCTACAAGGGCCTCGGCGAAATGAATGCCGAGCAGCTCTGGGAAACCACGCTCGACCCGAATGTGCGCTCGCTGCTGCAGGTCAAGGTCAATGACGCAACGGACGCGGACAGTCTGTTCTCCCGGCTGATGGGCGACGAAGTCGAACCCAGGCGCGAATTCATCCAGGACAACGCGCTGTCGGTGGCCAATCTGGATATCTGAGACCAGTCAGGCTTTGGGACATTGGCATGTTTCGGCGTGCCAACTCTTTCGTCCCATAACGAATTCATTTTGAGAACCGGTCGGAACAGAAGGCCCTTCGGGACATTGTGACACTATCGATCACAATGTCTCACAGGAGGACTTCATGGGACGCGGCATTTTGCTCTGGTTGCTTGGAATTCCGATTCCGATCATTATTCTCATCATGCTTTTCGTGCGATAGGGGGCGTCGATGCAGGCAACCTTATCGACTGTCGACGTTTCCGCACCGACGGAATCCTCTTCTCCCGCCGTCAGTTGGGGTCCAATCATCGCCGGCGCCTTCGCGGCCTCGACGCTGACGTTCATCCTGATGCTGCTTGGTTCCGGACTTGGGCTGAGCATGGTTTCGCCGTGGTCAGGCTCGGGCGCTTCAGTCACCACCTTCGCGGTTTCCACCGCGGTCTGGCTGATCGTGGTGCAGTGGTTGTCATCGGGCGTCGGCGGCTATCTTGCCGGCCGCTTGCGTACCAAATGGGTAGGCATCCACACCGATGAAGTCTATTTCCGCGATACAGCCCACGGTTTCCTTGCCTGGGCGCTTGCCACGCTGATCGTGGTCGGCGTGCTTGGCTCGGCGCTTTCGGCAGCGCTCGGCACCGGCGTCCAGGCAGCCTCCACCGTGGCCTCTGGGGTCGCGATGGGTGCGTCCGCGGGTGCGTCAGCCAATGCGAGTGGGGCATCCGCCGACAACGCGACATCTTATCTCGTGGATTCGCTGTTCCGTCCGGCCGATGCGAGCAGGCTCGCGGCTGCCAGTCCGGACAGCGATGCTGCGGCACAGGCTTCGCGCATTCTGATCGCAAGTGCTGCGGCAGGCGAGATTTCGGCCGACGACAAGACCTACCTGTCGCGGTTGGTCGCCGCGCGAACAGGCCTGTCGGAAGCCGATGCCCAGGCGCGTGTCGACGCGCTGGTCGCCAAGGTGGAGGATGCCAAGGTCAAGACGCAGCAAGCCGCCGACACCGCCAGGAAGGCGAGCGCCACCTTCGCGCTTCTCGGCGCCCTGTCGCTGGTCATTGGCGCTTTCATTGCCAGTGCCGCCGCGGCTCTCGGCGGCAGGCAACGCGACGATGAAGAAGCGGCTCTGCTGACCACCCGTTGATCGACGCCCGAATGGCTTCAATCCTCTTCAAATCCGCTCCGGGACCAGTTCCGGAGCGGATCTTTTTTTGACCTATCCTCCAGCGAGGGTCGCCGGCACCATTTAGCTGGGCTCCAGCTTGCGGCCAAGGTCGACTGCGTCGCGCAGCACGGCGAGATGCGAGCGCGGCGGTGTACCGGCGGATGCGACGATCTCGATGCCGGTCGCCGCCAACGACCAGTAGAGCGTGTGCGTGAAGACGCGGCCGAGAGAGCCGCGCAGCTCGACCTGAACATTCTCCACGCCCGGGCCGAAATTTTCCGCCATCGGTCCGGAGATCGGGTCGCCCGTCAGCCAGCCATTGCCCCGGTCGAAGATGTTGGTCCAGCGCGTCGCGGCAAACACAGCGCCATGATGCACTGCCCGCTGCCGCTTGCCCGAACGGCTGTGCCCTTCCTCATAAAGCATGGTGCCGGCCACCCCTTCGCCGACCGGAGGACAGGCCGAGAACAGCCGCTCGGCAATGCCGCGCCTGAATTCGGCGAGATTGTGAGCCACCAGAAATTCGCTGTGCGTCAGCGGACTGCCAAGGGTGACGAAATCGCTGATCTTCCACGGCAGCGGATGGTCGGCACTCTTGGTGCGGAGCTGCCGATAGAGTTCCCACTGATCGCGCCGGAATGCCGGCAAGTCATCCAGCCGGTCGGGCCATGCGGAACCGTCCGACTTGAGCGTGGCCTTGTCGATCGCGTGGATCGCCTTCAGCCTCGCCTTGTCGCGGACGGCTTCCAGCTTTCGCGGTCTGAAGTCGGCCCACAATATCTGCAGCAGATCATAGGCGATGATCGATCCGAGGCTGTGCGAGACCAGCACGATGCGGTCGTAGGCATCGTCCGTCATGAGGCGCTTCAGCAGCTTCAGGCCACGATCGCGGACAAGCGCGCGCTTCTCGACCGTTGCCGCTTCGGCACGCACATAGGCGGCCACATCGCCGAAATAGGGGAGGCCAAAGCGATCCACCGCCCAAATGATCAATGAGGCCGCAATGGTGACCAGCACGCCGGCAGTCCAGGAAATATACTCTTGCCAGGCCGACACCGCGAGCGTCAGCGCGGCCGCGAGGACAATGATGACGACCAACAGCGTGACCACGTAAAGCTTGCGGGCATCGCGTGGAATATCGCCGGGCTTGCGCCAGAGCAGGGCCGTCACCCAGGCCGCAAGCCGGCCCCGCGTCGTGCCTTGCGTGATGTCGGCCCAGTACAGCTCGTAGAAATCGGTACGGCGACCTTCGACGTCGTAAGGCGTGGTGATGCGGCGAAGCTCGTGCGAATTGGTCCTGCTGTCGGGCGTGATCCAACTCCGGTTGACCTTCGCCCCGGAAGGGTCGTCCGGATCGGCGACCTGCGCATAAAACGGCGCGCGCGCCGGGTCATGGCTCCAGACAGCCTGGGCAAACGCTCGCAGCGTGTCCATGGGCCGCTGTTCGCCCATGCCATGCACGACCACCACCGCCTGGCTGGGCTTGCGCGGCGCCTTTGCGGAAGCCGGCGGATTGGTGACCGGCGATGCGGCAGGGCGAGGGTCGGGCACCGGCACCTCCATCGATGATGCTATCGACGAGAACTTGCCATCGTAGCTTCAAAACCGGCGGCAGGCCAAGAACCAAGAAAAAGCCCGGCGCGGGGCCGGGCTTTTATTGGATCAATTGGCCGTAAAACCAGATCAGTGATCCATGGCCTTGACGATCTCCTCGGTCATCTTCTTGGCGTCGCCGAGCAGCATCATGGTGCCGTCCTTGTAGAACAGCGTATTGTCGATGCCGGCATAGCCGGAGCCGAGCGAGCGCTTGACGAACAGGCAGGTGCGCGCCTTGTCGACATCGAGGATAGGCATGCCGTAGATGGGCGACGACTTGTCGTCACGGGCGGACGGGTTGGTGACGTCGTTGGCGCCGATGACATAGGCGACGTCGGCCTGCGCAAATTCGGAGTTGATGTCCTCGAGCTCGAACACCTCGTCGTAAGGTACGTTGGCTTCGGCGAGCAGCACGTTCATGTGGCCGGGCATGCGGCCGGCCACGGGGTGGATCGCGTATTTGACGTCGACGCCGTTGGCCTTGAGCTTGTCGGCCATTTCGCGCAGCGCATGCTGCGCCTGGGCGACCGCCATGCCGTAGCCAGGCACGATGATGACCTTCTGCGCGTTCATCATCAGGTAGGCGGCGTCGTCGGCCGAGCCCTGCTTGACCGTACGTTCGATGCCGTCATCAGCGGCGGCAGTCGTTTCGCCGCCGAAGCCGCCGAGGATGACGGAGATGAACGAGCGGTTCATGCCCTTGCACATGATGTAGGACAGGATGGCGCCCGACGAGCCGACCAGCGCGCCGGTGATGATCAGCGCCAGATTGCCGAGCGTGAAGCCAAGTGCGGCCGCCGCCCAACCGGAATAGGAGTTGAGCATCGACACGACGACCGGCATGTCGGCGCCGCCGATCGGGATGATCAAAAGGATGCCGAGCACCAGCGAAGCCGCCACGATCAGCCAGAAGATGAGTTTCGACTCGCTGGTGACCAGCAGCACGATCAGCACGATAAGCGCGATGCCAAGGGCGGCATTGATGAAGTGGCGGCCGCCGATCGTGATCGGCTTGCCCGACATGCGACCGTCGAGCTTCAAAAAGGCGATGACCGAGCCGGTGAAGGTGATAGCGCCGATGGCGACGCCGAGACTCATCTCGATCAGCGCCTGGGCATGGATGTCGCCCGCAGTGCCGATGCCGAAGCTTTCGGGCGCATAGATGGCGGCCGCGGCCACCATGACGGCGGCAAGGCCGACGAGGCTGTGGAAAGCGGCGACCAGCTGCGGCATCGAGGTCATGGCGATGCGGCGCGCGGTGACCGCGCCGACACCACCACCGATGGCGAGACCAAGCACGATCAGGCCGAAACGGCCGGCAGATGGGGTAGCCAGCGCCAGCGTGGTGGTGATGGCAATACCCATGCCGATCATGCCGTAGAGATTGCCCTGGCGGCTGGTGGTCGGATGCGACAGGCCGCGCAGCGCCATGATGAACAGCACGCCGGAGACCAGATAGAGGAAGGACGCGAAGTTTGCGTTCATGGCGCTCTTACTTGTCCTTCTTCTTGTACATGGCCAGCATGCGCTGGGTGACGAGGAAGCCGCCGAAGATGTTGACCGAGACCAGCATCAGCGCGACGAAACCGAAGCCGGCGGCAATGCCGGAGGCCGCGATGCCGACGGCAAGCAGCGCGCCGACGACGATGACCGAGGAGATGGCGTTGGTGACGGCCATCAGCGGCGTGTGCAGCGCCGGCGTCACCGACCAGACGACATAGTAGCCGACGAAGATCGCCAGCACGAAAATGGCGAAGCGGAAGACGAAGGGATCGATGGTGCCGCCGGACAGCGCATGGGCGGTGTCGCCCGCCGCCTCGGCGCCGCCGGGCGCATTGGCCAGATTCTGCACCGCGAGCCGGACGGCAGCACTTGCCTGGTCGAGTTGGTCGAGGGCCTTCTGCAAGGTCTGATCCATCACGCGATCCCCTTCGGCTTACCAGCGGACTTCTGGGCAGCGGACTTGCCCGTAGCGGCTTTTTTGTCGGCTGTCTTTCTCGGCGCGGCTTTTTTCACGGATGCATCGGCAACCATCGTCGTCGCCGGGATCGCTGCCGGTTCGACATGTGGATCCACCGTCGCCTTGGCGAAGGCCGGATGCACGACCTTGCCGCCGTCGGTCAGCATCGTTGCCTTGACCAATTCGTCGTCGCGGTTGATGGCGAGTTGCTTCGTCGTCTTGTCGACCAGCGTCTCGAGGAAGGCAAACAGGTTCCTGGCATAAAGCAGCGAAGCGGAGGCCGCGACACGGCCAGGCACGTTGAGATGGCCGACGATCTTGACGCCATTGGCCGTGGTCACCACCTTACCCGGCACGGCGCCCTCGACATTGCCGCCGCGCTCGACCGCGAGGTCGACGATGACCGAACCCGGCTTCATCGACGCGACCATGGCCGCCGAGACCAGCTTCGGCGCCGGCCGGCCCGGGATCAGCGCCGTGGTGATGACGATGTCCTGCTTGGCGATGTGCTCTGATGTCAGCGCCGCCTGCTTGGCCTGATACTCTTTCGACATTTCCTTGGCATAGCCGCCAGCGGTCTCGGCCGCCTTGAACTCCTCGTCCTCGACCGCCAGGAACTTCGCGCCGAGCGACTGCACCTGTTCCTTCACCGCCGGACGCACATCGGTGGCGGTGACGACCGCGCCAAGCCGCCTTGCCGTGGCGATCGCCTGCAGGCCGGCGACGCCGACGCCCATGATGAAGGCTTTCGCCGCTGGAACCGTGCCGGCCGCCGTCATCATCATTGGCAACGCCCGGTCATATTCGGCGGCAGCATCGATCACCGCCTGGTAGCCGGCGAGGTTGGCCTGCGAGGACAAGACGTCCATCGACTGCGCGCGGGTGATGCGCGGCATGAATTCCATCGAGAAGGCGGTGACGCCGGCCTTGGCCAGCGCGGCGACGGCGGCATCGTGGCCGTAGGGATCCATGATGGCGATGACGGCGGCGCCGGATCTGTAGCCCTTCAGCTCTGCATCCGTCGGGCGACGCACTTTCAGCACCACATCGGCCCTGGCGGCATCGCCGGCCTTGCCGATCGCGGCACCCGCCTTGGCGAATTCCTCGTCGGGAATGCGCGAGGCGGTGCCGGCGCCGCTTTCGACGATGACGTCCAAGCCCAGCCCCGCCAGCCGCTTCACCGTATCGGGCGAGGCAGCAACGCGCGGCTCGTTCGCATCGAGCTCACGAGGGATGAAAACCGTCTGTCCCACCGCATGATCCTTTCGGCTGGAACCTGTTTGCGCAAAGATGCCGGCCGGTTGCCGGCGGCGTCACGGCAAGGTTTTGGAAAAATCTACCGGAGAATGAAGGCGCCGACGGCAAGGATCAGAATGAACAGGATGGTCGCCGAGAAGAAGCCGCCCGCAAAGAAACCGAAGGCCATCGCCAGAAGCACGGCGGCGCAGAACAGCGACCCGTATTTGGCGAGCATGACAAAGCCGGCATAGGTGCGATCGTGCTCGGCATAGTCCATCTTCGCGCCCAGTTCGACAGGACCGGTCGGCGTGTGATCAGCCATAGGAATACCCCTTCGAAGACATCTTTCAGGCACATAGCGAAAAGCCGGGCCGAGGGCAATGGCGCTATTGCCGCATCGCCGGCGACAACAGCCTCAAAGGAAAGTTGAAGCCGTCAGGCAAAAGATGTCCGCGAAGGCCCGATGTCTCAACCGGCGAGATGCGGAAACAGGCCGAGCAGGCCGACGACGATCAGATAGAGGGCGACGATATAGTTCAACAGCCGCGGCATGATCAGGATCAGCACGCCGGCGATCAGGGAAATCAGCGGGGTCAACGCGAGCGTGGAGATTGTCATGTGAGATCCTTTCGATCGATTGGCGCGAAACGGGGCATTGACGTCATCCATCGCGCCATTGGCGCCAGCCAGAACGCTGAGGCAGCCGGAAGGCTCCACACCGACGCCGCAAAAAACCGTGAAGAACCTCAGGCGGCTTCGCGAAAATATTTGGCCGTGGGCAGGATGGTCAGCGGCGCGAGTTCTCCGAGATGAGGCGTGTCGAACAGCATGCGCTGCTCCATCGGCGTCGAGCGGAAGAACGGGAACCGGGAGAGCGAGCGCTCGCGGATGGCGTTGACGTCGGCGCGGTAGAGCACGACCTTGTTGAAGACGCCGGGATAGGCGCGGGCCTCGCTGATCTTCTCGGAATAGTAGATCCGCTTGTAGAAGCCGGCGTGATCCTCGCGGATGGTCGACAGGCAATAAGGCGCGTTGAAATGGAAACATGCCATGCCGGCAAGCCGCAGCGTCAGATAAGGTATTTGCGGATAGACGCGCGACCATTCGGGGTCGGAGGCGAAGCGGCTGGGGCAGATGGAGCTCTTCCCTTCGGCCAGCATCGGCAGGACGATATCGCCGAAGGCCTTGGTGGAAGGCGACTTGGGCGTTGCCACCGTGACGTGATGAATGCGCAGCGTGCTGACAAGCTCCTGGTCGATGTAGACGCCGAAGCGAAAAACATTCGGCACTTCGTCCAGCTCGTCGTGAATGGTGTGGTTCTCGTTGTCGGGCACCATATCGTTGGAGCGATATGATTTGTAGCGCAGGCGATAGATGTCCTCGAGGTCTTCGCCCTTGTCGCAGCGACGGTATTCCGTTCGCTCCAGCATTGCCGAAACATTCCTGGCGAAGCTGGACATGGTGTCGGACGCATCACTGCCGTCCGCGCCCGCCGCATGGCCGAGCGAAGTCAACTGGGCACTCATGAACTCAATCCCCGTACTGCCGCCGATATGACACTACGACAGGGTCAAAAGATGTAAAGGTGAAAATAAGTACGAAGCTGTTTACCGGTCATTAAGGTTAACAATCGGTAAAATTAGACTAAAATATGAGGTTTTTTGGGAAAATCAGCGACGCGTCGCCTTCCTGGCCGTCTTGATGTCCTTGGCGAAAGGCCAGACCGTGCTCGACATGGTCTCGATGCCGGACGCGCTGAGCGCCGAGCCGAACAGGAAGCCCTGCACCAGGTCCGGCTTGACCTGCAATGCCAGGACCTTGAGCTGTTCGAAGGTTTCGACGCCCTCGACGGTCACCGAAAGCCCCAGCGGCCGCGACAGGTTGACGATGCCCTTGAGCAGTTCGAGCGAACGGGCGTTTTGGGTGACGTCCATCAGGAAGGAACGGTCGATCTTGATCTTGTCGAGCGGCAGCTTGTGGAGATAGCTCAGGCTCGAATAGCCGGTGCCGAAATCGTCAAGCGCGATGCGCACGCCAAGCCGCTTCAGTTCCTCGATATATTGACGCGTCAGCGACTTGTCGTCGAGCAGCGCCGTCTCGGTGACTTCGATCTCCAGGCGCTCAGCAGCCAAACCGGAGCTCGCCAATGCATCGCGAACCTTCTGGATGACGTCGCGGCTGCGGAAATCCTTGGCCGAGAGATTGACCGAGACACTGGTCTGGACCGGCCATTTGGCGCATTCGATGCACGCCGCATTGAGCACGAAGGTGCTGATCTCCGAAATAATGCCCATTTCTTCCGCCAGCGGGATGAAGATGCTGGGCGAGATCGGCCCGAGATCGGGGTGGTCCCACCGGCACAGCGCCTCGCAACTGGCAATACGCATGGTGGTCATCGCCACGATCGGCTGGTAGACCACCCGCAATCCCTTGCTTTCCACCGCGCTGCGCAGGTCCGCCTTCATCAGCTGGCGATTGCGGAAGGCGGCATCCATCGACGCCTCGAACAGCCGCCAGCTGTTCTTGCCGAGCTCCTTGGCCTTGTAGAGCGCGAGATCGGCCTTGACGATCATGGCGTCGACATCGGTATCCTTCACCCGCGACAGCACGGCGCCACCGCTGGCCTGGATGCGCAGCCCGTGGCCGGCAACATCGACCTCGCCCTGCATGTCGAGGAAGATCTCGTCGAGCTTGCTTTTCAGATGACTTTCGTCCTCGACGCGGTCGAAGAAGACCATGAACTCGTCGCCGCCAAAGCGGCTGACGGTAATGCCGGGTCCCGCCACCGCTCCCAGCCGTTCCGCCACGGCATAGATCAGCCCGTCGCCGATCGGATGGCCAAGCGTGTCGTTGACGCTCTTGAAATCGTCGAGATCGAGCACGGCGAGCGCGCACAGACGATCATGGTCGCCGGACGCCATGGCCTCTCCGACCAGCTCGTGGAAATAGGCGCGATTGGGCAGGCCGGTGAGGTTGTCGTAACGCGCCATGAAGCGGATCTTGTCTTCCGCCTCGACGCGGGCCGTCACATCCTCGAAGGTGATGACGCCCAGTTCCTGGCTGCCTTCGCGAGCCGAAAACTCATAGTGCTGGCCGTTGGCCAGCGAGACAAGGACCTTGCGGTCGCGGCCCTCACGCAGGGCGCGCGTCAGCTGGGCTTCGATATAGCGGCAGTCCTTCGGCGCCAGCATGCCGCCGGCAACGCCGCGCATCAGGAGACCATGGATCGACCGTCCAAGCAGCGCATCGGGCGATTTGAGCGACATCAGATGCGCGGCTTCGGCATTGGCAACCGCCACCCGGCCGTCGGGACCGAGCATAACAAGACCGTGCGACATGGTGTTCAGCGCCCGGTTGAAACGCTGGGCGATGCGGTTCGCCTTCTTCTCCTCCGATACGGCCGCGAAAAGCACGTCGCGAACCGTGTTGGCGAATTTGCGGATCGCAAACAGGAATGGCGCGGACAGAAGGCCGAGAAGAACGTGATAGATATCGCCGCGCAGCAGGAACCCCAGCGAGATCGGCCAGGTCAGGGCCAGGGTCAGGATGGTCACCATGCGCGGCGAGCCGTAATTGCGGCCGGCAATGGAGGTCGCCGTCGCCAACGTCAGGCAGACGGAGGCGATCTCGGCGAAATTGTCGCGCGCAAAATAGATGCCGAGCAAGCAAAACGCGCCCAGCGTCAGCCCATGCAAGGAGCCGTACAGGATGTAGTCGTTTTCGCGCTTGTGCGCTTCCTCCCAGGTCTTCGGCGATGGCAGGCTGTTGTATTTGCGGAAGTTCCTCATCCGGAAAATGCCGACGAGGATCATCGCGATCGCAACAATCAGGTAGCGCGGATCGCCGTTCTTCCACCAGACGAGGCCGATCAGGAAGGTCTGCGCGAAAATGCCGATCGAAAGCGTCAACCCGTCGCGAAACAGAGTTTCCACGAACGGGATGTAGACGTCGACCGGGATCTCGTTTTTTCTTCTCAGATTCACGCCTGAATCCCAACCCTGGGGAGCCAAGCAGTGTCACATCCGCCTTAAGAAAGGTTTAGAATGGCCGTTTTGGCGGCCGCCGCCAAGCCCGTTGACCCTAGGGAAAGCGCGGAAACTGTCGATCAGGTAAACAAGCCGTATCGATCATTCGGCGGCCTGGAGTTCGGGCCGCAGCGGGGCTTTTGCCAGGCGTTCGAGAAGCCTCAGGCGCTCGCCCGCGGCCTTTTCAGCGCTGGCTTGCCTCACATGGCCATAGCCGCGAATGAGCGCCGGCACCGAGGCAAGCGCTGTCGCGGCCTCGATCCTGCCGGGTGCCAGTGCTGCGGCGATCACGTCCAGATCGGCCTCATACTGGGCCAGAAGCTGGCGCTCCATGCGCCTCTCGGCGCTGTAGCCGAAGAGATCAAGCGCAGTGCCGCGCAGGCCCTTCATCGCTGCCAGCACGCGAAAACCCTTCATCATCCAGGGACCGAAGCTCGATTTCCGCGGCTTGCCGTCATTGCCGCGCCTGCCCATGATCGGCGGCGCCAGATGGAATTCGAGCTTCTCATAGCTTTGGAACTGCTTTGACAGTTCCGCGGCGAAGGAACCGTCGCTGTAGAGCCGTGCCACCTCGTACTCGTCCTTGATCGCCATCAGCTTGAACAGGTTCCTCGCGGCGGCCGCGGTCACATCGGCGGAACCGGGTACCGCCCTCACCTCGGCCTGGCGCAACGCGGCCAGTCTGTCGGCATAACGCTTGCCATAGGCGGCGTTCTGATAGGCGGTGAGGAAAGCGACGCGGCGAGCAATGATGTCATCGAGCGTGCCGGCAATCGCGACCGTCTGTGCCGCATTGCCGGGCTGGGCAATCAGGCGGCGGACGAAATCCGGCTGATGGGCGGCACGACGGCCCCAGCGGAAGGCCGAGACGTTCATCGCCACCGCCTCGCCGTTGAGCTCGATCGCCTTTTCGACCGCCTCGGCCGACAGCGGCAGCCCGCCATGCTGGAAGGCGAAGCCGAGCATGAACATGTTGGCGCCAAGCGAACTTCCGAAAAGTGCCGCGGCGGTGCGGGTGGCGTCGAAGAAATGCGCCTTGTCATCGCCTGCGGCCGCGCGGATCGCCTTTTTCAGCCGCTCGACGGGCAGCGAGAAATCGGCCGAGCGGGTAAACTCGCCGGGCATGATCTCGGCGGTGTTGGCAAGGAAGATGGTGTGGCCCTCGCGCACCGCGGCGAGCACCTTCTGGGCGCCCGACACGACGAGATCGCAGCCGAGCACAAGGTCGGCCTTGCCCGCCGAGACGCGGATCGCGTGGATATCATCCGGGCTGCGGGCGATGCGGACATGGGTGAACACCGAGCCGCCCTTCTGGGCAAGGCCGGCCATGTCGATCATGCCGCAGCCCTTGTCCTCGAGATGGGCGGCCATGCCGAGCACCGCGCCGATGGTGACGACTCCGGTGCCGCCGACACCGTCGATGATCGCCGCCCAGCCTTGCTCGCCAAGCGGGAATTCGGCCGGTGCCGGCACGCCGTCGAGCGGATCGGCGGTACCGGCAATGCCTTCGGCCTTTCTGATCCTGGCACCGTGGACAGTGACGAAGGACGGGCAAAAGCCGTTGACGCAGGAGAAATCCTTGTTGCAACTCGACTGGTCGATCCTGCGCTTGCGGCCGAACTCGGTCTCGACCGGCTGGATCGAAACACAATTCGACTGCACGCCGCAATCGCCGCAGCCCTCGCAGACCAGCTCGTTGATGAAAACGCGCTTGTCGGGATCGGGAAACGTGCCGCGCTTGCGGCGGCGGCGCTTTTCGGCGGCGCAGGTCTGGTCGTAGAGCAGCACCGATATGCCCCTGACCGCACGCAAATCGCGCTGGACGAGGTCGAGATCGTCGCGGTGATGGATGGTGGCGCCGGCGGGGAATTCCGCCTTTCCGCCATATTTGTCCGGCTCGTCGGTGACGATGGCGATGCGCTCGACGCCTTCGGCCCGCACCTGCCTGGCGATCATGTCCACGGTCAGGCCGCCTTCGTGCGGCTGGCCGCCGGTCATGGCGACAGCGTCGTTGTAGAGGATCTTGTAGGTGATGTTGGCGTCTGTCGACAGCGCGAAACGGATCGCCAATGCGCCGGAGTGATTGTAGGTGCCGTCGCCGAGATTCTGAAAGATGTGGTCGCGCTTCGAGAACGGCGCCTGGCCGACCCATTGCGCCCCCTCGCCGCCCATGGCGGTGAAGCCGACGGTGTTGCGGTCCATCCACAGCGCCATGAAATGGCAACCGATGCCGGCGGCGGCGAGCGAACCGTCCGGCACCTTGGTCGAGGAATTGTGCGGGCAGCCGGAGCAGAAGAAGGGTGTGCGAGAGGCTATATCCTTGGTGTCGGCGAGCATGGCCTGGAACTGGCGCAGTTTCGCCACCCGCACGGCGATCTCCTCGGACGGACCGATGGTGCGCAGGATGCGTTCGCCGAGCGCAATGGCGATATCGTTGGGATCGAGCGCGCCCTTGGCCGGGAACAGCCAGTCGCCGCGCTCGTCCTTCTTGCCGACGATGACCGGCCGCGCGGCGGCGCCATAGAGGTTCTCGCGCAATTGCACTTCGATCAGCGAGCGCTTCTCCTCGACGACGACGATGGTGTCGAGGCCGCGGGCAAAATCGGCGATGTGCTGCAGGTCGAGCGGCCATGGGCAGCCGACCTTGAACAGCCTGATGCCGATGCGGTTGGCCGCGGCTTCGTCGACGCCGATGTCTTCCAGTGCCTGGCGAACGTCGAGATAGCTCTTGCCGATGGTGACGATGCCAAGCTTCGGGCTGCGGCCGCCCGAATAGACGATCCGGTTCAGCCCGTTGGCATGGATGAACGCCGAAGCGGCGGCGCGCTTGTATTCGTGCAGCCGCTCCTCCTGGCCGAGCATGTCGATCTCGTTGCGGATGTTGAGGCCGCCTGGCGGCATGTCGAAATCCGGGACGACGATATTCAGCCGCTCGAGCGAGGCATCGACCGAGGCCGTCGATTCGATGTTGTCCTTGACGCATTTGATCGCCGCCCAGGTGCCGGCAAAACGCGACATGGCAAAGCCGTAGAGCCCATAGTCGATGATCTCCTGGACGCCGGCCGGATTGAGGATCGGCACCATCGTGTCGACGAACAGGAATTCGGTGGCGTGCGCATTGGTCGAGGATTCGGCCATGTGGTCGTCGCCCATCAGGGCAAGCACGCCGCCGTGCTTCGACGAACCGGCAAGGTTGGCATGGCGGAACACGTCGCCGGAACGGTCGACGCCCGGTCCCTTGCCGTACCAGACCGAAAAGACCCCGTCATGCGTGCCCTCGCCCAGCAATTCGGCCTGCTGCGAGCCCCAGCAGGCGGTGGCGGCGAGTTCCTCGTTGAGGCCGGGTTGGAAGACGATGTCGGACTGCGCCAGCTGCTTTTTGGCCCGCCACAGCTGCATGTCGAGGCCGCCGAGCGGCGAGCCGCGATAGCCGGAAACGAAACCGGCGGTGTTCAGGCCAGCCTGTCGGTCACGCTCACGCTGCATCAGAAGCATGCGGATGACCGCCTGCGCACCGGAAAGGAAGATGCGCTCCTTTCCGAGGTCGAACTTGTCGTCGAGCGCAACTTCAAGCAGTGTCATCAGGCACTTCCTCTGCGGAGGCCACACTTGCAAGCGCAGCCAACGTCGGAGCTGGATGGTGCAGTGTTTCTTCCCTTGCCGGGCAGGTCAAACAAAATCGAAGCTGCCAGGCAATGCGCAACGAACAATCCTGTCCGCGCCCAATGCTATAAGAAAGCGCATACGGTTTGCCCAGCCGGCGCACGAAAATTCCGGCTTTGGCCTGAACCGGCGAAGCTGCGTCAGATACCCTTCGAGCAATCCGGCTTCGGTTCGCCCGGCAATTTGCCATCGGGATGGCCGGCAAGGTCGGGATTGGCCGTATAGAGCTGGTCGATGACCAGCGGCCGGTCGGGCAGGATCGACTGGTCCTCCGTCGACATCAATGTGGTATCGATTTTCTGCAAAACCGCGCCATCGGAGCCCTTGATGCTGATGGCAATCGCATAGGGCTTGTTCTTGACGACACAGGTCAGCGCCGGGCTTTCCAGGGTCACCTTGTCGAGCTTGGGCCAGACCTTCTGCTCGACCACCAATGGCGCGCCGCCGGCGGGATCCTGGAAGCTGGCGACCGCGACCTGGCCGTCGCCCATCGGCTGCAAGGGCCGCAGTGTCACGACATAGGTCGCCCTGGCGAGACGGTAGTTGAAGACGAACAGCTTGCCGGAAATCTCGAACAGCCTGCCTTCACCGTCCTTGCCGGTGTCGCGGCAAGCCCCGAGCCCAACAGCCGCAATCAGCGTGGCCGCCAGCAGGATCGAGCGCGAACGATTTCTAGACATTGTCGACCTCATTGGCCGCCGTCCGGCGGCGGCGATAGTGCCGGCTTGCCTTCTGACGGTTGCCGCACACCGCCATGTCGCACCAAAGACGGCTGGAATTGCGGCTTCTGTCGACAAACAGCCAGGTGCAATTGGGGCAGATCCTCAGCCTTGCGATGGTGTCGTCGCGCAGCAGCGACAGCGCCGAAACCGCCAGCGCCGCTTCGAAGGCGATCGGCGTCGCCGGATCGCCGAACGGCTTTCCCACCGCACCGATTTCGGTGCGGCTGGCGGCCAGGCCATCGGCGCAGGCACCAAGGAAGGCAGGCAGATCGGCGGTGGCGACCGCGCCCTTCGACACCGCACCGCGAAACAGCCGGTCGGTAGCCTCGCGGATCGACAGCACGACCGGCGCGATTTCAACCGGCGACGGCGTCGCCAACCGCCTGCCGCCAAGCTCGGCGGCGCGAAAGCCGCTTGCCGCGTCGGCGAAACGGGCGATCTCGCCAGGATCCTTGAACCGGTCGAAGGTTTTCCGGGGATCGCCACGCAGCACGACGGTGTTCGCCGTGTCGAGCGCCAGAAGGCCGCCGGTGAATCGGTGCGGGGTCCAGGAAACCGTCATGAGCATATTTCTAACCGATGAATCGCATTTGACAAGTTAGATTCAACGATGCAAACCTTCATTGGGCGCGGATCGCCGCAGCCCATCTGTTATCGAGCATGTCGTTGCCCCAAAACCGCTTGGCACTTTTGGGCGACATGCTCTGGGATGGCGCATGCTGTATTTCTTCCAGCAGGTCCTGAACGGGCTGCATTCGGGCGCGCTCTATGCGCTGCTTGCCTTCGGCTATGTCTTGACCAACGGCATCCTGCACCGCACGAATCTCGCCTATGGCGCGCTGTTCGCCTTTTGCGGGCAGACGATGATCCTGACCGCGGCCTTCGGCTACCAAGCGCTGTGGCTGACCCTGTTCGCGGCGGTCGCCCTCGGCATCGTCGCGGCCTTCCTCTATGCGGCGCTGATCAGCCATATCTTGTCGCGCAGCGTCTTCGAGCCGCTGGCCGACCGCACGCCCAACGCAATCGTAGTGACGACACTGGGCATATTGCTGCTCCTGTCGGAGGCAAGCCGTATCGCCGCCGATACGCATGATCTGTGGCTGCCGCCGATGCTGGCCCAGCCGATCGTCTTTGCGCAGAATGCCAGCTTCAAGGCGACGCTGACGCTCATCCAGTTGCTCGACTGCGCTGTGGTCGTGGCAGCGATCGCGCTCGCCACCTTTGCCTTCGCGCGCTCGAGCTTCGGCCGGCGCTGGCGGGCCGTGTCCGACGATCCCAGGACCGCGGCCATGTGCGGCGTCGACGTGCGCGCGGTGTTCCGGCATGCGGTGCTCGCCGGCGGCTTTTGCGCGGCGCTGGCCGGCATAATGGCCGGCCTCTACTACGGCAATATCAGCTTCGGCTCCGGCCTGGTCTACGGCCTCAAGATCCTGTTCGTGACGGCGGTGGGAGGCTATCTCTCGCCGCCACGGGCGGCACTCGGCGCCGCCGCCTTCGGCATGGCCGAATCACTGTGGGCCGGCTATTTCCCGGTCGAGTGGCGCGACGCCTGGATGTATCTGTTCCTCGTCGCCATGCTGGTGCTGATCGGCGCCGGCCGCGACCAGAGCAAGATTGCCTGAACGGCATAGACTTTGGATGCATGACGTTCCGTCAGCCGGCCGTTTTTGCCCATTCCACCTCACCATCCCACCTCACAAGATTGTTTACCCGGCCCGCACCGTGTTGACCCGCCGGGCCACGCACGGCATACCGTTGGGCCACAGCGGCGCGCCCGAAAAGAAGAAGGAATCGGCGTGTGCTGATACTTTGAGTGACGCATCGTGCTTTCCGAAAATCGACACCGATTTCGGACCGATGCGAAAAGGGAGGAATGCATGGCAGGGCTTCTCGCTCTATCCAGAACCATTGACCGTGTGAACGAGTTCATCGGCAAATGGGTGTCGTGGCTGATCCTGATTTCGATACTGGTCAGTGCCGCCAACGCCATCATCCGCAAGGTGTTCGATATATCTTCGAACGCCTGGCTGGAATTGCAGTGGTATTTGTTCGGCGCCGCCTTCATGCTCGCCGCCGCCTACACGCTGAAGCAGAACGACCATATCCGTATCGACATCGTCTACGGCATGTTTTCGCGCCGCGTGCAGCACTGGATCGACCTTCTCGGTCACCTCTTCTTCCTGATGCCGTTCGTGACGTTGATGGTGATCTATTTCGTCCCCTATGTGTCGCTGTCGTTCCGCAGCGGCGAAATGTCGAATAATTCCGGCGGGCTGATCATCTGGCCGGCCAAGGCCATCCTGCTGGCCGGCTTCTTCCTGCTGGCGCTCCAGGGCATCTCCGAGATCATCAAGAAGATCGCCATCATGCGCGGCGACATGGACGATCCCAACCCGTTCATATCGGTGCATGAACAGGCCGAACTCGAAGCCAAGGCGCTCGCTGACGAAGCGAAGTCGCTCGCCGGAGAGGTGCGCCCATGATCGAGTTCATTGCCCAGAACATGGCGCCGATCATGTTCGCCTCGCTGGTCATCTTCCTGCTGATCGGCTATCCCGTCGCCTTCTCGCTCGCCGCCAACGGCCTGCTGTTCTTCTTCATTGGCGTGCTGCTGACGCCCTATTCGGGCGGAGCGATCAATCTCGCCTGGCCCCTGCTCTATGCGCTGCCGGACAATTTCTACGGCAGCCGGGTGATGTCGAACGACACGCTGCTGGCGATTCCGTTCTTCACTTTCATGGGCATCGTGCTCGAACGCTCCGGCATGGCCGAGGACCTGCTCGACACGATCGGCCAGTTGTTCGGGCCGATCCGCGGCGGTCTTGCCTATGCCGTGATCTTTGTCGGCGCGCTGCTTGCCGCAACCACAGGCGTGGTGGCGGCTTCGGTCATCGCCATGGGGCTGATCTCGCTGCCAATCATGCTGCGCTATGGCTATGACCGGCGGCTGGCATCCGGCGTCATCGCCGCATCGGGCACGCTCGCCCAGATCATCCCGCCATCGCTGGTGCTGATCGTTCTCGCCGACCAGCTCGGCCGCTCGGTCGGCGACATGTATGCCGGAGCGCTGATCCCCGGGCTGGTTCTGACCGGCCTTTACACCTCGTACATCCTGATCATGTCGATCGTCCGGCCGAAGTCGATGCCGGCCCTGCCACTGGAAGCACGCACGCTCGGCCACGGTGTGCTGTCCTTGCTGGCGGCGGTGCTGGCTTCGCTCGTGGTTTCATACGCCGCCTACCGCTACCTGGTGCCGGCGCACGGCGACAATGCCGACATCCTCGGAGCCACCATCGGCGTTATCTTCATCTATATCGTGGCGATCGCCGACCAGCGGCTGAATATCAACATGATGTCGCGACTGGCGCAGCAAGTGGTGATCGTGCTGATCCCACCGCTAGCGCTGATCTTCCTGGTGCTCGGCACCATCTTCCTCGGCATCGCCACCCCGACCGAGGGCGGCGCCATGGGCGCTGTCGGCGCACTGGCCATGGCGGCGATGAAAGGCCGGTTGTCACTCGATGTGATCAAGCAGGCGCTGGCCTCGACGACACGGCTGTCATCCTTCGTGCTGTTCATCCTGATCGGCGCACGGGTGTTTTCGCTCACCTTCTACGGCGTCAATGGACAGGTCTGGGTCGAGCACCTTCTAACCTCGCTGCCTGGCGGCGAAGTGGGTTTCCTGATCGGCGTCAACATCCTTGTGTTCCTGCTCGCCTTCTTCCTCGATTTCTTCGAACTCGCCTTCATCATCGTGCCGCTGCTGGCGCCCGCAGCCGACAAGCTCGGCATCGACCTGATCTGGTTCGGCGTGCTGCTCGGCGTCAACATGCAGACCTCCTTCATGCATCCGCCCTTCGGCTTCGCGCTATTCTATCTGCGCTCGGTCGCAGCGCGCGTGCCCTATCTCGATCGGCTCACCGGCAAGCAGATCGCGCCGGTAACCACGGGCCAGATCTATTGGGGCGCGGTGCCCTTCGTCTGCATCCAGGTCATCATGATCGGGCTGACCATAGCCTTTCCGCAAATGGTGATGCGCTACAAGGGCACGCCGGTCGACCCCGGCACCATCGATTACCAGGTGCCGGAAACGCCTGGCACCGGCCTGTCGCCGCTCGGCACACCGCCGCCAGCCAATGGCGGCACCGCCCCGGCCGCGCCGGCTGCACCGGACTTGTCGCAGCCGCCGAATTTCGGCGACGCACCACCTGCCAAACCGGCGGCCCCGGCCACCGATCTGTCGCAGCCGCCAAGCTTCAATTGAGGTGGGCCAGATGAGCATCATGAAGGCGGTGCGCCTGGAGGCGGTGGGCGACATCGTCCTGCGCGAGGTCACCGCGCCCGTCCCTGGGCCAGATGACCTCCTGGTGCGGATTGAGGCCTGCGGCGTCTGCGGCACCGACCGGCATCTGTTCCACGGCGAGTTCCCCTGCACACCGCCGGTGACGCCGGGACATGAGTTTTCGGGCATCGTCGAGGCGATGGGCGGTGCTGTATCGGGATACTCCGTCGGCGACCGGGTGACCGGCGATCCCAACATCGCTTGCGGGCGCTGCCCGCATTGTCGGGCCGGCCGGGTCAATCTGTGCAGCAATCTCAGCGCCATCGGTATCCATCGTGACGGCGGCTTCGCCGACTATGTCCTGCTGCCGCAGAAACAGGCCTTCCTGCTGCCTGGTGACCTCAAACCCACGCATGGCGCGTTCTGCGAACCGCTTGGCTGCTGCCTACATGGCGTGGACCTGGCCGAAATCAGGCCCGGCGCCTCGGTTGTCGTGCTGGGCGGCGGCGTGATCGGCCTGCTTACCGTGCAACTGGCGAAGCTCGCCGGGGCAAGGACCATCATCCTGTCGACACGCCAGGCCTCGCGGCGCGCGCTTGCCGAGGAATTGGGAGCGACGGCGACGGTCGATCCGGGCGCGGGCGATGTCATCGAAGCGATCGCCGGTCCGTCGGGCCTGGTGCCCGGCGGCGTCGATGTGGTGTTCGAATGCGCCGGCGTGCGCGACACTGTCGAACAGTCCATGCGGCTGGCCAGGGCCGGCGGTACGGTCATCATCGTCGGCGTGACACCGCAAGGCATGAAAGCGGCGTTCGAGCCCTTCGACCTCTTGTTCCGGGAGTTGAAGGTGCTGGGCTCCTTCCTCAATCCCTACACCCATGGCCGCGCGGCTGAGCTCATCGCCACGGGCGCGATCGAGATCGACAGGTTGATCTCGAGGCAGGTGCCGCTTGAGGAGGCCGCGGCCGTGATCGCAAACCCACCCGCGCCCGGAGAGGTCAAGGTGCTGATGGTGCCGCAGCGACGTTGAGCCGCTTTCACCGATCAGTTCCGGCGCTGGCGGCGCAAAAACTTCGACGATGGACGTCTGCGGCATAAGTTGGAAACTGTGCCGCAGACGCCGGACAAGGAAAGACCCCGGGCGAGCTCGCCCGGGGTCTCTTTGAATGAAGAGCAATCGAAACGCCTAAAGCTTGCCGTTGCGCTGCTGGACCATCATGAAGGTGTCGTAATTGTATTCGGCCACCTGCGCCCAGAGATAGTGCTCCTTGCGGAAGGCCTTGATGGAGTCCCAGATCTTCTTGAACGGCGCATTCGTGGCCTCCATCTCGGCATAGACCTCGTTCGCCTTTTCGAAGCAGGCCGCCATGATGTCCTGGCTGAACGGACGCAGTTTGGCGCCGCCGGACACCAACCGCTTCACCGCCGCCGGATTGAGATAGTCATATTTCTGCAGCATGTTGGCGTCGGCCGCCTGCGCGGCGGTGTGCACCAGCGACTTGTAGGCCGGCGAAAGCTCTTCGTATTTCGCCTTGTTGAACATCAGATGGACCGTCGGTCCGCCTTCCCACCAGCCGGGATAGTAATAGTAGGGCGCGACCTTGTAGAAGCCGAGCTTCTCGTCGTCATAGGGGCCGACCCACTCGGCGGCGTCGATTGTGCCTTTTTCCAGCGCGGGGTAGATGTCGCCGCCGGCGATCTGCTGCGGCACGACGCCGAGCCTCTGCACCACTTTGCCGGCAAAGCCGCCGATGCGCATCTTGAGGCCCGAAAGATCGGCGACGGTATTGATCTCCTTGCGGAACCAGCCGCCCATCTGCACGCCGGTGTTGCCGCCCGGCAGGCCGAAAAGCCCTTGCGTGGCCAGGAACTCGTTGAACAGGTCGATGCCGCCGCCATGATAATGCCAGGCATTGATGCCACGAGCATTGAGCGAGAACGGCACGGCGGCGCCCAGCGCCCATGTCGGGTCCTTGCCCCAGTAATAATATGCCACCGTATGGCAGGCTTCTACAGTACCGGCAGTGGTGGCATCCGCGACTTGCAGGCCGGGCACGAGTTCACCCGCGGCGAAGACCTGAACCTGGAAGTTGCCGTCGGTCGCTTCCGACAGCATCTTGGAAAACACCTCGGCGCCGCCATAGATCGTATCGAGCGATTTCGGGAAGGACGACGCAAGCCGCCACGTCACCTTCGGATTGGACTGGGCGATTGCCGGCGCGGCAAGCGCTGCGGTAGCGGCCGCGGCGCCCACGCCGGTTAAGCCGGCCTTGCGGATGAACGATCGACGATCCATGCACTTCCTCCCTTTTGGATCAACAGACCGGCGTTGGGGAAATCCTCTTTGCCCCGACCGGCTTGGCGCAAACAATACACGGGCGCGAAGTCGAGTCCAGCACGGCAGCCGAACCGAGCGCTGCTCCTGCAACTATAGTCTAACGCACCGCATCGGCCCGAAAATCGGAATCGATTTTCGGAAAGCACGATGCGTAGCTTCAAAAGCGTTAGAGCGTACTTGTGCGTCCAATTGGACGCACGTCGCTCTAATGCCGTGGCCCATGCGACACGCCAAAACTTGCCATGGCAAAGCGCCTTCGGATCGCCTATTTTAGAGGCAGAATATGTCCTTGCACTGAATGGAACCCGGATCAAAAATGCAGCAGCCGCTCGTCGCCGTATCGACCGACGTCCGCCAGTTCGACAACTACACTTGGCATGCCGCCCCGCAGCAATATCTGGAAGCGGCGCTTTCGGGCGCCGGCGTGTTCCCTGTGCTGGTGCCGTCCTTCGGCGACCGGCTCGACTTCGACGAGCTGCTGTCCTCGGTCGACGGCGTCATGGTCACCGGCTCGAAATCCAATGTGCACCCCTCGCTTTATGGCGGCGACGCCAGCGAAGCCAACGGTCCCTACGATCCGGCCCGCGACGCCACCACGCTGCCGCTGATCCGCAGGGCGATCGAGCGCGGCGTGCCATTGCTTGCCATCTGCCGCGGCATCCAGGAGATGAACGTGGCGCTGGGCGGCTCGCTGGCCACCGAGATCCACGAGCGCGAAGGCTCACTCGACCACCGCGCAGCAGTGAGCGACAACCAGGATGAGCGCTTCGCCATCAACCAGACCATATCAATCAAGCCCGGAAGTTGCCTCGCCGGCGTGTTCGGCGCCGGGGACATCAAGGTCAATTCATTGCACCGCCAGGCAATCGACCGGCTCGGCCCGAAGCTGGAGGTCGAGGCGGTCGCGGCCGACGGCACCGTCGAGGCGGTTTCGGTTCGCGATGCCCGTGCGTTCGCCGTCGGCGTCCAGTGGCACCCCGAATACTGGGTCAAGTCGGACAGCGCCTCGGCCAAGATATTCCGCGCCTTCGGCGACGCGGCGCGCCTGCACGCGACGGCGAGAGCCGGTGCAAGGGCGGCGGCTGAGTAAGCCAGAAATCAGGGAGCGGTGGCGGCCAGCGACAGTAGCGGCAAGGCCGGCTCGTAGGATTCGTAGCCATCGCCGTCGGCGACCGAGAAAGTGACGATCGGGTCGATGCCATCGGTGCTGAAGATGACTGTGCCGTCATCCTGCTCTCGCCAGAATTTCGCACGCTCGATGCCGGGTAAAATTCGGCGGCCAGCGTTAACAGGTGTGGCAGGCCCCTGCTCAGCGCCGCGCCTTGACCTTTTCAGTCTCCGGCACGGGGGTGAGCGCCCGTCCTTGCGAGAACCAGGACACCAGATTGTCGACGCACAGATCCGCCATGGCGCGGCGGGTGTGCTCGGAAGCCGAGCCGACATGCGGCAACAGCGACATGTTGGGCGCGTCGAGCAGCGGCTGAGGCACGTTCGGTTCGTCGGCGAAGACATCGAGCCCGGCGGCGGCGATGGTTTTGTTGGCGAGTGTCGCGGCAAGTGCTGCCTCGTCCACAGTGCTGCCACGGCCGATATTGATGAAAACGCCGTTCGGGCCGAGCGCTTGAAGGATTTCGGCATTGACCGCCTTTTCGGTCGAGGCGCCGCCTGGCGCCACCGAGATCAGCGTGTCGACCGCGCTGGCCAGGCCTTTCAGCGTCGGGTGATAGTCATAGGACAGGCCTTCAACCCGGCGCCGGTTGTGATAGGCGATCGGCAGCGCAAAAGCCTCCAGCCGCCGGGCAATGGCGAGGCCGATCCGGCCCATGCCGAAAATGCCAATCGCGCGGCCGCGCAAGGTCAGCCGGCTCAAGGGATAGTTGCCCTCGCGCACCCAACTGCCGTCGCGCAGCCAGGTTTCGGCGCGCGGCAATTCGCGGATGGTGTTTATCAGAAGCCCGATCGCCGTGTCGGCGACCTCCTCGGTCAACACGTCGGGCGTGTTGGTGACCATGATGCCGCGCTGCGCGGCATGGCGGGTGTCGACCGAATCATAGCCGACGCCGAAATTGGCGATGATCTCGAGGTTTGGCAGCGCGTCGATGAAGGCAGCATTGATGCCGCCGAACGAGGCGATGCCGCGCACCGTCCGGCGCATATCATCGGTGACCAGCGAGGGGTCGGCGCGTTCGATCTTGACCTGCCGCAACGTCCGGTCGATGCGGCCAGCGGCATGGTCGTTGAATTGGCCCGGCACCAGAATGGCGACGGGCAGCGATTGTTCGGTCTTTGTCATGCACGCTCCACCGGCTTGCCGGTCGACTGGCGCACATGCAGTTCCGGCTTGATCAGTTCCTGCGACGGCCGCACCGTCTGTCCGTTGAGCTTGTCGAGCAAGGCGCTGGCGGCGCGGCGGCCGACCTCGCGCTGGCCGTTCCAGACGGTGGTCAGCGCCGGGGTGGCGATCGCCGCTTCCTCGAGATCGTCGTAGCCGGTGACGGAGATGTCAATGCCGGGCACCAGCCCGGCGCGCGCAATGCCGTTCATCAGGCCGATGGCGACGAGGTCGTTCCAGCAGCAGGCGGCGGTCGGCTTGTCCTTCAATGCCAGGAACTGGCCTGCTGCCTCGAAGCCGGCCTGCTTGGTGCGCGGGCCGGCAATGCGCCAGGACGGCCTGACCTCCAGCCCGGCCGCCTCCATGGCGTTGACATAACCCTGGTAGCGATCGCGGCCGGTCGAGGTCTGGTCGGTGCCGCCGATCATGGCGATGCGCTTGTGGCCGAGCGAGATCAGATGGTTGGTGGCAAGCCCGGTGCCATAGGCGTCGTCGCCGCGAAACACCGGCACGTCGGCGCCCTCGACGGTGCGCGCGATCAGCACCGCCGGCAGGCCGTTTTCCTCGGCCATCAGAATGTCGGCGGCCGGCGTGCCGATGGCTGGCGACATGATGACGCCGTCGGCGCCGAGCTGCAAAAGCGTGTCGATGAAGGTGCGCTGCTTTTCGAGCTGGTCGTAATGGTTCGACAGGATGAAGGTTTGCCGGCTGCGGTCGAGCTCGCTTTCGATCGAGCGCAGGATCTCGGCGAAGAAGGGGTTCATGATGTCGTGGACGACGACGCCGACAATGCCCGAGCGCGAGGTGCGCAGGCTGGCGGCGCGGCGGTTGTAGATATAGCCGATGGCGCGGGCGTGCTCCTTGATGCGGTCGCGGGTGGCGCCGGCGACCAGCGGGCTGTCGCGCAGCGCCAGCGAAACCGTCGCCGTGGACACGCCCAGCGCATCCGCGATCGTCGAAAGCTTGATCTTCTGTGCCAGCCCTTCGCTCCCCGATCGTTTTTTAAACTGTTTAAAGGCGGCCTTATGCCATCGATCGGCAGCAAATCAAAGTTTTTTCGCCAGCGTTTCCGCCTCCGCGTCCAGTGCTGCGTGATTGCGCAGGCGAAGCCGGTGTTCGCGATGGACGATATAGAGGCCGCTGGCGACGATGACGGCGGCGCCAATGAGCGTCCAGCGGTCGGGAAACTGGTTGAAGACGAGCCAGCCGGAAATGATCATCCAGATCATCTGCGAATAGGGATAGGGGGCGAGCGCCGTGGTGGTCGCGAGCCGATAGGCCTGCACCAGGAGCCAGTGGCCGATGCCGCCGAAGACGCCGAGCATCAGCAGGATGAACCAATGCCAGCCGTCATGGGGCAGGGAAAATGAGAATGGCAGCAGGGGCAAAAGCACAACGGCCGGCGCCAGCGCCGAAAAAAGGATGAGGCTCTCCGCGGTTTCGGTCGCCGCCAGGCGACGCGTCATGATGACGTAGAAACAGTTCGACAGTATCGAGCAGATGGCGAAGACATGCCCGATGCCGAAGGCGCCAACGCCGGGACGGGTGATGATGAGAACCCCGACGAAGCCCGTCAGGATCGCCAGCCAGCGGCGCCAGCCCGCCCATTCGCCGAGCAGCGGACCGGCGAGTGCGGTGATCACCATCGGCCCGAAGAAATAGATCGACGTGGTTTCCGCGAGCTGCAGGGTCTGCAGCGCCAGAACGTTGAAAATCGTCGAGCCGAACAGGAACAGACCGCGCACGACCTGCGCCGGCAGGTTGGCGGGGCGGAAGCGCGCCGGCTCGCGCCATCCGCGCAAAAACGCGCCGACCAGCAGGACATGGACGGCAAAGCGAACCCAGGCGACGATCAGCGCCGAGACGCCGGCAAGGACAAGATATTTGCTGCTCGTGTCGAGGAAGGTGAAGAATACATAGACCGAAAGCATGCAGAGAATCGCCGCCGGAGGCGTCGCGCTTTCGTCTTGTTTTGGGGAAGGACTCAATTTCAGGCCGGGTACTGAGGTAGAGCCTCACCTTTGCGGCAATTGTGACCTGCCGGCAAGCCAATTGTCGCCTGATGCCGAGGCAAAGGGAACTGGCACAACAATAGCTGCCAACAGGCTTAGTTCATGTGCTGCAAGTCCTTGCTCCACCCCCCTCAGGTCAAGCCCAAGGGCACGTACTAAGCGTGCATGCGGGCGCCCTTGGTGATCTTGTCGACCAGCTTCTTGTCGGCGCGCAATGCGATGCCGACGACTTTGGCGTCGTCGGGCGTGAATTCGGCAAAGACGGCGCGGTTGGCGACATCGTGGCCTGTCGAGAACATCTCCTCGACATAGAGCGACGTCGTCACGGCGCGCTCCAGCGCCCGCCGGTGGATCGCGGCAAGCGTCGGCTGGTCGGCCGAAAGCACAATGACCGGCTGGATCGAGAGCGGGTTGTAGAGATTGCCGGTGCGGTCCCGGTAGGGCTCGCCGATGATCTCGGGAAATTGTGCGACGATGCCGCTGGTCAAGAAAGCAGTGACATTGAGCTTCTGCCAGACGGGAAGGTCATCCCTGAGCACGATTGCAAATTTCGTATCGAACATGAGACAGTCACCAGAACATGATTGAAGCGATGCCGCACGATCTAGGCCAGCAGGCCCGCCAGGGTCTTGAACGTTTGTGCGCCAACACGGCCGAAGATTGCATCGTCTCGGCGCCCGGCGCCGCCGGCATGGAGCGCATCGAGGCGCGGTTCCATGGCAGCGCTTTCGATCTCCACCGCCACGACACCTATGCGATCGGGGTGACGCTCTCCGGCGTGCAGCGCTTCCGCTATCGCGGCGCGATGCGGCACAGCCTGCCTGGCCAGGTCATCGTGCTCCATCCCGACGAATTGCACGATGGCGGCGCCGGCACCGAGGATGGTTTGCGCTACCGGATGCTCTATCTCGAGCCATCGCTGATGCTGGACTGCCTCGGCGGCGCGTCACTGCCTTTCGTCAGGGAGGCCGTGGTGAGCGACCACGCTTTCTGCACGACGCTGCTTTCGGCGCTGGCACCGCTGGACCGGGAACTGGATGAGCTGTTCGTCGCCGATTTCATGGCGCAGCTCGCGAAATGCCTTGCGCGGCACGCCGGCCAGCCGGCTAAGCCTATGGCAAAGACGGCCTGGCGCGCCGCCAGCCTGGCGCGCGACTATCTGGAGGAGAATGCCGGGCGCACTGTACGCTCGGAGGAGCTGGAGGCGATCACCGGGCTCGACCGCTACAGGCTGTCACGGCACTTCCGTGCCACCTTCTCGACCAGCCCGCACCGTTTCCTGCTCATGCGGCGCCTGCAACGGGCGCGTCGGATGATCGAGGCGAACGAGCCGCTGGCGGAGATCGCCATCGCCGCCGGTTTCAGCGACCAGAGCCATTTTATCAGGCATTTCAAGAAGGCGTTCGGCGTCACACCGGGACGTTGGTCGGCGCTGATCCGCCGATCGCCAATGGCGAGCTAATGCAGGTCGCCCAAAAGTGTGCAGACAGCAGGCCCTCGATCAGTCGTCGAGGTCGGTGTCGTCGTCGAGGAGCACCATCTCCTCGTTGGAAAGATTGGCCTCGATGCGGGCGAGCAATTTGAACAGCGCCTTCTGGTCCTTCTTGTCGAGGCCTTTCAGCGCCTGCTTTTCGGTCTTTTTCACCGATTTCTCGATGGCGTGAATGATTTCGCGGCCGGTATCGGTGAGGAAGATATGCGCCTGACGGGCATCGTTCACCGAGGCGCGCTTTTCCAGGAAGCCCTGCGCCTGCAGCCGGTTGATGGTCTTGGTGATGGTCGGCGGGCGCACGCCGAGGCGGCCGGCGAGATTGCCGGGCGTCTGGCCGTCCTCGCGATCGAGCGCCAGCATGATCTGGTCCTGCCCGGCATAGAAGCCGTGCGCCAGAAGCCGCGCGGCGAGTGCCGTTCGCGCCAGCCGCGCCGCCGAATGCAGCCGGCTCATTGTCGCAGTCTTGTCCGCTTTGGCCATGGTCATCCCTCTTCGGCCGAACCGGTGCAAGCAGCATAGAAGCTGCCGGCCGGTTGGCAATCGACGATCAAAAGAATCCGGCGCCGAGAAACAGCTTTGCCGGCAAGCATTGCGATGTCCGCCGTGGTGATGCCAGATGTTTATTTCAGTTAGATGACAAACGACTTCTTGGGCGGCAGGACCTTCCCTTGAGCATGGGCGGCTCCCAGATGGAGCTCAGCCGGCCTTCACCGTCGCGACCAGCGGGGCCTGACAGGCATCCGCCGCCTCGCGCAAAACGGCCTGCGACAAGGGTCCGGCCCGTCGCGCTACGCCGTCTCGCGCATTCGGTCGTTGTAGGGCGAGACGATCGCAAGGATCTGATCGCTCAAGCCGTCGGGAAAGAACATCTGGCCGGTCATCACCGATCGTTCGTCGGGAAGGCCTTGAAATGGATATGGATGGCGCGGCCGCGATACGATCCGTTTGGGCCGGCGATCCGTTTAGCTGTCGGTTTGCCGCGTGCAAAAGCCAGGCACACACCCTATATGGAACCGACAATCTCTTTTCGAGGCCCAAACATGAGCGATGCACAGACGACGCAGATACCCGTAACCGTTCTCACCGGCTATCTCGGCGCCGGCAAGACGACGCTGCTCAATCGCATCCTCTCGGAAAACCATGGCAAGCGCTATGCCGTCATCGTCAACGAGTTCGGCGAGATCGGCATCGACAATGAGCTGATCGTGGAATCCGACGAGGAAATCTACGAGATGAACAATGGTTGCGTCTGCTGCACAGTGCGCGGCGACCTGATCCGTGTCGTCGAAGGTCTGATGCGCCGGCCCGGCCGCTTCGATGCCATCGTGGTCGAAACGACGGGCCTCGCCGATCCCGTGCCGGTGGCGCAGACCTTCTTCATGGACGACGACGTGCGCTCCAAGACCAGGCTCGACGCAGTGGTGGCGCTGGTCGACGCCAAGCATTTGCCGCTGCGGCTGAAAGATTCCCGGGAAGCCGAGGACCAGATCGCCTTTGCCGATGTCGTCGTGCTCAACAAGACCGACCTGGTAACGCCGGAAGAGCTCGCCAAGGTCGAGGCGACGATCCGCGCCATCAACCCGGCGGCCAGAATCCACCGCACGACGCGCGCCGGCGTGGCGCTGTCGGAGGTTCTCGATCGTGGCGCCTTCGATCTTGCCCGGGCGCTGGAGAACGACCCGCATTTCCTCGAGGCGCATGATGAACACGATCATCATGATCACGACCATCACGATCACGATGGCCATGATCACCACCACCATGATCATGACGGGCACCACCATCACGCCCACGCTTCCGACATCCATGACGTGACGGTGCAGTCGGTGTCGCTGCGCGGCGGCGAGATGGACCCGAAGAAATTCTTCCCTTGGATCGAGAAGATCACCCAGATGGAAGGCCCGAACATCCTGCGGCTGAAGGGCATCATCGCGCTCAAGGGCGACGACGAGCGCTATGTCATCCAGGGCGTGCACATGATCATCGAGGGCGACCACCAGCGCGCCTGGAAGGATGGCGAGAAACATGAGAGCCGGCTGGTGTTCATCGGCCGCGAACTCGACGGCGAGCGGCTGAAGAAGAGTTTCGAGGCCTGCCAGGCGGCTTGATTTCCGAACCTTATAACGTTAGCGCTGCCCCTTCTTCCTTCTCCCCTTGTGGGAGAAGGTGGCCGAGCGAAGCTCGGTCGGATGAGGGGTGTTCCAGCTTGGCACCGGCGGCGATCCGTCCAACACCCCTCAACCGTCTTGGCGCTGCGCGCCAATCCACCTTCTCCCACAAGGGGAGAAGGTGGAGCGCACCTAGCCGCGCTGGCGTAGACGGCCGGCAAGGCAACAATCTCGAATGGACCAGTTCGCATGCCCACCGTCGCTCCGCTTGATCTCGAAGGCCACTGCATCGCCGCCGTCTTCCTCGGCGACGTGCCGCATTTCGCGCTGGCCGACGGCGCTATCCACCGGCTCGACCATGGCCACAAAACCGTGCCGGCCAATGACGGGCTGCTCGCCGCCTTCCATGATGGGGCCAACGACCGGCTGATCACCGGTGGCGAGGACGGCAAGGTGTTTGCCGTCAAAGCCGGCGGCGAGGTGGCGGAACTGGCGAGCGCCGGCAGGAAATGGATCACCAGCGTTGCCGCCGGGCCGCAAGGCGCCATAGCGTTCGCCTCGGGCAAAACTGCCTATGTGCGCTTCGCCGATGGCAAGACGAAGGAGTTTGCGCATCCGCGCTCGGTCGAGGGGTTGGCCTTTTCGCCCAAGGGCATGCGTTTCGGCGTTGCCCGCTACAATGGCGCGACGCTGCATTTTCCCGCGGCAGAGGGCAAACCAGTGGAACTCGAATGGGCCGGCGCCCATACCGGCATCACCTTCTCGCCGGACGGCGCCTTCCTCGTCACCACCATGCAGGAGAACGCGCTGCATGGCTGGAAGCTCGCCGACGGCAAGCACATGCGCATGAGCGGTTACCCCGGCAAGGTCAAAAGCCTGTCGTGGAGCGCCAAAGGCAAATGGCTGGCGAGCTCGGGCGCGCCGGCGGCGATCGTCTGGCCGTTTTCGAGCAAGGACGGACCGATGGGCAAGGCGCCGCTGGAGCTCGGCACGCGCGGCAACGCCATGGTGACATCAGTCGCTTGCCATCCAAGCCAGGATGTGGTCGCCATCGGCTATGACGACGGCATGGTGATGGCGGTGCGCTTTGCCGACGCCAAGGAAGTGCTGCTGCGCCGGCCAGGCAAGGGCGCCATCACCGCGATGATGTGGGACAAGCAAGAGCGTCGCGTCGTCTTCGGCAGCGCCGCCGGCGACTGCGGCGTCATCGATATCTCCGCCTAGTTCGAGAAAAGTCATTCGGCTCCACAGGATACCTTGCCTTTGAGTTCAACCGGCTTGCCATCCTTGTCCGCGTCCGCCGCGGCGTCATAGATAGCCAGCGTATATTGGCCGTCATAGACGCCCTCGTCGCTGGTCTTGGTCAGGATTGCCAGTTCGACATGATTGTAGGTGTCTGCGACCTGGTGCTCGCGGTAGATGTTCAGCCGCAATTCCTTGCCGTCGAGCCAGTATTGCGCCAGGTTTGAATCCTCAAAGACCGTCTTGCGCAGACTGTCGCCGGCCGGCCGCGCCTTGACTTCGAGATCGCCGCGAAAATTGAAGGTCGGCCCGCCCATGCCCCTTGTAACGCCGGCCTCGACCTGAAATTCCACGGCCGTATCGTCGGCGGAACACCAGATGCCGCCGCTCGCGAAGGCCGTGCCGACCGACGACAGCAGCACTGTTACGCAGATGATTCCCCGCATTTTCTACCCCCAAGCCACGAACCCTGTCCCATTGACGCCGGAAGACGATCCGGGGTCAAGCATCAGTTCTCTTCACCGTGGTCGCTGAACTATTGCAGGGCCGCGCGCCCAATTGCGGTACCGGATGCCAACTGGCTAGAATGACGCACGAAAGAGAACCCTCATGGATACGATCGATCATTCGAAGACCGCGGCCGGCGGCATCAGCGCCGCCCGCATCGCTGAGCTGCGCAAGGTAGAGGCTGCAGTCTTCCGCCAGGCGCGGCCGAAATCGGCAGCTAAGGTCGGCAACGGCCTGCCCGGCTTCTTCGGCGGGGTGCCGATGCACTGGATGAACGACTGGCCGACGCCGTTTCCAATCCTGGTCGAAAGCGCCAAAGGCGCCACGATCACCGATATCGACGGCAACCGGCTGGATGATTTCTGCCTTGGCGACACCGGCTCGATGTTCGGCCATTCGCCGGCGCCGGTCGCCCGCGCCATCCGCGCGCAGGCCGGACGTGGCCTGACCTATATGCTGCCGTCCGAAGATGCGCTTGCCATCGGCCCGCTGCTGCAACAGCGCTTCGGCCTGCCTTGCTGGCAGATCGCCACGACGGCGACCGACGCCAACCGCTTTGCGCTGCGCGTTGCCCGCGCCGTCACCGGCCGCGAGAAGATCCTGGTCTTCAACGGCTGCTATCACGGCTCCGTCGACGAGACCATGGTGCGCCTGGTCGACGGCAAGCCGGCCAACCGGCCCGGACTGGCCGGTGAATTTCGCGACCTGACAAGGGCGACCGAAATCATCGAGTTCAACGACCTGCCGGCGCTCGAGGCCGCGCTCCGGACCAGGGATATCGCCTGCGTCATCACCGAGCCGGTGCTGACCAATTCCTGCATGGTGCTGCCAGAACGCGGCTTCCACGATGCGCTGCGGCGGCTCACAAGTGCGGCTGGTACGCTGCTTCTGATCGACGAGACCCACACGATCTCGACCGGTCCCGGCGGCTACACCAAGGCGTACGGGCTGGAGCCGGACCTGTTTGTGCTGGGCAAGCCAATCGCCGGCGGCGTTCCGGCGAGCGTCTGGGGGATGAGCGAAGACGTCGCCACACGCTATGCCGATTATGTCAGGACCAAGGAGCCCGGCTATTCAGGCATGGGTACGACGCTGTCGGGCAATCCGCTACAATTCGCAGTGATGCGCGCCACGCTGGAAGAGGTGATGACCGACGCGGCCTACAGCCATATGGATCATTTGGCGCGGCGGCTCGACGCCGGACTGACCGCCGTCATCGATCGCTACCGCCTGCCCTGGCATGTCGGGCGTGTCGGCGCCCGTGTCGAGTTCATCTGCGCGCCCGGCCCGCTGAGAAATGGCGGCGAAGCGGAGGCGGCGCACGCGCCCGAGCTCGAAGCGGCGATCCATGTCGCGCTGGTCAATCGCGGCGTGCTGATTGCGCCCTTCCACAACATGATGCTGATCTCGCCGGCGACGAGTGCGGCCCAGGTGAACCGGCTGATCACCGCCTTCGCGGCAGTTGCGGCAAGGCTCACGGCGTGAGACAAGCTTGCGGCATGAGAGAAGCACGCAAGCCGGACTTGAGTTCCATCATCACCTCGCCTTCGGGTTCCACGCCCGCCGAAGCGAAAGCCTTTCTTGACGCACATCCGGAAATCGAAGCCTTCGATATCGTGCTGACCGACGCCAACGGTGTCGGCCGCGGCAAGATCGTGCGCCGGCACGAGCTGATGAGCATCTTCGAAGGCGGCCGGCATATGCCGATCTCGATCCTCGGCCTCGATATCACCGGCGAGGACGTGCACGAGACCGGGCTGATCTGGACGACCGGCGACGGCGATCTCAGGGCCTGGCCGATCCCCGGCACGCTGGTGCCGCTCTACGGCACACAGCCGCCACGCGGCCAGGTGCTGATGGCCATGTACCATCTCGACGGCCAGCCGATGTCGTCGGATCCACGGCTGGCGCTGGCCAGGCAGGTCGACATACTGGCGGCCAAAGGCCTCTATCCGGCCGGCGCCTTCGAGCTCGAATTCTTCCTGCTCGCCAACGACCGCGATGGCGACGGTAAAGTGCAGCCGGCGCATGCCGTGCTTGACGGCCGGCGCTCGGCCAAGACGGAAGTCTATTCCGTCGACCATCTGCACGGCATGGAGCCACTGTTTTCCGACATCTATGCCGCAGCGAAGACGCAAGGCATTCCGGCCGAGACGGTTATTTCCGAATATGCACCGGGCCAGTACGAATTGACGCTCAACTACCGCAAGGATGTGATGCGGGCGGCCGACGACCTCGTCATGCTGAAGCGGCTGGTGCGGGCACAAGCGCGCCGTCACGGCGTCACCGCTTGCTTCATGGCCAAGCCGATCGAGAAATATGCCGGCTCCGGCATGCATTTCCACGTCTCGCTGCAGGACAAGCAGGGCCGCAACGTCTTTGCCGAAGCCGGCGGCGAAAGCTGGTCGCTGCCGTTGCTGCAGGGCCTCGGTGGTCTCATCCAGACCATGGCGGAATCGATGCTGGTGTTTGCGCCGCACGCCAATTCATGGCGACGCTTCGTTTCGCAATCCTACGCCCCGGTGGCGCCGACCTGGGGCGTCAACAACCGTTCGGTGGCGCTGCGCGTGCCGGCGGGTGACGCCAAGAACCGGCGCATCGAGCACCGGCCGTCGGGCGTCGACGCCAATCCCTATCTGGTGGCGGCGACGGTGCTGGCAGGCATCGTCAAGGGGCTGGATGAAGGCCTCGATCCCGGCCCCGAAACCACCGGCAACGGCTATGAGTCGTCCGAAACCCAGACCAGCATGCCGGTCGACTGGCGCGCCGCGATCGAGGCGGCACGGGCATCAAGCTTCCTGAAGGGCGCGCTCGGCGAAGACCTCCACCGGACCTTCGTGGCGATCAAGCAGTCCGAATATCTGCGCGTGGCACGCACGGTCAGCGAATTGGATTATCATCTCTATCTGCACGAAGTGTAGTTCCGGACGACCTGACTGGACGGGTAGCGATCACTTTTCGCGCCCTATGTCAAATGTGATTGCGTAGCCGCGCTTTAGAACATACCATGAACATATGTCAGCGCTTCCTGTCCGCGAAAAGCTTGCAATCCTGTCTGATGCAGCCAAGTACGACGCCTCCTGCGCTTCGTCCGGGTCGGCCAAGCGCGATTCGCTGAAATCCGGTGGCATCGGTTCCACCGAAGGCATGGGCATCTGCCATTCCTACGCGCCGGACGGCCGCTGTATTTCGCTGCTGAAGATTCTGCTTACCAACTTCTGCATCTATGACTGCAGCTACTGCATAAACCGCTCGTCCTCGAATGTGCGCCGCGCCCGCTTCACTATCGACGAGGTGGTGAGGCTGACGATGGATTTCTACCGGCGCAACTACATCGAAGGCCTGTTCCTGTCCTCGGGCGTCATCCGCTCACCGGACGAAACGATGGGCGAGATGGTGGAGGTGGCGCGGCGGCTCAGGCTTGACGAGAAATTCTCCGGCTACATCCACCTCAAGACCATTCCCGAAAGTTCGCCGGAACTGATCGAAAAGGCAGGTCTTTATGCCGACCGGCTGTCGATCAATGTCGAGCTGCCGACAGACGAAGGCGTGAGGAAACTGGCGCCGGAAAAGAAGCCGGAAACGATCCGACTCTCCATGGCCAGGCTGCGCCGGAAGATGGAAGAAAAAGCCGAGCCGACGCTAAGGACCAAAAAGCGCGAGCGCTTTGCGCCGGGCGGCCAGTCGACGCAGATGATCATCGGCGCCGACAAGACCTCCGACGACGGCATCCTGCAGGCCAGCGCGCGGCTGTACGGCAGCTACCATCTGCGGCGCGTCTACTATTCCGCCTTCAGTCCGATCCCGGATTCGTCATCATCCCTGCCCTTGCAGAAACCGGCGCTGATGCGCGAACACCGGCTTTACCAGGCCGACTGGCTGATACGCTTCTATGGATTTTCACAGCCGGAAATCCTGGCGGGGAGCAGCGATGGCATGCTCGACCTTGCCATCGACCCAAAGCTCGCCTGGGCGCTGCGCAATCGCGGACGGTTTCCAGTCGACATCAATAGCGCCGACCGCGAGGCGCTGCTACGCATTCCAGGTCTCGGCACGAAGGTGATCGCTAAAATCCTGGCGACCCGCCACCACCGGCGGCTCCGGCTCGAGGATGTCGGGCGCCTGTGCCATTCGATCGCCAAGCTAAGGCCATTCATCATCGCTGAGGGCTGGTCGCCGGGCGCACTCACAGACAAACAGGGCCTGCGCGACAAGATCGTGCGTTCCTGCGAACAGCTCTCGTTGTTTTGACCATGCAGAGACCCACCATCCGAACCGACGAGCTCGATCTTGCCCCGCATATTGTGTGGCTCGACAGCCAGACCGATTTCGCCGGATGGCGCGACGCGGCACGGCAACTGGCGCTGAGCGGGACCCGGCCTGAGGACATCAGTTGGCAGGTCACAACAGGCTCCGCTCAGCGCCAGAACAGTTTACCGGCTGTTCCTTCGGAGGCGCGGCTTGTCGTGCCGCGCGAATTCATCGAACGGGCGGAAACGGCCTTCTGCCACTCCGACCCCGGCCGTTTCGCTTTCCTATACCGCTTTGTGTGGCGGCTCCGCTTGGAGCCGAAGCTGCTTGCCATCGCGTCGGATGGCGATACAAGGCGCCTCGAGACCATGGAAAAGGCGGTGCGTCGCGACATCCACAAGATGCGCGCCTTTGTTCGCTTCCGAAGCATCGGCGAGGGTACCGATGAGCGCTATGTCGCCTGGTTCGAGCCCGATCATTTCATCGTCGAGCGCAACGCGGCTTTCTTCGTCAAGCGCTTCACCGGCATGCGCTGGACCATTCTGACGCCGCATGCTTCCGCCGACTGGGACGGTGAAAGGCTGGCGATCGGGCCAGGTGCGACCAAGGGCGATGCGCCGGCGCAGGACGATACCGAGGCGCTGTGGCGTACCTATTTCGAAAACATCTTCAATCCGGCACGGCTGAAGGTGAAAGCGATGCAGAAGGAGATGCCGAAGAAATATTGGCGGAACCTTCCCGAGGCCTCGCTCATTCCAGAGCTGATCGCGGGAGCGGACAAGGTCGCCAAGGATATGATTGCCAGAATGCCAACCACGCCGGCGCCGCACCACGCCAAGATTCAGGCCAAGCACTGGCCAAGGCGCGAGCCAGACAAGGCACCCGAGGATGATGACGCAAGCTCGATTTCCGAATTGCGCGAGGCGGCTGAGGGTTGCCGGCGCTGCCCGCTCTGGCGCAACGCGACGCAGACCGTGTTCGGCGAAGGACCTGATGACGCCAAGGTGGTTTTCGTCGGCGAACAGCCGGGCGATCAGGAGGATCTTGCCGGCAAACCGTTCGTCGGCCCGGCGGGCAAGGTCTTCGACGCCATCCTAGACGACGCAGGTGTCGACCGTCAGAAAGTCTATGTCACCAACGCGGTCAAGCATTTCAAGTTCGAGCCGCGCGGCAAGCGCCGCATCCACTCCAAGCCGAATGCTGGCGAGGTGCGGGCCTGCCGCTGGTGGATCGACAGGGAATTGCAGCTGATCAAGCCGGATCTGGTGGTGGCCCTCGGCGCAACGGCGGCGCAATCACTGCTCGGCAACGCGGTGCCGGTGACAAAAATGCGTGGCGAGGTGATGCAGCGCGAGGATGGCCTGCGCGTGTTCATCACTATCCACCCGTCCTTCATCCTGCGCATCCGTGAGCCGGCCGACAAGGAAGCCGAACGTGAGCGCTTCTTGCAGGATATGAAGCGGGTGAAGAGGCTGATGGCCGCCTGAGGGGACGAACTACCTGATCAGTATCGCCCGGAGATCATTCACATTCGTCCCGGTCGGACCGGGTACGAACAGATCGCCTACGGCATTGAAGGCGGTCCAGGCATTGTTGGAGGCAAGCATGGCCTTGGCGTCGACGCCCGCCGCCCGCATGCGTGAAACCGTGGAGCCGTCGGCAAAGGCGCCGGCATTGTCCTCCGAGCCGTCGATGCCGTCGGTGTCGGCAGCTAGTGCATGGATGCCTTGTGCGCCACTGATGCCGATGGCGAAGGCAAGCAGGAACTCCGAGTTGCGGCCGCCCTTACCCTTTGCCCGCAGTGTCACCGTGGTCTCGCCGCCGGACAGGATCAGCACCGGCTTCGGAAATGGCCGGTTGCGCGTCGCCACCTCTCGAGCGATGGCGGCATGGACGCCGCCGACCTCGCGCGCTTCGCCCTCGATGGAATCGGACAGGATGACCGCCTCGATGCCCTGGCGTCTGGCTTCCCCTGCCGCCGCCTCCAGCGAGACACCGGCCGAGGCGATCAAATGCACTTCATTGCGCGCGAAGCGCGGATCGTCGGCGCGGGGCGCTTCGGCAGCCGGCGAATTGATATGCGTCATGACGGAGGCCGGCAGTTTCATGCCATAGGCCGATATCGAGGCCAGGGCGTCTTCGCGGCTGCCGGCATCCGGCACGGTCGGGCCGGAGGCAACCAGCGCCGGATTGTCGCCGGGAATGTCGGAAACGACCAGCGATACAACCCTGGCTGGATATGCCACCGCCGCCAGCCTGCCACCCTTGATGGTGGAAATATGCTTGCGAATGGTGTTCATCGCCGCGATTGGCGCGCCGGAGGCGAGCAGCGCTTCGTTGACGGCAATCTCGTCGGCCAGCGTCAGGCCGTCTGCTGGCGAAGGCAGCAGCGCCGAGCCGCCACCCGAAATCAGCGCCACGACCAGGTCGTCCTCGGTCAAGCCCTGGACCTTCGCCAGCAGCCGACGCGAGGCTTCCAGGCCTGCGGTGTCCGGCACTGGATGCGCCGCTTCGATGATCTCGATACGCTCGCATCTCGCGCCATAGCCGTAGCGGGTGACGACCAGCCCGTCTATCGGCCCATCCCAGACTTTCTCGAAAGCCGCCGCCATCTGCGCCGAACCCTTGCCAGCGCCAATGACGAGGGTGCGCCCCTTTGGTTTTGCCGGCAAATGATCCCTTATGGTTCGCTCGGGATCGGCGGCGGCGACAGCGGCGTTGAAGATGGCGGTGAGGAAAAGTTTGGGGTCGATCTCTGTCATTTTGCTTCCGGCGGCAATGCCAAATCGCGCCCGTCAATGCCGAGATGCTCGCACAATGCGTCGATGACAACGCCATGGTCCTCGCGCTCCGGCAGACCGGAGACGGCGATCACGCCGATGACGCCGGCGCCCTTGACATTTATGGGAAAACCGCCGCCGGCAAGCACATAATCTGCAATATCCAGCCCTTCGCCGACCTTGAAGCTGCGCTCGGGGCGCTGCTGCTCCAGAACCATGCGATAGGTGCTTCTGAGGTAGCGTCGCACCACATTGATCTTGCGCCGCGCCCAATCCGGATTGGAGGCGTTGGAGCCAGGCATGGCGGCATAGAACAGCGGCCGGTCGAAGGTTCTGATATCGACGATGATGGGCAGGTCTTGCCTGAGCGCCCGATCGCGGATCGCCGAGCCGATCTTGAAGGCGACGGCCTCGTCGAAGGCCGGAAAGACGAGCGTGGCTTCCTGTTTCTTGATCAGAGCGATGTCATCCGCAACGGCCATGTCGTTCCCCTGTCAATTTCGCTGCACGCTTTGACCGATGGCTGCCGCCCGGTCAAGCGATGAGTAGTGCCAGGCGATCAGTAGGGAGCGCGCTAAGTCGCCATGTCGCTCTTCGCCGCCCGGCCCGCGACATAGACCTCGCGCACGGCGCGGTCGTCGCCCAGCGTCTGCAGCAGAAACAGTTCCTCCGCCAGAGTCTCAATGGTTTCCATCCTGAGCCGCATCGCCGGAGTGGCGCGCGCGTCGAGCACGACGATGTCGGCGTCGGTGTCCTGGTCCAGCGTACCGACCTTTTCCAAGACCGACAGCGCCTCGGCGTTGCCGCGGGTGAGCTGCCAGAAGGACTGGAACGGGTTGAGCTTCTCGCCGTTCAGCGCGATGACCTTGTAGCCCTCATCCATGGTGCGCAGCATCGAGTAGTTGGTGCCGCCGCCGACATCGGTGGCGGCGGCGATGCGGAGTGCCTTGTCACGCCTGCGGTGGCGCTGATAGTCGAACAGGCCGGAGCCGAGGAACAGGTTCGACGTCGGGCAGAAGACCGCAATCGACCCCGCATCCGAAATCGCATCGGCCTCGCGTTCCGACAGATGGATGCAGTGGCCAAGCAGACTCTTTTTCCCAAGCAGTCCGTAATGTTCGTAGACGTCGGTGTAGTCGCGCAATTGCGGGTAAAGTTCTCGGGTAAAGGCGATCTCGGCGTGGTTTTCCGACAAATGCGTCTGCATATGCAGATCGGGATGTTCGCGGCAGAGCGTGCCCGCCATCTCCAACTGCTCGGGCGACGAGGTGATGGCGAAGCGCGGCGTGATGGCATAAAGTTGGCGCCCCTTGCCATGCCATTCCTCGATCAGCGCCTTGGTGTCGTCATAGCCCGATTGCGGCGTGTCGAGCACGCCTTCAGGCGCGTTACGGTCCATCATCACCTTGCCGGCGATGTTTAGCATGTTGCGGTGATGCGATTCGGCAAAGAAAGCCTCGGCCGAAGCCTTGTGCACCGAGCAATAGGCGGCGACCGTCGTCGTGCCATGGCGCACCATCTCGTCGAGGAACAGCCTGGCGATGCGGCGGCCATGCTGGGCGTTCCGGAATTTCGTTTCCTCGGGAAAAGTATAGGTGTTCAGCCAGTCGAGCAGCTCGGCGCCATGGGATGCGATGACCTGCATCTGCGGAAAATGCACATGCGCATCGATGAAGCCCGGCAACAGCAAATGCGGCCTGTGGTCGATTTTTTTGACCCCTTGGCCGGCCTGTTTCTCGACCTCGGCATAGGCGCCGGCAGCGACGATCCGGCCGTCGCGGATGAGCAGGCCGCCATCGTCCTCGTAGCGCCAGGCGGAATGATCGTCGATGGTCTCGGGCCAGCGCAGGAAGGACAGCGTGCGGCCGCGCAAAAGTATGGAAATCATGCTATTTTCCCGCGCCTTCGAACCAGGTCACCAGCAGCGCCCGCTCCTTGTCGCTGATCTCTGTGACATTGGCAGGTGGCATGGCGTGGCTGCGGCCGGCCTGCAAATAGATTTCGCGGGCATGCTCGGCTATGGCCGCATCGGTATCCAGCATCACCCCTTTCGGCGTGTGGTAGACACCTTCATAGACCGGCTCCTGCGTGTGGCACATCGAACAGCGACCAAGCACGGTGTCGCGCACGGCGGGGAAATGCGCCGATGCGATGTAGACTTGCGCCGCTGCCGATGCCTTGGGCTCGCCAGTCAGCACCTTCGGCGCCGTCGACAACCAGATGATGATGACGAACAGGATGGCGGCGGCGAGCCAGGTCCAGGTCGGGTTGCCTTTGCGCGCATGGACGGTGTTGAAATAGTGCCGGATCAGCACGCCGATGATGAACACCAGTGAGGCGATGACCCAGTTGAACTCAGTAGCAAATGCCAGCGGATAGTGGTTCGACAGCATCAGGAACAAAACGGGCAGCGTCAGGTAGTTGTTGTGCAGCGAGCGCTGCTTGGCGATCTTGCCATATTTCGGATCGGGCTTTCGACCGGCGATCAGGTCGGCGACGACGATCTTCTGGTTGGGGATGATGACCATGAAGACATTGGCCGACATGATCGTGGCGGTGATGGCGCCGAGATGCAGGAAGGCAGCGCGGCCGGTGAACAGATGGGTAAGCCCCCAGGCGATGAACACCAGCACGCCGTAGAGCACCAGCATCAGGCCGGTGTCGCTCTTGCCGAGCGGCGAGCGGCACAGCAGATCGTAGACCACCCAGCCGACGCCGATGGTCGCCAGTGACAACAGGATGCCCGTGGGCACCGACATGGGCAACACATTCGGATCGATAAGGAACAGGTCGGCGCCGGCGTAGTAGACGACGCACAGCATGGCGAAGCCCGACAGCCAGGTGGCGTAGGACTCCCATTTGAACCAGGTCAGGTGCTCGGGCATTTCGGCCGGCGCCACCAGATATTTCTGGATGTGGTAGAAGCCGCCGCCATGCACCTGCCACTCCTCGCCAAAGGCGCCGGCAGGCATGCCCGGACGCTGGCGCAGGCCGAGATCGAGCGCGACGAAATAGAAGGACGAGCCGATCCAGGCGATGCCGGTGACGACGTGCAGCCAGCGCACGGCGAAACTCAGCCAGTCCCAGAAAATCGCGAAATCCATCATTGAAGTCGTCCCTGCCGATTGGCTGACTTTACGGTGTGGAGCGCAAACGGAAAGGGGCGAGGCGCACGATGACTTTCAAAAAAAAATGGAAAATACTAGGCTGATCACCGCAAACCGGCGAAGATGTTCCATATGGCCTATCTCGACAACATCGCCGTTTTCGTTCGCGTCGTCGAACTCGGCAATCTGTCGGCGGCGGGCCGCGATATGCGCATCTCGCCGGCGGTTGCCTCCAACCGCATCAAGGAGCTGGAGAAACACCTCGGCGTCAGGCTGTTCAACCGCACGACCAGGCAATTGATGCCGACCGAGCACGGCACGGTTTTTTACTCGGGCGCCAAGCAGGTGCTGGAAGCGATCACCGAGGCGGAAGCCGCTGTGTCGGCACTGTCCGGCCAGCCGCGCGGTACCATTCGCGTCACGGCGCCCTTGGGTCTTGGCCGCCGGCTGGTAGCATCGGGCATTCCCGATTTTCACGACAAATACCCGGATATCGAGGTACGGCTCAGGCTTTCCGATCACAATGTCGATATCATGAAGGAAGGCATCGACGTCGCCTTCCGGCTGGGAATCATCGAGGATTCCAGCCTCAGGATGCGCGGCATCATGGAATGCGAACGGGTGCTGGTGGCGGCGCCGAAATATCTGGAGGCGCGCGGCGAACCAGCCGAGCCGCAGGAGCTTATCGGCAAGAAGCACGACTGCCTGATGCTGCGCTATTCCGGCGCGCGCGAATATGTGTGGACGCTGCAGACCGCGGACGGCCCGCGGAAATTCGAGGTGCACGGTCCCTACGACACCGACGATGGCGATGTGCTGACCGGCTGGGCGCTGTCGGGCCGCGGCATCATCAACAAGCCGCGTTTCGAGGTCGAGCCGTTCATCCGCGACCGGCGGCTGAAGGTGATCCTGGCCAATGCGCCGCCGACGCCGGTGCAGTTCGCCGCCGTCTACCCGCACAAGAAGCTGCAGGACCCTAAGGTGCGGCTGCTGCTCGACTTCATGGCTGAGCGCTGCCAGCGGCTGATCAAGGATATTCTGGCCGGCAAGTGAAGGGCAGCTGGCCCACTCTATGGGCTTGCCTTGCGCGAAGGCGGACTTAGGTTCGCGTCATGCATCTCGCCGTTTCGCTCAACATCACTTCCGCGCCCGGACAGGCCGGTCCGGATTTCAGCTACATAGCCGGCTTTGTCCGGCAGCTGGAAGCGGCTGGGCTGGACATGGTTGTCCTTGCCGATCGCGTGCCTGGCAAAGGCGGATCGAGAAGCCCGTTCGAAGCAACGACCTTGCTGGCCGCCCTGGCGACGGTGACAAGCAGGATCGGCCTCGTCGCAACGGCATCGACGGCCGCCCACCAGCCCTATAATCTGGCGCGCCGTTTTGCTTCGCTCGACATCATCAGCCACGGCCGGGCCGGTTGGAGTGCGACCATGGCCCAGGATCCGCGCGAGGCGGCCAATTTCAGCCGGCCGGACGGGTTTTCCCCTGTCGATTTTCGTCGCCGCACAGGTGAATATATTGGCGTCGTTCAGGGTTTGTGGAATGGCTGGGAGGCGGACGCGCTGTTGTTCGACAAAAGCGATGGCCGGTTCCACGACCCGGAAAAGATGCATCTGCTCGACCACAAGGGCGAGTTTTTCTCGGTGCGCGGGCCGCTCAATGTGGCGCGCTCACCGCAGGACAGGCCGGTGCTCGTGCTATCCGGCCTGTGGGAGGCCGACCTCGATTTCGCCGCCCGCACCGCCGATGTCATCCTGCTGGACGAAGGAGCGGCGGAGGACGTCAAGCTGCGCCACGACGATCTGAAGCGCCGTGTCGTGGCCTGCGGACGTGAACCGGAGGCGGTCAAGCTGCTGATCACTATCGGGGGCGATGTCGTCGTCGACAGGCTCGATGCATTTTTCCGGACGGAAAGCTGCGACGGGTTCAACATCCTGATGCCGCCTCTGCCTTCGGCGCTCCGCGATTTCGTCGACCGCGTGCTGCCGGACCTGCGTCGCCGCGGCGTGTTTCGACAGGGCTATTGTGGCGCGACGCTGCGCTCGCATCTCGGACTTGCCGGAGGCGACCGATGACCGACACCTCACGCCAGATGAAGCTCGGCCTCTTCCTGTGGGCAACCGGCCACCATATCGCCGCCTGGCGCCATCCCAAGGCGCATGTGACGGCGGGTGTCGACATCGACCACTACATCCAGCTGGCGCGCACGGCGGAGGCGGCGAAGTTCGATATGATCTTCTGCGAGGACGCCGCCGGCCTGCGCGAAGCCAATGTCGGCATAGCCAGCCAGACCTCGCGCTCGATCGGCTTCGAACCGATCAGCCTGCTTTCGGCGCTCGCGGTCCAGACCGAACGCATCGGCCTCGTCTCCACGGCGTCGACCAGCTACAACGAGCCCTACGGGCTGGCGCGGACTTTCCTGTCGCTCGACCATCTGAGTGGCGGGCGGGCGGGCTGGAACCTGGTCACCTCGGCCAGCCCCATCGAAGCCGCCAATTTCGGCTCGACGGGCCTCAAGCCCCATGCCGACCGCTACGAGCAGGCGCGGGAATTCGCCGAGGTCGTTACCGGCCTCTGGCGCGGCACGGGCGCGGATGGTTTCAACCATGACGGCCAGAGCTTTTCGGTAAGGGACGCGCTTGATCTGCCGCGCTCGCCGCAAGGCGCGCCGGTGATGGTTCAGGCCGGCGCCTCGGACGTCGGCCGCGACCTCGCCGCCCGCACCGCCGATGTGGTGTTCACAGCGGCGCAGACTTTCGAGGAAGCCAAGGCCTTCTACGACGATCTCAAGGGGCGGCTGGCGGCTTATGAGCGCGAGCCGGACGACATCAAGATCATGCCGGGCGTTTCCCCGGTGGTGGCCGAAACGGAAGCGGAAGCCCGCGAGAAATATGAGGAACTGCAGGAGCTGATCCCCGACGATGTCGGCGTCGCGCTGCTCTCCAGCTATCTCAGCATCTCCGATCTCGGACGCTATCCGATTGACGGACCGATGCCGGAGTTGCCTGAGACAGAGGGCATGAAAAGCCGACAGGCGCTGGTTGTCGAGCAATCACGCCGCGACGGTCTTTCCATCCGCCAGCTTGCCCGTCATTTCGCCGGCGCACGCGGCCACTGGCGCATCGTCGGGACAGCCGCGCAGGTCGCGGACGAGTTGCAGGCACGGTTCGAAGGCGGCGCTGCCGACGGATTCAACGTCATGCCGTCCTGGTTCCCGGGCGAACTCGACGCCTTTGCCGCGCTCGTCGTGCCGGAACTGCAGCGGCGCGGGCTGTTCCGCACGGAGTATGAAGGCCGCACTCTGCGCGAGAATCTCGGTCTGAAACGACCAGCATAGGGCAAGCTCTGCACGCACCGACGTTCTTGCCCTTCGCTTGGGGAAACGACGCCGGTTAAATAGTTGAGGTTACTCGGCCATCGCTTTCCCGCGAAAAGCCGGGCCTGGCCTTGATGTCGTGTGGAAAACCAATGCCTTCATCATCTCGGCGGCGGCAAGTGCTGCGATCACCTGCGGGCGCTTGTCCTTGACGGCATCGCCGCCGATCGGCGAGACGAGACGGGCGAACTCCGCCTCGGTGCCTTCCGCCGACTTCAGGAACCAGTTTTTGAAGGTCGCCTTCTTGGTCTTCGAGCCGATCATGCCGACATAGGCGGTGTCGCCGCGCTTCAGCGCCTCGGCGACGATCAGGAAATCCAGCGCGTGGTCATGGGTTAGGATGGCGAAGGCGGCTCCCGCCGGCGCTTCGCGCACGACCGCTTCGGGCATCGGCGCCAGCCTTGTTTCGACCGTTTCCGGCATGCCCTCCAGCGCCTCGGCCCGCGTCTCGATAACGACGACATGCACCGGCAGCAGGGCCGCCGCCGACGCCAGCGCCTGGCCGACATGGCCGCCGCCGAAGAGGTAGACGTGCGGCAGGTTGGCCTCCTCGGTTTCGGCCGCTGTGACAAGTTCCCGCGCCAGCGCCGCATCGACGAGCCGGATCAGCACTTCGACACGTCCACCGCAGCACTGGCCGATCTCCGGCCCGAGCGGAACCTCGAGCGTGGCGCGGCTATCCCTCCCCCTTGAGGGGAGGGTGGCGACGAAGCCGTCGGGTGGGGTCGCCGCGGCAGCGCTCGACGCTTTGGCGGTGCCTTCTGAGACGACCCCCTCTGGCCGCTTCGCGGCCATCTCCCCCTCGAGGGGGGAGAAAAGGAGCTGCCGTGCCTTGTCGATCGCCATGTATTCGAGCTGGCCGCCGCCGATCGTGCCTGATATCGCCGATGCCGAGACCAGCATGAAGGCGCCCTTCTCGCGCGGCGTCGAGCCTTTTGTGCCGGCGACCTCGACCAGCGCAAGGCGACCTTGCCCAGCAAGGAAGTCTTTCAGGCTTTGCACTTTCGAGTTCATGGCTCACGTTCCCGAAGGGGAAATATAGGCTTTTCAGGCTGGATTTGCACGTTTGACCGGATCAGGTCCTCGCCTTGGCCTCCGCTTTCAGTCGCTCGATCGCCATCAGTACCCGTTCCGGCGTCGCCGGTGCGTCGAGGCGCGGGCATATCTTGTGATCGGCAACGCTGGCCACCGCGTCCGACAGCGCATGCAGCACCGACATGCCGAGCGGGAACGGCGGCTCGCCGACGGCCTTGGAGCGATGCACGGTCGGTTCATGCGCCTCCGGCCAGTCGGCCAGCGTGACGTTGAATATCTTGGGCCGGTCGGAGGCCAAGGGGATCTTGTAGGTCGACGGCGCATGGGTGCGCAGCCGGCCCTTGGCGTCCCACCAGAGTTCCTCCGTCGTCAGCCAGCCCATGCCCTGGATGAAGCCGCCCTCGATCTGGCCGAGGTCGATGGCGCGGTTCAGCGAGCGGCCGGTCTCGTGCAGAATATCGGTGCGCTCGACCACATATTCGCCGGTCAGCGTGTCGACCGAGACTTCCGAGCAGGAGGCGCCATAGGCGAAATAATAGAAGGGACGGCCTTGGCCCTTGTCGCGGTTCCAGTGGATTTTCGGCGTCTTGTAGAAACCCGCCGCCGAAAGCTGGATGCGGGCCATATAGGCCTGCTTGACGAGGTCGGCGAAGGCGATCTCCTGATTGCCGATGCGTACCCGGTTGGGCAGGAACAGCACCTGGTCGCGCGGCACCTGGTATTCTTCGGCGGCGAACTCGGTCAGCCGGTCCTTGATCTGGCGGGCGCCGTTCTGCGCCGCCATGCCGTTGAGATCGGAGCCGGACGAGGCAGCGGTGGCCGAGGTGTTCGGTACCTTGCCGGTCGTCGTTGCGGTGATCTTGACCTGGTCGAGATCGATCTGGAACTCTTCCGCCACCACTTGCGCGACCTTGAGGTAGAGACCCTGCCCCATCTCGGTACCGCCATGGTTCAGATGCACCGAACCGTCGGTGTAGACATGCACCAGCGCGCCAGCCTGATTGTAATGCGTGGCGGTGAAGGAAATGCCGAACTTGACCGGCGTCAGCGCCAGCCCGCGTTTAACCCAGCGGCTGTTCGCATTGAAGGCTTCGATGGTCCGGCGACGACGTGCATAATGCGAGCTGGCCTCCAGCTCGGCGACGATGCGATGGATGATGTTGTCCTCGACCGTCTGGTGATAGGGCGTGATGTTGCGATCCGAGGTGCCGTAGAAATTCTGCTTGCGGATCTCGAGCGGGTCCTTGCCGACGGCAAAGGCGACCTCGTCGATGACACGCTCGGCGCCGACCATGCCTTGCGGGCCACCGAAGCCGCGAAAGGCGGTGTTCGACACGGTGTTGGTGTAGAGCGGCGCCGATTGCGCATGCACCGCCGGCCAGAAATAGGTGTTGTCGCAGTGGAACAGCGCGCGGTCGGTGACCGGGCCGGACAGGTCCGACGAGAAGCCGCAGCGCGCCGCGAACATGAAGTCGACGCCTGATATGTTGCCCTCGTCATCGAAGCCGACCTCGTAGTCGACGAGGAAGTCGTGGCGCTTGCCGGTTGCGATCATGTCATCGTCGCGGTCGGGGCGGATTTTTACCGCGCGGTGGTGCCGTTTCGCAGCGATCGCCGCGAGTGCGGCGAACTGGTTGCCTTGCGTTTCCTTGCCGCCGAAGCCGCCGCCCATGCGGCGGATTTCCACGGTGATGGCATTGCTCTGCACGCCGAGCGCGTGGCTGACCATATGCTGGACTTCGCTCGGATGCTGGGTCGAGGAATAGATGGTGACGTCCTGGTCCTCGCCGGGAATGGCCATGGCGATATGGCCTTCGAGATAGAAATGCTCCTGGCCGCCAATGCGCATCTGCCCCTTGAGCCGGCGCGGCGCCGCCGTGATCGCCGCGGCGGCATCGCCGCGCCTGAGCGTCAGCGGCGGCGTAACCAGCTTGTCCTTGCGGGGATCGAGCTCGCCGATGTCGGTGACGAAAGGCAATTCCTTGTACTCGACCTTGGCCAGCCTGGTGGCGCGGCGCGCCTGTTCACGCGTCTCGGCGATGACACAGAAGATCGGCTGGCCATGGAATTGCACCTCGCCGTCAGCAAGCACCGGCTCGTCATGGCGGCCGGTCGGCGAAATGTCGTTTTCGCCGGGAACATCCCTGGCCGTCAGCACGTCGACCACGCCGGGTGCGGCGCGCACCGCCGACAGGTCCATTTTCGTGATGGTGGCATGCGTTGCATTGGAAAGGCCGAGGCAGCCATGCAGCGTGCCTGCCGGCTCCGGCATGTCGTCGATATAGACGGCCGTGCCGCTGACATGCTTGTGCGCGGAATCATGGCGCTGGTCGGTGGCGACGCCGCCCTTGATCTTCTGCGCCTTGAGGTCGGGGGTCGCGTGCTTGTTCATCAGGCTGCCTCGTACCGCGTCACCTGGATCGGCGCCTTGGTGCCGCTGGTTTCGGCGAAGAAACGCAGCAAAAGGTTCCTCGCCGCCAGCGCCCGGTATTCGGCGGAGGCCCGCATGTCGGTAAGCGGTGTGAAGTCGTTGGCGTATTCGGCTATCGCCGCCTGCACCATCTCCTCGGTCCAGGGCTTGCCGAGCAGCGTCTTCTCGACCGCGGAAGCGCGCTTCGGCGTTGCCGCCATGCCGCCATAGGCGATGCGGATATCGGCCACCGTACCATCCCTGGCTAGTGTCAGCAGGAATGCGCCGAGGGCCGCGGTGATGTCCTCGTCGCGGCGCTTGGTGAGCTTGTAGACGGCAAACTTTGTGCCCTTGGCCGGCACCGGCACATGCACGGCCTCGACGAATTCGCCTGATAGCCGGTCCTGCTTGCCATAGGCGATGAAGAAATCCTCGAGCGGGATCGTCCGCCGCTTCTTGCCCCGCCGCAGCGTGAGCCGCGCTCCGAGCGCGATCAGCGGCGGCGGCGTGTCGCCGATCGGCGAGCCGTTGGCAATGTTACCACCGATCGTGCCCATGTTGCGCACCTGCTCGCCGCCGATGCGGTCGAACAGCGGCCCAAGCGCCGGGATGCGCTTTGACAGCAGCACGAAGGCGTCGCTGTAGGTGACGCCGGCGCCGATCGATATCACGCCCTTGTTCTCGGAAATCGTGCACAGCCCGTCGAGATTGTTGATGAAGACCGCCGGCGAGATGTCGCGCATATGCTTGGTGACCCACAGCCCGACATCGGTCGAGCCGGCAACGATGGTGGCGCCTGGCTCCTTGTCGAGCACGCTTGCCAGATCGTCGGCATTGGCCGGCACGACCATCCGCTGCTTGCCGGCACCGATCTCGACGCGCGCACCGTCCTTCATTGCCGTAAGCCTGGTGATGATTGCCTTGCGCTCCGCCGCCAACGGATCCTTGGCCGCCTTGCCGTAGCTGGAGATGGCGCGTGCCGCGCGCACGATCGCTTCATAGCCGGTGCAGCGGCAGAGATTGCCCTGCAACGCCTTTTCTATTGCCGCATCCGATGGCGCCGGCGATTTCATCCAGAGCGCATAGAGCGACATGACAAAGCCCGGCGTGCAGAAGCCGCATTGCGAGCCGTGGAAATCGACCATCGCCTGCTGCACGGGGTGCAATTTGCCAGCCTCGCCGCGCAAATGCTCGACGGTGACGACATGGGTGCCGTCGAGCGAGCCGAGGAAACGAATGCAGGCATTGACGCTTTCATAGACCAGCCTGCCGGCGGAAAGCCGCCCGACCAGCACGGTGCAAGCGCCGCAATCGCCTTCGGCGCAGCCCTCCTTGGTGCCGCGCAGCGAGCGGTTGAGCCGCAGCCAGTCAAGCAAGGTCGTGTCAGGCGCGACAGTCGTCAGCGCCACATCCTCACCGTTCAGGATGAAGCGGATCTCGTTACGGGTCTTGAGCCTGGCCATGTTTCAGCTCCCCCTGTAGGTCGAATAGCCGTAGGGCGAGATCAGCAACGGCACATGATAGTGCACCGGTTCGGCCATACCGAAGCGGATCGGCACCCTGTCGAGAAAGGCCGGTTCCGGCAGCTTTGTTCCCTGCCGGCGCAGATAGTCGCCGGCGGCGAAGACCAGTTCGTATTCACCGGTGCGGAAATCGGCGCCGGCAAGCAAAGGCGCGTCGCAGCGGCCGTCATTATTGGTGACCACCGTCTTCAGATGGGTGCGCGTGGCGCCGTCGAGACGGTAGAGCGCAATCGACAGGCCTGCCGCCGGTCGGCCGGTCGCGGTGTCGAGGACATGGGTCGTCAGACGCCCGCCATCGGCTTTCGACGTTTCTGCCACCTAGCCGTCTCCTGTTTCCGATATGAACGAATTGGCCCGGTACAATCGAACATAGTGATGAATTGTGCGCCCATTAAAGGCCATGCATAAGTCCCGGTCGAGCGGATCGCGGCAAAAAGCACTTTCAAAAATTTTCGGGGGAATGCGCGGGCGCTCCTTTCGATATCTTCACCTCGACCATCCGGCAGGAGCGACAATGCGTTACGAACGGGACATGCGCGGCTACGGAGCCAATCCGCCCGATCCGAAATGGCCCGGCGGCGCGCATGTGGCGGTGCAGTTCGTCGTCAATTACGAGGAGGGCGGCGAGAACTGCGTGCTGCATGGCGACAAGGCCTCGGAAGCCTTCCTGTCCGAGATCGTCGGTGCGGCCCCCTGGCTCGGCCAGCGCCACTGGAACATGGAATCGATCTACGAATATGGCGCCCGCGCCGGTTTCTGGCGGCTCCATCGCCTGTTCGCCGAGGCGCAAGTGCCGGTGACCTGTTACGGCGTCGCCACCGCTTTGGCACGCTCGCCGGACCAGGTCGCCGCAATGCAGGAGGCCGGCTGGGAGATCGCTTCGCACGGGCTGAAATGGATCGACTACCGAGACCATGCGCCGGAAGACGAGTGCCGCGACCTCGAAGAGGCGATCAAGCTGCACTACGAGGTGACCGGCGCGCGCCCGACCGGCTGGTATACCGGCCGCACCTCAGTCAATACGGTGCGGCTGGTGGCCGAGGAGGGCGGCTTCGATTATGTGTCGGATACTTATGACGACGAGCTGCCCTACTGGCTCGAGCATGATGGCGCCAAGAAACCGCAGCTCGTCATCCCCTATACGCTCGACGCCAACGACATGCGTTTCGCCACGCCGCAAGGCTTCAACTCCGGCGACCAGTTCTTTGCCTATCTCAGGGATAGTTTCGACACGCTCTATGCCGAGGGCAAAGAAGGGCGGCCGCGCATGATGAATATCGGGCTGCACTGCCGGCTCGTCGGCCGGCCGGGGCGGGTCGCGGCGCTGAAGCGCTTCGTCGACTATGTCAAATCGCACGACAAGGTCTGGCTGGCGCGGCGCATCGACATCGCCAAGCATTGGCAAGAGACACACCCATACCAGCCGCCGGCGTTGCGTCCTTCGAAAATGGAATTCGAGGCCTTCGTCCAGGCCTTTGGCGGCGTATTCGAGCATTCACCGTGGATTGCCGAGCGCGCCTACGAATTGGAACTAGGCGCGGCGCATGACAGTGCCGGAGGCCTGCATAATGCGCTCTGCCGGGTCTTCCGCGCGGCGACGGAGGCCGAGCGGCTGTCCGTGCTCAACGCCCATCCCGACCTTGCCGGCAAACTGGCAAAGGCCAGGCGGCTGACGGCAGAGTCGACGAAAGAGCAGGCGTCCGCCGGGCTCGATGCGCTGACCGACAAGGAGCGCGAGTTGTTTTCCAAGCTCAACGCCGCTTACGTCGCGACCTTCGGCTTCCCCTTCATCATCGCGGTGAAAGGCAAGACCAAGGAAGAAATCCTGGCGGAGTTCGAGGCGCGCATCGGCAACAGCCGCGGCGCCGAATTCGACACCGCCTGCAAACAGGTCGAGCGCATCGCGCTGCTTCGGCTGAGAGACATGCTGCCGCAATAGGTTTGAAACCCATGGATACGATCAAGACGCCCGAGCGAACCTACTACGCGCCGCATGGCGGCCATCCCGGCCAGAGCGAGCTGTTGACCGGCCGCGCCGTCTTTACCGAGGCCTATGCCGTCATTCCCAGGGGGGTGATGCAGGACATCGTCACCAGCGCCCTGCCGTTCTGGGACAAGACCCGGGTGTGGATCATCGCGCGCCCGCTGTCCGGCTTTGCCGAGACCTTTTCGCAATACATCGTCGAGATCGCTCCCGGCGGCGGCAGCGACCGGCCGGAACTGGATGCCGGCGCCGAAGCCGTGCTGTTCGTGGTCGAGGGCGAGCTCAGCGTTTCGCTTGCCGGCAAAAAGCATAACTTGAGGCCGGGCGGCTATGCTTTCCTGCCGCCGGCCAGCGGCTGGACCGTCCGCAATGAGAGCGGGGCGGCTGTGCGCTTCCACTGGGTGCGCAAGGCCTATGAGGCGGTTGACGGCATCGATACGCCGCAAGCCTTCTTCACCAACGAGCAGGATGTTGCACCGAGCCCGATGCCCGGCACCGAGGGGCGCTGGGCGACGACGCGCTTCGTCGATCCTGAAGACATGCGCCATGACATGCATGTCACCATCGTCACGCTGGAGCCGGGCGCGGTCATCCCCTTCGCCGAGACCCATGTCATGGAGCACGGCCTCTATGTGCTGGAAGGCAAGGCGGTCTACCGCCTCAACCAGGACTGGGTCGAGGTCGAGGCCGGCGACTATATGTGGCTGCGCGCCTTCTGCCCGCAGGCCTGCTATGCCGGCGGTCCAGGCAAGTTCCGCTATCTGCTCTACAAGGACGTCAACCGGCACGCCAAGCTTGGCGGGGCGGGCATCGGCGGTCGCGCGCGATGACCCGCATCGTCGCCCGGCCGCTGACCCGCGAAAGCTTCGCCGAATTCGGCGACGTCATCGACATGGGCGGCGACAACCACTACCCGATCAATGGCGGCAAGGCCGAGCGCTACCACGATCTCGCCACCGCCGAGGCCCGGGGGCCGAATGCCCGCGTGCTGATCTCCATGGTGCGTGGCACGCCCTATGATTTGCCGCTGAAGCTGACCATGGTCGAGCGCCATCCCTTCGGCAGCCAGGCCTTCATCCCGCTGTCGCCGCGCCCTTTCCTGGTCGTGGTCTGCCAGGACGGCAAGGATGGCCCAGGCGAGCCGCACGCCTTCATCACCGCGCCCGGGCAAGGCATCAACTATCGGCGCAACCTCTGGCACAGTGTGCTGACGCCGATCGGTGAGCCCCAGGATTTCCTGATCGTCGATCGTGGCGGCGACGGCTCCAACCTCGAAGAGTGTCATTTCTCGCACCCTTACGAAATCCATCTTCCCGACAGGATTGCATAGTGACCGACATATCGCTGATCAACCGCCTGCTCGACGTCATCGAGCACGACATCGTGCCGAAGACAGCCGATGGCGTCGCCCATGGCAACAAGCTGTTCGGAGCGGCGATCCTGAGGAAGGACGATCGTTCGCTGGTGCTGGCCGAAACCAACAACGAGATCGAAAACCCGCTCTGGCACGGCGAGGTGCATTGCCTGAAGCGCTTCTACGAGATGCCCAAGGCCGAGCGTGTCGACACCAAGGACGCCATTTTCCTTGCCACCCACGAGCCTTGCTCGCTCTGCCTGTCGGCGATCACCTGGACCGGCTTCGACAATTTCTACTACCTTTTCAGCCACGAGGATTCGCGCGACAGCTTCGCCATTCCGCACGATCTGAAGATCCTGAAGGAGGTCTTCACCCTCGACCCCGGCGGCTACAATGCCGAGAACGCCTATTGGAAGAGTTTTTCCATCCGCAGGATGGTTCGGGCGCTGCCGGAGGCCGAGCGCCTGCGGTTGGAAGGGCGGATCGGGACAATCTCCGCGCTCTATGACGAGCTGTCCGGCGCCTATCAGGCGAGCAAGGCCGAGAACGACATTCCGCTGAATTGACGCAGTTCGGATGTTGGCCGTCGCCTAACCTACCTTCGCCTTCTTCAGCACCTCATTTATCCTGGCCTGCCAGCCTTTGCCTGTGGCCTTGAATTTGCTGACGACATCCTGATCCAGGCGTATGGACACAACTTGCTTGGGCTTCTCCACGGCCGGCCGGCCACGCGCACGCCTGATGCTCTCGAAAAGTTCCGGAAGCACTTCCGCGAAAGGCCTGGCTTGCGCCAGTTGTTCGTCGGTCGCCTCTGCGTCGTCGGGATCAGCAGCAATTTGTTTTTGAATTTCCGCTTCCTCCTCATCGGTGAGCGGTCGAATGGGAGATTTAGGATTGCTCATAGACTGACCTTTCCTTTCGGCTGGCACGACGCATCGAGATCACCGAAATCGCTTCGGAACCAAGCGGCTTGAAAACAACGGCGAGAACGGTCTCCTTGAATTCGCCAATCGCTTTGAGCCGACCGGCTTTGGCTGGGAGGACGGTCGCGGTCGCGAAAAACTCAATATCGAGTTTGGCAAAGTCGAGACCCCGATTTTCGAGGTTAGTCACACGCTTCGGCTCATCCCAGACGATTCTCAGGCGAGACATCCTTAGTTCGCCGGATCCAAGTGAATAAACGTAATACATAAATTAACGGAACGGCGCAAGATGGACGTCGAGCGTGGCACAGCCAAATCGTCGTCGCGGCGACACAGACCGTCGCCGGTTTGACTTCATGACATGCGCGCTTCATGCGTCACTGACATCCTGGAGAGACCCGCATGAAAACCGTCACCGAATTTCCCCGCAAGGTCGTCGAATTTCCCGATATGGGCATCGTCATGCCGGACGGCTGCCGGTTGTCGGCGCGGGTGTGGATGCCGGAAGATGCCGGCGACGATCCGGTGCCGGCGATCCTCGAACATCTACCCTACCGCAAGCGCGACGGCACGATCTTTCGCGATCAGCTGACGCACCCCTATTTTGCCGGCCATGGCTACGCCTCGATCCGCGTCGACATGCGCGGCAATGGCGATTCCGAAGGGCTGATGGACGACGAATATTCCGAGCAGGAATTGCAGGACGCCTGCGATGTCATCGCCTGGGCAGCGGCCCAGCCCTGGTGCAACGGCAATGTCGGCATGATGGGCATCTCCTGGGGCGGCTTCAACTGCCTTCAGGTGGCGGCCAAGCAGCCGCCGGCGCTGAAGGCGGTGATCAGCATCTGCTCGACCGTCGACCGCTATGCCGACGACATCCATTACAAGGGCGGCTGCCTGTTGATCGAAAATTTCGGCTGGGCCTCGACCATGCTGTCCTATTCGTCGCGGCCGCCGGACCCGCTGCTCGCCGGCGATAACAGATGGCGCGATTTGTGGCTGACCCGGCTGGAGAACCAGCCTTTCCTGATGCCGCTGTGGCTGAAGCACCAGCATCGCGACGCCTATTGGAAGCGCGGGTCGATCTGCGAGGATTTTTCCGCCGTCAAGGCGGCGGTGCTGTCGATCGGCGGCTGGCATGACGGCTACCGCAACACGATTTCCCACCTCGTGACCAACATCGAGGCGCCGGTCAAGGGCATCGTCGGTCCCTGGATCCACAAATACCCGCATTACGCGGCACCCACGCCGGCCATCGGTTTCCTGCAGGAGGCCTTGGGCTGGTGGGATCGCTGGCTGAAAGGCATCGACACCGGCGTCGAGGCCGACCCGGCCTACCGGGCCTATGTGATGGATAGCGTGCGCCCGGCGCGCTGGCATCCGGAGCGGCCGGGCCGCTGGGTTGCGGAACAGGAATGGCCGTCGCCCGCCATCAAGACGCGGAAGATCGAGCTCATCCCCGCAGGCAACAAGCCGGCCATCGTCGCTTCGCCGCAGAACTGCGGCCTTGCCGGCGGCGAATATTTCCCCTTCACCTTCGGCCCGGAACTGCCCGGCGACCAGCGGCCCGACGATGCGCTGTCGGTGTGTTTCGACCAGCCGGCGCTGAGAGAAGCGATCGACATTCTAGGCGCGCCGGAGGTTCTGGTCAGGGTTGCCTCGGATCGGCGCCAGGCGAACATCGCCGTGCGGCTGTGCGACGTGCATCCCGACGGCGCTTCGGAGCTGATCTCCTACGGGGTGCTCAACCTGACGCATCGCAATTCACATGAATTCCCCGAGGCGCTGGTGCCAGGCGAGACCGTCTCGGCGCGGGTCGTGCTCGACCAATGCGGCTACCGCGTGCCGGCCGGCCACCGGCTGCGCATTGCCGTCTCCAACGCCTATTGGCCGATGATCTGGCCCTCGCCAGAGCCTGCAAGCCTTGACCTGTCGGCGGCGACGCTGATGCTGCCGCTGCGCCCGTTGGCGAAGGGCGATGAAGTCAGTTTCCCGCCCCCCGAAGGTGCTTCGCCCTGGGCAACCGAAACGGTTCGGCCCGCCAATTCCGAGCGCCATGTCGATCGCGACGAGAAGACAGGGATCGTCACGCTCTCCATCACAGACGATTTCGGCGAAGTGCGCGATCTCGCCCACGGCCTTGCCAATGGCAGCACCGCCCGCGAGACCTGGACGATCCATCCTGACGATCCCTTGTCAGCATCGGGCAAGACCCACTGGACGCAGACCCTGTCGCGAAATGGATGGTCGGTGCGCACCGAAACATCCGCCGAAATGCGCTCTGACGCGCAAAACTTTGTCGTGAGTGCCAGAATCGAGGCCTATGAGGGCGAAACCCTGGTTTTCGAGCGCGATTCCGAGGAGAAAATACCGCGCAGCCTTGTCTGAGCGCTTATCGGGTTGGTCCAATTGCGACGTACGATTTACGCCACGGCATGTCGCATTCGGTCTTGCTTACCGCTTTCCCTTGCGGTCATTATTCTCCTCACAAGAAACAAGAAAAACGACCGTAAGGTCGTACCAACAGAGTGAGGAACTCAACATGTCGAATGAACTGGACTATCTCAGCCGGCGCGTCGCGTTCGGCAAGCTCAGCCGTCGTGACTTTCTCGGCCGCGCCGCCGCGCTCGGCGTCTCCGCCAGCTTCGCCAATTCACTGCTTTCAAGCGCAGCCCGCGCAGCCGGTCCGGTCAAGGGCGGCACACTGAAGGCCGGCCTTGTCGGCGGCGAATCCACCAACAGCCTCGACCCGGCGCTGATGATGACGCAGGTGCCGTTCGCGTTCGGCAAATGCTGGGGCGAAATGATCGTCGAGCTATCGCCCGAGGGCAAGCTCGAGAACCGCATCGCCGAGGAGATCGGCTCGTCGGACGACGCCAAGGTGTGGACGCTCAAGATCCGCGACGGCGTCGAGTTCCACAATGGCAAGACGGTGACCGCCGAGGACGTGGCCGCCACGCTCGAACGCCATTCAGACGAGAAGTCGAAGTCCGGCGCGCTCGGCTACATGAAAGGCATCGAGACCATCAAGGCCAGCGGCAAGGAAGTCGTGCTGACCTTGAAGGAGGCGAACGCCGACCTTCCCTACCTGCTCAGCGACTACCACCTGATCGTCCAGCCGAACGGCGGCAAGGACAAGCCCGATGCCGGCATCGGCGCCGGCCCGTACAAGATCGTGACCAACGAGCCTGGCGTGCGCCATGGCGGCGAGCGCTTCGCCAATTACTGGCAGGGCGACAAGATGGGCCATGCCGACCAGATCGAAGTCATCGTCATCAATGATGCCACGGCGCGCACGTCAGCCCTGCAGGGCGGCCAGGTCAACATGATCAACCGCGTCGAGCCGAAGATCGTCGACCTGATCAAGCGTCTGCCGGGCGTGACCATCCGCAACCATGCCGGCCCCGGCCACTACGTCTTCATCATGCATTGCGACACCGCGCCCTTCGACAACAACGACCTGCGCACCGCGCTGAAGCTGGCGATCGACCGCGAGGAGATGCTGGACAAGATCCTGCGTGGCTACGGCTCGCTCGGCAACGACTTCCCGATCAACGCGTCCTATCCGCTGTTCAGCGAGATCGAGCAGCGCAAATACGATCCAGACAAGGCCAAGTTCCACTACAAGAAGTCGGGTCACGACGGCACCGTGCTGCTCAGGACCTCGGACGTCGCCTTCCCCGGCGCTGTCGACGCCTCCCAGCTCTTCCAGCAGAGCGCCGCCAAGGCCGGCATCAAGATCGAGCTCAAGCGCGAACCCGGTGACGGCTACTGGAACGAGGTCTGGAACAAGCAGCCCTTCTGCGCCTCCTACTGGGGCGGCCGCTCGACCCAGGACCAGATGTATTCGACCGCCTATCTGTCGTCGGCCGACTGGAACGACACGCGGTTCAAGCGTCCGGACTTCGACAAGATGGTGCTGGCGGCGCGCGCCGAGCTCGACGAGACCAAGCGCAAGCAGATGTACCACGACATGGCTGTCATGGTGCGCGACGAGGGCGGCCTGATCCTGCCGATGTTCAACCAGTTCATCGACGCGACGGGTGCCAAGGTCGGCGGCTGGGTCGACGACCCTCATCAGGAACTGATGAACGGCTACGCTTTGGCGAAGTGCTGGCTCGAAGCCTGAGCCTGGCCTTGCGGATATGTCCTCACCCATCGTGAAACTGGTGGCCCAGCGCGTTGCGCTGGGCATCCTTCTCCTGTTGGCCGTTTCGGTCCTGATCTTCGCCGGCACCCAGATCCTGCCGGGCGACGTCGCGCAAGCCATTCTCGGACAGTCGGCGACGCCGGAGTCGCTCGCCAATCTGCGCGAGCAACTGGGGCTGAACCAGCCGGCTTATGTCAGGTACTTCCAATGGCTTGGCGGCGTCTTGACCGGCGATCTCGGCACCGCCATGTCGAGCGGCCAGGACATTGCGACATCGATCAAGGGACGGTTGTGGAACACGCTGTTCCTCGCCTTCTGGGCGGCGATCGTGGCCGTGCCGCTGGCGATCATCCTCGGCCTGATCGCCGTGCGCTACCGCAACGGCTGGGTCGACAAGCTGATCTCTGGCCTGGCGCTCGCCTCGACCTCGTTTCCCGAATTCTTCATCGGCTACGTGCTCGTCTATTTCTTCGCGGTGAAGTGGCAGATCTTTCCCGGCATCTCGACCGTTTATGACGGCATGCCCTTCGGCGAGCGCATGCAGGCGATAGCGCTGCCGGCCGCGGCGCTGACGCTGGTGGTGCTCGCCCATATGATGCGCATGACGCGCGCCGCGATCCTCAACGTGATGCAGTCGGCCTATGTCGAGACGGCGGAGTTGAAGGGGCTTTCAGCCTTCAATGTCATCCGCAAGCATGCCTTTCCCAACGCCATTGCGCCAATCATCAATGTCGTCATGCTCAACCTCGCCTACCTGATCGTCGGCGTCGTCGTGGTCGAGGTTATCTTCGTCTACCCCGGCATGGGGCAATATCTCGTCGACCATGTCACCAAGCGCGACGTGCCGGTGGTGCAGGCGGTCGGCCTGATCTTTGCCACCGTCTATATCAGCCTGAACATCATTGCGGACATAGCGGCGATCGTCGCCAATCCGCGTCTCAGACATCCGAAGTGAGGGGGCGGGCATGCTCGATATAAAACGCATCCCCATCCCGGCGCTGATCGGCATCGTGCTGACGGCGCTGTTCGTGCTGGCGGCGATCTTCGCGCCATGGATCGCGCCGCACGGCAATGGCGAGATCGTCGGCGATGTCTGGGAGCCGATGTCGGCGACCCATTGGCTGGGCACCGACAATCTCGGCCGCGATCTCTTGTCGCGCATGATCTATGGCGCCCGCATTACCTTGTTCATCGCCGTGCTGGCGACCGCGCTGTCTTTCTCGCTCGGCTCCATCCTCGGTTTCGCGGCGGCGGTTTTCGGCGGCTGGTTCGACACACTCCTGTCGCGCCTTGTCGATCTCCTGATGTCGATCCCGACGCTGATCATGGCTCTCGTCGTGCTCTCGGTGCTGCCGACCAATCTGGTGACGCTGATCTTGGTCATGGGCATTCTCGATTCGACCCGCGTCTATCGCCTCTCACGGGCCGTCGCCGTCGACATCAACGTCATGGATTATGTCGAGGCGGCCAAGCTGCGCGGCGAAAATGAGATATGGATCATCTTCCGCGAAATCCTGCCCAATGCGCTGTCGCCGCTGGTCTCGGAACTCGGCCTGCGCTTCATCTATGCGGTGCTGTTCCTGTCGACGCTGTCCTTCCTCGGCCTTGGCGTGCAGCCGCCTGACGCCGACTGGGGCGGCATGGTCAAGGAGAACAAGGACGGCATCGTCTTCGGCATAGCGGCAGCCCTGATCCCGGCGGCAGCGATCGCGGCACTTGCGATCTCGGTCAACCTGGTCGCCGACTGGGTGCTCAACCGCACGACGAGCCTGAAGGGAGGACGCGGGTGATGGCTGACAGCAAAGCGAAATCCGGCCTCCTGCTCGACATCCGCAATCTGCGCATCGAAGCCACGGTCTATCCGCCGGGCGAGGCGCCCAAGAACATCGTGCTGGTCCACGACGTCTCGCTGACGCTCGAGAAAGGCAAGGTGCTCGGCCTGATCGGCGAGTCCGGCGCCGGCAAGTCGACGATCGGCCTGTCGTCGATGGGCTATGGCCGCGGTGGCGTGCGCATCACCGGCGGCGAGGTGATCCTCAATGGCCGCGACATCCTGAAGGGCGGCAAGGAGGGTTTTCGCAAATTGCGCGGCCGCGAGGTCTGCTACGTCGCGCAATCGGCGGCGGCGGCCTTCAACCCGGCGCATCGATTGATGGACCAGGTGGTGGAAGCCACGCTGTTGCATGGCACGGCGACGCGAGCCGAGGCCGAGAAACGCGCCGTGGGCCTGTTCAGGAAGCTCAGCCTGCCGAACCCGGAAACGATCGGCGAGCGCTTTCCGCATCAGGTGTCCGGCGGTCAGCTTCAGCGCGTGATGACGGCGATGGCGCTCTGCTCGGAGCCCGATTTGATCGTCTTCGACGAGCCGACCACGGCGCTCGACGTGACGACGCAGATCGACGTTCTCGCGGCGATCAAGGATGCCATCCGCGATACCCATGTGGCGGCGCTCTACATCACCCACGACCTTGCCGTCGTCGCCCAGGTGTCGGACGAGATCATGGTGCTGCGCCATGGCCGGCTGGTCGAATGGGGCGGCACGCGCCAGATCATCAAGGAACCGCGCCAGGAATACACCAATGCGCTGGTGTCGGTGCACGAGATCGAACACCAGGAGCAGCAACCCGGCACAACGCCGTTCCTGTCGGTCAAGAACGTTACCGCCGCCTATGGCCGCAGCCATATCAAGGTGCTGAAGAACGTTTCCGTCGACATCTATCCCGGCCAGACGCTGGCCGTCGTTGGCGAGTCCGGTTCCGGCAAGTCAACGCTGGCGCGGGCCATCACCGGGCTTTTGCCGCCCGAGGAAGGCACCGTCACTTTCGATGGCAGGCCGCTTGCCAACAAGCTTGCCGACCGGCCAAAGGAGGATCTGCGCCAGCTGCAGATGATCTACCAGATGGCCGACGTGGCGATGAATCCGCGCCAGACCGTCGGCACCATCATCGGGCGACCGCTGGAGTTCTATTTCGGCATACGCGGCCGCGAGCGTGACAAACGCGTCGCCGACCTGCTCGACAAGATCGAGATGGGCAAGGGTTTCATCGACCGCTACCCGGCCGAGCTCTCCGGCGGCCAGAAGCAGCGCGTCTGCATTGCCCGCTCGCTCGCCGCCAAGCCAAAACTGATCATCTGCGACGAGGTGACTTCGGCGCTCGACCCGCTGGTGGCCCATGGCATCCTCGAACTACTGCTCGAACTGCAGAAGGAGGAAAGCGTTGCGTATCTGTTCATCACCCATGACCTGGCGACGGTGAAGTCGATCGCCGATTCGATCGCGGTGATGTATCGCGGCGAAGTGGTGCGCTATGGCGCCAAGAGCAAGGTGCTGACGCCGCCCTTCGACGCCTATACCGACCTTCTCCTGTCCTCCGTTCCCGAAATGGAGATCGGCTGGCTGGAAAAGGCGATCAAGGGACGACGCATGGCGAGCGCGGGGAACTAGGATCCAGGCTCCTCTCGGCACATTCGGAGCTGCCGATTGGCTTGCTCCCGGTGCTGATTTCTCTGGCAAGACCCACATGGAGCCACCGTGGCGCTCGATACAAAACTCCTGCTCATCATCCTTGACGGCGTGCCCTATCGGAACTGGCGACGGCTGATGGGCAATCTCGAAGGCTGGGTGCAGTCGGGCGAGGCGCGCGTTTGGAAGATGCGCTCGGTGCTGCCGTCGACCTCGGCCTGTTGCTACGCCTCGATCCACACCGGGGTAGCGCCGCAAGTGCACGGCATCCTGTCCAATGAGAACCGGTTCCGTGTCGAACAACCGGATATCTTTTCGGAAGTTGCCAAGGCCGGCGGCAAGACCGGCGCGGTCACCCATTCCTACTGGTCGGAATTCTTCCGGGCCTATCCGTTCGATCTGGTCGAGGACATGGAGTTCGACGAGCCGGGCGGGCCGATCACGCATGGCCGCTTCCACACCATGACCGGCTACAATCTGCGCAACCAGATGACGCCGAGCGACGTCGACCTGTTCGCGACGCTGACCATGCTGACCAGGCGCCACAGCATCGACTACGGCATCCTGCACACCTGCACGCTGGACTCGATGGGTCACCGCTTCGGCCATGACTGCCATGAGATGGACCATGCCTGCTATGCGATGGACGGCATGCTGGCCGCCTTTCTGCCGGGCTGGCGAGAAGCCGGCTATGAGGTGATCGTCACCGCCGATCACGGCCAGACGGATCGTGGCCATCATGGCGGCCATGATGACGAGATGCAGGATTTCGCGCTGTATTATTTTGGGGCGGGCGAGGGTTCTCAGGCCGACACATTGCTCGACCAGCTGCAACTCGCACCGACGGTGCTGAAGCGTCTCGGCGTGCCGGTGCCGGCGACGATGAAGGCCAAGCCGTTTCTTGACTGATCGAGGCTGCTGCCTTCGATCCGCGACGCCGAACGGAAGCCAGAGATGACCAGCGACGCGCGCATGGCGTGTCAAAGGTCGAGGCAAACCTTACCGAAGTGCTTTTGGGACCCGTAGTAGCTGAAAGCATCGGTGATTCCCTGCAGCGGGAAAGTGCGATCGACAACAGGCTTCAAACGATTGGCCTCTATCGCCCGGATCATGTCCTCCTGGTCTGCCTTGCTGCCAATGGAGATACCGCTGATCCTGATCTGATTGGAAAACAGTGCCGGGATCGACACTTGTCCGGCAAAACCGGTCAGGACGCCGATCAGGGCGATGTGGCCGCCCATCCTGCAAGCTGTTATCGACTGCGCCAAGGTGCCAGGTCCGCCGACCTCGATCACGTGATCGACGCCGCGTCCGTTCATCAGATCCCGCACCTTCTGGCCCCAATCCGGCATCGCCTTGTAGTTGACGACAATGTCGGCTCCAAGCCGCTGAAGCCTTTCCAGCTTCTCTTGCGATGAAGAGGTGGCGACGACACGAGCACCTGCAAGTTTTGCGAATTGCAGCGCAAACAGAGAGACACTGCCTGTCCCAAGGACCAGCACCGTATCCCCAGGCTTCACCTGGCCGCACACCATCAGGGCTCTCCAGGCAGTGACCCCGGCACAGGTAAGCGTTGCCGCCTCCCTGTGCGTGAAGCCTGCCGGTGCTTTCGTGAAAGCATGTGAGGGCGTGCACACATACTCGCGGGCATAGCCGTCGACATCGTCTCCCAATTCGCCCCTCTTGTTGGCAGGCGCCGGATCGCCTGCCAGCCAATCGGGCCAGTATGTGCTGACGACGGCATCTCCGACGTTGAACTCATCGACATCGTCCGAGACCGCAATCACCTCGCCAGCGCCATCGGACAGCGGGATACGGCCATCGGCGCAGGGTTTCTTCCCCAGCACCACCATGCTGTCGTGGAAATTCAACGAACACGCCCGGATCCTGACCAGCAACTCACCCGGCCCTGGTTGCGGACCATCTTCCTCGACCAGCTTGAGATTTTCCAGGCCTCCCGGCGCTTTCAGCCTAATCAGTCTCATGAAAAGCTCCTTCCAACCGCGCGAGGCCTCATGAGCGGTCGCCGCGGATCGCCGAATTGGGTCAAAGCCCATGTGCATGAGTTCATTCCACGGTGTCGGGAAGTCCTTGCTCGTTCTCGATCAGCCCTTTCAGGCTGTCGGCAATCAGGCCGGTCCAGGCATTCGTGCAAATGTCGAAGCACTCGACCGCGGGAACGAGGCCAGCATGGGTGAACCGGATTTCGGTCTTGTCGCCTTTCTGGGCGATGTCGAAAATCAGGTCTGTGTTCTTCCATTCGCTCTTGTCGTTGAGGAAATTCATCTGGGCATCGACGACGTGCCAAACGACTCTTTGGCCAGGCATGAACTCCGTCGTCTTCTGATTGCTGACGTGCATATCCTTGTAGCGATAGGTCCATTCCTCGCCGAGACGGTCGGTGCGACCTTCGATCTCCTTGCCCCACCAGTCGCGTGGACGGTTGATCGCATCGAACGCCGCCATCGGCGACTGATCCACGAGAATAGTTGTCGTAAAGCTGTTGTTGGTCATGACATCGGTCCTTCAAGCTGGGTTGTGGTTTGCGATCTGGACCTTAATCGCCCGGCAGCGGACCGGTGAGTTACAAAGCTGTCGGGAATTCCTGCGTTGCTGACGGCCGCCATCCGAGACCCCTAAAAACGGGGAGAACGGTACACTCTGGCAACCTCACCACTCTTCGGCTAGCTTTCGCAATTCCTTGGCGGAGGATGAACCTTTTTGGGCCGATCAACGACAGAGCAAGCAGGAGCCAGGCGGCTCGACCGGCCATGACGGCGGCGACGGAGACCGATCGCGCGCTTGTCGACCGGGTCGCGAAGGGCGACCGTGCCGCCGTGCGGCTCCTGTTCATGCGCCACCACGCGCGGGTCTACCGCTTCGTGGCGCGCCAGACGGGATCGGAAATGATGGCCGACGATATCGCGAACGAGGTCTTCCTCGAACTCTGGCGCCAGGCGCCCGGCTTCGAGGGACGCTCGGAAGTCTCGACATGGCTGCTCGGCATTGCGCGCTTCAAGGCGCTGTCGGTCCTGCGCAAGAAGAAGGAGGACTGGATCGACGACGATGACGCGGCCCAGGTGCCCGACAGCGCCGATACGCCGGAAGTCGTCACCATGAAGCAAGACAAGGGCGCCGCTTTGCGGAGCTTCGTCGATGCCTTGCCGGAAGAACACCGCACGGTGATCGACCTTGCCTATTACCATGGACAGTCGGTGGCCGAGATCGGCGAGGTGCTCGGTATACCGGTAGCCACCGTCAAGACCAGGATGTTCTATGCCCGCAAGAAACTCGGCGAAGCCTTGAAGGCCGCCGGTTACGACAGGGGTTGGCCATGAGCGCCGCTGAAAAGATGTCGCGCCGCGACGAGATGGAAACGCTGCTGCCGTTCTACCTGAACGGCTCGCTGGAAGGCTCGGATCTCGAAGCCGTCGAGGAATGGCTGGCGAGCGATCCGGCAGCACTCGCGGCACTGGGCGAGGCGGAAGCCGAATTCTCCGGCACGGCCGCCGCCAATGAGGCAATCCGCCCGCCGGCCGATGCGCTGAGCCGCTTCGCCAAGGCGCTTGATGCCGAAGCTGGGCCGGCGCGCCAGCCAGCCGCATCGTCCTTCCTGGCGCAGGTGTGGGCCCGCTTCACGGCAGTGCCCGCCGGCGTCGCCTGGGCCGCGGCGGCGGCATTGCTTGCCCTGGTCATGGTGCAGTCGCTTGTGCCGCCCGGCGGCAAGGGCAGCGATTTCGAGATCGCCGGCGCGCAGGACGATCTGGCGAAAATGCCGTTCGCGCTGGTCAAGTTCAAGCCGGACGCGAAGATGTCCGACATCTCGGCCTTTCTCGACCAGAATGAGCTGAAAATATCAGGCGGGCCGACCGCGGATGGCGTCTTCCGCATCGCCATCCCGGCCACGACCGCCGCCGACTACGGCAAGGTGCTCGGCCTTATTGCCGCCCAGCCTTTCGCGGATGCTGTGATCGAGGGAAGGAAACCGGCCAGTGGCGGCTAGAGCGGTCATCGGATTTGCTGGATTTCTGCTGGCGGCGATCGCCGCCACGCCCGTTTTTGCGCAGAGCACCCAGCCGCAGACGAAAACCGACTGCCTCGACCGGACGAACGCGGCCGGCGCAGATTGCACAGAGGACGGCACAGGCGAAAAGCCCGATGCCGGTGCCACCGCGACAGGCGCCATCTTTCTTCCGGCGCTGATCGTCGACCTGTTCCCCAATCCGGCGGCGGGCACTCCCTTGCCGACGCCCGACCCGCGCCGCGATCCGGCGAGCGCTCTACCATCGCCGACGCCACCCGCCGATGCGCCGGTGATTCCGGCAGCCGTAACGGGCGGTCCGATTGTTTCGCCGACCGATCTGGTCGCGACCGAGCCGCCGCGCGCCGTCGTCGGCGATTTCGTGCCCGACGAAGTGCTGGTGACGGTCGATGGCGATGCCGGCGCGGTCCAGCAGATCGCCGCCTCGTTCGGCCTCGAAGTGCGCTCCGAGCGCCAGTCGCGGCTGCTCGGCACAACGCTGGTGCGCTTCGGCATTCCCGACGGCCGGCCGGTCGGCGTCGTGCTAGCGCAGCTTGCCGCCGACGGCCGCACCCTGCGGCGCGAACCCAACCATGTCTATTCGCTGCAGCAGGCGGCCAGCATCGTCAATTATGCCTTCGAGCGCATCGCGCTCGACGCGAAAGCGGCTAGCGGCGAGAATGTGCGCATCGCCGTCATCGACACCGGCATCGACGATACCAATCCGGCACTAAGCGGCGTCATCGCCGACCAGTTCGACGCCATGCCCGATGTGCCGACCGAGAAACGCGACCACGGCACTTCGATCGACGGGCTGATCGCTGGCGTCGGTGCCCTGAAGGGCATGGCGCCGGGCGCCAAGATCTACCATGCCCGCGCCTTCGAGGGCGGCAAGTCGACCATGGACGTCATCCTGTCGGCGTTGGACTGGGCGGCAAGCCAGGATGTGCGCATCATCAATATGAGCTTCGTCGGCCCGAAGAACGACCTGCTCGGCATCGCCTGCCGCAATGCAAGGACACTCGGCATGGTGCTGGTCGCCGCCGCGGGGAATAACGGGCCGAAGGCGCCCTATGGCTATCCGGCCGCCTTCGACGGCGTCATCGCGGTGACCGCCACCGACGCCAAGGACGGGCTGATGCCGCAGGCCAATCGCGGCGCCTATGTCTTCATCTCCGCCCCCGGCGTCGAGATGGTGGCGCCGAGCGGCGCCGGCTCGGATGTGGTCACCGGCACCTCGTTTGCCGCAGCCATTGTGACAGGCGCGATTGCCAATCTAATCCATGTCGCGCCCGACCGTTCGGCCGACGAGATCGAGAAGGCGCTGGCCGACACCGCCAGGGATCTAGGGCCGGAGGGCCGCGACAATGATTTCGGCTATGGGCTGCTGGACACCAGGGCTGCGGAAGCTGCGAAGGAATGATCGAGGGCAGCGTGCATTAAAATCGAAATTGCAGTCACCCTTGGATGGGTGGGATTCAGGCGCCCATTGGCATGGCCATGAACATGGATTTCGCGCGACCAGCTCAGAGGGCCGGACCTAATCGGACAGGACTTCCATCATAGAAGCGTGACAGTCGGAAGCGGCTGAGGTCGTGCCCAATTTCGTTTCCTTGAATCATGTCGGAGACGACACGACCGATTCCAGGACCGATACCGAAGCCGTGACCACTCATTCCCGTCGCGACGAAAAGACCGCTAACCGCCCGTACCTGATCCACGACAGGGACAACGTCGGGCATAGCGTCAATCATGCCGCCCCAGCCGGCCTTCAAGCGAACTGTTTCGAACTGCGGAAAAAGGCGTCTGAAATTGCGCTCAACCGAGCGGAGACCTGCGGGCTGGGCGGCTGGATTGAGAACCCGCATTCTCTCGAAAGGGCTCAGGGAATCCGGTGCCCATTCGCGCGGCGTCGACCAGCCGTCGGGGTAGCCTGGCGGAGCGAACGGAAAATAGCGTGTTCCAAACGGATTGGCGCGGAGAGCAGGAAGGTATTTGGTGGCATGTCGGAATGCGTCAGGCCCCAGGTAAAGCAAATTGCTGCCTGCCGGGGCGAGCGTGTATCCGCCATCCTGCCTGCGCCTGAAGGCGATGTTGTCGTCAGCCGCCGCACCTGAATAGATTTCAGGCATGGGCTCCGTTGCGGCTACGGTTACCCTGACGCTGAGTTGAGGGATGGATACGCCGTGTCTTTGCAAAAACAGGGACGACCAGGCGCCGCCCGCAACCAGCACGCTGGAGGCCTCGATGTATCCCGCTTCGGTCCACACGCCCTTGATCTTGCCGGCTGAGATTTCGAGGGTTCGCGCTGCGCAATCCTCTATGATTTTGGCGCCTTTTCGCACAGCAAGCCGAGCAAGCGCGGGCACCGCTAACCAAGGCTCAGCACGCATGTCGGAAGGTGTCGTCAGCGCGCCCTTGAACTTGCGCGACATGCCCTTGATGAGTTGCGCAGTTTCGTCGGTGTCCAGAAGGCGAGTGTCGAGTTCATGGATCGCGGCGATCTTCATGAACTCTTCGAAGCCGGCCATGTCCTTGTCCGAGTTCGCCAGATAGGTCACACCTGTCTGGTTCAGCCCGATGTCTTCCCCGCATTCCTCGGCCAGTTGCCGCCATAGGCGACAAGCCTCGATGACAATTGGCAGTTCATCCGCGTCCCGCCCCTGCTTTCGAATCCAGCCCCAGTTTCGGGAGGACTGTTCGGCCGCAACGCGTCCCTTTTCCAGCAGCGTCACCGGAATGTTCCGCTTCGCAAGGAAAAGAGCTGTGGTAACGCCGATAACACCGCCACCAACAATGACCACCTCCGAAGCCTTCGGCGGTGGGCCGGGATGTTGGATTGGATCCGCTTCGGAGAATGGGAAATTGGGCAAGCAGTGCACCGTGGAGGACTGGTTGGTGGCTTTGGCCTACTGGTTGCCACCCTCTAAAAGCCAAATCAAGAGCGGGTGCACGCAGACACTTGTCCACCTGCGGGCAACGTACGGAAAGGAGCCGAACTCGGCTGCTTTGAGCGATTGGATTTGATGCCTAACCCGGCGCGCCCGCTACCGATCCCCTTACCACCAGGTCGACCGGCCAGACCTCGCCTCGCGCCCCCTCTTCCAGACCGGATATCCGCGCTGCCAGGCGCTCGGCGACGCGGGCGCCGGCGAGGCGGATCGACGAGCGCGTCGTCGACAGCGGCACGGAAAAATTCTCCGGCTTCAGCCAGGGGAAGACGTCGTCATGGGCGATCAGCGACAGGTCGCCAGGGATGGTCAGGCCGAGGTCGCGCACCGCGCGCACGACGCCCAGCGCCATGATCAGGCTCGAGCAGGCGATCGCCGTCGGCGCGTCGCTCTGCTCGAGCAGGCGCCTGGTCGCGCGATAGCCGTTCTCCTCGGTCATGACCACGGAGCAGACATGGCGCTCGCCCAGTGTCAGGCCGCTGGCGGCGAGCGCCCGGCGCACGCCGCGCTCGCGGTGGATGGCGAAGGTCTCGCGGTCGTCGCCGTTGATCAGCGCCAGCCGCCGATGGCCGAGCTGGACGAGCAGGCGCGCCGCCTCATGGAAGGCGCCCTCATTGTCGATGTCGGTGAAGGGGTAGTCGAAATCGAAGCCCTCGCTGCGGCCATGGACGATGAAGGGGATGCCGAGCGTGTTGACCAGCGCCACGCGCCGGTCGGCCGGCCGCGGCGAGGAGATGTAGACGGCGTCGACCTGTCGGTTGGCGACGATACGCCGATAGGTCGTCTCCTGGTCGTCGGCGTCGGCCGGCGACAGCACCAGGTCGAGCTCGTGCGAACGGGCATAATCGCCGAGGCCGGACAGGAATTCGACGAAATGCGGATCGATGTCGACGCTGGTTCCAGTCGGCAGGACATAGCCGATCATCCCGGTCTTGCCGGTCGCCAGCCGGCGGGCACTCGGATTGGGGCGATAGCCATGGCGCTTGGCGGCATCCATCACCCGCCGACGCGTTTCCTCGTTGACCTCGGGGTAGCCATTCAGCGCACGGCTCACCGTGGTCTGCGAGAGCGACAGCATATGGGAGAGCTGCTTGAGGTTCACGGGAGGCCTCCAAGCCTCAAAGCGCTTTCAATTTTGAATTCCGCTTGCAATAAAAGCGGCGGAGCCAGCGTCCGACAACCATAAGCAGTGTTGGACCCTGTTTGCAGCAAAAATTTCTGCTGCGCCGCCAAAAAAGCATGTTGCAGCGCACATTTTGTGCTCTCAATCGTAGAAATTAAATCGATTAGCCTGCCCACCCTCTTGACTTCCAGTCGATTCAATGGCGAGATCAGGAAAGCCAAAGCGCTTTGGAAGACTCTTGGGAAGGTTGCGGTTCCCTTCCGACTGAGTCACAGTCCTGCAGCGTCGGCGGGCGGAATGGAGGTTTCGTCCGGTGTTTGTCACCACTGGGAGGAAATACCGATGAAGAAAATGCTTCTGCTGAGCGCCGCTTTTGCCACGCTCGCCCTAGGCGCACCGGCGCAAGCCGAGCTGAAATTCAAGCCGGGCGAAGACCCCCGCTTCAACTGGGCGAACTACGGAGAGCTCAAGAAGGTCGATCTCAAGGGCGAGACGCTGACGATCTTCGGGCCATGGCGCGGCGAGGACGAGGGCCTGGTGCGCGGCGTTCTCGACTATTTCTCGGAAGCCACCGGCGTCGATCTCAAATATTCCTCCTCGGAGAATTACGAACAGCAGATCGTCATCGACACGCAGGCCGGCAGCCCGCCCAACATCGCCGTGCTGCCGCAGCCCGGCCTGATCCAGGACCTGGCATCGAAGGGCCTGCTGACGCCACTTGGCGATGAGACCGCCAATTGGGTGAAGGACAATTACGGCGCCGGCCAGTCCTGGGTCGATCTCGGCACCTTCAAGGACAAGGACGGCAAGCCGGGCTTCTTCGCCTTCCCCTACAAGGCCGACGTGAAGTCGCTGGTTTGGTACTCGCCGGACAATTTCGAGGAAGCCGGCTACACGGTTCCGAAGACGCAGGAAGAGCTCGCCGAGCTTGAAAAGAAGATCATCGCCGATGGCGGCACGCCGTGGTGCATCGGGCTCGGTTCCGGCGGCGCCACCGGCTGGCCGGCGACCGACTGGGTCGAAGACATCATGCTGCGCACCCAGTCGCCCGAGACCTACGACAAATGGGTGAAGAACGAGATCCCGTTCAACGATCCCGCGGTGGTCAATGCCATCGACATTTTCGGCAAGATCGCGACCGACGACAAGATGGTCGACGGCGGTGCCAAGGCGGTTGCCGCAACCGACTTCCGCGACAGCCCGAAGGGCCTCTTCTCGGTGCCGCCGAAATGCTATTTGCATCACCAGGCGTCGTTCATCCCGACCTTCTTCCCGGAAGGCACCAAAGTCGGCGAAGACGCGGACTTCTTCTACTATCCGCCCTACGCCTCCAAGCCTGATCTCGGCACGCCGGTGCTCGGCGCCGGCACGCTGGCCATGATCACCAAGGACAGCAAGAGTGCCCGCGCGTTCATCGAATTCCTGAAGATGCCGCTCGCGCACGAGATCTGGATGGCCGAGGGCGGCTTCGTGACGCCGTTCAAGGCGGTCAACAAGGAAGCCTATGCCAGCGACGCGCTGAGGAAGCAGGGCGATATCCTCGCCAACGCCTCGACCTTCCGCTTCGACGGGTCCGATCTGATGCCGGGCAAGATCGGCGCCGGCGCCTTCTGGACCGGCATGATCGATCTCGTCGGCGGCAAGTCGGCCCAGGATGTCGCCACCGACATCCAGAAGAGCTGGGACGCAATCAAGTAGGGGCGGCTGGCAAGTAGGCGGCTAGCCAGCAAGCGGCCGATCGTAGGCTTACCCGTCCTTATTGGATCCGGGCCTCGATGGCCCGGGTCCGACCGTCGGCCCGACTGTACTTTTTTGTGAAGCATGGAATTTCCGGCATGAAGCGTGGCCGGCCATGGCAGAAATCTGCCTGGCACCCGCTAGCGCTTCACAATTTAAATCGGCGCACGATCCCGTCGACAAAGCCATTGCTGATTGTTGGATCATACGCAGGGAGAGGGACCCATGGCGGCTCAGATCTTTTCGGCCATATTCGTCATCATCGTCGGCGTCGGCGGCTGCGTCGCCTATTTCTGGGGCGCCAACAAGCTTGTGGACATTATATTCCCGTCGCGCGGCGTCAAAGGTGCGGCAGCCATCGACAACCTGCGCCGGCAAGGAATGATCCGCCCCTGGCTATTCGTCGGCCCGGCCATGATCATCCTCACCATCTACCTGATCTATCCGGTGATAGAGACGCTGAGACTGTCGTTCCTCGATCGCGGCGGCGTCAATTTCGTCGGCCTGGCCAATTATCAGTGGGCGTTCGGCGACCGCGAGTTCCGCAACTCGATCCTCAACAACATCATCTGGCTGGCGGTGGTGCCGGCCGCTTGCACCTTCCTCGGGCTGATCATCGCCGTGCTCACCGACAAGATCTGGTGGGGCACCATCGCCAAGAGCCTGATCTTCCTGCCGCTCGCCATCTCCTTCGTCGGCGCCAGCGTCATCTGGAAATTCATCTACGAATATCGCGGCGAGGGCCAGACACAGATCGGCCTGCTCAACGCCATCATCCAGTATTTCGGCGGCCAGCCGCAGGTCTGGATATCGCTGCCGTTCTGGAACAATTTCTTCCTGATGATCATCCTGATCTGGATCCAGACAGGCTTTGCCATGGTCATCCTGTCGTCGGCCTTGCGGGGCATTCCCGAAGAGACACTGGAAGCGGCCGTCATCGACGGCGCCAATCCGTTCCAGATCTTCTGGAAAATCATGGTGCCGCAGATATGGGGGACGATCGCCGTGGTCTGGACGACGATCACCATCCTGGTGCTGAAGGTCTTCGACATCGTGCTGACCATGACCAACGGCCAATGGAACAGCCAGGTTCTGGCCAATCTGATGTTCGACTGGATGTTCCGCGGCGGCGGCGATTTTGGCCGCGGCGCCACCATCGCCATCATCATCATGATCGCGGTCATTCCGATCATGGTCTGGAACATCCGCCAGGCGAACAAAGAGACGGGAGGACATTGAGATGGCTGTCACGACCGGAAAGTCCTTTGCCGGCCGCTTCGGCGTCCATATCGCCGTGCTGATCTTCGTCGCGATCTGGACCGTGCCGACGCTCGGCATTCTCGTCTCGTCCTTGCGCGACAAGGACCAGATCATCGCTTCCGGCTGGTGGAATTCGTTCGCCAGTTCCAGCCAGACGGAAGCGGGCCGGCTGCCGCCCGCCTCGGCGCAGGTCGAGAAGGACGGCAAGTTCGTGCTCGAAGGCAACATCTTCGGCGACGGTGCCGCCCGCGACATCAGCGCCTTCGGCGTCAAGTCGGCCGCGCCGACGCAGTATCCCGCCGGCACGACCGCCGACCTCGGCGACGGCGTTACCCTGCAGCTCAACGCCGATGGCGGTTTCGTCATGCAGTCCCCGAAAGCTTTCGAGGGCGAGCGCGGCCAGCGCGTCTATTATGCCTCGTCGGCGCCGCCAAAATTCACTACCGACAATTACAAGACCGTGCTGTTTTCGGAGGGCATCGGCCGGTCCTTCATGAACTCGCTGACCGTCACCATTCCGGCGACCGTCATCCCGATCCTGATCGCGGCCTTCGCCGCCTACGCGCTGGCCTGGATGCGCTTTCCCGGCCGGGCGCTGCTGATCGCGGTCATCATCGGCCTGCTGGTGGTGCCGCTGCAAATGTCGCTGATCCCGCTGTTGAAGCTCTATAACGGCGTTGGCTCCTTCTTCGGCGTGTCGTCGAAGACCTATCTCGGCATCTGGCTGGCGCATACCGGTTTCGGCCTGCCCTTCGCCATCTATCTCTTGCGCAGTTACATTGCCGGCCTGCCGCGCGAGATCATGGAATCGGCGCGCATCGACGGCGCCAGCGATTTCGAGATCTTCGTCAAGATCGTGCTGCCGCTGTCGTTCCCGGTTCTGGCCTCCTTCGCCATCTTCCAATTTCTCTGGGTATGGAACGATCTGCTGGTGGCGATGGTTTTCCTGGGTACCGAGGGCGACCAGATCGTGCTAACCGCCAAGCTCAATGCGTTGCTCGGTTCGCGCGGCGGCGACTGGGAGATCCTGACGACATCGGCCTTCGTGACCATCATCGTGCCGCTGATCGTGTTCTTCTCGCTGCAGCGCTATTTCGTCCGCGGGCTGCTCGCCGGCTCGGTGAAAGGAGGCTGAGACCATGCAATCGGCACTGAAAGCGACTGTGAGCCCCGACCTCGCCATCGACCGAGACTGGTGGCGCGGCGCGGTGATCTACCAGATCTATCCGCGCAGCTACCAGGACTCCGACGGCGACGGCATCGGCGATCTCAAGGGCATCATCCGCAGGCTCCCCTACATTGCCTCGCTCGGCATCGACGCCATCTGGATCTCGCCCTTCTTCAAGTCGCCGATGAAGGATTTCGGTTACGACGTGTCGGATTATTGCGACGTCGATCCGATGTTCGGCACGCTGGCCGATTTCGACGCGCTGACCGCCGAAGCGCACAGGCTGGGCCTCAAGGTGATGATCGACGAGGTGTTGTCGCATACCGCCGACATCCATCCCTGGTTCAGGGAAAGCCGCGCGAACCGGACCAACCCCAAGGCGGATTGGTATGTCTGGGCCGACGCCAGGCCGGATGGCACGCCGCCCAACAACTGGCTGTCGATCTTCGGTGGCTCGGCCTGGCAGTGGGACACCAGCCGGCAGCAATATTACCTGCACAATTTCCTGGCCGAGCAGCCCGATCTCAACTTCCACAACCGCGCGGTCCAGGACGCGCTGCTCGATGTCACCCGCTTCTGGCTGGAGCGCGGCGTCGACGGCTTCCGCCTCGACACCATCAATTTCTACTTCCACAGCCAGGGCCTTGAGAACAATCCGCCACTGCCTCCGGAACAGCGCAACGACCAGACGGCGCCTGCCGTGAACCCCTACAACTACCAGGACCATCTCTACGACAAGAGCCGCCCGGAGAACCTCGGCTTCCTCGAACGCTTCCGCGCGTTGCTCGACGAATATCCGGCGACCGCCGCGGTCGGCGAGGTCGGCGATTCGCAGCGCGGGCTGGACGTGGTGGCGGCTTACACCGCCGGCGGCAAGCGCGTGCACATGTGCTACTCCTTCGATTTCCTGGCGCCCGAAAAGATCAGCGCGGCCAAGGTGCGCTCGGTGCTGGAAGCCTTCGGCAAGGTCGCCAGCGATGGCTGGTCGTGCTGGGCCTTCTCCAACCATGACGTGATGCGCCCCGCCTCGCGCTGGGCTACGGACGAAGCCGACCAGACCGCTTACCTCAAGGTGATCTCGGCGCTGCTGATGTCGCTGCGCGGCTCGGTCTGCATCTATCAGGGCGAGGAGCTTGGCCTTGGCGAAGCGGAACTGCAATTCGAGGACCTGCAGGACCCCTACGGCATCCGCTTCTGGCCGGAGTTCAAGGGCCGCGACGGCTGCCGCACGCCGATGGTATGGGACGGCGGCGCCCAAAATGGCGGCTTCTCGACGGCAAAGCCATGGCTGCCGGTGCCGGCCAAGCATCTTGCGCAGGCGGTCAATGTGCAGCAGGGCGACGACAAGTCGCTGCTCGAGCACTATCGGCGCTTCCTCTCTTTCCGCCGGCTGCATCCGGCGTTGGCCAAGGGCGATATCGACTTCATTGAAAGCGATGGCGATACCGTCGCCTTCACGCGCCGCGAGGGCAATGAACAGATCGTCTGCGCCTTCAATCTCGGCAGCAGGCCGGCACAAATCAATCTGGGCGACCGCTCGCTGCAGCCCTTGCCGGGACATGGGTTTTCAGGACAGACTGAAGCTGGCTCCATCCGCCTCGGCGGCTACGGCGCCTGGTTCGGGCGCATCGACTGAATTAGCAGGAATCACTGGAGGGAATCATGGCCGATGTCACGCTAAGGCAAGTGAAGAAATCATATGGCAGTCTGAACATTCTCCATGGCATCGACCTCGACATAAAGTCGGGCGAGTTCATCGTCTTCGTCGGCCCTTCGGGTTGCGGCAAGTCGACCCTGCTCAGGTCCATCGCCGGACTTGAGGAAATCACCTCGGGCGAGCTCAAGATCGATGGTGAAGTGGTGAACGACGTGCCGCCGTCGAAGCGCGGCATTGCCATGGTGTTCCAGTCCTATGCGCTCTACCCGCACATGACGGTCTACGACAACATGGCGTTCTCGATGAAGATCGGCAAGGAAAGCAAGGCCGAGATCGACAAGCGGGTGCGTCAAGCGGCGGAGATCCTGCAGCTGACCAAATATCTCGACCGGCTGCCCAAGGCGATGTCGGGCGGCCAGCGCCAGCGCGTCGCCATCGGCCGCGCCATCGTGCGCAATCCGAAAGTCTTCCTGTTCGACGAGCCACTGTCGAACCTCGACGCGGCGCTGCGCGTCGCGACCCGCATTGAGATCGCCAAGCTCAAGGAATCGATGCCTGCCACGACGATGATCTACGTCACCCACGACCAGGTCGAGGCGATGACGCTGGCCGACCGTATCGTGGTGCTCAAGGATGGCCATATCGAGCAGGTCGGCACGCCGATGGAACTCTACAAGAGACCCGGCAATCTGTTTGTCGCGCAGTTCATCGGCTCGCCGGCAATGAACATCCTGCCGGCCACCATCGACAAGTCGGGCAATCCCACCATCGTCAGCCATGTCGGCGGACGCAAGGCGACGGTGCCGATCGCCACGCCGGCGTCGGCGAAGGGCGCATCGGTGAGTTTCGGCGTGCGGCCGGAGGACCTGATGATCGCGACAGGCTCGGATTATCTGTTCGAGGGGACGGTGGACTATGTCGAGCAGCTCGGCGAGGTCCAGCTCGTCTATGTCGACATCGGCCGCGCCGACCTGCCGCTGGTGACCAAGCTGCCGGGCAATGTCGAGGTCAAGCGCGGAGCAAAGCTGCGGCTGAGCGCCAATGCCGAGGACCTGCATATCTTCGATGCGGACGGCCATTCTTTCTCGCTCCACTCGGCGGAAGCGCAGGCGGCCTGAGAACCCGGCGAACGATCCGCCGGGAAAAAACGAGAGCGGCGGGCACAGCCCGCCGCTCTTGTGTTCGGGATCGACTTCGGCGTTAGCGGCCGAAGAGATTCCGATCGCTGCCCTGAGGCGCGGACTTTTCCACGTCGCCCGACGAATTGAGCAGCTTGTAGACCGGCGAACTGGTGTCGCGCACCGAAGACGTTAGGGTGTTGTCGACGTTGACGGTGGCCTGCTTGTTGATGTCGGTCCCGCCAACATTGTCGTTGCGGGCATAGGCGCTGCCGGCGGCAATCAAAAGAGCGGCGGCAGTAAGAACAATCTTCTTCATTTTTGGTACTCCTGAATTTTCTTATGCCGGGATTTCGTATCCCGGCAGGGCGGCGGACAACCCGCCTTCCCCTGTCTGATCGACCGGCTTATTATCTGCCGAAGAGGTTACGGTCGCTGCCCTGGTTGACGGGCTTCTCGGCAGCAGCTTCCGACTTCTGAGTGGAAGCCGTATACGAGCTGTCGACTGCGGCGGCCGGCTGGTTGGCGCCGTTGGAGCCATAGTTGTCGCTACCGGCGAAAGCGCTGCCCGAAATGGCCAGAACGGCGGCGGCAGCAAGAACGATCTTTTTCATTTTAATACTCCAGAATTCTGAATCTGAGATCCCGGGCGGCAGGCAATCCGCCGCCCCTTGTCTCAGTTGTTAGCGGTTACCGAACAGGTTGCGGTCGCTGCCCTGAACGATGGGCTGCTGGTCGGCCTGCGCCGACTTCTGAGTGGAAGCCGTGTACGTGCTGTCGACTGCTGCGGCAGGCTGGTTCGCACCATTGGAACCATAGTTGTCGCTGCCAGCGAAGGCGCTGCCGGTGATGGCCAGAAGGGCGGCGGCAGTAAGAGCGATCTTTTTCATTTTTTTGGTACTCCAGTATCTTAGTTTTCCGTCCGTCTAGCGGCGTGTCTTGGAAGGAATTCGCGTCGTTCGGACAGCCCCGATGTGGGTGGGTCGATCACCGGTTTCCAATCACGAAGTTGTTCCGCTTGGACCATGACCCTGCACCTTGAAATTGTACCAAGAGCTCCTACTACCAAGTTTTTTGGCAGCAATATCAATCTGTTATTCTAAATCGGCCTGTGGATCACCAAGTGTGTCGGAGCGCCAGTGTTCACACCGTCCTGCACGCTCCGTCAACAGAAACGAACCGTTCGGTTCGATTTTAGAAACAGCTAATAGTCACTTTTGGAAACCGTTAACCCTTTTTGCCCCTGCAGCGGGTCGGATTCGACAGTGACGGCAGCCGACAATGGCAGCCGGCAAAATGGGGTTCCGGCCCTGCAATTACCAGCTTGCAGGTTTCGCCGGCCGTGTCGCGCCGCATGGATACGATGTCGCTTTCATGCCGACAGCCGGCGGGCCGTCGTGATTAGATCATGGCATCTCAGGTGCCGCTTCGTGACGACGAGGCGGAGAATTGGGAAGCCGGTCAGAGTCCGGCGCTGCCCCCGCAACGGTGGTGGAGTTCAAGTCGCAACGGGAGACCACTGGGCCACGGCCTGGGAAGGTGTCGCGATGAGTCCGCGAGGACAACTCCAGAGCCCGGAAACCAGCCCGAGGTGATTGAACTCGACTGATCGCGGTGGGCGGTCAAGAGGCGGATAGTGCATGCCGGCCGTTCGCCGGCCTGCGCCGATCCTTCCTCCGTCACCACCATAGTCAGTCCTTAGCCAAGAGGACAGGACATGGACACGCGCAACGACATGCTGAAGCTTCTGCACAGCCGCAGGGAAGGCTTCTCCCTCGAACAGCCCTTCTACAGCGATCCTGATTTCTTCAGGCTCGACATGGAGCTGATCTGGTATCGCGACTGGCTGTTCATCGGCCATGATTGCGAATTGCCGAAGCCGGGCAGCTATATCACCGCCCAGATCGGCGATTATCCGATCGTGCTGGTGCGCGACCAGCAAGGCAAAATCAACGCCTTCCACAATTCCTGCCGCCATCGCGGCAGCCGCGTCTGCAATGCCGACAAGGGCACGGCCGCCAAGCTCGTCTGTCCCTATCACCAGTGGACCTATGAGCTGGACGGAAGGCTGCTGTTCGCCCGCCAGATGGCGGACGGTTTCGACAAGAGCCAGTTCGGCCTGAAGCCCGTCGCCTGCGAAAGCGTCGGCGGCTATATCTTCATCTGCCTGGCCAGGGAGCCGGCGGATTTCGCCCCGGTGCGGACGATGATCGAACCCTATCTGCTGCCGCACCGGCTGCGTGAGGCAAAGGTCGCCTTCGAATCGACCATCGTCGAGAAGGGCAACTGGAAGCTCGTCTGGGAAAACAACCGCGAGTGCTATCATTGCGCCGGCAACCATCCGGAACTCTGCAAGACATTCCCGGAAGCGCCGACCGTGACCGGCGTACAAGGCGCCGACAGCGACCCGGAGATGCTGGCGCACTGGGCCAAATGCGAGGCGGCGGGCCTGCCGAGCAAGTTCCGCATCGATCCGGCCGGACAGTATCGCGCCACCCGCGCGCCGCTGCTGCGCGACGCCGTCAGCTACACGATGACGGGCAAGCGCGCCGTGAAAAGGAACCTTTCCGACAGCGTAGCCACGGACCGCATCGGCTCGCTGCTGCTTTACCATTATCCGACGACCTGGAACCACATACTCGGCGATCACGCCGTCACGTTCCGCGTGCTGCCGATCAGCGCCACGGAGACGGCTGTCACCACCAAATGGCTGGTCCACAAGGATGCGGTCGAAGGCGTCGATTACGATCTCGCCGAACTCACCCATGTCTGGACCGAGACCAACGACCAGGACCGCCGCATCGTCGAGGAGAACGCATTCGGCATCCTTTCGCCGGCCTATGAGCCCGGTCCCTATTCGGAACTGCATGAAGGCGGTGTCATCCAGTTTGTCGAATGGTACGCCGCCTTCATCGGGCCCCGCCTTACCGAAGGCGAACGGCCGGCGCTGCGCTGCGTCGCCTGAGGGGCCGGGGGATGAATGCGATGACCGACCTTGGCCTCTACCGCCACCTCGACGAGATGGCGCCGTGGAATGACCGGCTGCAGGTGCTGGAGGTGATCGGCGTCAGCGACGAGGCGCCTGACGTGAAGACCTTCACCTTCCGCTCCGACAACCAGACCTGGTTCCGCTACAAGCCGGGGCAATTCGTGACGCTGGAACTGCCGAGCGCCGACGGTCCGCTGATGCGCACCTATACGCTGTCGTCTTCGCCGTCGCGGCCATTCTCGATCGCGGTGACGGTGAAGGCGCAGGCCCGCAGCATCGGCACGCGCTGGATGTTCGACAATCTGAAGCCCGGCGTTCACGTGAAGGCCTATGGGCCGGCGGGCGATTTCTCCTTGCACAGCCACCCGGCGGCCAAATATCTGTTCATTTCGGCGGGCTCCGGCGTAACGCCGATGATGTCGATGCTGCGCTGGCTGAACGACTGCGCGCCATGGACCGATGTCGGCTTCGTCAACTGCGCGCGGCGCGCGGAAGAGATCATCTTCCGCAAGGAGCTCGAATTGCTGGGCAGCCGCATGCCGGGGCTCTCGCTCGGTTTCATGATCGAGGAGCGCTCCAGCCGCGAGGGCTGGTTCGGCCATATGGGGCGGATCGACGCAATCAGGCTGCCGCTCTTGGCACCCGATTTCCGCGAGCGCGAAATCTTCTGTTGCGGCCCCGATCCCTTCATGCGCGCGGTACGGCAGATGCTGGAGGCCGCCGGCTTCGACATGGACAGCTACCACCAGGAAAGCTTTGCCGCGCCCGCCGTGGAGGAAGTACCGGCTCCCTTTGCATCGCCGGCGGGAGGCGAGGCCGAGATGCCCGCCGCGGCCGCAACGCCGATCCGGTTCTCGCTTTCGGATATCGATGCCGAATGCCTTGCCGGCCAGACCGTGCTGCAGACGGCGCGCGCCTCGGGCGTCAGAATCCCCGCGGCCTGCGAGTTCGGCCTGTGCGGAACCTGCAAGGTGAAGAAGATCTCGGGCCGCGTCGAGATGAGCCACAATGGCGGCATCCTCGACCATGAGATCGAAGACGGCTTCATCCTGGCCTGCTGTTCGAAGCCATTAACGGCGATCGAGGTCGAAGCTTGAAAGGGACTTTCGACCCCGCGCAAATCTGCCCTACAGATTCTTGGCCGGCACCCTGTCTTGCCAAAGAAGGGCCAACTGGCTAGATGCTTTCACCAGCGGCGGGGTGGGCCGCGACGACCGGCGATTCGCTTCCCGTGCGTCCGAGGCGGGGATTAAACGATGCAACAATTGGTCTACGCGGTGGCGAGCAAGGACATCGTTTTTGAGTCCTTCGACGGCGAAGCCGTCGTGCTCGACCTTTCGACCGGGAAATATTTCGGCTTCTCCGATTCGGGCAGCAGGGTCTGGGAAGCGCTGTCATCAGGCGTTGCCGCCCATGCATTGGTTGGACAGACGGCAGGCGCGTCAACGATAGGATTGGCCGAGCTCGAGAGCTTCATCTCGCAACTGCTCGAATTCGGCCTGCTCGTGCCTGCGGCCGATGCCACCGCGCAACCCATTTCGGGTGCCCTTCTTGCGGAACTCGCCGGCACCGGCGAGCCGCTCAAGGTCGACATCCATGACGACCTTGCCGATCTTATCGTGGTCGATCCGATCCATGAGGTCGAGGAACCTCGCGGCTGGCCGGCGGTCAAACAGGCGTCCTGAAACACAAGGGCGGCCGTGCCTTCGCCACATCGGGCGATACTGGAACATGTCAGCCATGCAGCGCGTCACCCTCCAATCCCTGCCGGACTATGCCCGCTATGTGCTGGCCGCGGCGGAAGGCGCAGCTTCGGGCTATGCCGTCACCGCGAGGGCCGACTTGCCGCGGCTGGAACTGACGGCGCATCTCAGCCCTGGTCCGCTGGCGGCGGCAATCGATCAGGCTTTTGTCCAGGCTCGGGACGACCGAACCGCAACAAGCGACTGCCGCATTTTCGTTGCCGACCCCGACATCGAGGGCGTTCCCGTCCCGGCGAGCTGGGGCCAGGGCTATTTCACGCACCACGCCTTCGCCACCAGCCTGGCCGAGGCCGGACTGCGCGGCAACCACTACCACGACCTGGACTTCTGGCAGTTCTACGATCCGGAGCGCCGCGTCGGCGTGCAATTGATGGCATCGCCCGAGGCTTTTCCGCCGTGGGAGCCCGGCGCGCCACTGCGCGCCTTCCTGCATTGGGAGTATGCGGCGCGCGGCATGCGGCTGGCCCATGCCGGCACGCTGGGTCTCGATGGCAAAGGCATTCTGCTGGCCGGCTCGGGCGGAGCCGGGAAATCGGGAACGGTCGTTGCCGGTCTGCTCAACGGACTGGACAGCGTCGGCGACGATTATGTGCTGATCGATGCGGCCAATGGCGTGAGAGCCCATCCGCTGTTCGCGACGCTGAAGCAGGATCCCAAAGGCTTCCAGCGGCTGGGGCTGAAGCACAGATTGACGTCCTATGGTCCGCTGAACTGGCAAGGCAAGCATCAGTTCCGCGTCGATGACATCGCGGCGCGGCCAGTGCCCGCAAGTCTGGACATCGTCGCGCTGCTGGTGCCACATATCGGCGGAGGTGAAGCAAGCTCGATCATGCCCGTGTCGCGCAAGGACGCCATGATTGCATTGGCACCGTCCGGAATCGCCCAGATGCCAGGCGAGCGGGAAAGCGGCTTTCGCTTCTTCAGCGACCTCACGCGCCTGCTGCCATGCTACCGCCTGTCGCTGGGGACGCGACCGGAAGAGATCGCCGGGACCATTTCGGCGTTTCTCGCGCGGAGCACGCCATGAAGCTGAGCGTGATCATGCCCGCCTACAACCGCGAGCGCTACATCGTTTCGGCGCTGCGCTCTCTGCTCAGGCAACGCGACGCGGCCGATCTCGATATCATCGTCATCGATGACGGCTCGACCGACGGCACGGCCGATGCGGTGCGCGCCATGATGGACGAAACGTCCTGCATTCGCCTGTTCCGGCAGGCGAATATGGGTGTCAGCAAGGCGCGAAACAGCGGGCTGAGGCAATTGCTGCCGCAGACGGAGTTGGTATCGTTTCTCGATTCCGACGACATCTCGCCTGCCGGGCGCTTCAAGGCCGATCTTGCCTGCTTCGCAGCCGATCCCAGCCTTGACCTGACCTATTCGCTGATGATGCTGGTCGACGGCATAGACGATGAGGCGCTGGAACCTGCCGCCGGCTGCCGCTCGATGGTGCTTCGCGGGCTTTCGCTGAGTGCCGGGATATTCAGCCGGAAGCTCATCGAGCGAACCGGCGTCTTCGACGAGGAGTTCAGGCAATCCGAAGACACCGACTATTTGTTGCGCATCTTCGAAAGCGGTCCCCGCTACATGCTGCCCGATACCGTGGCGATCTATTACCGGCGTCATCCAGGCAATGCGACCAGAGAGCAAGGTGTCCCGGTCCGCGAATACCTGCGCGCGATCCACAAATCGATGCGACGGCGCAAGGCCGATCCTTCGCTCCATCAGGTCGAGGGTATTTTCGAACTTAGGAGCCCGGCCGATTGGCAATTCATGTGACATATCGAAGGAGAGGATCGTTGTTCCCCGGTGACCTAGCCGGAGCAGGTCGCGCTGCTCTGGCGCAATTGCAGGGTGAAGCATGAAACTGAGCGTGATCATGCCTGTCTACAACCGCGAACGCTATGTCGGCGCGGCGCTGCGTTCGCTGCTCAGGCAATGCGATGACGCCGATCTCGACATCATCGTAGTCGACGACGGCTCGACTGACAGCACGGCCGACGCGGTGCGCGCTATGATGGGCGAAACGTCCTGCATTCGCCTGTTCCAGCAAGCCAATATGGGTGTCACCAGGGCGCGCAACGCCGGGCTGCAGCAATTGCTGCCGCAAACGCGGCTCGTCTCGTTTCTCGATTCGGACGACATCTCACCCGCCGGCCGCTTCAGGGCCGATCTTGCCTGTTTTGCGGCCAACCCCGACCTTGATCTGACCTATTCGCGGATGACGCTAATAGACAGGATAGACGACGAGACGCTGGAACCGGCCGCCGACAGCCATTCCATAACCGTTCGCGGGATTCATCTATCCGCCGGCATTTTTGCCCGACATCTTGTCGAGCGGATCGGCGGCTTCGACGAGGACTTCAACCAGGCCGAGGACACCGACTACCTGCTGCGCGTCTTCGAGAGCGGCCCGAGATTCCTCATGCCCGAGACTGTTGCCCTCTACTACCGGCGCCACCCCGGCAACATGACCAAGGAAAAGAATGTGCCGTTTCGCGAATTCATGCGCGCCATCCACAAATCGATAAAACGGCGCAAGGCCAATCCTTCCCTGCACGCCGTCGACGGTATATTCGATTTCAAAGACCTCGCGCATTGGCGTTTCTTGTGATGGGGCGTTTCCTCTAATGTCCGGCTACGGCGTCGTTATTCCAGCCTTCAATGCGGCCACCACCATTGCCGAGACGTTGAGATCCGTCATGGCTCAGTCGATCGAGCCCGCCGATATCGTCGTCGTCGACGACGGCTCGACCGATGACATGGCGGCTGTGATCAATGCGCTGGACCTGAAGGTGCGGTTGCTGCGCCAGGAAAACGCGGGGCCGGGCAGCGCCACGACCAGAGGCGTTGCCGCGCTGTCGACGCCATTTATCGCGACCCTCGATGCCGACGATTTGTGGTTGCCGACCAAGATCGAAGAACAGCTTGCGCATTTCAGACTTTTTCCGAAGACGTCGGGCGTTTTTACCCATTGGCGCAACTTCCGCCACGACCGGCCCGATGCTCCAGAGGCCGTCACCGTGCCCGGCTGGTCGCGTTCGACAATGATGATCCGCCGTGAGGTCTTCGATGTCGTCGGGCCGATCGTCGATCCGCCCGGTGGCCGCGGCGAAATGATCGACTGGATCGCCCGGGCGCGGGAGGCGGGCCTGGTTCTCGACATGCTGAACGAGGCGCTGACATTGCGTCGCATCCGGCCCGGCAGCCTGTCCTATGGGCGCGATGCCACGCGCGACCGCGGCTATCTCGAGGTCGCCCGGCTCGCCATGCAGCGGGCGCGAAACAGGGCGGAACGTAGTTGATGGCCAGGACAATGCGGCGTATCGGCCGCCGGTTTCCGGACTATGGCTGGTCGTGGCCGACCGGCAAGCTCGACCAATTGCTCAAGGCTGCGCTTCTTCTCGATGAGGAAGCGGCCTGCCAATGCGCCATGCGCTGGCTTGACGAAAACGACATCGACCTCGTCTCCTTTCGCGAGCACCGGCTGCTCGCTGCAATTTCCGACAGGTTCGGCAGGAAGCTTGCCGTCCATGCCGCCTACCCGCGCCTTGTCGGCCTGCAAAAGATGCTGTGGACCAAATCGCGGATGGCGATGCGCGAGGCCGAGCCGGCACTGAAGGCGATGGTGGAGGCCGGATCGGCGGTCATGCTGATCAAGGGCGCCAGCCGCATTGCCGTCGATGCGTCGGCGCAGCGCGGCCGGGTGGCGCATGACATCGACATATTGGTGCGCCCGCAGGACATGGTCACAGCCTTTGACGTGCTGCGCGACCGCGAATGGCAGATCGCCACCGGCGTCAGCCCACAATATTTGCGGGCCAGACTGTTGTCCGTGCGCTCGATGAACTTCTTCAAGGGCAGCTTCGGCGACATCGACCTGCACCAGTTCGGCTATGATGGATCACAATCCAGCGCAGATGACGATTCGGCGATCTGGCACCGCGCGATAGCGGCCGAATTCAGCGGCGTCAGCGTGTCTGTTCCCTCGCCGGCCGATCGCATCGCGCTCGCCATCGCGCATGGCGGCCTCGACGCCCACACCCACAGCGACTGGCTGGTCGATTGCGCTGTGGCCATCGATGGCGGCGATGTCGACTGGGATGTGTTCCTCGATATCGCAGCCAGACGCGGCCTTGCCGTGGCTGCGGCGGTGGCGCTCTCCTATCTCGCGCTGGAGATCGGCATTGCCGTGCCCGAGGCGCCACTGGCGAGGATTGTGGCGATTGCGGATCGCGCCGGCCTGTCGCGCTGGTCCTCGGTGCTGCAAGCCAAGCCGCGCACGGATTTCGGCGGCCTCGTCTGGCTGTCGCGCGGCTTTGCCAAGCAGCTGCGCTTGAAACGCAAGAAGGGCCGGCTGCGGCAATCGGCGCCTGATATCGTCTGGCGCGGCAGATCGGCTATGCCCAAGACGAAGATGGCGCCCGCGCCATTCGTGCTTTCACAGACGATCCCCTATCCACAAACGACCCCCTATTTGGAAATGACTGGCGAGCTGATGCTTGAGGTGACCGTCAGGATCTCCGTTCCGCCGGTCCGGCGACGCATCGAAATGGAGATCAATGCCGCCGGCCGGCATGTCGCCCGCTTGCGGTCCGTGGCGATCAGCCGCTCCGGTGGCGAAAGGGTGCTGCACTTTCGCGGCAAGGTGACGCTGGACGGTGCAAGCCAGGCATTGGTGCTAGAGGCCCGGCCGTCCCGCCAGTTCCGTCAATGGGACGATGAGGCGACTGTCGCCACCTATGGGGCGCTCCCATTCCAGCTGCTGTCGGCGCATTTTTCGCCACTCGACTGAAGCCACCGCACGAGGAATCGAAGTACAGGCAAGTGGCGCGGGGTGACCCGCCGCTGCGCATGCAGCCACGCGAAATGCTGATCCAGACCTTTGGTCCTGACTTCAGCAGGCCGATCCGAGCAAGGCCTGATCCTGTCCCGGCACGATCATGATGGCCATATCTATTTGTTTTTCCATGGGTTTTATCGAGAAGCAACCCTCACCTCAATGGGCCGTGCGCTAAAACTCCCAGCACGACTTGACATTTGTCGACCATAAATTGACTATTGTCATATTCGATGTCCTGGGCGGAGGCTGCCAGCGTCGATCGGTTTCGGGAGGAGAGAAGGTGGAGCTTTTGCTCGAGGTTGAAGGGCTGAAAAAGTCCTTTGGTGGCGTCGCCGCCTTGCGCGACGGCCGCTTTCAGCTTCGCGCCGGTACGGTTCATGCGCTCTGCGGCGGCAATGGCGCCGGCAAATCGACCTTTCTCAAAATACTGATGGGCATCTTCGGCCGCGATGCCGGCTCGATCCGCCGCCGCGGCAAGGAAGTGGAATTCGCCAGCCCAGCCGACGCACTGGCCTCGGGCATCGCCATCATCGAGCAGGAACTCAGCCCCGTTCCCCACATGACGGTTGCGGAGAACATCTATCTCGGCCGCGAGCCCAAGGCGCGGTTTGGCGGCATCGATTTCCGCGCGATGAACCGGTCCGCCCAAGGACTGCTGGACGATCTCGAATTCGATATCCGGGCCACGCAGTACATGATGAACCTCTCGGTCGCGCAGATGCAGCTCGTCGAGATCGCCAAGGCGCTCAGCCACGACGCCGAGGTCATCTTCATGGATGAGCCGACCTCGGCGATCGGCGAGCGGGAGGCACAGCATCTGTTCGCCGCGATCCGCCGCCTACAGGCGCAAGGGCGCGGTATCGTCTATGTTTCCCACCGTCTGTCGGAGATCTTCCAGATCGCCGATTCCTACACGGTTTTTCGCGATGGCGCCTATGTCGGCAGCGGAGCGCTCGCGGACATCGATCGACCCGGCCTGATCCACATGATCGTCGGCCGCGAGCTGTCGGAAGAATTCGCCAAGACCAACACGCCGACATCGCAACCCGGTATTGAGGTTGCCGCGCTTTCCTGCCCGAACAAGATCGAAGACATCTCGTTTTCTGTGCGCAAGGGCGAGATTTTCGGCATTTACGGCCTGATGGGAGCCGGTCGTACGGAGATCTTCAACTGCCTGTTCGGGCTCGACAGGCCGTCGGCGGGAAGCATCAAGGTCGACGGAACCGAGGTCAGCATTGCAAAGCCGGCGGATGCCATGGCGCATGGGCTGGCGCTGGTCACCGAGGACCGCAAGCTGACCGGTCTCAATCTCGCCGATTCCGTGCGCGCGAATATCTGCATGGCGAGCCTGCCTGAAATGAGCCCCGCCTTCACCATGGACCGGGCGCGGGAGGCGGACGCAAGCCGCGGCATGCGGGAAAAGTTCCAGATCAAGGCGGCCCGCGACACCATGCCGGTTTCCGGCCTTTCAGGCGGCAACCAGCAGAAGGTGGTGCTCGGCAAATGGTTCCTTCGCAATCCGAAGGTGCTGCTCCTGGACGAGCCGACCCGCGGCGTCGATGTCGGCGCCAAGCGCGAAATCTACCGGATCATCAGCGACTTCGCCTCCTCCGGCGGCACGGTCGTGATGATCTCGTCGGAGATCGACGAGGTTCTCGGCATGTCGGACCGGATCATGGTGATGCGGGCCGGCAGAAGTGCCGGGACCTTCAGCCGGGAGGAAACGAATGCCCAATCGCTCGTCCATCTCTCAACCTGAACAGGGACAGGGTGTTCGCTCAATGGCAGAGGAATCGATGATGTCGGCTGGCGACAACAAGAGTACCGAGGGTGGCAAGAATGCAAATAGCTGGCTCGGTTCGGAGCAGCGCCGGCTGTTGATCCAGGAATACGGCATCTTCCTCGCCTTCGTAATCCTGGTGGCGGTTCTGTCGGTCTCCAATGAGTTCTTCCTGACCGCCGGCAACATCTCGAACGTGCTGCTGCAGACCTCGATCAATGGCGTTCTCGCCATCGGCATGACTTTCGTCATCCTGACGCGCGGCATCGATCTCTCGGTCGGCTCCGTCGTGGCGCTTGCAGGCATTGTCAGCGCGAGCTTCGTGACCAGTTCGGCGACCGCCGGGATTTCCGGAGCGCCCTATCCGGTCGCCCTGGGCCTCGGCATCGGCCTGCTGGTCGGCATCGCCTGCGGCGCCATTTCCGGCGTGATCGTGTCGCGGTTTTCGGTGCCGGCCTTCGTGGCGACGCTGGGCATGCTGTCGGCGGCACGCGGAATGACCCTCATCTATGGCGGTGGCCGTCCCGTCCCCGCACTGACGCCGGCCTTCCGCTGGATCGGCACAGGCAACATCCTTGGCATACCCGCGCCGGTCGTCATTCTCGCAGTCGTGTTCGCCATCTCCTGGTGGATCCTCAACCGCACCCGTTTTGGCCGCTATATCTATGCCGTCGGCGGCAACCCGCATGCGGCCAGGACCTCGGGCATCAACATCACCCGCACGCAGTTCGTCGTCTATGTCATCTCCGGCGGTCTTGCCGGTCTCGCCGGGATGCTGCTCAGCGCTCGCACCGGTTCCGCCCTGCCCCAGGCCGGCATTGCCTACGAGCTGGACGCGATCGCGGCGGTGGTGATCGGCGGAACCAGCCTTTCCGGAGGCGTCGGGCGGGTGACCGGCACGCTGATCGGCGCACTGATCATCGGCGTCATGAACAACGGCCTCGATCTGATGGGTATCCAATCCTACTACCAGCAAGTCCTCAAGGGCGCCCTGATCGTTGGTGCCGTGATGCTTGATCAAAAAAGAAACTACGGGGCCTAGGACATTGGGCCAGTTTGGTCCGATGCCTGGACAACAAGCCCCTTCCGGTACCGGACCCGCAGCACGCGCGTCCGTCAATGGCGAACCATGTCGGTCGCTCGCTCAAAGTGGAGGTAACGAAATGAAAAGATTGATGATTGCGCTCGCATCCGCGACCGCTCTGCTGGCCTCGTCGGCCATGGCGCAGGAGAAGATCAAGATCGGCGCGGCGCCTTACGGGTTGAACGCCGAGTTCATGCAGATCTGGGCGGCGGCGCTCCAGGAGCACCCGGCGGTCAAGAGCGGTGAAGTCGAACTCACGGTGTTCGACGGCCGTTATGACGCCTTGGTCCAGCAGGACCAGTTCAAGACGATGGCGACGCAGAAATACAACGCCATCATCTTCGCTCCGATCGACGTCGACGCCGGCGCCGCGGCGGTGCAGACGGCCGCCGATGCCGGCATTCCGGTCATCGGCTCGAACACCCGCGTCAATTCCGATCTGCTGACCTCCTATGTCGGATCCGACGACACGATCTCCGGCTACATGGAAGCCAAGACCGTGCTCGACAAGATCGGCTGCAAGGGCAATGTGGTCATCCTCGAAGGACCGATCGGCCAGTCGGCGCAAATCTCCCGTCTCGAAGGCAACAAGAAGGCGCTTGCCGAGTGCCCGGATGTCAAGATCCTCGAGGACCAGACCGCAAACTGGTCGCGCGCCGAAGCCCAGACGCTGATGGAAAACTGGCTGACCTCCCACCCGAACCAGATCAATGGCGTGATCGGCCAGAACGACGAAATGGCCCTCGGCGCCATCGAGGCGATCAAGGCCGCCGGCCTCGACCTGAAGAGCTTCACCATTGCCGGCATCGACGGCATCACCGATGCTCTTCACGCGGTCAAGGCGGGTGAGATGACGTCGATCCTGCAGGACGCTCGCGCGCAGGCTCAAGGTGCGCTCGACCTTGCCATCTTCGCTGCCAAGAAGGGAGACTACAAGCCGCAGTCCGACATCTGGGCAACCTACAAGGACATGCCGTGGAAAGACGGCAAGGAGAAGATCTACAATGTGCCGTGGACGCCGGTGACGGCGGAAAACGTCGACCAGCTTCTGGCGACGCGAAAGTAATCCGGCCGTGGGGTGGGCTTTTCTGGCACACCCCACGTTCCAAGAGAGAAGAGAGCCATGACCGATTCAATCCAGGTTGATCTCAATTTTTCGCTGGGCGGCAAAGTCGCCCTGGTCACCGGCGGCGCCTCCGGCATTGGCAGCGCCATTGCCTCGGCATTCGCCACGAAGGGCGCCACTGTCGGGGTGATCGATATCAATGAATCGGTTGCCAAGGCGAAGGCCGACGAACTCGGCAACGGCGCGAGATCCTTCGTCTGCGATGTGTCAGATCCGCGATCCGTGGAAGCCGTCTTCGCGGCGGCGCAAGCAGCCTTCGGCCATGTCGACATCGTCGTCAACAGCGCCGGCGTCGCCGTTCTCGCTCCCGCCGAGGAGCTCAGCATCGACGCCTGGGACAAGACCATAGACATCAATCTCAAGGGAACGTTTCTGGTCTCCCAGGCCGCCGGACGCGCCATGATCAAAGCCGGCAAGGGCGGCAAGATCATCAACATGGCCTCGCAGGCAGGCACGGTCGCGATCGACCAGCACGTCGCCTATTGCGCCTCGAAATTCGGCGTCATCGGCCTGTCCAAGACGCTTGCCGCGGAATGGGGCAAGCACGCCATCACGGTCAACACGATTTCGCCAACCGTGGTGCTGACCGACCTCGGCCGGAAGGCCTGGGACAACCCGCGCGGCGAGGCGCTGAAGCAGCGCATTCCGACCGGCCGCTTTGCCTTCCCGCAGGAGATCGCCGCCGCGGCGGTGTTCCTGGCATCGAATGGCGCCGACATGATCAACGGCGCCGATCTGCTGGTCGATGGCGGCTACACCATTGTCTGACAGGCGCAGGATTGGAGCAACAATGCAGCGGTTCATCAACAATCCCGACGAGGTCGTCGAGGATACGGTCAAGGGTTTCGTCAAGGCGCATGCCGACATCATCAGGCTCGCCAGCAATCCCCGCGTCATCGCCGCCCGCCATGCGCCGGTCGACGGCAAGGTCGGCGTGATCACCGGCGGCGGCTCCGGCCACGAACCGGCCTTCATCGGCTACACCGGCCGCAACATGCTGGACGCGGTCGCGGTTGGCGAGCTCTTCTCGTCGCCGACGGCAAAGAGCTTCCTTGACGCCGCCCGGGAGGCCAATGGCGGCAAAGGCGTCGTCTGCCTCTATGGCAATTATGCCGGCGACAACATGAACGTGAAAATGGCCATCAAGCTCGCGGCCAAGGAAGGAATCGAGATCGCAACCGTCGTGGCCAATGACGATGTGTGCTCGGCGGGACCGGACGAACGCGAAAAGCGCCGGGGCGTCGCCGGCGAGATTTTCATGTGGAAATGCGCCGGCGCCCTGGCCGCGGAAGGCGCCGGCCTCGAGGCCGTGCAGGCGGTGGCGCAACGGGCTATCGACAATTGCCGTTCGATCGGCGTCGGCCTTGGCCCCTGCACGCTGCCGGCGGTCGGGCATCCCAATTTCCTGATCGAGCCGGGCACGATGGAGGTCGGCATCGGTCATCACGGCGAACCTGGCGTGCGGGTCGAGCCGTTGAAGCCCGCCGCCGAAATCGCGCGGGACATGGTCAAGATCGTTCTCGATGACCACGATCTGACGGCCGGAACCGAAGTTGCGGTGCTGGTGTCCGGCCTCGGCGCCACGCCGGTCAACGAGCTCTACATCCTCAATGACACGTTCGAACAGGAGATCGCCGGACGCGGCTTGACCATCCACAAGACCTATATCGGCAACTATTTCACCTCGCTGGAAATGGTCGGCGCCACGCTCACGGTCATGGCGCTCGACGCCGAGCTGAAACGGCTGCTGGACGTGGCTGTCGATTGTCCGGCAAGGCTTTAGGAAACAGGCGAATGCAGCAGTTTGAAAACGCTTCCGCTGGCGACATCGTCCTTTCGATCGCGGACCGGATCATCGAAAACCGGGCGTATCTGAGCGAGATCGACGGCAAGATCGGAGACGGCGATCACGGCGTCAACATGGCCAAGGGTTTTGGCATGGCGGCGGACAGGATCCGGGGCAACGACATGTCGCTGGCCACGGCCTTCGACACGCTGGGCACCGTGCTGATGACCGAGATCGGCGGCTCGATGGGTCCGCTCTATGGCGTCATGTTCACGCAATTCGCCGAAACGATCGAGAAATCCGCTGCCATCGACGCCCGGACATTCAGCGCCATGCTCAGCAACGGTCTCGACGGCATCCAGTCGATCGGCGCGGCCAAGGTCGGCGACAAGACGCTGCTCGACACGCTCGTTCCGGCCATCGAGGCCTTCGACGCAGCCAATGCCGACGGCAAGCCGTTCCCGGAAGCCCTGGACGCGCTTGTCGTTGCGGCTGAGGAAGGCCGCGACAGCACCAGGGATCTCGTGGCGAAGATCGGCCGGGCCAGCCGTCTCGGCGAACGCTCGGTCGGCGTCCTCGACGCTGGCGCCACATCCTGTGCGCTGATCCTGAAAGCCCTGGCGCTCGGCGCCAAGCAGAAACTGCTGATGTCGGCGACCGCCGGTCGCTGAATTGTGAGATATGCTCCTCCCGAGCAAAGGCTCCCGGCTGACCTTCCAGCCGGGAGCGCGTTGGAGCATGATCCCGAACCGAAGGTCAGCGAAGCAAAAAGTGGAACCCGGTTTTCGGAAAAGATCATGCTCAAACAATAGGATGGAATCCAACCAAGATTGAGAGTTCTTCCATTTGCGCTCATCTTGGCGATCGATCTTGGATTCGGGGAAACCGGGCAGCATGACGGTCAAGACATTATCGGCGCGGAAGAATGGAATAGCGCGGGCCGAGGCCGGCACCGAACCCATTCCGCTGCGCTACGGCGACGACCCGTATGTCTGGGCCTGCTGGCTCTACTACGAAGACCACATGACGCAAGGCGACATCGCCGAGATCATGGGCATTTCGCGGGCGACGGTGAACAGCTATCTGGCCGATGCCCGCGCCCGCGGCATCGTCAACATCTCGCTCGAGCCGTCACGGCTGAGCTCGCTGTCGATCGCGCAGGAACTCAAACGGCATTTCGGCCTGCATGACTGTCTGGTCGTGCCCAGCGACGACAACACGCGGCCGCTGATCGATCGCCTTGGCCGAGCGGCGGCGCAGGCACTTGCCAAGCTGCTGAAATCCGGCGACACGCTCGCCGTCGCCTGGGGGCGAACGGTGCTGGCGATCGCGGAGCAGGCTTCGGTGCCCGGCCTTCAGGACGTCACCGTCGTGCAGGCCACCGGCGGAACCGCCGCCAACTTTGCCTATACGCCGGAACTCTGCGCATCGGCCATGGCCGGCGCGATCAGTGCAAGGCTGGTCAACATCACGGCGCCGGCGGTCGTTTCCACGGCCGAGGTTCGCGACATGCTGCTGCGCGAGCCGCTGATCGAAAGCCAGTTCGATGCGCTTGCCAAAGCCAACAAGGCGCTGTTCGGCATCTCGTCGCTGCGGCCGAATTCGACGATCCATACCAGCGGCTTCTTTGAATCGGTTTCGCTGCAGCAATATCTGGCCAGGAATGCGGTGGGCGTCGTCGCCGGCCGCTTCATCGATGGGCAGGGCAAGCCGGTGGCCGGCCCGCTCGACGACCGGACCATCGGCATCTCGCTCGAGATGCTCAGGGCCATCGGCCTGCGCATCGCCGTCGCCGGCGGTTTCGACAAGGTGCCGGCAATCCTTGCCGCGCTGCGCGGTGGCTATGTCAATGTGCTCATCACCGACGCCGCAACCGGCCGCGGCATCCTCAATGCCGACGGCGTGACGGAGCTTGACCAGAAGCTCTCGCAACGCCCGAAGGTCGACCACCGCGCGGCCCTGCCCAGCAACTTCCGCACCCATATCAAGAAGTTCCTCAATGACCCCAACGACGTTGTCGAGGAGATGCTCGACGGCGTGGTCAAGGCCCATGCCGCCTATATCAGACCGATCAAGGGATCGCATCGCGCGCTCGTCGCGCGCACCGGACCGAGGCCGGGAAAGGTCGGGCTTGTGATCGGCGGCGGCACCGGGCACGAGCCGTGCTTTCTCGGCTATGTCGGAAAAGGCCTGGCCGACGCCGTTGCCGTCGGCAACATCTTTTCGTCACCGCCTCCCGGCACGATCTTTCAGTGCGCCAATGCCGCTTCGGGCGGGCAAGGCGTGCTCTTCGTCTACGGCAATTATGCCGGCGACGTGATGAATTTCGACATGGCGGCCGAGATGGCGGCGGAACACGATATCGAGGTTCGAACGGTGGTGACGACGGACGATATCGCCTCGTCCCCGCTCGAGGACAGGGAAGGCCGGCGCGGCGTTGCCGGTAACTTCTTCATGTTCAAGGTCGCTGGCGCGGCCTGCGACCGCGGATTGTCGCTCGACGCCTGCGAGGCGGCGACCCGCAAGGCCAATGCACGAACATTCACCATGGGCGTCGCGCTGGAGCCTTGCTCGATGCCGCAGACCCGCCGCCAGAATTTCGAAATCGGTCCCGACGACATCGAGATCGGCATGGGCATCCACGGCGAACGCGGTGTCATCCGCGACAAGATGATGACCGCCGACGAGATCACCGACCGGGTGATGGATCGTATCTTCTCTGAGATGAAGGCGGCGCCGGGAGATCGCGTTGCGGTGCTGGTCAATTCATTTGGTGCGACACCACTGATGGAACTGTACATTCTGTTCAGGCGTGTCGAGCAGCGGCTGAGCGCCAAGGACATCAAGATAGAGGCGAACTGGGTGGGGCATTACTGCACCTCGCTCGACATGGTCGGGGCATCCATATCGGTCTTGCATCTCGACACCGAGCTGACGGAACTGTTGCATCATCCTTGCGATACGGCCGTCCTGCGGATCGGCTGAGGACAAAAGACGGGCGTCCCGTAAAGACGGGGCTGCATCCTGCTGGAACTGGGAGGAACATCATGTCGGACAATGCGGCGCGACGCCTGAGCAGGATGTTCTATCGCATATCCATTGCGATCGAGGCGGGAAAGGACCACCTTTCGGACCTGGACGGCGCCATCGGCGACGCCGACCATGGCATCACCATGTCGCTCGGCTTCATGGCGGTGAATGCCGAACTGGCCAAGCTCAACCTGGACGACACGCTGCCGTCGGAGGTTTTCGCGGTTGCCGCGTCAGCCTTTCTCGATGCCGTCGGCGCGTCCACTGGGCCACTCTATGCGACTGCGTTCCGCAGGGCGGCGCAAGCCCTCAAAAAGGAGGAATGCCTGTCGCCCGCCGACCAGGCGGCGATCGTCGAGGCGATGACGATCGGCATCAAGGAGCGCGGCAAGGGCCAGCGCGGCGACAAGACGATGCTCGATGCCTGGGTCCCCGCGACGGAAGCGGCGGTCAATGCGCGTGCCCGCGCTGCCGGAGGTCCGGAAATGTGGAACGCCATATTGGAGGCCGCCGAAGCCGGGGCGAATTCGACACGGTCGATGGTCGCCGCGCGCGGCAGGGCGGCCAGGCTGGGAGAACGATCGCTCGGCCATATGGATCCGGGCGCGGCCTCGGCCGTCATCATCCTGCGGGCAATGAAGGACACGTTTGAGGAGGGCGAGCGCGCAAGCCCACAGTGAGGAAAGTACGGTTACCGCTCTGATCGCCTGCTCAAACACCGTAGCGTTCGGTGCGGATGAGGCCTGCCGGGACGCCGGCATCTATCAGCGCCTGGGCGGCGCTCGACACGAAGGCATTCGAACCGCAGACGAAGGCCAGCCCCGGCGGCTCGGGCAGCCGCATCATCGTTTGCACCATCATGTGGACGTCGACCCGCCGTGCATAATCCTGCGGACGCCGGGCCGGCTCGCGCGTCAGCGTCAGCACCAGATCGAATCCGTCCTGGCGGTCGTTGAGGCCGATCAGTTCGTCGCGAAAGATGACCTCGTCCCAGATCCGCACGGAAAATACCAGTGCCACGGGCACCAATGATTTGCGCGCGGCGCGATGGCGGATCATCGCCATCAGCGGCACCACGCCCGACCCGCCACCGACCAGGAGGAGCGGCCCGCCGTCGCTGTCGGACCAGACGAAGTGCCCCCCGAGCGGTCCGCGCAACTCGACCTCGTCGCCGACGGCCGCCACCTCGTGGAAGAACGGCGAGACTTCACCGTCGTCGAGCCTTTCGATCGCCAGTTCGATCGTCTCGCCCGCATCCGGCGCCGAGGCGATGGAGTAGGAGCGGCGCGCCTGATAACCATCCGGCGCCGTCAGCCTGACGTCGACATGCTGCCCGGCGCGATAGGTGAAGGGCCGCGACGGCTGCAGGAAAAAGCTGGTGACGCGTGGCGTGCGCTTTTCGATGCGGGTGATGGTGACGGTCTGCCAGGGCGACTGTGTCGCCGCTGCCTCGCTCATGGGTCGCCCGTATAGCGCTGCTCGCGCCACGGGTCGCCATAGATGTGGTAGCCGCGCAATTCCCAGAAGCCGGGCTCGTCGCGCTCGGTGAACTGCAACCCGTTCACCCATTTGGCCGATTTCCAGAAATAGAGATGCGGAACCAGCAGCCGCGCCGGGCCGCCATGGTCCGCCGTGATCGGCTTGCCTTCGTAGAGCAGCGCCACCATCGCCTTGCCGGCGGTGAGATCCTTTGTCGGCACATTGGTTGTATAGCCGTCGTAGGACAGCGCCAGCGTGAAGGCGGTTGGCGGTTCGATGCCGGCATCGGCCAGGATGTCGTCGACCAGCACGCCCTGCCAGGCCGTGTCGAACTTGGTCCAGGCAGTGACACAATGGATGTCGCGGGTCATCTTGCTCATGGGCAAGGCGTTGAATTCGGCCCAGCTCCATTTCTTGATCGGCCGCGGCCCGTGCTTCAGCGTGAACGACCAATCGTCGGTGCGCACACGTGGCGTCGGCCCCGCCGACAGGACAGGAAAGCCTTGCTCCAGGTATTGGCCAGGCGGGATACGCGCATCTGTATCCGTCGGAGGCTTTCGCCCGGAAAAGAAGCCACGAGTGACCATCGGGAGTATCCGTTCTTGAATCGGGCCGTTGTGTCGGGCCGCTTGTCAGCCGACGGCAGTCTTCTAGAAGATATTCCCACGAGCAACAGAAATCTTGACGGGCTTGGGGCGAGCCCGCGCCGATCGCACGGGCTCGCCACCACTATTGTCGAACTCAGGAGCCCTCAACCGGCGGCGAATGGCACCGCGACGAAGATTTGAGCGTCGCCGCGATCGACAAGCAGCAGTACGGATTTCTTGCCTGATCTGCCGGCCTGCGCGATCGCCTGGTTTGCCTGCCTGGCGCTGCGCACCGGGGTCTGGTCTATGCCGACGATCACGTCGCCCGGCTGGATGCCCGCGGCCGAGGCTGCCTTGTCCGGATTGACGCGCTCGACCAATGCGCCGTGCTGGTTGGTTGCCAGGTTCAACTCCTCGCGAACATCAGGTGTGACGTCGGTCAGGCCCAGGCCGAGCGAACTCACGCGCAAGGCCTGCTCAGGCGACTTGCCGCCATGGTCATCGGCCGAGGCAGTCTTCACATCATCGCTATTGCGCCCGACATCGACGGAAATCTCGACGCTCTTGCCCTTGCGCCAGACGTTCAGTTCTTCCTTGGCGCCGGGCGAAACGTCGGCGACGGCACGCGACAGATCCTTGGGATCCTTTATGTCGTGACCGGCGAAGCTGGTAACGACGTCGCCGGTCTCGATTCCCGCCCTGGCGGCAGGTGATCCGTCATTGACCTCGGAAACCAGCGCACCGCCGGGATGGTCGAGGCCGACAGCGCTCGCCACATCCGGCGTCACCGGCTGGATCTGGACGCCGAGATAGCCGTACTCAATGGAGCCGCCCTTCATCAGCTTGGCGACGACCTTTTCAGCCTGGTCGGACGGGATGGCGAAGCCGACGCCGACGCTGCCGCCATTCGGCGAATAGATCGCGGTGTTGATGCCGACGACATTGCCGGCGACATCGACCAGCGGACCGCCGGAATTGCCGTGGTTGATCGGCGCATCGATCTGGATAAAATCGTCGAACGGGCCGCTGTTGAGGTCGCGGCCGCGCGCCGAGACGATGCCTGACGTGACCGTGGTGCCAATGCCGAACGGATTGCCGAAAGCCAGCACCTGGTCGCCCGGCATCAGTCTGTCGGAATCGCCCCATTTGACGGTCGGCAGGGACTTGCCGGCCTTGATCTTGAGGACGGCGAGGTCGTTCTTGGCGTCGCGACCAACCAGTTGGGCGGGAAGTTCGGTGCCGTCGTCGAGCGTCACCTTGATCGAAGTGGCGCCATCGATCACGTGATTGTTGGTGACGATGGTGCCGTCGGCGTCGACGATGAAGCCGGAGCCGAGCGCCTCGGCGCGCTGCGCCTGCTGTGGCGGCGTCCTGGGGACAGGTATCCCCTGATCGCCGAAGAATTGGCGGAAATAGTCGTCGAAGGGCGAGCCGCCGTTGAAAGGCGAGCCGTCACTCATCGTCTCCGGCTGCGCCTTCATGACCGTGGTAACGGTTACCACCGCCGGCTTGTCAGCGGCCACGATCGGAGCGAACGAGCCGTTAGGGGCTGTTATCCCGGCGACAGGTGTCTGGGTCGTCGCAACGGCGTTGCTCGCGCCCATGTTGTTCGCACTCTGGGCGAAAGAAATGACGAAGGGGGATATGATCAGCGCAGCGCCCAGCAAGGCCGCGACGCGATGTCTGCGAAGAATGTCTGACATGGTCGTTTGTCCGGGCGAGAGTGGATCTGGCGCCGCGACCGGTTCTCCAGGAATCGCCATCGGCGTGTCGACGGTCGCGGTTGCCCGTCTCGCCAGGCATGGCAGCGGACCGTATCGACAGCCCACCATCTAGGGCTCGGATCGGCCCGAATTAGGGTTTCAGGGCGACCTTACGAAGATTTAATATCCGGAAAGCGCCAATGGGTGAAAGTCTGACACTTCGTACCGTGTGGAAACAAGAACCGACCAATGCGGGCCCGACGGGTCGGCGCAGCCCGTCCGGAGAGTTGCGCAATCAAGCAGGAACGTACGTCAACCTGATCGCGTCCTCGCCGACTAAATCGCTGGCCACAAGGCGGAGCGGCGGCCGGGGGCCGGCGAAGAATGGCTTGCCGCGACCAAGCACGACTGGGTGGAAGTAGAGTCGATACTCATCGATAAGACCAAGGTCGGTAAGGCTTCGCGCCAGGTCTGGTCCGGAAACTGCAATCTCCCCGACGAGCCGGGCCTTCAGGCCACGGACCACCGCCTCGATGTCATCCTGGACAAGAGTGGCGTTGGGGCCGACCGACTTCAACGAGCGCGATACGACCCACTTCGGTTGGCGCCGCCACGCCGCCGCGAACTCGTGTCGCTCCGCACTCCACTCAGGACGGTCTTCGTCCCAATAGCGCATGGCCTCGTACATGCGGCGACCGTACACACTGCCGGTCAGGTGGCGCACGTGCTCTATCCAGTGACGAAAGAGCGCGGGACCTGGCGGCGGCAATTCCAGGTGGTCGACATAGCCGTCCAGGGACTGGTTCATTCCGAAGACGATCTTCGCCATGCCGCAAAATCTCCCCCCTGTTCTTCAGAATGGCATGAGCCACCGTTACGCGAAACGAGGTTGCCTACGCGTCCGGTACCAAGCGTCAGGTTTTCACCACTAGAGATCGTCCGTTCGCCTGAGATAGGCCGACGCCAGCTCGCGCATCCGCTTTCCATCGAAGCTTGGCCCGTGGCCGCCATGGCCGATGCGGACAGGCAGGTCGAGCAGCCGTTGCATCGTCCGGCGATAGGCGGCGCGGTCGGAATCCGGCAGGTCGTCGATCAGCATGGCGTCGTAGATGGCGTCGCCAGCAAAGAACAGGCCGTCCGTCTCATCGAACAGGGCGATCGAATCGGGAGAATGGCCGGGCAGATGCAGCACGCGAAATTGCCGATCGCCGAGATCGACCACATAGCCCTCGTCGAGGGTGCGTGTCAGCGGCGCCGGCGGAATTCTGTAGTCGGCTGCTTTCCAGCCCGGCTCCGGCAATTTCGAGACGGCGCCTTCGAGGTCATGGAACATGTAGGCATAGGTGACGGCCGGATCCATGGTTTCGAACGCCGCGGCACTCATCCTCGGCCCTGCCCGCAACGGGAATTCGTGCAGCGAGCCGACATGGTCGAGGTGGATATGGGTGGCGACGACGATGAGCGGCTTGCCATCAGGCGTGTCGATCCGTGGCGCCAGCGGCTGGATGCCCATGCCGGTGTCGACGAGCAGGTCGGCGTCGCGGCCGCTGAAATGCCAGATATTGGCGCGCACGAAATCATGCACGAACGGCTCGCTGAGCATCGTCGTATCGGCGTCGACTTGCGTCTTGCTGAACCAGTCATCCATCAAGAAAGATCCGGCATCAGAAAAAGCCGGCATCAGACGAACGGCTTCCCGACCTTGTACTTTTCCGGGACCAGCCGTCTGAGATAGGCCATGCCCGCATCCGAAAGCTGGTTGACTTCAGGCTTCATGAAATCGTCCGGCATGTGGCGCGTCTTGCCGGCGACATTCTTCAACGGCACCTTCTTCAGCACGGTTTTCGTGCCGTCATATTGCAGCGCCACCGAGCCGCCGCCCTCTTCCGCCACCTTGACGGCGAAAGCGCCGGCATCGAAAGCTTCCTGTGCGTCCACCGCACTGATGGCGCCGACATAGCCGCGCGGCATGTAGCCGAGCGCGTCGACGCGCGCCCGCTTGCCCGGCAATCCCTCGGCCAGCGCACGCTCGAGCGCTGCCGGCAGGTCGCTGCCCGAAAGCTTGACGTTGCCATGCGCGTCGCGCTCCAGCTTCTCCGGCGGCACCAGGCTTTCGACCAGCGCCTTGCCGTCGGCGGTGCTGACGCCTTCGGAGACGGCGACGATGCAGCGCTTGTGGCGGTCGAGCGTGGCGCGCACGTCGTCGATGAAGGCGGCGGCCGAGAATGGGCGCTCCGGCACATAGACGAGATGCGGGCCGCTGTCGGGGTCGAGCTGCCAGGCAGCCGCCGCCGCGGTGAGAAAGCCGGCATGCCTGCCCATGACGATGCCGACATAGATGCCAGGCAGCGCGCGGAAATCGAGATCGACGGAGAGAAAGGCGCCGGCGACGAACTCGGCCGCGGAGATGAAGCCCGGCGTGTGGTCGTTCTCCTCGAGATCGTTGTCGATGGTCTTCGGCGCATGGACGAAAGCCATCTTGCCGCCGGCCGCATCGGTCAGGATCTGCTGCGTGCCCGAGGTGTCGTTGCCGCCGATATAGATGAAGGCGTCGGCACCGGCCTTCTTCAGGCCGTTGAGGATGATTTCGCAATAGGCGGCGTCCGGCTTGTCGCGCGTCGAGCCGAGGGCAGCGCTCGGCGTCGCCGCGATCAGCCGCAACCGGTCTTCGGGAATGGAGGTGAGATCGGCATAGTTGCCGTCACGAATCCCGCGTACGCCGTGGATCGAACCCAGGACCTTGGCGCCGGGATGCCGCTTGCGGATCTCGAGCGCGGCGCCAACCATGGTCTGGTTGATGACGGCGGTCGGGCCGCCGCCCTGCGCGATCACAAACGTTCCTGACATTCTTCGTTTCTCCCCAGCAGTGGTCTCGCAGGCACATTCGCCTGTCTTGCTGGATCATGCAACGGGGCGGGATCACGCAACGGGGAGAGCCGATCGGCCGCAGCCGCGGCCGCAGGATCAGACGACGACGACCGGGTTCTTCTTCGATACGCGGCTGTAGAGGTCGATGATGTCCTGGTTGATCAGGCGCACGCAGCCCGACGACATCGCCTGGCCGATGCTCCACCATTCCGGCGAGCCGTGGATGCGATAGCCGGTGTCGCGGCCGTCCTGATAGATGTAAAGCGCACGCGCGCCGAGCGGATTTTCGAGGCCGCCGGGCTGACCGCCTTGCCACTTCACCAGTTCCGGCTTGCGGGCGATCATTTCCGGCGGCGGGGTCCAGACCGGCCATTCCTTGCCGTACTGGATGTTGGCGCGGCCGGACCAGCGGAAGCCGTCCTTGCCGATGCCGACGCCATAGCGGATGGCGTCACCGCCGGGCTGCACCAGATAGAGCTTCCGCTCCTCCAGATGGACGACGATGGTACCGGGCGCCTCGCCAGTCGGATCGACGACGATCTGGCGGCGGAATTCCGGCTTGACCTTGAGATACGGCACTTTCGGCACGTTGAAACCGCCGTCGGTGAGCGCGGCATACATGACGTCCGGGCTGGTGATGTTCTTGTCGACGCTGATGCTCGGGCGCACGGGCCGGATCGAACCGGTGGCCGTGTCGTCGAGCTGGAGCGACGGCAGATCCAGCGTCTGGCTGCAGCCGGCGACGCCGAGCAGCGCCATGGCGCCGGCGCCGGTCAACACCGAGCGACGGGAAAGCTGAATTTCAGTTTCGATTGCGTCGCCGTTGTGCGGCGGCGTCAGACTTTGCGGCAACTCACGCATCTACCCAAACCCTACGCTATCGGCGGGAAGCACGGTCCGGCCGGATAGCAGGCATTTTCACCAATCATGGTTGAAAAAGCGTGAAGAGCCGCCGGTTGCCCTTGACCCTGATTTGCTGCGCAGCTCCGGACATGCCGAACCGGCAGGCGGCAGTTTTTCGACATTGCCTCTTTACATCCTCACGCGCCCAAGGATTTATCCTTTTCTTTGCGCTCAAGGAGACAAACATGTCCTTCGAAAACTGGGCCGCGTTTGCCGCCGCCTCAGCCATCCTTCTCGTCATTCCGGGCCCGACCATCCTTCTGGTCGTGTCTTATGCGCTTGGCCAGGGCTGGCGCACCGCGCTGCCGATGGCGGTCGGCGTGGCGCTTGGCGACTTCACCGCGATGACGCTGTCGATGCTAGGCATCGGCGCGCTGCTGGCGGCCTCGGCCACCGTGTTCACGGTGCTGAAGGTGATCGGCGCGGTTTATCTGATCTATCTCGGCATCAAGCTGTTTCGCGCCGGCGGCGCGCTCCGGGCCGAACCGCGCACCGATGCGGTGTCCTCGGCCAAGATGATGGGGCATGCCTGGCTGGTCACCGCGCTCAACCCGAAGAGCATCACCTTCTTCGTCGCCTTCCTGCCGCAGTTCCTAAACCGGCATGCCGATTTCTGGACGCAGATGCTGATCTTCGAGACGACCTTCCTGGCGCTCGCCTTCGCCAATGCCTTCGGCTACGCGCTGATCGCGGCAAGGGCGCGCGACGTGGTGCGTAATCCCCGGGCGATCCGCATCTTCAACCGAACCGGCGGCACGCTGCTGGTCGGCGCCGGCATCGCCACGATGGCGATGCGCTCCGGGAACTAAGCTGGGCAATCGCAATAGATTCTTGCGAAGAGGACCCCTACCCCTAGCCCCTCCCTCTTGTGGGGTGGGGGTGCTGTCTCACCATTTGACGCTGAAGCCGAGATTGCCCTCGAGGATGCGCCGCTTGTCGCCGCCGAGATTGGTGGTGTAGTCGCCGGTGGCGAAGATGCTGACCTTGTCCGTCACCTTGGCGACGAGACCGCCGCCAAACTCGAACGACGTCGAGTCGCCCTCGGTCGAGATATCCGTGCCGTCGAAGTCGACGCGGTCGGTGCCGCCGAAATCGTGCCACAGATTGGCCTTGAGGTAAGGCTGCAGCGCCATGCCGTTCATGACGGTCTCGCCTTGCAGCCGCAGCCCCAGCCGGCCTGTGACGCTGTCGTCGAGGTCGAACGACACCGATGAGAAACTGTCCTCGGTGCCGTCGAGCGACAAATGCTGCCAGACCAGTTGCGCCTGCGGTTCGAGCGTCCAGCCCTCGGCCAGCGCAAACGGGTAGCCGCCTTCGAGCGAAGCGGTGATGCCGGTTCCATCGACATCGATGCCGATGCCGCGGGACGAACTCGCCGTGCCGCCGAAGAACGTTCCCATCACGACGCCGTCCAGATACCAGCCGCTTGGGCCGATATGGGTCCAGTAGCCGCCGAGGCTGGTGCCGTCGAGATCGATCCCGCCGACCGACAGATTGTTCCATCCCAGCGCCTGGCCGCGCACGTCGCCATTCATGCGGCCATAGGCAATGAACAGTCCGACGCGGTTGATGCCTGAAGCGCTTTCCCAGCCGAATGCATCGAAGCCGGCCTGCAGGCCAAACACGGTGCCGTCGAAGGACGGCGCGACGGTGCCCGACCAGGCCATCTCGGCATCCTGTCCGAAGATGCGGCCCCAGACCGGCGACAGTTCGGTGTTCGACAGCAGGTTCTGCTCGCCGCGCCGCTCGTGGAAGGTGCCAAGCGTCGCCATGGCCAGATGCTCGGCAACCGGTGGCACGGCCGAATAGACCGGCACCTCGATGCGATAGAGCTGGATCTCGGCTGCCTCCACCGGCGTGGCTCCCGGTGTTGGCGGGGCCGGCTGCACCGGCGGCGGGCCAGGCAGCGTCGGCACCGGGAGAACCGGCACATCCACCGGCACTGGCGGCGGTGGCGGCGGCGGTTCCGCCGGCGGGCTTGGCGGTGCCGGAGGCGGCCCCTCGGGCTCCGGATCAGCGACCTCAACCGGCGGCGTCGGATCGACGGGCGGATTGTTGATGTCGCCCTCGGTCGGCGGCGGTGTCGGCGGCAATTCCGACTGCGGCGGTGGCGGCGCGGTCTCCGGCGGCACCGGCGGCGGCGGCTCGGTCGGTTCGAGCGGCGGCGGCGCAGGGGCAGGCGGCGCAGGCGTGGTCAGCGTCGAGCGCAGATACCAGTTCTCCTCGCTGCCGGCGCTGACGCCGCCCTTGAACAGATAATATTCGAAGGCGCCGGCCGCGACCGGCGCATCGAGCGCAAAGGTGGTGGCGCCTGACGTGGCGCCGTCGATCGCCTGGACGACCATGATGCCGTCCTGCGTGGTCGAAGCGCCCGCACCGCCGAAATTGATCACGGAAATACCGGTCGAGCCGGACGCCGTCCCGCCCGACAGGATCAGCCTGTCGGAAGCGGAGCTGTCGTCGCCAAGCTCGGTCTGGATGAGCAGCAGACCGCCCAGCCCGACATAATTGCCGGAAATCGTCAGGCTGTCGGCAGCGCCCGCGGGGCCATTGGTCAGGTCGATGCGGCCGGCATTGGTCACCGAAGCCAATTGGCCCGATGTGAAGGCCTGGATCGAGGCATTGAAGCCGCCGCCGAACAAGGTGCTCGACGCGTCAACATCAAGTGAACCTGTGCCCGTGCCGCTGTCGCCAAGCACCAGATTGCCGTCCAGCGTCAATTCGGTGTCGTTGGTGGCCTCGATGGTTTCCCAGTTCTGGACCCGGTCGATGCCGTCCAGCGCAACATTGTCGAAGACCAGCGCATCGGTGCCGAGACCGCCGTTCAGCGCATTGGTGCCGCCGAGATTGGCATTGGTCAGATTGCTCAGCGTCGGAGTGTCATTGTCGCCGCCGAGGTCGACAGAACCATAGATGATGCCGCCATTGTTCCAGACGAAATTGTCGGTGCCGAAACTCATCAACACATCGCCGCCGACCGAGCCGCCGGTCACTGTTACGCTGTCGGTGCCGCCGCTGACGCTGATATTGCCGCCGATCGTGCCGTTGGAAAGGATGATCGTATCGTTGCCAAAGCCGGTGACGAGATTGCGGTCGATGGTGCCGCCGGACATGTCGAAGAAATTGTCGTCGAGCTTCATGTTGACGCGGCCGATGCGGCCGCCGGTCATCACCGCATGGTCGCCATCGTCGAAGAAATCGACGATGCGGCCGCCCGACATGGTGAAGGTGTCAAGGCCGTCGCCCTGGTTGAGCGAGCCGAGCTGGCCGCCGCTCATGTTGAAATCGTCGATACCCGAGCCCTGCTGGACATTGCCGGCAACGGTGCCGGCGCCGATGGTGAAGAAATCCGTGCCGTTGCCCTGATCGACGGCGCCGGTGATGGTGCCGGACTGCATATCGATGCGGTCGGTGCCGGCGCCAAAGGTGACGCTGCCGCTCACCTGCCCGGTGCCGCCGGCGGGAAAGGTCAGCGTGTTGTCACCATCAGTGTCGGTAAGGCTGCCGCCGGAATCGCCGCTGTCGCAGATGAAAGAGCTATTTCCGGCGGATGGAACCAGGACGCAGGCAGCGAAGGCCACTGAATTGGGCAGCAACGCAAACGACGTCGTGGCAAGCAAGTATATTAGCCAATGATTAAATACCTGGGATTTCCGGCACGCCGAAGCAACGCTTTTGTCAGCGCTGCGCGCGCAGCCATCAGGCCGTTCGATTTCATGGTGCCGCATCGCGTGACTCCCCGAATTCGCGATTCAAGCCCCACCCCTGCCGCAATGAAGCCATAATTCGTGCGGTTTTACAAAGGCTAATCTCCGTCACATGGTTGATAAACTGCAAAGGATACTCGGATAGACCTTGCACGATGCAAGGATGGCACAGTTATGGCCCATGCTTTATGATTGCGTTGGACCTAAGGCGTGCGGCGTTTGAACGAACCTATGTGATGCGCTTTACTTCCCTGTTTTGTGAATCTCGTTATCCCAAAACCGTTGCGTACTTTTGCGCGACAGGCATTAAAGTCCGAAAGGCAACCAGAGAGCATCGCATGGCAGTCAGGAATGCATTCGGCCTGACTTTTTCAGGCGCGACGGAAGCCGGGTTCTCGCCCTACAGCCAGGCTGTCCGTGAGTTGCAATGCTTCATCGGCGACCCGATCGGCTCTGTCGATCGCGCGATCGCGGCAAATCCTGATTTCGTCATGGCGCATGTGTTCAAGGGCTATTTGTTTGGCCTCGCCACCGAGCGCGAGGCGACGACGGTGGCCAGGACCTGCCATGAGGCCGCGCTGCCGCTTGCCGCAACAACGCGCGAACAGGCGCATGTCGCCGCACTTGGCCATCTCGCATGGGGACGCTGGCACGAGGCATCGCGTATCCTCGAGGACATCGCCATCGATACCCCGCTCGACCTGGTGGCGCTGTTGACCGGGCACCAGGTAGACTTCTTCACAGGCAATTCGCGCATGCTGCGCGACCGCATCGGCCGCGCGCTGCCCTCCTGGCAGCCCGGCATGCCGGGCTACCATGCCGTACTGGGGATGCAGGCGTTTGGGCTGGAAGAGATGGGCGACTATGCGCGGGCCGAAAAGCTTGGCCGCGCCGCGGTCGAGATCGAGCCGCGCGACGGCTGGGCCCAGCATGCCGTCGCCCATGTCATGGAAATGCAGAGCCGGCAAAAGGATGGCATTGCCTGGATGCGCGCCAACCCCGAGGCGTGGACGCGGGAAAGCTTCCTCAAGGTGCACAATTGGTGGCATCTGGCGCTGTTCCACTACGATCTCGGCGAGACCGACGAGGTGCTGGCGCTTTATGACGGGCCAATCTACGGCGACGGGTCGCCGCTGGCGCTCAACATGGTCGATGCCTCGGCGATCCTGTGGCGGCTCTACCTCGGCGGCGTCGATGTCGGCGACCGCTGGGCAGCACTCGCCGCCAACTGGCACAAGGCGGGCGGCGGCAACTATGCCTTCAACGATGCGCACGCCATGATGGCGTTCGTCGGCGCCGGTCTCGAAGCGCGTGCAAGCAGCTTGCTCGAGGCGCAGCGCGAAGCGATGCGTGGCAATGACGACAATGCGGCCTTCACGCGGGATGTCGGCCATCCCCTGACGCTCGCCATCAAGGCGTTCGGCGACGGCAACTACGCCGAGACCGTGCGCCTGATCCGGCCGATCCGGGCGATCGCCAACCGCTTCGGCGGCAGCCATGCGCAGCGCGACGTCATCGATCTGACGCTGATCGAGGCGGCGTTGCGCTCCGGCGATGGGGCGGTGGCAAGAGCCTTGACCGCGGAACGCGCGCTGGCGCGGCCCGACAGTCCGCTGTCGGCGCTGTTTTCGCGACGCGCGGCCGATCTGTCCGAGAATTGACCCGCGACCGATCTTGCCTTAAAAACTGGTCGAGCCAGATTTTTTCGAGACGCGAAAAAATTAATGGCAGTGGGAGGAAATCATGTATCTCGGGCTCGATCTGGGCACGTCGGGCGTCAAGGCGCTGTTGATGGATGCCGGACAGACCATCGTCGGTTCCGGCCATGGTTCGCTCGAAGTGTCGCGGCCGCATCCCGGTTGGTCCGAGCAGAACCCCGACGACTGGATCCGCGCCTGCGAAGAAGCGATCGCCGAGCTCAAGGCGTCCCATCCAAAACAGCTTGCGGCGGTGAAGGGCATCGGCCTTTCCGGCCAGATGCATGGCGCCACCTTGCTCGATGCCGGCGCCAAGGTGCTGCGCCCCTGCATCCTATGGAACGATACGCGCAGCCATGTCGAAGCGGCCGCGCTCGACGCCGACCCGCGCTTTCGCAAGCTGACTGGCAACATCGTTTTTCCCGGCTTCACCGCGCCGAAACTCGCGTGGGTGAAGAACAACGAGCCCGGCGTTTTTGCCAAGGTGGCGAAGGTACTGCTGCCGAAGGATTTCCTGCGGCTCTGGCTGACCGGTGAACATATTTCGGAGATGTCGGATTCGGCCGGCACCTCCTGGCTCGATGTCGGAAAGCGGCGCTGGTCGGCCGAATTGCTTGCAGCAACATCTCTCGATGAGGACAAGATGCCGTCGCTGGTCGAAGGCACGGCCAAAGCCGGCGCCTTGCGCGGCGAACTGGCCTCAAAATGGGGGATGCAGGCCGGTATCCCGATCGCCGGCGGCGCCGGCGACAATGCGGCCTCGGCCTGCGGCATGGGCACGGTGGGCGAAGGCCATGCCTTCGTCTCGCTCGGCACGTCGGGCGTGCTGTTTGCCGCCAATGCCGCCTACCTGCCCAATCCGGCAAGCGCGGTGCATACATTCTGCCATGCACTGCCCAACACCTGGCACCAGATGGGCGTCATCCTGTCGGCGACCGATTCGCTCAATTGGCTGTCTGAGATATCAGGGAAAGGCGCCGGCGACCTGACCGCCGAACTCGGCGAGACGCTGAAGGCGCCGAGCGGCGTCACCTTCCTGCCTTATCTCTCCGGCGAGCGCACGCCGCACAATGATTCCGCCATTCGCGGCTCGTTCACGGGACTGGCGCACGAATCCAGCCGCGCGGTGCTGACCCAGGCGGTGCTCGAAGGCGTCGCCTTCGCCTTCCGCGACAGTCTGGAAGCGCTGGCCAAGGCCGGTACGACCTTGACCCGGGTGACGGCGATCGGCGGCGGCTCACGTTCGCGCTACTGGCTGAAGGCGATTGCCACAGCACTCGGCCTGCCTGTCGATATTCCCGCCGACGGCGATTTCGGCGCCGCCTTCGGTGCGGCCCGGCTTGGCCTGATCGCGGCGACAGGTGCTGATCCGCTTGCCGTCTGCACGGCGCCGGACACCGATGCCTCGATCGAACCGGACGCGGCGCTCGGTGGCGCCTATGCCGAGGCCTACCAGCGCTACCGGGCGCTCTATCCGGCGATCAGGGCTGTAACCGCGTGAGCGGGCGCTTACCCCCCTCTGGCCTGCCGGCCATCTCCCCCTCAAGGGGGGAGATCAGCAGCGTTGACGCTGCCGCACTTTTTTCAACGTCGGCGATTGGCGAAGGGCTGCGTGACAGCCAATCTCCCCCTTTGAGGGGGAGATGGCCGGCAGGCCAGAGGGGGGTGCTTCACGCCCGCCTTACCCAGAAGACCTTACTGCGCCGGGACCTTGTCGAGAAAGCCGGTGATGCTTTTCAGGCGGCCGTTCTCGATGACGCCGATGTCGGTTCCCTCGATCACGGACTCAATGCCCTCGGGCCCGAGATTCCAGGAGAAGCGGATCGTGTCGGCAAAGCCGTCCGGCTGGCCTTTCAGCGAGAAGCGGAAGCCGGCAAAGCGCTGCTGCACCCCGTCGATCAGGGCTGCGACGCCTTCATGGCCGTCGCCCTGCATGATCGGATCGCGATAGCTGACATCCTCGGTGAAGGTCGCCTCGAGCAAGGCCTGGCGGCGGGCGGCGTCGCTTTCGTTCCAGGCGGTGATGTAGTTTTGGGCGATGGTGTTGAGGTCGGTCATGGTCTGTCTCCTTCGTTGAGTGGCTTTGACACGACCTTTTTCACCCCAGGGAAGAACGAAACCAATTACGCCTGAGGTAATCGGGCAGAACTATCTCGGAGAGGACAAAATCATGAGCAGCGGATTTTTTGGCGACATCGGCAAGATCAAATACGAGGGGCCGGATTCGACCAATCCGCTGGCCTACCGCTTCTACAATCCGGACGAGGTCGTCGCCGGCAAGCGGCTGGAGGACCATCTGCGCTTTGCGGTCGCCTACTGGCATTCCTTTGCCTGGCAAGGCGGCGATCCCTTCGGCGGCCAGACCTTCGATCGTCCGTGGTTCGCCAAGGCCGGCGGCGTCGACACGATGGAACTGGCCAAGCTCAAGGCCGATGTCGCCTTCGAGATGTTTTCGCTGCTCGGCGCGCCCTACTTCTGCTTCCACGACGCCGATGTGCGGCCGGAGGGCAAGGACTTCTCGGAAAGTGCTGCACGCCTCGACGAGATCGCCGACTATTTTGCCGGAAAGATGAAGCAGACCGGCGTCAAGCTGCTCTGGGGCACGGCGAACATGTTCTCCAACCGCCGCTTCATGTCGGGCGCGGCGACCAATCCCGATCCGGATGTGTTCGCCTATGCGGCTGCGACGGTGAAAAGCTGCATCGACGTCACCAAGCGGCTGAAGGGCGAGAACTACGTGCTGTGGGGCGGGCGCGAGGGCTATGAGACGCTGCTGAACACCGACTTGGCCCGCGAACAGGAGCAGGCTGGCCGCTTCCTCAACCTGGTCGTCGACTACAAGCACCGGATCGGCTTCAAGGGCACCATCCTGATCGAGCCGAAGCCGCAGGAGCCGACCAAGCACCAGTACGACTACGATGTCGCGACGGTCTATGGCTTCCTCAAGCGCTTCGGGCTGGAGAAGGAGGTCAAGCTCAACATCGAGCAGGGCCATGCGATCCTGGCCGGCCATTCCTTCGAGCATGAACTCGCGCTGGCCAATGCACTCGGCGTCTTCGGTTCGATCGACATGAACCGCAACGACTACCAGTCGGGCTGGGATACCGACCAGTTCCCCAACAATGTGCCGGAGATGGCGCTGGCCTATTATCAGGTCTTGCTGGCGGGCGGCTTCAAGACTGGTGGCACCAATTTCGACGCCAAGCTGAGACGCCAGTCGCTCGACCCGCAGGATTTGCTGATCGGCCATATCGGCGGCATGGACGCTTGCGCGCGCGGGCTCAAGGCCGCCGTCCGCATGGTCGAGGACAAGGCGCTGTCTGGTCCGCTGGCGGAGCGCTATGCCGGCTGGAACAGCGCGGAAGCCAAAGCGATGCTGTCGGGCAAGCGCACGCTGGAGGAGATCGCCGAGCGCGTCGTCAAGAAGAAGATCGAGCCGCAGCCCCGGTCCGGGCGCCAGGAACTCCTCGAGAACATCGTCAATCGCTACGTCTGAGGAAACGCTGTTTCATACCGGTCAGGGGCGGCCGGATGACCCAACGGCCGCCCGGAACGGTTTGCGCATGAGGCAGGACTGACGACAAGGTTCTGCCTCCCATCGCCCCTCAATCGCCTCGCTCTTGCCTTCAAACAGCCGTCACGGACCTCGTATAAAGTGGCTCATGGCGGGAATCAGAAAGAAGGAGGCGACCCGATATGCAGCATGAACGCGAAATCGACGCCCTGCTCTCATCTGGCGAGGCCGGATCCATCATCGACCGGCTGATGGCGCTGCCGCGCCCCAAGGAAGGTGCGCGCGGCAAGAACGAATGGGATCGCGCGGTCGCCAGCCGCTTCGAGACCCATCTGGCGAGACAGATGCGCTCGCAGATCGACGGCGCCGGCGGCCGCCAGAACGCCGCATAAGCTCACCAAGCGCGTCGCGTCCGAACTTCACGCGACGCTTTCTAATCATGTACGTGCATGCCGCTGCTGCCCAATTGCTTTGGGTGGCACTACGCTCGCCGAAGCCTGACTGGCGCTTCGCCGAAAGCTCTTGAAAACGCTCTGGAAAACGCCGCGGCGGACGAAAACCCCGTCCGCCCGGCAATGTCAGCCATGGCCACACGCGTGTCGACCACCAGCCGGCGGGCCGCGCCGAGCCGCAGCCTGAGATAGTAGGCGCCCGGCGTCTCGCCAATCGACTTGCGAAAGATGCTTTCCAGCGTCCGCGCCGTGACCCCAGCGCGCTTGGCCACCGCGGCGATGGTCAGCGGCTGGTCCACATGCGCTTCCATCAGCCGGATCGCCTGCGCCAGCCTCGGATCATAGCCGTCGAGGCGCCCGAGCGAGACCAGCGGCTGGGCGTCGGTGGCGGCGCGTGCCTGATCGTAGATGAAGACGCTCGCCACATCGAGCGCCACCGCCATGCCGAGCCGGGTGCGGATCAGATGCAACATCAGGTCGAAGGTCGGCGAGGCGCCGCCGGAGGTGAAGACCGGCCCGTCGATGACATAGCGGTCGGGGCGCACGTCGACACCGGGAAAGGCGGCGGAAAAATCCTCCATGTCCTCCCAATGGGTGGTGGCGCTACGCCCTTCCAGCAAGCCGGCGCGGGCAACCAGCCAGGTGCCAGCTTCGACGCCGCCGCAGGCGCGCGCGACGCGCGCGGCACGGCGCAGGCCGGCAAGCAGCGCCGACGTGGCATAATTCTGGGTGCCGAAACCGGCAACCACGACCAGCACGTCGGTTGGTTCTGCCGCATCGAAGCGGCCGCTGACCGCCACCGGCAGGCCGCATGTGGTGACCGGCGCCTCGCCGGTAACCGAGACCAGTTTGAAATCGAAGAGGATCTCGCCGGCGATACGGTTGGCGGCGCGCAATGGGTCTATGGCCGAGGCCACGCACATGATCGACGAGCCTGAGAATACCAGCAGCGTCACCTTGAGCGGCAAGCGCTCGGCGCGAAAGATATCAAGTTTTTCGCTTTTGATCATATAGCCTTCGTAAAACGCAAAACAGTTTCCGGCAAGTCGGGCATTGTTATGGTCTGTCTCGATTGGGAGGAAATTTTCATGCCGCTCGCGATGAACCGTGAGGTTTTCATTACCTGTGCCGTGACCGGGTCCGGCGGCTCGCAGGACCGCAGCCCACATGTGCCGCGTTCGCCCAAGCAGATCGCCGATTCCGCCATCGATGCGGCAAAGGCCGGTGCGGCGATCGTCCACTGCCATGTGCGCGATCCCGAGACCGGCAAACCCAGGCGCGACGTGCATCTCTACCGAGAAGTGACCGAGCGCATCCGCGCGGCCGATGTTGACGTGGTGCTGAACCTGACCGCCGGCATGGGTGGCGACATGGTGTTCGGCTCGCCGGAAGCGCCGCTGCCCCTGAATGAAAAGGGCACGGATATGGGCGGCGCCACCAATCGCGTGGAACATGTGCGCCAGTGCCTACCGGAAATCTGCACGTTGGATTGCGGCACGATGAATTTCGCCGAGGCCGACTATGTCATGACCAACACGCCCGGCATGCTGCGCGCCATGGGCGGCATGATGACGGCGCTCGGCGTCAAGCCGGAGATCGAGGCCTTCGACACCGGGCATCTGTGGTTCGCCAAGCAACTGGTCGAGGAACAGGTGCTGAAACCGGACGCATTGGTGCAGCTCTGCATGGGCGTGCCGTGGGGCGCGCCGGACGATCTCAACACCTTCATGGCCATGGTCAACAATGTGCCGTCGACCTGGAACTGGTCTGCCTTCTCCATCGGCCGCAACCAGATGGCCTACGCCGCCGCCGCGGTGCTGGCCGGCGGCAATGTCCGCGTCGGGCTGGAAGACAATCTGTGGCTCGACAAGGGCGTGCTCGCCACCAACGCGCAGCTGGTCGAACGCGCGGCCAGCATCGTCACCAATCTCGGCGCCCGGATCCTCGGACCGGAAGAAGTGCGCCAGAAGCTGAACCTGACCAAGCGGGCGCCGATAGCGGCATAAATTATTCGCTGGGAGGTCGAAATGACTACCGTCAAATTCACCGCGATGAAGGATGGCGACAAGGACGACTACGAATTCCTGACCGCCCATGAAATCGACTATGCCGCAAAGACCGGCGAGCGGCTGCTCGACGCGCTGGTCCAGCTCGACGAGGGCCTGTCCGGCTACAAGATCACGCGGCTCGGCCATTCGCTGCAGGCGGCCACCCGCGCCTGGCGCGACGGCGCCGACACCGACTGGATCGCCTGCGCCCTGCTGCACGACATCGGCGACATATACGCGCCCTACAATCACGACGAATATGCAGCCACCATCCTGAAACCCTTCGTGCGCGAGCAATGCACCTGGGTGGTGGAGAAGCATGGCGACTTCCAGCGCCTCTATTATGCCCACCATCTCGGCGGCAATCCCCATGCCCGCGACCGCTTCGCCGGGCACGCCTATTTCGACGATTGCGACCAGTTTTGCGAGCGCTGGGACCAGTCGAGCTTCGACCCGGACTATAAGACGCTGCCGATCGATTTCTTCCGCCCCTTCGTGCTCGAAGTGTTTGCACGCAAGGCTTATGACCCGGCTGTGATCCGCGCCGGCGAGCGCGTGCCCCTCATCGATCCAACAATTGCCAGGACAAGAACCGGAGCCCCCGCATGAGCATCATCAACAAGGCCGCCGCCATTGGCGGCGGTGTCATCGGCGCCGGCTGGGTGGCGCGTCTGCTGCTCAATGGCATCGACGTGTCGATCTTCGATCCCGATCCCGAGGCGTCACGCAAGGTCGGCGAAGTGATGAAGGGCGCGCGCCGCGCCTACAAGCAGATGCTGCCCGGCGGCCTGCCGAAGGAAGGCAAACTGACCTTCGCCAAGACGATCGCCGAGGCGGTCGCCGATGCCGACTTCATCCAGGAAAGCGTGCCCGAAAGACTGGACCTCAAGCATCGCGTGCTGGCAGAGATCGACCTCTATGCGCCGGCCAACGCCATCGTCGGCTCGTCGACCTCCGGCATCAAGCCGACCGACATGCAGGTGGCGATGAAGAAGCATCCGGAGCGGCTGGTGGTCGGCCATCCGTTCAACCCGGTCTATCTCCTGCCGCTGGTCGAGATCGTCGGCGGCGAGCAGACCTTTCCGGAGGCGATCGAGGTCGCCAAGGAAATCTATGCCTCGATCGGCATGAAGCCTGTCGTCATCCGCAAGGAGATCGAGGCCTTCGTCGGCGACCGCCTGCTGGAAGCGGCATGGCGCGAGGCGCTATGGCTGATCAAGGACGGTATCTGCACCGTCGAGGAACTCGACGATATCATGCGCTACGGTTTCGGCCTGCGCTGGGCGCAGATGGGCATGTTCCAGGTTTATCGCGTCGCCGGTGGCGAGGCCGGCATGCGCCACTTCATGGCGCAGTTCGGACCCTGCCTGAAATGGCCGTGGACCAAGCTGATGGACGTGCCGGAATTCAACGACGAACTGGTCGACCTGATCGCCACCCAGTCGGACGACCAGGCGCATGGCCTGTCGATCCGCGAGCTGGAAAAGATCCGCGACGACAATCTGGTCGCGATCATGGAGGCGCTGTCGAAGCAGAACAAGGGCAAGGGCTGGGGCGCCGGCGCGCTGCACAAGGACTATACCAAGCAATTGGCCAAACTGGCCGCGAAGAAGCCCATGGCCTCCAAGGCGGCAGAGAAGGCCAAGGCGACCAAGCCGGTGAAGAAGGCCGAAAAGCCGAAGAAAAAGACCGGCAAGAGGAAAGGCTGAGACCATGGATTTCGGTCTTTCCGAGGAACAGAAGCTCATCGTCGAGACGACGCGGGCTTTCGTCGAGAACGAGCTCTACCCGCATGAGCGCGAGGTAGAGCGCACCGGCGTGCTGCGCCGCGAGCTGATCGAGGAATTGAAAGCCAAGGCGATCGAGGCCGGGCTCTATGCCGCCAACATGCCAACGGAAGTCGGCGGCGCCGGGCTCGATACGGTAACCTGGCTGCTCTACGAAAAGGAACTCGGCCGCGCCAACTACGCGCTGCATTGGACCTGCGTGGCGCGTCCCTCCAACATCCTTTTGGCCGGCACGCCGGAGCAGCGTGAAAAATATCTGTTCCCTTGCATTCGCGGCGAGAAATGGGACTGCCTGGCGATGACCGAGCCGGGCGCCGGCTCCGACCTGCGAGGCATGAAGGCGACCGCTGTGCAGGATGGCGAGGACTGGGTGCTGAACGGCACCAAGCACTTTATCTCACACGCCGATCTCGCCGACTTCGCCATCGTCTTCATGGCCTCGGGAGAGGAAGAGACTTCGCGTGGAAAACGCAAGAAGATCACCGCCTTCTTCGTCGACAAGGGCACCAAGGGCTTTGCGGTGCGCGATGGCTACCGCAACGTCTCGCATCGCGGCTACACCAACGCCATCCTCGAATTCGACGATTGCCGGCTGCCGGGAGCCCAGGTTCTCGGTGAAGTGCACAAGGGATTCGACGTCGCCAATTCCTGGCTCGGCGCGACGCGCCTGCAGGTCGGCGCCACCTGCCTCGGCCGGGCCGAGCGGGCGCTTGGCCACGCCATCGAATATGCCGCGCAGCGCCAGCAGTTCGGCCAGCAGATCGGCAAGTTCCAGGGCGTGTCGTTCAAGCTCGCCGACATGGCGACCGAATTGAAGGCCGCCGACCTGATGGTGTTCGAAGCCGGCTGGAAGTACGATCAGGGCACCGTCACCGATCAGGACATGGCCATGGCCAAGTTGAAGGCCACCGAAATGCTTGCCTTCGTCGCCGACGAGGCGATCCAGATCCATGGCGGCATGGGGCTGATGGACGATCTGCCGCTGGAGCGCATCTGGCGCGACGCGCGCGTCGAGCGCATCTGGGAAGGCACGTCGGAAATCCAGCGCCACATCATTTCGCGGGCGCTGCTGCGCCCGTTCGGGGCCTAGAGCATGATTCCAAAAAGTGGAATCCGGTTTTTGGATAAGATCATGCTCGAACGAAAAGATGACCATGCACAAGCTTGAACGTCTCCTGCGGCCGAAATCGATCGCCGTCTTCGGCGGCGCGCAGGCGGCTGCCGTGGTTGCGCAGTCGATCAAGATGGGCTTTGCCGGCGAGATCTGGCCGGTGCATCCGACCAAGGACGAGGTTGCCGGCCGCAAGGCCTATCGCTCCGTGGCCGAGCTGCCCGGCGCGCCGGATGCCGCCTTCGTCGGGGTTAACCGGCACCTGACCATCGAGGTCATCAAGGCGCTGGCCGAACGCGGCGCCGGGGGTGCGGTCTGTTTTGCCGCCGGCTTCCTCGAGACCGAAGCCTATGACGAGGACGGCGAGCGGCTGCAGGCCGAGCTGGTCGCCGCCGCCGGCCAGATGCCGATCATCGGGCCGAACTGCTACGGCCTGATCAACTATGCCGATGGCGCGCTGTTGTGGCCGGACCAGCATGGCGGCATCCGGCTGGCCGAAGGCGGCAAGGGTGTCGCCATCATCACCCAGTCGTCCAACATCGCCATCAACATGACGATGCAGAAACGCGGCCTGCCGATCGCCTTTCTGATGACCGCCGGCAACCAGGCGCAGACCGGGCTTTCAGAGATGGCGCTCGGGCTGATCGAGGATGAGCGCGTCACTTCGCTCGGCCTGCATATCGAGGCCTTCGATTCGGTAGCCGGTTTTGAGCGACTGGCGGCGCGGGCACGCGAGCTGAAGAAGCCCATTATCGCCATGAAGGTCGGCCGCTCCGAACAGGCGCGGCAGGCGACAGTGTCGCACACCGCATCGCTCGCCGGCTCCGACGCCGCCTCGGGCGCCTTCCTGAAGCGGCTTGGCATCGCGCGTATCGATTCCATTCCAGCCTTCATCGAAGCGCTGAAGCTGCTGCATGTCACCGGCCCGCTGCCCGGCTACCGGCTGTCATCGATGAGCTGTTCGGGCGGCGAGGCGTCGGTCATGGCCGACAGCGCCGAAGGCCGCTGGGTGAATTTCCCCGTGCTCACCGACAAGCACCGCGCCCATGTCAAATCGACGCTCGGGCCGCTGGTCGCGGTGGCCAACCCGTTGGACTATCACACCTTCATCTGGAACAACGAGCCGGCGATGACCGCCACCTTCACCGCCATGGTGTCGGGTGGTTTCGACCTCAACATGCTGGTGCTCGACTTCCCGCGTCCCGACCGCTGCTCGGTCACCGACTGGTGGGCGACGCTGCGCGCCTTCGAATCGGCACTGAAGACCAACATGGCGCACGGCGCGATCGTCTCTTCGCTGCCGGAGAACCTGCCGGAGGAATACACCGCCGAGTTGATGGCGCGCGGCATGGTGCCGTTGTTCGGCATCTCCGAAGCCCTGGATGCCGCCCAGGCGGCGGCTTTCATCGGCTGGGCGTGGCGCGAGCCGCAGGCGCAGCCCATCGACACGTCAGCCTCCGGCGCGCCGGCCGGCGATCATGTCACGCCCGACGAGGCCGAGGCGAAGGCGCGGCTGATCGAGGCCGGGCTTTCCGTGCCCAGGGGCGAACGTGCCGGCAATGCGGTCGAGGCGGTGATCTCCTCGATGGCGCTCGGTTTTCCGGTGGCGCTGAAGGCCTTGGGCGTCACCCACAAATCCGAGCTCGGCGCGGTGCGGCTCAATTTGAAAGATGCCGAATCCGTCAGCGCCGCCGCCCACGATCTCTTGCCGCTCGGCTCCGGCCTCTATGTCGAGCGCATGGTGCGCGACGGCGTCGCCGAACTGATCGTCGGCTTCACCCGCGACCCGATGTTCGGCGCGGTGATGACGCTCGGCACCGGCGGCGTGCTGGTCGAATTGCTGCGCGACAGCATCACGCTGATGCTGCCGGCGACGCGCGACGACATCGAGGCGGCCTTGCGTGGGCTCAAGCTCTATCCCCTGCTCGAGGGCTACCGTGGCCGGCCCAAGGCCGATGTCCAGGCTGCCATCGACGCCATAGCGGGCATTGCCGCCTTCGTGCAGAAGAATGCCGGCGAGATCGAGGAACTCGACATCAATCCGCTGATCGTCTGCGCGCAAGGCAAGGGCGCCTGGATCGCCGACGCGCTGCTGGTGCTGGGAGAGAACAAGCATGTCTGACGTCATTTCGACCCGCCGCGAAGGCACGATCCTCGAAGTCACGCTCGACCGGCCCAAGGCCAACGCCATCGACCTGAAGACCTCGCGACTGATGGGCGAGACGTTCAAGGCGTTCCGCGACGATCCCGAGTTGCGCGTCGCCATCGTCAAGACTGCCGGCGACAAGTTCTTCTGCGCCGGCTGGGACCTGAAGGCTGCAGCCGGCGGCGACGCGGTCGACGGCGACTATGGCGTCGGCGGGTTCGGCGGGCTGCAGGAGTTGCGCGATCTGAACAAGCCGGTCATCGCCTGCGTCAACGGCATGGCCGTCGGTGGCGGCTTCGAGCTGGCGCTGTCCTGCGACTTGATCTACGCGTCGGACCATTCCACCTTCGCGCTGCCCGAAATCCGGGCCGGCACTTTGGCCGATGCGGCGACGATCAAATTGCCGAAGCGCATTCCCTATCATGTCGCCATGGACCTCCTGCTCACCGGCCGCTGGATGGATGTCGCCGAGGCGCATCGCTGGGGCCTGGTCAACGAAGTGCTGCCCAAGGACAAGCTCGAGGAGCGCGTCTGGGAGATCGCCCGCCTGCTCGCCAGCGGCCCGCCGCTGGTCTTCGCGGCGATCAAGGAAACGGCGCGAGTGGCCGAGGCGCTGACCTTCCAGGACGCCATGAACAAGGTGACACGCCGGCAGTTGGCGACGGTTGACGCGTTGTACGGCTCGGAGGACAATTTAGAGGGCTTTCGTGCTTTCGCTGAGAAGCGTGATCCCGTGTGGAAGGGACGATAACGTCGGAGATGATGGCGCGAGGCACCCCCCTCTGCCCTGCCGGGCATCTCCCCCTCAAGGGGGGAGATCGGATGTCGCTAAGGCTTTCGCCAATCTTCTATGTCGCAGGAAAAGCGCCGAGCTCGAAGCTGCCAATCTCCCCCCTTGAGGGGGAGATGCCCGGCAGGGCAGAGGGGGGTGCCTGGGCTCGACCTTTGCAGTCGGCACAGCGCCCATGACTGACTACAAAACCCTTATCGACGCCGAGACATGGGCCTTCATCGAGCGGACCAATTCCTATTATCCGCCGGATACGATCGACTACACGATCGCGCAGCAGCGCGAGATCTACGACCGCATGTGCCGCGAATTCTTTGCCGGCTACCCCGAGGGCGTGACGGCCGAAACCACCGCCATTGCCACTCCTTCGCACGCCATTCCGATCCGCATCTACCGGACGCCGGCGCCGGAAGCAGCGGCCATGGTGTCGTATTTCCATGGCGGCGGTTTCATCCTCGGTGGGTTGGACAGCCATGACGATGTCTGCGCCGAGCTTTGCGCTCGCACTGGCTTCGAGGTGGTTTCGATCGACTACCGGCTGGCGCCGGAGCATCTTCACCCGGCAGCCTTCGACGATGCCATGAGCGCCTTCGAATGGGCCGCAACCGCCTACAAGCGGCCGATCCTGCTCTGTGGCGACAGCGCCGGCGGCAATCTCGCCGCGGCGGTCAGCCATGCGACGCGCGGCCATGCGCGAAAACCGATCGGCCAGGTGCTGATCTATCCCAGCCTTGGCAGCGATCGCTCGCAAGGGTCCTACGTCACCCATGCCGAAGCGCCGATGCTGACCATGCGCGACCTCGAATTCTACAAGAATATCAGGACTGGTGGGGCGGACCGCACCGGCGACATCACCCTCTATCCGCTTGCCGACGCCGATTTTTCCTATCTGCCACCAACCGTGCTGATCACCGCCGAATGCGATCCGCTGTCCTCCGACGGCGAAGCCTATCGCGACCGCATCGTGGCAGCGGGCGGGCACGCCTACTGGTTCGAGGAGCCGGGACTGGTGCATGGTTACCTCAGGGCCAGGCACACGGTCGGCCGGGCGCGTACGAGCTTTACCCGGATCGTCGACGCGGTGTCGGTTCTGGGACGAGGCGAATGGATCTGGTGAGGTTTTATCCCACACCGCGCGCGGCCGCGCGACCAGCGGCGCGGCCCGAAAAGATGCAGCCGCCGAGAAACGTGCCTTCCAGCGCGGCATAGCCATGCATGCCGCCGCCGCCGAAACCGGCGACCTCGCCCACGGCATAGAGCCCTTCGACCGGCTGGCCGCCGGCGTCCAGCACGCGGCTGTCGAGATCGGTCTGCAACCCGCCCAGCGTCTTGCGGGTGAGGATGTTGAGCCGGACCGCGATCAGCGGGCCATTCGCCGAGTCCAGAATTTTGTGCGGCTTTGCCGTGCGGATGAGCTTGTCGCCGAGATAGGCCCGTGCACCACGCAGCGCGGTGATCTGCATGTCCTTGGAGAAGGGATTGTCGAGTTGCCGGTCGCGGGCGCGGATCTCGCGTTCGACTTGGGCCAGTTCAAGCAGCGGCTCGCCGCCGGCCAGCGCGTTCATGCGGGCAACCAGCGCCGGCAGATCGGGCTCGACGATGAAGTCCTCGCCCTTCTCCATGAACGCCTTGACCGGACCCGGAATGCCTGACGTGGCGCGGCCGAGCACCTGGCGCCAACTCTTGCCGGTCAGGTCGGGATTTTGCTCGGAGCCCGACAGCGCGAACTCCTTCTGGATGATCTTCCTGGTCAGGATGAACCAGGAATAGTCGAAGCCCGTCGCCATGATGTGGCTGAGCGTGCCCAGCGTGTCGAAGCCGGGATAGAGCGGCACCGGCAGGCGCTTGCCGCGCGCATCGAGCCACAGCGACGACGGGCCGGGCAGGATGCGGATGCCATGGCCGGTCCAGAGCGGCGCCCAGTTCTTGATGCCTTCGACATAGTGCCACATGCGGTCGCGATTGATGACGCTGCCGCCAGCAGCTTCGGCGATCGCCAGCATGCGGCCGTCGACATGGTCGGGAACGCCGCTGATCATGCGTCGCGGTGGCGAACCCAGCCGCTGCGGCCAATTCCTGCGGACAAGCTCGTGATTGGCGCCGATGCCGCCGGAGGCGACGATGACCGCTTGCGCCTTCAGTTCGAAATCGCCGGCAACCTCGCGCGAACTCTTGCGGCCGCGCTCGACATCGCTTGGCGCGAGTATGTCGCCGCGTACGCCGGTGACGACGGCGCCGGTCCGGGTCAGTTCATTGACGCGGTGGCGAAACTTGAAGTGGATCAGCCCTTGGCTTTCGGCCTCGCGCACGCGCTGGATGAAGGGTTCGAGCACGCCGGGGCCGGTGCCCCAGGTGATATGGAAGCGCGGCACCGAATTGCCGTGGCCGACGGCATTGCCGCCGCCGCGCTCGGCCCAGCCGACCACCGGAAAGAATTTTATGCCGCGCTGTATCAACCATGAGCGCTTCTCGCCGGCCGCAAAGCCGACATAGGCCTCGGCCCATCGGCGCGGCCAGGAATCTTCCGCGCGATCGAAGGCGGCGGTGCCCAGCCAGTCCTCGAGCGCGAGATCATGCGAGTCGCGGATGCGCATGCGCCGCTGTTCGGGCGAATCGACGAGGAAAATGCCGCCCAGCGACCAGAACGCCTGGCCGCCGAGCGATTGCTGAGGCTCCTGGTCGAGGATGATGGTCTTCTTGCCGGCCTCGGCCAGCTCCGCCGCGGCGACCAGCCCGGTGAGGCCTGCGCCGACCACGATTACGTCCGCATCGTCAGGCATTTTGTTGGACCATGATCTTTTCCGAAAACCGGTTCCCACTTTTCGGGATCATGGTCAGCCTAAACCTTCTCCCAGCCTTCCTTCTCGCCGGCGCGGAAGATGGCGTCGATGACCTTCTGGTTGAGCACGGATTCTTCCAGCGTGAAAACGCGGTCCTTGCCGCCCTGTGCCGCCCGCGCGAATGCTTCGACCTCCAGCCGGTACTGCTGCGTGCCGGGAAAGCGGAACACTTGCGCCTCGGTGTGGTTCTGGTTGTGCAATTCGATACGGTGATGGTCATAGAGACCGGCATTGAACGGCGAGAACACTTCGATGAAACCCTTCTCGCCGTGGAATACCATCACCTGCCGCGCCGCCATCTGCGTCGACAGATAGAAGGACAGCTCAAAATCGCCGAAATCGGCGCGGATCGAGGAATAGATGTCGGTGCCGAATTTCTTGTCGCGCTCGATGGTCGCTTGTACCCGCAGCGGCTCCTTGCCGGTCGAGAAGCGCGTCGACACCGTCGGATAGACACCGATATCGGGCAGCGCGCCGCCGCCGAGGTCGAGCTGGTTGCGCATGTTGGTGGGGTCGACATTGTAATAGGAGAACGCGCCCTGGACATGGCGCAGCCGGCCGATGGCGCCGCTGGCGATGAGCTCGCGCACCTTGATCCATTGCGGATGGTAGACGACCATGAAGGCCTCGCAGACCAGCACCTTTTTGGTGTCGCGCAGCTTGATCAGCGGCGGAATGTCCTTGGCATCGAGCGCCAGCGGCTTTTCGACCAGCACATGCTTGCCGGCTTCGATCGCCTTCGCCGTCCATTCGACATGCTGCGAGGTCGGCAACGGGATATAGACGCCATCGACCTCCTTGGAGGCGAGCAGTTCCTCATAAGAACCGAACGCATGGCGCGCGCCGAAGCGCTCGGCCAGCGCGCGCGCCTTCGACACATCGCGGCTGGCGATCGCCGACAAAACGCCGTTCTCCGCCTCGACCATCGCGGGCAAAAGATGCTCGCGGCCGATCTTGGCCGTCGACAAAACACCCCATCGGAACATCAGGCTTCCTCCATCTCGATTGCAGGAGTGGAGGTTTGCCCTAATTCAGGAGAAAAGCCAATGCGGGAGCGCTAGTTCCTCGCCCCACGAAGTGGGGAGAGGTGGCCCGGCGAAGCCGGGACGGAGAGGGGCCTTCGTAGAGTGCCCGGGCTTGCCAATCTAAGCGCCCTTGGGCTTCGCTTCATGACCGCCCAAGTCAGAGGGTTCTGGCTTCGCGACCGTCGTCCCCCTCTCCGTCCCGGCTTCGCCGGGCCACCTCTCCCCCGCGTGGCGGGGGCGAGGAACCCAGTCCTGCGAAGGCTAACCCCTTTTGCCGGTCAGCGTCATATCGAAGTCGACGATGTTGGAATAGATCGGCGTGCCGACATCCATGCCGTAGCGCGAGCGCAGTACCTTGCCGGTGACGTGGAAATTTATCGTGCCGGCCTTGAGGCCGCCGAGCTCGGCGGTGAACTTTTCCGGAAAGGTCTTGCCGCGCGCGGTCAACCGGCCGGTGATGAGGGCCGACGTGTCACCGGTGCGTTTGACGCTGGTCGAGCGGAACTGGATTTCCGGGCTGTTGGCGGCATCGAACACAGCGTCCGAGCGAAGGAAGGCGTCGATGCGGCTTTGGCCGGTGCCGACGCTTTCGGGGAAGATGGTGAAATTGACCTGGGAGCGCCCGACATCGCTGTTGTCAATGCGGATGCTGCCCTTGAAACGAGAGAAGGCGCCGTCGAGCCCGCCGCCGCCGACCTTGCCGATGGAGAAGCGGATGCTGGAGCTGGCCGGGCTGATCGTATAGCTGCCGGCAGCGTCGCTAAGGGCGACCGCCGCGGAAGCAGGCATGGCAATGCAAGCGGCGACTGCCGCAAATCCGAAGATACGCGCGTACATGGGGCTTTTTCCTTCTGGAGACACGCATTGTCTGCGTCCTCTTCCCACCAACGAATGAGCAGCCCACCCTATTCCATGTCACGGTCTGACGAAGGCGTGATCATGCGCGTCAGCACCGTGTCCTTCAGCCAGAAATGATGGCGCAGCGCAGCCAGCGCATGCAGAGCGACAAGCGCGATGCCGGCATAGGCGAGATACCAATGCGCTGCCGCCCAGAAGCTCTCGGCCGCATCCGATTCGGCCAATGGCAGATTCGGCATGACGAACAGGTTGAAGGGCATGCTGGGTATCTCCAGCATCGAGACCGAAACCAGCGCCCAGCCGGACAGGGGCAGCGCAAGCTGAAATGCATAGAGCGCAAAATGCGCGAGCGGCGCCGTCCGGCGTTCGAGAGACCCGACCGAGCGCGGCAGGGCCGGCCCTGCATTGCCGATGCGCCAGGCGATGCGCAGGATGATGAGGCCAAGCAGCAGGAAACCAAACGACTTGTGCAGCTGGATCAGCTCGAAGGCGGTGCGCTGGCTGGTTAGCCGCACCATGACGAAGCCAAGCGCGAACTGACCGATGAAGATCAAAGCGATCAACCAGTGAAGAACGATCGCTGCCCAGCCGTAGCGGGTCGAAGTGTTGGTGATCGATGCGGACATGGTCGGTGAACGCCCGCGAGCCCAGCTTTCATCCGGAGGTCTTGAAGAAATCGACAAAGGCCCTGAGCGCCGGCCGCATCTGGCGGCGGCTCGGGTAATAGACGAAGAAGCCGTTGAAGGGTTGGCACCAGTCCTCCAGCACGCGAATGAGCCTGCCATCGGCAATCGCCTCGCGGACATAATCCTCGAACAGGAAAGCAAGCCCGGCGCCATCGATGGCCGCATTGGCGATCAGATAGTCCTCGTCGAGAATCAGCGGGCCTTGCACCGCCAGTTCGATCTCCTCACCGTCCCTCTCGAATTCCCAGCGATAGAGGATGCCGCTGGAGAAGCGGAAGCGCAGGCATCGGTGGTCGGCGAGATCATTGGGATGGCGCGGCTTGGGCATGTTCCTGAAGTAGGACGGCGCACCGACCACGGCGCCGCGAATATAGGGGCCGATGCGCACCGCGATCATGTCGCGCTGCAGGCTCTCGCTGAGCCGGACGCCTGCGTCGAAGCCGCCTTCGACGACGTCGGTGAAGCGGTCCTCGATGACGATCTCCAGCACGATATCCGGATAGGCCGCGGCAAAGGCGCCGAGCCGTGGCGTCAGCGCCAGATGGGCCGCGGTGCGCGGCACGGTGAGCCTGAGATTGCCAGCCGGCCGGTCGCGCGCCTCGACCGCCGATTCCAGCGCAAGGTCTATCTCCGACAGCGCCGGCCGCAGACGCTCCAGCAATTGCGCGCCTTCTTCCGTCGGGGCGACGCTGCGCGTGCTACGTGCCAGCAGGCGAACGCCGAGCCGCGCTTCCAGGGTGGAGATCGCGTGACTGACCGCAGAGGGTGCAATGGCCAACTCCCTGGCGGCACCGCGAAAGCTGCCGAATTGGGCGACAGTTGCCAGCACCGCCAGTTGGGAAAGGTGAGCTCGATTCATTGATCTATCTTTTAGAACAGCCTGTGCAGATGAGAGCCGATTATCGAACAGGAAGCAAGGCGCTATGTCTACCGCATCGCAACAAGGAGACGCGTGATGCAGACCCGCAAGCTAGGAACTGAATTGGATGTCTACCCCGTCGGCCTCGGCTGCATGGGCATGAGCTTCGTCTATGGCGGCCAGGAGGAGAAGGAGTCGATCGCCACGCTGCGCCGCGCCGTCGAGATCGGCGTCAATTTCTTCGACACGGCCGAGGTCTATGGCCCCTATGAGAACGAGATCCTGCTCGGCAAGGCGCTGGGACCGGTCCGCGACCGCGTGACCATCGCGACCAAATTCGGCTTCAGGATCCTCGAAGAAGGCACGGGCATCGATCGCATGGCTGGTGTCGACAGCCGCCCCGAGCACGTCAAGGCGGTCGCCGAGGCGTCGCTGAAGCGGCTGGGCACCGATGTGATCGGCCTCTATTACCAGCACCGTGTCGATCCCAATGTGCCGATCGAGGACACGGTCGGCGCCATGGCCGAGTTGGTGCGCGAGGGCAAGGTGCGCGCGCTGGGCCTCTCGGAGGCAAGCGCGGCGACCATCCGCCGGGCGCATGCCGTGCATCCGATCGCGGCCGTGCAGAGCGAATACTCGCTTTGGAGCCGCGATCCGGAAGAAGAAGTGTTCGCCGTCTGCCGCGAACTCGGCATCGGCTTTGTCCCCTACAGCCCGCTCGGCCGCGGCCTGCTCACCGGCACCATCGCCAAACCCGACGTTCTCGGCGCCGACGACTGGCGCCGTAGCTTGCCGCGCTTCCAGGCCGAGGCGATGGCAGCCAATGCGGCTGTCATCGCCGTGCTGGAAAGGATGGCGGCAGAGAAGGGCGTGACACCGGCGCAATTGGCGCTGGCCTGGGTGCTGCATCAGGGCGACTTCATCGTGCCGATCCCCGGCGCGCGAAAAATCCGCCATCTGGAGCAGAACACGGCGGCGGCTGAGATCGTGCTGAGCCAAGCCGAGGTCGCGGCCATTGGCGACGCACTGTCGCCGGACAAGGTCGTCGGCAAGCGCTACACGGAGGAGTTGCTGGCGCTGGTCAATGGGTGAATGGCGATCTCAGAAACGAAAGGGGCGCTGCGGCGCCTCTTTTTGCGTGTAGCGGTGCAAAAAGGTTGCGAGACGTGGCGCGAGGCACCCCCCTCTGTCCTGCCGGACATCTCCCCCTCAAGGGGGGAGATTGGATGTCACCTCGGCTTTCGCCAATCGTCAGCATTGAATGAAAGGCGGGACGGCAAAGTGGCCAATCTCCCCCCTTGAGGGGGAGATGTCCGGCAGGACAGAGGGGGGGTGCCTCGCGCCAACGTCTGCGGAGAATATTAGCCTCGCCACGGCTCGACAGTGATTTCCGGCCAATTGTCCTTGGCCCGAGCCCCCTTCGTTTCATGCGTCTCCTGGTTGTCCATCACCCGGTTCGGCGTGACGCGGAACGAGAAGATGTCGTCGAGGCCGAACGGCGCCACCAGTTGGAGCTGGCCGTCATTGTCCATGCGGACGCCGACCGCGTGGGTCCGCGAGGCGAAAAAGCCGAGCGAGTGGCTGGAGCTGGTATAGCGGGGGCAGCTTCGCCCAAACTTCAGGGGATACCACAGGTGCACCCGCGCCTGATTGCGGATCTCGACCGGCAGCGGCAGGCCGGCGAAGACCGGAGCGGCGCGGGCAATGACAGCGTCCTCGGCCTCGTAGGACAGGTCGCTCTCGTCGAAATAGAACAGGTCGACATCCCTGATGCCGTAACCCGACGGCTTGCCGGTCAGATGGTTCCAGACGCTGTTGTAGAGCGCGCCCGAGACAACCAGCCAATCGGGCAGATCGAGCGCGCGTGCCCGCTTCAGCGTCTCGCCGAGCAGCGGGTCGGCGGAGACGATGTCGAGGAAAGCCGTGCGTTGGGTTTCAAAGAAGAGCCCGGAATAGCGTAGATGGTCCATCGCCCTTTGGAGGGCGATTCGCCATCGATCCGCAATCCTCTATGCTCTCAACACCCCACCCGTCTGCTTGCCGACATTCTCGACGATGCGCCTGGCCAGCGCCTCGAAATCCTCGTCGGTCAGTGTCTTTTCGACCGGCTGGATCGACACTTCGATGGCGATCGATTTCTTGTCGGCCCCCAGCGACGCCCCTTCGAAGACGTCGAAGACCGAGACACCTGATATCAGCTTCCTGTCGGCGGCAAGGGCGGCGCGCACCAGCGTGCCGGCCTCGACCGCTCTATCGACGACGAAAGCGAAGTCGCGCTTCACCGCCTGGAAGGCGGACAGCTCCAGCCTGGGCTTGGTTTTCGTCGGCTTGGCCTTCGGCTCGGGCACCGCGTCGACAAAGACCTCGAAACCGCAAAGCGGGCCTGAGACGTCAAGCCCTTCCAGCGTCTTTGGATGGAACTCGCCGAACGTTCCCAAGACAACTTTTGGCCCGAGCTTGATCGTGCCGGAGCGGCCGGGATGGTACCAGGCCGGGCCGCCGGCCTCGATCTGCAGTCGGTCGACCGGCGCGCCGCAGGCTTCGAGCGCTGCGATCGCGTCGGCCTTGGCGTCGAACACGCCGACCGGACCTGAATTGCCGGCCCAGTTGCGGCCAGAGCCGTCGAGCTTGGCGGTGCCGCGCCGCACGCCGGCGGCGACGCGCCGCTGCTGGTCGGCGCCATCGCCCTCATAGGTGCCCGAGACCTCGAACAACGCGACATCGCCAATGCCCTTGTCGGCATTGCGCTGGGCAGCGGCGATCAGGCCGGGCAACAGCGAAGGCCGCATGTCGGACATGTCGGCGGCGATCGGGTTGGCAAGCTTAAGCGCCGTCTGACCACCGCCGAACAGTTCGGCGTGCTTTGCCGGAATGAACGACCAGGTGACGGCCTCCATCATGCCGCGTACGGCAAGCGCCCGCTTGGCCGCGCGGGTGCGGATCTGCAGCGTCGTCAGGATTTTCGCATTGACCGCGTCATGGGCGCCGAGCGGCTGGGCCAGGATGTTGTCGACGCCATGGATGCGCATCACCTCTTCGACCAGGTCGGCCTTGCCGTCGACATCCGGCCGCCAGGAAGGGACCTTCACATCGACGACGTCGCCCGAGCCCTGCGGCTCGAAGCCGAGGCGCGACAGGATGCCGAGGCTCTCGTCCCTGGGCACCTCGATGCCGGTCAGGCGCTTCACTTCCGACAGCGGGAAGGCCACGATCTTGGGCGTGTGGCCGGCATAGCCGACGACTTCGGTTTCCGTCGGCGTGCCGCCGCAGAAATCGAGCACCAGCTTCGTCGCCAGCTCCACGCCGGGGACCATGAATTCGGGATCGACGCCGCGCTCGAAGCGGTAGCGCGCATCGGTGATGATGCCGAGCGTGCGGCCGGTACGGGCCGTGGTGATCGGATCCCAGAGCGCGGATTCGATCAGCACGTCTGACGTGTTCTCGTCGCAGCCGGAATGCTCGCCGCCCATGATGCCGGCGATCGACTCGACACCGTCCTCGTCGGCGATGACGCACATTTCGGGCGTCAGCGTGTATTCACGGCCATCGAGCGCTTGTACCTTTTCGCCATCCTTCGCCCTGCGCACGGTGAGGTTGCCGGCGACCTTCGCGGCGTCGAAGACATGCAGCGGCCGGCCGCGGTCGAAGGTCACGTAATTGGTGATGTCGACCAGCGCGCTGATCGGCCTCAGCCCAATGGCGATCAGCCGCTGCTGCAGCCATTTCGGCGACGGGCCGTTCTTCACGCCCTTGACCAGCCGCAGCGCGAAGCCGGGGCAAAGCTCCGGCGCTTCGATCTTCACCTTGACCGGGCACATGCCGTTGCCGGCATGCGGCATGATCGCGCCGCCGACGAGCCGGCCAAGCCCGCTTGCGGCGAGATCCCTGGCGATGCCATAGACGCTTGTCGCATCCGGCCGGTTCGGCGTCAGGTTGATCTCGATCACAGGATCGTCGAGATGCGCATAGGCGGCGAAGCTGGTGCCGACGGGGGCATCCTCCGGCAGGTCGATGATACCGTGATGCTCGTCTGACAGCTCCAGCTCGCGCTCGGAGCACATCATGCCGTGGCTCTCGACGCCGCGGATCTTGCCGACGGTCAGCGTCACGTCGATGCCGGGAACGTAGGTGCCGGGCGCCGCGAAGGCGCCGATCAGGCCCGCGCGGGCGTTCGGCGCGCCACACACCACCTGCACCGGGGCCTTGCCGTCGCCGGTATCGACGGTCAGCACGCGCAGCCGGTCGGCGTCGGGGTGCTGCACCGCCGTCAGCACCTTGGCGATGACGAAAGGCTTCAGGCCCGCCTTGTCGTCGACGTGCTCGACTTCGAGGCCGATCGAGGTCAGCCGCTCGACGATCTCCGCCAGCGAGGCGTCGGTCTCCAGATGGTCCTTGAGCCAGGAGAGGGTGAATTTCATGACAGTGTTCCGTCTGATGGTCTTTGCCCGTGAGGACTTTGCAAGTTGGCAGGTCTGGGCACGCTGGTCTTGAGATGTCTCGGCAAGTCGTCCGGCATGTGCAGGAAAGGAAGCTGCTCGCGCACATGGGCGTGGTGCGTCGGCCTGAAATAGGCCGGCATGTCCATGGCGCCGAGCATGAAGTAGATATGGTCTTCCAACCGCTCGTCGACATAGGCGATGGGCGAGCCGCAGGTGCCGCAGAAGGAGCGCGTCACCGGCCCGTTCTCGAACATCTTCAAGGCTTTGCCGGTAAAGGCGACCTGGTCGCTCATAAAGCCGACAAAGGCCGATACCGGCGCGCCGCTGGCCCGACGGCAATCGCCGCAATGGCAATAGCTGATGTGATGCGGTTCGGCCGAGGCCTCGAACCGCACGGCGCCGCAGCGGCAGCCGCCGGCGTGCGACGCTGTCATGTGCTCAAGCCCCCGAACAGCGTCGGCATGTCGAGGGGCCGGAAGCCGTAATGCGACAGCCAGCGCACATCGGCGTCGAAAAACGCGCGCAGGTCCGGCATGCCGTATTTCAGCATGGCGATGCGGTCGATGCCCATACCCCAGGCGAAGCCCTGGTACTCGTCGGGGTCGAGACCGCCGAACCTCAGCACATTGGGGTCCACCATGCCGCAGCCGAGGATCTCCAGCCAGTCGGAACCTTCGCCGAAGCGCACCTCGCCCGGCTTGGAGCGGTCGCACTGGATATCGACCTCGAGGCTGGGCTCGGTGAACGGGAAGAAGCTCGGCCGGAAGCGCATCTTGACCTGCGGCACTTCGAAGAAGGCCTTGCAGAACTCCTCCAGCACCCACTTCATGTTGGCGACATTGGCCGACTTGTCGATGACCAGCCCCTCGACCTGATGGAACATCGGCGAGTGGGTGGCATCGGAATCCTGCCTATAGGTCTTGCCGGGGATGACGATGCGGATCGGCGGCTTCTGCTGCTCCATGGTGCGGATCTGCACCGGCGAGGTGTGGGTGCGCAGCATCTTGCGCTCGCCCTTCTCATCCGGCTGGAAGAAGAAGGTGTCGTGCATCTCGCGCGCCGGGTGGCCTTCGGGGAAATTCAGCGCGGTGAAATTGTAATAGTCGGTCTCGATGTCCGGGCCTTCGGCGATGGCGAAACCGAGATCGCCGAAGATCGCGGCGATCTCGTCGATGACCTGGCTGATCGGATGGATGCGGCCGCGCTCTGCCGGCGACTGGCGCACCGGCAAGGTGACATCGACCTTCTCGGCGGCGAGCCTGGCCGCGATCGCCACATCCTTCAACTCGGCCCGACGCGCGGAAAGCGCCTCGGTGACGCGGTTTTTCAGGCCGTTGATCGCCGGGCCTTTTAGCTGGCGTTCCTCGGCGCTCATCGCGCCCAGCGTCTTCAGCATTTCTGAGACCGAGCCCTTCTTGCCGAGCGCCGAAACGCGCACGGCTTCGATGGCCTGCTCGTCGGCCGCCGACGCGATGTCGGCCATCAGGGAATTCTCTAGAGTTTCCATATCGCTCATGTTCCAGACCCGATTGAGCCAAAGAAAAACCCGCGCCAGCCGTGCCAGCGCGGGTTCCCCAAATCAGAATTGCGAATGCTTGGGAAGCGCTGGTCTTAAGCGACAGCGCTTTCAAAAGCGTTCGGCGTGGTGTTCTTGAGGTATTCGAGCGCGACCTTGGCCTTGGCCACGAGTGCGGCGAAAGCCTGCGGCTCGTGGATGGCCATGTCCGACAGGATCTTGCGGTCGATCTCGATGCCGGCCTTGTTGAGGCCGTCGATGAAGCGGCCATAGGTCAGGCCGTGTTCGTGGGTCGCGGCGTTGATGCGCTGGATCCACAGCGCGCGGAACGAGCGCTTGCGGTTCTTGCGGTCGCGGTAGGCGTATTGCAGCGACTTTTCCACCGCCTGCTTGGCGATGCGGATGGTGTTCTTGCGGCGGCCGTAGAAGCCCTTGGCGGCTTTCAGGACCTTCTTGTGCTTGGCGTGCGAGGTGACGCCTCTTTTTACGCGTGCCATGTCATGATCTCCTTAAACGTGTCCGGACCGAATGCTCTTGTTGTTTGGCGCATGATGTCTTCCAAAAAGTCTGCAACTTTTTGGCATCATGCCCTAGAGGCCGTTCGGCAGAAAATTCTTGATGACCTTCTTGCCATCCGGTTCAGCCAGAACCATCGTGCCGCGGGCATTTCGAATGAACTTGTTGGAACGCTTGATCATGCCGTGACGCTTGCCGGCCGCAGCCGACAGGACTTTACCCGTACCTGTGATCTTGAACCGCTTCTTGGCGGCCGATTTGGTCTTCATCTTGGGCATTTTGCTACTCCGTTATGTGCGCACGATCGCGCTTTTTGTTCGCTTCAGGCTGACCAAAGCCCGAAAAGCAAATGAAACCGCCACGGCATGCCCTGCCGGGCGGTTTTTTGGGAACGGCGGCTCTATACGTCAAAGCCGGCGGCTGTGCAACACCTCAGGACAGCGACGTTCCGCCCCGATCACGGGAAGCGAAACAGCACCGGCAGCATACCCGACTGCTGCGCACCGTCGATCAGTTCGAAGAACGGCAGCGCCACCAGGAACACCAGGCCGTCCAGCAGCGTGGTGCGCAGCAGGCGCGGCTTGAAGCTGCCGGTGTCGCCCTCCTGATAGAGCGAAAGCTTCGGCAAGAAGCGCGGCACTTTCGCCAGATAGGCCCGGTATGGCGCGCCAAGGACCTCCTTGAGGTATCTCTCCTCGCGCAGGATGACGATGTAGAAGGCACCCGCGCAGAGCACCCCAAATCCGATCGTAGCCGTGATCGAGCCGATCTGTGCGCCAACGCCGGCTGCAGCCAGAGTGGAGAAGACATAGAGCGGGTTGCGGGTGATCGAATAGGGTCCGCCGGTCACCACTTCGGAAGATTTGCGTCCGCCGATGTAAAGCGTCGACCACAAGCGCCCGACGACGCCGAGAAAGATCATCAGGACGCCGACCATTTCGATCGTCTCATGCACAATAGTGTCGGGCGGAAAGGTCGATTGGCCGAACAGCAGCGCCGCGAACATCACCACGATCAGGACGGCAAGCACCAACCTGCGCATGTGCTGGTAGCCGCCAAGCCCGTGTTTGACCTGCGCATATCTGACTTCATTGACCATGTCGGGTTTCCGATCGTCGAGGAACTTGCCGCGAGCGCCCGGCCAAGAAAACAGGCGTCCCGCCGATCGCCGGGACGCCTTGCACCATGATTCAGGCGGATTTAATGCACGTCAGCCAAAACCTTGCCGGTTTTGAGGCAACGGCGCTTAACGGGGCGCCAGCACCATCATCATCTGCCGGCCTTCGAGCTTCGGTTCGGCTTCGACCTTGGCGATGGGCGCCACTTCCTCGCGAACCTTGTTCAGAAGCTGCATGCCGAGTTCCATATGCGCCATCTCGCGGCCACGGAAGCGCAGCGTCAGCTTGACCTTGTCGCCTTCCTCGAAGAAGCGCCGGACGGCCTTCATCTTGGTCTCGTAGTCGTGGCTGTCGATGTTCGGGCGCATCTTGATCTCCTTGATCTCGATGACCTTCTGGTTCTTGCGCGCTTCGGCCGCCTTCTTCTGGTTGGCGTATTTCAGCTTGCCGAGATCGAGGATCTTCACGACGGGCGGCACCGCGTTGGGCGATATCTCGACCAGATCGAGCCCCGCCTCTTCGGCGAGCAGCAATGCGTCGTTGATGGAGGTATCGCCGCGGTTCTGGCCGTCGGCGTCGATAAGCTGGACCCGGGGAACCCGGATGTCACGGTTGGAGCGCGGGCCATCCTTGGTGGGCGCCGCTGCTTTGAAAGGTCTGCGAATGGTCGTGGTCTCCTTGAGCCGTTTCGTTCAGGATGTTCAGTTCATATCGGTGGACGCGCCAATGTGGTGAGCGCGCGGTCGGAGTCAATAGCACAGCATTCTCAGGAAATCACCTGATTGCAGGCCTGTACCAAGCAAAGAAAGACCGACAGCACTTTTCGCGGGACCTGTGGCTGTGCCAAAAGACCGGCGTGAAGGAACCAACCATGACCAATCCGGTTTTTCTCGACGTCGACGGAACCAACATCGCCGTCCGACTGATAGCGGGCGCCGCGCCCGGCATCGTCTGGCTCGGCGGCTACAAATCCGACATGCTGGGCACCAAGGCCGAGACGCTGTCGCAATGGGCGGAGGAGCAAGGCCGCGCCTTCCTGCGCCACGATTATTCCGGCCATGGCGAATCCGGCGGCGCCTTCGCCGACGGCACCATCTCGAAATGGCTGGCCGAGAGCCTTGCGGTGTTCCGCGACTACACCAAGGGCAAGCAGATCCTGGTCGGTTCCTCGATGGGTGCCTGGATCGCGTTGCGCATGGTCCAGGAACTGCGCAAGGCCGGTGAGAACCGCATCGCCGGCCTGGTGCTGCTGGCGCCGGCGCCGGATTTCACCGCCGAACTGGTCGAGCCGGTGCTGACCAAGGCGCAGAAGCGCGATCTCAAGGAGAAAGGGTTTTTCGAGGAGCCGTCGGATTATTCCGCCGAGCCTTACATCTACACGCGCGCGCTGATCGAGGACGGCAGGGCGAACCTGGTGATGACCGGGCCGATCGACACGCATTGCCCGATCCACATATTGCAAGGCCTGGCCGATCCCGACGTGCCGTCAAGCCATGCGCTGAAACTGGTCAGCCTGCTGCCGGCCGACGACGTGACGCTGTCGCTGATTCCCGGCGGCGACCATCGCCTGTCGCGGCCGCAGGATCTCGACATGCTGGTGCGGGCGGTGGACGCCATGGCTCGGCAAGCAGGCTAGAGGACGGGCAGGCTAGAGAATGCGCATTTCCATTCCGATATCCGCCTTCGTCGCGGCGATCGTCGGCTTCGGCGGCACGCTCGCAATCGTGATTGCCGCCGCCAAGGCGGTCGACGCCACGCAAATCGAGACCGCAAGCTGGGTCACGGCGCTTTGCCTGGCCATGGCGATCGAGAGCCTGTGGCTGTCATGGCGCACGAAAATGCCTATCATCACCGCCTGGTCGACGCCGGGGCTGGCACTGATCGCGGCATCGAGCGGCTTTTCGATGGCGGAGGCCGTCGGCGCCTTCATCGTCACCGGTATCCTTTTGATCGTCACCGGACTGTTCAAGCCATTGACCCGGCTGATCGCCAGGATACCGGCCTCGGTGGCGTCGGGCATGCTGGCCGGCATACTCGTCAGCTTCGCCACCAATGCGGTCAAGGCCATTCCCGTCGATCCCTGGCTGATCCTGCCGCTGATCGCGGCCTTCTTTGTCATCCGGTTGTTCAATCCGGCGCTGTCGGTTCTCGCGGTACTGATCGGCGGCGGCCTCGCCGCCTTCCTCACCGGCCGGGTCGGCGGCCTGCCGACACCGGAATTGTCGACCCTGACGCTGGTTGCGCCGCATTTCTCCGTCACGGCGCTGATCGGGCTCGCCCTGCCGCTCTACCTCGTCACCATGGCCTCGCAGAACCTGTCCGGCCTCGCCGTGCTGAGGGCGGCCGGCTACCATCCCGAGCCCGGCCCGCTGATCGGTGTCACCGGCCTGTTTTCGCTGCTGACGGCGCCGCTCGGCGCCTCGACCACCAATCTGGCGGCAATCTCGGCGGCGATCTGCACCGGACCGGACGTGCATCCGGATCCGGCCGAGCGCTGGAAGACCGGGCCCTTCTATGCGCTTGCCTATCTCGTCTTCGCCCTGTTCGGCGCCTCGCTGGTGGCGATCTTTGCCGTTTTGCCGCAGAGCCTGATCGTGCTGGTCGCCGGCCTGGCGCTGATGGCGCCGCTCGCCAACGCGCTGTCGATCGCGCTCAAGGAAGAAAGCGAGCGCATGGCCGCCACCGTCACCTTTGCCGTCACCGCCTCGGGGCTGACGCTGTTCGGTGTCGGCGCCGCGTTCTGGGGCCTGGTCGCCGGCCTGGTCGTGCTTTTCCTCGAAATGCTCAAAAAGCGATAATCATTTCAGCAGCTTGTCCGGTTTTGGCCGATACTGTCTTGAATCGCCGTTTTTCCGTTCCCATTTCGATTCCACGCAGCCGGGTTTGGCTGTCTCCAACTGAAGGAACGGGAGAAAATGAACACATCTGCTTTGATCCGTCCGGCCTGGACGCCGGCGACCATCGCGCTGATGGTAATCGGTTTCATGGTGTTCTGGCCGCTCGGCTTCGCCATGCTCGCCTACATCATCTGGGGCGACCGGCTCGACGGCTTCAAGCGTGACGTCAACCGCGCCACCGACGGCATCTTCGCCGGCTGCCGCCGCGGTTCCGACAAGGCCGCGCGCTGGGGTCATGGCTCCGCCCGCACCGGCAATGTCGCTTTCGACGACTGGCGCGAAAAGGAACTCGAGCGCCTGGCTGAAGAGCGCCGCAAGCTTGACGAGATGCTGAGCGAGTTCGACGATTATGCTCGCGAGCTGCGCCGCGCCAAGGACCAGGACGAATTCGACCGGTTCATGGCGAACCGCAACAAGTCGACTGCCCCGACGACAACGGGAACGACCAAGACGACTGGGCCGACGACGCCCAAGCGCAAGGGCTCGAACCTCCTTGACGACTAGCGCCGAGCAACAAGCCTTGGCATGATGAACGGCGTCGCCTGAGCGGCGCCGTTTCTTTTTTGTTCTCTTTTCGCGTTCGCACCTCTAGTCGTTTTCCTCGAATCGCGTATCGTCCGGCCATGACCATCGGCTTCTTCCGCAACCTGACCAAGCCCAAGCCTGCGCCCGTCGTGGAGCGCGAGCATTGTGTCGCCGGCCGCACGCTGCCGCTCAAGATCGTCGAGAGCGACCGGGCGCGGCGGCTGACGCTGCGCATCGATTCCGGCGGCCGGGGTTTGCGCATCACCGTGCCGCCAGGCCTGCGGCGGGGCGAGGTGGAAAAATTCCTAGACCGCCATCAGGACTGGCTGGAGCAGCGGCTGGCCAAGGTGCCCAACCGGCCGCAAGTGCGGCCAGGGATCAAGATCCCGGTGCGCGGCGTGCCGCACCGCATCGTCCATGAACCGGCAAAACGCGGCACAGTGACCATCTCGCGCGACGAGCGTGGTCCACTGCTGATCGTGCATGGTGAGCGCATACATCTGCCGCGCCGTATCGCCGATTTCCTCAAGCGCGAAGCCAAGCGCGAGATCGAGCGGCTGGTGGTCAAGCACACAGCTACGATCAACAAGCGCGCCAAGGCGATCCGCTTCAAGGACACATCGAGCCGCTGGGGCTCCTGCACCTCCGACGGCAATCTGTCCTTCTCCTGGCGCATCATGATGGCGCCGACGCCGGTCATAAACTACCTCGTCGCGCATGAGGTGGCGCATCTCAAGGAGATGAACCACGGCCCGAAATTCTGGAAACTGTGCGAGCAGCTTTGCCCCGACACCGAGCGCTGCAAGGACTGGCTGAAGCGCAATGGCGGCGCGCTGCAGGCGATCATGTTCGACTGACGCGCCCGGATCGGCCTTAGCCGGTCCACTCAATCGTCATTCGCCGCGTTGAGTTCGTCAGGCCGCAAGCCTTCGTCGCCAGGGCGCGGCCAGGGCAAGAAATTCTTCTCGAATTCATCGCTGCCGAAATAGTCGAGGGCGCGCTGTGCCTCGGCGCCGTTGAAGGCTGCCTTGTCCAGCAGATGCGCGATGACCTCGCGCGCCTGCGCAATCTTTTGCCTGAGTTGGGCGACGGTTTCGTCTGCCATAGTCTGCTCCCGCCTCTATTGCCTCCAAAAGAAGCTAGCGCTTTCTGCGCGGGTGGCAAACAGCATGCTTTTTCTCGACTCTTTTGCCGTTTCGTGCCAATCCCCGCGCCATGGCGCTCGACATCAAGATTTGCGGATTGAAGACCGACAAGGCAGTGGCCGCGGCATTGGCCGGCGGCGCCAGCCATGTCGGCTTCATTTTCTTCGCCAAGAGCCCGCGCTTTATCGATCCCCTGGAAGCCGGCGGCTTGCGTGAAGCCGCGATCGGCAAGGCCAAGGCGGTTGCCGTGACGGTTGACGCCAGCGACGCGTTCCTGGACGAGATCGTTGAAAAAATGCGTCCAGACATGCTGCAGCTTCATGGCTCGGAGACGCCGGAGCGGCTGGCCGAGCTCAAGGCGCGTTATGGCCTGCCTGTCATCAAGGCGCTGCCGGTCAGCGAGGCGGCCGATCTGGAGCGGATAAAACCCTTCATCGGCATTGCCGATCGCTTCCTGTTCGACGCGAAACCGCCCAAAGGTTCGGAACTGCCGGGCGGCAACGGCATTGCCTTCGACTGGCGCATTCTGGCCGGTCTTGACGCCGGCGTCGATTACATGCTTTCCGGTGGGCTCAACGCCGCCAATATCGGCGATGCCCTAAGACTTGCCAACCCGCCCGCAATCGACATCTCGTCCGGCGTGGAAAGTGCACCGGGCGTCAAGGATCCGGCGCTGATCGAACAGTTTTTCCGGGCCGTGAGGGCAGCGCGCGACAATCGCGCAGCCTGACGACTCAAGCAGGGCATGCCACCGAAGGCGAAAGCCGGCTTCCGGCAGGCTCATCAAGACAAGAGGAGATCGGCGATGGACAAGCCGGCGACACCCAATTCCTTCCGCACCGGACCCGACGAACAGGGCATGTTCGGCATCTTCGGCGGCCGCTTCGTCGCCGAGACGCTGATGCCGCTGATCCTCGACCTGGAACGGCACTGGAACGAGGTCAAGAACGACTCGGATTTCAAGGCCGAGCTGACGGACCTTTCGACCCACTATGCCGGACGGCCGTCGAAGCTTTATTTCGCCGAGGGCCTGACCAGGCATTTGGGCGGGGCGAAAGTCTATTTCAAGCGCGAGGACCTGAACCACACCGGCTCGCACAAGATCAACAATTGCCTCGGCCAGATACTGCTGGCCAAGCGCATGGGCAAGAAGCGCATCATCGCCGAGACGGGCGCCGGCCAGCACGGCGTCGCAACGGCTACGGTGGCGGCGCGCTTCGGCTACCCCTGCATAGTCTATATGGGCGCCACCGACGTCGCTCGCCAAAGCCCCAATGTCTTTCGCATGAAGCTGCTCGGCGCCGAAGTCCGGCCGGTGACGGCCGGACACGGCACGCTGAAGGACGCCATGAACGAGGCCTTGCGCGACTGGGTGACCAATGTCGAGGATACTTATTACCTGATCGGCACCGCCGCCGGCCCGCATCCCTATCCGGAGTTGGTGCGCGACTTCCAGTCGGTGATCGGCACCGAGGCGCGCGCCCAGATCCTCGAGCAGGAAGGCCGGCTTCCCGACACCATCATCGCCTGCGTCGGCGGCGGCTCGAACGCCATCGGCCTGTTCCATCCCTTCCTCGACGACAGGCAGGTCCGCATCATCGGCATCGAAGCCGGCGGCCGCGGCCTCGACGGCATCGAACATTGCGCCTCGATGAATGCCGGCGCGCCTGGCGTGCTGCACGGCAACCGCACCTATCTCCTGCAGAACGCCGACGGCCAGATCATGGACGGCCATTCGATCTCGGCCGGCCTCGACTATCCGGGTGTCGGTCCCGAACATTCCTGGCTGCGCGATAGCGGCCGCGTCGAATACGTGCCGATCCTCGACGACGAGGCGCTGGAGGCTTTCAAGCTGACGACGCGGGTCGAGGGCATCATTCCGGCGCTGGAATCGGCCCATGCCATCGCGCATGCGGTCAAGATCGTGCCTGACATGGACAAGGACCAGATCGTCATCGTCAACCTGTCCGGCCGCGGCGACAAGGACGTGCACACGGTGGCCGACATGCTGGGCATGGAGATCTGATATGGCGGCCACCCGCATCGACCGCCGCATGGCGAAGCTGAAAACCGAAGGCCGTCCTGCGCTGGTCACCTATTTCATGAGCGGCGACCCGGACTACGACACAGCTTTGTCGATCATGAAGGCGCTGCCCAAGGCAGGCGCAGACATCATCGAAATGGGCATGCCGTTTTCCGATCCGATGGCCGACGGCCCGGCGATCCAGGCCGCCGGCCTGCGCGCGCTGAAAGGTGGCCAGACGCTGGTCAAGACGCTGAAGATGGCGTCGGAATTTCGCGTCGCCGACAATGAGACGCCGATCGTGCTGATGGGCTACTACAATCCGATCTACATCTACGGCGTCGACCGCTTCCTCAAGGATGCCATCGCCAGCGGCATTGACGGGCTGATCGTCGTCGACCTGCCGCCGGAAATGGACGAGGAACTCTGCATTCCGGCGCTCAAGGCCGGCATCAACTTCATCCGGCTGGCGACGCCGACCACCGACAACAAGCGCCTGCCCAAGGTGCTGCAGAACACCTCCGGCTTCGTCTACTACGTATCGATGACCGGCATCACCGGCTCCGCACTGGCCGACACCGGCAAGGTGGCGGCGGCGGTCAAGCGCATCAAGGGCCATACCGACCTGCCGGTCTGCGTCGGCTTCGGCGTCAAGACCGCCGAGCAGGCGCGCATCATCGGCGCCAATGCCGATGGCGTCGTCGTCGGCACCGCGATCGTCAATGCCGTCGCCAACGTGCTGGGGCCGAAGGGCGAGAAGACCGCCGATCCGGCCGAGGCGGTGGCCACACTGGTCAGCGGCCTCGCCCAGGGCGTTCGTTCGGCCCGCCTTGCTGCCGCCGAATAGTATCCCTACGTCTTTCCTACCTCTTCGTCAGGACAGGAGCCGAAGCGATGAACTGGATCACCAACTACGTCCGCCCGAAGATCAATTCGATGCTCGGCCGGCGCACCGATATGCCCGAGAACCTCTGGATCAAGGATCCCGAGACCGGCGAGATGGTCTTCCACAAGGACCTGGAGCAGAACCAGTTCGTCATCCCGTCCTCCGGCCACCACATGAAGATCTCGGCCAAGGAGCGGCTGAAATTCTTCCTCGACGACGGCAAATACGAGACGCTCGATAATCCCAAGGTGGTGCTGGATCCGCTGAAATTCCGCGACGAGAAGCGCTACACCGACCGGCTGAAGGACGCCAAGGCCAAGACCGGGCTGGAGGATGCGATCGTCAATGCGCTGGGCACGATCGAGGGCCTGCCGGTGGTGATCACGGTGCAGGATTTTGCTTTCATGGGCGGCTCGCTCGGCATGGCGGCGGGCGACGCCATCGTGCATGCGTTCGAGGTTGCCCTGCAACGCAAGCGGCCGTTGATCCTGTTCGCCGCTTCCGGCGGCGCCCGCATGCAGGAAGGCATCCTGTCGCTGATGCAGTTGCCGCGGACCACTGTCGGCGTCGACCGGCTGAAGGAGGCCGGCCTGCCCTATATCGTGGTACTGACCAACCCGACCACCGGCGGCGTCACCGCGTCCTATGCGATGCTGGGCGACGTGCACATCGCCGAGCCCGGCGCGCTGATCGGCTTTGCCGGGCCGCGCGTCATCGAACAGACCATCCGGGAGAAACTGCCCGACGGCTTCCAGCGCGCCGAATATCTGATGGAGCACGGCATGGTCGACATGGTGGTGTCGAGGCTGGAGATGCGCGAGACGATCGCGCGGCTCCTGAAAATGCTGCTCAAGGTGCCGCAGGAGCAGAAGCCGCTGGAGCCGGAAATCCTGCCGCCGGCGGTTGTTCCAGCGGAAACGCGTCCCCAGGCGTGACGCGACGTTCCTGGCTGCGAACCGCGGTTGCGCGCGAGATGTCGTGCGCCGCAGCTTCTTGATTTTGCGCATACCCCTTTCTGGAAATCGATTCCGATCTGCGGGCTCATGCGCTAGGATTCTCTCCCATGACAACACTTGCCGCCGACCGCGAAATCGAAAGCCTGATGGCGCTTCATCCGAAGGGCTTCGACCTTTCGCTGGACCGTATCTCCAGGTTGCTCGAGCGGCTGGGCAATCCGCAGGACCATTTGCCGCCGGTCATCCATATCGCCGGCACCAACGGCAAGGGCTCGTGCGCCGCCTTCTCGCGGGCATTGCTGGAAGCGGCAGGCCATCTCGTCCACGTGCACACGTCGCCGCATCTGGTGAACTGGCACGAGCGCTACCGGCTGGCCGCCGAAGGCGGCGGCAGACTGGTCGACGACGATGTCTTCGCCGAGACAATAGCGCGCGTCGCCAAGGCCAATGAAGGTCAGACGATCACCGTCTTCGAGATCCTCACCGCCGTCACCTTCCTCCTGTTTTCCGAGCATCCGGCCGAAGCCGCCGTCATCGAGGTCGGGCTCGGCGGCCGCTTCGACGCCACCAATGTCATCGACAGGCCGGCGGTGTCGGTGATCATGCCGGTCTCGCTCGACCATGAAGCCTATCTCGGCGACCGGGTCGAGCTGATCGCCGCCGAAAAGGCCGGCATCATCAAGCGCGGCTGCCCGGTGGTCATCGGCGCGCAGGAAAGCGATACGGCGCTGCAGGTGCTGATCGAAACCGCCGAGCGGCTGGACTGCCCGACCTTCGTCTACGGCCAGGACTTCCTCGCTTTCGAGGAAAACGGCCGCATGGTCTATCAGGACGAGGACGGGCTGATGGACCTGCCGCCGCCACGCCTGCCGGGACGTCACCAGTTCGCCAACGCGGCTGCGGCGATCGCGGCGGTCAAAGCCGCCGGCTTCGAGATCAGCCACCGCGCCGCGGAAAAGGCGATGGCCACTGTCGCCTGGCCGGGCCGCATGCAGAAGCTGCCGCAGGGCCGGCTGACGGATCTGGCGCCGAAGGGCGCCGACATCTGGCTCGACGGTGGGCACAATCCGGGAGCAGGCATCGTCGTCGCCGAGGCGCTGGCCGAGCAGGAGGAAAAGAACCCGCGGCCGCTTTTCCTGATCGCCGGCATGATCAACACCAAGGACCAGGCCGGCTATTTCCGCGCCTTCAAGGGCCTCGTGCGGCATGTCTACACGGTGCCGGTGAGCCTCAGCGAGGCCGGCGTGCCGAATGACGAACTGGCGGTCCGCGCCACGGAAGCGGGGCTGTCGGCCGAGCCGGTCAGTTCCGTCGCCAACGCGCTGATGCTGCTGCGCGATAGCTGGGACGGGCAGCCGCCGCGCATCCTGATCGGCGGTTCATTGTACCTGGCCGGCGCGGTGCTTGCCGAAAACGGCACGCCGCCGACCTGAGCGTTCGATTTGTCACGACCAGCGTAAGGAGCCAATCATGATCGAGGTAAAGCAGCTCGCTCATGTCTGCATCTTCGCACATGATCTGGAGGCGACGCGGAGTTTCTACCGAGACGTGCTCGGCCTAGACACCCAGTTCAACTTCCTGCGCGACGGCAAGATCTTCGGCTTCTATCTCAATTGCGGCGGCCGCAGCCATGTCGAGGTGTTCAGGAAAGACGGCACGAGCTACAGCGAGATCAACCAGATCAACCACTTTTGCCTTGAAGTGGAAGATATCGACGCGGCGATTGCCCATATCAAGTCGAAGGGCATCGATGTCACAGCAAAGAAACACGCCTGCGATGACACATACCAGGCCTGGATCCGCGACCCCAACGGCGTGAAGATCGAGCTTTTCGAGTATACCGATAAAAGTGCACAATTTGTCGGCGGCGATCGCATCGCCGATTGGTAATCACGGGCACCGCCCCTTGGTGGACTACTTCAACTCGATCTCGATGAAGGCGTATTCGCCCTCATTGGCGCTGATGACGTCGTGCTCGACGCCCTCCTTGCGGAAATAGGGCGCGCCCTTCTTCATCTCGGCGAAGGACTCACCGTCCTTGGTCAACAGCTTCAGCTTGCCGTCCATCAGTGGCACGATGACGTAGTCGTGGCCGTGGCGGTGCCAGCCGGTGTTGTCGCCCGGCTGGAAGCGGTATTCGGTGACGATGACGCGTTCATTGTCGATGAAGACGGTGGCCTTGGCGGATCCGGTCATGGGGTTCTCCTGTCTGCCTGAACAGAGGACATGGAGCGCCATGGCGCGAGGGCCAGAGCGACCAGTCGATGGCGCCAAAGAAAAGCCCGGCGCGAGGGCCGGGCTCCTTCGATCCAAATTTCAGAACGATCAGGCGAGATTGCCGTTGATCCAGTGCGACAGCGCCGTCTTTGGTGCAGCACCAACCTTGATGTCGGCCCTTTCACCGCCTTTGAAGATCATCAGCGTCGGGATCGAGCGCACGCCGAACTGTGCGGCGAGCTCCGGATTCTCGTCAATGTTGAGCTTGGCGATCTTGACCTTGCCGCCGAGTTCGTTGGCGATCTCCTCAAGCGCCGGCGCGATCATCTTGCAGGGGCCGCACCACTCCGCCCAGAAATCAACCACGACCGGCTCCTTGGCGTTAAGCACGTCGGCCTGGAAATTGCTCTTGTCGACCTTGACGGTGGCCATGCGGAAATCCTTTCGATTTTTTCGTCGTACCAAATGTGGTGGTGATCACGTCTTTGTTCAAGCAGGTGTTGTGTCACGCTGCCGTGAGTCGGGCAAGGGCATCATCCATGAGCGCGGTCGGCAGCTCAATCAGCCGCGGCGCCTCGGTGAACAGCAGCGCGGCAGCGACCTCACGTCCGGGGTAAAGCGGCTGCAGCAAGGCGCGATAAAGCGCAAGTTGGAGCACATAGGCCGGTGGGATTTCGGCAATCGTCTCCGGCGCCGGCCGATTGGTCTTGTAGTCGACGATCGACACTTTGCCCGGCATGACCGCCAGCCGGTCGATCTTGCCTGAGATGGAGCGCAGCCTGCCCTTCACCTCAAGGCTGCCCATGACCGAGACCTCGGCGCGTGAGGACGGCGAGAACAATCCGCCGAAGCGGGCATCGGTGAGGATGGCGGTCACCGAGGCCAGAGCCTTGTCGCGCTCGGCAGCGGGCCATTGCGCGCCGGCGCGTTCGAGATAGCGCTTCGCCGCATCCCGGCGCTCGGCTTCCGCGATGCCGGGCAGCATCTGCAGCAATTTGTGCAACGCCAATCCCCGCATCACCGCAAAACCCGGCTCCGCCTCAGCATCCAGCACCCGCGAGCCGGTGTCGATCACGGCTTCCTTCGTCTCGTCGATCAAAGCCGAGGCGCCGGAGGGCGACAATGGCCTAGGCAGATCCTCGTAGGGCGGCAAGGGCTGGAACAGCGTCTGCGGCAATGGGCCGAATTGCTGCGCCTGTTGCGCCTCCTTGGCGGCTGCTTGCGCGACCGGCGGCAATTTTGTCACGTGGAAGCGATGCACGGCCTCGCCGGTGGCCGGGTGCTGCCGCTCTGTGCTTTCCGGCGCCCCGACCAGCGCGCGGCTGACGATAGAATGCCAGGTGCCGGTGTGCGGCGCCCGCTTGCCATGGTAGCCGCAGACGATCAGCCGGTCCTCGGCGCGGGTCATGCCGACATAGAGCAGCCGGCGGTATTCGTCATCGGCCAGTTCGCGGGCACGGACCGAAGCGGCGCGCGAAAAGCCATTGGCGACATCGCTGGCCGAGCGCCAGAGATAGCCCTTGCCGTCCCAGTGTTCGCCCGAGCCATCGAACGGCATCAGTCGCGGCAGATGCTGGTCGCTGAAGGGGGCCGAACCGCCATCGACCAGGAACACCACTGGCGCCTCCAGGCCCTTGGCGGCATGCACGGTCATGACACGAACCTCGTCGCGGGTCTGATCCATCTCCCGCTTGATCTCGGGACCGGCATTCTCCAGCGTCGACAGGAAGGATTCCAGCCCCGGCAGGCCGGTCCGCTCCTCAGCCAAGCAGAAGTTCAGGAACTCGTCGAGAATGTCGCCGGCTTCCGGCCCGAGCCGTGCGATCATCTTCCTGCGCAGACCGTCGCGGGCGAGAACGGCGGCATAGAATTCGAACACCGGCTTGAACGCCGCCTCGTTCGACCATGTGTCGAGTTGGGCAATGATGGTGGCCAAGGCAGCCCCGTCACCGGCATGCTCTCTGAGCGAAGCGATCAACGGGAGACCGGGCAGTCGCTCGCCCGCGAGCTTGAAAAGCATCTCTTCCGAAACGTCGAAGATCGGACTGCGCAGCATGGCGGCAAGCGACAGATCGTCCTGCGGCTGGATGAGAAAATGGCCAAGCGCGATCAGATCCTTGACCGCGATATGGCCAGGCAGGCTCAGCCGGTCGGCGCCGGCGACCGGGATGTCGCGGCGCTTCAGCGCGCGCGTCAGCGCATGGACGAAGCGATCGCGCTTGCGCACCAGCACAAGCACATCGCCGGGCCGGAGCTTCTTGCCGCGGCCTTCGATGATCTCATCGGCGCCGATCCAGCCGGCAATGGTCACTGCTACGTTTTCGGCGACGCGCACCGCCGGCGCATGGGCGTGGTCGACGGCTTGCGTCCAGTCGTCGGGCTCGTCGACGGCATCCGCGCCGATCGACGGCCAGACCTCGACATAGCCCGGCGCGTCGGTGCGGATAGCCTGGTGGCGCAGCGGATCGGGATCGTGGCTGATGCCACGCCGCACGGCGGGATCGGCGAAGACGCGGTCGACCGCGGCAAGAACGTCGTCGCTCGAGCGGAAAGACCAGGTAAGCTTGAGATCGGCGAAGGCGGCATCGGCGTCGCGCACCTTGCCGGCAAACAGCAGCCTTGAGTCGGCGAAGGAGTCGGGCGCCGCTCCCTGAAAGGAATAGATCGACTGTTTTTCGTCGCCGACGGCAAAGATGGTGCGGTGGACCGTGTCGCGCGCGCCTTGCCCGGCAAAGAATTCTTCCGCCAGCCGCTTCACCACATCCCATTGGTCGGGGCTGGTGTCCTGTGCCTCGTCAAGCAGGATGTGGTCGATGCCCTGATCAAGCTTGTATTGCACCCAAGGGCCGGCGTCGGGCCGCGCCAGGAGATTGACCGTGCGGGTGATGAGGTCGTTGAAGTCGAGGAAACCGCGGGCACGCTTCAATTGCTCGTAGCGGGCGATCAGCCAGTCGGCGATGGTCAGCGCCGCACTTGTGCCTTCCAGCATCCGGAACAGGGCCAGCCGGTCGGAGATTTCGAGGACGGCGCCGACCGCTGCCAGATAGCGTTCCGGCAGATCCGGCAACCGGTCGAGCAGCGCCTTCTTGAATGTCTTTGCCGGCTCATAAGGAGCGCCATCCGCCCGCAGGAAGGCCTTGCCCAACAGTTGCAGCCGCCGGATCGGATCATCTTCGGCAAAGGCAAGACGGGCATAGGGCAGGATGTTGTTCAGCACGATGCGGGCGTCGGCAGCCTCGGCGGCGCGGGTGAAGGTGACGAAATAGTCCGGCACGAAGCCCGGCAGCGGCCAGACGGATGCCGCGATATCCTCGGCGGTCTGACCGGGGCGGAACCGGAACTCGTCGAACAGCGCCCGGAAGCCATCGCCGCCGGCCGTGCTGATGAAGGTGCGCAACCCGTCGCGCTTGCGCACGATCTCGGCAAGCAATGCGTCTAGCCCGGCCTCGCCGCCGCGTTCGAGCACGGCGGCGAAAGCCTCTGCCAGCCCGGCGTCGCCCGCGGCCGTGCCCGAGATCATGTCGCGGCGCGCAGTGGCGAACAGCGAAGCCTCCATTTGGCTGTCGAGCATTTCGAAATGGGCCGGAATGTTGGCTTCCAGCGGGAATTGGTGCAGCACCGATTCGCAGAAGGCGTGGATCGTCTGGATCTTCAGCCCGCCCGGCGTTTCCAGCGCCTCGGCGAACAGCCGGCGCGCCCTGCGCATGGTGTCGCTGTCGGGCCGCCTTCCGTCCAGCGCCTCTATCCTCGCCGCAAGCTCCGCGTCGCCAAGCGCCGTCCATTCCGAGAGTGTCGAAAACACCCGGTTCGACATGTTGGCGGCGGCGGCGCGCGTGTAGGTCAGGCACAGGATCTTCGACGGATCGGTACCCCTAAGCAGAAGCCTGATGACGCGCTGGGCCAGCACATGGGTCTTGCCCGATCCGGCATTGGCCGACACCCAGGCGGAATTCCGCGGGTCGGAGGCCCTGGCCTGGCTGATGGCGGTGTCGGTCGGGATCGGATAGGCTTTCTTCACGCCTCCCCTCCCTCGTCGTCGGCATCACCACCGGCGGACCATTCGAGCACACGGGCGAGATGGTCGTAGTCCCCATCGGTCTCGCCCTCGCGAAACGGCAATGCGCGCGAGAGGTAACCGGTCGCCGGGTCGGCATAGTGGATCAGCAGCTTTTCCAGTCGCGCCCAGGCTTCCTCCGCGAGATCGGCGGCGGTTCGTGGCTTGCGGTTGTATTCGAGGATGGATTCCTCGAATACCTCGCCATTCGGCTTCAGCCTGATGAAGGCCAGTTGCGATGGCTCGCACGCACCCAGCCCCTTGAAGGCGCCGCGCCTCAGCAACGCGCCCTCCAGCGCCAATTGTGGCGACAGCAGTGTGTGCGCCTGCGCCTTGGACGGCGAGGAGCCGGTCTTGTAGTCGAGAATGTCGGCCATGCCGCCGGCCAGCAGGTCGACGCGATCGGCATAGCCGGACAGCGTCACGCCGGATTGGCCGACGCCGGTTTTCTGGGCGCGCTCCTCGGCATGCCGCCGGACCACGGCATCGGCGCGGCCGCGCTCCCATTCGACGATGCCGCCGGCAAGCTTTTCGAAGCGCGGCCACCATACCGCTTCGACATCGGCCGGGAGGGCCGCCTCGGCGAAGCAGGCGCGGCCGGCAGCGATAAGGCCGGCCAGCGCCTCCGGCGCGCGCGGGTCGGCCACATCAGCCGAGAAAAGATGCAGGATGGCGTGGAACAGCGTGCCGCGTTCGGCGGCGCCCGGATCGCGGATGACCGGATCGAGCGGCATCAGGCCGAGGATCCTCCTGGCATAGATCGCGTAGGGGTCGCGGCGCAGCGTTTCGATCTCGGTGACTGAAAAATGAGTTGGCCTGACAGCCAGCGGCGGCTTCGGCTGCGGTCGCGGCGCAAAATCCTGCTTCTCGCCAGCATCGAGCGCGCGCGCCCAGGCCAGCAATTCATCGCCGCGTCGGCTAAGCACCGTCGCATGGTCCTTGCCTATGAAGGTGAGGATGCGCTGCAGCCAGCGCGATGGCACCGCCGGCGCATCGCCGGAGCGGGCGGAGCGCGCCAGCACCACCTTCTTCGCGCCCATCGCCATCTGGAAATCATGAGCGGCAAGGCCGATGCGTCGTTCGGGCGGCTCGAGATCGATACCGCTCTTCATCAGCCGCGACATGAAGCGGTCGCTCTCCGGCTTGCGCGGCCACACGCCTTCGTTCAAGCCGCCAATGACCAGCGTGTCGACGCTCTGCAAGCGGGCTTCCAGCGCACCCCAGATGGCGATGTTCCGGTCGGTGCCTTGCGCCGGCTTGACCGTTTCGGGCGCGATCAGCGCCTCCATCACATCAGGCCATTCGTCCGCGGCGAAGGAGAACGGCACCGAGGCGGCGACCAGCCCGCGCAACAGCTCGGCGAGCTTTTCGCCGGCGTCGCCGGCATAAAGGCCGCTCAGACTGCCATCCGCGGCACGGCCGAGATTTTCGAGCACGATGACGCTTGCTCTGCTCAACGCGGCAAGATCGGCGTCGCCCTCGCCGCGAAGAGCGACCAGCGGCGCCAGCGCGGTGGCAAGGCGGACGGGCAATTCGCGGGCGCGCTCGATGCGGCGCTCGGTCAGGCGTGAGAACCAGAAGGGCTGGCGCTTGTCGCCACTCAAGCCGACAAGGCGAGCTTCGAAGAGTTCCGGCAGCGACGCGATATCGGGACGTCCGGTGCCGCCGCGCAGCGCCACCAGTTCGACGATCTCCGCGGCATGGCGGACTTCCGTTCTTTCCAGGCCAAGGCCAAGCAGCGGGTGCTTGAGCAGCGACAGCAGTGAAACCGGATCGCCGGGGCGGAAAGCGGCCTGAAGCGCCAGCCTGAGCAGACCGGCAGCCAGCGTGTTGGCGAGTGGCGTGCCGCCGGAATCGTCGGCGACGACGCCGAAGCGCAAGAGTTCGGCCGCAACGCGCCGCGCCAGGGCGCGGTCGCCGGTGACGAGCGCGGCGCGACGGCCGGGCTCTTCGACGGCGCGTTTGAGCGCGACGGCGATCGCCACGGCCTCGTCACGTTCGCTGGCGGCTTCGAGAAGCGTCACATCGGCGAAGGCCTCGGCGATCTCGCCTGATGTAAAGCCGAGCCGCGTCTCGGCCCACAATTCGGTGGTTTCCGCCGGCCGCAGTGCCTCGCCGACAAGGGCCGCGCGTAGCGCCAACGGCCTTTCGGCAATTGCGATCACCTCGACATCGCCGCGCAGCACGCCGATCTTGCCGATCAGCTTGGCCAGGCCATATTGCGGGTGGCCAAGCAGAGCCGGGCGGGCGCCAGGTGCGGCAATCGCCTGGAAGGACGGCTCGTCCAGCGTCGTGTCGAGGCCGGGCAGCACGACGGCGCCGCCGGGCAGGCCGGCGATCACGGCGAGCAGTTCGGCCGTGGCCGGGATCGATCCGGTGGAGCCGGCGGCGATCACCGGCCCGGACGGCGGATTGCGCTTCAGCCGCGCCGCTTCCAGCCTGATCAGTGCATTGCGATGCGCGGCGGGGTTGGAGCGATTGCGCTCTTCCAGGATGTTCGGCCAATTGTCAGTGACGATGCCGAGGAAATCGAGCGTCACTTGCCACCAGCCAGCCAGATTGCCGGTCACCAGATCGGCAAGCCTTGACCAGTCAGTGCCCTCCGTCTCGATCTCGTCCATCAGCCGGGCCAGATCGCGCGCCAGCCAGATGGCATCGGCGGCGGAGGCCGGCACGACGATTTCCTCGTCGAAAAGAGCCGCGACATGCGCCGGCAGGCGGCGTTTCCAGGCGCGCACCAGCGGCGCCAGCAGCAGCAGGCGCTCGATCGAGGCGATCGGCGGCGCCAGATCGAGAGCGGCCGCCGCTTCGGCCTCGAATGCGGCTTCGTCCTCATCGAACTCGCCGAGCGGGCGGATCACCGGCAGGATCGCCGATCGGCGGCCGAGCACGTCGACGAAGACGCCGCGCAGCGCGCGCGCGGCGCGGCGGGTCGGCACGTAGATGGTGACATCGGCCAGCGCCAGCGGATCGCCGTCGAAGCGGAAGCCCGCAATGAGCCGGCCTGACAGCAAGGCCTCGGCCAGCGTCGGCAGGAACGGCGCTCCGGGGGGGATCGAGAGGACGCGGCGGGAGCCGCTCATTTCAACCCGTTAAGAGCGCTGGCCGGATTGGCAAGCGCGCCGGCGACCGCCGCTTCGGCCAACGGAATGGCATCGGGCGTGCCAACGGTGATCCAATGGCCGCGCATGGTCATGCCGAACAGGCGGCCGGCAGCAATGGCGCTATCGAAGTAGGCGTTGAGCGAGTGCGGCCCGGCCGGCGCATCCCTGAAGAGGCGCGGATGGATAATGGCAGCGCCTGCATAGATCAGGCCCGCTGCATCGCCCTTCGAACGCCGCAGGGCGCCGTCCGGCGCGATCAGGAAATCGGTGCCGCCGCTATGTCCGGTCGCTGACTTGATATCCGCGAGCATCAGCAGAATATCCATTTTCGCCGCATCCCATGCAAGGGCAAGGCGCGCGAGATTGGATGCGCCGGCGTCGATCCAGAAAGTGTCGGCGTTGACGATGTAGAAAGGCGCCTTTCCCAGTTCCGGCAAGGCATGGACGATGCCGCCGGCGGAATCCAGCAGCCTTTCGCTTTCATCCGATATGACCACTTTTGGAGCGGCGCGCCCGGCGACATGCGAGACGATCTGTTCGGGGAAATAGTGGACATTGACCACGGCCTTGGTGACGCCTGCCTCGGCCAGGCTGTCGAGCCCCCAGTCGAGCAATGTCTTGCCTGATATCTTTACCAGCGGTTTCGGCATCGTATCGGTGATCGGCCGCATGCGCTTGCCAAGCCCGGCGGCAAGCACCATCGCGGTTTTGAGGTGCGCCGTCACAGCGGCCGTTCCTCCAGCAGGCCGTGCGCGACGTAGAAATCCCGCAGGCCGGCCAGCGCCGTATGCGCCAGCGCCCGCCTGAGATAGTCGCGAATGCGCGGCAAGTGCTTGAGATAGTAGGGTTTGCCGTCGCGCTTTTCGAGCCGGACGAAAATGCCGAGGATCTTCGAATTGCGCTGCGCCGCCATGATTGCATAGGTCTCGACGAATGCCTCTTCGTCAAAGCCGCCGGCCGTGTGGCGCGCCGCGATATAGGCATCGAGCATCCGCCGCTCGATGTCGGGCGATACTGTGACGCGGGCATCCATCGCCAGCGAGGCGACGTCATAGGCGGACGGGCCGATCAGTGCGTCCTGGATGTCGACGATGCCAAGGCGGTCGTGACCGGAGCGGTCGCCGCGCCAGATGATATTGGGCGAATGGAAATCGCGCAGCATCAGCGTGTATTCCCGGCCTTTCAGCCGGTCGAGGATGGCGTTCCATTCCCTGTGGTAGCCGGCACGCAAGGCGGCGCTGGCCGGGCCGCCGGTCAGCATAGGCACATACCAATCGACCAGGAGATCGGCCTCGATCATCATGGCGTCACGGTCGAAGGGCGGCACGTCGTGGAAGACGCCGGGCGCGGCCTCCATGCGATCGGGCCAGGCCTTGCCATGCATCATGGCCAACAGTTCGGCCGCCGCCGCATAGCGCTCGGCGACCGGCTGGCCATCGCTGTCAAGGAACCCCTCGGCGCCGAGATGCTCAAGCAGCAAGAGACCCTGGTCCAGATCCTCGGCGTGGATCTCCGGGGCGCTGACGCCGCCGGCCCGCAGAGCCCGGTCGATGGCGACGAAGGCCGTGACCGACTGCGCGGTGTGGGCGATCACGGCGTAGGGTTTGCCGTCACGCACCGGCGGCCCGAGCACCAGCCTGGGCGAGTTCATCAGGACACGCGGCGGCAGTCCGGGCAGCGAGACGATCTCATAGGAGCGGGCCGAGGCGTCGCCGATGAAATATCGCCGTTGCGCGTCCCCCCAGCCGGCTCTTCCCAGAAAATCGCGCATGGCAAGCGATCGCGCGGCGCGCTCGAAGGCGGCGCCCTGCCCCGACAGTCTGGCCAGCCGGCCGTCGCCGTGATGGACCAGTTCGATCAGCACCGAAGTCCTTGGCAAATAGTCCGCTGCCCGTTCCGGCCACTCGACCAACGCAGCGCCTTGCGCCAAAGCCTCGTCGAAGCCCAGTTCGTCGAGCTCGGACGCCGCCGACAGTCGATAGAGGTCGAAATGATGGACGGGAACGCGCGCCTCATAGCTCTGGACGAGCGTGAAGGTCGGGCTCGGCACATCGAGACGGGAATCGTCGGCCATCGCCCTGATCAGCGCCCGCGCCAAACTCGACTTGCCGGCACCGAGATCGCCCTTCAGCGCCAGCACGTCGCCGGGGCGCAACGACATGGCCAGATCCTCGCCGAGCCTTGCGGTCGCGGCCTCGTCGGCGAGAAATCGCTCCAGTACCAATCCCGCCATCGAGCGCGCTACTCGGCCGCGGCGCGGATGCCCGGCGTGTCGGGAAAGGCACAGATGACGGTAGTGCCCTTGTCCTTGCCGGTCTCGATACGGACGCTGCCGCCATGCAGTTCGACAAAACTCTTGACGATCGACAGGCCGAGGCCGGCGCCGCGGCGGCGGCCGCCATTGGTGCGCGGTTCGAAACGGCGGAATACCGAATCGAGCAGGTCCGGCGGCATGCCGGGCCCATCGTCATGAACGGAGAATTCCACGCCTTCTGCAAGCTGGCGGCAGGCGAGCGTGATGGTGCTTGCCTCCGGCGCGTAATTGGCGGCGTTGCTCAACAGATTGTAGAGGATCTGGCGTATGCGGATCTCGTCGCCATGGAAGGTTTTTGGCGCGGCGGCGGCGTCGATCTTGAGCTTGATCGAATGCTCGTCCAGCCGGTCGGCGACCAGTTCGGCGGCGGCGGCGATGGTCCGGTCAATATGAACTTCGGAGATATCGAGCTGCATGATGCCGGCGTCCACCGTCGCCAGATCGAGGATGTCGTTGACGATGGTGAGGAGCACCGAGGACGACGAGCTGACATGCTCGACATATTCGCGTTGCTTCTGGCTCAACGGCCCGGTCGACGGCAATGAAAGAAGCTCGGTGAAGCCGATGATGTTGGTCAGCGGCGAGCGCAGTTCATAGGAAACGTGCTGCACGAACTCGTTCTTGAGCTGGTCGGATTTCTCCAGCGCCTCGTTCTTGTCCTTCAGCGCCCGCTCGACATTGACGCTGTCGGTGACGTCGACGAATGTCATCATCACCTGTCCGTTGGGCAGCGGGATCATCGCATAGCGCAGCACGGTGCCGTCGTTCAGCTCGGTCTGGCCATGGCGGTCGCGGCGCTCGTCGTCGAAGCCGGTAATGGCGGCGAGGAACCCGCCCCAGGGACTGTCCGCGGCGCGTTGATCGCAGAGATCGCGGATCATGGAGACGTGGACGTTTGGCTTGGCGGTGTCGGCGTCCAGTCGCCAAAGCGCTGCGAATGCCGGGTTGGACAGTCTGAGCCTGCCGTCCGGACCGAAGACAGCCACGCCTTCGGCAAGGTTGTCGAGCGTCTCGCCCTGAACCCGCACCGCGGTCTGGTAACGGCTTTCGAGGTCCATCTTTTCGGTCAGGTTCTCGAACACCCAGGTGACGCCGCCCTTGGGCTGCGGATTGGCGACGACGCGGATGGTCTTGCCGTCCGGCAGATGCCACCAATGCTCCTGCGACTCGACCGCCCGATAGGCAGCGAGCAGGCTCTCCTTCCAGCGCCGCCATTCGGGCTGCTCGGCGATCTTGCCTTCGCTGCGCAGCCGGTCGAGGAACAAGGCGTTATCGGGGGCGCTGTGCAGGAAGCCGCTGTCGAGACCCCATAGCTTCTGGAACGCCTGGTTGAAGAACCGCAACTTTTCGTCGGTGTCGAAGATCGCCACGGCGGTGTTGAGCTGGTCGAGGGTGTCGGCGTGGCTCCGCACGGTCCGTTCATATTCGCCGCGGATCGCTTCGATGGCGCTGGTGTCGCAGGCAAGACCCGCCGAACCGCCAGCGCCGGCGAAGTCGGTCACGGCGAACACGCGCCGGTCGCCTTCGATGACGGTGGAAAGCGTCTGTTCGAAGACGGGACGCGACTTGTGCTGCGCGGCGATCGCATCGCGCGCCTGGCCGCCCAGGAATTCCTTGGCATCGCGGACGGCGACCTCGGCGCTCTGCGCCTCGACGGCCTCGGCATAGGCCCGGTTGACCCATTTCAGCCGGCCGTCGGTGGTGCGCAGCCATGACGGCATGTTGAGCGCGTCGAGAAGACCTAACATGGTGTCGTAGTCAGCGGCGAGACGCTGGTTCTCGATCTTCAGCCTGGCCTCGCTGCGCTGCGTTTCCGAGAGCGAGACGAAGCGCACAAGCACATGTGCCGCGCTCTTGCGCCCATGCACCTGAAGCGGCGCGCCGACCAGGGATTCGATGACGAGATCGAAGGGCTTGGCCTTTTCGCGCAAGGCGGCCACGGCATGTTCGAGCGCCGCCGCCGAGCGCGGCATCAGCCAGCGGCCGAAGGCAAGGAAAGCGGCCCGGTCTTCCGGGGCGCCGCTCTCGAGCGGCAATGTGCCGATGATTTCAGGCTTCTTGTTTTCCGAGGTCCATACGATCACACGCTGGTCGCGCGTGTTGAGCAATGCCTCGGAACGCTGCAGCGCCGCGTTGACATCGGCGATGCGGGACCTCAGTTCGAGGTTCTCCGCCGAGGTGCGTGCCCGCTGGCGGATCAGAACGATGGCCGAAAGCAGCGCGGCGCCCATGACGCCGACGAACACGGCGAGCTGTATGACTTCGACCGTGCTGACCGGCAGCACGGCCTTGCCCACGCCAGCGGTTTCAGCATGCGCCGCGAAACCGAGTAACGACCCGGCAAGCGCGGAGGAAGAAAGCAATTTCGCGACGCGGATGCCAGCGCGCCATAGCCCGCCGCCCTCGGCAGCGGAGCCCGTGATACCCGAATCGTTACGGCCGCCGGAAACGGCCTGTCCCGCGCAAGGCGGGTAATCCCCCGGCATGTCCTGGTCCTCTTCGCCGCCTGAATGCAAGACCGGCCTGATCGTGTGCGTCGGCCCTCATCCCCGGACCGCGAATCAGCACCATAGCGCTTGCGAGAATCGGCGTGAAGAATCAATCAGCGCAAAAAATAAGCCGGGCGAAAAGTCAATCGCCCGGCGTCAATATCTGGTGGTAAATTGCGTGGCGGTTAATAGCGGTAGTGTTCCGGCTTGAACGGCCCCTGCGGGGTCACGCCGATATAGGCGGCCTGTTCACCCGACAGTTCGGTGAGGCGGGCGCCGAGCTTGTCGAGATGCAGGCGCGCGACCTTTTCATCGAGATGCTTGGGCAGGACATAGACCTGGTTCTCGTACTGGCCGGGCTTCGTGTAGAGCTCGATCTGCGCCAGCACCTGGTTGGTGAAGGACGCCGACATGACGAAGCTCGGATGGCCAGTGGCGTTGCCGAGATTGAGCAGCCGGCCTTCCGACAGAAGGATCATCCGCTTGCCGTCAGGGAAGGTGATCAGGTCGACCTGCGGCTTGATGTTGGTCCACTTCAGATTGCGCAGCGACGCCACCTGGATCTCATTGTCGAAGTGGCCGATATTGCCGACGATTGCCATGTCCTTGAACGACCGCATGTGGTCGAGGGTGACGACGTCCTTGTTGCCGGTTGTGGTGATGACGATGTCGGCGGTCGGAGCCGCATCTTCAAGCGTGACGACTTCGAAACCGTCCATCGCCGCCTGCAATGCGCAGATCGGATCGACTTCGGTGACCTTGACGCGGGCGCCGGCGCCCTTCAGCGACGCCGAGGAGCCCTTGCCGACGTCGCCATAGCCGCAGACGACTGCAACCTTGCCGGCCATCATCGTGTCGGTGCCGCGGCGAATGCCGTCGACCAGCGATTCCTTGCAGCCATATTTGTTGTCGAATTTCGACTTGGTCACGGAATCGTTGACGTTGATGGCCGGGAACGGCAGCAAGCCCTTCTTCTGCAACTGGTAGAGCCGGTTGACGCCGGTCGTCGTCTCTTCGGTGACGCCGCGGATCGCTTCCTTCTGCTTGGTGAAGAAGCCGGGCGAGGCCTTCATGCGCTTCTTGATCTGCGCAAACAGGATCTCTTCCTCCTCGCTGCCCGGGTTGGACAGCACGTCCTCGCCGGCCTCGGCACGAGCGCCGATCAGGATGTACATGGTGGCGTCGCCGCCATCGTCCAGGATCATGTTGGAGGTGCCGCCATCGGCCCACTGGAAGATCTTGTCGGTGTAGACCCAATAGTCCTCGAGCGTCTCGCCCTTGACGGCGAAGACCGGAATGCCGGCCTCGGCAATGGCCGCGGCCGCGTGGTCCTGGGTCGAAAAGATGTTGCAGGAGGCCCAGCGGATATCGGCGCCGAGCGCCTTCAGCGTTTCGATCAGCACCGCCGTCTGGATGGTCATGTGCAGCGAGCCGGTGATGCGCGCGCCCTTGAGCGGCTTCGCCTTGCCGAACTCCTCGCGGCAGGCCATCAGACCCGGCATTTCGGTTTCGGCGATCTCGATTTCCTTGCGGCCCCAGCCGGCAAGCGAAATGTCGGCGACCACATAGTCCTTGCTACCCGTCATGGCAGTGCTCCGATCAAGAATTGTTTTACGGATGCGCCCGCGCCGGAAGGCGTCGACGGGCGCGAAGTGCCGGCCTGACTAGCAGATCGCCGGTCGCACGACAATGGGATATAAAGAAATCTTTATCCGTGCATGTCTTCTGGGGGATGTTAGGCTTCCTCGCCGAAGCGGGATGCGACCAATTGCTCCAGCGCGTCGATCACCTCGGCGGCCTGCGGACCACTGGCGGTGACGCGGATCGAGAAACCGGGGCTCGCGGCCAGCATCATAAGACCCATGATCGAGGTGCCGCCGACCTTGACCCCGTCCTTCTCGACATGGACCGCAGCATTGAAGCCGCTGGCAACCTGAACGAATTTCGCCGAGGCACGGGCATGCAGTCCGCGCTGGTTGACGATCGGAAAATCGCGGACGATCTCATCCTTTTCCGACGACAGCGCGTTCATTTGCTGCTCAGGAGCTGACTGGCGACATTGATATATTTGCGGCCTGCGGCCTGCGCCTCATCGAGCGCGGCGGTCATGTTGTCGCCCTTGCGGATGCTGGATAGCTTGATCAGCATCGGCAGGTTCATGCCGGCAATGACCTCGGTACGGCCGGACTCCATCACCGAAATGGCAAGATTGGACGGCGTGCCGCCGAACATATCGGTCAAAACGATGACGCCCGCTCCCGTGTCGACGCGGGCAACGGCATCGACAATGTCGCGGCGGCGCTGCTCCATATCGTCTTCGGCGCCGATCGCGACGGTCTCGAAATTGTCTTGTGGCCCGACGACATGTTCCACGGCATGGCGGAACTCGGCGGCCAGTTGACCGTGCGTTACAAGCACGAGTCCGATCATGCGTTGGTGGCTCCCGTCATCGCCGCTTCACAGGCGCATTTTATGTTCGCCGGCCATTCCAGGCGGCGGGAGCGCTATCTTGTCGACGCGAGGCGCGTTGACAAGCCCAAAATTGCGCCAGCCCGAGCCATTTTGACGCATTGCAGCAAAAAATTGAAACCGGATCATAAAAAAGGCGCGATGGAGAGCCGCGCCATCACCGCCGGCAAGGCCGCTGGGACATTGCGCTCGGCAAGGTCGATGCGCGGCACCGGGCAGCCTGCCACCGGCTCGCTGATTTCCTCCTGGAAACGGGCCATTTCCGCCTTCGGCACCAGCCGGACATGCAGGTCGATCACACCACCCGGTTCGAACGGCAGCGGGCGCGGCATGAAGCCAGGCACTTCGGCGAGACCGGAGATGGCCGCCGGCACGCGACAGACCAGCCGCCCGGCGTGAGCCATGGCGAGCAGCCTGTCGTCGCCGATAAGCCGCGAAAACAGCCCGCGCGCGCGGCAATGATCCAGGAGTGTCAGCGCCAGCGTTGTCTTGCCGGCGCCGGACGGTCCGGTGATGAGGACGCCGCGCTCGCCGATCAACAGCGCCGTGCCGTGAATGTTTTCAGCGTTCACAACGGCATCAGGCATGACCTTGTCCGAAAACCGGTTCCCACTTTTCGCTGCGCGGACCTTCGGTTCGGGATCATGCTTAGCCTTCGGCCGGCAGCGTGACGACGAAGCGCGCGCCCTTGATCTCGCCGGGCTTGGTGCCCGGGATGTTCTCGGCGGTCAGCGTGCCGCCATGAGCTTCGACGATCTGGCGGCTGATCGACAGGCCAAGGCCTGAATTCTGGCCGAACGCCTCGCCGGCCGGCCGGTCTGTGTAGAAGCGCTCGAAGATGCGCTCGATATTGTCGGCCCGGATGCCGGGACCATTGTCGTCGATGGTGACGATGTTGACCTTGCCGGCGCGCTCCAGCGAAATGGCGATGTGGCCGCGTTCCTCGGGAACGAAGGAGCGGGCATTCTCGATCAGATTGGTGATGACCTGGCCGATCCGCAGATCATGGCCGGTGACGAAGTAGCCCTTGACGCCCTGCGGCAGCTTGGCGACCTTGAGCTCGATCTCGACGGACTTCTTGTTGCGCGTGGTTTCGCGCGAGACGGCGACGAGGTCGGTGATGAATTTCTTGAGATCGACCGTTCCCGCATCTTCCCGCGCGAGCTCGGCGTCAAGGCGGGAGGCATCGGAAATATCGGTGATGAGACGATCCAGGCGGCGCACATCATGCTGGATGATCTCCATCAGCCGGCCGCGCGAATTGTCGTTCTTGGCCAGCGGCAAGGTTTCCACCGCGCTGCGCAGTGAGGTGAGCGGGTTCTTCAGCTCATGCGAAACGTCGGCCGCGAAGCTTTCGATCGCCTCGATGCGGGCATAGAGCGCGTTGGTCATGTCGCGCACGGCGATCGACAGATTGCCGATCTCGTCCTGGCGGTCGGAGAAGTCGGGGATTTCCTCGCGGTTCTTGACGCCGCGCCGCACCCTGACCGCCGCCGCCGACAGCCGGCGCAGCGGGTTGGCGATGGTCGAGGCCAAAAGCATCGACAGGATGGCGGTAACCAGCGCCGCAATGCCGAAGACGCGCAGGATCGCCTTGCGCTCGGCCGCGACGATCTTGTCGATGTCGCCGCCCTCGGTCGACAGCATCAGCACGCCAAGCACGGCGCGGAAGCGCTGGATCGGCACGGCGACCGAAACGATCTGCTCGCCCTGTTCGGAAATCCGCACAATGGTCGACGGGCTGCCGGTGAGCGCCTTGACCACCTCCGGAAAAGCCGCGCCATTACCGCCCGGCTGCTCGTGGTAGACCGGCAATGCGGTGTTGCGGAAGAAGTCGAAGACGAATTTCTGGATGCGCTCGACAAGGTCGGGCTCTTCCTCCTCGACCGGCGGCAGGTCGTAGCGAAGGATCTGGCCACGCGAATAGAGATGGCGCGAATCGAGCAACAGATTGGCATCGCGGTCGTAGATGCGGGCACGCGTGCGCGTCGGCGAGATCAGCCGCCTGAGCACGGGTGCGACGCGCTCCGGATTGATCGGAAAATCCAGATTGTCGAGCTGGTCGGAGCCCGGGCCAAGGCTTTCGCCGGCTTGCAGTTCGAGCAGCTTTTCCGGGTCGATGCTGATCGAATCGGTCTCGACCGTGGCCGAGGCGGCGATCGCGCCGGCGATGATCTCGCCCTGCGTCATCAGGCTCTCGACCCGGGCATCGATCAGCCCGTCGCGGAAGGTATTGAGGTAGAGAATGCCGGTGACCAGCACGGCCAGGCCGGCGAGGTTGAGAAAGAGGATGCGCCGCGTCAAGCTGGAAAAAATATGGTGGCCGAGGAACCGGCGCATCGGCACTGTGATTTTCGACAGGAATGCTGGCAGAATCCGCGACGGGCGCCTGGCAGCGCCCGCCCTTCTAATCCGCTCTACGTCCACTGCCATCGAATAGCAGCTCCCGCCTAGTCTTCACTTTTGATGCATGTCGTTGTCCCAAAACCGGGACCACTTTTGGGCGACATGCATCAACTCACGCTTCGCGGAACCGGTATCCGACTCCGTAAAGGGTTTCGATCATCTCGAAGTCGTCATCGACGGCCTTGAACTTCTTGCGCAGCCGCTTGATGTGGCTGTCGATGGTGCGGTCGTCGACATAGACCTGCTCATCATAGGCCGAATCCATCAGCGCATCACGGCTTTTTACCACGCCGGGACGCTGGGCCAGCGAATGCAGGATCAGGAATTCGGTGACGGTGAGAGTCACCGGCTCACCTTTCCAGGTGCAGGTATGGCGCTCCTGGTCCATGACAAGCTGGCCGCGCTCGAGCGAGCGGGCCTGCTGGTTGGGCGTCTTGGCCGCCGCCTCGCGGGCGCTGGCCCGGCGCAGCACGGCGCGGACCCGCTCGACCAGAAGACGTTGCGAGAAGGGTTTGCGGATGAAGTCGTCGGCGCCCATCTTGAGGCCGAAAAGCTCGTCGATCTCGTCGTCCTTGGAGGTCAGGAAGATCACCGGCAGGTCGGATTTCTGACGCATCCGGCGCAAGAGTTCCATGCCGTCCATGCGTGGCATCTTGATGTCGAGGATGGCAAGATTCGGCGGACGCGCCGCCAGGCCTTCCAGCGCCGACGCCCCATCCGTATAGGTCTCGACGCGATATCCCTCCGACTCAAGGGCGATCGACACCGACGTCAGAATATTGCGGTCGTCGTCGACAAGCGCGATTGTTGCCATTTCAAGCGGCTCCCTCATGAGCTGTCCCTTCTTTAGGTAGGAAGGGGCTTTTGCAGGACAAATTAGGTACAAAATGTGGCATAGGCTTCGTTCGCTGTCACCAGCGGCCACAGGCGCACCTCGATATGGATTGGACGAACAAGGGTCGCCAATCCTTTGGGCAACCGCCTGACTTTTTGCACATATAAACGATTTAAACAACTTTCAAATTTTTTAAATCGATTAATGATTTGATATCATTCGGTTTTTCTGGTTCTGACCGTTTTGGGTGCCGGAAATTCGCCGGTCAGGATGCGGCAAAATCGAAGAAGGAACACTTGATGTCGGAAGCCGGCAAACGCAATTCCGCATACGCGATCGATCGGATCGGCCTGAGGACCGCAGGCGTGGTGCGCTACAATTTCGAGGCGCCCGCGCTTTATGAGGAAGCAATCCGCCGTGGCGAGGCCCGGCTCACCGCGCATGGCGCGCTCGTCGCCGAGACCGGGCAGCACACCGGCCGCTCGCCCAAGGACAAATTCATCGTGCGCGACGGCGCCACCGAGCCGCATGTGTGGTGGGACAACAACAAGGCGCTTTCGCCGGCCCAGTTCGACACGCTGCTTGCCGATTTCCGTGCGCATGCGGCGGACAAGGACCTTTATGTGCAGGATCTGGTCGGCGGCGCCGACGAGGATCTGAAACTGCCGACCAGGGTTATCACGGAGCTTGCCTGGCACTCGCTGTTCATCCGCAACCTTTTGATCCGCCCGGAGACCGCCGCGCTCGAGCATTTCGTGCCCGACATGACGATCATCGACCTGCCGTCGTTCCGCGCCGACCCGGCCCGCCACGGCACCCGTACCGAAACGGTGATCGCCGTCGACCTCTCGCGCATGATCGTGCTGATTGGCGGCACCTCCTATGCCGGCGAAATGAAGAAGTCGGTGTTCACCGTGCTCAACTATCTGTTGCCGGCGAAAGGCGTGATGCCGATGCATTGCTCGGCCAATGAAGGCGCCGACGGCAACGCAGCCGTTTTCTTCGGCCTGTCGGGAACCGGCAAGACGACGCTGTCGGCCGACCCCTCGCGTGTGCTGATCGGCGACGACGAGCACGGCTGGGGTCCGCACGGCATCTTCAATTTCGAAGGCGGCTGCTATGCCAAGACGATAAAGCTTTCGGCGGAGGCGGAGCCGGAAATCTTCGCCACCACCCGGCGCTTCGGCACCGTGCTTGAGAATGTCGTGCTCGACGCGGCCCGCGTGCCGGATTTCGACGACGGCAGGCTGACCGAGAATACACGCTGCGCCTACCCGCTCGACTTCATCGCCAATGCCAGCAGGACGGGGCGCGCCAACCACCCGAAGAACATCATCATGCTGACCGCCGACGCCTTCGGCGTGATGCCGCCGATCGCGCGGCTGACGCCGGCGCAGGCGATGTATCATTTCCTCTCCGGCTATACCGCCAAGGTGGCCGGAACCGAAAAGGGCGTGACCGAACCCGAAGCGACGTTTTCGACCTGTTTCGGCGCACCGTTCATGCCGCGCCATCCATCGGAATACGGCAATCTGCTGCGCGAGCTGATCGCCCGCCACGACGTCGACTGCTGGCTGGTCAACACCGGCTGGACCGGCGGCGCCTACGGCACTGGCAAGCGGATGCCGATCAAGGCAACGCGGGCGCTGCTTGCCGCGGCCCTCAACGGCTCGCTGAAGACGGCCGATTTCCGCACCGACGCCAATTTCGGTTTCGAAGTACCGGTGGCGGTCGCCGGCGTCGATTCCGCCATCCTCGATCCGAGATCGACCTGGACCGATAGATCGGCCTATGACCGGCAGGCGGCCAGGCTGGTGGGCATGTTCGCCGTCAATTTCGAGAAATTCGAGATCCATGTCGACGCCACGGTGCTGGGAGCGGCGCCGCGCCTGCAGGAAGCCGCCGAGTAAAGCTCTTCGGGCAGGCTGAAAGCATCGCAAAGGCCCGGCGCGGGATCGGGAAGGTCCGACCCGGGGATCGGGCCTTTTCTTTTTTCATTCGTCGCGCCATGACTGCGGCATGAACGACGACAAGATCATCATTGCCGACGATGCGGTGATCCATCCAGGTGACCTGCACGAGGACTTCATTCGCTCGTCCGGCCCGGGCGGCCAGAACGTCAACAAGGTAGCGACGGCGGTGCAGTTGCGCTTCGATGCGGCCAATGCGCCGGGCCTGTCGGAGCGCGTGCGCGCGCGGACCATAAAGCTTGCCGGCCAGCGCGCTACCAAGGACGGCGTCATCGTCATCGAGGCCGGGCGTTTTCGCACGCAGGAGCAGAACCGGGCCGATGCACGGTCGAGGCTGACGGCGCTTGTGGCCAAGGCCGCCGAACCGCCGCCGCCGCCGCGCAAGAAGACGAAGCCGTCGAAAGGCGCGGTCGAGCGCCGCCTCAAGACGAAAGCCGGACGGTCGACGGTGAAAAAACTGCGCGGTCGTATCGCCGACGATTAGGATGCACAAAGCAGGTTTCAGCGAGGTCGATTGCGCGGTCGAAACAACTTCCAATTCAAGGTTGCAAATGGCAAGTTCGATGTCGGCCACAGCAAGGGAGACTACAGATGGGCATGTTTGATTTCGTCAAGGGCGTCGGCAAGAAGCTCGGCTTCGGCGGCGATGAGGCTGAGCCGACCGCCGATACGCTCAAGAAGGAACTCGATTCGCACGATCTCGGCACCGACAATGTGGAAGTCGTCGTCAAGGGCGACACGGCCGTGCTGAAGGGCGTGGTCAAGGACCAGTCGATCTTCGAAAAGGCGGTCATAGCCGTCGGCAACACGCTCGGCGTGTCCAAGGTGCAGGCCGACGAACTGCAGGTTGCCACGCCGGAAGCCGGCGCGCCCGCAACGCCGGCCAAGGAGCCGACCTTTTATACGGTCAAGAAAGGCGACAACCTCTGGAAGATCGCCGAAAAGAGCTACGGCAAGGGCAAGGGCGCGAAGAACAACATCATCTTCGAGGCCAACAAGCCGATGCTGACCCATCCGGACAAGATCTATCCGGGGCAGGTCCTGCGGATACCCGATCTCGACTAGGACCGAAAGTGGGTCGCAACTCAAGAACGGCGGCTTTTGGGTCGCCGTTTTGGTTTGTTGGTGGCATTGTCCGCCAGATGAAGCTGATGAAGCGCCCAGGCTGATGCTCGTTTTGCCCAAAGGCGTACGCCATATGCCCGGCTACCTGTCGCGCGCCGCGCAGGAAGCGCTGGTCGAGGAGGTGAGACGGGTCGTGCAGGAGGCGCCTCTGTTCGTGCCGGCGATGCCGCGCACCGGCAAGGAGATGAGCGTGCGCATGACCAATTGCGGCCCGCTCGGCTGGGTCACCGACAAGGAGCGCGGCTATCGCTACCAGCCGACGCACCCGGTGACCGGAGCGCCCTGGCCGCCAATCCCCGAGGCGCTGCTGGAACTGTGGCGCGAGGTCTCCGCCTATCCGCATCCACCCGAGGCCTGCCTGGTCAATTTCTACGCGCAGGACGCCAAGATGGGTCTTCACCAGGACCGCGACGAGACCGATTTCTCGGCGCCGGTCGTCTCCGTCTCGCTCGGCGACGATTGCCTGTTTCGGGTTGGCCAGAACACGCGCGAAGGCGGCACGAAATCGTTCAGGCTGAAGAGCGGCGATGTCGTCGTGCTTGGCGGTGAAGGCCGCCTCAGCTTTCACGGCGTCGACCGCATCTATCCGTCGACCTCGGCATTGCTCAGGAATGGCGGGCGGATCAATCTGACGCTGCGGCGCGTGACGGCGCCTGGTTAGAGCATGATCCCGAAAAGTGGAATCCGGTTTTCGGAAAAGATCATGCTCAAACAAAGAGATAGAGCCCCATCCCGATTCAATCGGGATGGAACAGGCTCTAGCCGTCGGAACGGCCGGAAAAGATCCAGCGGTCGAGAACGACGAAGTTGACCACCGGAATGAGAATGCAGGTGAGCAGGATCGGAACCGAGACGGGCAGGCCGAATTGCCCAACGAGAAGCGCCGGCAGGAGGTAGGCGACGGCAAGGCCGCAGCCGGTCAGTACTGCGAAACGCGGCGCCTCGAAGCGATGCGAACCGGCCGACATGAAGGTGAAGAACTTGTGGCCGAGATAGGAGAAGATCGCCGCGACCGCGTAGGCGGCGAGCGAGGCCAAAGCCGGTGACAGATATCCTGACCCGGCACTGGCGAAGGCGCTGGCGCAAATCGCGTAGACGACCGTGGCCGCAAGTCCGACCGAAGCGAATTTCAGCAACCGTCGCGGCGCAAATGTGGTTCGCGACGGGGAAATGTCAGGCAGGCGCGTTGCAGGCATATCGATCATAGACCGCTCCCGGTCCCACTGGAATCTGCCAGACGCTAGTCAGGATAGGCTAAGGCGCCGTTAACCGACGCCGCTACAGCTTCCTCAGCGCCACTTCCTCGACCAAGTGGTTGGCGCCCTTGCGCAGGATGAGATCGGCGCGGGCCCTGGTCGGCAGGATGTTCTCGCGCAAATTCTTCAGGTTGATGTTGGCCCACAGGCCTTCGGCGATGGCGCGGGCCGCCCCTTGCGAAAGCTGCGAATAGCGGTGGAAGAAGGAATCCGGGTTGCGGAAGGCCGTCTCGCGCAGCCGCATGAAGCGGGCGATGTACCACTGATGGATCAGCTCCTCTTCGGCATCGATATAGATGGCGAAGTCGAAGAAATCCGACAGGAACGGCACGATCTTGCCGTCCTTCGGCAATTTGCCCGGCTGCAGGACGTTGATGCCCTCGAAGATCAATATGTCCGGCCGGTCGATGATCTGGAACTCGCCGGGAATGACGTCGTAGGTCAGATGCGAATAGACGGGCGCGCGGACATTGCGCTGCGCCGACTTTATCCCCGACAGGAACCGCAGCAGCGCGCCAACATCATAGCTGTCGGGAAAGCCCTTGCGTTCCATCAGATTGTCGCGGCGCAGGATTTCGTTCGGCAAAAGGAAGCCGTCGGTGGTGACCAGATCGACCTTGGGGCTCGAGGGCCAGCGCGCCAGCAATTCCTTGAGCACGCGCGCCGTGGTCGATTTGCCGACAGCGACGGAGCCGGCAATGCCGATGATGAAGGGCGTCTTGACGATATCCTGCGCGTTGAAGAAGGCCTGCCGTTGCCTGAACAGCAGCTGGCTGGCCTCGACATGCGCCGACAAGAGCCGCGACAGCGAAAGATAGATGCGCTTGACCTCCTGGAGGTCAACCGGGTCGTTGAGCGAGCGCAGGCGGTTGATTTCATCTTCGCTGAGCGTCAGCGGCGTGTCGGCGCGGAACTGCGACCATTGCTCGGCCGAGAAGAAACGATAGGGCGAATACTTCTCGGTGGGAGCGAGCTGGTCCATCGAGTCTCCTGCCCTCCGCAGCGATCAGCCCCGGTCCTGCCGGGACGCCTTTTCGGCGATGCCCGAACGACCGGTGCGGGTCTCGAGTTCCTTGAGCACGTCGCTTAGCGGAACGCCTGCGATGCCGAGAACGACGAGCCAATGATATATAAGATCGGCACTTTCCGAAACGAGAGCTTTTTTGTCGTCGCGGACGGCTGCGATCACCGTTTCGACCGCCTCTTCGCCGAGCTTCTGCGCGGCCTTGTCGATGCCTTTGGCAAATAGTTTCGCAGTCCATGACTCCGGGTCGCCGGAATGGGCGCGTTGATTGATGATCTTTTCCAGCTCGGCGAGCGAAAATTGAGCCATGGCAGCCGTTTAAGACCGATGAACCGGCGAGTCCAGCCGCATCGGCAGGCCGGCTCTGGCCATATGCGCCTTGGCTTCGGCGATCGAGTAGGTGCCGAAATGAAAGATCGATGCCGCCAGCACAGCACCTGCGTGGCCGTCGCGAATGCCCTCGACCAGGTGATCGAGCGTGCCGACGCCACCAGACGCGATAACCGGCGCGCGCACCGCGTCGGCCACCGCTCGGGTCAGCGCAATGTCGTAGCCGGCCTTGGTGCCGTCGCGGTCCATCGACGTCAGCAGGATCTCGCCGGCGCCGCGCTCGACCATCCGCCGGGCGAATTCGACCGCGTCGATGCCGGTCTTTTCGCGTCCGCCATGGGTAAAGATTTCCCAGCGGTCGGCCTCGCCCTTGCCGGAGACTTTCTTGGCGTCGATGGCAACCACGATGCACTGGTTGCCGAACTTGTCGGCCGCCTCGGTGACGAAATCCGGGTTCTTCACCGCCGCCGTGTTGATAGACACCTTGTCGGCGCCGGCCAGCAGCAACTTCCTGATGTCGGCGACCTGGCGAACGCCGCCGCCGACCGTCAGCGGCATGAAGCATTGCTCGGCCGTGCGGGCAACGACATCGAAGATGGTTTCGCGATTGTCGGATGAAGCGGTGATGTCGAGAAAGCAGAGTTCGTCGGCGCCGGCGGCATCATAGGCCTTGGCCGCCTCGACCGGATCACCGGCATCGACCAGGTCGACGAAATTGACGCCCTTGACGACGCGGCCGTTCTTGACGTCGAGACAGGGAATGACGCGGGCCTTCAGCATCAGCGGCTCTCCACCGTGGCGAGCAGATCGGTGAGCAATTGGCCGACCAGTGGCGGCACGTCGCCCCGTGCGTCGAATGCCGGGTCGTAGGCCGAAATGGTGATGCCGACGACGGGCAGCAACCGGGCCAAATCGCAGACCGCCTGGCGCAACTCCGCAGGGGCGGGCCCGCCCGGATGCGCATAACGGTTCGCCTGCAATTCCTCGGGGTCGTGAACATCCAGATCGAGATGCAGATGCGTGCGCCTCGCACCAGCGGCAATCAGCCGTTCAGCGGCATTGGCTACGCCAGGGCATTCCGTTTGAATGGCAGGCAGCGTCGCCAGCAGTTCAGCTTCCGCGGGGTCGAGATCGCGGGCATTGACGAGCACGCAGCGCGAAGGGTCGATCGCATGGAACCCAGGAATGGCCGATGCCATTGGCCGCCAGCAAAGCCCCAGCACTGTGGCCAGCGCCATGCCGTCGAGAAAGCCGTATATCGATGTTTCGGGCGTGTTGAGGTCGCCATGCTGGTCGGCCCAGACGATCGCATCGGCATCCTCGCCGGCGACCGCACCAGCGCTGGTCAGGCAGTTGCCTGCAAGAACGATGGGAAACCGGCCATTGTCACGGGCAGCCTGAACTTCGGTTGCGACGGCATTGCAAACCGCGAAGCCCGTTGCAATTTCGCGCTCCTGCGCGTCGCCGACCTTGCCAATGTCCTTGACGGCAATGTCATGACCGGCCAGCGTCATGGCTTCGACCAGCCCGCCTGATACCAGCGCATCTGGCCCCTGGCCGCAGCCGCCGTGAAAGTGGCCGCTGTCGTAGGGTGCGAGGATGATCGAGAGTTTCATCGCGCCCTCGCCTTCTGCGGTCCGGACGCCAGGATCGCCAGCGCCTCGGCCGGGTCGATGCGCCCGTCATAGAGCGCGCGGCCCGAGATGGCGCCTTCGAGTTTGCACGCATCCGGCATGGTCATGCGCACGATGTCGGCGATCGAGGCGAGACCTCCCGAGGCGATCACCGGGATCGACACCGCCTCGGCGAGATCGATGGTGGCATCCCAGTTGATACCGGTCAGCACCCCGTCGCGGTCGATGTCGGTGTAGATTATGGCGGCAACACCCGCACCCTCGAATTTCCTCGCCAGTTCAATGACGCCGAGGCTCGATGCCTCGGCCCAGCCCTCGACCGCCACCTTGCCGCCCTTGGCGTCGATGCCGACGGCGATCCTTCCCGGAAAGGCCTTGCAGGCCTGCCTGACGAGATCGGGATCGCGCACCGCGACGGTGCCAAGGATGACGCGGGCAAGCCCGCGGTCGAGCCAGTCCTCGATCTGCTCCAGCGTGCGAATGCCGCCGCCAAGCTGTACCGGGTTCTTCGTCGCCTTGAGGATGGAACCGACCGCCGCGCTGTTGACACTCTGGCCCTTGAACGCGCCATTGAGGTCGACGACGTGCAGCCATTTGAAGCCTTGTTCCTCAAAGGCTTTGGCCTGGGCCCCGGGATCGTCATTGTAGATCGTCGCGGTCGCCATATCGCCGTGCTTCAGGCGCACGCATTTGCCGTCCTTGAGGTCGATGGCCGGGAACAGGATCACTTTCAGGCGCCCTCGACGATCGCGAAATGGCCGGTGGAAGATGCAACGCGGTTTTGCAGCGCCGTCTGGTAGGCCGGAGACCGGTAACAGCTTAGCGCCGTCTCATAGGAATCGAACTCGACCACGACATGCCTGTCAAAGTCCGATCCCTCTGGGTTCGTGACCTGTCCGCCGCGCACGAGATAGCGGCCGCCGAAGCGCGAGACGGCATCGCCAATGGCGTCGCGATAGCGCTGATAGCCCTCCGGATCGGTCACCGTGAGCATCACCAGCCAATAGCCCTTCTTGCCCATGATCCCTCAAGGCCTCCAGCGCAGGAAATTGGTGATCAGCGCCAGGCCAAGCGCCTGGCTCTTTTCGGGATGGAATTGTGTGCCCACAAGATTGTCACGGGCAACAGCGGCCGTCACCGGGCCGCCATAGTCGGCGATGGCCAGCGCTTCGTCCGGCTTCGTCGCATCCAGATGATAGGAATGGACGAAATAGGCGTGCAACCCCTTGGCTCCGGTGGCAATGCCGGAAAACAGCGGATGCTTGCGCTTGAGGTCGATCGTGTTCCAGCCGATCTGCGGAATCTTGAGCGCGGGATCAGAAGGCGTGATTTCCTTGACGTCGCCGGCGATCCAGCCGAAGCCTTTTGTCACCGTCTTTTCCAGACCGCGCTCCGACATCAGCTGCATGCCGACACAGATGCCGAGAAACGGCCGTCCCTTGGCGATCGCGACCTCTTCCACCGCATCCCACATGCCCTCTACGGCGCGTAAGCCCGCCGCGCAATCAGCATAGGCGCCAACACCTGGCAGCACGATGCGGTCGGCGGTGCGGACGCGTTCGGCATCCGCGGTCAGGTCGATGGTCGCGGCAATGCCGGCTTCGTGCGCGGCACGCTCGAAGGCCTTGGTGGCCGAGCGCAGATTGCCCGAACCGTAGTCGATGATGGCAACCCGCATGTCAGGGCTTTCCCGGAATATGGGTCAATCCCAGCGTCATGCCCATCTGCGCCGGCCGGGCAAGGGCGGCGTCCGGAACGATGCGCGGCATAGGCGCTTGTTCGTCCGCCTGCGCGTCAGCTTCCAGTGCATAGCGCGTGTCGGCATCGTCGAGCCTGTCGGCCTCGACGACGCCCCATTCATGCCAGCCACGGCGGCGCAGTGCTGCAATCCGCAAGGCCGCGCCCTCCAGCCCGACATAGAGCGATACGAGCAGCGACAGCAGCGAGCCGGCCGTTTCGAGCCCCAGTTTTCCGCCGAGCATCGAAAGAGCCGCCATGGCGACAAAGGCCAGAGCCGCTTCTATCCACAAGCGATGCCAGGCGAGCCACAGCGGCGGCACCAGGAAGCCGAGCCAGGAAAAGCCGTCCCGGACAAAGGCCCTATCGGCCTTTTCACTGCTGGCCGGCGGTTCCATCACGACATAGACGGCCATGAGCCTATCCCTTCAGAGACCCCTTGGTGGACGGAACCGCGTCCGGCTGGCGCGGGTCGGGTTCAAGGGCCGCCCGCAAAACGCGGGCCACCGCCTTGAAACAGGTCTCGGCAATGTGGTGATTGTTGGCGCCATGGTGGTTGGTGACATGCAGCGTGATGCCGGCATTCTGCGCCAGCGCCTGGAAGAATTCGCGCACCAGCTCGGTGTCGAACGTGCCGATCTTCGGCGACGAGAAGGAAACATTCCAGACCAGGAAAGGGCGGCCGGAAACATCGATCGCCGCCCTGGTCAGCGTCTCGTCCATGGCGAGATCGATCGAGGCATAGCGCATGATGCCGCGCCGCTCGCCCAGCGCCTTGGCCAGCGCCTGGCCCAGCGCAATACCGGTGTCCTCGACCGTGTGGTGGTCATCGATATGCAGGTCACCCCTGGCCTTGACCGTCATGTCGATCAGCGAGTGGCGCGACAACTGGTCGAGCATATGGTCGAAGAAGCCGACGCCTGTCGCGATATCGGACTTGCCAGAGCCGTCGACATGGACCGATACGGAAATATCGGTTTCCTTGGTCTTTCGGCTTATGTCGGCGGAACGCGGCGCCATGATCTTGTCCTTGTCCCAGGTTTGCACGCTTTGGCGCTCACCTGCTTGAAAACGAAAGCCTTCTAGCAGCATGATCCGGCGATTGCCAGTTGCCATGCGAGACGGTATGGCGCCTTGCGGATGGCCGGTTTGCAATCGTTCACCCCATGCATACATATGGCCGGTTAAAGTCACTCGTAACGCGCCAATCGCCTTTGATGGGATGGCACGAATCGGAGCAACAAATGTCGAATGAACTGACCATGCACGCCACGACCATCGTGACGGTGCGTAAGGGCAGCAAGGTGGTCATTGCCGGCGACGGCCAGGTCAGCCTTGGCCAGACCATCATGAAGGGCAATGCCAAAAAGGTGCGCCGCATCGGCAAGGGCGGCAACGTCATTGCCGGCTTCGCCGGCGCCACCGCAGATGCGTTCACCCTTCTGGAGCGGCTGGAAGCCAAGCTCGAACAATATCCGGACCAGCTGACGCGCGCCTGCGTCGAGCTTGCCAAGGACTGGCGCACGGACCGCTATCTGCGCCGGCTGGAAGCGATGATGCTGGTAGCCGACAAGTCGGTTTCGCTGGCGCTGACCGGCACCGGCGACGTGCTGGAACCCGAATTTGGCGTCATGGCCATCGGTTCGGGCGGCAATTATGCGCTGGCCGCGGCGCGCGCGCTGATGGACAGCGACAAGGATGCCGAGGAGATCGCCCGCAAGGCGATGCAGATCGCGTCCGATATCTGCGTCTACACGAACAACAATTTTGTCATTGAAACGCTCGATGCCGCTTGAGGCAGGCCTGCACTACGATTTTCGGCCGGTGACCGAGAAGGACCTGCCGATGATCGCCGGCTGGCTGGCCGAGCCGCATGTCGCGCAGTGGTGGGACGATCCGGAAAAAGAGATCGCCGAGATCGCCAAGCATATCGACTCGATTTCCGTCGAGCCGTTGATCATCGAACTCGACGGCAGGCCGATCGGCTATCTGCAGAGCTACGATCCGCATCTGGAGGATGGCCATCCCTATGGCGACCAGCCGTTCGGCACTCTGGGCATCGACCTGTCGATCGGCAGGCCGGAGCTGGTCGGGCGCGGCCATGGCTCGGCCATTGTGCGGCAATTCGTCGAACAGCTCTTCGAGGAGGGCGCGCCGCGTGTCATCATCGACCCGGATCCCGCCAATGCGCAGGCCATCCGCGCCTATCAAAAGGCCGGATTCCGGGAGATAGACCGGCGGCAATCGGAATATGGCGACGCCGTGCTGATGGCAATTGACGCCGAAGCGGGCGATGCGCAACAGGAAGACGTTGAAGAGGGGCGATAACAGCATGAGCCAACCCAGTGGCGACAAGACCCTGTCGGCCTATGAAGACAGTTGGCGGATGGGGCTTCTGCTCGTGCTGGCCCTGCTCATATTTCAGGCCGGCGCCCTCTACGGCATGGGCCATCCGCCGATCTGCACCTGCGGCTATGTGAAACTCTGGCATGGCGTGGTGCAGAGCTCCGAGAATTCCCAGCATATTTCCGACTGGTACACGCCATCGCACATCATCCACGGCTTCCTGTTCTATGCGCTGGCGACATTTCTGTTCCCGCGCTCGCCGATCGGACTGCGGCTGGCCTTCGCGGTGGCCATAGAAGGCGGCTGGGAGCTGCTGGAGAACAGCCCCTTCATCATCGAGCGCTATCGCGCCGGCACGATTTCGCTCGATTACTATGGCGACAGCATCATCAATTCGGTCTCGGACACGCTGGCCATGGTGCTGGGATTTGTGATGGCGCGAAGGCTTCCTATATGGGTGATCGTCAGCCTCACCCTGATCTTCGAACTGGGCACAGGCTACTTTATCCGGGACAATCTGACGCTCAACGTGATCATGCTGCTGCATCCGTTCGAGTCCATCCGGCAGTGGCAAAGTGGAATTTGAGTGACATGAGCACATTTTCTCCCCGCGAAATCGTTTCGGAACTCGACCGCTTCATCATCGGCCAGAAGGACGCCAAGCGCGCCGTGGCCATCGCCTTGCGCAACCGCTGGCGCCGCCAGCAGCTCGAAGGCCAGATGCGCGAAGAGGTGATGCCGAAGAACATCCTGATGATCGGGCCGACCGGCGTCGGCAAGACCGAGATTTCGCGCCGCCTGGCGCGGCTTGCCGGTGCGCCCTTCGTCAAGGTCGAGGCGACCAAGTTCACCGAGGTCGGCTATGTCGGCCGCGACGTCGAGCAGATCATCCGCGACCTGGTCGAGATCGCCATCGGGCTGGTGCGCGAAAAGATGCGCGAGGACGTCAAGGCGCGGGCGCATGTCAACGCCGAGGAACGGGTGCTGGAAGCGCTTGTCGGCAAGACGGCGAGCCCGGCGACGCGCGATAGCTTCCGCAAGAAGCTGCGCGACGGCGAGCTCGACGGCAAGGAGATCGAGATCGAGGTGGCCGATACCGGCAATGGCGGCATGCCCGGCTTCGAGATTCCCGGCATGCCGGGGGCCAATATCGGCGTGCTCAACATCAACGACATGCTGTCAAAGGCGATGGGCGGCCAGAAGACCAAGACGCGCAAGACGACGGTGAAGGAGTCCTACGCGCTGCTGGTCGGCGACGAGTCCGACAAGCTGCTCGACCAGGACGAGGTGGTGCGCCGGGCGCTCGAATCGACCGAGAACGACGGCATCGTCTTCCTCGACGAGATCGACAAGATCGCCTCGCGCGAAGGCGGCATCGGCGCCGGCGTGTCGCGCGAAGGCGTGCAGCGCGACCTGTTGCCGCTGGTCGAGGGCACCACGGTGGCGACCAAATACGGCCCGGTGAAGACGGATCACATCCTGTTCATCGCATCGGGTGCGTTCCATGTCGCCAAGCCGTCGGACCTGTTGCCGGAGCTGCAGGGCCGCCTGCCGATCCGCGTCGAGCTCAGGGCGCTGGAGAAGGACGATTTCGTGCGCATCCTGACCGAGACCGAGGCCAGCCTGATCAAGCAGTATATCGCGCTGATGAGGACCGAGGGCGTCGATCTCGTCTTCACCGACGACGCCATCGATGCGCTTGCCGGCATCGCCGTCGATCTCAACGCCAGCGTCGAGAATATCGGCGCCAGACGCCTGCAAACGGTGATGGAGCGGGTGCTGGACGAGATTTCCTACGACGCGCCGGACCGCAACGGCACGGCCGTCACCATCGACGCCGCCTATGTGGAAAAGCATGTCGGCGACTTGTCGCGGAACACGGATTTGTCGCGATTCATCCTGTAAAGGAAGGGCGCCGGGCGGGTTCGCAGGCCGAAGATTTAAGGTCTTAGAGCGTACATTGTGCGTCCGAATGGACGCACGTCGCTCTAATGTGTGGCCAAATGGAAGCATCTGGCCGCCTTTTGCCTTCGAAGGCGACGGGGCTCTCGACTCAACCCAGAGCTTTACCTAGTTTGCCTGGCGACTACGGCGCTGCGTCGATTGGACGAACGAAGGACGCTGTAGCACATGATTTGGCGCATGATCCCCAGCGAAAATCGATTCTGATAGTCGCTGACGCGGACCTTCGGTTCGGGGTCATGCGCTGTTACAGGGCGGCGGCGCATGAAAAAACTGATCCTCGTCATTCTCGCACTGACGCTTGCGGCAGCCATGTCCGGCGCGCAAGCGGCCGCCTTGGTGCCGCCAGGAAACCGCAACGCCGAGCAGCCCGACATACCGGGCGCCTCCAGCCGGCGCACCCAGGCCACCAACACCACCTTCCAGGCAAAGTACCGCAAGGTCTATGCGCTGCTGCAGAACGATGCCGGGCTTCGCGGCAAGATCCGCCAGGCAGCGGCGGCCTATGGCATCGATCCGATGCACATCGTCGGCGCCATCGTCGGTGAGCACACCTACAATGTCGACGCCTACGACCGGCTGCAGACCTATTACGTCAAGGCGATCTCCTATCTGTCGAGCAAACTGGCCTTCGCCTATGATGGCGAGGACATCACCGATTTCGTGCAGCGGCCGCAATTCCAGAAATGCGCCGGCGAATCGGACAGCTACGATCTGTGGGAGTGCCGCGAGCAGGTGTGGAACCGCGCGTTTCGCGGCAAGACCGTCGGGGGGACAAGCTTTCCCAACGATCGTTTCGGCGCGACCTTCTTCCAACCCTACTATGCCGGCCAGACCTTCGGCCTTGGCCAGCTCAACCCGCTGACGGCGCTGCAGATGAGCGATATCGTGCACCAGGTTTCCGGCCTGCCGAAGCTCGACGTCGGCGATCCGAACGCGGTCTACAAGACCATCATGGATCCCGACCTGACCCTATCCTATGTCGCGGCGACGATCAGGAAATCGATCGATGCCTACAAGGACATTGCCGGCTTCGACATATCGGACAATCCCGGCATTACAGCCACGCTCTACAATGTCGGCAATCCCGAGCAGCGCGCCTATGCGCTGAAGGCCGCGAACGACAAGCGCCGCGCCGCCGGCGAACCGGAAAAGCTGCCGGAGGAAAATTACTACGGCTGGCTGGTCAACGACAAATTGCCGGAGCTGAAGGCGCTGTTTTAGCACCGCTGGCTTCCGCCGATCTCAGATACCGGATCTCGACATTCTCGCAGCCCCGGCACTTTACATCGGCAGCCGGGTGCCTAGTTCTAGGGTTTCGCACCGCGCATCTTTGCGTGGATGGTCGAAAACGGGGCCGTGAACTCTAGGCCGGTCCCCCCGAAAACTCCCAAAGGATGGCTGTCATGACACAAGCCAAGAATGGCGACACCGTGCGCATCAATTATACCGGACGCCTGGCCGACGGCACTCAATTCGATTCTTCCGGCAACGAACCGCTGCAGTTCACACTGGGTGAGGGCGAGGTGATCCCCGGTCTCGAAACCCATGTCGATGGCATGGAGGTCGGCACGAAAAGCACCGTCACCGTTCCCGCCGACGCCGCCTATGGCCCCCATCGTCCCGAAGCGGTCATAACCATCGACCGCGCCAGCGTGCCGGAAAACATCAACGTTGATGTCGGCACCCGATTGCAGGCCCGCACCCGTGAAGGGCGTCCCATGCCAGTAACAGTCGTCGGCGTGGACGATGCCAAGGTCAAGCTCGACGGCAATCACCCGTTGGCCGGAAAGGACCTGGTGTTCGACGTTGAACTGGTCGAGATCGTTCAAGCGGCGTAGTTCCGGCGTTGCCACCGGTGTCGGATTGAAAGCCGCGCCGGCTCACGCTGCCAGCAGCGACTTCAGCTTGACCGTTTGCGAACCGAGCGCTTCAGGCGCCGGCTTTGCCCGCCTGGCGATCAGCATCTCGGCCAGCCTTATGTCGCGGGCGACGGCATTGCCTCGGCCGATGCCGCTCGCCGCCACAAGCCTTCCATCCTGGGCCAAATGGAACAGGATGAAGGCGCCGTCGTCGAGATCGCGCCGCACGGTGGAGCGGCCTTCGTCCGAAAGCCCCGATATCTGCAAGGTCAGGCCGTACTGATCCGACCAGAACCAGGGCACGGCGGCGTGGGCCTCGCCGGCGCCGAGCATGTTTCTCGCCGCCAGCGCGCCCTGTTCCTGCGCATTGCGCCAGGCCTCCAGCCGCACGCGGCGGCCGCCATAGACGGCAAGCGGAAACGAGCAGCAATCGCCAGCGGCGAAGATGTCGGGATCGCTGGTGCGCAATTCGGCATCGACCGCGATGCCGTTGTCTATGGTCAGCCCGCCTTCGGCTGCGAGTGCTGTCACCGGCACGGCGCCGATGCCGATCACCGCGAGGTCGGCGACGATGTCGCCCCCACCAGCAAGCGTGATGCGAACATCGGTACCGTCGTCGGCGATGGCCGCGATAGCCTGGCCGGTGAGGATCTTCACGCCTTCGGCTTCATGCGCCTGGTGGATGATCCCGGCGATTTCGGCCGGCACGCCGCGCATCAGGATGCGCGGTTGCGCCTCGATGACGGTGACCGAAGCGCCCAATCTCCGTGCCGCCGCGGCGAGCTCGAGGCCGATGAAGCCACCGCCAATAATGGCGGTGCGGTTTCCTGCCTTGAGATGAGCGCGAATGGCCAGCGCGTCGTTGAAGGTCCTGAGATAGACGCAACGTGGCCCGAGGCCCTGCATGGGCAGTCTGCGCGGTGTCGAACCGGTGGCCAGCAGCAGCTTGTCGTATGGCATGGTCGAGCCGTCCGACAGACGGACGCTGTGCGCGGCGCGGTCGATGGCGACGGCCTGAACCGAATGGATATGCTTGATCGAGCGTTCGGCAAGCAGCTCGTCGCTGACGATCGCCTTGATCGCGGGCGCATCGCCAGTCATCGCCTCCTTCGACAGCGGCGGCCGCTCATAGGGCAGATGCGGCTCGTCGCCGATCAGCGTCACCGGCCCGTCGAAGCTGAGATCACGCAGCGTGAGCGCCGCCCGTCCACCGCATTCGCCGGCGCCGATGATGACCATTCCCGCCTGCATGACCATCACCCGACCTGAACGAGGACTTTGCCTGCGTCGACCCTGACCGGATAGGTCCTGAGATTGACGCAGACCGGCGCGCCCCTGGCCTGGCCGGTCTTGTAGTTGAAGCGGCCATTGTGCTTGGGGCACTCGATGATGTCGTCCATGACCAGCCCATCGGCCAGATGCACCTTCTCATGCGAGCAAAGACCGTCCGTGGCGAAATACTCGTCGTCGGGACTGCGATAGATAGCGAAGGTGCGGCCGTCATGGTCGAACCGCATTACGTCCTCTTCGTCGATGTCTCCGGCCTCACAGGCTTCGACCCAGTCGCTCATCGGTCCTCCCGGCAGAATTTTTGTCGGTCAATTTGCCAGCCTGATCAGTTTGTCTGGCGCGTCATTCCGCTGCCGCCGCGATGGCGGCGTTGTCGTTGTGGAACTCCTCGCGGTAGGGCTTGGCCGTCGGCGGCAGTTCGCGCCTGATAAAATAGTCTTCATTGCGCAACTGGCGCAGGAAGGCGGGCACCATCTCGCGATAGCCGGCCAGGATCGATCGCGTTGGCGCCGGCAGATCGTGCTTGATCAGCTCATGCAGCCTGGGCAGCGCGTGATAGGGCACCATCGGGAACATGTGATGTTCGATATGGTAGTTCATGTTCCAGTAGATGAACCGGCTGATCGGATTCATGTATACTGTGCGGCTGTTGAGACGGTGGTCGACGACATTCTCGGCGAGGCCGCCATGCTGCAACAGGCCGGTCATGACATGGTGCCAGGCGCCGTAAAGCCTGGGCAACCCGACCAGCATCAGGGGCAGGAACGAACCCATGTAAAAGGCCAGCGCGATGGTCGCGGCATAGATCGCCGTCCAGATGCGGGCAATGCGGATCGCCTTAGGCTGCTCCTGCTCGGGGATGAAGGTCTTCTCGGCCGGGCTGATGATGCCGGCCGCGTTGCGCAGCATGTCGCTCATCGCATGCCAGGCATCGAGAATGCCGAAGAAGTTGAGCACAACATGCAGCAGGTCCGGAGGACGCATCACCGCGATTTCCGGGTCACGGCCGACGATGATCGTGTCTGTGTGGTGGCGGGTATGGCTCCAGCGCCAGGTCACCGGATTGCGCATGATCATGAAGCAGGCGATCTGGTAGATCACGTCGTTCATCCACTGCGTGCGGAAGGCGGTGCCGTGGCCGCATTCGTGCCAGCGCGAGTCGGTCGATGAGCAGTAGAGCACGCCATAGACGAAGAAGAACGGCACGCACCACCACGTGCCCCAGAACCAGGCGCCACCGGCGCCGCTCAGGATCAGCGCGGCAAGCCAGATGATGGTGTCGCGGATCGCCGGCCCGTCGGAGCGCTGCATCAGCTCCTTCATCTGCTTGCGCGGGATGTCGGTATGATACCACTCGGCCGCCGCCAGCCCGTTGTCGACGGCGAGCCTGGCGTCGCGGCCGATCAGGCTGTAGTCGCGCCGGGACGGTGCTGCGTCCATCGTTGCGTGCATGGGAGTGCCTCCACCAGCGCCCTGCAATCCGCCCCAGCCAATGACCGGGCCGCGGTCGCAAGCGTCTTACCCTAGAAATAGCGCCAAGCCATGATAGGCTCAATGTCAAAAAGATAGTTTCTATCATTTCCCATCAGAATGATGTAGACTGATTTGGCACGCGGAGAGACAGCCATGGCGAAACGGCCGACCATCACCGACCTGGCGCGCAGCTCCGGCGTCAGCGTCGCCACTGTCGACCGGGTGCTGAACAACCGCCTGCCGGTGCGCGAGGAAACCGCGCGCCGCGTCTATGAAGCCGCCACCAGCATCGGCTACCACGCCGCCGGGCTGATCAAGCAGCGCATGCGCCAGGAACTGCCGGAATACCGGCTCGGCTTTCTGCTGCTGAGAGGCAATGACGTTTTCTACAGCGATTTTGCGCGGGAGCTCGAACTGGCGGTGTCGCAATCGCAGCGCTTCCGCGGCGTCGCTACAATCGACTTCGCCAGTTCGCTGGCGCCCGACGAGATCGCCGCCCAGATGCGCAAGCTGGCAGCGAAATCCAGGGCCGTCGCCCTGGTCGGCCCGGACCATCCGACGCTGACGGCAGCCGTAGAGGCGCTCAAAGCGAGGGGCCAACCGGTCTTCTCGCTGCTGTCCGATTTTGCCGCCGGCATCCGCGAAGGCTATGTAGGCCTCGACAACCGCAAGGTCGGCCGCACCGCGGCCTGGATGATCGCCAGGGCGGCGAAGAAGCCCGGCAAGGTCGCCCTGTTCGTCGGCAGCCATCGTTTCCATGGCCATGAGCTGCGCGAAATCGGCTTCAGATCATTCTTCCGCGAACACGCGCCGGAATTCACGGTGATGGAGACGCTGGTCAACCTGGAAGCCAACCAGGTCACCCATGACGCGATGATCGATCTTCTGGCGCGCTACCCGGATCTTGCCGGCTGCTACGTCGCCGGCGGCGGCATGGAAGGCGCGGTCTCGGCGCTCAGGGCAGCGAGGCCCGTCAATATGCCGGTGGTCGTCTGCAATGAAATCAACGCAGAATCGCGCGCGGCGCTCGCCGACAACATCCTGACCATGGTGATCTCGACGCCGCTGGCAGCGCTGTGCCGCGAGCTTGTCGGGCTGATGGCGCATGCCATCGAGGCAGGCGCAGCCAATGCGCCGGGCCAGACCTTCCTGCCCTTCGACATCTATCTGCCGGAAAACATCTAGGTCAGACAGAACATCCGGGTTCAGAAAGGCGCCGCATCGACCGATGATGTGAACCATCAACATGATGGAAACTTGCATAGGTCTGCCGATGCGAAAGCCCCACCCTCTGAAAAATCCGGCATCCCGCTTCGGAATCTCCTTGACGCCCTCACGCGGAATGGAATAAATATTTCACCAACTGGGCATTTTGGTTCTTTCGTTCCGGAACATCTGTTTCAAACAGAGGGCTTGGCGTTCCAGCCAACGCGAAAGACGCCATCCGGAGCAGAGACGAAAGCGGGAGAGATTCCCCGGGAGAGCGGGGATTCCGGGTAGATCGGTGCAGCCGGACACCAATTCTGTGGAGGAGAGATAAAATGAAAAAATTGCTTTTGGGCGTCGCCATCGCGGCGCTGATGAGTTCGTCCGCCCTCGCCGCCAAGGTCGGCGTGTCGATGGCCAAGTTCGACGACAATTTTCTCACCGTGCTGCGCAACGGCATGATCGAGCAGGCCAAGGCCATGGACGGCGTGGAATTGCAGGTCGAGGACGCGCAGAACGACGTCGCCAAGCAGCTCGACCAGATCAAGAATTTTGTCGCCTCGGGCGTCGACGCAATCATCGTCAATCCGGTCGACACTTCGGCCACCCAGGCGATGTCGGATGCGGCGGCCGCAGCCAAGGTTCCGCTCGTCTATGTCAACCGCGAGCCGGTCAATGTCGATACACTGCCGGACAGCCAGGCTTTCGTCGCCTCGAACGAAGCCGATTCCGGTACGCTCGAGACCAAGGAAGTCTGCCGCCTGTTCACGGAAGCCGGCAAGAAGGAAGCCAATGTCTATGTGATCATGGGCGAGCTTTCGAACCAGGCCGCGGTGATGCGCACCAAGGACATTGACGACGTGATCGCCACGCCCGAATGCAGCTTCATCAAGATCATCGACAAGCAGACATCGAACTGGAACCGCGACGAAGCCCAGAACCTGATGACCAACTGGCTGTCGACCGGCAAGCCGTTCGACGGTGTGATCGCCAATAATGACGAGAGCGCCATCGGCGCCATCCAGGCGATGAAAGCCGGCAATATCGACATGAAATCGGTTGTCGTCGGCGGCGTCGATGCCACCCAGGACGCGCTTGCGGCGATGCAGGCCGGCGACCTGGATGTAACGGTGTTCCAGGACGCGGCCGGCCAGGGCGCGGGCGCCCTGGATGCCGCGCTGAAGCTCTCCAAGGGCGAGAAGGTCGAAAAGAAGGTCTACGTTCCCTTCCAGCTGGTTACGCCGGCCAACATCGACAAGTTCCTGAAGAAGAACTGAGGCAAGGCTTCGATACGGGGCGGCGCGACCACCAGAAAAACAGCGCCGCTCCCATCTTCCTGCCGCCTCGGTGCGGGAAGATGAATGCGATTAGAGCGACAAAGCTCTGAACTTGAGACTACGCATCGTGCTTTGCGAAAATCGGTTCCGATTTTCGGGCCGAGGCGGCCGGAGGAAAACGACCTTGGCACAGACATCTCATGGCGTCGGCGGGCTCACCTATGATGCGAAGCAGCGCGCATGGCCGGCCGAATTCAACGTTTTCCTGGCGCTCATCATCCTCGTCGGCGCTTTCGAACTGATCGGCCGCGTCTTTCTTGGCGACAGCTTCCTGTTCAACACCCGCGACAATGTCGATGCGATCTTCAACGAAGCGCGGCTGCAGATCATCATCCTGCAAGTGTCGATCGTCGGCATCATCGCCATCGGCGTGACACAGGTGATCATCACCGGCGGCATCGACCTGTCCTCGGGTTCGATCGTCGGCGCCACGGCGATGATCGCCATGAGCTTCGCCCAGGTGGCGACGGTCAACGGCAACCCGAACCCCAAGGCGATGTTCCTGGCGCAGGGCTGGACCGACCTGCCGGTCATCGTGCCGCTGGTCGTCGCGATCGGCTGCGGCCTGCTGGCCGGCCTGGTCAACGGCTCGTTGATCGCCTACACGCGCATCCCGCCATTCATCGCCACGCTCGGCATGATGGTGACGGCGCGCGGGATTGCCAAATGGTGGTCCAAGGGGCAGCCGATCTCGTTTCCGACCGACAGTTTCGCGGCCATCGGCAAGGGCCTGATGCCGGTCATCATCTTCATCTCGCTGGCGATATTGTTCCAGCTGATCCTGAGCTACACCAAATACGGCAAGCACTGTTACGCCATCGGCTCCAACGAGGACGCCGCGCGCATGTCCGGCATCAACGTCAAGAACCACAAGATCCTGGTCTACGCCATCGCCGGCATCCTCGCCTCGCTCGCCGCCGTGGTGCTGTGCTCCAAGAACCTCACCGCCCAGGCCGGCATGGGGGTGATGTACGAACTCGATGCGATCGCCATGGCGGTGATCGGCGGCGTCTCGCTGTCGGGCGGCCGCGGCTCGATCATCGGCACGGTAATCGGCTCGCTGATCTTCGGCGTCATCATCTCCGGCTTCACCTTCCTGCGCCTCGACGCTTACTATCAGGAGATGGTCAAGGGCGTGATCATCGTCGGTGCAGTCGTTCTCGATCAATGGCGTCAACGCCGGCGGGCGATAGGAGCTTGACCATGTCGGACATTGTTCTGAAGACCGAAAACCTGACCAAGCACTATGGCGGCGTGCATGCGCTGGAAGGTGCTGAGTTCGAGCTGCGCAAGGGCGAGCATGTCGCGATCATGGGCGACAATGGCGCCGGCAAATCGACCTTCGTGCGCCAGATCACCGGCGTCGAACAGCGCACCGACGGCAAGATCTGGTTCGACGGCAAGGAAGTGAACTTCGCCGGCCCGATCGAGGCGCGCGAGGCCGGCATCGAGACCGTGTTCCAGAACCTGGCGCTGGCCGATGATCTCGACGTGCCGTCCAACCTGTTCCTCGGCCGCGAAAAAGTGCTGTTCAACCTCGGACCGTTCTCGATCCTCGACCGCAAATATATGCGCAAGGCGACCGAGGCGGCGCTGGTCCGCACCGCCGTCAAGATCCCCAACCTCAACAATACCATCCGCCACATGTCGGGCGGCCAGCGCCAGTGCGTGGCGATCGCCAGAACCGCGACCTTCGCGTCCAAGCTGATCATCATGGATGAGCCGACGGCAGCGCTCGGCGTGCAGGAGACGGCGCAGGTCGAAAACATCATCCGCACGCTGAAGGCAAACGGCGAGCCGCTGATCCTGATCAGCCACAACATGCGCCAGGTGTTCGATCTTTGCGATCGCATCGTCGTCTTCCGGCGCGGCCGCATCGTCGCCAATCTGCGCAAGCAGGACACTGACGGGAACGACATCGTCTCCTATATCACCGGCTCCAAGACCGGGGAGGCGGAACTTGCCGCCGCCTAGTCGGAAGCTGAGCGACGGATAACCGGCCGCTCGTGACCTGCTATAACCAGATCGTCCGCGCCCGACCAGCGCGGACACCGTTTTGAACCATCCTTAGGGGAAATACCAGATGACTCTTCGCTTCGCTCTCCTCGGCGCCGGCCGTATCGGCAAGGTCCACGCCCGCGCGGTTGGCTCCAATCCGCAAGCCAGCTTGGTTGCGGTGGCGGACGCCTTCGAGAAGGCGGCGACCGATCTGGCATCGGCCTATGGCGCCGAAGTGCGCAGCATCGAGGCCATCGAAAAAGCCGGAGACATCGACGCGGTCGTCATCTGCACGCCGACCGACACCCATGCCGATTTGATCGAGCGTTTCGCCAAGGCCGGCAAGGCGATCTTCTGCGAAAAGCCGATCCACCTCGATGCCAAGCGCGTCGAAAAATGCCTCGCCGTTGTCGACAAGGCCAAGGCCACCTTGATGGTTGGTTTCAACCGCCGCTTCGACCCGCATTTCGCCGCCGTGCGCAAGGCGATCGACGACGGCGCCATCGGAACGGTCGAGATGGTGACCATCACGTCCCGCGATCCCGGCCCGCCGCCGCTCGACTATATCAGCCGCTCGGGTGGTATCTTCCGCGACATGACCATCCATGACTTCGACATGGCGCGCTTCCTGCTCGGCGAGGAGCCGGTGGCGGTCAGCGCCCATGCCTCTGTCCTGGTCGACAAAAAGATCGGCGAAGCCGGCGATTTCGACAGCGTCAGCGTTATCCTCGAGACCGCCTCCGGCAAGCAGTGCATCATCTCCAACTCGCGCCGCGCCACCTATGGCTATGACCAGCGCATCGAGGTGCATGGCTCGAGGGGCATGGTCGCGGCCGAGAACCAGCGGCCGGTGTCGATCGAACTGGCCAACGACAAGGGCTATACACGCCCGCCGCTGCACGACTTCTTCATGACCCGCTATATCGACGCCTATGCCAATGAGATCGCCGCCTTCATCACGGCGGTGACATCGGGCAAGAAGGCCGCACCCAGCGGCAAGGATGGGCTTGTTGCCCTGGAGCTGGCGGACGCGGCGCTGAAGTCGGCGAAGTCCGGCAAGACCGTGCGCCTCGACAAGGCCAGCTGAATCAAGATCGGACAAGGAGCATAGCCATGAGCGATTCATCTGGTCGCAATCGCGAGACGCGCGCCATCGTCACCGGCGGCGCACAAGGCATCGGCTTTGCCGTAGCCACTGCATTGGCAGACGAGGGTTGCCGCGCGCTGGCGCTGATCGGCCGCTCGCAGGAGAAGGGCGACAAGGCTGTCGCTACCCTCAAGAAGTCGGGCGTCGATGCGATCTTCATCAGTGCCGATGTTTCCAAAGTGGCCGACTGCAAGCGCGCTGTCGACACGGCGATCGGCCATTTCGGCACCGTCAACGCGCTGGTCAACGCGGCGGCCACCTCGGCGCGCGGGTCGCTGGTCGAGACCAGCGAAGAGCTTTTCGACACGATCTTCGCGACCAATGTGCGTGGACCGTTTTTCCTGATGCAAAGCGTGGTGGCGCATCTGCTGGACAAGAAGGCGCCGGGCTCGATCGTCAATGTGCTGTCGATGTCGGCGCATTGCGGCCAGTCGTTCCTGACGCCCTATTCGACCAGCAAGGGCGCGCTGATGACGCTGACCAAGAATATCGCCAACGCCTATCGCGGCAATCGCATCCGCTGCAACGCCGTGCTGCCCGGCTGGATGGACACCGAGGGCGAAGCGATCGTGCAAAAGAAATGGCACGATGCGCCGGATAATTGGCTGGAGAAGGCCGAAGCCGCGCAGCCTATGGGCCAGTTGGTGAAGCCGGACCAGCTTGCCCGGCTGATCAGCTACATGGTCAGCCCGCAATCCGGCGTCATGACCGGGTCGCTGGTCGACTATGACCAGAACATCGCCGGATCGTCGCCGGAATAAGATCAGCCGAGAATATCAGCGCCGGCGTTTCCGGACCAAGCTCACCAAGACACCCGGGCTCTCAAGCCCCTCTCCGTCCCTGTTGCCGCCACATCGCCATTCCCATATAGTCAAGATAGTCAGAATGGTCATGGATGCTGAAATGCAGTCTGCGCCTAAAGAGGGTACCAACTGGACGGTCGCCGGGGCAAAAGCCCGGCTCTCGGAGGTTATCGAGCGCGCGCAGTCTTCGCCGCAGACGATCACCAGAAACGGCAAACCAAGCGTGGTTGTCGTCTCGGCCGAGGAATGGCAGCGGAAAACCGCACGCAAGGGTACGCTTGCTGAGTTCCTGATGGAGTCGCCGATGCGCGGCGCCGAACTCAACCTTGAGCGTCAGCGCGACGAGCCGCGTGATCTGCCGCTGTGAGGCTACTGCTCGATACGAATGTCCTGTCCGAGGTGACGAGGCCGGCGCCGGACGCACGCGTTCTGAACTGGCTGGATGGGCTTGATGAGGACCGCTCATTCATCAGCGTCGTGTCGATCGCCGAGATCCGGCGCGGGGTCGCCCTCATGGATGAGGGCCGGAAACGCGAGGCACTGGCCGAATGGCTCGCTCAGGATCTGCCGCAGCGCTTCGAGCAGAGGGTTCTTCCGGTAGACGAACCGGTTGCCTTGGCGTGGGGCGACCTGATGGGCCTTGCGAAGCGCCGCGGTCGCGGTCTGTCGTCGATGGACGGCCTGATTGCAGCCACGGCGATTGCGCGGGAGATCACCTTGGCAACGCGCAATACGAAGGATTTCGACGGCTTTGGACTTGAACTCTTCGATCCCTGGACTGCGTGAACCGCTCGGCGCTGCATGCCTTAGCGATTAGCCGAAACGCCCATCACTTCGTCATCCACGGGCGGAGCAAGGAGCGTAGCGACGCAGCGCACACCCGAGGATCCATGCCGCGACTTCTAAGCGTTGCCACGGTGCAGAATTCTGCTCCGCCGCGCCCTTCGGCCAATATCACGGCATGGATCCCAGGGTCTCCGCGACGGAGCTTCGCTCCTGCTTCGCCCTGGGATACGAACGACACATCACCCCCGTGACAAACACCCAAGCATCAACTATATGACCACTCATGATCAACCTGACCGCCACGTATTGGTACTTTAGGAGCTCGCTGGCGGCGGGAGGATTGCGCTCGATCTGAGGATTGCAGCATCAAAATCCGAACAGCCGCCAGACCTGGCGGCTTTTTTGTTTGAGCCGGCAGGTCTCCCAATCAGGAGCAGAAAGCCGTGTTGACCACCACAGATGATCTTCGGGTCAAGGAAATCCGAGAACTGAGTACGCCGGACCAGGTGATGCGGGAGATACCGCGCACGCTGACGGCGACGCGCACCGTTACCGCCTCACGCAACGCCATCCATTCCATCCTGACCGGCGCCGACGACCGGCTGGTGGTCATCGTCGGCCCCTGTTCGATCCACGACCCGGTCGCCGCCGTGGAATACGCCAGCCGTCTGGCCGCACTGCGCGAGAGCCTGGCGGACCGGCTGGAGATCGTGATGCGCGTCTATTTCGAGAAGCCGCGCACGACGGTCGGTTGGAAGGGCCTGATCAACGATCCCGACCTCGACGGCAGCTTCAACATCGACAAGGGGCTGCGCATGGCGCGCAACGTGCTCTCGGCGGTCAACAATCTCGGCCTGCCGGCGGCGACAGAATTCCTCGACATGGCCACTCCGCAATACATCGCCGACCTCGTCGCCTGGGGCGCGATCGGCGCGCGCACGACCGAGAGCCAGATCCATCGCGAGCTCGCCTCCGGGCTCTCCTGCCCGGTCGGTTTCAAGAACGGCACCGACGGCAATGTGCGGATCGCCGCCGAGGCGGTGAAATCCGCCGCCCAGCCGCATCATTTCATGGCGGTGACGAAGGGCGGGCGCAGCGCCATTGCGACAACCACCGGCAACGAAGACTGCCACGTCATCCTGCGCGGCGGTATCCAGCCCAACTATGACGCGGCGAGCATCGCGGCGGCGAGCGCGGAGCTCGGGCGGACCGGCGTCGCGCAGCGGCTGATGGTCGATGTCAGCCACGCCAACAGCTCGAAAAAGCCGGAGAACCAGCCGAAAGTGGCCGCCGACGTGGGCGGCCAGGTGGCGGTGGGCGACGAGCGCATCATCGGCGTCATGATCGAGAGCAATCTCGTCGCCGGCCGCCAGGATGTCGTGCCCGGCAAGCCGCTCGTCTACGGCCAGAGCATCACCGATGGCTGCATCGACTGGGCAACCACCGAGACAGTGCTGCATGGCCTTGCGGACGCCGTCGAGCAACGCCGGTCGGCGCGGCATACCATGGTCGCCAGCCGCCCGGGCGCTGCCTGACGCTTTCCCCTTCTCCCCTTGTGGGAGAAGGTGGATCGGCGCGCAGCGCCGAGACGGATGAGGGGTGCTGGAAGAAACGAGACGTTAAAAGATCGAGTGATTTTAAGTTCTCAAGACATCAAAGTCGCGATCCGGCCAACACCCCTCATCCGACCGAGCTTCGCTCGGCCACCTTCTCCCACAAGGGGAGAAGGGGAAGCCAACGCTGGCGCTACCTCACATCCACCCAGCGCTTTTCCTCGAACGAGCGCGCCATCGCATGCACGGTGCGCTCGATCTCCAGTCCATCGTCGAAGTCGATGATGCGTGCCGGCTTGCCGGCCAGCCTGGTCAGGAGTTCCCGGCATTCGATCATTTTGAGGTCGTTGAAGCCGAGACCGTGGCCGGGCGCCGGCAAGAAGGCGTCATAGGGCTTGTGGTGCGGCGCCACCAGGATGGTGCGGTAGCCCTGCTCGGTCGGGCGGTCCGATGTGAGATAGAGCTGGAATTCATTCATTCGCTCCTGGTCGTAGAGGATCGAGCCCTTCGAGCCGAAGATCTGGATGGCGATGCGGCCCTTGCGGCCCCAGGCCGAACGGTTGACCAAAAGCGTGCCGGCGACGCCGTTTTCAAGATGCATGAGCACGCTGGCGATGTCGTAGGTCTCGACCGCGCGACGTCCGCCGGAAGCGAGTTTGCGGTCGGCATAGGGCTTGGTCATGTCGCACATGACCCGAGCGACGCGGCCGAACAACACCGAAACCAGCGACAGCGGATGCACGGCGAAATCGTCGAGCGCGCCGTAGCCGGACGCTGCCTCATGCTTCCAGAAGAACAGCGCCTCCGGATCGGCCATGAAATCCTCGTCCATCTCGATGCGCAGAAGGTTAACCTCGCCGATGATCTTCTCGTCGAGCAGCGCGCCGATATGGCGGATGGCCGGGTTCTGGATGTAGTTGTAGCCGAGCGCTGCCACCTTGCCGGACTTTTTCGCTGCCGCCGCCATGGCTTGCGCTTCGGCGAAGCTAGGGGCCATCGGCTTTTCGCACCACAGATGCTTGCCGGCCTCGAGGACGGCGATGGCCATTTCCGGATGGAACTGGTTTGGCGTGGTCAACGAGACGATGTCGACCTCGGGGTCGTTGACGACGGCGCGCCAGTCGCCGGAACCCTTGGCGAAGCCGAATTCGGCCGCCTTGCGTTTGGCAAGCTCGTCATTGATCTCGCCGAGATGGACCAGCCTCGGCTTGGCCACGTCGGGAAAGACGGCGCCGACGGCGTTCCAGGCGATGGCATGGCACTTGCCCATGAAGCCCGTGCCGATGAGGCCCACTCCGACCATTTCCGTCATCTCCAAATGCAAGGAAAAGCTGATGTGGATGAATTAATCCATTTTCCTCGCAAATGGAACGTGTAGCTCATTTTTTATGGTCTTCTTGCACAAGCCCGCTATGATGAGGCAGGAGAGGGAATACCGACATGGCCTTAGGCGGAGCGACGATGGACGAACGGGTGCCCCGCGATTTCGAGACGCTGCGCGCGACAATCCTGGAGCGGCGGCAGAGCCTGCCCAAGCGTATCGCGCAGATCGCCGCTTATGCGCTCGATAACCCCGACGACATCGCCTTCGGCACCGCCGCCAGCATCGCTGCTTCGGCGGGTGTCCAGCCCTCGACGCTGATCCGCTTTGCCCAGCAGCTTGGCTTTGACGGCTTCACCAGCCTGCAGCAGGTGTTTCGCGAGCGCCTGCGCGAACGCAATTCCTCCTATGACGAAAGACTTGCGGCACTGCGCGCCAAGGCCGAGGAAGGCGCCGGCCATCGGGCGATCTTCGATGGTTTCGTCGCCGCCGCCAGCACCTCGCTCAGCGACATTTCGCGGACGCTGAACGAAGAGCATTTCGAAGAGGCGATCGCCCTTTTGGCAAAGGCCGAGACGATCTATGTGCTGGCCAAGCGCCGCTCCTATCCGGTCGCCTCCTACATCGCCTATGCGCTTGGCAAGCTCAAGATCCGCAACCAGCTGATCGAGTCGGCCGCTGGCCTGAACGCCGAGATGATCGGCTTTGCCACGCCCGCGGATGCCGTCATCGCCATCAGTTTTTCCCCCTATGCGCCGGCGACCATCGAGGAGACGCGCACCATCTCGGATCAGGGCGTGCCGATCGTGGCCATCACCGACAGCTCATTCTCGCCGCTCGCCCAATTCGCCAAGGTGTGGTTCGAGGTCGCCGAGGCCGATTTCGGCGGCTTCCGCTCGCTGTCGGCGACGATGGCGCTGGCCATGGCGCTGACCGTTGCCGTCGGCGAGAAGCGGCGCGAAAGCGGCCGCAAGAAGGCGTAGAGGACCACTTTTCAGCAAAGGAATGCTCGTTCCATATTGACTATGGATTGGAATTATTATTTCATATTGCCGGCGCCACGCTGCCGCTCGCGCGTGTTACCCAAAACAACGTGTTGCCAAAACAACAAGGCCGACGGGAGGTTCGAATGGGCGAAGCCGTGGACGCGAAACATGCGCCGCTCGACGTCATCACCATTGGCCGCGCCTCCGTCGATCTCTATGGCCAGCAGATCGGCTCGCGCCTGGAGGATATCACCTCCTTTGCCAAATCGGTCGGCGGCTGTCCGGCCAACATTTCGGTCGGCACCGCCAGGCTCGGCCTGCGCTCGGCGCTGCTCACCCGCGTCGGCGACGAGCAGATGGGCCGCTTCATCCGCGAGCAGCTGAAACGCGAAGGTGTATCCGTCTATGGCCTGAAGACCGATCCCGACCGGCTGACCGCGCTGGTGCTGTTGTCGGTCGAGGAAGAAGGCGTCTCGCCGATGATCTTCTATCGCACCGACTGCGCCGACATGGCGCTTTCGGAGGACGATATCGACGAGGCGTTCATCGCCTCGGCACGCGCCATTGTCGTCACCGGCACACACTTCTCCCGTCCCAACAGCGACGCCGCCCAGCGCAAGGCCATCCGCATCATGAAGGCCAGGGGCGGCAAGGTGGTGTTCGACATCGACTATCGCCCTAACCTGTGGGGGCTCGCCGGCCATGCCGAAGGGTTCGAGCGCTATGTCAAATCAGACCGTGTCTCGGCCCAACTGAAGACGGTGCTGCCCCACTGCGACCTCATCGTCGGCACCGAAGAGGAGATCATGATCGCTTCGGGGGCCGACGATTGCCTGAGCGCGCTGAAGACCATCCGCTCGCTGTCCTCGGCGACTATCGTGCTGAAGCGCGGCGCCATGGGCTGCATCGTCTATGACGGGCCGATCAGCGACGATCTCGAGGACGGCGTCGTCGGCAAGGGTTTCCCGATCGAGGTCTACAATGTGCTCGGCGCCGGCGATGCCTTCATGTCAGGCTTCCTGCGCGGCTGGCTCGGTGGCGAAAGCCTTGCCACGGCGGCGACCTGGGCCAATGCCTGCGGCGCCTTTGCCGTGTCGCGGCTGCTCTGCGCGCCGGAATATCCGACCTTCGAGGAATTGCAGTTCTTCCTCAAGAACGGCAGCAAGCATCTGGCGCTGCGCAAGGACGAGGCGATCAACCACATCCACTGGGCGACCACGCGCCGGCGCGACATTCCCGCGCTGATGGCGCTGGCCTGCGACCACCGTATCCAGCTCGAGGACGTTGCCGCCAAAGCCGGCGCCGATGCCTCGCGCATCCCCGCCTTCAAGGTGCTGACGGTCAAGGCGGCGGCAAAGGTTGCCGCCGGCCGCGCCGGCTACGGCATGCTGCTCGACGAGAAATATGGCCGCGACGCCATGTTCGAGTTCGCCCGCCATTCATTTGCCTGGCTTGGCCGGCCGGTCGAACTGCCGGGATCGCGGCCGCTGCGCTTCGAATTCTCGCAGGACATCGGTTCACAACTGGTCGAGTGGCCGGTCGACCACTGCATCAAATGCCTGTGCTTCTATCATCCCGACGATCCCGCCGCGCTGAAGGACGAGCAGCAGCAGAAGCTGAAAGGCCTGTTCGAGGCCGCGCGGAAAGTGGGTAGAGAACTTCTCATCGAGATCATCGCCGGCAAGCATGGCAAGCTCGACGACACGACGATCCCGCGCGCGCTGGAGGAACTCTATGGGCTCGGCATCAAGCCCGACTGGTGGAAGCTCGAACCGCAGGCCTCGGCAAACGCCTGGGCCAGGATCGAAGCGGTGATCCTGAAGCACGACCCATGGTGCCGCGGCGTCGTGCTGCTCGGGCTGGAGGCGCCGCAGGACGAGCTGGAAGCGGCCTTTGCCGCCACCGCCAAGGCGCCCATTGTCAGGGGCTTTGCCGTCGGCCGCACCATTTTCATCAATGCCGCCGAACAGTGGCTTGCCGGCAAGATGTCGGACGACGAGGCGGTGGCCGACATGGCGTCGCGCTTCGAGAAACTGACCGACGCATGGCTTGCCGCGCGTGGCCGCAAAGCAGCATAAGAAGGCGCGGCATAAGGACTGCGGAGGAAAACACATGACCAAGACAATCCGCCCGAAGATGGCCCGCCTGACGATGGCGCAGGCGCTGACCCGTTTCCTGTCCCGCCAGATGACCGAGATCGACGGCAAGAGGATACCGATCTTCGGCGGTGTCTGGGCGATCTTCGGCCATGGCAATGTCGCCGGCATCGGCGAGGCGCTTTACCAGGTGCGCGACGAACTGCCGACTTTCCGCGCCCACAACGAACAGGCGATGGCGCATGCCGCGATCGCCTATGCCAAGGCCAATTTCCGCCGCCGCTTCATGGCGGCGACCAGTTCGATCGGCCCCGGTGCGCTCAACATGGTGACGGCGGCGGCGCTTGCGCATGTAAACAGGTTGCCCGTCCTGTTTCTGCCCGGCGACGTCTTCGCCAACCGCTTGCCCGATCCGGTGCTGCAGCAGGCCGAGGATTTTTCCGACGGCACGGCGACGGTCAATGACTGCTTCAGGCCGGTGTCGCGCTATTTCGACCGCATCACCAGGCCGGAGCAGATTATGCCTGCGCTCAATCGCGCCATGCAGGTGCTGACCGATCCGGCCGAATGCGGACCGGTGACGTTGTCGCTTTGCCAGGACGTGCAGGCCGAAGCCTATGATTATCCCGAAAGCTTCTTTGCCGAGCGGGTCTGGCATCAGCGCCGGCCGCGCCCGGACCGTGGCGAATTGGCCGCTGCGGTGGCGGCGCTGAAGGGCGCGAAAAAGCCATTGGTGATCGCCGGCGGCGGCGTGCTCTATTCGCAGGCTTCCGCAGAACTGGCCAAGCTCGTGCAGGGCGCCGGCATTCCGGTCTGCGAGACGCAAGGCGGCAAATCCTCGCTGCCGGACGATCATCCGCTCAACATGGCGGCGGTTGGCGTCACCGGCACCTCGGCAGCCAACCGGCTGGCGGAGGAGGCCGACGTGGTGCTTGCCGTCGGCACCAGACTGCAGGATTTCACCACCGGCTCCTGGGCGCTGTTCAAGAATTCCGGCAAGATCATCATCGGCCTCAACGCCCAGGTCTTCGACGCCGGCAAGCACTGGGCGCTGCCGCTGGTCGCCGACGCGGCCGAAGGGCTCGCCGAACTCGGCGCGGCATTGAAAGGCTGGAAGGCGCCGGCCGCATGGACCGACAATGCAGTCAAGGGCAAGACGGTGTGGCAGGCCGAGGCCGGCAAGGTGACGGCCTCGACCAATGCCGCCTATCCCTCGGACGCGCAGGTGATCGGCGCCGTGCAGCGTGCCATGGGTTCCGGCGTGATCTTGCTGAATGCGTCGGGCGGGCTGCCGGGCGAACTGCACAAGCTCTGGCAGGCGGGAGCGCCCGGTTCGTACCACGGCGAATACGGCTTCTCGACCATGGGCTACGAGATCGCCGGCGGGCTCGGCGCCAAGATGGCGAAGCCCGACCAGGAGGTCGTCGTCATGATCGGCGATGGCTCCTATCTGATGATGAATTCCGAAATCGCCACATCGGTGATGCTCGGTCTCAAGCTCACCATCGTGCTGCTCGATAACAGGGGCTATGGCTGCATCAACCGGCTGCAGATGGCGACCGGCGGCGCCAACTTCAACAATCTCTTGAAGGACGCCCGCCACGAAGCGATGCCCGACATCGACTTCGCCGCGCATGCGGCAAGTCTTGGCGCCATCGCCGAGAAAGTGCCGTCGATCGCCGGGCTGGAAACGGCGCTGGCAAAGGCGAAGGACAATAGCAGGACGACGGTGCTGGTCATCGACACCGACCCGCTGGTGTCGACCGATGCCGGCGGTCATTGGTGGGATGTCGCCGTGCCGGAAGTCTCGGTGCGGCCGCAGGTCAACGCCGCGCGCAAGAAATACGAGGAAGCCTTGGGCGACCGGCAAGGTTGAGCTCAGGTCCGTCCTGCAACGACTAGACATTGGAGTGCCGACTTGAAAGCCAAACTGGGCATGTCCCCCATCGCGTGGTGGAACGACGACCTTGCGGAATTGAGCGACGACGTGTCGTTGGAGGAATGTCTACGCCAATCGCGCTCGGCGGGCTTCACCGGCATGGAGATGGGCCGCCGCTTCCCCAACGATCCCAAGGTCATGCTGCCTATCCTGAGAGAGGCCGACGTGACGCTTTGCGGCGGCTGGTTCTCCGGCACGCTGGTTGACGAAGACATGGCGGGAAACAAGGATCGCATCCAGCCGATGATCGATCTGTTCAAGGCGGTGAACGCGCCTTGCATCGTCTATGGCGAGGTCGGCCGCTCGATCCAGGGCGACCGTTCGAAGCCGCTGGCCACCAAGCCAAAACTTTCCGGCGACGAGATGAAGGCCTATGCCCGGCGCCTGACCGAATTCGGCGAGTGGTGCGCCGAGCAAGGCATGCCGCTCTCCTACCACCATCATATGGCGGCGGTGGTCGAGACCGAGCCGGAACTCGATGCTTTCATGCGCCATTCCGGCGAAGGCATTCCGCTGCTGCTCGATGCCGGCCATCTGGCCTTTGCCGGCGGCGATGTGCTGCGCGCCATCGACAATCACCACCGGCGCATCAATCATGTCCATGTCAAGGATGTGCGAATGGGTGTGATCGACAGGCTCGACCGTACCAGGCAATCCTTCCTCGATGCGGTCGCGCTGGGCGCCTTCACCGTGCCGGGCGACGGCTCGCTCGATTTCGGCGCCATCGTGCAAAGGCTGGCGGATCATGGCTACGAAGGCTGGTTCGTGGTCGAGGCCGAGCAGGACCCGAAGAAGAATCCGCCGCTCAAGATGGCCGAAGTCGGCTACAAGGAATTGATGCGGGTGATGACCGCCGCGGGCTACACGGTCGAAACACAGGGCTTCCCCAATGCCTGATTGCGGTGGTTTCCGGTGAAGCAGGCTTGCTATAGGTTGGTCCGATGAAGGATTCAGAACACCCATTCTTCCGGCCGCTCTGGCGGCGTGTCGCCATCGTCGCGGTCTGCCTGGTGTGGGCGGTGATCGAATTCGCCTCCGGCACGCCGTTCTGGGGCATGATTGCGCTCGGCTTCGCCGGCTACGCCGTCTGGCAGTTCTTCTATCTTTACAAGCCGGCGGACGAGAGCAGGCCATCGGCTGGCGCCGAGCCTGAGGCATCGGCTGAAGCCGAACCGAAGGAATGACCCGATGTCGAAACTGCTGGTAAAGGCCAACAAGGGCCATGGCCGCGTCGCCCATGTCACGCCCAGAAGCGCCGGCTGGACCTATGTCGGCTTCGACCTGCACCGGCTGAAGCCCGGCGAGACGGCGTCCGGGCAAACCGTCGACCGCGAGGTCTGCCTGGTGTTCGTCACCGGCAAGGGCAAGGTGATGGCCGGCGGCAAGGATCTCGGCCTGCTCGGCCAGCGCATGTCGCCCTTCGAAGGCAAGCCGTGGTCGGTCTATGTGCCGGAGGGTTCGGACTGGTCGGTGAGCGCCGACACCGATCTTGAACTGGCCGTCTGCTCGGCGCCCGGACTTGGCGGTGGCCTGCCTGTCCGTGTCATCGCGCCGGACGATCTCGGCCAGGAGGTGCGCGGCAAGGGCACCAACACGCGCTACGTCACCAACATCCTGCCGGAAGGCAAGCCGGCCGACTCGCTGCTGGTGGTCGAAGTCATTACCCCGGGCGGCCATACGTCGAGCTATCCGCCGCACAAGCACGACCGGGACAATCTGCCTGATGAATCCTATCTCGAGGAGACCTACTACCATCGGCTCAACCCGCCGCAGGGCTTTGCCTTCCAGCGCGTCTATACCGATGCCGACGGGAACGGCGCCCGTGCGCTGGACGAGGCGATGGCGATCGAGGACGGCGATGTGGTGCTTGTGCCCGAGGGCTACCACCCATGTGCCGCCTGCCACGGTTATGACCTCTATTATCTCAACGTCATGGCCGGGCCGAAGCGGACGTGGAAATTCCACAACGCGCCGGAGCACGAATGGCTGATGAAGGCCTGATCGATCGTTCCCACGGCTGCATTGATTGGTCCAGAACGAAAAAAACGTCGGCTAATGATCCGACCCGGCGGGTTTGCCATCGAAAATGCCGCAAAGCTTCGTCAATTCGTCATGCAAATCGCCTATGGCAGCGGTGCTGACGAGGATTTTCGATGCGCTACGCGATCTATTTCACCCCGAGGCAGGACGAGCCATTGGCGCGGATCGCCGCCAACTGGCTCGGCCGTGACCCGTTCGGCGCCGCGACCCGGCCGGTCGAGGCGGTGGGTGATTTGTCGGCGGCGGAAGTCGCCTTTCACACCGCTTCGGCACGTCGCTACGGTTTTCACGCGACGCTGAAGGCGCCTTTCCGGCTGGCTGCGAGCGAGACGGAAGCCTCGTTGCGCGCCGCACTCGACAGCTTTGCCGAAGCGACGCCCGTGGTGATGATCCCGCGCCTTGTCGTCAGCCAGATCGACGGCTTCTTTGCGCTGGTGCCGGAAGCGCCGCTGCCGGCGCTCAATCGCTTCGCCGGCGATGTCGTGCTCGCCTTCGATCGCTTTCGCGCGCCGCTGACCGAGGCCGAAATCGAACGGCGCAGCCCCGATTCGCTGAAGCCGGACGAGTTCCGCAATCTGTGCCAGTGGGGCTACCCCTACGTCTTCGAGACTTTTCGCTTCCACATGACGCTGTCCGGCCGCGCCGGGCCACAGGAAAGCCTTCGTCTTCGTGCAGCAATCGAGCGTCTGTTTGCCGAGATCCTGCTGCGGCCGGTGCCGGTGGACGCGTTGACGCTGTTTGTCGAAACCGAACCCGGCGCCCCGTTCATGGTGCTATCCCATCATGCGCTCGGGCGTCGCCCGGCAAGAAAAACTGCTTGAGATAGGACTGCCTGAAATGACCGCCGAGACCGTTCTTGCCAACGCCCGCATCGTGCTTGCCGACGAGATCGTCGAAGGCTCGCTAGTGCTGCGCGACGGCCTGATCGCCGCCATCGATCCGGGCGCCGCCCGTTCGGGCGAGGACATGGGTGGCGACTACATCATCCCAGGGCTGGTCGAACTGCACACCGACCATCTGGAAGGCCATTACGCGCCGCGGCCGAAAGTGCGCTGGAACCCGATCGCCGCCGTGCTCGCCCACGACGCGCAGGTGGCGACCGCCGGCATCACCACGGTGCTCGACGCCCTGCGCGTCGGCATGGACGAGGATGCCGACCTGAACGCAGACGACATCCGCAAGCTGGCCGACGCGATCGAGGACAGCGTCACGCAGGACCGGCTCAGAGCCGACCATTTCATCCATCTGCGCTGCGAGGTTTCGGCGCCGGACTGCCTCAGGGCTTTCGCCAATTTCGATCGCGACGAAAGGGTGAGGCTGGCATCGCTGATGGACCATGCGCCGGGCCAGCGCCAGTTCGTCGATCTCGACACCTATGCCTATTATTACCAGCGCAAGCTGAAGCTGACGGATAGCGACTTCCAGAAATTCTGCGAAAAGCGGATGGCGGAATCGGCGATGAATTCAGGCCCGAACCGCGTCTTCATCGCCGCCGCCTGCCATGAGCGCGGCATCGTGCTGGCCAGCCATGACGACGCCACGACAGGCCATGTCGACGAGGCGGTCGAGCAAGGCGTGCGCGTCGCCGAATTCCCGACCACCGAGGAAGCGGCAAGGGCCTCCAAGCAGGCCGGGCTTGGCGTGCTGATGGGTGCGCCGAACGTCATGCGCGGCGCCTCGCATTCGGGCAATGTCTCGGCCCGCACGCTGGCCGGCGACGGGCTGCTCGACATATTGTCGTCCGATTACATTCCCTTCAGCCTGATCCAGTCGGCCTTCTTCCTCGGCGATGTGGTCGAAGGTATTTCGCTGCCGCAAGCGGTGGCGATGGTGTCGAAGAACCCGGCCGAGGCGGTCGGCCTCAGCGATCGCGGCGTCATCGAACAGGGCCGGCGCGCCGATCTGGTGCGCGTGCGCGTCGATGACCATGTGCCTGTCGTGCGCACCGTCTGGCGGCAGGGTCGGCGCGTCGCATGATGGTGTCGGCGTTGATCGAGCGCGAATTGTCGACTGAGGCGTTTCCGATCCGCGAAGGCGTCTTCGTCGCTGTCGTCGGGCCGAGCGGCGCCGGCAAGGACACGGTGATCGGCTATGCCCGCGTCCTGTTTGCCGAGGAAAGCCGGCTGGAGTTCGTGCGCCGCGTCATCACCCGGCCGAGCGACGCCGCGAGCGAGGAGCACGACACGCTGGCCGACGCGGCCTTTATTGAGGCCGAAGCCGACGGCGCCTTCGCCATTTCCTGGGAAGCGCATGGCCTGCACTATGGTATCCCGGCGGAAGTCGACAGTTCGGTCGCCAACGGGCGCGTTGCTGTGGCGAACGTGTCCCGCGCGATCATCCCGAAGCTGCGCGAACGCTACGCCAATCTGGCGGTCGTCGAGATCACCGCGTCGCCGGAAATCCTGGCCGAGCGGCTGGCCATGCGCGGACGCGAGTCGCGCGGCGAAGTGCTGGCGCGGCTTTCGCGCAGCGCCAATGTCGCGCTGTCCGGGCCTGGTGTCACCTCGATCGACAATGGCGGTCCACGCGAAGCGGCAGGCGAGCGTTTCGCCGAGGTGCTGCGAAAGGCGATGGCCTTTTCAGACATGTCAGGGCTTATTTAGGGATGCCTCTTTCCCTTCTCCCACAAGGGGAGAAGGAAGAGGCGGTGCCGCTACTCCGCCGGCGCCCCGGCGGCGCCCTTGCGGGTGGCGTCGAGCATCAGGCGGCGCTCGCGGAACACACCCCATTGCTGGTCGACCAGCACGCCGATCAGGATCACCCCGCCCATCACCGCGAAGTTGAGCGAGGAGGGGATGCCGAGCAGATTGACGAGGTTCTGCAACTCCTGCAGCAGCACCGTGCCAAGGAGAACGCCGATCAGCGAGCCTTCGCCGCCGCGCAGCGAAAAGCCGCCGAGCACGGCGGCGGCAATGGCGTAGAGTTCATAGAACTGGCCATGGCTGGCCGGCGAGATCGAGCGCGTGTACATGGCGAAATAGATCGCCGACAGGGCCGTCAGCACGCCGCAGATGACATAGGCCGCGATGACGACGCGGCCGGTGCGGATGCCGGAATATTTCGCCGCCTCCTCGTTCTTGCCGATGGCATAGAGATAGCGCCCGAACACCGAGCGATGCAGCACCACCCACATGACGATGGAGATGACGATGAGCGCGATGAAGGAGTTCGGCACGCCGTAGCTGCGACCGGCGGTCAGGAATTCCAGATCGGGGAAATTCTGGCCGAAGGCAAAACCCGCCGTGCCGTCGCCGGTGTAGAAGCGCGCCACGCCGCGATAGATCAAGAGGCCGCACAGCGTAACGACGAAAGGCTGCAACTTCAGCCGGGTGATCAGCCAGCCATGCGCCAGGCCGATGATGGCGCCGAGCACGATGATGAGCACGAAGGCCAGCGGCCACTCCATCTCGCGCACGGCGATCAAGTCGATGAACAGCGTGCCGAGCAGCGCGACCACCGATCCCACCGACAATTCGATGCCGCCGGTGATGATGACGAAGGCCTGGCCGATCGACAGTATGCCGAACAGGCCGATCAGGTTCGACGTGTTGGCAAGGTTGATCGGCAAGAGGAAGCGCGGGTTGATGATCGCAACCACCGCTCCCACCACCAGGATCAGGATCAACAGACCGAGATCTTTTTTGCTCATCGTTATCCCTCCCCTATGCAGGTTCCGCAAAAGTGTTCCGCAGTTTTGCGGAACCTGCGGCAAACCAAAAACCTATCTCGGCTTCTTGCCCACGGCCAGCAGCAGCACGTTCTCCTGGCTGAAGTCGTCCTTGTCGAGAATGCCCGAGATCTGGCCCTCATGCATGACGGCGATACGGTCCGAGACCCCGATCACCTCCTCCATGTCGCTGGAGATCATCAGCACGGCGACGCCGGCGTCGGCCAGCGCTCGCATCAGCCCGTAGATCTCGGCCTTGGCGCCGATGTCGATGCCGCGCGTCGGCTCGTCGAGGATCATGACCTTGGGGTTCATCGCCAGCCATTTGGCGAGCACGACCTTTTGCTGGTTGCCGCCCGACAGCGTGCCGGTGCGTGTCGCGACCGAGGGCGCCTTGATGCCGAGATTGTTCTTCTGCTTCTCGGCGGTGGCGACCTCGGCGCTGGCCGAGACCAGCTGATGTCTTGCATGCGCCGGCAGATTGGGGAGCGAAATGTTCTGGGCGATCGACAGGTCGAGCAGGACGCCGGTCAGCTTGCGATCCTCGGGGACGAGGAAGATGCCATGGGCCACCGCGTCGGCGGCCGATTTCAGCGCCAGTTCCTGTCCGTCCAGCTTGACGCTGCCGCCAAAGCGCTCGTCGATGCCGAACAGAACGCGCGCCAGCTCGGTCCGGCCGGAGCCGACCAGGCCGGCCAGGCCGAGGATTTCGCCATGCCTGACGTCTAGATCGACCGGCCGGTCGGGATAGGCGCCGGTGCGTACCGCCTTGGCCGACAGTGCGACGGAGCCGGGCGCGCGCGCCGCTTCCGAGGCCTTCTCGCGCTCCTTCAGCATGCGCCCGATCATCAGCTTGACCATCTGGTCGTGATTGATGGCGCTCTTCGGCAAGGTACCGGCCAGCATGCCGTCCCTCAGCACCACGACGCGGTCGGCGACCCGCTCGACCTCGTGCAGGCGGTGCGAGATGAAGATGACGCTGATGCCCTCGATCTTCAGCGCCTTTATGACGTCGAGCAGCTTGTCGGTCTCGGCAAGCGGCAGGCTGGAGGTCGGCTCGTCGAGGATGACCAGCCGCGCCTTGATCGACAGCGCCTTGGCGATCTCGACCATCTGTTGTTGGGCAAGCGACAGGGCCGATACCGGCGTGTCGGCCGAGAAATTGGCGCCAACGCGTTTGAGCAAGGGCGCCACCTGGATGCGCAATCTGGCGCGATCCACCAGCTTGAGCGGACCGCCGCGCAACGGCTCGCGACCGAAGAAAATATTGGCGGCGACGTCGAGGTTTTCGAACAGATTGAGTTCCTGGTGGACGAAGGCGATACCCGAACCCAGGCTGCCTTCGACGGTCAGACCGTCATGCGCGACGCCGTCGACCGTGATGGTGCCGCTGTCCGGCCTGGTCACGCCACCGAGTATCTTCATCAGCGTCGATTTGCCGGCGCCGTTTTCGCCGACCAGGCCGATGATCTCGCCTGGCCTGACTTCCATCGAGAACCCGTCCAGCGCGACCACGCCCGGATAGGTCTTGCGCACGCCCTCCAGGCTCAGGAACGGAGCGGTCGTCGATGCAACGATGGATGTGTCGGAATAATTCATCACGCCTGACAGCAGCCGGTAGCCCCCAAAACGAGACCTAGAGCGGTTCATCGTTTCCGGAAACACCGAACCGCTCTAACTCTTGTTTGCGCAATTCCTGACGGAAAACCGCTTCACACTTTTCCTGGAATTGCTCCACGCAGACTGACGGGCCTCGCGAGGCCCGTCAATACGAGCGCCGGCTCCAGAAATCCTGCGCCGGCACCGCTGCTTTGTCTTACTTGCCCGCCATCTTCGCCAGTTCGGCGGCGTAGGCGTCGACATCGTCCTTGCCGATGATCTTGGTCGGGATGATGATCAGCCCGTCGGCCGGAATGCCCGACTTGTCGCCCTTGAGATAGGCGGCCATCAGCTTCATGCCCTGATAGGCCCATTCGAAGGGCTGCTGGACGACGGTGGCAGCCACCGTGCCTTCCTTGACGCCGCCCAGCGTGATCGGATCGTCGTCGAAGCCGACGACGGTGATCTGGCCAAGCTTGCCGGCGTCGCGCAGCGCTTCATAGATGCGCGGCGTGTTGTAGGAGTAGAAGCCGACCATGCAGGTCACGTCGGGGCTGGCGACCAGCGCGTCCTCGACATTCTTCTTGGCGCGGGCCTGGTCGATATCGTCGCCGCGCACGTCGATCAGTTCGATCTTGGTGCCGGCGAGCCCGTCCTTCATGCCCTGGATGCGTTCCTTGGCATTGTCGGCGCCAAGCAGGCCGACGAAGCCGAGGCACTTGCCGCCATCAGGCATCGCCTTCTTGGCGATCTCGGCCGCCTGCTTGCCGGCATCGACGTTGGACGAGCCGATATAGGCAACGCGCTTGGTCTGCGGGGCGTCGCTGTCGGTGGTGAACAGCGCCGTTTCCGAGGCGATCTTGTTCAGCCCGTCGGTCGAGGTTTTGGGATCGACGGCCGACACCATGATCCCCTTGACGCCCGCGGTGACCAGATCGTCCATCAGCCGCTGCTGGATGGCGACCGACGACTGCTCGGGATATTTCAGCTCAAGATTGTAGTCGGGCAACTCGCCCTGCGCCTTCTTCACGCCGGCTTCCGCCGCCTTCCAGAAGTCGGACGCGCCGTTGACGACGAAGGCCAGCGTCGGCTTGTCCTGGGCGCGCGCGATCGCGCTCGCCGACAGGCCGAGCAGCAGAGCCGCCGCGGCTACGGATGCAGTTCGCATTACAGATTTCATGTTCAACCTCCCATTTGGCACAGTCATTTCTGATCTGAAATTTGTCGATTGCGGCCTGGACGCCTCCTCCTCAAGGGTTGCGGCAGCGAAAGAACGGCGCCACTCCAAGCCGCAAACCGAACTCTAGACACACATTCGACGTTCGTAAATAGTCCGATTTGTCTGACATTTTCGTGATTGTACGGCATCCCTCCCCGGCCTTCTTCCGGCCACTTCGGCACGTCGCACGGTGGTTTCGCAGCGTCCGGCTCGACCCGAGACGGACACGGCGGATTGACACTAGATTGCTTGCGGCTATTAGTAAATAACTATTAGTTATGCGGTTTGAAATCGCCCGCCCGGCGCAAGGAGTCGCGAGCAGCGGAATCGTAGGGGAGGAGGACATTGGCAGTCGACTGCGCTGTTGCAGCGCAGCAAAATTGGGAAAAACCGCGTAGACTTTGTTTACCGCGTGGCGGTCGTCGCACCGTCAGCGCCGCCTGCTAATAATGATCAGCGCACTGCCATTTTCCATAAATGCGTCACGCCGGGCCATCTTGCCGCCACGCGTGGCCTTTGCTTAAGAACAGGCCGGGATTGGGAACCATGCTGCCATGAGCGAACCGACGGATGCCCTCGAAGCCACCAGGCGCCGCAAGCCGGCGGGCAAGAACCCGAAGGGCCGCGTCACCATGACCGACATCGCCAGGGCCGCCGGCTGCTCGCAGGCGACGGTCTCCTTCGTGCTCAACAACACGCCGGGCATCAGGCTGTCGCAGCAGACCCGCGAGCGGGTGATCGAGGCCGCGCGGGCTCTCGGCTATGCGCCGCCCGCCTTTTCCGCGCTGCGTGCCCCCGTCGCGCCGTTCGAAGGACTGGATGGGGTTATCGGTTTCGCCGTCGACCAATTGGCGACCAGCCCCGAGGCGGTGGTCGCCATCGAGGGGGCGCGCCAGGCTTCATGGAACGCCGGCAACGTGCTGCTGGTTGCGCAGACGATGGGCGATGCCGTCATGGAACCCCGCGCCATCGCGGCGCTGACCAAGCGGGGGATTTCGGCGCTGATCTACATGACCATCTTCACCCGCGAGATATCGGCCCCCGACTATCTCTACGGCCTCGACATCCCGGTCATCCTGCTGAACTGCTATACGTCGGACTACGCCTTCCCCGCCGTGGTGCCGAGCGAGATCGCCGGCGGGCAAAGCTCGACCCGGCACTTGATCGGCCATGGCCACCGCCGCATCGCCACCATCACCGGCGAGCCCTGGATGCAAGCGGCGCAGGACCGGCTGAAGGGCTACCGCCGGGCGCTGGCCACCGCCGACATCCCGTTCGATCCGGAGCTGGTGGTCGAAGGCGACTGGTCGGCAAGTGCGGGCTATGCGGCGACCGTCAAGCTGCTCGCGCTGAAGGACCGGCCGACCGCCATCTTCTGCCAGAACGACCGCACCGCGATCGGCTGCTATGAGGCGCTGAAGGAAGCCGGCCTGCACATCCCCGGGGATATCTCGGTCGTCGGCTACGACGACGAGGAGATCGCCCGCCATCTGTTCCCGCCTTTGACGACATCGATCCTGCCGCATATGGCGATGGGGCAATGGGCGATCGAACAGCTCGAGATCCCCGCGCCGCCCGGCAGGGGCCGCTATCCCATCACCAAGCTCGAATGCCCGCTGGTCGAACGGGAGTCGGTTGGCGCTGCGGCGGGCTGACCACGCATTCGCTTGGTCTGACAATACGGCGGCCTGTCATTTTTTTTCGGCGGCCGGCCAGCGCTGCGGCCAGCCGGCCTTGGCCGGCGCAGTAAATCGCGAAGTGTCAAGGGCGGACGCGGCGCCAATGACGGGCGGGTAGAGCTAGCCGGCCGGCTTCATGAAATCGTGGCGACGTGCGCGAACATGCGCCAGCAAATTCGTTTCGTTGATGACGCCGGCTTGGAAGAGGGTCAGCGTGGTCGAGGCCAGAACCTCGCCATCGATTGAGGTGCTGTACCATTTGGCGTCAGCGGTTACCTGGTCGATTACCCTTTTGCACATCGCGCGATCTTCAGGTCTCAGAGCCTTCCCCCTATTTCATGATGTAGTCGCGAAAGACAAACACTCGTTCCACGGCTTGTGGCCCAAGGGCGAAGCAGCGGCCCGGCTCCTGTCAAACGGGATGGAGCCGGGCCTTACCGGAGGGGCTTTGCGGGGGGCTCCGGCTGGCGAAGATGTATGCGTCAATGCTAATATCGGCGAAGCATTCAAATGAAGGATGGCGGAGCCCCGCGCTTACCTCGAGTTGACGAACTGTTCCGCCGGCGGCGCGGGCCAGGAGCATCCGAAGCCGGTCGGCCCGCCGAAACGCGCTGTTAACACCGTTTGCGGGTGACAGATGCCGGCCGCAGTTCCAAAGTGTAGGATGCCGCCTGCTGTCAGCCGCGGAGGCGAAAATGAATTTCCTTCGGATTGCGCTCCTGTGCACGGCCATGATCGGCCTGGCAGGGATGCCGGCCGTTCGCGCCGAGGATCAGCCTGTTGCACAGGACAGCGAAATCACGAAAGAGCAGCCGCCAGTTCATTGCGAGGGGCAGAACTGCCTCCCGCCGGCAGATGATCCTGTCGAGGAGTGCACCGGGCAAGATTGCACGGCGGCTCCGCTGATTGAACAGACACCGTCTCCACTGATCGAACAGGTCAACTGAGCCTACCGGGCCGTGCCGCCGCCCCATTGACGTGCGTTTTCTTTGCGCCTCACGGCTTGCTGCCGATCACGGCGGCGGGCGCGTCGAACTAGGGCCGCCTACGCGGCTTGCACGATTCCGCTAAGAACCACTTATGAGCGGCAGCCAGGCTGGCCCGGTTGGCTGGTGTCCGGCACAATACTAAAGGAATTGCTTGACTTTTTGCGCGCCTGCGATACTAAAGCATATGCTTGACCAATCGCCGCAGCTCGACCGCGTCTTCCACGCGCTTTCCGACCCAACGCGGCGGGCTGTTCTTGATCGGCTCACGCAAGGTCCCGCGTCAGTGAGCGAGTTGGCCGCGCCTTTCGAGACGACGCTGGCGGCTATCGTCCAGCACGTGCAGGTCCTCGAGGCGAGCGGCCTCATCTCTACCGAGAAGATTGGCCGAACGCGGACGTGCTGCGTCTCCGCCGAAGCGATCGGACGCGCCGAGCAGTGGCTCAGCGCGCGCCGGGAGATCTGGGAAGCACGGCTCGACCGGATGGAAGACTATATCCTCGAGTTGCAAACAACGGAGAAAAAGCGTGGCAAGCGAGCGCATCGGAAGTAATTCGCCCCTCGATTCGTGGGCACTCGATCGCGAGATCGTTCTCTCGCGCGTCATCGCCGCACCGCGCGAACTGGTGTTCAAGGTATGGACCGATCCGCAGCACTTGCCGATATGGTTCGGGCCAGAAGGCTTCAAGGTCGAAACTCACGAGATCGATGTTCGCGTCGGCGGCCAGTGGAGATTCGTCTTCGTTGGTCCCGACGGCACGCGCTATGACAACCGCATGGTGTTCCTGAAGATCGAACCGCCACACCTGCTCGAAATGAACCACGGCGCCGATAAGGATGACGATCCAAACCAATTCAGAACTATCGTTACCTTCGACGAGCAGAGCAATGGGAAGACTGTCGTCACATTGCGTCAGCTGCATCCGACCAAGGCGCATCGCGATGGCGGGATCGGATTTGGGGCCGTCGAGTTAGGCTATCAGACCCTCGACAAGCTCGCCAGACACGTCGATGCCCTGAAGGGCTGAAGCAGAGGAGTGATGCAGTGAGACGTTTGGTGGTTTGGAACGTGATGTCGCTCGACGGTTATTTCGAGGGTAGGAGCCCGTGGGACCTCGGCTTCCTTGAGACGGTCTGGGGAGACGAGTTGGAGGCGTTCTCGCTCGAGCAGGGCCGGGAGATCGGCACGCTGCTTTTCGGACGGCGGACCTATGAGGGCATGGCCAGTCACTGGGCCACAGCGACCGGTGCGGTGGCCGACATGATGAACTCGGTCGAAAAGGCGGTAGCGACCCGCACGCTCGACAAGGCGACGTGGAACAACACGCGGCTCCTGAAGGGTGATGCGGCCGAGGCGGTCAGGGATCTCAAGGCGGAGGACGGCAAGGACATCTACGTGTTCGGCAGCGCGGATCTGCTCGCCTCGCTCCTTTCCGCCGGACTCGTCGACGGACACCGCGTTTGCGTCGCCCCGATGGTGCTGGGCGGGGGCAATCCCCTCTTCAAGCCGCAGGACCAGCAGGTCAAGATGCGCCTAGAAAGCGCGCGCCCGCTCAAGATCGGCGGGATGATCCTGACTTATGCAGTGGGCGGGTAGCGAACGGGCCGCGGCAGGTCGCGCGCGCCATTGACGCCGCGAAGCGCCGAAAGCCGCCTTGTCTCCGACGGGCTTGAATCATCATCGCATCAGGGCGGAGAGGACGGCGGCATTCGGCGGAAAATGGCGCGCCCGAAGAGATTCGAACTCCTGACCCCCAGATTCGTAGTCTGGTGCTCTATCCAGCTGAGCTACGGGCGCGCAACAGGCCATGCTCTGCATAGCCCGCGATCCGATCCTTAACGACCGGCCGCGAATGTGGAGTGTTCCCTAGCGACTGAATTTCCGAAAAGCAAGCCGATCCGGCAAAAGTTTTGCGGTTCGCCTCATGGCCTGCTCTTTGCTCGGCGCAATTCCCGACGGAAAGCCGTTTGCGCACCTTCCCCCGAAATTGGTCCGGATCAGGGAATGCTGGGGATCAGGCGGGACGGCGCAGACCGCTGCGGGCCTGGTCGAGCCGGACCGGCTGGTCGGGAATGGTGACCGCGAAGGTGGTGCGGCCGCCAACGCTTTCGACAAGCTCCACCGTACCGCCATGGGCGCGGATCAATTCATGGGCGATGGCCAGGCCAAGACCGGTGCCGCCGCTGCGGGCCGACCCGCGGAATGCGGCGAACAGGTTTTCGCGCGCCTTCGGCGGCAGTCCGGGGCCGGTATCGGTGACGATGATGCGGCTGACGCTGCCCAGGCGCTCGGCCGACACCGCCAGCCGGCGCACCAGGGCGCTCTCCTGGTCCGCCGCCATCGCCTGCAAGGCGTTGCGGCACAGATTGGTGAGCACGCGAAAAAGCTGGTCGGAATCGGCGTCGACCTCGAAGGCGAGCTCGACGGCATTGACGAATTCGATGCCCTCTTCGATGTCGAGCAGGCCCTGCACGTCCTCGACGAGTTGGCGCAGCCTGACGCGGCGGCGCGAAGGCGGCGGCTCCTGCGTGCGGCCATAAGCGAGCACGCCTTCCGAATAGGACACCGCACGATCGAGCGCGCGCAGCAGTTTCGGCGCGAAGGCCTGCACCGTCGGATCCCTGACCTGGCGCAGCCGGTCGGATATCAGTTGCGCCGAGGCCAGGATGTTGCGCATATCGTGGTTGATCTTCGACACGGCGAGGCCAAGGTCGGCAAGGTGCTTCTGCTCGGAGAGCATCTTTTGCAGCCGCTCCTGCATCTGCGAAAGCTCACGCTCGGCGACACCGATCTCGTCGGAGCGCTCGGCGGGGCGAATGATCCGGCCGGGATCGTCCGGCGCCTCAGAGAAGGACAGCATCGAGCGCGTCATCGTGCGGATCGGGCCGATCATGATCAGGTCGATGGCGGCATAGACCAGCATGGCGGTGAACAGCGAGATCAGCAGGGAGACGAAGGCGACGTTGCGCGAATAGATCAGCATGGCCTTGCGCAGGCTGTGATCGGGCATGATCAGCTCGAACTCCTTGTCGCTCTCGCCCACCGGCCCGAACACGCGCAGCATGCGATTGCCGCCGAAAAACAGCGTGTCGAGGGCGCCGGTCATGCCGCTGAGCATGCCGACATTGGCGATATCGATATGCTCGTCGACATGCGGCGGCATCTCGGCAACGACCAGAAGCCGCGAGACGCCGCCGTCGCGCACGGCGATCGCCTTGGCGCCGATCGCCATCAGCACATCGTTCTGGGCGGCGCGCGACAGCGAGGCGGGGTCGCCCTGCACCAGCACGATCGACACGGCGGCAGCCGTGCCCAACCTCTCCTTCAGCCAGCTCACCCGGTAGCTGGCGATCCAGGGCAGGAAAATAAGCACTTCGGCCAGGAGCACGAAGACGATGGTGAGCAGCAGCAGCTTTGTCGACAGGCCACGCGACAAGGGCACCGTGCGGGGAGGCACGGCACGCGCCGCCGTTCCGGCGGCGGTCTTCGCCGGATCGACCCGTTCATCCGCGGTTGGGACTTCACTCATGCTGCTCTTGTCTTCACGATCGCTTGATCACCCGAGATTAGGGGATTGCGGCTTTTTTGCCAAATTCATCCTTCGTCGAAACATCGCACCGGAACTTCAAGACTTCGACCGTCGGCCTGACGGCACCGGATTGACTTCCAAAATCCTTCTTTCTATAAGCCCGCTCACGCTCGGGCCATTCGTCCCGGCGCGGTTTCGATCGCGCCAAAACCGGCCCGGCAGAGCTCCTGTTACAGAGTGACAGAATCAAGAAGGGCCGCACCCCGCGGTATTAAAACAAATGAAGCGTACCTACCAACCGTCCAAACTCGTCCGCAAGCGCCGGCACGGTTTCCGTGCCCGCATGGCCACCAAGGGTGGTCGCGGCGTCGTCGCAGCCCGCCGCAACCGCGGCCGCAAGCGGCTCAGCGCCTGAACGGAAGACGAGATCGTTGCCCGCCACCGGCAAGCCAGTGGGACCAAATCCCAAGCGGCTTCTGAAGCGCGCGGAATTCCTGGCCGTCCGGCGTGGTGAAAAGCGCCGCGGGCGGCTTTTTCTCGTCGAGGTTCTCGACCGCGGCGACGAACTGTCGCCGCGCGTCGGCTATACCGTCACCAAGAAGGTCGGCAACGCCGTGGTGCGCAACCGCATAAGGCGGCGGCTCAGGGAAGCCGTGCGCACGCATGCGGCCGATGACATGGCGCCTGGCAATGACTATGTCATCGTCGGGCGCGAAGACGTGCTTGCCATTCCGTTCGGCCAGTTGAAGGCCGAACTCTCCCGCCGATTGCGCGGAACACGATAGGCCAAGGGCTTTCGATGGAAAACAACCGGAACTTCTTCATCACCATCGCGCTGTCGGTGCTGATCCTGACGCTGTGGCAAGTGTTCTACATGAACCCGCGCGTCGAAGCCCAGCGCGAGGCGGCCCGCATCGAGGAGCAGCGGGTGGCGGAGCAGAAGAAGGCGGCCGAAGGCGCCAATCCCGGCGGCGCGGGAACGCCGGCGCCGCCGCCGGGCGCCATTCCCAACGCGCCCGGCGGCGAAGTGGTGACAGCGGCCGGCCGCGATCAGGCGCTGGCGGCGACCAGCCGCGTCAAGATCGACACGCCAAGCCTGGAAGGCTCGATCAACCTTACCGGCGCGCGTCTCGACGATATAAAGCTCAAGCACTACACGGAGACGGTCGACAAGAACTCGCCCGAGATCGAACTGCTCAATCCGTCGGCGCTGCCCAATGGCTATTTTGCCGAGATCGGCTTTGTCGGCAACGACAAGACAGGCGCGGTGCCAGGTTCGGACACGGTGTGGACCGTCGACGGCAATGCGACACTGACGCCGTCGAGCCCGGTGACGCTGACCTATTCGAACGACAAGGGCCTGACCTTCAAGCGCACCTTCTCGGTCGACAACGACTATATGTTCACGGTTTCCGATACGGTGCAGAATTCAGGCGCCGCCGCCGTCTCATTGTTCAACTATGGCCGCGTCACCCGTTTCGACAAGCCGTCCGTTGCCAGCATCTATGTGCTGTTTGAAGGCCTGATCGGCTTCACCGGCGAGGAAGGCCTGCAGGAACACAAATACGCGTCCATCGAAAAGGACAGGGAATTCAAGCCAGGCAAATCGACCGACGGCTGGCTGGGCATCACCGACAAATACTGGGCGGTGACGCTGGTGCCGACCGAGAAGCAGCCGTTCCAGCCGCGCTATGCCTATTTCGAGGATGGCCGGCACCGCTATCAGTCCGACTTCCTGACCGACCCTATCAATATCGACGCCGGCCAGTCGGCGACCGTCGAGACCGAGGTCTTCGCCGGCGCCAAGGAAGTCGGCAAGATCAATGCCTATGCCGAGGACCGCCACATCAAGCGGTTCGACCTGTTGATCGACTGGGGCTGGTTCCACTTCATCACCAAGCCAATGTTCTGGCTGATCGACACGCTCTACAAATTCTTCGGCAATTTCGGCCTGGCGATCCTCGCCACCACCGTCATCGTCAAGGCCCTCTTCTTCCCGCTCGCCAACAAGTCCTACGCGTCGATGGCGAACATGAAGAAGGTGCAGCCCAAGATGCTCGAAATCCGCGAGAAATACGCGGACGACAAGATGAAGCAGCAGCAGGCGATGATGGAGCTCTACAAGACCGAGAAGATCAATCCGATCGCCGGCTGCTGGCCGGTGGCGCTGCAGATCCCGGTCTTCTTCGCGCTCTACAAGGTGCTCTACATCACCATCGAAATGCGACACGCACCGTTCTTCGGCTGGATCCAGGATCTGGCCGCACCCGATCCGACCTCGATCTTCAACCTGTTCGGCCTCATTCCAATCACCTTGCCGCACATGCTGATGATCGGCGTCTGGCCGCTGGTCATGGGCGTGACGATGTTCCTGCAGATGCGCATGAACCCGACGCCGCCGGACCCGACGCAAGCCGCCATCTTCACCTGGATGCCGGTCATCTTCACCTTCATGATGGCGGGTTTCCCCGCCGGCCTGGTCATCTACTGGGCCTGGAACAATACGCTTTCGATCATCCAGCAGGGCGTGATCATGAAGCGCCAGGGCGCCAAGATCGAGTTGTGGGACAATCTGGTGGCGATGTTCCGCAAGAAACCCTCGCCCGCGGAATAGCGGGCGCCCCGATCCTATATCGAATTTGCGAAACCCCGGCTCGTCCGGGGTTTTTGTTGTCGGCGATCACATTTCGCCGGCGGCGAAACTTTGGCTTGCCATGTTGCGTTGCTGCTCCATCGCCATACCACGGTGACGGCTTCCGGCGCGCTGGCGCCGGTGTTTGGGAGGCCGTGCCGGCGACCGGGGTCCCGTCATCCTTCGCGGGACCCCGGTTGAGGTTCCGAGGCCTTGTGCGGCGGCGACTTATCCAGACGCATAGGCTGGAACGCGCTTCCGAAGCATTAGTCCACAACCGCGCTGTGATCGACCTTGGCCGGGGTCGAAGGCTTGCGCAGCAGCAGAACCAGCGGGATGGCGGCAAGCGACAGGATCATCATCAGCTTGAAGTCGTTCATATAGCTGATGATCGTCGCCTGCAGCGTGACCACGCCGTCGAGCGCTGCGCGGCCGGCGGCGCTGTAAGGGTTCATTGCCTCGGAGATAGCCGGGTTGCTGAACGCCTGATTGTAGGGCGTCACATAAGTGGCGATGTTTGCATGGTTGATCTGCACGTTCTGCGTCAAAAGCGCAGTGACGACCGATATGCCGACGCTGGAGCCGATGTTTCGCGACAGATTGTAGAGCCCGGTTCCTTCCGCGCGCCGCTCCGGCGCCAGCGTGGCGAAGGTGATGGTGGTGAGCGGAACGAACAGGAAGCCGAGCCCCGCGCCCTGGATGAAGCCGGTGCTGATGATCGTCCATTGCGACACGTCCGGGGTCCAGCCGGTCATGTCGTACATCGCCCAGGCGGTGACCAGCAGGCCGGTCAGCAGCAACCAGCGCGTATCCACCTTGCCGACCAGCCTGCCGACCAAAAACATGCAAGCCATGGTGCCAAGGCCGCGCGGCCCCATGACGATGCCGGCCGTCACCACCGGATATCCCATCAGCGTCTGCAGATAGGGCGTCATCAGGGCCAGTGAGGCCAGATAGGTGATGCCGATGATGAAAATGAAGACCATCCCGACCGCGAAATTCCTGTCGAGGAAAAGCCGGGGATTAACGAATGTATTGCGGGCGGTGAAGGTGTGGACGAGGAAGATGTAGAAGGCCGAGGCGCAGATCAGCGCCTCGACGATGATCTCGGATGACGAGAACCAGTTGAGCTGCTCGCCGCGATCGAGAAACATCTGCAGCGCCGCGATGGTGATGCTGAGCATGCCAAATCCCAGCCAGTCGAGCCTTGCCTTGAGGTCCGTCTTGGTTTCCAGCACGAACATCGACACGCCGGCGAAGGCCAGCATGCCGATCGGGACGTTGATGTAGAAGACCCAGCGCCAGCTGACATTTTCGGTCAGCCAGCCGCCTATGACCGGTCCGAGCACCGGTCCGACCATGACGGAGACGCCGAACAGCGCCATGGCCGAGCCGCGCTCTTCGACGCTGTAGATGTCGAGCAGGATGCTTTGCGAGAGCGGCACAAGAGCCGCGCCGAACAGGCCCTGCAGCAGGCGAAAGCCAACGATCTGCGGCAGCGACTGCGCGAACCCGCAAAGCACGGACGCGACGACGAAGCCGGTGATCGAGGTCAAAAGAATGCGCTTGCGGCCGAAACGATTGGCAAGGTAGCCGGAAGGCGGCGTCATCACGGCGGCCGCGACGATATAGGAGGTGAGCACCCAGTTGATCTGGTCGGCGCTCGCCGACACGCTGCCCTGGATATAGGGAAGCGCCACGTTGGCGATGGTCGTGTCCAGCGCCTGCATGATGACGGCAAGGATGACGCAGGCGGTAATGGCGCCGCGATTGGCGACCACCGATGCGCCATCCGTCGCCGACGCGCTGGTCATGACTTCTGCTCGAACCTGTCGATGAGGTTGGTGACGAAGTCCGGCAAGCCGCGCGCATGGCCGGTGTCGATGCCGACGACGACGCTCATTCCGCCTCGCAGCGGCGGCTTGCCCTGGGGATCGTCAACGGTCACGCGTATGGGAATACGCTGCACGACCTTGACCCAGTTGCCGGTGGTGTTCTGCGCGGGCAACAGCGAAAAGCTCGACGACGAAGCGGGACTGATGCTGGCGACCGTGCCATGCCAGACCGCGCCCGGATAAGTGTCGACGCTGATGGTCGCCGTCTGCCCCGGCCGCACATAAGTCAGCTCGGTTTCCTTCGGCTCCGCCGCGATCCAGAGATCGCTCGCCGAAACCAGGCTGAACGCCGGCTGCGACGCCGGCAAGTACTTGCCGACCTGGAGCGCGTCGACGTTGGTGACAATGCCGTCGAACGGCGCCTTGACGACGGAATCGCCGAGGTTGCGCTGGGCGTCGTCCACGGCCGACTGGGCCTGGAGGTAGAAAGGATTCTTCTCCACCGGCTGGTTGGCGTCGTCGCCGAGCTGGGCAAGCGTCGCTTGAGCCTGGGCCTTGGCCACGGACACCTTTTGGCGGGCGGCAACAAGGTCATGCTGGGCACTGTCGAAACTTGCCTTGGAGGCGGTGGAGGTCTTGAGCAGATCTTGCTGACGCTGGAAGGCTGCCTCAAAATAGGGAATGTCGGCCTCGGCCTGCTCGATCTGCGCCAGCGACTGCTGGTAGCTCGCCTGCAAGGTCAGCACCTGGTTGCGCACCGTGCCCAGCTGGGCCTGGGCTGCGGCGAGAGCGGTTTCGAAGGAAGCCGGCCGCAAGCGGAAGAGCACCTGATCCTTCTTCACCGCCTCGTTCTCGTGCACGTCGATCTCGGTGACAGTACCGGAGACGTCGGTGGAAACGCCGAGCGACTGGGCCTGGATGTAGGCATTGTCGGTGGTCATGACCTGGCCGCCGACAACGTAGTAGTAGCCGCCGACGGCCAGCGCCACGGGGAGCAGCGCAAAAAGGATCGGCCGCGTCAGGCTGCGCCGGGGCTTGACCGGAGCGGGAGGCGCCACGGTGACCGTGGCTTGCCGCGGCTGCGGGGACGGAGCCTCGAGTACCGCCGGCTCCAGGGCAACCGGCGCTTCCAGCTCGTCATCGTCGATGACCGTGTTGGCCCGCCTCTGCTCGCGTTCGCTGTCCAGCCGGATTATCTGGTCGCTCGCCCGATCCGCGGAAGGTTCCCCGGCCGGCTTCTTTGGTGAGGTTGATTCAGCCATGTATTTTCTCCCAGTCGGCGGCTGGCTGGACGCAAGCCTCGGGCAGATTGAACTTGATCAGGGATAGGGTTTGCAGCTGATACTGGTGGGCGTCGGAGGCGCGCGAACGCTGCTCAAACCGCTTGCTGGGCAGGCGCGCGACATCGTGCAGCACGAAGCTGATGTTGGGTGTTGAGGACATGGCAGGGATATTGGAGTCGGCTAGCAACTTTTCGTGAGCATGCTTATTATCATCATGCACATAATCCTGCTGGACGCGGTGTGCAAGATGGATTAGGCCGCCTGGAGCAAATGTCACATCGGCGGTGGCGCAAAGGAAGGACCGGCATGGGGCCGGTGAAAAGATGACGATGAACTGGCTCAGGATCGCGACCGTGGCTGTCCTGTCGGGCTGTGCGTTTCCGGCCGTCGCCGAGGAGGCAGTCAGCTGTGGCGGGGCCGCGATGCTGGGCGGCGCGCAATTGAACTGCGGCCTTGTCGAACCCAAGGCGGCGCCGCAGTTCTGCAGCTTTAGCTGGGCTTTGCATATGCCGACCGGCGATCAGAAGATCGTCGAGGGCAGCTTCCTTTTGCCGCCAGGCGCCGTGAATGTCAGCGTCTACCAGGGCAGCGGTTTCGACCGGCCGATGTCCGATCCGATCGTGATTTGCCGAGCCACGAAGTGAACATCGAAGCCTTGCAGGGCACGCTCATCAGGCGATTGGCGCTATAGGGCGGATCACGCTATTTTGAACGGCGCATGCGGATTTCACCTGCGCGCGGCTGCCAACCACTCGACGGACCTCGACATGGACGGACCCAACCCCAACATCAAGCACCCGATCCCGATGCACACGCGCGTCGGCTTCCTCAAGGGACTGGTCAACGCGCCGAACATCGAGATCGGCGACTACACCTATTACGACGACCCGGACGGGCCGGACAAATTCGCCGAGCGCTGCGTGCTGCATCATTATCCGTTCATCGGCGACAGGCTGATCATCGGCAAATTCTGCGCCATAGCCGAGGGCGCGCGCTTCATCATGAACGGCGCCAACCATGCCATGTCTGGCTTCTCGACCTACCCGTTCAACATCTTCGGCCATGGCTGGGAACAGGGTTTCGACCCGAAGACGTGGTCGAAGGAAATACGCGGCGACACGGTGCTCGGCAATGATGTATGGATCGGCATGGAGGCGGTGATCCTGCCCGGCGTCAAGATCGGCCATGGCGCCATCGTGGCGGCGAAATCGGTGGTCACGCACGACGTGCCGCCCTATGCGATCGTCGCCGGCAATGCGGCCAAGGTGGTGAAAATGCGCTTCGACGACAAGACGATCAGGCGGCTGTTGATGGCGGCCTGGTGGGACTGGCCGGTGGACAAGATCAGCCGCAACCTCGATGCCATCAGAGGCGCCGACATTGCTCGCCTGGAGGCCGCGGTTTGAGCGCGACAGACAAAACGACAAGCAACAAGACCGCGATCGCTCCCGAACTGTTCACGCAAGCCTGGATCTTCATCCGCGGCGTGCCGTCGATGAAGTTCCTGCCGCCGGAAGGGCCGCCGGAGATCGCCTTTGCCGGCCGTTCGAATGTCGGCAAATCATCGCTGATCAATGCGCTGGTCAACCAGAAGGGACTGGCGCGCACCTCCAACACGCCGGGACGGACGCAGGAACTCAACTACTTCGTGCCGGATGGATTTTCGGGCGAAGGCGCCGACCTGCCGCCGATGGCGCTGGTCGACATGCCGGGCTACGGCTATGCGAGCGCGCCCAAGGAAAAGGTCGACGACTGGACGAAGCTGGTCTTCGACTATCTCAAGGGCCGCGTGACGCTGAAACGAGTCTACGTGCTGATCGACGCCCGCCATGGCATCAAGGCCAAGGACGACGAGGTGCTGTCGCTGCTCGACAAGGCGGCGGTGTCCTATCAGATCGTGCTGACCAAGACCGACAAGATCAAGGCCGCCGGCGTGCCGCGATTGATCGAAGAGACATTGGCGAAAATCAAGAAGCGGCCGGCGGCGTTTCCGTTCGTTCTCGCGACATCGTCGGAAAGAAACGAGGGCCTGGAAGAGCTGCGCGCGGCGATCGTGCTTGCGGCCAATGGCGGATAGAGCAAAAACAGGTTAGCGCTTCGCCTCCAGCGCAATCATCTGGTGGCTTTCTTCCTCGGCAAGCCTTTCGGTGCCGTAGGCCTTCAGGAACATGCCGACGCCTGACCTGACGATGTGGTCGATTTCTTCCTGGCTCGGGGCCTTGGTGCGGTAGGCGAATATGCATTGCCGGAAAAGACCGGCCAGGCACAGTTCGGTGAACTGATAGGCGGCAAGATCGACATCATCGATCTTGAGCAGGCCGCGCTCGATGGCGGCATTGAGAAAGGCCACCATCCTGTCGTGGCCGCGTTTGGGGCCGCGCTCATAAAAACGCGCGCCCATGTCGGGTATCCTATCGGACGCGCCGATCACCGTGCGCTGCGCCTGGATGACCTTGGCCGAGGTGATCTTGAGCGACAGCACCTTGCCGAACTTCACCAGCGTCTGGCGAAGGTCGTCGGCGCGGTCGAGCATATCGTACATGTTCTTGAAGATCGTGCCGCGCTCTTCCTCGATCAGCGCCTCGAAAAGCTCTTCCTTGTTGGCGAAATAGACATAGATCGTGCCCTTGGAGACGCCAGCCTCGCGGGTGATGTCGTTCATGGAGGCGGCCTCGAAGCCCTTGTCGATGAAGACACGGCGGGCGCCGTCGATGATCTGGCTGCGTTTGACCGGATCCTGTCCCGCCGCCGGACGTCCGCGACGCAGGCTGTCCAGCAGATCGCACTGGTCCTTGCCAATATCCGGGCCAGCATTCGGACCGGCATCTGGTCGTGGTTCGCCCATAAAAGTCGCACCTCGCAAAATAATTCGAACCGACCGGTTCGATTGCCCTTGATATGGGCCCCTTTTAGCGCTAAGTCAATGTCCAGTTCGAACCGAACGGTTCAGTATGATAGCTTTTCCTCATAGACTGACTGGCAGAGAAACACCATGTCCTCGAACGCGTCCGTTACCGCCGAAGTTCGTCCCTTCCCCAACGCCAAGACCGCACCGGCGGTCGAGGCGCCGGAAACTAAACCCGTCATCGAGGTTCCGGTTGCGGCGCCGGCCAAGAAGAAGCGCTCGGTGCGCTCGCTTCTGCTGCCCATCATCGGGCTTGGGCTGCTCGGCGCCGGCGCCTGGTATGGCTACCATTACTGGACCGACGGCCGCTTCATGATCTCAACCGATGACGCCTATGTCCAGGCCGACATGGCGTTCATTTCGCCAAAAATTTCAGGCTATGTCGACCAGGTCGAGGTGAGCGAGAACCAGCAGGTGAAGGCGGGCGACCCGCTGCTGACCGTCGATGATGGCGACTATAAGATAGCCGTCGCCCAGGCCGAGGCGCAGATCGCCACGCTGAGCAAGACGCTCGACCGCATCGACGCGCAGACAGAGGCGGCGCGCGCGTCGCTGCAGCAGGCGCAGGCGCAAAAGACCGCCGACCAGGCCGCGACCGACAATGCGGCGCGCGCACAGCAGCGCGCGGCGCAACTGCTCAAGACGCATGTCGGCACACAAGCGCAGCTCGACGACGCCCAGACCGCCCTCGATCAGGCCAAGGCAGCGCTTGTCGGCGCGGACGCGCAGATCGCGGCGGCCCAGGCCAATATCTGCGTGCTGCAGGCGCAACGCGCCGAATCCGCCAGCACGCTGGCGTCGCTGCAGCTCAGCCGCGACAAGGCCGCGCGCGACCTGTCCTTCACCGTGCTGCGCGCGCCCTATGACGGCGTGGTCGGCAACCGCTCGGTCGAGCAGGGCGACCTTGTCAGCCCCGGACAGAAGCTGGCTGTCATCGTGCCGATGGACAAGCTCTATATCGTCGCCAATTTCAAGGAGACGCAGCTCGGCCGGCTGGTGCCCGGCGAAAAGGTCAGGATTTCGGTCGACGCGATAGACGGCCATGATTTCGAAGGCACGGTCTCTTCGCTGGCGCCGGCCTCGGGTGCGGTGTTTTCGCTGCTGCCGCCGGAAAACGCCACCGGCAACTTCACCAAGGTGGTGCAGCGCGTGCCGGTCCGCATCGACGTTCCCGCGGACGTACTGAAGACAGGCAGGCTGCGCGCCGGCCTCAGCGTCATCGTCGCCGTCGACAGCCGCACGGCGCCCACCGCAACGACCAACTGAGCACTTTGGGGGGGCGGCTCAGTGGCCTGTTGAGCGCTGAGCCGCCCTGCCTGCCAAGTTTGTTTTGACGCAATTCCGGACGGGAAAACCGCCACGCACTTTTCCCGGAATTGCTTAGGGAGGCCATGACATGGCAACCGCAACCATTACCGCCGGATCGGCGCCGGCCGTCCCGGCCCAGACCGATCACATGCCGATCCGCCGCGTCATCGCCTTCCTGGCGATGGTGTTCGGCATGTTCATGGCCATCCTCGACATCCAGATCGTCTCGGCCTCCCTGGCCGAGATCCAGGCGGGCCTCAGCGCCAGTTCCGACGAGATCCCGTGGGTGCAGACGGCCTATCTGATCGCCGAGGTGGTCATGATCCCGCTGTCCGGCTTCCTCAGCCGGATGCTGTCGACGCGCGTGCTGTTCACCATTTCGGCGGCGGGCTTCACGGCGGCCAGCGCGCTGGCCGCGACCGCCACCAATATCGACCAGATGATCGTCTACCGCGCCGTGCAGGGCTTCATCGGCGGCGGCATGATCCCGAGCGTCTTTGCAGCCGCCTTCACCATCTTCCCGCCGTCGCGCCGCGCCGTCGTCTCGCCGATGATCGGCCTGGTGGCGACGCTGGCGCCGACCATCGGCCCGACCGTCGGCGGCTATATCAGCCACGCCATGTCCTGGCACTGGCTGTTCCTGGTCAACGTCGTGCCCGGCATTCTGGTGACGACAGCCGCCTGGTCGCTGATCGACTTCGACAAGCCCAATCTCAAGCTGTTCAGCAAATTCGACTGGTGGGGCCTTGCCGGCATGGCGGCCTTCCTGGGCTGCATGGAATATGTGCTGGAGGAAGGTCCCAACAATGACTGGCTGCAGGACCAGGCGGTGTTCATCTGCGCCATCATCATGACCGTCGGCGCGGTGCTGTTCTTCTGGCGCGTCTTCACCGCCGAGGAGCCGATCGTCGATCTCAAGGCGTTCAGCAACATCAATTTCGCCTTCGGCTCGCTGTTCTCCTTCGTCGTCGGCATAGGCCTCTACGGCCTGACCTATCTCTACCCCGTGTTCCTCGGGCGCATCCGCGGCTACGATTCGATGATGATCGGCGAGGCGCTGTTCGTCAGCGGTCTGGCCATGTTCCTCACCGCGCCGATCTCCGGCATCCTGTCGAACAAGATGGACCCGCGCATCATGATGATGATCGGCTTCTTCGGCTTCGCCACGGGAACCTGGTGGATGACGCATCTCACCGCCGACTGGGATTTCCATGAACTGCTGATCCCGCAGATCCTGCGCGGCTGTTCGATGATGCTGTGCATGGTGCCGATCAACAACATCGCGCTGGGCACCTTGCCGCCCGAGCGGCTGAAGAATGCGTCCGGCCTGTTCAACCTGACCCGCAATCTCGGCGGCGCGGTCGGCCTCGCCGTCATCAACACGGTGCTGATCGACCGCAATGCCTTCCACTACGCGAGGCTCTCCGAGCACGTGCAATGGGGCAGTGCCGCCGCACAGGAGAAGCTGCAGAACATGACGCTCACCTTCGAGCAGACCGCCGGGCTCGACGCCTCCAAGGCTGCGATCTCCAAACTGTCGGGCATGGTCCAGCAGCAGGCGTCGCTGCTGTCCTTCATGGACGTGTTCTTCATGCTCACGGTGTTGTTCGCCACGCTCGGGCTCTTCACCCTGTTCATCCGCAAGCCGGCCGCGGCCGGTGGCGGCGGCGGTGGCGGACACTGAGGAGCGCCGGACCCCCGCCCGGCATCCTCGCGCATGACCCCGAAAAGCAATTTTCGGGGTCATGCGCAAAATCTACCGTCACGATGTTCTCGCGCGCTCTGACAAAGTCAGGTTGCAGCTAGTCGTCAGGCCGTGGCCGGCTTGAAGGTCAGGGCGACGCCGTTGATGCAATGGCGCAGGCCGGTCGGCGGCGGGCCGTCGTCGAAGACATGGCCGAGATGGCCGCCGCAGCGCCGGCAATGGACCTCGGTGCGGGTCATGCCCAGGGACCTGTCCTGCGTCGTGCCGACGGCGTTGGGAATTTCCTGCCAGAAGCTCGGCCAGCCGGTGCCGGAATCGAACTTGGTCTGCGAGGAATAGACCGGCAATTCGCAGCCGGCGCAGGCGAAGGTGCCCTTGCGGTGTTCGTTGAGCAGCGGGCTGGTGCCGGGATATTCGGTGCCTTCCTTGCGCAGCACATTGAACGCCGCGTCGGACAGGATGGCACGCCACTCGGCCTCGGTCTTGGTGACCTCGAAAGTTTCGGCCGCCCGCGCATCCGGCGGTCCGCCCATGCGCAGCATTGCCGCCGTTCCCGCCAGCAATGCCACGCCGGCGGCACCGCTCCAAAGAAAGTCGCGACGGGTCATCACCATTCCTCCTGATTTCCCTTTGCCAAATTAGACCGTCACACGGAAATCAAAAGCCGGTGACGGCCAACTCCTGGAAGCGGGCACTCCGCACCGGCTCCAGGCCTGGAGCAGCGATGCGGAGTGTACGCTTGTCGACGGCGCGGGTCACGGGAGCAGACCCGCGCCGTCGGCATGGAGCCTTGGCCATATTTCGCCGGCAGCGGGCCTTTCGTTACATCTTCGGCAGAAGAACCTTGTCGATGACATGGATGACGCCATTCGACTGCTCGACATCGGCGATGGTGACGTTGGCGACATTGCCGTTCTCGTCGGTCACGGTGACCTTGCCGCCATCGGCCTTCAGCGTCAATTCGCAACCGCCGGCCGTCTTGACCTTGTGCGCGCCGCCATCGTCCTGGACCATCTTGGTTACATCAGCCGACATGGCTTTGGCACCAACGACATGGCAGGTCAGGATCTTGACGAGCTTGTCCTTGTTTTCGGGCTTGAGCAGCGTTTCGACCGTGCCGGCCGGAAGCGCTGCAAAGGCCTCGTTGGTCGGTGCGAACACGGTGAACGGACCAGCGCCCTGCAGCGTCTCGACCAAGCCGGCGGCCTTGACGGCCGCGACCAGTGTCGTGTGATCCTTCGAATTGACGGCATTCTCGACGATGTTCTTGTCGGCGTACATGGCGGCGCCGCCAACCATCGGGTTTTCGGCGTAGGCAGCGGTGGCAAGCGCGGAAACAGCGATCGTACCGGCGAGCAAAAGGGTGGCGAGTTTACGCATTATATCAATCTCCTCGGGTTATTGTTCGCCTCTTTCGGGAACGCAAGGAGATACGGGGCAGAAATACGAGAGTTTCGTCCTCTCAGAAAAAATCTTGTCTTACTGAAAATTGTTAAGCCCAATCGCTATCCGGCCGCCAAGTTTTTTTGCAAGCCTTTCCTTCGCGAGAGATAGATTTCGGCTCTTCTTTCCTGGTATGTCCGGCGCTGGGCCGTCAGACACCCTTCAGATCGCCCGCGGCAACAACCGGTCCGGTCGGCTGGCCGGTCGGCGAACCGCCCGTCGGCTCGACGCTCACCGCAAGCACGGCGCCTTGCGCCAGCTTCTGCTGCACGGCCGGCGACACTGTAAGGTGCGTGGCTGCACCGGCCGGGATGACGCCCATCGAGACCGGCGCGTTCTTGCCCTCGATCATCCACAGCTCGAAATCCTTGCCGGCGGCGCGCTCGCCCGAAACGTGAGAGAGGCCGACATCGTGCGTGGCTGCATCGTAGACGACGAGATATTTGACATCGCTGCCGTCGGCGGCCAGCGACGCGACGAGCCGCTCCTGCTCAACCGGCAGGCTGACATAGGGCACGGCGATATAGATCGCCAGCGCTGCCAACGCCGCGGTGGCAATGCCACGCCAGAAACCGAGGCTCGACCAGAGGCCGGTCCGAGGTTCGGCGGACCTGGCTGGCGTCGAGGCAAACAGCCGCCGATCGATCGCCACCTTGACGGAAGCTGGAGGCTCGACCGCAGCATAGGCGGTGGCCAGAGGCGACAAATATACCTCCCAGACATCAACGAGGCGGGCGAAGGTGGATTCGGTATCGACGCGACGGGACGCAATCTGGCGCTCATCGTTCGCCAGAACGCCAAGAACGTATTCGGCGGCGAGCAGGTCGTCGCCTCCACGTTCCGGTCCGTTGTCCTCTGCCAGCGTCATCTTTCCAGGCATTCTCTCAGTTTCAGCAAACTGCGCCGCAGCCAGGTCCGCATCGTGTTCAACGGTACGCCATGGCGTTCCGCCAGTTCGGCATAGCTTTCGCCGTTCAAATAGGCGCCCCGGACGGCCGCCGCCCGGTCCTTCTCCAGCTCATCGAGACAATGATGGACGCGCTCGGCTTCACCGCCCGCCACAACCATGGCCTCCGGTCCCGGCGCCGGATCGGCCACGTCGAGCGCGGCGTCGATGTCCGCGGCGGGCTTGCGGCGCGCCCTGATGCGATCGATCGCATGATTGCGCGCTATGGCCACCAGCCAGGAGATCGGGCTCAGATCCGAAACGGCAAAACGATCCGCCTTCGTCCATATCTTGACGAAGACCTCTTGCAGCGCCTCTTCAGCCTCTCCCCGGTCATTCAATACACGAAGGCAGACGCCGAAAAGTTTCGCGCTCGTCTGCCGGTAAAGCAGGTCGAACGCGGCCCGGTCCTTCATCGAAGTCCGGACAATCAGCTTGGTGATGTCCTGCGGCGTCATCGGCCGCCAAATTAGAAGATTGCAATGTATTTGCAACGGCCGAACGCTTCCATACGCCGGCATTTGCACGTCAATTGCCAAGGAGACTGCCGCAAGCTAGCTTTGCCAATAGCGGGGGACGCAGGAATGTCGGTCGAACGAGCTCTGTGGGAGCATGATGCAACCGGCCTGGCCAGCCTGGTGCGCAAGGGAGAGATCTCGGCGCCGGAGCTTGTCGATGCAGCCATTGCCCGGGCCGAGGCCACGCGTCCCGATATCAACGCCATTGCCGAGCCGCTTTACGAGGCAGCGCGGACGCGGGCGAAAACCGTCGACCGTAATCTGCCGCTGGCCGGCGTGCCTTTTGCGATCAAGGATCTCGGCATCGCCGTGAAGGGCGTGCCAACGCATTCAGGCAGCCGCATTCCCGCCTTCACAGCCGACTTCAACTCGGTGATGACCGACCGTCATCTGGCCGCCGGCCTGATCCCTATCGCTACCAGCACCTCGCCCGAACACGGGCTGAGGCTGATGACCGAATCGGCCGCTTTCGGCATTACCCGCAATCCGTGGAACACGGCGCACACCAGCGGCGGCTCGTCGGGAGGTGCGGCGGCGCTGGTCGCGGCCGGCGTCGTGCCGGTGGCGCATGCCTCGGACGGCGGCGGCTCGATCCGCGTTCCAGCAGCCTGCACCGGGCTGGTGGGCTTGAAAACCGCGCGCGGCCGCGTGCCACTGACGCCGCTGGTCACCGAAAGCTGGTACGGCCTGGTCGTCGACCACGCGCTGGCCCGCTCGGTCCGGGATTCGGCCCTGCTGCTTGACCTCACCCACGGCCCCGATCCGCTGTCGCCCTATGCGGCGGCGGCGCCGAAAGGCACGTTTGCCGCCGCGGCAGCGCGAGACCCCGGCAAGCTCAAGCTCGCCGTCTACCGGAAATCGCCGCTTGGCCTGCCGATATCGGCCGAGACACAGACGGCGCTGGACACGGCCGTGGCGCTGGCGCGCGAAGGCGGCCACACCGTCGAGGAGATCGACCTGCCCTATATCGATCGCGATTTCATGGCGGATTTCTGCAAGACCGTCGCGGCGGCAGTGGCCGGCATGATGCGCCTTGAGGGCGCTCGCCTCGGTCGCTCCGTTTCCGGCGACCTGGAGCGCGCCACGCGGGTTATCGGCCGCTTCGGCGAAATCGCCTCGGCCGGCGAGATCTATGCCGGCCTGCAGCGGCTGCACGCCACATCGCGCAGGCTAATCAGCGAGACCGCGCAATATGACGCCGTGCTGATGCCCATCATCGCGCGCCCGCCGCTGGCCTGCGGCGCCATGGACCCGAAGGGCGCCGATGAGTTCATCGAGAACATGCTGGACCGGCTGCATCTCACACGCCTGCTGCGGTTCAAGCCGCTGCTTGGCCAGTTGATGGACAAGAGTCTGTGGTTCACCCACTGGCCGGCGATCCAGAATGTCAGCGGCCAGCCGTCGATCGCGTTGCCTGTCCATGTCACCGAGGCTGGCTTGCCGCTGGGCATCCAAGCCGCCGGCCGGCCCGGGGACGAGGAGACGCTTTTGTCGCTTGCCGCGCAGATGGAGAAGATTTCGGGGTGGCTCAAGCGGCGGGCGCCGCTCAGGGCCCCGGCGTGACCATGGTCCCGAAAAGTGGGAACCGGTTTTCGGACAAGACCACGGTCAAACAAGAAGATAGAATCGATTTCATCATTGTGACAGCAAAGCCGTTTGCGGCCCGCCGCAATTCCCGCTAAGACGCCGCCGTCCTTTCCAGTAAGCCGGGAACCATGCCGATGACGGAGATCACCGCCACCGCCGAAATGCAGGCCGCGCTGCTTTCACGGGCGTTGCCCTATATGCAGCGCTACGAGAACAAGACGGTGGTGGTGAAATATGGCGGCCACGCCATGGGCGACATTGAGCTCGGCAAGGCTTTTGCCCGCGACATCGCGCTGTTGAAGCAATCCGGCGTCAACCCGATCGTCGTGCATGGCGGCGGGCCGCAGATCGGCGCGATGCTGACCAAGATGGGCATCGAATCGAAGTTCGAGGGCGGCCTGCGCGTCACCGACCAAAAGACCGTCGAGATCGTCGAGATGGTGCTGGCCGGCTCGATCAACAAGGAGATCGTCGCGCTGATCAACGCCGAAGGCGAGTGGGCGATCGGCCTGTGCGGCAAGGATGGCAATATGGTTTTCGCCGAAAAGGCGCGCAAGACCATGATCGATCCGGACTCCAATATCGAGCGCGTGCTCGATCTCGGCTTCGTCGGCGAGCCGGTCGAGGTCGACCGCACATTGCTCGACCTTCTGGCGCGTTCCGAAATGATCCCGGTGCTGGCGCCGGTGGCGCCCGGCCGTGACGGCCATACCTACAACATCAATGCCGACACCTTTGCCGGCGCCATCGCCGGCGCCTGCCAGGCGACACGCCTGCTCTTCCTCACCGACGTGCCCGGCGTGCTCGACAAGAACAAGAAGCTGATCGACGAATTGACGGTCGCCGAGGCGAAAGCCCTGATCAAGGACGGCACGGTGTCCGGCGGCATGATCCCCAAGGTGGAGACCTGCATCGAGGCGATCGAGCGCGGCGTCGAAGGCGTCGTCATCCTGAACGGCAAGACGCCGCATTCGGTGCTGCTTGAACTTTTCACCGAACACGGCGCCGGCACGCTGATCGTGCCATAAGCGGCGCAGGCTGAATGGCTTCGTCAGCCGGCGACTCAGCGCTCAGGCGCTTGGCGAAATCCCCGTAGCGGCGGCGGCCCGCTGCCGCGCCGGACGCCGGCTGGCCGCATGATGATGCAGATGGTCGGCAGCTTCGCCGAATTCGAGCGTGCCATGATCCGCGAGCGGACAAGCGCAGGGCTGGCTCAGGCCCGGCTGGAAGGTCGCGTTGGTGGGCGACGGCGCAAGCTCGATGACAAAAAGCGGCGTGAGATCGCCGAGTCCGTCATTTCGGGCCGCAAGTCTGGCGCCGAAATGGCAAGGTATATGACGTGAGCGAGCCAACCGTCTCAAGAATCGTTGCCGAATTCCGCCAGCAGGAGGCACATGAAGCACTGGAATGACTTGGCTTGAATGACCGCACGGGGTGTGGTGAGCGGTCGTCCGTTCTGACCAGCACGAACGAGCATCTTGCGCCAGAAGCCGGCGTTCAGGCCGAATTTTCGGAGCAGACATTCGCCTGCTGGGGAAGCGCGACAAGTCAGAAAACAAAGTTTGAGACGACCCGGAAACTCCGGCCATCCAAGCCGTCGGTATTGTGATACACGAATTCTCCGTAGCTGAACTTCATCGAGAACGACGGCGTCACATTCACTCCAAGCGTCCCGCCCAGGGCGAGGGACTCCTGCGTGTCGCCATTAGATATGCCGTTCGTGGATGTCTCTCCACCGTACACGTAGAGTCCGTCCAGGGAGGCCCAGAACCGGCTGCCGAGATTGCGGGTGACATGCCCCTCAAGTGTGAGAATGGGGTCCTGGCTGGTATCACCGCTGTCGCTGAAGAACGTGACCGACGGCGCCAGTTCTAGCGTTGCCAACTCCGGATCAAGCATCGACGTTCCGAAATAGTAGCTCATCGGCAGGCCGATCTGTCCAACCCAGCGATCCGCGCCGAGATTGATTATCTTGTCGCCGCTGAATGCGCCCGTCGGCGCATACACCTTGCCCAGCAGCCCTATCGACAGTCCGGGGTCGTAGGCGGCCCACTCGGCCTTGGGCAGGGCCGGAGAGCCATACAGGCCCACAACTCCACCCACGATGAGATCGCCGATGCCGGAACTCTCACCTTCGAGATCGCCAACGGCAGTATGCAGGGTCCCAGAGACCTTACCGGCCGGAAGCACAACGAACAGGGCTCCCAAATTACCTGCTATGTTGAATGAACGCGTGTACTGAACGAGGCCGATATCGATATCAATGTCGGCTCCGCTCAGCGCGGTGCCGGGACCGAAGGACTGATTGCCTTCCTGAAAGAGACCGATGACCGTGATCGCATTCGTGCCCTCCGGCACAAGCTGGTAGCCGCGCGGCCCGTCGTCTATGGCCGCCGCGTCATCGCACACCCAGAGCAGGGTCGCCGCTGACAGGATGCTGAGTTTTCCCCTCATCGCACTCTACCTCCACAGAGAACTGGTTTCATCAATGCGGATCTGCGCGCATCACTCGGTAACCGGCTGAGCTTCCGGAAACTTCCAACTGCCGTCGAGGATTTCTTTGCGCGGACGGTAGAGGCGTGCCGTGTAATTCCAGCCCTCCATGATCGGAAGGCAATTCGCTGTGTCATCACGACAACCGCCGAACTGGACGGCAAAAGAGCCGTCGGGATTCGGCTTCGCCGTGAGATTGTTGATGGAATAGGCGTTGAGGTCGTTCTTCTCGAAGAAACCCTTGGCATTGTAGAGGCTGATCGACCAGAAGCCGTCCACCGGCACGTCCTTGACGGTCAGTTTGTGCACTGTCTTGCCGTCGTTGCCCTTCGGATAGAAGCTGCTGTAGACAGCAGCGTAGTCGGGATTGCCGCCCCACCCGATGGCCGTGCCGATGAGATGTGCGACTGGATCGACCTCCTCTCGAGTGCCAAACATGGCGCCCTTGTCACCTTCGCGCAGGGGGGCGAGCGCATTCAGGGCATCGCGCACCTTGGCTTGCGATGCGGAATCCCAGTCCGGCGTTTCGAATTTTCCCACACTCGCTTGATCGACCTTGATTTGATCCTGAAGGGCGTTGGCAATCTTCAGGTCTGCCGGGTCTTCGGGATTGGCAAGCGTGCGGACAAGCAGAAAGACATAGCGAGTGCCCACCTTGTCCTTGGTGTAGGTGTGACTCCCCGGCGCATAGACGACTTCGACGGTGTAGTGATCCTCGGAAATGACCTGCATCGACATGAAACGCTTGCCAGGGTCCGGCAGCGTTATGGTCACAGGAGCCGCTTCTAGGTCGAAGACACCCGAGGAGTAGAGCGTGTCGCGGTTCATCCGGACCACGTCCTGCTCGTCGATGGCAGCCATGGTCCGGTTGTGGTTCAGTTTCCCGAACTCGCGCGTCTTGAAGTAGAAGTCGGTCTCGGCGCGGATGAAGTTGCCGACGGTGACTTTCATCGGCGGGTCGGCGGCCTGGGCTGCGAATGCGACCATCCCGGCTGCTACGACCACCGCCATGGACCCAACAATACCCGAAGTCGTATTCACCCGCGTCATCGCAAGACCTCCTTGCAGTTTTGGTACTTCTTTTTCACGATCTGCCCCGTGGTGAAGTTGATCTTGGCCAGCCGTCCGTCGACGCGTGCGGCGATTTCGGCTTCACGGGCTGCAATGACTTTGCCCTTGAATTTGTATACTTTGCTCTCAAGTGAATCCTGCGCCGAGGCTGTCTGCGCCGCAAGGCAGCAGGCAGCGACAAAGATGCACGATGCAGCCAAACTGAGCGCTCGCGCGGGAAAGCTGTTCCCGACCATTAGACCCCTCCCGGGTTTCGCACCATTGCCCACTGTTCGAAAGAACCCCTGAGAAGGGTGGCACCCCGCCACGGCGAGGTCCCATCAGTTGGCGGCCTTTGCGACTCCGAGTTCCTTGTCGACCTCGTTCTCGAAGGCGCGCTTCTTGCCGGCGACGAAGCGGCGATACCCTTCCGGATCGATCCAGGCGGCAACACCTTCGGTCTTGGCCCGTTCGCGCTTGCCGGCGAGGTCGTAATATTCGTTGTGCTGCGCCAGCCAGATGTCGGGCTTGAGCATTTCCAGCATGTGATGCGTCCGCCGATAGTCGTCGGCGATGCCAAGATATGAAGGGTCCTTCACCAGCCGGTAGCCGGGGTTGAACCCCGACCCATCGGGGAACACCACGACATAGGCCTTGCCGTCAACCATGAGGTTGGCGACCCAGGTGGTGGCCCCGCGCGTATGGCCCGGCGTCAGGTAGGCGGTGAGCAATACATCACCCAACCTGACCGTGTCCCCGTCGCGCAGGATGCGGTCGACCTTGACCGGTGGATAGAGAAAATCGTCGGCGTATTTGAAGTCGCCCTTGTCGCCGCTCTCCATCGCCGGGACATCTTCGCGCATCACCGCCATCTCGGCCCCGTACTTCTCCTTGAGGTAAGCGTAAGCGCCTGCGTGATCGATATGCGCATGGGCGTTGATCATGACCTTGATGTCTTCCGGCTTGAAACCGAGCTTTTTGATCGACTCCTCGATCATGGGCCCGGAGGACGGCATGCCGGTGTTCATCAGGATGTGGCCTTCAGGCGTAGTGAACAGGAACACGCCGAGCCCCTTGGTGCCGACGAAGTAGATCGGCCCGAGGATCTGGACCGGCTCCTCCGGCTCTTCCCATTTCAGGGCCTTCCTCGCGAGCTTGAGGAAAAGATTGTTGTCGTTGGCGAGCTGTTCCTCGGTCGGAATTTTTTCCGGCGATGTCTGCGAAAAAGCCTGCGTCGCAAAGCCGATAGCAAACGCTCCTGCAAGGAACAAACTGCCGAACTTCAAAGCAGAGGCGAGCATCCCGTCCTCCTCAGACGATTCGACCGGGGCCTTTCCGGCCGTCAACCTAAATGTCCTACCAGAATATAGCACTGTAGAACCAAATCGGCGAGGTCTATTGCTTGCCGATGTGAGCTATAGTCTTTGCCGTCAATGTCCGAAAATGGCGCGACCAAGTCATTCTGCCAACCGAGGCGAACGACAATGTTTTGACGTGTCCGGGGCAACCGCGCTTCCGCGCGAGCGGGCTCTATCTTCGGCCGCACAGCGGCCCTCGACCGGACCTTCTACTTCCTGAGATGCCCCAGCGGCACATGGCCCGGCCCCTTGATGTTCTGCAGCACAAGCTGCGTGTGGACGTCGCGCACGCCGGCGAGCCGCATCAGCCGGTGCATGACGAAGGCGTTGAGTTCGTCGACCGACGGCACCATCACATGCAGCAGGAAATCGTGATCGCCGGTCATCGTCCAGCATGACGAGACCTCGTCCATGCGCTGCACGGCGGCAATGAAGCTTTCGGGCGAACCGTCGCTGTGGCTGACCAGGCGCACCTGGATGAACACTTCCACCATCAGGCCGACGGCGCGGCGGCTGAGCACGGCAGCAAAGCCCTTGATGATGCCGGCGCTTTGCAGGGCCTCGAAACGGCGGGCACATGGCGTCGTCGACAGGCCGATCTGCTCGGCCAGTTCGGATACCGGCTTGCGACCGTCGCGCTGCAGGATATCGAGCATTTTGATCTCGAAATCATCGAATTGAGGCATCTTCACTCTCCCAGAGCTCTTTGGTGGTTGTTTTTACCTCAAATCCCGCGTTCTAGCCATCATCAAGGCGGATTTGCCTCGCCGGATTTGCGTAGTCTTCGGCAGGAGGCCACTGGTCACGATTGCGAGGAGAACAGCCATGACAATGAGCGTTGCCGACTACGCCAGGGAGTGTGCCGCGCAAGGGCTGCGCGGCGACTATTCGGTCTGCCGCGCCGACTTCACGGTGGCGCAGGGGTACGACTACAGCACCGACGAACAGGCGGTGTGGCGCACGCTGTGCGACCGCCAGACGAAACTGACGCGCAAGCTGGCGCATCATTCCTATCTCGACGGCGTCGCCGAACTTGGTCTTCTCGACCAGATCCCGGATTTCGGCGCGGTCAGTGAAAAGCTGCGCAAGCTGACAGGCTGGGAGATCGTCGCCGTGCCGGGCCTTATTCCCGCCGCGCCATTTTTCGACCACCTCGCCCACCGCCGCTTCCCGGTCACCAACTGGCTGCGGACGCGCCAGGAGCTCGACTACATCGTCGAGCCGGACATGTTCCACGACTTCTTCGGCCATGTGCCGGCGCTGACGCAGCCGGTCTTCGCCGACTTCATGCAGATGTATGGCGAGAAGGCCGAGGACGTGATCGCGCTCGGCGGCGACGAGATGATCACCCGGCTCTACTGGTATACGGCCGAGTACGGGCTAATGCAGGAGGCCGGCCAACCGCTGAAAGCGTTCGGCGCCGGACTGATGTCATCCTTCACCGAACTGCAATTCGCCGTCGAAAGCAGGGATGCGCACCATGTCGCCTTCGATCTGGAAACGGTGATGCGCACCGGCTACGAGATCGACAAATTCCAGCGCGCCTATTTCGTGCTGCCGTCCTTCGACGCCTTGCGCGACGCGTTCCAGACCGCCGACATGGCCGGCATCGTCGGACGTAACAAGGGCAAGCCGGCGCTCGACCTGGCAGCCGTCTGACGGTTCAGCCGGTTTCTGCCTTCAGCCGGGCAAGCTGCTCGCGCTGAAGGTCGAGCGCCGCTGTCGTGAACCGCAAGATCGTGGCCAGCTCGGCGTCGCTGCAATACGATTTGAGCGGAACCATCAGACTGTGATCACCTTGCTGAGATGATCGCCCAGCCGGCAGGCCAATGCGGTGATCGTGGTCGTCGGGTTGCATTCGCCCGACGTGCAGAACACCGAGGAGCCGCCGACATAGAGATTGTCCATGCCGTGCACCTTTGAATTGGCATCGACCACGCTCTTGGTCACGTCGGTGCCCATGCGGGTGCCGCCCATATGGTGGTGGCCGGCCAGCTCCTCATTCGTCGGATAGTCGCCGCCATTGACGATCCAGTCGGCGATACGCACACGTCCGAGATTCTTCTCGACAAGCGTCGTACCGAACAGCCGCAGTCCCTCCAGCAGGGTGCGGTACTCCATCTCCGACTTTCTCCAATGCAGTTCGATGCGCGGCACGCCGGCGTGGTCGACATCGGTTTTCGACAGTTCGATCTGGTTCGACGCTTGCGGCGCCTGTTCCCAGGCGACATAGAGCTGAGCGGCGCAGCGCAAATTCTGGCTGAGCTGATAGGCCACCCATTCGGCCATGTCGGGTGCGGTGCAAGCGAGGTCGGCAACCAGACTTTTGATGCCGGCATAGGGCGTCTCGATCAGCCGGATGCCGAAATTCATGATCTTCAGTCGCTCCATGGCGGCGAGCGTCGGCGAGAAGAAGGCCTCGTTGGTGGCATCGACCTCGAACTCGCTGTAGTCGGCGAGAATGGCATTGCCGCCTTCGAAGGTCGGATGCTCCATCCAATAGCGGCCGAGGGCCGCGGCATTCGGCACGACGCCACCGTTCGAGCGCTGGTTCGACCACAAAAGCAGCCGCGAATTCTCCAGTCCGCCGGTGCAGACGATGAAATAATCGGCGGTGAAGGATCCGGCATCCTGCCCGTTCGACCACAGTCTGGCGCCGGTCACTCGTCTGCCGTCGCCGGCCAGCTCGGTGGCATAGGTGTTGAGCACGACGGCGATGTTCTCGCTCTTGTCGAGTTCGTCGGCGAATTTTTCGCCGAAGCGCACGGCCGGGCTCTTGATCAGTTGCACCCAGCGAATGTCGTCCGAAATCGACACATCCGGCCGGAAGTCGGGAAGTTCGAGGATGTCGTGGACTTCGTTCAGATAGGGCTCGATATCAGCGCGGCTGATCGGCCAGCCGGTATCGGGCGCCCAGGCCTTCGGCTCGAAATCCTGTTTGTCGAGCACCCGGCACCAGCCGGCCCAGTGATTGGAGCTGCCGCCGAGGAAGCGCAGCCGGGTGATGTCGAGATCGAAATAGGGATCGCCGACCGTGCTGCCACGGTAGAAATCCTGCGAATCATCGCTGAATTCGCGGGAGCCGGCCTCAAGCACCACAACCGGAATGCCGGCGGCGCCAAGCTTCCTGGCGATCGTGGTGCCGGCCGGCCCGGAGCCCAGGATGCAGACCTTGGGAGTGAAATTGGCCGCGCGGAAGGCCTCGTAGCTGTCGAAGATCATGCGAGATCGCTCCGCTTCAGGATCCAGCCATTGATCTCGACGATCGCGTCCGGATCGGCATCGGGGCGATCAGCCTTGGGCAGTCCGCGGAACAGCGACAGGGTCGGCAACGCGATCAGCGCCTGCATGACCATGCGGCGCGATATTTTTTTGGTGAAGAAACTCATGATACGTCTCTCGATTGGGGCTTCGATCCACGCATGGCTTTCCCTCAACGGCACATGCTCGCCAGGGGAAGCCAAATCCATGCCAAACCTAGCTGGAAACCTGCTTCAGGCGTGTGAACGGGCGGCATGAATTCGAACAGGGTTAGGATTGTGCTAACAGCCGGAATTGCTCAGGCGGCCTCGGAAATGTCGTTGTCGAGGATCGTCAGATTGCGGCCGCGGTGCTTGGCCTCATAGAGGCACTGATCGGCGGCGCGCATCAGTTCCGACACGGCGGCATCCTCGCCGCACAGGGTGCCGCCGATGCTGACGGTGAGGGGTACGACTCGCTCGTCAACCGGCCGGAAGCGGATCAGCTCGACCTCACGGCGGATGCGCTCGGCGACGCGTTTGGCTTCCTGGTCGGTGGCGCCGGCCAGGAACACGGCGAATTCCTCGCCGCCGATGCGGCCGAGCACGTCGCCGCTGCGCACGCCACGTTCGATGGCGGCGGCAATCAGAAGCAGCGCGTCATCGCCGGTCAGGTGACCGAAGCTATCGTTGATCTTCTTGAAGTGATCGGCATCGATGATCAGCAATGCACCGCGATCGGATTTGCGCCGCGAGCCGTCGAGCGCGGCAAAGAAGCTCTCGCGGTTGAGCATGCCGGTCATGTCGTCGCGGCTCGCCTTCTCCGAGAGGCGCCGGTGCGCGGCGGCGAGCTGGGCATGGGCGCGGGCGAGATCGCGGTGAGCGCTTTTCAGCCTCTCGCCTTGCCAGAACGTGTAGGCGCCGGCGACCCAGGCGAGAGCCAGTGGACAGACCGTGGATGTCAGCCAGATGGTGCGGTTGATTGGGAAGCCCATGGCCGGAACGACGATCAACGTCAGCAGGAGCGAGGCCGCGAGGGAGGCGAAAGCGACGGCGGCGGACTTCAGAAATATGCGACTCATCGCTAGCTCCCACTGGACCGTCTCTGTGCCAGCAAGCCCTGAACGCCATCTTTCGGCGATACCTAAAATTTGAATCGTGATGCCACTTTCACCACCCGAGACGCGCATAAGTTGTGGATAAAGCCTCTGCCAAAGGGATCGTTTCGTGCCATAAGGATCGCATGACCACGCTCCCCGAACCCGCCCGTTTTGCCCATGTCACCGACTGGGTGTTTGACCTCGACAACACACTCTATCCGCATCATTCGAATCTGTTCTCGCAGATC
>NZ_PZJX01000023.1 GCF_003034915.1 Mesorhizobium helmanticense | reverse complement strand
TGACCGCCTATGTCGGAGAATTGCTGACCTTGCCGCGCGAGGATGCACGCAAGCTGCAGAAGGAACTCTATCAGGAATACGGCACGACGCTGAACGGGCTGATGACGCGCCATGGCATCGATCCCGACGACTTTCTCGAGAAGGTCCACGACATCGACTATTCCTGGCTGGTGCCCGATCCCGTTCTCGGCACTGCTATCCGCCAGCTACCCGGCCGCAAGTTCATTTTCACCAATGGCGATCGCAGGCATGCCGAACGCACCGCGCGCCAACTCGGCATTCTCGAACATTTCGACGACATCTTCGATATCATCGCCGCCGGGCTCACGCCAAAGCCGGCGCGGCAGAGCTATGAGAAATTCGCGGAACTCCACGCCATCACCGGCCACAATGCGGTGATGTTCGAGGATCTCGCTCGCAACCTGTCCGTGCCGAAATCGCTTGGCATGACCACGGTGCTGGTGGTGCCGCGCAATTTCGAACCGACCTTCTCGGAAATCTGGGAACGCGACCCGGCCAATGAGGATGACGTCGATTTCGTCACCGACGATCTCGCGACGTTTCTCACGGCGGTTGTGGAGGGGGTAGAGGAACTGAGGAACTGAGGAACTGAGGAACTGAGGAACTGAGGAACTGAGGAACGAACCGGACCTCCTTTTCCTCAGTTCTTCAATTCTCCAATTCTCCAATTCCCCAGTCCCCCAACCTACTCCCCTAGCTTGTAGAAGCGGCTGATAATCCCCCAGGCTTCGTCGGCGGTATCGACGAAATCGATGATGTCCTGGTCGCCGGGCGTGATCGTGCCTTGCTCGGCGAGGAAATCGAGGTCGATAGCCTTCTTCCAGAAAGCCTTGCCGAACAGGATCACCGGCACCCGCTCCATGCGTCCGGTCTGGATCAGGGTCAGCGCCTCGAAGAACTCGTCCATGGTGCCGAAGCCGCCTGGAAAAACCGCGACCGCCTTGGCTCGCATAATGAAATGCATCTTGCGGACCGCGAAATAGTGGAAGTTGAAGCAGAGTTCGGGTGTCACATAGGCATTCGGCGCCTGCTCGTGCGGCAGCACGATGTTGAGGCCGATCGATGGCGCGCCGACATCGTCGGCGCCGCGGTTTCCGGCCTCCATGACGCCTGGGCCGCCGCCGGTGGCGACCACGAATTCCCGGTAGTAGGAGGTGGCCGACTGCCGCGAGCAGAGGCGAGCGAACTTGCGCGCCTCCTCGTAATATTTGCTGTTTTTCTCGAGGTTCTTCTTCTGCGTCTCGTTCTTGGCCGCCCAGGCTTCGCCGCCGGGTTCGGGAATGCGCGCGCCGCCGAACAGGATGACGGTCGAGCGGATGCCGCGTTCAGCCAGGATCATCTCCGGCTTCAAGAGTTCAAGCTGCAGCCTGACCGCGCGCAATTCGCGCCGCGTCATGAAGTCGGGGTCGTTCCAGGCCAGCCGGTAGGTATCGGCGCGCGTCTGCGGCGTGTCCGGAACGCTTTTCGACCGCTCCAGATCCTCATCCGAATGCGGCAGCGGCGTCCATCCCGCTTTTTCCATTGGATTCATATTGTTCTACCCGTCCAACTCTTCACTTGCGCCGTCCCATGACGCAGCTGCGATTGACCCCTACCCGACCATCACATAGGGTCCGCGCGACTTTCAAAACAGGTTAAGGCGTGGCCCCTTAACAGCGTGGTAATGGAGCGAATTCATGTCGAAGCCGGATCTCTCGAGCCTCGAAAAGACCATCGAGAAAGCCTTCGAGGAACGCGATGCGATTTCGACCGCAACCCGCGGCGCAACGCGCGACGCCATCCAGTCGGCGCTCGACCTGCTCGACCGCGGCACCGTACGCGTCGCCGAGCGTCAGGCCGACGGCAAATGGCATGTCAACCAATGGCTGAAGAAGGCGGTGCTGTTGTCCTTCCGGCTCAACCCGATGGAGATCATCAAGGGCGGCCCCGGCCACGCCGTGTGGTGGGACAAGGTGCCGTCGAAATTCGACGGCTGGAGCGCCGTCGATTTCGAGAAGGCCGGTTTCCGCGCCGTGCCCTCGTCGGTCGTGCGCCGCTCGGCTTACGTTGCACAGGGCGTCGTGCTGATGCCGTCCTTCGTCAATGTCGGCGCCTATGTCGACAGCGGTACCATGGTCGACACATGGGCCTCGGTCGGCTCCTGCGCCCAGATCGGCAAGAACGTGCATCTGTCGGGCGGCGTCGGCATCGGCGGCGTGCTGGAGCCGATGCAGGCCGGTCCAACCATTATCGAGGACAATTGCTTCATCGGCGCGCGCTCCGAAGTGGTCGAGGGCTGCATCGTGCGCGAAGGCTCGGTGCTGGGCATGGGCGTCTTCATCGGCCAGTCGACCAAGATCGTCGACCGGGCCACCGGCGAGATCTTCTATGGCGAAGTGCCGGCCAATTCCGTCGTCGTCGCCGGCTCGCTGCCGGGCAAGCCCTTTCCAAACAACGAGCCCGGCCCCAGCCTCTACTGCGCCGTCATCGTCAAGCGGGTCGACGACAGGACCCGTTCGAAGACCTCGATCAACGAATTGCTGCGCGATTGATCTTTGTCACGAACGGACGCACTTTCCGCCGGCGCGGCAATCCGTCGCGCTGGCTGCTGGTGAAGCTTGGCATGCTCGACGGCAACAACGGCACTAACCAATATGGACCGGACCCGCTTGCCTGACAGATCAAATCTCATTTGGCTTTTCTTCAGAATATCGGGCCGTGTCAGCCGCGCGGCCTATTTTCTCGGAGGGTTGCTCGTCGCCATCATACAGGCCTTCCCGCTCTATCGCTTCACGCTGGTGCCGGAAGGCACGACGGAGAGCAACATGTGGTCGTTCATATTCTTCATCGCCTTCATCGCCTCGCTCTGGTCGAACGTGGCGCTGGCAGTGAAGCGGCTGCACGACCTCGACAAGCCGGGGGTAGCGGCGCTGGTGCTGTTCGTGCCGGTCGTCTCGATTGTCGCCTTCCTCGTGCTCTGCCTGTTTCCCGGGCAGCCGGGACCCAATCGCTATGGCAAACGCACCAATTCACCGGCCGAATCCTAGCATCGCCGAAACCTAAACACCGATCCGGTATCTGGCAGAAGATCACCTTGATCGAAAGCGCTCCCGGACAACGGACATGTTCCGGTCGCGCGAACAGACCCTAAGCGAATCTTAATCAGCCTGGCCCAGCATGGCCGTGGAGACTGTGTCGACCGACACGGAGCGCTCGACTGGCAAACGACGGAGCCCTGCCCAAGCCTAGGACACGCGACGAGCGAAGCTCCGGCGCCCGACTGTTCGGCTGGTTCTCTTCGCCGATGAGCGTGGAACCGGACGCGGTCCGTGCGCGGCTTCTCGACACCACCTTCGACCGCAAATTCGCCGTCCTGTTCGGCACCATCAGCGTCCTGGTGCTGGCCCTCAGCGCCGCCGTCGCCACTGGCGACTGGTGGCCCTACTCCTGGATCGCGGCTGACCTCATCCTTTTTGCCTTCCGCTTCCTGTTGATGCGGCAATGCGAGCAGGCGCGCGGGCGCGGGACAACGGGGCCGCTGGCGGCCCTCATGGCCGTCGGCGGCGCATGGTCGGTCATTTTCGGCCTCGGCTGCTATGGCTGCATTGCCAGCGGCCACACGGCGCTGGCCGTGCTTGCCGCCCTGAATGTCGCAGGCGTCGTCGGAGTGGTGTCGTCACGCAACGCAGCGACCCCACGCTACGCCATATTCGTGATGCTGGTCGTAAGCCTCCCTTACGTGGCCGGCGCACTGTTTTCGCCGGCGCCCGGGATGTTCGTCGTCGGGATTCAGATGCCGTTCTACGTGGCCGGCGTGATCATCGTGCTGCTTCAAAATCACACGATCAACGCGCGCATGATCCGCGCCGAACTGGACAATCGCGATCTCGCGATCAAGGACGCGCTGACCGGCCTGCCAAATCGCATCTTCCTCCAGGAAAGACTGCGCGACATGTGCAGCGAGCTGGCCGCGCCGGCGGCGAATGGCGGCAACCCGTTTGCCGTTCTCAGCATGGACCTTGATGGCTTCAAGCAGGTCAACGACCGCTTCGGCCACGCGATCGGCGACATGTTGCTGCGCAAGGTTGCCGAACGATTGAAACGGGCTTTCCGGCCGGACGATATGGTCTTTCGCATTGGAGGTGACGAATTCGTCATCCTGCTGCCCGCGACATCCGAAATCGAGGCCACCTATCTGGCAAAACGCGTCATCGAGAAGATTTCGGTGCCGTTCGACCTTGGCGTCGGCGCCGCCATACGCATCGGATTGAGCATTGGCAGCGCCTTCGCGCCTGTCGACGGCAGCGATCCGGAAATTCTTCTCAGCTGCTCCGATCACGCGCTCTACGAAGCCAAGCGCACGGGCAAGGGACGGTACTGGGCGCATGCGCGGGCCGCGAACTGACGGCCTACCGAGATTGGGCAGCCTTCGCCCGCATGATGGCGTCCGGTGTCAAGCCGGGCGATCCCTGTTTTTCCCGCTCTGCCTCACGCACCAGCGCGGTGACCTGCTCTAGCAACGGCGCCCGCGTGCCCGCCTTATGCGCCAGGCGCAGGATCGCACCCTGCAGCTCGTCGATCTCCGTCGGCCGGCCGTGCTGCAAATCGTCCCACATCGACGAGCGCGCTGCGGGATCGATGGCGAGCATACGCCGCGCCAGGACCTTGAACAGCCAGTCGGGCAGGCGCAGCACCTTTGGCAGCAGTGCCGGGCGCAGGCCGGCGATCCGTGCCGGCTTGATGCCCGAGGCCTTCATCGCCACCAATGCCTCTTCCATCTGGCCGGACAGGACCAGCCGCCAGCGGCGGTCGGCAAGTTCCGTCGCCAGCGGCAGGTCGGACAGCGCCACGAGAGCGTTGTTGAGGTTCATCAAAAGCTTGCCCCACAGCACCGACTTCATGTCGCGGTGGGTCTCGACTGCCAGCCCCTCGACCGCAAGCTGACCGGCAAGGTCTGCCGCCCCGTCTTCAATCAGCACCTTGCCCTCGCTGGCGCGATGCACGCGCAGCGGCGCTTCACCGCCCGGCGACCGGACGACGTTGAACGGCACCATGCCGGCGAACACGCGCCGCCCAGGGAGCCCGGCCCGCAGCCTCTCGGCATTGCCGACGCCGTTCTGCAGGCTGACCACTGTCGCATCCAGGCGGGCATGAGCGGCAATGAGCGCCCCCATCTCTTCGGTCGCACCGCTCTTGACCGTCACCAGGACGATATCGGCGCCGGACAAGGCCGCGGCCGGATCGGTGGTGACGGTGAGTGCCCCCGGCGCTATGCAGCGGTCGCGGCCATCGAGGTCGCTGACCCGCAAGCCAGCCTTGCGCACCGCCGCCTCGATGCGCGGCCGCGCCAGAAGAATCACCTTGCGCCCGGCGAGCGCCAGACAGCCGCCGACATAGCAGCCGATACTGCCTGCGCCGGCGATGACTATCGTTTTTTCTTGCCTGGCCATGCGATAAGCTCACCTTGGCCTGTAACTATACGACATGAAAACCATAATGTCGGCGGTATCGCTCGCCTTCATGTCTGGCCGTGACAGGCCTTTCGCTTTCGACTATCGCTTTGCCCATGACGTTGCCGACCGATCCCGTTGCAAATCTCGCCGCCCTCATCCGCTGCGCCTCCGTGACGCCCGCCGAGGGCGGTGCGCTGAGCGCGCTGGAAGACATGCTGAAGCCGCTCGGCTTTTCCGTCGAGCGCCCGGTGTTTTCGGAAGCAGGCACGCCGGACATCGAGAACCTTTATGCGCGGCGTTCCGGCAACGGCCCGCATTTGATGTTTGCGGGGCACACCGACGTGGTGCCGGTTGGCGATGAATCCTCTTGGACGCATCCGCCTTTCGCCGCCGAGATCGCCAAGGGCGAGATGTTCGGCCGCGGCGCCGTCGACATGAAGGGTGGCATCGCCTGTTTCATCGCGGCGGTGGCGCGCCATGTCGACAAGATGGACGGCCCGAAGGGCTCGGTCTCGCTGCTGATCACCGGCGACGAGGAAGGGCCGGCAATCAACGGCACGACGAAGCTGCTCGAGTGGGCGGCGGCCAAGGGCGAGAAATGGGACGCCTCGATCGTCGGCGAGCCGACCAATCCCGAGGCGCTCGGCGACATGATCAAGATCGGCCGGCGCGGCTCGCTGTCCGGCAGCGTCATCGTCAACGGCCGGCAGGGCCACGCCGCCTATCCGCAACTTGCCGACAATCCGGTGCGCGGACTGGTGAGCCTGGTCGACGGCTTGTTGCACCCCGTCTTCGACAAGGGCACGACGGATTTCCAGCCGACCAATTTGGAGGTCACCTCCATCGACGTCGGCAATCCGGCCACCAATGTCATTCCGGCGAAGGCGACCGCCACCTTCAACATCCGCTTCAACGACGCATGGACGGCCGAGACGATCCAGGCGGAGATCCACAACCGTCTCGACCAGGCGGCGAAGCGCAAGAAATACCGGACAGGCAAGAAGACGCCGGTTGACTACGAACTCGTCTGGCGCGACAGGCCGAGCCACGTCTTTCTGACCCGCGACGATCGGCTGGTCGAAGCGCTCACCGGTTCGGTCAAGGCGGTGACCGGCAGGACGCCGGCGCTTTCCACCTCCGGCGGTACCTCCGATGCGCGCTTCATCAAGGACTATTGTCCGGTGGTCGAATTCGGGCTGGTCGGCAAGACCATGCACATGGTCGACGAACGCGTTGCACTTGCCGACCTCGAGACACTGACGCAGATCTATCAGCGTTTCATCGAAGACTGGTTCGAACGAGGCCTGCCCTGATCATGCTTTCGTCAGATGAAACCTATGCTTCGCTAGCCGGCGCCTGGCGGCTGATGCTCGGCAAGGCCGACGGGCTGCGTCTGCTCGACCTTTCGGCCGACGGGTTCTGGAATTCCTTCTTCGCCATCCTCGTGGCGGCGCCGGCGCTGGTCGTCGGCTGGGTCGGCATTGCCAATGAAATCGGCGATCCCAATGCCTTCGCGGGGCGCTTCAGCATGCTGATGCGCCTGGCGACGGTCGATGTCGGCGCCTGGGTGCTGCCGCTCGTCGGCCTTGCCCTGGTGGCGCCGCGCGCGGGCATTGGCGGCCGCTTCGTCCACTATGTGGTCGCCAGCAACTGGGCGTCGGCCATCATCGCCTGGCTGATGCTGCCGTCGGCGCTGATCAGGCTTTTCCTGTCCTCCACCAATGAGGTGGCCGGACTGGTGTCGCTGCTTTTGTTTGCGCTGTCGATGGTGCTGACCTGGCGGATGACCAATGCGACAATCGGCAGGGGCGCGGCCGTCGGCACAGCGGTCTTTGCCGGCATGTTCGTGGCCTCGCTGGCCGTGCTGTTCGGCCTGCAGGCGTTGCTCGGCATCGGTGCACCGGATTAGCCGATCATTGGATAGTCGACGCCAACGAGAAAAAGCCCATCGGGTGGCGCCACTTGGCCGCAGGCGGCGCGATCGCGCGCATCGAGTGCCGCCTTCAGGTCGGCAATGGTCCAGCCGCCTTCGCCAACGCGTTTCAGCGAGCCGACCATCGAGCGCACCTGATTGTGCAGGAAGGAACGCGCCGAGGCCTTCACTTCGATCAGGTCGCCAGAGCGGCCGACATCCAGCCGATCGAGTGTGCGCACCGGGCTGGCAGCCTGGCATTGGGTCGAGCGGAAGGTGGTGAAGTCATGCCGCCCCAGCAGCACCTTCGCCGCCTCGTGCATGGCGGCAGCGTCGAGGCGCTTCGGCACCCACCAGATCTTGCCCTTGTCGAGTGCCGCCGGCGCGCGCCGGTTGACGATGCGGTAGAGATAGTGGCGACCGATAGCCGAGAACCGCGCGTCGAAGCCATCGGGGACAGCGGCCGCTTTCAGGACGGCAATGCGCGCCCCGGCGGCCTGCAAATGGGCGTTGACTGCGTCGCGCACCTTGTCGTCAGGCCATGCCTTGGCGAGATCGACATGCGCCACCTGGGCGGTCGCATGGACGCCGGCATCGGTGCGGCCGGCGCCGCGCAGCGAGACTTCCTCGCCGCAGAACTTCTCGATCGCCTGTTCGATCGCCTGCTGCACCGAAGGCTGGTCGGCCTGGCGTTGCCAGCCGGCGTAGAGGCTGCCGTCATATTCGATATCGAGGCGAAAACGCGGCATGCCTGGCGATTACTTGTCCCGCCTAAGCGGCGAGCGCGGTGAAGGCCGAGGCGTAGACGAGCTTGCCGGCCTCGGGCGCCTCGCCCCAGGCCAGAGCCTGCAGTGCCTCGCCCTGGTATTCGCTTTCGAAGTTTTCGGCGCGCGCGCGGCTGTAGCCGAAGCGCCCATAATAGGCCGGGTCGCCAAGCACCACGGCCAGAGTCTCACCGGCATCCTTCAGGCGGATATGCGCCTCGCGGATCAACGCGCCGCCAATGCCGGTGCCATGAAAGGACGGTTCGACCGCTAGAGGCGCCAGCGCCACCGCCGGGAAGCTCTTGCCGCCGTTCTGCACGAAAAGCCTGGAAAACAGGATATGGCCGACCACCTGCCCATCTTCGTCCGCCACCAGCTCAACGACGGCATCGCCGCCGGTGACCAGCGCGTCGACCAGCCCGGCTTCCGCCTGCTGACCGAATGCATGTTCCTCGACGAGGCGGATAGCCTCGCGGTCCCGCGGCGTCGCCACGCGTATCGACATCATGCTCATGAGAATTTCATTCCTTTTTCGAGCTTGGCTCCACGCAGAAACTCCTGCGCGCCGGCAGGCTTTCCGCCCGCCCGTTGAACTTCGACCAGCCTGATTGCGCCCGATCCGCAGGCGACCGTCAGCCGGTCGTCGAGAATTCCTCCCGGCTCGCCGGCGCCTTCTACAAGCGTCGAGCGAAGCAGTTTCAGCCGCTCCATGCGGCCGCCAATTCCGGTCTCGCACCATGCGCCGGGAAAGGGCGACAGGCCGCGAATATGGTTGTGGACCTCGCCAGCAGGCCGCGTCCAGTCCACGCGCGTCTCCGCTTTATCGATCTTTTTGGCGTAGGTCACCCCTTCTGTCGCCTGCGTGGTAAATGTCAGGGTGTTTCCTTCAAGCCGCGCCAGCGCGTCCACCATCAGCCCCGCACCCATGCCCATCAGCGTGTCGTGCAGATCGCCGGCCGTCATATCGGGTCCGATGGCGCATTTTTCAACCATCGCCACCGGGCCGGTGTCCAGACCTTCCTCCATGCGCATCACCATCATGCCTGTCTCGGCATCGCCAGCCATGATGGCGCGTTGGATAGGGGCGGCACCGCGCCAGCGCGGCAATAGCGAGGCGTGACCATTGAGGCAGCCGGACCGCGGCGCCTCCAGAATGGGTCTGGGCAGCAGCAATCCATAGGCGACGACCACGGCAATATCGGCCTGCAAGGCGCGGAATGCGTCCTGCTCGGCCTCGCCTTTCAGCGACACCGGCGTCCTCACCGTGATGCCAAGCCGCTCGGCCTCCCGCTGCACCGGCGACGGCGTCAGTTCCAGCCCGCGCCGGCCCGCGGCGCGCGGCGGCTGCGTGTAGACAGCTATAATTTCGTGCCCGGCCTCGGTGATCGCCCGCAGCGTCGGCACGGAAAATTCGGGGGTACCCATGAAGATGACGCGCAGGGGCATTTCTCCTTGATCCTGGCCTCTGCCTGCCCCGTCAAGTCGGCTCAGGCACCCGCTTCAAACGGGTTTACGAGCTTCAGGTCAAGCCCGTCGAAATCGCGCACGTTGCGAGTGGCAAGGGTGGCGTCATGAGCGAGGCAGATCGCGGCAATCATGGCGTCGGAAAGACTGATCGGCCGACCATTCCGCTCCCGTGCTGCCCGCATCTTCCCGGCAAGTCGAGGAATCGAACCGGAAAAATCCACGATACGACCGGCGAATTGTTGCAAAATCAGATTGTCGAGCACGCGAGCGTAGCGGTCCGACCCCGTCTTGTTCAAAACCCGTTCCGCACCGAAAGACAACTCCATAACGACAGGGCCGCACAGGTAGAGTGTAAGGAGGTTCTGTATGCGAAACCATGCAAGGACATTCTGATCGGGTACGGCCTTGCCTGCTTCGGAAATCACATTGGTATCAAGGATAATCACTCAGAATCCTCAATCGGGCGGCCGAAATCGCGTTTCCTTTCGGCTTCGATCTCATCCAGAATCTTTGCAAATTCGTCGCCAGCCTCGGCGTCAAACGCCGAACGAATTGCTTCCCATGCTGAAGGACCCGGCCCGGGTTTGGCTTCTTTTTCCGCGATAATGCCTTTGCGCAAGAGATCGATCGCTTTGCCCGACAAGCTCTGGCCGCCAATCCGCGCGGCCTGCTCGATTTCGTGTTTCAAAGGTTCGGGAATACCCCTGATCAACATGTCGCCCATCAGCACCTCCAAATTTTGATATCATTGATATCAAAACAGAGGCCTTTACTCAATACGGGACAGCGTTCCTATCCCACCAGCTTTCTCGACATCTTGTCCCTGGCGAGCTTCCTGAACTTCTTCACCACCATGTCGCGCTTGAGCTTCGAGATATGGTCGATGAACAGCACGCCGTTGAGATGGTCGATCTCATGCTGCAGGCAGGTCGCCATCAGCCCTTCGGCCTCGATCTCCTGCAGCTTGCCGTCGCGATCGAGATATTTTACGCGCACGGCGGCGGGGCGCTCGACCTCGGCATAGTAATCCGGGATCGACAGGCAGCCTTCCTCGTAGACCGAGCGCTGGTCGGAGCTCTCGAGGACTTCGGGATTGATGAAGACGTGCGGCGCCGGCGTCTCGTCCTCCTTGGCAAGGTCGATGACCAGCATGCGCAGCGGCTCACCGATCTGGATCGCCGCCAGGCCGATGCCGGGCGCATCGTACATGGTGTCCAGCATGTCGCCAGCCAGTTTGCGCAAGGAGGCGTCGACGCGCTCGACGGGTTTCGAAACCTGGCGCAGAACGGGATCGGGAAGGATGATGAGCGGCTTGATCGACATGGCGTCTCACCTAAGACGTCATGTGAAAAGCGTCAACCGGGGCGGTTTGGGATCGTTCACGTTTTGATCTGTGCCTGCGAGCCGAATCATCTATGCTGGCCGCATGAATGACCTGACATCGATCCTGTCCGAACCCGTTGCCCGGCTCGGCGCCACCACGATCACGCTCGGCCACGCTCTGGCGTTCGGCGCGGTCCTGTTTCTTGGCCTGTTCCTGGCGCTGGTCATCGCGCTGTGGCGGTCGGCCAAGGCGCGTGCTGTGGCAGCCGCGGAAGCCGCCGACCATGCCCGCGACGCCGAAGCGCGGATGGCCGGCATCCTGGCAAGCCAGGCCGAGATGCAAGGCCGCATGGGCGCCATCGCCGATGTGTTCGGGGCGCGGCAGGCCGAACTCACGCAGTCGATCGGCCAGAGGCTTGACGCGATGACCGGCCGGCTCGGCCAGACCATGACCGAGCAAACCAAATCGACGCATGAGAGCCTTGCCAAGCTGCAGGAGCGGCTGGCGGTCATCGATACGGCGCAAGGCAATATCCAGTCGCTCGCCGGCCAGGTCGTGCAGTTGCAGGCGATCCTTTCCAACAAGCAGACGCGTGGCGCCTTCGGCCAGTCGCGCATGGAGGCCATCGTCGCCGACGGCCTGCCGCATGGCGCCTACGAATTCCAGCCGACCTTGTCGAATGGCAGCCGGCCCGATTGCCTGGTGAAGATGCCGAACGGCGCGCCGGCACTTGCCATCGACGCCAAGTTTCCGCTTGAAGCCTGGAACGCCATCCGCGCCGCCGATGGCGCCGATTTGCAGAAGGTCGCCGCGCAAGCCTTCCGCCGCGACATCGAGATCCATGTTCGCGATATCGCCGAAAAATACCTGATCCAGGGCGAGACCCAGGACATCGCCTTCATGTTCGTGCCGTCGGAATCGGTGTTCGCCGAGATCCATGAGAATTTCGAGGCGGTGGTGCAACGCTCTCACCGGTCCCGCATCATCATCGTCTCGCCATCATTGCTGATGCTGTCGATCCAGGTCATCCAGGCGATCCTCAAGGACGCGCGCATGCGCGAACAGGCGCACCTGATCCAGGGCGAAGTCGTACGGCTGATGGAGGATGTTGCGCGTGTCGACGACCGGGTGCGCCGGCTGCAGACCCATTTCGGCCAGGCGACCAAGGACATCGACGACATCCTTGTCTCGACCTCGAAGGTGACCAGGCGCGGCCAGAAGATCGAGGCGCTGGAGTTTGGAACCCAGCCGGATGGCGATGCCGGCCCGGACGCAGCCTCACGGGTCCCCGCCGCGAAACTCGAATCCGGCCCACGCGTTGCCGATTCAAAGACCGGGCAGCTCAGGCTGAGGGTTGTCGAAGGCGACGACTGAGCCGCCGGAGCGGCGTCACTGCTCTTCGACGGTCGTCATGTCCTCGAATTCCGGCAGCCAGTGCAGTGCCGAGCGGTGCCAGCTCTGTCTCCTGGGGATGAGTTCCTCGCGCTGTCGCGCGGTGCCAACCCTGATGCCGTAGACCTTCGGCCCGTTGCCGACCGACGTCGCGTAGAGATGCGAACCACACTCGCCGCAAAAGCCCTGGGCCCGCTTGGCGCCGCTTGCCCCGGTCTTGATATAAACCTTCGGCGTGCCTTGGGTGATCCTGTAGTTGCTCTCCGGGGCCGGAACCGTCACGCGAAAGGCCGTGCCGGTCAGCTTCTGGCAATCGGTGCAATGACAGATCGAAGTCTTTTCCGGATCGACCTCGGCCTCGTAGGTGATGGCGCCGCAATGGCAGCCGCCGTCGATTTTCATCTCGCTTCTCCTTTGCTTCACCGGCATTCAGCCGGCACGATCCGGCTGGTCTCGTGACGCAGCTTCAACAATCTTACGTCGGCGTTCCCAGGCACCAGTCGTCTGCGGCTTGACGAACAGCCTGGCAATCTCCGGCATCTCTTTCTTCAGCCTGGCCTCGATGCGCTCGACGCAGGCCTCGATCTCGGGCGCCGTCAGATGATCCTCGAACTCGATGCTTAGGCCGGCGACGATTTCCTCCGGACCGATATGGACGCTCAATATGCCGTTCGCGCGCTGCACCGCCGGGTCTTGCTGGGCAATGGCCAACACCTTCTCCTGCACTTCGGGCGATGCCGGCTCGCCGAGCAGCAGGCCCTTGCTTTCGCGCGCCAGGAAGATCGCGGTCGCGCCGAGAATGAGGCCGATGCCGATCGAGGCGGCGCCGTCGAGTTCCGGCATCTCCAATACTTCCGCCGCCAATATGCCGGCAAAGGCGACGATCAGGCCGAGAAGCGCCGCGCTATCCTCGAACAGCACGGTGTAGACGCTGGGGTCCTTGCTGAGCCGCACCGCCTCGAACCAACCGAGCCTGCCCTTCTGCTTGCGGAATTCCTTCAGCGCCACCCACCACGAGCCGCCTTCGAACAGGAAGGCGAGGCCAAGCACGATGTAGTTGACCTTGACGTTGGCGACCGGCTCGGGCGCCATGATGTGGATCACGCCTTCGTAGAATGACACCCCGGCGCCCAGGGCAAAGACGAGGAGGGCGACAATGAAGCTCCAGAAATAGAGTTCGCGGCCATGGCCGAGCGGATGCGCGTGGTCCGGCGGACGGGCAGCCCGGTGCATGCCGTAGAGCAGCAGCCCGCCATTGCCGGTGTCGACCAGTGAGTGCACGCCTTCCGACAGCATCGCCGAGCTGCCGGTGAAGAAGGCGGCGGCGAATTTGGTCAGCGCGATCGCCAGATTGCCGGCGAGCGCCGCATAGATGACCTTTTTCGACCCGCCATGCGCCGCCATGGTGCGTTGTCCCGTTCGATGCCCGAGCTTAGCGGTCAACCCGTCGAAGCTCCACCGCCTTTCACAACGCGGGAACTGTGCAGTCGTTCAATGTGGAAGGCGGGGCGCTCGAGAGCACCCTATTCGACCACCTCGTCGGTCCACACCTTGAAGCCGGCAAGCGTGCCCGGCCCGAAAATATGGGTGAGCGGCACGTCGGCAGCGTCGCGGCCGGACGCGATCAGGATGCGGCCGATGCGCGGCGCATTGTTGCGCGGATCGAAAGCGTGCCAGCGGCCGCCGAGATAGACCTCCATCCAGGCGGCGAAATCCATGGCCGCCCACGGCTTCGGCAGGCCGATGTCGCTGATGTATCCGGTGCAGTAGCGGGTCGGAATGTTGAGCGCCCGGCAGAAGGCGACAGCGAGGTGGGCGAAGTCGCGGCAGACGCCGCTCTGCTCACGATAGGCTTCGGCGGCGGTGCGTGTCGGCCGCGCATTGCCGTAGTTGAAGACGATGTGGTTGTGGACGAAATCGCAGACCGCTTGCACACGCGGAATACCAAGGGCCGTGTGACCAAACAGCCGCCAAGCGTCGTCTGCCAGCAGATCGCTTTCGCAAAAGCGGCTGGGCAGCAGGAACAGCAGCGTCTCCGACGGCAGGTCGCGCACCTCGTGCTGCCAGGCCATCAGGTCGCCGATCTCGAAAGTACCGGGGTCGCGGATCACCGCATCGGTGCCGAATGAGAAGCGTCCGGGCGGCGCGACAAGACGATTGCACCAATTGCCGAAGCTGTCGCGATAGCTTTCGATCGGCACCGGTGGGTTCGAGGTCAGGAAATCCGGCCGCTCGAGGTCGGATGCCCTGGAATAGTGAACGTTGAGCATCGCGATCAGCGGTGTTTCCTGCGGGAAGTCGAAGCTCATCTCGCAGCCGATGTGGATTCGCATTGTCGTCCTGACCGGCCTGCCTGATCATCCTCCGGAGAAAGCCGGATAGATGCTGCAGTGCAAGGAGGACCATGGCACGGACCGGGGCCGTTGACGAGGAAAATGGAAAAAGCGTTGACAGCCCCTCAACTGGCGCACCGGGACGCAACAGCCCCTTGCGGCCGGGCCAATCTCTTGTTTCACTTCACTTCTCGCAATTGGAGGAACGAATCATGGCTAAAGGTGCGATGAAGGCGGGCAAGGAAGCCCGCAAGCCGAAGAAGGACGCGAAGAAGCCCGTCGCGGCCCCGGCGCTCAAGGCGCCGCCGGTCAAGGCGACGAGGCTCAAGGACAAGTAGGCCGGCCAATCCGTTTCGGCGCGGATTTCAAACCGGCGGCATGAACATATGCTGCCGGTGTTTTTTGTTGATTGGACGGGCGAAGCTCCCAATATCGAAGCGGCGAGGACGACCTCGCGCCTTCCCTGAACAATCGGCCGGGACGACCCGCCATCCTGATGGAACGGAGCGCACCCGATGTCGTGGATTTTTCTGTTTTTCGCCGGCCTGTTCGAGATTGGCTGGGCGATCGGTCTCAAATACACCGACGGTTTCTCGAAACCGTTGCCGACCATCCTGACCGTAGCCTCGATGATCGTCAGCCTGGGTTTGCTCGGCCTGGCGCTGAAGGCATTGCCCGTCGGCACCGCCTATGCGGTATGGACGGGCATCGGCACGGTCGGCACCGCGCTGCTCGGCATCTGGCTGCTCGGCGAACCGGCGACGACGATCCGGTTGGGCTGTATCGCTCTGATCGTCTGCGGCATCATGGGGCTGAAACTGGCGGCCTGACTATCGAGTCAGTGGGACAAACGCCTTCAGGGCCGCTGTAGGGCGACCCTGATTGTCACTCTATCGATAACGCCTTGAGGCGCTAGCGGGCGGAGAAGCCCGGAGGCGTCCGGCCGGTGCGCTGCTTGCGCGCCGCATAACGCGCATCGCGCTTGGCCTTGCGTTCGGCCTCGTCAGCAAGAAAACGGGCGATACGCTCGTTCTCTTCGGCTTCCCGAATCTTGGCCTCGGCCTGCGCCGCCTCTTCCGCGGCGATACGCGCCGCTTCGGCCGCTGCCTCGCGCTCGGCCTTTTCGGCCGCTTCGCGCACCAGCTTTTCCTGCTTCAGCCTGGCCTTTTCAGCCTCGCGTATCGCACGCGCCTCGAGGATTGCCTTGCGTTCGGCTTGTCGTGCCAGCACCGCAGGATCATCTGCCGCCGGCTTTGACTTGAAGCGATCCAGAAGCGCCTTCTTTGCCTCGTTTGCGGCATTGCGCCGCTCGAAAATGTCTTTTTCCCTGTAGATAGCCAATTCCACTTCCCTGAAGTCAATTTGCGACGCTTACATACGCGCGAATACCGAGAGTTCAAGCGCCAAAACAGTATGCCAGCCATGAAATTGTGAGCTGTTGCAACCGGGAGACGTTCGTTGCAACAGACATTCACTGTTCACAGTCCGGCCCTCTGGCGGCGCGGCAGGCTGATCGCTACCTCTATCGCGACAATGAAGTCACCGGGATGACATCAAATGGAACTTGGTCTCTATACATTCGCCGACGTCAGCCCGGAGCCGGGTCACGGCGCTATCGGCCCGCATGAGCGGCTGCGCAATTTGATCGAGGAAATCGAGCTGGCCGACCAGGTCGGCCTCGACGTGTTCGGGCTGGGCGAGCATCATCGCCCCGATTATGCCGCCTCGGCGCCGGTCGTCGCCCTGGCGGCGGCGGCCGAGCGCACGAAGCGCATCAAGCTGACCAGCGCCGTGACCGTATTGTCTTCCGACGATCCGGTTCGCGTCTTTCAGCAGTTTGCCACGCTCGACCTTTTGTCCGGCGGTCGCGCCGAGATCATGGCCGGGCGCGGTTCATTCATCGAATCCTTCCCGCTGTTCGGCTACAATCTCGAAGATTATGACGAGCTCTTTGCCGAAAAACTCGACCTGCTGCTCGCGATCCGTGACAGTGTAAAGGTCACATGGTCCGGCAATTTGCGTGCGGCGATCAATGATCGCGGCGTCTATCCCCGGCCCTTGCAGGACCGATTGCCGATCTGGATCGCCATCGGCGGCACCCCGCAATCCGCCGCCCGCGCGGGCGTACTCGGCCTGCCGCTGGCGCTGGCGATCATCGGTGGCGAGCCCGCCCGATTCGCGCCGCTCTTCGACATCTACCGGGATGCGGCCAGACGGGGCGGCAATGACCTGGGAACACTGGCCACCAGCCTAAACGTACATGGCTTCATCGCCGAAACGACGGACCGGGCTGCCGACGATTTCTACGGGCCGCAGGCAGAGGTGATGAACCGCATCGGCCGCGAGCGCGGCTGGGGCCCGACATCGCGGGCGCATTTCGACCAGTCGCGCGGCCCGAACGGCGCGCTGTTCGTCGGCAATCCCGAACAGGTGGCCGAGAAGATCGTTGCCCAGCACAGGATATTCGGCAACGACCGCTTCCTGCTGCAGATGG
>NZ_PZJX01000022.1 GCF_003034915.1 Mesorhizobium helmanticense | reverse complement strand
GGCATCATGCCGCATGCCAAGGTCATGAAGGCAATTGAACTCTATGGCACCAAAGTGGCGCCGGTCGTGCGCAAGGAAACGGCAAAGAGCCTTCCTGCCGCGACCGCACCAGTCGTGTGAATCCCAGCAAGGCCTGTTTCCGAGGGCCTGATTCCCGAGGCATGACGCAAGATCATCCCTGGCATCATTGCCGGCTAACGGAACTTTGCCGCGGCAAGGACGTTTTTCGCCAAGGAGCCGCTCGGATCGCGGTATGCCCGAGGGGAAATGATGAAAGCCGAACCGACCGCTTCGGGCGCAGGCGTTGGCGAGAGCCCGGACCCGCGCGTCGAGGCGCGGGCGGATACGCGTCTGATGCGCTCGCTGCTCGTCGGCATCTTTGTCCTGATGGTCGTCTATGCGCTCTATTTCGGCCGCGCCTTCTTCATGCCGGTCATCCTGGCCTTTCTGCTGGCGCTGACGCTGACCCCGATCGTGCGCTTCCTGCGCAAGCATGGTGTGCCTGACGTGCTGTCGGCGAGTTTCTTGGTGCTGCTGTCCGTCTGCTTTGTCGCCAGCGCCGGCTATCTGCTCAGCGGTCCCGTCATCGACCTCATCAACAACTCCTCTTCGATCGGCCTGCAGCTGACCGAGCGCCTCGAGCAGCTGCGGCGTCCGTTCGAAAGGATCATGGAGATTTCCCATCAGCTGGAAGGTCTGATGGCAACGTCGCAGGACGCCGGTGCGCAGCGGGTGGCGCTCGCGCCATCGGGCATTCTCTCGCAAGCGGCGGACAATGTGCTGTCGGCGGCCACGAGCATCACCATCGTCTTCGTGCTGTCGCTGTTCCTGCTCGCCTCGGGCACGATGTTTTATGAAAAGATCATCCAGTCCTTCGCCAGCCTCAGCGAGAAGAAACGGGCATTGCGGGTCGTCTACGACGTCGAGCAAGAGATTTCGCACTATCTGCTTACCGTCTCGGTGATCAATGCGGGTCTCGGCACGGTGACCGGCCTCGGTCTCTGGGCGCTCGGCATGCCCAATCCGATGGTCTGGGGCGCGGCTGCCGCCCTGCTCAATTTCCTTCCCTATGTCGGACCACTGATCACCATCACACTTGTCTCGATCATCGCCCTGATCAGTTTCGACACCATCCCCTACGCGCTGCTGGCGCCAGCCTTCGTGCTGTTGTGCGACATCGTCGAAGGCCAGTTCGTGACGCCGATGGTGGTTGGCCGACGCCTCGAGATCAACGCGGTGGCGATCTTCATCGCGATCGCCTTCTGGTCCTGGCTATGGGGTTTCGTCGGCGCGCTGATGGCTGTGCCGCTGCTGGTCGTCATCAAGGTGTTCTGCGACCATTTCGACGGCCTCAGCCATGTCGGCAATTTCCTGGCGGCGCAACATATGGCAGTGGTCGAGGAGGACGACATCGCCGGCACCGGACCTGCAAAGGGCTGATCAATATTTTGAATTTGCGGCGTCGCCGGTCGCTCCCTACATCCGATCCCTACACAGGATCCGCGCCCATGACCGCTCTTTCCGTTCTCGACCTGTCGCCGATCGTCGAAGGCAGCAACGCTTCGCAATCGCTCGCCAATTCGCTCGATCTCGCTCGCCATGCCGAGCGGCTGGGCTACAAGCGCTACTGGCTGGCCGAGCACCACAACATGCCGGGCATCGCAAGTGCGGCCACATCCGTCGTCATCGCCCATGTCGCCGGCGGCACCAAAACGATCCGCGTCGGCGCCGGCGGCATCATGTTGCCAAACCATTCGCCGCTGGTCATCGCCGAGCAGTTCGGCACGCTTAACGCGTTGCATCCGGGCCGCATCGACCTTGGCCTCGGCCGCGCGCCCGGCACCGACATGGCGACCGCGCGCGCATTGCGCCGAAACCTCGATGCCGGCGCCGACAATTTCCCGCAGGATGTCGTCGAGCTGATGGGCTATTTCCAGCCGGCCGAAGAGGGCCAGCGCATCCGCGCCGTGCCCGGCGAGGGCGAAAAGGTGCCGGTGTGGATCCTGGGCTCCAGCCTTTATGGCGCGCAACTTGCCGCCTTGCTCGGCCTGCCCTACGCCTTCGCCTCGCATTTCGCACCAGCCGAGCTCGACCATGCGCTGGAGATCTATCGCTCGCGCTTCAAGCCGTCGGAGCAGCTCGACAAACCCTATGTCATGCTCGGGCTCAACGTCTTTGCCGCACCCACCGACGCCGAGGCGCGGCTGTTGTTCACCTCGCTGCAGCAGGCCTTCGTCAATCTGCGCACCGGCCGCGCCGGCCGCTTGCCGCCACCAGTCGAAAATTATGACCGCGACCTCGACCCGATGGCCAAAACCATGCTTGGCCAGGCGCTGTCCTGCGCAGTGGTCGGCGCTCCGGAGACGATCAGGCAAGGCATCGACGCGTTCGTTCGCCGCACCGGCGCCGACGAGCTGATGGTCACCGCTCAGATGTTCGATCATAGCGCGCGAGTGCGCTCCTTCGAGATCCTGGCCGAGGCCCACAAATCGCTGTCGCAAGCGGCCTGACGTTCTTCCCGAAACTGGCGCGCTACGCGCTGACGCTCTGCGCGACCGCTCCGAGCGGCCGGCATGAATTGCGGATCATCAGGCGGCCTTTGAGCGTCAGCTTGCGCGGCGGTGCGTCCCTGTTGCCGGCGAGCCGGTCGAGCAGCAGGTTGGCCGTCTGTTCGCCGATCGCCTGCACCGGCTGGGAAACCGTGGTCAACTGAGGCTGGAACACATCCGACCAGGGGAAATCATCGAAACAGGCAACCGAAATATCCTGCGGGCAGGACAGCCCGATATCGCGGATCGCCTTCATGGTGCCGATCACCATCGGGTTATTGGCCGAAAAGATGGCGCTCGGACGGTCGTGCAACGACAGAAGCTGCATCGTGGCATTATAGCCGTCGACTTCGTGGAAATTACCGAAACGGACCAGTTCGTTCTCGACCGGCAGGCCGGCCGCCTGGAGTGCCTCGCGATAGCCCGCCATGCGGTCATGCATGGGCGAAATGTCGAACGTTCCGGTTATGTAGCCGATGCGCCGGTGGCCGAGATCGATCAGATAAGTGATGGCGTCGAACACCGCGCGCTGATTGTCGAGCACGACCGTATCGGTATCGACGCCCTCGCAAACGCGGTCGAGCAGCACCACCGGCACATTGGCGCTTTCGACTATGCCCTTGAGGATAGCGCCGTCGCCGACGCGGGCGACGATCAGCCCGTCGACCATGCGGTCGAGCAGCAGCCTGATCTGGTCGTCCTGCGTGTTCAGGTCCTCGTCCGTGCAACACAGCATGACCGCATAGCCGGCGCGGTCGAATGCCTGCTGGATGACCGAAACGACATCGGTGAAGAACGGATTGGTGATATGCGGAACGGTCAGCCCGATGGTACGGGTCGTGCCCATCTTCAGGCTGCGGGCGATCGCGTTGCGCTTGTAGCCGATGTCGCGGATCGCCTGTTCGATGCGCTGGCTAAGCTCGGGGCTGACGGTCGCGGTGCCATTGATCAGCGCCGAGACGGTGGCCACCGAAACGCGCGCTGCCTCGGCCACATGCAGCATGGTCGGAGCCGTGGACTTTCGCTGCTTCTTTCGCCCTGACGCCGTCATTTTTCGAAACGTTTCACCGCCCTTTGGCTGTAATATCTACGGAATCTTACGTATTTGCGCAAGAATTGAAATGCAGCAATCCCGCGCCGCCACATATCGGCTTGAC
>NZ_PZJX01000021.1 GCF_003034915.1 Mesorhizobium helmanticense | reverse complement strand
GAAACGTTTAGATTAGCCTTCGGAAGGTTCTACGACGACGGAGGGAGGCCGTTCTTGTCATGGAGCACGCTAATCCCATCCTGTCCGGGGACGTTGCGGCGGCCGATCGCCCGGGCGTCGTTCTGAGCGCCGAGCATATCTCCAAGACATTCGGCGGCATCGCTGCCCTTGTCGATGTCGACTTCGACCTGAGAAGCGGCGAGGTCCATGCGCTGATGGGGGAAAACGGCGCCGGCAAGTCGACGCTGATGAAAATCCTGTCCGGCGTCTACACCGACTATGACGGCACGGTTAGCGTCGATGGCCACGCGATTCGCTTTGCCGGTGTCCGCGACGCCGAGGATGCCGGCATCGCCATCATTCATCAGGAACTAAACCTGGTTCCCGAACTCAGCGTTGCCGACAATATCTTCCTGGGGCGCGAGAAGCTGATTGCCGGGCTGGTCGTCGACCGCAAGGCAAGCAGCCGCGCTGCCGGCGCGCTGTTGCAGCGGCTCGGCATCGAACTCAACCCGGAAGCGCGTGTCGGCGCCTTGCGGGTCGGCGAGCAGCAACTGGTCGAGATCGCCAAGGCGCTGTCGATGTCGGCGCGCATCCTGATCATGGACGAGCCTACTTCCGCGCTTTCGCCGGCGGAATGCCAGAGGCTGTTCCGCATCATCCGCCAGCTCGCCGGCAGTGGCGTGGCGATCGTCTATATCTCACACCGGATAGACGAGGTCATGCATCTGGCGAGCCGCGTCACGGTGTTTCGCGACGGGCGCCATGTGATGACCGACGACATGGCGAGGCTCGACGAAAACGCCATCATTTCGGCGATGGTCGGGCGGGACCTGCTGGCCTCCTCGCAGGAAGAACGCAACACCGGCGGCAAGACCGTGTTGTCCGTCAGCGCCTTGTCGTTGTCGAAACCGGACCGCCACGGCTGGCGCACGGTGCTCGACGGCGTCAGCTTCGATCTTGCCGAAGGCGAGATCCTGGGCATAGGCGGGCTGCTGGGCTCGGGCCGAACCGAAATCCTGGAAACGATCTTCGGCTCCAGCGGCGGGCGCGCAGGCGGCGATATCAGGCTCGATGGCAAACCGGTGGCTATCCGTTCGCCGCGCGACGCCCGCAGGCTCGGCATCGCCCTGGTGACCGAGGACCGCAAGACGCAAGGCCTGCATCTCAAGGCATCGATCACCGACAATGTGGCGCTACCGCTGGTCGGCGCGCTGGCGCGGTTCGGCATCCGCTCGATTGCCGGCGAACAGGGGCTGGCTCGGCATGCGGTCCGGGCGCTCGGCATACGCTGCGAGGATATCGAGCAACCGGCCGGCACGCTGTCCGGCGGCAACCAGCAGAAGGTCGTCATCGGCAAGTGGCTGGCGACAAGGCCGCGGGTGCTTTTGCTGGACGAGCCGACGCGCGGCATCGATGTCGGCGCCAAGCGGGAAATCTACGATCTCATCTTCAAGCTGGCGCGAGATGGGCTCGCCATCGCCGTCATCAGCTCGGAATTGCCAGAGCTTTTGCATCTTTCCGACCGTATCCTGGTCATGGCCGACGGCCGCCAGACCGGGATCCTCTCACGCGAACAGGCCAGCGAGGAGGCGATCATGCGGCTTGCGGCACCACGCCGGACGATAGCGAGGTCTGCTGCATGAGCCTGTTGAGCGTGCTGTCCCGGACCAAGCTCTATTGGGGCCTGATCGCCATCTTCCTGATCGGTGTGCTCGGCTCGCCGATCAGCTCGAAGGGCAACAACATCTTCCTGTCCTACGGCAATCTGCTCGATGTGCTGCGCCAGGTGTCGACCACTGGCTTGATCGCCACCGGCATGACGGCGGTGATCATCACCGGCGGCATCGACCTCTCCGTCGGTTCGCTGATGGCGATCTGCACCGTGGTCTGCGCCATGCTGCTGACGGTGCCGGGCGTGACGCCGGGAGTCGTGCTGGGCGTGCCGACCGTCGCCGTGGTGGCGCTTTGCCTTGGCATCCTCGTCACCCGTTTCATCCTCCTGAACCTGGCAAAGTCGCGCGCCGGCCCGGAGGCCATGCGCGACGTCAGGCTGGATAGCGTCCGCGGACTGGTTGCGCCCGGCATTGTCGGGGTGATCCTCTGTTGTCTCGCGCTGTGGTTCCTGCTGCCGCAGATCAGCACGAAGTTCGGCGTGCTCGGCGTGCTGCTGGTTGCGCCTTGCGTCGGGCTTTTGTTCGGCGCGCTCAACGGCTTCATCATCGTTGCCGGCCGGCTGCAACCGTTCATCGTCACGCTGGCGATGATGGTGACGGCGCTCGGCATCGCGCGGCTGACCGCCGGCCAGAACAATGCGGTGCTGCCGGTCTATACCGGATCGAACGCCACCGCCGATTTCGAGGTACTGCGCTCGCTGGTGTTCGGCGTCATCCCGATGCCGGGCCTGTTCTTCCTCGGCGCGATCCTGATCTACGGCGCGGTGCTGCGCTTCACGCCGTTCGGCCGCTATGTCTACGCCATCGGCGGCAATGAAGAGGCGGCGCGGCTTTCCGGCATCGCTGCCGGGCGCGTCAAGATCGCCACTTATGCCGTGTCAGGGCTGCTCGCGGGCATCGCGGCGGTGCTTTATGTCGCGCAATATCGGCAAGGCAAGCCGGATGCCGGCGCCGGGCTGGAGCTCGACGCCATCGCAGCGGTGGTCATCGGCGGCACCAGCCTGATGGGCGGACGCGGCAGCCTGATCGGAACATTCTGCGGCGTGCTGATCTTCGGACTGCTGTCGAACATACTGCAGCTGCACAACATCAATTCGAACCTTCAGCTCGTGCTGAAAGGGATGATCATCATCGGCACCGTGCTCGTGCAAGAGCGCAACGCCGCTGATCTTCTCTTCTATCTGCGCCTGCTGTTTGCCCCTTTGTGGGGCGGGCAGACGGCGCACAAGGAAACGGCCGCGGCAAAGCGGCCGTCAAAAGAGACCCCGTCTCTAAATCTTGGAGGAAACAAGAAATGAAACGACGTGACATGCTGAAGCTTGCCGCCGTCAGCGCGGCCCTGCTGACCACGACCGCGCTCCTGACCAGCGGCAGCGCCTTTGCCCAAGACAAGAAGTGGAAGATCGGCTTTTCTCAGGTGACCACTATCGAACCCTGGCGCGCCCAGTTCAACAAGGACATCCTGGCGGAAGCCGCCAAGCATCCGGACGTCGAGCTGATCGTCACCGATGGTGAGGACAAGACCGAAAAGCAGGTTGCCGATGTCGAGAACCTGATCCGCCAGGAAGTCGACGCGCTGCTGGTGTCGCCGAAGGAATCGGCAGGCCTGACCGGTGTCGTGCAGCAGGCGATCGACGCCAAGATTCCGGTCTTCGTGCTCGACCGCAATGTCGACACCAAGGACTACACGCAGTTCGTCGGCGGCGACAATGCGCTGATCGGCCGGGCCGCCGGCGAATATGCCGTCGAGCTTCTGGGCGGCAAGGGCAAGGCATCGGGCAATGTCGTCGAGATATGGGGCGGCATGGGCACGCAACCGGCGCATGACCGCCATGACGGCTTCCACGAATTCACCGACAAGGAGCCGGGCATCAAATATCTGCTCGACCAGCAGTCGGGCGACTGGAAGCAGGACCAGGCCTACAACATCATGGCGACGGCGCTGCGCAACAACGAGAAGATCGATCTCGTCTACGGCCACAACGACCCGATGGCCTATGGCGCCTATCTTGCCGCCAAGGATGCCGGCCGTGAGAAGGATATCAAGTTCATCGGTATCGACGGCCTCCCCGGCGAAGGCGTGACGCTGGTCAACAATGGCGAACTGACCGCGACCTTCACCTACGTCACTCCGGGCGCCGAAGGGTTGCGGCAGGCGATCAAGTTCCTGAATGGCGAGAAGGTCGAGAAGACCATCACGCTGCCGACGGAGAAGATCACCAAGGAGAATTCCGCGCAGATCCTGAAGGATAACGGCCTCTGAGCCGAGGCACTCCTGCCGGGGCCTGCCCGGCAGGAGTGTTTTTCTCAAGCAGGCTCAGGCCAGCTTGGCCAAAAGCTTCATGAAGGTGGCGACCTCCTTCTGCGAAAGCGGCGCCAGTGTTTCCTCGGTGATGTCGCGGGCAAGCGGAATCAAGCGCTCGATTGCGTCGCGGCCTTGCGCGGTCAGATTGACCAGCAAGCGCCGCTTGTCGACCTCATGCTTGGAAAGCTCGACCAGGCCCCGCGCCTTCAGCCGGTCGATGACGCCTTTGACCGTCGCAGCGTCCATGGCGATCAACGTGCCGAGCTGATTCTGCGAGGTCTCGCCAACGTCGCGCAATTTGGCCAGAGCGGCGAACTGCGGCGGCGTCAGGTCGGCGATATGCGCGGCGAAGATCGAGACATGGCGCTGATGCGCCTTGCGCAGGATGAAGCCGACCTGCTCCTGCAGGTGGTAGTCATTCTCATCGGGCTCCTCGACCTCGACCAGCTTGAGCAGGTTTTCCTCGCTCACGGCAGCCAGCCCCAAGTCTTGACGCCTTTTGCGCCGCAGCCATCGCTGCGTGCCGCCTCCGCGGCAGGTCCGCCCTGATGAAGGATCGAAAACTCAGGCATGGGCAACTTCCTTCCCGGGAACTTTATTGGGCGCGGCAAGCGCCATGGAACCACTAATGCGGCTTTGGCCGGCCAGGAAAAGTGCCGCGGCAGCAATCAGGCCACGCTGGCGAAAATCATCGGCGACAGCAAGGCCGCTGTCCAGTGCGGTGGCGATGTCAGCAGGTGAAAGCGGCCCAACAGAAGTTGTGACCAGCCGGCCGCCCAGATCGCTGTCGGGCGCCAGATCGCGCGCCGGCACGCGTTTGACGGCGGGGTGGCCGGGCAGGTTGACAGCGTTGGCGATCAGGGTGGCAGCGGCATCGGCTTCAGCCCCCGTCCGCGCCAGCACGGTGACGGCATCGGCGATGCCTAGCGAAAACGAACGTCCGCGCCAGCCGCTGGTTGCTACACCGCCAATCCCGTCCTCGGCACGAATGGTGATGCGGTCCGCCAGACCATGCCCCGTCCCGGCGATGGCGAGGGTTATGGAACGACCGCTGCCGAGATGGATCGCGCTGTCGCCGCCATTGTTGACATAGGCGCGGTCGAGTTTTCGCCCGGCAAGCAAAGCGGCAAGAATTTCGTCGGCTACCGAACCGGCGACCGCGGCCATTGGCGTGATGAAACCTTGCGCCAGCGGTGAGACTGCCGCCTCCATGCGCTGCGCTGCCGGACCGGCGAAAGCGCGCCGATCAAGGCTTGCCGGCTTGCGGAGTTCGGCAACTTCGCCGACCAGCTCCGTCAAAACCGTCTGGAAGCGGGTCACCGCCTGGCGATAGGCAGCGGCACATTCGCCGGCGTCACCAAAAGCCTCGATGATCAGGTCGATTGGGCCGTGGTTGAGGTGCAGCCGCCTCTGCAGCCAGTGCGCCTGCGGGCCGTTCATCACGCCGCACCATTGGCGGCGGCGCGCCGCAATTGCGCCAGCGGCGGCCAGGGATTGCTCGCCGGCGCACCGGTGCCGCGACGCGGGTTGAGATACTCGCCACCCTTGGCAAGGATGTCCTCGACGCTGCGGATTTCGGCCTCGTAGCCGCCCAGCCTGACATAGTCGTCGCGGCGCAAGGTGAACTCGATCGGCGCCACCAGCGCAGGCGTCGGCACATAGCCGAAGGCGCCTTCCGGGACTCTGATAACATCGACCATTAGTGTGATGCCGCCGCCCGGCCAGACATAGACCGGCGCGCCGCCCACAGTGACATAAGTCTTCAGGCCTTGCACCGAACGGGTCAGATTGACCGGGTTCTCGGTGACGCCGGCGCGCAGCGAACCGCCGGCGCCGCCGATGAACAGCACCGTGCACAAAGCCGGCTCGCAATTGTCCTCGATCAGGCCGACCGACTTTTGCAGCCGCTCCGGGAACGGTTTTTCGACCGGCTTCAGCTCGTCGTCGAGTTCGTAATAGGCGAACTGCTCGCCGGTGGTCGAAACCATCAGCAGCGACAGGCCGGGGCGCGCGCCCTTCTTGGCATTCCACTCACCGAGGATCGACAGCGGGTCGGAAATGCTGGTGCCGCCCCAGCCGAGGCCGGGCTCCGACACCTTGAAATAACGGCCAGGCGTCGAGCGCCGACCGATGATCTTTATGCCTGTGTCCTGCCAACCCAGCACCTTGCCGGCCTGATGCTCGGAGACGACGCCGGTGATGTGGTCGTCGACCACCACCACTTCGTCAACCAGGCCGCGCCACTGGGTGGCGAACATGCCGATGGTGGCGGAACCGCAGCCGACCCGCATGCGGTGTTCGATCTTGCCGTCGATGACCGGTGGTTTGCCGGCTTCGACGATGACCGCAGCGCCGCCGTCGATGGTGAGTTCGACCGGCTTGCGGTTGCACAGATTGAGCAGCGCGTCACATGTGGCGCGGCCCTCAGCCTTGGAGCCGCCGGTGAAATGATGCACGCCGCCAAGCGACAGCATCTGCGAGCCGTATTCGCCCGTGGTGACATGGCCGATGGCCTCGCCTCCGGCGCGAACGGTCGCGGTTTCCGGGCCTAAATGGCGGTCGGTGTCGATCTTCACCTTGACGCCGCAATAGGAGAAGATGCCCTCGGTGACCACGGTGACGAGATCGACGCCCTCGACCTGCTGGCTGACGATGAAGGGGGCCGGCTTGTAGTCGGGATAGGTGGTGCCGGCGCCGATGGCGGTGACGAAGCGGCGGCCGTTATTGACCAGTTCACCGTTCCATTGCTCGCCCTCGGCGACAAAAGGCACGACAGTGCCGCCAGTCTCGGCCGCGTGATCGAGAATGGTCAGCGGATCCATGCGCACGATGCGTCCGCCGACATTGCCGTAGCGGTCGCAGGCGCCGGTACGGCCGTCAGCGATGTAGCACATGACCGGACAGGCATCGCAGCGGATCTTCTCCGCCACCTGCTTTTCGCCGGGGTCGTGGGTTTCGAAACGTTCGGCAAGCTCGCTCATCGGCGTGCCTCCTTGTCGCGGATGGCCGCGCGAATGCGGCTGGGCGTCGCCGGCACCTTGGTGACCAGCACGCCGGTGGCATGGCGGATGGCGTTGAGTATCGCCGGCGCTGTCGGGATCAGCACGTGCTCGCCCAGACCCTTGGCGCCAAAGGGTCCTTCCGGGTCCGGAACTTCGATCAGGATGGTCTCGATCGGCGGCACGTCGCCGATGGTCGGGATGAGATAGTCGTGCAGGTTCTCGGTGCGGCCGGGGATGTACTCCTCCATCAGCGCCATGCCGATGCCTTGTGCGATGCCGCCCTCGATCTGGCCTTCGACCAGCAGCGGGTTGATTGCCTTGCCGACATCGTGCGCGGCTGTGATTTTTATGAGCGTCACGGTGCCGAGCCTGAGGTCGACTTCGAGCTCGGCGATTTGCGCGCCATAGCCATAGACGGCGTAAGGCTTGCCCTGGCCCTTGGCATCCAGCGGCAGTGTCGGCGGGTCGTAACTTTCCTCGGCGCGGAAGACGAAGCCGTCGGCGTTGGCTTTCAGTGTGGAAAGATCGATATGCCGTATCGCTTCGCCCTCACGGATGATCAGGCTTGTCCCATCGAGGGCGATCGCCGCCTTCTCCGATACATTGGCGAAGCGCAGGATCGCGTCGCGCAAGGCGCGGCCGGCCTTTTCGGCGGCCTTGCCGGTGACGAAGGTCTGGCGTGAGGCCGAGGTCTTGCCGGCGTCCGGGGTGATCGCGGTGTCGGCGCTTTTCAGCCGGAACTTTTCCAACGGCAGGCCAAGCGCGTCGGCACATATCTGGCTAATCACGGTGTTCGAGCCTTGCCCGATATCGACCGCGCCCTGATGTAGGACGACATCGCCTTCAGCCGAAATGCCAACCTTTATGGTCGATGGATTGGGCAGTGAGGTGTTGCCACAGCCATACCAGCAGGAGGCGACACCGACGCCGCGCTTTTTTGCTCCGTTCGTGGCATTAAACGCCTCCGCATCGGCGAGCGCACGTGACCAATGCGGCCGCAGCGCCTCAAGGCACTCGGCAATGCCGACCCCGTCCAGTTTCTGGCCGGTAACAGTTTCGGAGCCGTTACGAAGGCAGTTTTTCAGGCGAAAATCGAGCCGATCAATGCTCAGCTTTTCGGCCAGCTCATCATAGAGGGTTTCCTGCATGATCGTCGCCTGCGGTACGCCGAAACCACGGAAGGCGCCCGAGATCGGACCGTTGGTGTGGATGGCGCGGCCTTCGGCGCGATAGTTCGGCGTGAGATAGGGGCCGGAGGCATGCACCGGCACGCGGTTGGCCACCGTCGGCCCCCAGCTCGCATAGGCGCCGGTGTTGAAATCGCCTGTGAAGACCATGCCATTGACAAGCCCACTGGCATCGGCGCCGATGGTCGCGCTCATCTCGGCCGGATGGCGCTTGGTGGTCGATATCATTGATTCATTGCGGGTGTAGGCGAGTGCGGCCGGCCGTCCGGTTTTCATGGCGACGAGGCCGATCAGCGGCTGCAACGAGACATCGAGCTTGGAGCCAAAACCGCCGCCGGTGGCGGTCGGCATGATGCGCACCTTGTCGACGGCGAGGCCGAGCACCTTGGCCGTTTCGTCGCGGTCCATATAGGGCGCCTGCGTGCAGGCTACGACGACAAGCGTGTCGCCATCCATATAGGCATAGCCGGCTTCCGGCTCGATATAGGCGTGCTCGACATAGGACGTGTCGATGCCGCCCGAAACGGTGAAAGCGGCGCCGGCAAGGGCGGTTTCGGGGTCGCCGCGCTCGACAAATCCGGAGGTAAGCAGGTTTGCCGGCCGGTTCTCGTGGATCAATGCCGCGCCCTCGGCCTGCGCTTCGCCAGGCTGCAGAAAATGCGGCAGCTCGGTCCATGCAATGGGGAAATCCGTAAGGTCGAGATCGAGGATGGCCTCGCGGTCGCCGGCAATCAGCGCTACCGCTTCGCCGCGAAACCGCACAAAGCTCTCGGCCAAGGCCGGCTGGTCGACAAAGGGGCCGATGACGCCGAAACAGTTTTTTCCGGGAATGTCGGCGGCGGTGAAGATGCCGGTAATACCGGGGTGTTTCTTCGTCCAGGCGTCGAGATCGCCGAATGTAAAACGCGCGTGATAATGCGGCGAGCGGACCACCAGCACGGCTAGCGCATCGGCCGGAAAAGAGTCGCCACCGAATTTTTCACCGCCGGTAACCTTGGGCAGGCCGTCGAGGCGGATCGGCGAAGAGCCCACGGCCGAGCCCGATTGCGGCATGCGGTGGTCGAGACCTTCGGCATGACGCGAGGCGTCCATCACCGCGGCAATGATCTTGCGGTAGCCGGTGCAGCGGCAGAGGATGCCGCCCAGCGCATCCTGGGTTTCGGCTTCGGTCGGGCAGGGTTTCTTCTCCAGCAGCGCGGTTGCCGCGATCAGCAGGCCGGGCGTGCAGGCGCCGCATTGCGCTGCGCCATGGTCGAGGAACGACGCCTGCAGCGCCGACAGCCTGCCATTGGCAAGGCCTTCCACGGTCGTCACCGCCGCGCCGGCCACTGAGGCCGCCGGCATCAGGCAGGCGCAGACGGGTTCGCCGTCGACCAGCACGGTGCAGGCGCCGCAATCGCCGGCGTCACAGCCGACCTTGGTGCCGGTCAGATGCAATTCGTCACGCAGCACCGAGGAGAGGCGGCGCAGCGGCGGCACGCTGACGCTGACGGCCGCGCCGTTGACCTTGAACGCGATGTCGGCGCGTTCGATGCTCACGGCAGGCTGAGCTATGCCAAGCCGAGCTTGGTTCATGTCGGGCTGAGCTTTCATGCCGCCGCCACCTTGTTGCCCGGTGCCACGGCGCCAAGCACGGCACGGGCAACGATCTCACGTGCCGCGTCGAGCCGGTATTCGGCGCTGCCGCGCACATCGCCGATCGGCGACAGTTCGTCCATCGGTGCGGACTGGATCGCAGCGGCCAGCGCATCGTTGACAGGCCGGCCACGCAAGACGGATTCGACGCCCGCGAGGCGCTGGGCGACAGCCGAGCAGGAGCCGACGGCGACGGCGGCATCACCTATGATGCCGTCCTCGACGACGAGGCGCGCTGCCACCATGGCAATGGAGATGACGAGATAGCGCCGCGCGCCGAGCTTCACGAAGCAAGAAGTACCGGCAGCAGCGGGTTTCGGAATGCGAATGGCCGTGACCATTTCGCCTAGCCGCAAATCCGTGCGGCGGTTTCCGAGGATGAATTCTTGCAGCGGCAAAGTGCGGACCGTCACCGCCGAACGCAGTTCGACCTCGGCGTCGAGCACGAGCAGCGCCGGCGCGCCGTCGGCGGCCGGAGAGGCATTGCAGAGATTGCCGGCGATGGAAGCGACATTCTGGATCTGCACGGAGCCGACTTCGCGGGCCGCCTGCTTCAGCGCATCGAAAGCCGCAGGCAGCGGATGGCGGACCAGATCGGTCCAGGTCGTGCGTGCGCCGATGACCCAATGCGCGTCTGTTTCGGCAATACCGCGCAACGCGGCCAGGCCATTGATGTCGAGGACGTTTTCTCGAAAAGGCCTGCTGCCTTGCGCCGGGTAGAAATCGGTGCCGCCGGCAAGGATGCGCCACGAGGCCTCGCCAAGCAAAGCGAGCGCTTCGTCGACGGTGGTGGGTTTGGCGTAACGGATCACGCTTTGCCTTCCAACAAAAGCGGCCTTCGCAGGGCCTTGCCGATGGATTTCCAAGCCTCCAAACTCGGAAAAATTCATTCGTATGCAAATGATATCAAGCCGGCAGGAATTGTCAAAGCCAGAGTTTTGCGACGCCATCGCATCTGTACCCCGGAACGCATTTGTTACGCAGTCGAGGTTGACGCAGGCGGCCATCTGGTCAAGTTTCTGCATCCGGTCGCGCCAGCGACCTTTCTTCCGCCGGAACACCACCGGAGCCCGCGCCCGAGACTGACGAGAAGGAGGCCCCATGGCCGACGAAGCGCTTGTTGTCATCGACCTGCAGAACGACTTCTGCCCCGGCGGGGCGCTGGCGGTGGCCGGCGGCGACGAGATCGTGCCGCTCGTCAACGACCTGATCCGGCGGACCGAGCATGTCGTGCTGACGCAGGACTGGCATCCCGCCGGCCATTCCAGCTTTGCTTCCAGTCATCCGGGGAAGCAGCCCTTCGAGACGATCGAGATGCCTTACGGCCAGCAGACGCTGTGGCCGGACCATTGCATCCAGGGCAGCCTCGGCTCGGACTTTCATTCGGGGCTCGCCTGGACCAAGGCCGAACTGGTGATCCGCAAGGGGTTCCGCACTGCGATCGACAGCTATTCGGCCTTCTACGAGAACGACCATACGACGCCGACCGGCCTGGCCGGCCATCTCAAGGAGCGTGGCATCGACACGCTGACCCTGGTTGGTCTTGCCACCGATTTCTGCGTCGCCTTTTCGGCGCTCGATGCGGTCAAGCAGGGTTTCAAGACGACGGTGCGGCTCGACGCCTGCCGCGGCATCGATCTCAACGGCTCCGTCGAGGCGATGCTGAAGCGGATGCGCGAGGCAGGCGTTACGCTCGAAGACCATTTGTCGGATTGACCGGATCGTGGGGCGTCGAGGGGGCTTCTCGCAGTTTATACCGATTTTGGCGGCAGGCATCCTGGCCTCAGCCGTGTTTCCGGAATTGGCTGTCGCTGCCGAAAACCACGCGCTGCCGGGCCAAACAATGTCGCTGTGGTGGGCATTGCCCTTCGCCGGCCTGCTGCTGTCGATCGCCACCGGACCTCTGCTCTTCCATCACGCCTGGGAGCATCACTACGGCATGATCACCGCCTTCTGGGCCGCACTGGTGATTGTGCCACTGGCAATCGCCTTCGGCATGCCTTCAGCCATGGAAGCAGTGCTGCACGCGCTGCTCACCGAATACATGTCGTTCATCATCCTGCTGTTTGCGCTGTTCACCATTTCGGGCGGCATCCTCGTGGCCGGCAACATTCACGGCACGCCGCTGGTCAATGCCGGACTGCTGCTGATCGGCGCGGTCCTCGCCTCCGTCATCGGCACGACCGGCGCCTCGATGATCCTGATCCGGCCGATCCTGCGCGCCAACGACAACCGGCCGTTCAATGCCCATGTCGCCATCTTCTTCATCTTCCTGGTCTCGAACATCGGCGGCTCGCTGACGCCGCTCGGCGACCCGCCGCTGTTCGTCGGCTTCCTGCGTGGCGTCGATTTCTTCTGGACCACGGCTAATCTCTGGCGCGAGACATTGTTCGTCGGCTGCACCGTGCTGGCCGTGTTCCTGGCGATCGACATCGTGCTGCATCGCCGCGAGGACGGCGCGCCGAAGATCAAGGATCCGACACCCGATACGAAGGTGCGCATCCGCGGCCTGGCCAACCTTCCGCTGCTGGCCGGCGTCATCGGCGCGATCCTGCTGTCCGCCCTGTGGAAACCGGGCGTGAGCTTCTCCATCCTCGGCGTCAGTGTCGAACTGCAGAATCTCGTGCGCGACGCCATCATCCTGGCGCTCGCCCTGCTGTCGCTTCGCGTCTCGTACAAGAGCCATCGCGAAGCCAACGGCTTCAACTGGGGACCGATATCAGAGGTGGCAAAACTGTTTGCCGGCATCTTCATCTGCATCGTGCCGGTGGTCGCCATCCTGAAGGCCGGTCATGACGGCGCTCTGGCGCCGCTGGTCTCGCTGGTCACCTCGCCCTCGGGCCAGCCCAACGACCTCGCCTATTTCTGGCTGACCGGGGCGCTGTCGTCCTTCCTAGACAATGCGCCGACCTACCTGGTGTTCTTCGAACTCGCCGGCGGTGACCCGCAGCATCTGATGACCAGCTTCGCCTCGACGCTGGCGGCGATCTCGGCCGGTGCCGTGTTCATGGGCGCCAACACTTATATCGGCAATGCGCCGAACTTCATGGTCTACGCCATCGCCCGGCATCGCGGCGTGAAGATGCCCGGCTTCTTCGGCTACATGGCGTGGTCGGGCGCGGTGCTGATCCCGACCTTCTTGATCGCCGGCTTTCTGTTCTTCAGGTGATCACCCGACGCCGACATAGCGGCGGACGGCCGACGGATCGGCGCGCAGCTGCTCGACGTCGACGGTCTCGCGATTGCGGCCGTTTTCGATGAATGAGACGCGGTCGGCGACCGACAGCACGGCATCGACCCGCTGCTCGACGAGGATGGTCGAAACACCAAGATCGCGCAGCTTCGCCACCGTTTCGCGGATCTTGGCGATCATCGACGGCATCAGCCCTTCGGTCGGCTCGTCAAGCAGCAACACTTGCGGTTCGAGGCACAGTGCCCGGGCCATGGCCAGCATCTGCTGCTCGCCGCCGGACAGCGTGCCGGAGCGCTGCCTAAGCCGCTGGCGAAGCAGCGGGAAAAGATCGAGCACGTTTTCGCGCGTCGCCTTGCCCTTGTTGCGCGTCATCAGGCCGATCTCGATGTTTTCCGCCACCGTCATCTCGGCGAACAGCCGCCTGCCCTGCGGCACATAGGCGACGCCGGCTTTGGGCACCTCATGCGCCGGCAAACCGGTCAGTTCCTTGCCGTCGAGATTGATAGAACCCGCACTTGCCGGGACAAGACCCATGATCGCCTTCAGCGTCGTCGTCTTGCCGGCTCCGTTACGGCCGAACAGGCAAAGCACCTCGCCCTTGTTCAGCGCGAGGTCGAGGCCGTAGAGCACCTGGACCTCGCCATAGAAGCAGTCGAGCCCGGAGATCGTCAGCGCCTCAGCCATGGGTCGTCCCCAAATAGGCGTCCTGGACCTCGGTGTTGGCGCGGATCTGCTCGGGCGTGCCTTCGGCCAGGATCCTGCCGGCGTTGAAGACGGTGATGCGATCGGCGAGATGCATAACGACAGGCATGTTGTGTTCGATCAGAAGCACGGTGGCGCTCTTGGCGATCTCGCGCACCAGTTCGATGAAATTGTCGATCTCGCTGTCGGCCAGGCCTTGCGTCGGTTCGTCGAGGATCAGCAGGCGCGGCTTCAGCGCCAGCCCCATCGCCACTTCGAGCAGGCGCTGGTGACCGTAGGACAATTGCCCGGCCAGCATATGCGTGCGGTCGGCAAGGCCGGTGCGTTCGAGCGCCGCCATGACGCCGGTGCGTACCGCGCCTTTCGAGCGGCCGTCGGTCAGCGTGCGTTGCACCGGCAGCGCAACATTGTCGTAGACGCTGAGATTGGCAAAGACGCTGGTGATCTGGAAAGTGTAGGCGACGCCAAGCCGCACCCTGGCATAGGCCGGCAGGCCGGTGATGTCTGCGCCGTCGAAGACGACCATCCCGGAGGATGGTTGGATGCGGCCGCTGACCAGGCTGACGAAGGTGGTCTTGCCGGCGCCATTGGGACCGATGACGGCGCGGATCTCGCCCGGCATCAGCGCGAAGTCGACATTGTCGACAGCGCGCAGGCCGCCGAAATTGCGCGAAAGTCCCTTGGTGGTCAGCAGCGGCATCATGGCAGCCACCCGAGCCAGCGGTGACGGATGGTGCCGAGAATGCCTTTCGGGAAAAACAGCACCAAAAGAATGAGCGCGATGCCGACGATCAAGAGATATGCCGAGGTGTAGCCGCTGGTGATGTCGACGACATAGTACATGAACAACGTGCCGACCAGCGGACCGAGCGTCGTGGCAGCGCCCCCGAGCAGCACCCAGAGCAGCGGCAGGATGGAATATTGCACCGAAGCGAAGCTCGAGCCGACATAGCCGAACAGCAGCGCATAGGCAGCACCGGACGCCGCACAGATTGTGCCGGAGACGACGACGGCGGCGAGCTTGTTGGAGAAGGTGTCGTAGCCCAGCATTTTGGTCCGCTCCTCGTTCTCGCGGATGGCGACCAGAACGCGGCCATACCTGGAGCGGACGATGGCGAGCGTGACCAGCAGGACGATCGAAAACAGTGCCAGCGCGCTCATGTAGCGCACGGTCGGATTGGTCAGTTCCAACGATGTCGCGCCGAAGCTGAGCACCCGCGCCGGCTGCGGCACCACCATGCCCTGGTCGCCGCCGGTCCATGAGGCGAGATAGAGCATGACGAGGTAAAAGACCTGCGCGAACATCATGGTGACGATCATGAAGGCGACGCCGGAGGTGCGCAGCGCGAGCACGCCGATCACCAAGGAGAGGACCGCGCCGCAGAGGATGCCGACGGCGAAGGCGGCCGGCACGCTCCAGCCGAGATGGATGACGGCGAGACCCGCACCATAGAGTCCGGCGGCAAAGAACATGGCGTGGCCGAGGCTGAGCAGACCGACATAGCCGAACAGCATGTTGTAGCCCATGGCGAAGACCGCCAGCACCATGATGCGGGCGAGCAGGCCATGGTGATAGTCCGGCAAGACGAAGCTCAGGGCGAAGAGCAAAGCGATGACGCCAAGATGCAGCGCATAGGGTTTTGCCGGCGAAGCATCCTTCATCGCGATGCCGTTCCGAACAGGCCTTGCGGCCGGAACACCAGCACCATGGCGACCAGCAGCGTGGCGATGATCTTGGCCAATGTCGGCGAGAAGAACACCGAGATGATGCCGTCCGACAGGCCGATGAGCACGGCGGCGACAAGGGTGCCGCGCAGCGAGCCGAGACCGCCGATGATGACGACGATGAAGGAGAGCAGCAGCGGGTCCTGCCCCATCAGGTAATGCGCCTGGCTGATCGGCACGATCAGCACCGCGGCCACCGCCGCCAGCATGGCGCCGAGCGCGAAGACGCCGGCATAGACCCGGTCGACCGGAATGCCGAAGGCCTGCGCCGTCTCGCTGTCATATTGCGTGGCGCGCATGACGAGCCCGATCTTGGTGTGGGTCAGCACCAGCCACGTCGCCACGAGCAGCAGCGCGGAAGCGGCGATGATCGACAGCTTGTAGCCGGAATAGCCGAACCAGGGCAGCAGGATGCGATAGCTGAAGGGCGGCTCGACCGGCCGCGCCTCGGGTCCGTAGAAGGTCAGCGCCAGTTGCTGGATGATGTAGAGCATGCCGATGGTGGCGACGATGGTGGCTTCGGGATTGTAGTTCAGCCGGCGCAGCACCAGCCGCTCGGCGACGAGCGCGATGGCACCGACGATCAGCGGCGCCAGCACGAGAGCGGCCAGGAAGCCGAGCGCCGGATGGCCCGATATCGCCGTCGAGATCGCCCAGGCCAGCACCGCGCCCAGCATGAAGAACTCGCCATGGGCGACATTGACGACGCGCATGACGCCGAACACCAGCGACAGGCCAAGCGCCGTCAACGCCAGTACGGCCGAGGTGACGAGGCCCTCGAGGGCAGCGAGGAGAAGGTGGGGTCCGAAGTGCATCGGTTACGCGCAGGCCGGCGCCAAGTGCACCCCCCTCTGGCCTGCCGGCCATCTCCCCCTCAAGGGGGGAGATTGGCAGTTCCTGCGACTGCGACCGCCTACCAACCTTGGCGATTGGCGAAAGCAGCGATGACGGCCAATCTCCCCCCTTGAGGGGGAGATGTCCGGCAGGACAGAGGGGGGTGACTTGGCTCCCACGCTTACAGACAAAGCCGTGTCTAGAGCGGCTGCGTCGTGTAATCCCCTTCCGGCTCGTAGAGGCCGTCCTCGATCTTGGTCTTGTGGACGACATTCAGCCGGCCGCCTTCGACCTTGGAGATGTTCTGGATACCGAAGCACTGGTGGATCTTGCCGTTGAAGGTCTTGGGCCCCTGCGGATGCTCGGGTCCCTCGGCGAATTCGGTCAAGGCCTCGGTCGCCTCGACCAGCTTAGCGCGGTCTTCCGGCCCCTTGTAGCCGGCGTCTTCCATGGCCTTCTTGACGACGTAGAGCGTTTCCCAGCAGCCGAACATATGCGCGGCGGTGGAGACGTCCTTGGGATCGCCGACGGCGGCGCCATTGTCATCGATGCCGACGGCGGCGCGGTAGGCCTTCTGCGCGGCGGAATCGTCAGGTTGGGCATAGCGCGGCGAGCCTTCCCAGAAATGGCTGCCGTCGAGGAATTCGAGGCCGGGGCTGTTGATGTCGGTGGCCTCGAGCGAATCGATGAAGCCGAACAGCTGCGGCCGGTTGGAGCCGTAGAACTCGCCGAGTTCCTTGACGAAGGTGAGCACCGCCGGGCCGACCATGACGTGGTAGATCACCTCGGTCTCGGCCGGGATCTGCGGAAAATACTTGGTGAAAGAGGATTCCGTCGGCGGGATGGCGATCTGGGCAATGACCTCGGCGCCCTGCGCCTTCAGCGCCGGCGGCAGATAGTCGCGATGATCGTAGCCGAAGGCGAAGTCGGGGAAGATCTGCGTCACCTTCTTGCCGGCATTGGCCGCGATCCACGGCGCCATCGACTGGATCTGGCTCTTCACGTCGGTGATCCCGGGCTGGAAGACGTAGCGGTTGAGCTTGGTCGAGGCGACGTGGTGGCCCTCGCTGACGACAAAGTAGGGCATCTTGGCTTCGCCGGCGGCCGGCGCCGAGCCGATGACGACATGCGAGAACAGCGTGCCGAAGACGATGTCGGTCTTGTGCTGGGTGGCGAATTTGCCGACCACTTCGGCGCCACGGCCGGGATCGGTGCCGTCATCCTCGATGATCACCTCGACCGGCCGGCCGTTGATGCCGCCGGCGTCGTTGATCGCCTTGATCGCTGCCGCCGTGGTCTTCTCATACCAGCGGCCATAGGCAGCGCCGATGCCGGTGCGGTGCGACTGGAAGCCGATCTTGATCGGTGCCGAGCTCTGCGCCTGGCTGTAACGGACGAAGCCGGGCGCCACGGCAAGGCCAGCGCCAGCGGCTAGACCTTTCAGCGCCGTGCGGCGGGTAAGATTGGTCTTGGAGAGGTCGAAGAATCCGTTCTTGTCAGCCATGTTCGTTCCCCTGTTTTTCAGTCTTGACCAACGATAAGGCGGTTTGAGCACCCTCGGTCAGAGGATGCAAAAATTGCATGTGTACAAACTAAATCACCAAAGCCCTGGCGTGGCAAGCGAGCTTTCCCCCGGGGCATCGAGGGCGTCCTTGTCTCATCCAACCGTCGGCGTGGCAAGCAGCCACAGGCCGAAAACCGTATAGGCGATCATCAGCACAGTGAGCGGCAATTGGCTGAGCGCGGTCCGGGCGGGAACTGGGTGCAATCGCCAGGCGAGGCCATGCGCGACAAGCACGGCGAGCATGTGACCGGCGATGATGACGCCGGCCTGGAGATTCCACAACCACCAGGCCGAGCCGGCGCCGGCGATCACGCCGGCTTCGATCTCCATGCCGGCGGTGCCGAACAGGTTCCAGCCAAGCGCAAACGGGTCGGAAAGAGCAGCAACCGCATACTGGCCGTCGACGAGCAGCACCGTCAGATAGTGCGCAAAATGATAGGCGAGCGCGATCGGCACGATCGACCAGACCAGCAGCCCGGCAGCATGACCGAGCGAATGCGGGCTGCCGGCAAGACGCTGGCCGAGGCCAATTGCAGCCATGAACGCTGCCGCAAGCAGGACGAATGTCAGATCGAGCCCAAGACTGCCAATGCCGATCACCGCCGTGCGGCCCGGAAACTCCAGCGGATTAACGCCGAACCAGCCCAGCCAGAAGAAGGTTCTCGACAGGCCGTCGAAGGACACCGAAGACAAGGCAAGCAGCAGGAAGGCGATGCCGCTCGACGGCAACGGCGTAGCATCGAGCAGCTTGGCGCCCGGCCAGCAGAGGCTGAGCCGGCCTTTGTTACTGCGTTCGTCTTCTTTGCGCTCAAGGAGAGCGAAGCGCCCCACCATGGCGAAGAAGATCGTCAGGAATTCGCCACGCCGGCTCCAGTCGGGGTAACCGAAGACCAGCATGCCGGCAAAGCTCAGCAGCCAATAGAGACCGGCGGCCCAGGCCAGACGCGTCGGATCGTCGGGCGCTGGATCGATCAGTTCGAACCAGGCAAAGGCGAAGAACAATATGACAGCCGGCCAGCAGCCGAGCCACGCGGGCAGGCGCGATTGCAGCGTTTCGTCGCCGCGCCTGCCGATCAGGCGGATTGCGAGGCGCCAAGGCCCGTACCAGGGATTCAGCCAGGACCAGAGATCGCCGAGCAGGCCTTGCAGGAGCGCCAAGCCGACCCAGAGCAGAGTCCATATGACCAGCGGCAACGGGTTGGAAAGCGGATCGCGGCTGCCGAACAGTCCAGCCGCAACAAGAATTGCAAAGCCGGCAAAGGATAGCAGGCTGATGATCTGGCGGGGGGCGTCGCCGAAGGTGAAAAGCGGCAGGCGCCGGCGCCAGAAGCGGTCGAGCGCGTCGGGCGGCAGCAAGGCCAGAACGAGGAAGCTGACGGCCACGGCGAACGCGCCGCCCGCGACGTAGTAGCCGGTCGGGAGCAGAAGCACGTGACCGCGATCAGAGGCGTGGGCGAAAGCGGGGGTGGGAAGAATTACGAGGGCAGGAGTGACAAGGGCTAGCCGGCGAAGACGGCGCTCTACGGCGCCCCCCTCTGTCCTGCCGGACATCTCCCCCTCGAGGGGGGAGATTGGATTTCGCCTCTGCTTTCGCCAGTTTCCAGCATTGTAAAATAAAGTGCGGGAGCTGAAGCTGCCGATCTCCCCCCTTGAGGGGGAGATGTCCGGCAGGACAGAGGGGGGCGCGAAGGAACTCATGCTTACCAGGAATGCCGTCTTGTCAGCCCCGACCCCTCACACCTTGACCAACTGCTCCACCCTGTCCTTGGCGCCGAATATCCTGAGATAGCGCTCGATCTCCTTCAGATCACCCGTCGCCTTGGCAGGGTTGTCCGACAGCTTGACCGCTGGCCGGCCATTGGCTTCGGTGACCTTGCAGACCAGCGAGATCGCGTCGAGGCTGTTGGTTTCGATCGGCGCGCAGCCCTCGAAATCATTGGTCAGATTGGTGCCCCAGCCGAAGGACATGCGCACCTTGCCGCGGAAGTGGCGATAGGTTTCCTCGATGGTCTCGACCTCGAGCCCGTCGGAGAAAATGAGCAGCTTCTGCTTGGGGTCCTTGCCCTTCTCGCGCCACCAGGAAATGATCTTCTCGCCGCCCTCGATCGGCGGCGCGCTGTCGGGGCGAAAGCCGGTCCAGTCGGCGACCCAGTCCGGCGCGTCGCGCAGGAACGAGGCGGTGCCGAAAGCGTCGGGCAGCACGATCAGCAGATTGCCGCCATAATAGCGCTGCCAGTCCTGCAGCACCTTGTAGGGCGACTGTTTCAATTCCTTTTCCGACTTGGCGAGCGCTGCGAACACCATCGGCAATTCATGCGCGTTGGTGCCCAGCGCTTCGAGGTCGTTGTCCATGGCAAGCAGCACGTTGGAGGTGCCGGTGAAGGCCTCGCCGATGCCCTCCTTCAGCGCCTCGACGCACCAGCGCTGCCACAGGAAGGAATGGCGGCGGCGGGTGCCGAAGTCGGAAATGCGGATGCCGGGCAAGGCCTTAAGCCGCTCGGTCTTGGCCCACATCTTGGCCTTGGCGCGGGCGTAGAGCACGTCGAGCGCGAAGGGCCCAAAGGCCCGCATAGCGGCACGTGAACGCAACTCATTGATGATGGCGAGCGCCGGGATCTCCCACAGCGTCGTGTACATCCACGGGCCGCTGAAGGAGAGCTCGTACTGGCCGTCGCGCCTGGAGAGCTCATAGTCGGGCAGGCGGAAATTCTCCAGCCAGGCGAGGAATTCCGGTTCGAAGATCTGCTTGCGGCCGTAGAAATTGTTGCCGCCGAGCCAGATCATCTCCTTCTTGGAAAAGCGCAAGGTGCGGGCATGGTCGAGCTGGTCGCGCAGTTCCTCCTCGTCGATCTCGTCGGCAAGGCGAACCGAGGTGGTGCGGTTGATCAGCGAAAAGGTGGCGTCGACCTTGGGATACATGCCCCAGATCATCTGCAGCATCAAAAGCTTGTAGAAATCGGTGTCGAGCAGGCTGCGGACGATCGGGTCGAGCTTCCAGGTGTGGTTGTAGACGCGCCGCGCTATATCGGTCTTTGCCATGTCTCGATGCCGCCTTCGCTGCTCGCTCTAAAGCGCGTCGCATGTAAATCGGATACATGCGACGCGCTTTAGGTCTTTGTTTTATGCATGTCGTTGTCCCAAAACCGCTGCACACTTTTGGGCGACATGCATTAGCTTTTTTGTTTAGCGCTTTTCACGGGAAGCCGCCGCGCACTTTTCCTAGATTGCTCCAAATGCCTATTAGCATTGAATTTTCGAAAGCGCTGCCCGCTTTGCGGGCTGGCCCGACAAAAAGAAAATCCTGCGGCCGGCCGCATTTTCATCTGAAGCCGCCTCAGGAGACTGGCTTGGCGCCGATCACTCTCAGCGCCGGCCGCTTGCGGCGGATGCCGATACGGCCCGCCACCGGCGCGTCGGCGCGGCTGTCGGCTTGTTCCTTTTCGGCGAACAGCCAGTCGATGAACAGTTGCACGATCGGCGTCGATCGCATCTCGTTGCGGCAGACGACGTAGAAATCATCGATCGCCGGCACCGACAGGCTGAACGGCGCGACGAGCATGCCCCTGGCAAGCAGCGTGCTTGCGGTGACGGAATCGCCAAGCGCCACGCCATGGCCATGGACCGCGGCTTCTGTCGCCGTACGGGCGTCGCCGAGATGGTGGCGGCGGCCACGCTCCAGATCCAGCCCGTCGGCCGCCGCCAGCCAGGTGTGCCACTCGCGGCCGTCGTCGCCATGCAGGAAGACGTGGTCGGCAAGATCGCGCACGGTGCGGATCGGCCGGTTGTTGATCAGCGTCGGGCTGACCACGGGGAACAGTTCGAGGCCCGACCATTTGCGCATCCAGCAGTCGGTCCAGCTGCCATCGCCATAATGCACGCAGACGTCGATCTCAGGCGCGCGAACGTCCCTGGCGTCGTTGGAGGGGATCAGCGTCAGCCTGATATCGGGATATTGCGCCATGAAGCTACCCAGCCGCGGCGTCATCCAGAGCAACAGCAAGGCCGGCACGCAGGACACCGAAAGCGTGCCGGCGCTGGCCGGCCTGGTCATGCGCTGGGTGGCGGCGGCGATGCCGTCGAAAGCGGTCGACACCGCCGGCAAAAGTTCAGCACCGTGCGGTGTCAGCTTCACCCGCTGGCCGGTGCGTTCGAACAGCTTGACGCCGAGCGACTGTTCGAGCGCCTTGATCTGGTGGCTGATCGCGCCATGGGTGACGTTGAGCTCGGCGGCGGCCTTGGTCAGCGAGGCGTGGCGGGCCGTCGCCTCAAAGGCGCGCAACGGATTCAGCGGAGGCAGACGCTTGACCATGGGAACCCGGAAACATTGTGAGATTTTCTCACAATCGACACCCTAACAATATCAATTGATTTTTCAATGCGGCTGCCGGACACTTTACCTGGAACAGCATCAAGACGTGAAATCTGCAGGCGGCCAGCGGGACAGCGACCCGGCCGGATGACGGTCATCGCCAAGCGTCAGCGGTCTCATCGGATAAACCATAGACGAGGAGCGGACATGGGTTTTAACAGCGGCAAGCTCGAAGCGTTGCGTCGCAAATATGGCGAAAGCCATGGCGGCGAGATGTTCGACCCGAAATTCCGCAAGGTCGCCGACAAGATCTTCTCCAAGAGCGGCACAAGGCTGGCGCCGTATTCAGGCATTCCGACCTTCCTCGCCGCGCCGTACCGGCAGATTGCCGCCGACAATCCGGATTTCGGCGACCTGCAAGTGGCGATGATCGGCGTACCGATGGATCTCGGCGTCACCAACCGGCCGGGCTCGCGTTTCGGGCCGAGGGCGTTGCGCGCCATCGAGCGGATCGGCCCCTACAACCATGTGCTGGAATGCGCGCCGACGCATGAGCTCAGGGTTGCCGACATCGGCGACACGCCGTTCCAGAGCCGCTACCGGCTGGAAACCAGCCATGACGACATCGAACGCCGCACCAACCAGATCGTCGATGCTGGCGTGCTGCCCTTGTCTGTTGGCGGCGATCATTCAATCAGCCATCCGATCCTGAGGGCCGTCGGAAAGAAGGCGCCGGTCGGCATGATCCATATCGACGCCCATTGCGACACCAGCGGGTTGTTCGACATGACCAAGTTCCACCATGGCGGGCCGTTCCGTAACGCGGTGCTGGACGGTGTGCTCGACCCGACCCGCACCATCCAGATCGGCATCCGCGGCTCGGCCGAATACCTATGGGAGTTCACCTATGAATCCGGCATGACAGTGGTGCATGCCGAGGAGGTGACCGGTCTCGGTATCCCCGCCATCATCGAGAAGGCGCGAAAGATTGTCGGCGACGGTCCGACCTATGTCTCCTTCGACATCGACAGCGTCGATCCGGCCTTTGCGCCGGGCACGGGCACGCCGGAAGTCGGCGGCCTGACGACGCGCGAAGTGCTCGAACTGCTGCGCGGCCTCAAGGGCCTCAACATCGTCGGCGGCGACGTCGTCGAGGTGGCGCCGCAATATGACGCGACCACCAACACCGCCCATGCCGGGGCGCAGGTGCTGTTCGAAATCCTCAGCCTGATGGTGTTCAGCCCGACTATCACAGGCAAGGGAGCCTGACCCACTGACAGATCGAAGGTGGCCGCCGCGCTGGAGCCGGCGGCCAACCTCAAACAAACACGCTTCCAGCAGGGGAACGACAATGACACTTCACTTGAAGCTCAAATCATCCATTGCCGCCGCACTGATGCTTACCGGCCTTGGTTTCACCAGCCAGGCCAGTGCCGACGCAATCGACGACATCACCAAGGCTGGCGCCATCAATGTCGGCATCTTCTCGGACTTTCCGCCCTTCTCCTCGGCCAGCGCCGACATGAGCATCAAGGGCTATGACGTCGACGTGGCGCAGGCCATCGCCGATTCCCTGAAGGTGAAGCTCAACCTGGTCAGTGTCACCGGCCAGAACCGCATCCCGTACCTCACCGACAAGCGCGTCGACATACTGATGAGCGTCGGCTACTCCAAGGAGCGCGAGCAGGTGATCGATTTCGCCGTCGCCTACGCGCCCTACTACATCGCCGTCATCGGCCCGGCCGCACTCGCGGTCAAAGGCAAGGAAGACCTTGCCGACAAGTCGATCGCCGTCAACCGCGGCACGCTGGAGGATACTTCGCTGACCGAGGCCGCGCCGGCTTCGGCCGACATCCGCCGCTTCGACAACTACAATTCCGTCATCCAGGCCTTCATCTCGGGCCAGACGCAGTTGATGGTGGTCGGCAACGATGTCGGCGCCCAGGTGCTTGCTCGCCAGGAGGCGCTGAAGCCGGAGCAGAAGTTCCAGCTGCTGACCTCGCCTTCGCATATCGGCCTCAACAAGAACGAGGACCGGTTGAAGACGGCGGTCAATGACGCGGTCGCCAAGATGTTGGCCGACGGCAGACTGGACGAAAGCTCGAAGGCCTGGCTGAAGACGCCGCTCAATCCCGATAATCTGAAGGACTGACCTCAGGGTCAGGACCCATCCTCATGGGCTACGGCCTCGATTTCGGCTGGCTTGCCGGTGCGACAGGCGCGATTGCGCGCGGCGCGGCCACGACGATCCTGTTGATCGTCGTGACCACGCTGGCCGGTACGTTCCTCAGTATCCTTGGCGCGGCGGGGCGGCGAAACGGCCCCGTTCTGCTCAAGCGCGTGATCGGCGTCTATGTCGAGGTGATGCGCAACACACCGTTCCTGGTGCAGCTCTTCTTCATCTTCTTCGGGCTGCCCAGCATCGGCATAAGGCTCGATCCGATCCTGGCCGCCATGCTGGCGATGACGCTCAACATGGCGGCCTACACGATCGAGATCGTTGGCGCGGGGCTCGATGCGGTGCCGCGCGGGCAGACGGAAGCCGCACTCGCGCTTGGGCTCAGGCCACGCCAGGTGTTCGTCAAGATCGTGCTGCCGCAGGCGCTGAAGGTCATCTATCCGGCGCTGACCAGCCAGATCATCATCATGATGCTGGAATCGGCCGTCGTGTCGCAGATCGCGGTGCGTGAACTGACTTACGAGGCCGACATGCTGCAGGCGCGCACCTTCCGCGCCTTCGAGACCTATCTGGTGGTGACGATGGTCTACCTGATCCTGTCGATGGGGTTGCGCCGGCTGCTGGTAGCGGGCGGACGTCGGGTTCTGGGAGCCGGCGTGTCATGATCGAGTTCACCTTCTGGGACATTTTGCGCAACCTGCTGCTGGCGGCGCGCTGGACCGTGCTTCTGTCGCTGGCAGCCTTCGTCGGCGGCGGCGTGGTCGGCATGATCGTGCTGTTCTTCCGCATCGCCAAAAATAAATGGAGCCGGCGCATTGCCTCGGGCTACATCGCGCTGTTCCAGGGAACGCCGCTGTTGATGCAGCTCTTCCTGATGTTCTTCGGCCTGCCGATGCTCGGCCTGCGCATCGAGCCATGGACGGCGGCAGCACTTGGCCTGACCTTCTTCGCCAGCGCCTATCTGGCCGAGATCTGGCGCAGCGGCGTCGACGCGCTGCCGCGCGGCCAGTGGGATGCCGGCGCCAGCCTCGGCCTTCACTATCTCCAGGAACTGAGGCTGATCATCCTGCCGCAAGCGTTTTCGATCACCCGCGCGCCGACAGTCGGCTTTCTGGTGCAGCTGATCAAATCGACGGCGCTGACCTCGATCATCGGCTTCGAGGAACTGGTGAGAACCTCTAACGCGATCAACAACGCGACCTTCGAGCCGTTCAAGGTCTACGGGCTGGTCGCGCTGATCTTCTTCGCCATGTGCTTCCCGCTGACGCAATACGCACGCTCGCTCGAACGGCGGGCGGCTGCCCAGTGAGCCGCGAGCATGTTGCATCGACCTGCATCGACGGCGGTTGGTGCTCGAACGCCTCGTTCGAAAGCGTCAGGCGCGAATGCGACGAAAAAGAGTCTCCACGATCACGTTAAACCGCTCCGGGTCATCGAACGCCCGGGCGGCGAGCATGGCTCCGTATACGGCCGCCATGAAAGCTTGCGCCTCGACGTCGGGGGATGCCTCTAGACGCACTGACCCCTGCTTTGCGCCTAGTTCCAGCAGCCGCTCCAGCCATTTGCCGAGGTCGGCGAAATGGCCGCGTACGGAAACTGCCACCTCTTCGGGCAGACCGGGCAATTCCGCCGCCAGCACGGCAGCCAGGCAGAAGGGAGCGGATTGATCCTTGATACAGCGTTCCCAATACCCTGTATAAAACCGCAGCTGATCTATTGCGACCGGCGAGCCTTCCTCCAGCGCCGCAATCTGGGCTCGGATACCGGCACGCGCTTGTTCGACAACTGCCACGACCAAATCGACTTTCGAGGGGAAGTGGTGATGGATGCTGGCCTTGCGGATGCCAAAGCGCTCCGACAGGTCGGCATAGCTGAAGCCGTTGTAGCCGACACGCATGATGAGCTGGGCGGCTCCGCCAACCAATTTGCCCGCAGTGTCACCCAGTGCAGTGTTCATTGTCTACCTTCTGATAGGTTGAGGTAGGAAATTCTGCCGATCCTTGCAAGTTTTGGCCGAGCCGGCGGACCGAGAGTCCGGTTCAACTGCCAGTCTGTTTCGAAAAGAAATGCGCCGTCCCAGGAAGACAGCGCACCAGTCGTCGGCATAAAAGAACGACAGCATATCGGACAGTTTCAAGGGGCGCCCCTAGAGCGGTATGCATTTGGATTGAACATGCATCCCGCTCTATCTGTTTGTTTTAGCCGCATTTGTGCGACGCCAAGTGTGACCACTTGGCTGCTGCAAAATGCCCTAGCTGGCGATCCGCGGTGACTTTCGAAGGATGTCGCTGACCGTCAGCCACACCGCCGACACCAGGAAGTAGAATGCGCCAAACGCAGCGTATGGCGCGACATTCGTGATGCCGATATCTTCAACGCCGCCAGCCATCTTCACAAAGAAGATTCCGGCCAGCGCCGATTGAGCGCCGCTCAAGATCATCGCCCACTGCGCGCCACTGGTCTTCCAGCGCCGCACGGCAGTAATCAGTTGAAACAGCCCAGATAGAACCGCCCAGACGCCATAAACCGCGAGCACCGCGTTCATGCTGTTGGTCAGCGCGATAGCGACCGCCAGAGTGGCAAGCACGCTGATGACAAAGTTCAGCAGCTGCGACTTATTGCGGCTCATCCCGCCTGTGCGCCGGGCGTCGATGACGTTCGCCAAGGCGTCCCAGGCAGGATACGCCACCAGCATGATCGCAGCCAATGGCGGCATGGTCTTGGCGACGGTAAAGGCCAGTGCGACCCATGCCGCGGAGACGGCGAATCGCACAAGGTAATAGCTTTTGAGCCATGTGTTTGAAGCTTGAGCGAGGTTGTCAGTGTTTTGAGCAAGCATGCCTGTTTTCCACGTTGGTTTGATTGAATGTCTACCTACTAGCAGGTAGGTATCTTATGGTCAACATCACCGGTCCATCAAATAGGGTTGGCTGAGCGCGGACCGCGCGCCATGGGTAGACGCCGGCTGAGGCAACCCTGATGTGCTTTTGGTGCTTGGTGAATATTCGTGGGCTGAAGGCGCGCCGCTTAATTAGTCGCAATGTCAGGAGATGACGGCACCGGGCGAGCCGGCGTCTGCCTTGCTTTCAATGACCAAACGCCAGCGGCGGCGCGATGCGGTCGCGCCGCAGCCAGCGGACCATGAGCAGCGCCGCCACCGCGGCCAATCCCGACGACAGGCCGATCCAGATGCCGACACCGTTGAAACCGAAATCGAACGCCAGCAGCACGCCGAGCGGCAGGCCGACGCCCCAATAGCCGATCGCGGCGTAGATCATCGGCACCTTGGTGTCGTGCAGGCCGCGCAGCATGCCGGCGGCCACGGCCTGCGCGCCGTCGAAAATCTGGAACAGCGCGGCAAAGGCCAGAAATGATACGGCAAGGGCGATCACTCTCGTATTGGCCGGATTGCCGAGATCGATGAAGGCGCTGATCAAGAGCCGCGGCCACAGGATCATCACCAGTCCCGTCAGCGCCATGAAGGACACGCCGATGACGAAGGCGGTCCAGCCGGCGCGGGAAACGCCTTCCCGATTGCCGGCACCGTGTGCCAGCCCGACGCGTACGGTCGCCGCCTGATTGAGGCCGAGCGGCACCATGAAGGAGATCGAGGCGATCTGGATGGCGATGGCGTGCGCGGCAAGTGAGTCCGCATCGATCAGACCCATGAGCAGAGCCGCCGCGTTGAAGATCGTCACCTCGAAGGCAAGGATGCCGGCGATCGGCAGGCCGAGCCGCAACAGCCCCTTGAAGCGCGGCCAGTCGGCCCGCCAGAAGCGCCCGAACATGCGGTAGCGGCGAAACTTCGGCTCGAGCAACAGCACCGCCGCCATGCCGGCGAACATCAGCATACTGGACAGCGTAGTGGCGAGGCCGGACCCAGCAATGCCCATCGCCGGCACGCCGAGATTGCCGAACATGAACATCCAGTTGAAGAGGACATTGCAGGCGACGGCAACGAAGACGATGACCAGCGCCCAGCCCGGCCGCTCCAGCGCCGAAATGAACGAACGCAGCACGATATAGCCGTAGAAGGGCAGCACCGCCCATTCCAGCCAACGCAGGTAGATGCCGGCCTGATGCGCCAGCGCCGGTTCCTGGCCCATGGCGAGCAAAATTGCCTCGCCGTACCAAAGCACGATCCAGATCGGAATTGAGATGAGGATCGCCAGCCACAGGCCTTGCCGCACGGTGCGGCGCAGGTCGCGCACGGAATGGCGGCGGCGGCCAAGCTCGGTCGCCATCATCGGCGAGGTCGCCAGCATCAGGCCGAGCCCGAAGATCATCGGCATGAAATAGAGATTGGCGCCGAGCGCGCCGCTGGCCAGCGTGTCCGGCCCCAGCCGGCCCATCATCATGACGTCGGTGGCGGTCATCGCGGTCTGGCCGAGATTGGTCAGCACCATCGGCCAGGCGAGCGCCAGCATCGCCCTGATTTCCTGACGCCAAAGATTTTCCGGTGCGCAAGCGCCGGCTTCCATCACAGACATTGTTTCGCCTATCCGATTGCGGCGCGTCGGCGAAAAGAGCCGGAAGCCGCGTCTCAGCGCGGAAAATGACCGTGGTCGGTCTAGATTCCGCATTAACGGCATGGCTTGTCCATGAAATGAGCCGCCATGGCAAGAGGCTGGTATCGGCAAGGGTTAAGCCAGCATGCGGAGCGATTTTCAAACACGCTCTTTGGGGGCGCCGCGGAAGCCGCTATGGTTTGCGTCACCGGCAGTCCTGCCGAACGGCAGTCGAAAGGCATGCGCATGAGCGGGTTTGCGGAAATCACCCTGGTTCGGCACGGCGAGACCGAATGGAGTGCGTCGGGAAAGCACACGGGGCGAACCGACATACCGTTGACGCCTGCCGGCGAGGAGGCCGCCCGGCGGTTAGCCGGGCGCCTGCAAGGCCTGTCGTTCCAGGCCGTGTGGTCGAGCCCGTCACAGCGCGCCTTCAGGACCTGCGCGCTGGCCGGCTTCGGTGCGGCCGGGCTCAAAAAGCCAGACCTGGCGGAGTGGGATTATGGCGCCTACGAAGGGCTGACCACGAAGCAGATCCTTGCCGAGCGGCCGGGCTGGCGGCTTTTTCGCGACGGTTGTCCGGACGGCGAGATGGCGCAGGATGCCGGCGCGAGGGCGGACCGGATCGTCAGCGAATTGCGCGCCGTCAACGGCAATGTCCTGGTATTTTCAAGCGCGCATTTCCTGCGGGTGCTGGCGGCGCGCTGGCTCGGCCTGCCGCCGCAAGACGGCGCTCTCTTCGTACTGGATACCGCCAGCATATGCGTGCTCGGCTACGAGCACGACCTTGGCGAACCGGTCGTCCGGCGCTGGAACCAGAGATAGCGGCGAAACTATCTGATTTCGTCCAGCGCCTGCCTCTGCCGATGCATCTCGAGGAACACGCGGTAGTCGCGGTCGAACCGGCCGCTGGCTGCCGGATTCGACAGCCGCTTCTTGCCGCCCTGCTGCATGGCGACGCAAGCAGCATTCAGATCGGGAAAAAGCCCGGCGGCGGTGGCCGCCACCATGCCGGTGCCGAGCAGCACCGCCTCGTCGGCGAGCGGCTCGACCACGGTGCAGCCGGTGGCGTCGGCATAAAGTTCCATCAGAAGCGGGTTCTTGGTGTGACCGCCGGTAACATGCAGCGTGTCGATCAGATAGCCGTTCTCGTTCAGCGCCTCCAGCACATGGCGCACGCCGAGCGCGATGCCGACGGCGGTGCGCCAATAGAGCTTGCACAGGCTGTCGAAGGAGGAATCGAGCGTCAGCCCGCTGATAACGCCGACCGCATGCGGGTCGGCGAGCGGTGAGCGGTTGCCGTGGAAATCCGGCAGCACATGCAGCCTTGCCGCCAGGTTTTCGCCGTCGGCGGCGCGCAGTTCGGCGACACGCCGGGCGATCCTGGCATGCATGGTGGCGTCCGGCTCGCCGCCGGCGCCGTGCCAGCGGATGATATGGTCGAGCAGTGCGCCAGTGGCCGACTGGCCGCCTTCCGACAGCCAGAGGCCGGGAAGCGCCGCGCCATAATACGGGCCCCAGACGCCGGCGAAAGGCTGCGGGTCGGGCGACATCGCCATGACGCAGGACGATGTGCCGGCGATCAATGCCAGGTGCCGGCCGATATTCTTGTCATCACCGGCGAAACCGCCGAGCACGCCGAGCGCGCCGGCATAGGCGTCGATGACTCCGGCTCCCACCCGGCACTTTTCGGTCAGGCCAAGCTCCGCCGCCGCTTCGGCGGAGAGAGCGCCTATATCGGTCCCTACCGGGCTTGCCTTCTCTGGCAGATTGCCGTGCTGGAAGAGATCCGCTAGCCCCACCGTCTCGAAGAAATCGCGCCGCCAACCGGTTTCCTCATGCGCCAGATAGGTCCATTTCGCGGTCAGCGTGCATTGCGAGCGGGCAAGCGATCCCGTCGCTTTCCAGGTGAGGAAATCGGTAAGATCAAAAAGGTAGCCGGCTTCATTCCATGTGCCGGGCAGGTTACGCTTCAGCCACATCAGCTTCGGCGTCGCCATCTCCGGCGACATGACGCCGCCAATATAGTCGAGCACGGCATGGCCGCTTTTGGTGCATTCGTCGGCCTCGGCAATGGCGCGGTGATCGAGCCAGACGATTGTATCCCAGCGCCTTTCACCGGTGACGGATACGCTGAGCTGGCTGCCGTCCTTGTCGCGCACCACCAGCGAGCAGGTGGCGTCGAAGGAGATGCCGACAATGTCGTTCGCCGTCACGCCCGATTTTTCGCGCGCGGCGCGTACGGCAACACAGACCGCCGACCAGATGTCCTCGGAATTGTGCTCGGCGTGATCGGCCTTGGGCTGGTTCATGGCGATTGGACGCTCGGCGCGACCGAGCAAGGTGCCTTTGGTGTCGAGAATGCCCGCACGGGCGCTCCCGGTGCCGACGTCGACCGCGCAAACGAAACTGTTGGTCAAGATGCTTTTACTCTCGCTCCCAGGCCTGCAATCAGATCGGGCAATTGCAGCATGTCAGCGAATATAAAGTCCGGCTCACTCGACGCAAGCCGCGCTTTCAAGGCCGGGTTGCCGGCATGCGAGCCGCCGGTGAAGGCAAAGACGCGCATGCCCGCCTCCCGCGCCGCCGCGATGCCCGCCGGACTGTCCTCGACGACGAGGCAGTTCCTCGGATGTGCCCGCATGCTGGCTGCAGCGTGAAGGAAGAGGTCGGGCGCGGGTTTGCCACGCGCGACCATGGTGGCGCTGAACAGATGCGGCTCCATGAGCTCGAGCAGCCCGGTTATGTCGAGCGCATAGCGGATGCGATCGAGCGTACCGGATGAGGCGACGCAGTATGGCACGCCGAGCCTGGGCAGTACTTCCGTGATGCCGGGCATCGGCTTCAGCTCCTCGCGAAATTTGCGCATCAGCTCGACGCGCATCGCGGTGAGATGCCCGTCGGTGATGTCGAGCCCGAAGTCGCGGCCGAGGATTTCGCGGACGCTCTTCATGCTCCTGCCGAGGAAATGCTCGTAGGCCGCATCCTCGCCGAGCGTACCGCCGGCGAGCGCGATCATGCCGAGCAGTGCGGCGACCGACAGCGCCTCGCTGTCGACCAGCACGCCGTCACAGTCGAAAATGACCAGTTCGGGCGCCATCGCGGTGGCCGATCTCAGAGCTTGCCGGCGAGATACTGCGTCAGCGTCGCGCGCGCTCCGTTCGCCCAGAGCAGCTCGAGCGCGCGCGCGAAGGCTTCGGCGAAAGGCGCCGAGCGGCCGACGTCACCATAGATGTCCTCCATGGCAAGCCAGGCGGCCGGCGCATCCTTTGCCGCTTTTGCCGTCGTCTGCAGCCGGTCCCAGCTCGGATCGTTGGGCTCGATGATGGCGCCGCTATCCGTCGTGCCGAAGCAATAACGGCACCAGAGCGCTGATTCCAGCGCGAGACCGGTGATACACTTTCCCGCCTTCAGCCGGTCGGCAATGGTCGGAATGATGAATTTCGGTTGGCGGTTGGAGCCGTCGAGACAAAGCCTGCGGATGGTGTCGCCGATCTTCGGGTTGGAGAAGCGGCTCTCGATGAGCTGATAGTAGTCTTCCAGCTTCGTGTCCGGCACCGGCGGCACCGTCGGGATGATCTCATCATGCTCCAGCTTGGCAAGAAAGTCGCGCACCAGCGGCTCCTGCATCGCCTCATGGACGAAATGGATGTCCATCAGCCCGGCCGGATAGGCAATGGTGGCATGGCCGCCATTGAGGATGCGGATCTTCATCAGCTCATAGGGAGCGACATCCCTGACGAACTGCACGCCGACCTTTTCCAGCGGTGGCCTGCCGTCGGTGAAATGATCCTCCAGCACCCATTGGCGGAACGGCTCGCAGAACACCGGCCAGTTGTCCTCAAGGCCGAACTCGCTGGCCAATATGCCGCGCTCGCGATCGGTGGTGGCCGGGGTGATGCGGTCGACCATGCCATTCGGGAAGGCGACGTTCTGGCTGATCCAGTCGGCGAGATCCTCGTCGATCAGACGGGCGAGGCCGATGACGCCATCGGATGTGACGTGGCCATTGTGAGGGATGTTGTCGCAGGACATGACCGTGAACGGCACGATGCCGTCATCGCGACGGCGCACCAGGCCGGCAAGGATGATGCCGAAGACAGTCTTCGGTACAGCACCCGGCTGAGCGTCGGCGACGATGTCGGGATGGGCGGGATTGAACAGGCCCGACGCGGGGTCGATGAAATAGCCGCCCTCGGTGATGGTCAGCGAGACGATCCTGATTGCCGGATCGGCAAGCTGCTCGATGATCGCCTTGGCATCGCCCGGCATCAGGAAGTCGATCATGACGCCGGTGACGCGAGCGCTCATATGGCCGCTATCCTGCTCGACGACAGTGGTCAGCCAGTCCTGCTCTTCAAGCTTGCCACGGCCGACCTTCTCGCCTTCGAATACGCCGGCGCCGACGATTGCCCAGTCATGGCCAGCACCCGAATTGAACAGGTCGTCGAGATAGACCGCCTGATGCGAGCGATGGAAATTGCCGACGCCGAAATGCACGATACCGGCCTTCAGCGCGGCGCGATCGTATTTCGGGCCAGCAACCTTGGCAGGAAGATTGGCGAGGCTTGACGAAGAAAGTTTCACGGTCATCGGCTTTTTACCCTTTGGCGGGACAGCTCTTCTCCCCGTGGAGGGACGGGGAGAAGAGTGCCATCACCCCCTCAACTCATCCACTGGCCGCCGTCGACATTGTAGGTCTGGGCGACGATGTAGTCGGCCTCGTCGCTGGCCAGGAACACGGCCATGCCTGTCAAGTCTTCCGGCTTGCCCATGCGGCCATAAGGCACGCCTTCGCCGACCAGCCGCCGCTTTTCGCCCTTCGGTCGGTTCTCGTATTTGGCGAACAGCGCATCGACCTCGTCCCACATATCGCTGTCGACGACACCGGGCGCGATGCCGTTGACGTTGATGCGGTGCTTGATCAGGGCAAGCCCGGCCGACTGGGTGAGCGAAATGACGGCGGCCTTGGTGGCGCAATAGACGGCGACCAGAGGTTCGCCACGCCGGCCGGCCTGGCTCGCCATGTTGATGATCTTGCCGCCCTTGCCCCTGGCGATCATCGCGCGGCTCGCGGCCTGCAGCATGAACAGCGTGCCGCCGACATTGACGGAAAACAGCTTTTCGTAGCTCGCCTTGGTGATCTCGCCGATCGGCGCCAGGTCGAAAAGCGCGGCGTTGTTGATCAGTATGTCCAATCCGCCGGTCCTGGCCTCGACGGCCTTGACCGCCGCCTCGATCGAGGACAGGTCGGCGACGTCGAGCCTGAGCGCATAGGCATTTTTGCCGATCTCGGACGCGGTCTTTTCCGCCGCTTCGAGATTGATGTCGGCAATCGCCACCGTGGCGCCTTCGCGAACATAGGCTTCGGCGAAGGCCTTGCCGATGCCGCGCGCCGATCCGGTGATCAGCGCCGATTTACCCTTCAGTCTCACTGCGCCAGCGCCTTTCCGTCAGCACCGAAGCGGTGCAGCTTCGCCTTGTCGGGTGTCAGATAGATCGTGTCGCCGTGATGGACGGCCAGTTCGCCGTCGGCACGCACCGTCAGCGGCCCGACGCCGTCGGCCTGCACGTGCAGGAAGGTGTCGGAGCCGAGATGCTCGGCGACACCGACCGTGGCTTTCCAGTCGCCCGAATTGGCCGAGATGTTCATGTGCTCGGGCCGGATGCCGACGGTCTTGGCGCCATATTTGGCCGCCGGCGCACCTTCGATCAGGTTCATCTTGGGCGAGCCGATGAAACCGGCGACGAACAGATTGCGCGGCGTCTTGTAAAGCTCCATCGGCGAGCCGACCTGCTCGATGTTGCCGGCGTTGAGCACGACGATCTTGTCGGCCATGGTCATCGCCTCGACCTGGTCGTGGGTGACGTAGATCATCGTCGTCTTGAGCTGATGGTGCAGTTCGCTGATCTCGAGGCGCATGGTGCCGCGCAGCGCCGCGTCGAGGTTGGACAGCGGCTCGTCGAACAGGAAGGCCGAAGGCTGACGCACGATGGCGCGGCCGATGGCGACGCGCTGGCGCTGGCCACCGGAAAGCTGGCCGGGACGACGCTCGAGATAGTTGGTGAGGTTCAGCACACGCGCGGCGTCCTTCACCTTCCTGTCGATGGTCGCCTGGTCCTCGCCGGCCATCTTCAGCGGGAAGGCAATGTTCTTGGCCACCGTCATATGCGGGTAGAGCGCATAGGACTGGAACACCATGGCGAGCTTGCGCTTGGCCGGCGCTTCGCCGGTCACGTCACGGCCGTCGATGTTGATGGTGCCGCCGCTGGTGTCCTCCAGCCCGGCGATCAGGCGCAGCAGCGTGGACTTGCCGCAGCCCGACGGTCCGACGAAGACGACGAACTCGCCATTCTCGATCACCAGATCGATGCCCGGGATGATGACCGTCGACCCGAAGGACTTGGAGACGTTCTTGAGCGTGATGTTTCCCATGGTTTCCTCCCCGAGGGGTTATTTTTCGCCAGATGCTTCGAGCAACGTCCCTACTTCACGGCACCAAATGTCAGGCCGCGCACCAGCTGCTTCTGGCTGAACCAGCCCATGATCAGGATCGGCGCGATCGCCAGTGTCGAGGCTGCCGACAGTTTCGCCCAGAACAGGCCTTGCGGACTGGAGAAGGAGCTGATGAAGGCGGTGAGCGGTGCGGCTTCGGTGGTGGTCAGCCGGATGGTCCAGAACGCCTCGTTCCAGGCCAGGATGATGTTGAGGAGCATAGTCGAGGCGATGCCCGGCACCGCCATCGGCGTCAGCACATAGACGATCTCGTTCCACAGCGAGGCGCCGTCCATGCGCGCTGCCTCCAGGATCTCGCCCGGGATTTCGCGGAAGTAGGTGTAGAGCATCCACACCACGATCGGCAGGTTGATCAGCATCAGCATGATCATCAGGCCGATGCGGCTGTCCAGCAATCCGGTGTCGCGGAAGATCAGATAGATGGGAAACAGCACGGCGACCGCCGGCATCATCTTGGTGGACAGCATCCACATCAATATGTCCTTGGTGCGCTTGGTCGGCGAGAAGGCCATCGACCACGCCGCCGGTATGGCGACAAGCAGGGCCAGGATTGTCGAGCCGACCGACAACAGCACCGAGTTGAGGAAGAACTTGAAATAGCCGCTCTGCGCCTGGACCTCGGAATAGCTTTCCGTGGTCCCCGACGGGAACAGGTTGAAGCCCTGGATCGCCTCCTGTTCCGACTTGAACGAGGTGATGACCGTATAGAGGATCGGGAAGAAGATCAGCAGGGCGACGATCCAGGCGGCCGCGGTCGCGATCGTCTTGTGCTGGGTGGTGACTGCACGTGCCATCTTATCCTCCCTATTTGTCCAGGTTCTTGCCGACGGCGCGCATGGCGAAGAAGGCAACGATGTTGGCGAGAATGACGGCGATCACGCCACCGGCGGATGCCTGGCCGATTTTGAACTCGAGCAGCGCCTTCTGGTAGACGAGGAAGGGCAGGTTGGTGGAAGCGTAGCCCGGGCCGCCATTGGTGGTGACGAGGATTTCGGCATAGACCGACAGCAGGAAGATCGTCTGGATCAGGATGACGACGGTGATGGCGCGCGACATGTGCGGCAGCGTCAGATAGATGAAGCGGCTGACGAAGCTGGCGCCGTCCATCTCAGCGGCTTCCTTCTGCTCGCCATCAAGTGATTGAAGGGAGGTCAGCAGGATCAGCGTCGCAAAGGGCAGCCACTGCCAGGCGACAATGATGATGATGGCGGTCAGCGGATATTGCCCGAACCAGTCGATCGGCTGCCCGCCGAAGAAGCGCGCAATGTCGGCAAAGACGCCGTATTGCGGATGCATGATCATGTTCTTCCACACAAGGGCCGCAACCGGCGGCATGACGAAGAAAGGCGAGATGACGAGGATGCGGACGATCCCCTGCCCCCACATCGGCTGGTCGATCAGCAGCGCGAGCGCGATGCCGCCGATCACCGTGATCAACAGAACGCTGCCCACGAGGACAAGCGTGTTGATGATCGACTGCAGGAAGGCCGGGTTGGAATAGAACAGCGCGTAGTTGGAAAAGCCGATGAAGCCATCGCGGATCGGGTTCAGCGGATTGTATTGCTGGAAGGAGAACCAAATGGTGATGACCAGCGGCACAATCATCCAGACGAACAGCAGCACCACGGATGGCGCCATCATGAAGCGGGCAAGCGAACGGGTCTGCTGAGTAGCCATGACGGTCACCCTTCAAAGGTCAGCCACAATTTTCAGGTGGTGAAGGTGGCCGCCCGAACTGGGACTCGGGCGGCCGCCCTGCTGGTCACGGTGGAGCCGGTCGCGATGCGCTACCGGCTCGGCACCGGGAGGAGCCTTACTGGATATAACCGCCCTCGGTCATCGTCGCGGTGGCGGCGTCCTGGGCCTGCTTCAAGGCATCGTCGACGCTCGACTGACCGGCGAGTGCCGCCGAGAAGAGCTGGCCGACGGTGGTGCCAAGTCCCTGGAACTCAGGGATGGCGACGAACTGGACGCCGACATAAGGCACCGGCTTGACAGTCGGGTGCGTCGGATCGGCGGCGTTGATGGAGTCCAGCGTCATCTTGGCGAAGGGCGCTGCCTTCTGGTACTCGGGATTGGCGTAGAGCGAGGAGCGCGTTCCGGGCGGAGCATTGGCCCAGCCTTCCTTCGAAGCGACGAGTTCGGCATAGTGCTTGCTCGTTGCCCAGGCGACGAACTTCTCCGCCGCTTCGGCCTTCTGTGTGCCGGCGGGAATGGCCAATGACCAGGCCCACAGCCAGTTGCCGCGCTTGCCGAGCCCGTTGTCGGGCGCCAGCGCATAGCCGACCTTGTCGGCGACCGTCGAGTTCTTCGGGTCGGAGACGAAGGAGGCGGCGACCGTGGCGTCGATCCACATGCCGCATTTGCCTTGCTGGAACAGCGCCAGGTTCTCGTTGAAGCCGTTGGACGAGGCGCCCTCGGGGCCGTCGGCCTTCATCAGGTCGACATAGAACTGCAGCGTGTTCTTCCATTCCGGCTGGTCGAACTGCGGCTTCCAGTTCTCGTCGAACCAGCGAGCGCCGAAGGAGTTCGACATGGCGGTCAGGAACGCCATGTTCTCGCCCCAGCCGGCCTTGCCGCGCAGGCAGACGCCGTTCACGCCATTGGCGCGGTCGGTCATCTTGTCGGCGGCCTGCTTGATGAAGTCCCAGGTGGGCGCGTCGGGCATGGTCAGCCCGGCCTTCTCCATCAGGTCCTTGCGGTACATGACGAAGGAGCTTTCGCCGTAGAAGGGCGCGGCATAAAGCTTGCCGTCGACCGAAAGGCCGCCGGCGATGGCCGGGATGATGTCCTTGGCGTCATAGTCGTCGCCGAGCTTGTCGAGCGCCAACAGCCAGCTCTGCTTGGCCCAGATCGGCACTTCGTAGGTGCCGATGGTCATCACGTCATACTGACCGCCCTTGGTGGCGATGTCGGTGGTGACGCGCTCGCGCAGGACGTTTTCCTCGAGCGTGACCCAGTTGAGCTGGATGTCGGGATTCGCCTTGGTGAAGTCGTCGGTCAGCTTCTGCATGCGGACCATGTCGCCATTGTTGACGGTGGCGATGGTGATGGATTCGGCATGCGCGGCGAATGCAAGGGCGCTGGCCGACAACAGGCCCAGGGTGAGCGTGCGAAGTTTCATTAAATTCCTCCCATAAACCAAGTTGAGCATTTGCCTTGGCTTTGGGCAATTACTCACTCTCCATTAATTATGTCAAGCCGGATTCGTTGCTGCAGCGCAGCACAAAGAGGCGACGGCAGCTCGCGCCTGACGTTTTGGGGGATATCGGAAAATGGTTGGAATGAGCCGTACGCGCCGCGAAACGTCGGACTTCGGCGATCGTCTGGCCTGGAGCACGATGCCGAAAAGTGTGAAGCGGTTTTCGGACGACATCATCTCTATCTGTTTGATTTAGCCTGCCTGTTGCCGGGCGATCTCGGCCAGGATCCAGTCGCGGAAGGCCCGGATCTTCGGCACGTTGCGCCGCGCCTGGGGATAGACCAGCCAATAGGCGTGGCCATCGTCGCCGACCAGGTCGAAAGGCTGGATCAGGCGGCCATCGGCGAGCTCGGCCTTGAACAGCGCTCTGGTCACGATCGCCACGCCCTGGCCGGCGATGGCGGCGTTCGCCTCATAGGCCTGCGCGCCCATGCTGGTGCCGGGGCGCTTTGCCAGCTCCTCGACCGGCAGGCCGGCGGCGACAAACCAGTCCCGCCACCAGATGTCGCCGGGATCGAGGATCGGCAGGCGCAGCAGGTCGGCCGGCTCCTTGACACCGCCGATGCTGGCCGCCAGCGCCGGGCTCAGAACCGGCGTGAAATCCGCATTGAAAAGCTTGTGCACCTCGACGCCCGGCCAGGTGCCGCCGCCGGAGCGGATGGCGATATCGATGTCCTCGCGGGCGAAATCGACAAGGCGATTCGAGGTGTCGAGGCGCACTGCCAGCGACGGATGCGCGACCTGGAAAGAGCCGAGATGCCGGGCCAGCCAGTTGGAGGCAAAGGTCAGCAGCGTCGAAACGCACAGCACGCCGTCGGCGCCGCTGCGCGCGGCGGCATAGGCGCCGCTCAACAGAGCGAAGGCCTCGCTGACCGACGGCGCCAGCCGTTGCCCCGCCTCGGTCAAGACGATCTGCTTGGGGCGGCGCAGGAACAAAGGCGCGCCGACACGCTCTTCCAAAAGCTTGATCTGGTAGCTTGCCGCCGCCTGCGTCATGCCGAGCTCCTCGGCTGCCTTGGTGAAGGACAGATGCCGCGCCACCGCCTCGAACACCCGGATCGCGGCGAGCGGCGGGAGCTGTGAGATCTGCCGTGAATTGAGCTCGGGCATAAGGACTCCTTATGGGCCGTAATCGACGTTTGATTGGCGGCAAGGCGCCGCCAAGCCGATATTCGTGGTCGACGATCCCTCATAGCGAAGGCTGACGATCATGACCACGGTCCAGGAAAAACTGCTTCTCACTCCAGGCCACGGCTGGTTTTCGCGGTTGGTGCGCGGATTTGCACGGCACGTAGCGCGGAAACGGACCTATCTCGACATCAGGGAACTGCCGCCGCATCTGCAACGCGACATGGGTTTTCTCGACGGCAACGATCCATACGGCCCGCGCCAGTAGCCTTGCTAGGGCTTATCGGAAATCAGCCCGCCGCCAGCAGGGCAGCGGCGGTTTTCTCATCCGTGATGAGGCCGTTGACCAGCCGCCGGTTCACCGCCGCAAGGATGCCCGGCAGTTTGCGCTCGCCCATGGCGAGCGCGATCACCAGCGACTTTTCGCGCGACGGCAATGCCGCCGACGACACCCGTTCATTGGTGATGCCCTCGATCATCCGGCCTTCGCGGTCGAACACCCAGCCGACGATTTCGGCGACACCGCCTGCCTTTTGCAGCGCCTTCAGCTCGCTCTCGGAAATGAAGCCGTCCTCGTAAAGCGGCGCCCTGGGGCCGAGATCGCCGATGCCGACGAAGGTGACGTCGGCCTCCGCCGCAAGCGCCAATGTCGGCTGGATCATCGGCTGGTTGAGCAGCATCTCGCGTTCCTCCGGCGAGGAGGCGATGACCGGCAGCGGCATCGGGAAGGAGCGCGCCTTGACCCGGTCGGCCATGGTGAAGATGACGTTGTAGAAGGCGGCCGAACCGTCGGGCGAGATGTTGCCGGTCAGCGACACCACCTTGTGCTGCGGGCATTCCATCGGCGGCAGCTGCTCGATCGCCGCCTTCAGCGTGCGGCCGGTGCCGATGGCCATGACGATCGGCTCCGGTGACCTCAGCCGCCGCTCGATCTCGGCGGCCGCCGCCTCGGCGATGCCGATGGTGGTCGAGGACGAAGCGGGATCGCTCGGCACCACCTCGACCAGGTCGAGAGCGAAGCGCAATTTCAACCGTGCGGCGAGATCGAGGCAATTGGCGATCGGATGATCGACCCGCACCTTGATCAAGCCTTCCGACACCGCCAGCGACACCAGCCGTTGCGCGGTCTGCCTGGAAATGCCGAGCGTGGCGGCGATCTGGTCCTGCGTGTTGCCGGCAACATAGTAGAGCCAGCCGGCGCGCGCCGCGTCGTCCAGCCTGCTGCTGCCTTCCTGCCGCGAATTCAACTTCAGCCCTCCCGCCTCCACCCATCACAGGACAGATGCCATAGTCTTGCAGGGAATTGCCCCGTGCGCAATTGTCTATCGCCAGAGCAATTGCTTGCATCGTTCAACGAGGCAATCGCCCCGTCGACATCGAGGATAGACGGGCTCAACGGTTTATCTCCCGATGCAAACCCGTTATGGGGATCGAAAGAGGGATTCTCGCATGACACCAAAAGCGGTTTTCTGGGACATGGACGGAACGCTGGTCGATAGCGAGCCGCTGCACGAGGCGGCCTTGGTGGCGGCGCTGCACAGTGTCGGCATCCCGCCCCCAAACAACCTGCATCAGCGGGTGCTCGGTGTCGCGGCATGGCCGGTCTATGAGATGCTGCGCGAGGAGTTCGGTCTCGACCTGCCGTTCGACGACTGGATCGTGCGCAAATACGATCACTACCTGCCGATGGCCGAGACGCTGGTGCCGCGTCCCGGCGCGATCGAGATCTTCAACGAACTGCACGCGCTTGGCGTGGAACAGGCGGTGGTGTCCAATTCCGACCGGCTGATCGTCGACGCCAATCTGCGGGCGGTCGGCCTTTCCTATCCCGGCATGAAAACCATCAGCCGCAACGATGTGCGCGAGGGCAAGCCGCACCCCGAGCCGTTCCTGCGCGCCGCCTGGCTGGCCGGCGTCGATCCCACGCAAGCGGTTGCGGTTGACGACAGCCGGACAGGCGCCATGGCCGGGCTGGCGGCAGGGATGAAGACGATGTTCTGGCCGGAGGCGCCGATGGAAGGACCGCCCGGCGCCATCGTCATCAACAGCGCCGAGGAATTGCGAGCTCAACTGGGGCTTAAATAGTCAGTTCCGGTAGACCGGCTCCTGCTCGTCGAGAATCGCTTTCAGCTCCGAAAGGTGCCTTTCGGCCTGGCCTGGATAGTCTTCCTGCTCGCGCGCCGCTTTTTCGGCGATCTCGTCGGAAAGCACGCGCAGTGGCCGGCCGGTCCACAGCGCCTTGATGTAGGTCTCGGCGGCGCGCTCGAAATAGAACATGCGGTTGAAAGTGTCGGCGACGCTGTCGCCGATGACCAGCACGCCGTGATTGCCCATGACCATCACCTTGACCTTGGGATCGACGAGCAGCTGCGAGCAGCGCTCGCCTTCCTCCTCGAAGGCCAGTCCGCCATAATGGCCGTCGACGACATGGCGATTGAAGAAGATCGCCGAGTTCTGGTCGATTGGCGGCAAGGTCGAGTCGGCGAGCGAGGCGAGCACGGTGGCGTGGATCGAGTGCACATGCATGACGCAGCGCGCATGGCGTACATTGCGATGGATGGCGCCATGCAGGCCCCACGCCGTCGGGTCGGGCGCATTGGGGCCGGACTGCGTGTCGGGATCGTTGGCGTCGATCAAAAGCAGGTCGCTCGCCTTGATGCGCGAGAAATGCACCTGGTTGGGATTCATCAGGAATTGCGAGCCGTGTTCGTTGACGGCCAGCGAGAAGTGATTGGCCACCGCCTCATGCATGTTGAGCCGCGCAGTCCAGCGGAAGGCGCAAGCAAGATCGACGCGCTCCTCGTAGAAGGGCAGGTTGGTCAACGGTTCCTTCTGCAGGCGGGCGATGCTCATTGAAAACCTCCGTCAAAGAATGAAGGATGCCGCGCGCCGGACAGTCGTGCAACCGGTTTCGTTTGGTGCAGGCGAGCGTCGGTGCTTACGCGGCGGTGCTTGTGGCGGCGCCGACCCGCAGCCCGCCCTGTTCGACGATGAAATCGATCACCTCCTGCAAGCCCTTGCCGCGCGACAGGTCGGTAAAGCCGAATGGCCGCTTGCCGCGCATGCGGGCGGCATCGGCCTCCATGACATCGAGATTGACGTTCACATAGGGCGCGAGATCGCTCTTGTTGATGACCAGGAAATCGGAGCGCGTGATCGCCGGACCGCCCTTGCGCGGGATCTCCTCGCCCTGGCAGACCGAGATGACATAGAGCGTCAGGTCGGCGAGATCGGGCGAGAAGGTGGCGGCGAGATTGTCGCCGCCGGATTCGATGAAAACGATGTCGAGATCCGGGAACTTCCGGTTCATCTCGGCGATCGCCTGTAGATTGATCGAGGCATCTTCGCGGATGGCGGTGTGCGGGCAGCCGCCGGTCTCGACGCCGACGATGCGGTCCTCCGGTAGCGCCTGCAGCCTGGCCAGCATCATGGCGTCTTCCCTGGTGTAGATGTCGTTGGTGACGACGGCGATGGAAAACTCGTCGCGCAACGCCTTGCAGAGCTTCTCGGTGAGCGTCGTCTTGCCGGAGCCGACGGGGCCGCCGATGCCGATGCGAAGAGGACCATTGGTCTGTGTCATGCGGAAAACCCCGTGATGGCAAGAACGGCGAAGCCTGCCCCGATCAACAGGCAGAGCGGCGAATAATAGCTGACATCGAGGCGCGCGAAAGGCTGTTCGGACGCCAGCCGCCGCCACCAGGGCGTGAAGCCGGCAATGCCGCGGCCGAGGAAAACCAGCGCAATGAGCAGTGAGGCGGCGGCAAGCCCGGCCTTGGGAAAGGGTGTGGCAAAGACGCCTTCGAGCGCCATCGGCCATAGCGTCGCCAGGCCGAGGCAAGCGGCGACGGCAAAACAGGCGAAGGGCGCCGGCATCTCGTCGACGCCGCGAAAGCCGACCACCGCGTGGGCGCAGGAGGCAGCGTCCCTGCCTGGCCAGATGCCGCCGATGCCCCAATAGACATGCAGCGTGGTGATCAAAAGCAGGACGAGGGAAAGAATGAAGGCAAGCACGATCATGAGCGGAACAGCCGGGAATACTGGGTTTCGTGCTTCATCGCCATGATATCGGAGACGAAGGCGCAGCCGCCGAGATCGTCAAGCGTCGAATTGGAGGCGCGGGATGCCGTTTCCAACGCCAGCGGCTCGAAGCCGGCGAGCAGCGCCACGGCTTCCGTCTGGCCGACGACGCCGAGCCTGATCGCGGCTTGGACGAGATTGGAGAAGAAGGCCTGCAGGAAGGCCGACAGCGCGTCAGGCAAGGCGATGCCGTTGCCGCCGGCCACCGCGCCGACAGCGACGCAATAGGGGCATTCGGCCGGCAGACGTTCCAGCACGTGGCACGGCCAGGCCGAGGCCGCCTTTAGGAAAGCCGCGCCTTGCAGCATTGTCTCGGTGTGGCGCTCACGCGAGCCGGCCAGGGCCTCGGCAACTGCGGCGATCCCGTCGAGATCGCCGCCCTCGCGGGCGCGCCGCCAGCTTTCGGCGAACAGCACCGCGTCGTTCCAGCCCGAGCCCATCTCGACCAGCGTCTCCAGCCACGCAGCAAGGCTTTCGCCGTCGGCCACCAACCCGTCATGCACCGTGCGTTCGAGGCCATGGCTGTAGGAAAAGCCGCCAACCGGAAAAGCCGGCGACAGCCACGCCATCAGCCGCAACAGGGCGATGCCCGAAGGCTGGTCAGTCATGGTGATGGTCATGCGAATGGCTGTGCGAATGAGAATGCGACTCGCCATGGGCATGCGAATGCGCTTCGGCATGGCTGTGCGCCTCGGCATGGGCATGACCATGGCCGGAATAGGCGCCGCGCACCGGCACGAACGGTTCCAGGACATCGGTGACCGTGGCGCCCAGCCCTTCCAGCATCGCCTTGATGACATGGTCGCGCAGGATGAGGATGCGGTTCGTCCCGATGTTTGCTGCAAGGTGACGGTTGCCGATATGCCAGGCGAGCTCGGTGAGATGGACAGCGCTCAAGGCGCGGATGTCGTAGAGTGGTTCCTCGGCGGCGATGATCTCGACATGGCGGCCATCCTCGAGCACCAGCCGATCGCGGTCGCCCAAGGCAACCGGCTCGGGCAGGTCGACCAGCACCTTGTCGCCGCCTGACGTTTGGATGGCGCGGCGGCGCAGATGCCGCTCGTCATGGGCAAGCACGACACGATCATAGGATGCGGTCGTTCCGGCCTCGCTGGCGGTCAGCACGGAGATGGCGCGCGGGAATTTGGTGAAGTCGGTGCGGATGTCGAGCTTCATGTAAATCTGCCTTTCCGTGGGAACCTAGACCATCCTGACCGTCGGCCCAACGGGGCTCAAGCGATCGTGTCGAAGAGCCGCAGGATGAACGATACCTGGTAGATCAGCGTGCCGGCGACAAAGGCGATGTGAAAGCGGCGGTCGCGCAGCAGGATCGCGGCAATGCAGAGCACGACGAAAACCGGCGTTCGGATCAGGTATTCAATGCCGAAATGAGCGAAATGCTCAGGCCCTTTCAGCAGCGTGTCGATGACGTCGAGAAGATAGGTCGTCGCCAGCAGACCGAAGAACCAGGCGCGGCGCGAATAGAAGAAATCCTCGTAGCTGGTGTAGTCGAGCATGGAGTCCGGGAACAGCAGCGCGCACAGCATGAACAGGATGACGGCGTAGAAGATGATGAACAGGTATTTGCCGAAGGTCCAGGTCTCGAGGGTGTAGAGGCCGAACTCCCACCACCAGAAATGCACCAGCAACAACAGCATGGATGCGACCCAGGCCAGATGCACGGAGTAGATCCGGTACTGGCCGGGATGCTGGACGATGCGGGCCAGCCCCGACAGAAGGCGGGTAACGCCGAGACCGATCACCATGCCCATGACAATGCGGATATGCGGGAAAATGTCGTGGGCAGAAACGAGCTGCTGTTCCATGGATTTATCACGGCCTGTTCTGCATCAGGCGTTCTAGCGCCATCGCGCTAGAACAGAAAGTACCTTTGCGCCATCGGCAGCACCGTGGCCGGCTCGCAGGTGAGCAGCTCGCCGTCGGCCCGGACCTCGTAGGTTTCGGGGTCGACCTCGACATGCGGTGTGGCGTCGTTGAGCACCATCGAGTGTTTGCCGATGCCGCCACGGGTGTTTTCGACCGCGACCATGGTCTTGTCGACGCCGAGCCGGACTTGCAATCCTGAATCTAAAGCAGCCTTGGAGACGAAGGTCACCGACGAGTTGGTCAGCGCCTTGCCATAGGCGCCGAACATCGGCCGGTAATGCATCGGCTGCGGCGTCGGGATCGAAGCATTGGGATCGCCCATCGGAGCGGCGGCGATCGAGCCGCCGACCAGCACCATTTCCGGCTTGACGCCGAAGAACGCCGGGTTCCACAGCACCAGGTCGGCGCGTTTTCCCACCGCCACCGAGCCGATCTCCTTCGACAGGCCGTGCGCGATGGCCGGATTGATCGTGTATTTGGCGATGTAGCGGCGGACGCGGAAATTGTCGTTGTCGCCGGTCTCCTGCGGCAGCGAACCACGCTGGCGCTTCATCTTGTCGGCGGTCTGCCAGCAGCGGATCGCCACCTCGCCGACGCGACCCATGGCCTGGCTGTCCGACGAGATGATCGAGAAGGCGCCGATGTCGTGCAGGATGTCTTCCGCCGCGATGGTTTCCTTGCGGATGCGGCTTTCGGCAAAGGCGATGTCCTCGGGGATCGACGGCGACAGATGATGGCAGACCATCAGCATGTCGAGATGCTCGGCCAGCGTGTTGACGGTGTAGGGCCGCGTCGGATTGGTCGAGGACGGAATGACGTTGGGCAGGCCGCAAACCTTGATGATGTCAGGCGCATGGCCGCCGCCGGCGCCCTCGGTGTGGAAGGCATGGATGGTGCGGCCCTTCACCGCCGCGACGGTGTTTTCGACAAAACCCGATTCGTTCAGCGTGTCGGTGTGGATCATCACCTGCACGTCATAATCGTCGGCGACCGACAGGCAGCAGTCGATGGCCGCCGGCGTCGTGCCCCAATCCTCGTGCAGCTTCAACGAGCAGGCGCCGGCCAGCACCATCTCCTCGAGGGCCGCCGGCAGCGAGGCGTTGCCCTTGCCCGACAGGCCGATGTTCATCGGGAAGGCGTCGAAGGACTGGATCATGCGCGCCATGTGCCACGGCCCCGGCGTGCAGGTGGTGGCCAGCGTGCCATGCGCCGGGCCGGTGCCGCCGCCGAGCATGGTGGTGATGCCCGACATCAGCGCTTCCTCGATCTGCTGCGGGCAGATGAAATGGATATGCGCGTCGAAGCCGCCGGCGGTCAGGATCTTGCCCTCGCCGGCGATGATCTCCGTGCCGGGGCCGATGATGATGGTGACGCCCGACTGCGTATCCGGATTGCCGGCCTTGCCTATCGCGGCGATGCGGCCATCCCTGAGGCCGATATCGGCCTTGACGATGCCGGCCACGGCATCGACGACCAGGGCGTTGGTGATGACGGTGTCGACCGCGCCTTGCGCACGCGACACCTGGCTCTGGCCCATGCCGTCGCGAATCACCTTGCCGCCGCCGAATTTCACCTCCTCTCCATGCAGGGTGAAATCCTTTTCGACCTCGATGAACAATTCGGTGTCGGCAAGCCGAACTCTATCACCGACCGTCGGGCCATACATCTGGGCATAGGCAGCGCGGGTGATTCTAGCCATCAGCAATTGCTCCCGAAATACGGCCCGAAGATGCGGCCGGAAGATGTGGTTTGTCGAAGCCCGGCCCACATTGTCGCCATCCTATGGTCACGCAATGACCCGCTCGGCGACACCTTGCGATCCCATTTACCCTTTGAGGTGGCCGGGTCATCCCAAACCGACCGTTTGCCAATCGATGGAAAGGAAGATCCATGCGCAAAACGATACTTCTCGCGGCAGTCGCCACTCTTGCCCTGGCGAGCGCCGCCAGCGCCCAGCAACAGCCTGCCCAGCCCGCGCCGGCTCAACCGCCAGCAGCACCCGCCCCGGCGGCGCCTGGAGCTCAGCCGGCCGCGCCGACGATCCAGAGCGTCAACATCGTCGACATCAAGGAACTGCCCGCGGCCACGCAGACGCAGGTCAACCAGGTGATCGCCCAGCGCGGCGACGAAGGTCTGCAGAAACTGCGCAGCTCGATCGACGCGACACCGAAGGTCAAGTCCGCGCTTGAAGCCAAGGGGCTGACCTCGGCGCAGGTGATCGCCGCCAGCATGAGCAACGATGGCGCGCTGACCCTGATCACCAAGAAAGCGAGTTGACGACAGGCCGTGGCGGGCCGGCACAAGGTCGGCCTGCCGCGTCGAGCAGGGAACCTTCATAGGGGAGGATGCGTTTCGACTTTTTGGCGTGAAAACGAGTCTCGAAAGGGCTGAGGGCAAGCCATGGCGATAACCACCTTCCCCGACGCCAAATGGCTTCATGCGACTGCCGCGGCGGCGTTTCTGGCGGCGAGCGTCCCTCACACAGCGCTCAATGCGCAAAGTCTCGAGAGCCCCGATACCGTCGACCGGATCGTCGGCTCCGAGGTCAGGCAGGAAGAGACCAACACGGCCGTGGAGGCCCGCAAGGTCGCTACCGCGATCGATCGGACGCGCGAAAACATCGGCACGGTTCGCAAGACATCCAAGCTCGACAAGGTCGATATCGTTTTCCTGACCGACGCCGCACGCACGGAAGGCGGCCCGCCGCCGGCGATCGAGAGCAAGGTCGAGCAACATCAGGACGACATCGCGGAATTGCGCAAGGAGATCGAGGCGAATGCGCTGCTGTTCAACGCCATCGATTCGCGCCGCGTGACGACCGAAGACGTTCTCGCCGTCGAATTCGACGATCCGGGAAGGATCGTCATCTACGCCGCGGCCAAGCCATCCAACTAGGCCGTCCCTCGATCTCACAGGGCGCCCATGATTTTCTGCTGAAATCCGTAGACCTCGCGCTTGCCGCCGAATGGCACCAGCGTGACGTCGCGCTCCTGCCCCGGTTCGAAACGCATGGCCGTGCCGGCGGCGATGTCGAGACGCATGCCCCGCGCCCTGTCGCGATCGAATTTCAGCCCCTCATTGGTTTCGAAGAAATGGTAGTGGCTGCCGACCTGGATCGGCCGGTCGCCGCTGTTGGCCACTTTCAAGGTGACGGTCGGCTGCCCCTTGTTCAGCTCGATGTCGCCGCCTGCTGTTATGATTTCGCCCGGGATCATCGCCAGCCTCACAGAACGCCGAAGACCAGGCCGACGCCGGCTGCGGCACAGGCACCGCCGGCGACACGGGCAAGGCTGCGAAACCGCGCGCCAAGACCGAGCCCGGCAGCGATGCCGACGGCATGGAGCGCTGCCGTGGCGACGGCAAAGCCGGCCATATATTCAAGCCCGCCGGCATTTTCGGGCACCTCGGTGCCATGGGCATGGCCGTGGAACAGCGCGAACATGCCGATGATGGCGACGCCGGCAGAGACAGGGAGATCGACAGCCAGCGCGACCAGCAGCCCGAGCGCTACGACCGAGGCCAATATGCCCGGCTCGACGAGGGGCACCGGCACATGCGCCATGCCAAGCGCGCCGCCGGCCAGCATGACGCCGACGAAGGCCAGTGGCCAGGCAAGAACCGCCTTGCCGCCCTTGAGCGCAGCCCACAGGCCAACGGCGATCATCACCGTCATGTGGTCGAGGCCGGAAAGCGGGTGGCTGAAGCCAGATGTGAAGGACGATGTCGTACCGATGCCGACATGGGCATAGGCGGGCATCGCCGCAGCCAGAAGCAGGATCGCCGAGAGGGTGGTGCGTTTCATCGTTGCGGGGATCATCTGTATGCCTTCCGTTATAGGGATGATGCCGGTCAGGCGGCCTTGCTGGAGCCGCAGCCATCGGCCTTGAGCACGCGCTTGGTCGAGGCGGGATATTTCGTCAGCTTCGCTGCCGGGCGGATCGGGCGCGGTGCGAAATTGCCGCCGCAGTTCGGACAGACGCCGCCCAGTACATGTTCCACGCACTCTGCGCAGAAGGTGCATTCGAAGGTGCAGATCAGCGCGTCCGTCGCCTCCGGCGGCAGGTCCTTGTCGCAGCATTCGCAGTTGGGGCGCAGCTCAAGCATTCTCTCTCCTCACCTTATCGGCCCTCACCTTATCGGCTCGTGCACGGTCACCAGCTTGGTGCCGTCGGGAAACGTCGCCTCGACCTGAACGTCGTGGATCATCTCGGCGATGCCTTCCATCACCTGCGCGCGGGTCACGACATGGGCGCCGGCCTCCATCAGTTCGGCGACCGGGCGGCCGTCGCGGGCGCCCTCGACGACGAAGTCGCTGATCAGCGCGATCGCCTCCGGATGGTTGAGCTTGACGCCGCGTTCGAGCCGCTTGCGCGCCACGATGGCCGCCATGGCGATGAGCAGCTTGTCCTTTTCCCTCGGCGTCAGGTTCATGCGTTTTCCCGGATGACATCAACAAAGAACGGCATAATCGGAATCAGAGTGACCATAATTTGGGCAGGCCCGCCCGTCCGTTGAGCAATTCAACGAGCGGAACCAGCCGCTTACGGAGCTGGTAGCCGTCCGTAGCGAACAGCCTCGCAAGAAGCTTGCCAGATTTCCTCACGCCCCAGGCACTGGCATCGCCCTCGCCGCCGATGATCTGCCTGGCCGGGTCGAGCAAATCCTCGGCGCGCGGCGAGACCATCAGCAGCGTCGCCATGGCGATGGCGCCGCCGGCCACCGCTGAACGGTCAAGAGTGGCCGCAATGCCGGGCCCGATGCGGAAATCCTCGGCATGAACGAGCACGCCTGCCTGGTTGACCCGCCAGCGGTCATGGAAACTGCCCTGGGCAGCGCATTCACCCATGGCGAGGCGGCCGAAGACGGTCGCCTCGAGCAACAGCGCCTCGGCATCGGCGGCGAGTTCCACATCGAGCCGGCGGGCAAAGGCCGATCGATCAAATACGATGGTCTCCTGCGGCAGCCAGGCAATGCGGCCATGCTCGCCGACGCTCAGCTTCACGCTCACCTCCGCGCGGCCGAATGCCGCCCGATAGACCTTCTCGCAGGCCTGGGTGGTTATGGTGGCGGAAGCGCCGGCACCGACTTCGATCTCCCATCCAAGGCGGTCTCCGCCGGTCAGTCCGCCGGCGGTGTTGATCAGCACGGCTTCCAACGGATCTGCCGAGACGGCCGGCATGCGGATCTTGGCGGAACCATCCTGATAGAGGCGCCGCAGGCGCGTGCGGCCGCCATTCCTGTCGCAGGCAAGCCGCGCCATTCCGGCGACGCGCTGGGCGGCCGGCAGAACCGAAGTCTGGCCATGTTCGATCGTATCCACGACACCAACGTTAAGCACTCGCACGGCTTTGTCGATATATACCTTGTTGCCTGACAGCGTTTCGGTTTCTATAGAGGGAGCCTCCTTGGAGCGGTCATGCAGCGCCTGATGGGGTAAAAAGGCAACGACGATCCGAATCCGGGGACAAAGGGGCGCTGATCAGTTGGCGTCGGGAAACGACAAGGTTGGGGAAGAAACCGAATGGCTGATCAGCTGGCAACAGACATCATCTCGAAGATCAAGGCTCACGCCGAGCCCAGCGGCGAAGAAATCACCACCAATACCGAGTTGACTGCACTGGGCATCCATTCGCTGGAACTGACCGAGATCATCTTCGATCTCGAGGAGGAGTACGGCATCGAGATCGAGATGAACACGGTCGATGCCTGGAGCAATCTGAAGAATGTGGGCGACATGGTCGAGGCGGTTCGCGCGCTGATCGCGAAAAAAGCCTGACCGAATGCACAAGCGCGTCGTCATTACCGGTATCGGCGGCATTTGCGGGCTCGGCACCAATGCGTCCGCGATCTGGGGCGAAATGCGCGCCGGCCGCTCGGCCATTGGCCCGATCGTCAATTCGGAACTGTATGACCTCAAGGTCAGGGTCGGCTGCGAGATCAAGGCGCTGCCCGAGCATGGCATCGACCGCAAGCAGTTGGTGTCGATGGACCGCTTCAGCCTCCTGGCGACGATCGCTGCACGGGAAGCCGCGCAGCAAGCCGGATTGGCGCCGCACGAGACCAATACCTTCCGGATGGGCACCATCGTCGGCGTCGGCGTCTGCGGCTGGGAGGCGATCGAAGAGAGCTATCGTGCCATCCTGCTCGAAGGAAAGAGCCGCGCCGGCATCTTCACCGTGCCGAAGGTGATGCCCGGTGCGGCGGCCGGCCATGTCAGCATGAATCTCGGCCTGCGCGGCCCGGTCTTCGGCATAACCTCGGCCTGCGCCTCGTCCAATCACGCCATCGCTTCGGCGGTCGACCAGATCAGGCTCGGCCGCGCCGACATCATGGTTGCCGGCGGCACCGATGCGCCGCTGGTCTGGGGTATCCTGAAGGGCTGGGAGGCTTTGAGGGTGCTGGCGCCCGACACGTGCCGGCCGTTCTCGGCCGATCGCCAGGGCCTGGTGCTCGGCGAAGGCGCCGGCATGGTGGTGCTGGAAACCTATGAGCACGCCATGGCGCGCGGCGCCGAAATCCTTGCCGAGGTGGCCGGCGCCGGCCTTTCCGGCGATGCGTCCGACATCGTCGCGCCGACCATCGAAGGGCCGGAGGCGGCGATGCGCTTCTGCCTCGTCGATGCCGGGCTCAATCCGGAAGATATCGACTATCTCAACGCGCATGGTACCGGCACCAAAGCCAATGACCAGATCGAGACGGCGGCGATCAAACGCGTCTTTGGCGACTATGCCCACAGGCTTTCCATCTCGTCGACCAAATCGATGCACGCCCACTGTCTTGGCGCGTCGGGCGCGCTGGAACTGATCGCCTGCGTCATGGCGATTCGCGAAGGTATCGTGCCGCCGACGGCCAATTTTCGCGAAGCCGACGCCGATTGCGATCTCGACATCACGCCGAACGTGGCGCGCGAGCGCAAGGTGCGTACAGCGATCAGCAACAGCTTCGCCTTCGGCGGCACCAATGCGGTGCTGGCGCTCAAGGCGGTCTGACCGCAGGCACCGTGCCATGATCCCGACAGGCTGAAACTTTTTGTGCGCATGCATATTGATCGCGCCGGGCGCTGTATTAGCTCTCCTTCGCCATGCCCGTGCCGCCCGGCGCAAATCCCCGCCCAGGAGTTCCGATGACCGACCTGTCCGCTTTTCCGATCGCCACGCGCTGGCCGCCCCGCCACCCCGACCGCGTCCAGCTCTATTCGTCTCCGACTCCGAACGGCGTCAAGATTTCGATTGCGCTGGAGGAACTCGGCCTGCCCTACGAGGCGCATTTTGTGGATATCGGCAAGAATGAAAGCTGGACGCCCGAATTCCTGTCGCTGAACCCGAACGGCAAGATACCGGCGATGATCGATCCGGACGGCCCCGGCGGCAAGCCGATCGGCCTGTTCGAATCCGGCGCCATCCTGTTCTATCTCACCGACAAGACCGGCAAGCTCATCCCCGCCGACCCGGTGCGACGCTACGAGACGATCCAGTGGGTATTCTTCCAGATGGCCTCGATCGGGCCGATCTTCGGACAAGTCGGCTTTTTCAACAAATTCGCCGGGCGCGAGATTGCCGACAAGCGGCCGCTGGAGCGCTACCGCGATGAGTCGCGACGGCTGATCGGCGTGATCGAGACCAGGCTGAAGGGCCGCAAATGGATCATGGACGACGATTACACCATCGCCGATATCTCGATGCTCGGCTGGGTGCGCAACCTGATCGGCTTCTATGAGGCGCGGGAACTCGTCGGTTTCGACGATTTTCCCGATGTAGCGGCATGGCTGGAGCGCGGCCTTGCCCGGCCGGCGGTGCAAAGGGGCCTCACCATCCCGGCGCGGGCCTGAGTAAACCGGCCGTAGCCGCCTATTTTGCCTTGGCCCCGGTTTTGGAGCCACCCTTGCCCATGACGGAAGCGGCCAGGGAGGCTGCGCCCCTGGCGGTGGCGACAACGGCGCCGGCGGCAACATTGGCTGTCGTCTTGACCGTGCGCATGGCGCTGCCCGCAATGGAGCCGCCGCTGGTTGACGGCTTTTTGGGCTTGGCAGGTCTTGGGGCGGATTTTGCAGCTGCCTTGGCCGCTGGCATGACCTTCTTGGGCGCCGCCTTGCCAAAAACCGGCTTTGCATCCTTGGAGCGCGCGGCGATCGCGGGACCGGCGCCCGTCTTCGACTGAACTGATTTTGATTGAACTACCTTGCCCTTGGCGGGCGCAGGCTTCCTTGCCTTGGTTGCCATCGGACGGTTCCCTCGTGGGCACAATTGCCGTGTCAACCATAACGGCCTGAAAGTCTTAAGGTTCCGGCCCGAGCCTTCTGCGAACTAGGCGTGATCGCCGATCACCAGATCGGCTTGCCGGCGGCGGGCAAGCACGCGGTCGATGTTCGGCATGTCGTTGGAAGCGATCCAGGCGCGGGCATCCTCATCGGAGCGGCCATGACCGTGCCATCGCTCGAGCAGCCGGCGTTCGAGCTCGGCGCGCGGCACATCGACGAAGATCGAGAAGTCGAACAAAGGCGCCAGCCGTGACCAGGGTTCCTCGTCAAGCAAGAGATAGTTGCCTTCGACCAGGATGAACTTGGTCCCGGTGGCGACGATCGAAGCGGCGGCGCGCGACAGTTCCATGCTGCGATCGAACACGGGAATCGCGATATCCGGCTCGCCGGCGCGGATGCGCTTCAGCAGCGTCTCGAAGCCGGCAAAGTCAAAGGTTTCAGGAGCTCCCTTGCGTGCGCGCAGGCCGCGCCGCTCGAGCACGATGTCGTCGTAGTGGAAGCCGTCCATCGGCACGACTTCCGAGGCACCCTCGGGCAGCAGATCATGCAGGCTGGCCGACAATGTCGACTTGCCGGAGCCCGGAGGGCCGGCGATGGCGACGATAAAGCGGCTCGCCTTGCCGGCGCGCTTGAAGATGGTGGCGGCAAGATGGGCGATCTCGGACATCGGGGTTTTCTGACCTGGATTCGTGAGACAATCTCGGCCGCATCTTGGCGACAATTCGCGGAAATTTCAAACTATGCCACGCATTCAGGCGGGAGCGGACCGGCCGATCCGCAGGAAATCGCTGTTGAAAGCAATTTCCCGCGTCGTGCCATCAGCAGCCAGGATGCGCATCTTTCCCTGTCCAGTCGCGATGTCGCGCGGCGGCTGGCCTGTGTTCCGAGACCCTTCCCGGGACTGCGGCAAGGCGCCGATGACATGGCGGAACGAGAGGCTGCGGCCTTCGGCAAGGGCAAAGGCGGTCGCCACGCCTTCCCGCTTCAGCCAGTTGTCGCCAAGCGACGCGGCATGGCCGAGCGCCGTGCGCCCATCCTCGATGCCGAGCACGCCGCGATGACGGCCGCTCCAGGGCGCGTAATCGCGCCCGCCATTGCTGATCCACAGCATGGTGACCGGCAGTTCGGCCGGGTTCTTCAGCACCAGCACCAGATCCTGCTCGGCATGCCGCGCCAGCGCGGTCCAGCCCGGCCCGCCATGGTCGGCCTCGACCAGCGTGAGAAAGTCCTCGCGCTCGAAGTCCATGCGGTAGTCGCCGAGATCGAGCGTGCCGCCATCGGCGGCGGGAAACCGCGTCAGGTCGGCTGAACGGGCGGGGTAGGCCAGGCGGAAGCGGCCGCGGGCCGGATCGGGCTCCAGCGGATCGTCCGGCGTCGCGGCAAGCCGCTTCGGCGAGAAGGCGAGCCTGCCGCCATTCTTCATTGCCGTCATCGGATGATGGGCAACGGAAATCGCGCCCGAACCGCCGGAAAAGATATGCTCCTGGTAGAGAAAGGTATGGCCGTCGCGCAAGGTCAGGATCTTGTCGACCGCGGCTCCCATGACTTTGCGGCGCAGCCTGAAGGTGGCCTGCCAGCCATCGGCCGTCGCCCCGGAGGCAACGACATCCCAGGGACTGTTCGCCGTCCAGCCATGCAAGGGTGCTGCCTCGACATCGCTGCGCGAAAACGGCGCGCAGAGAAAATCGCCGGAAAGGTGGACGGTGCCCTCGGGCAGGTCTTGCGGCAGCGTCTCGCGCGCCTCCTCGACCCAGGGCGCGCGATGCAGCGGCTTCAGCCTGCGGCCGTCCATGTCGACCGCCATGTCGGAGAGGTGGCCAACCGCAAGATCGACCGACACCGATATACCCTTTGCCTCGATCGTGACAATGTCCATGCGCACCCGCCGATTCTGTCGCATCAGCAAACTCGCTCAGCGCCTGTTAAGCAAGCTGCGTGGCCAGCATTTCACATCAGGCTGGCCGACAATCCCGGGCGGGACCGGCATTAACCAAATGGACGCGGCAACCGGGTTAGGCTAGATTCCATCAGTCTCAGCAACAGCTTGCCTTCAGAATAGACCATCTTGTCCAAACCGCGTCCCTTTCCGCTTATCCAAAGATTTGTCGCGGCGTTCGCGCTGCTGGCGCTCGTCGCCGGCTGCACGACGACGCCGCCGGAGACCATGCTGGCGGTGCCGGCGGCGCCGCAGAAATATGCGGCGATCGTCGTCGACGCCAGAACCGGCCAGACGCTGTTCGAGGTGAATTCGACGGCGCCGCGCTATCCGGCGTCGCTGACCAAGATGATGACGCTCTACCTGCTGTTCGAGGCGCTGGATTCAGGCCGCGTCAGCAAAGAGACGCGGATCCCGGTCTCGGACAATGCCGCCAGGCAGCCGCCGACCAAGCTGCGCTTCAGGCGCGGCGAGACGATCGATGTCGATTCGGCGATCCGGGCGATCGTCGTCAAATCGGCGAACGATGTGGCTGTCGCCGTCGCCGAGTATCTCGCCGGCAGCGAAGACGCATTCGCCGGCGCAATGACGGCCAAGGCGCGGCAGATCGGCATGCGCAGCACCGTCTTCCGCAACGCGTCCGGCTTGCCGGACGGTGACCAGCACACCACGGCGCGCGACATGGCGGTGCTGGGCATGGCGCTGCGCGCCCGCTTCCCGCAGCAGTTCCACTATTTCTCCGACGGCGACTTCATGTTCCGCGGCCGGCTGGTGCGCGGCCATAACGACATGCTCGGCCGGGTGCGCGGCGTCAACGGCATCAAGACCGGCTATATCAGGGCCTCCGGCTTCAACATCGTCACCTCCTACGAGGCCGACGGGCGCCAGCTCATCGTCGTGGTGATGGGCGCCGACAGCGCGCGCCAGCGCAACGACCATGTCGAGGCGCTGATCCAGCGCAGCCTCTCGCCGACGAGCGCGGATACCAAGACAAGGCTGATGTACGCAGGGCAGCAGCAGACCGCTTCGCCACTCCCCGGTTTGCCGCCACCTGGTTTGCCGAATCCATAGCTGGGCGAATAAGCCGAAGCGGGCGACGCGGGGCGGAGACGGGTGGCGAAGGGTGACGCGGCTGGGTGAGGTCGCGCCATGCCCTGAGGAAGCTATCCCAATTGACCGTTGAAGCCTGCTTCCGCTTCCGCTAAGAAGCCGTGACTGGCCGGTTCACCGACCGGTTCGTTTTCCGGATCGCCGATCCTGAAAGCACCCGTAGCTCAGCTGGATAGAGCGCTGCCCTCCGAAGGCAGAGGTCACAGGTTCGAATCCTGTCGGGTGCGCCAATTTCTTCTTATTTTCCAGTCAATTGCACGAGGTGTAGGTCAGGCACGACGACGCCGGGGCCCAGGCTGCCGGTCTTCGCGATCTGCGTGCCGGCGAGATACGTCACGCTCCTGCCGAAGCGCTTCAACCGCTCGATGTCGCGCGGCTCCAGGACAGGGAACATCTGGTCGTATCTGGGATGACCTGTTGCGAGGACCATGCCTATTCTTGCCAGCACTATCGGGTCATGCTCAAGTTTTGTTCCGTATGCCCGCTCAAGCGCAGCCGCCAGCACGATGCGTATGTCTACTGTGACGGCGGTCTGTACTGAATGCCAAAAAACAGCGTCATTCCGGGCATGGCTGTCCGGCGGCTCCCCATTCCGCCATGTCCCGCACGTGGTCCTCGAACGTTCCGGGCGGCGTGCTGCGGCCCTCCCCGGGCTCCCACCCTCGCGGGATAAACCCGCTTAGGGACGCATCATGCCGAAGATGATTGAGCAGGGCGACGGCATCGCGGCCGCCGTTGCGGGCTGGATCCCTGAGCTGCTTGCAGATCTCGGCGCCACTTTGGCCGTACCAAAGAAACTCCACCGGAGCAAGTTGCCAGGGAATACCGGCTCGTGGCGGCGCGGGAGCAGGGTCGTTCGGCAGGGTGGACGTCATATGGCAGGTCGAGCAGGGTATCGCTTCAGCGCCAATCCTGCTCACCCCCCCATGAATGTTCATCCCGTGGGCACGAGACTTCGTTTCACCGGCAGGGGTCCAGATCGGAATCGCTCGAGTGTCGACATGGCAGTTGGCGCAGCGCGGATGGGTGACCACCGCCTCGATCCGTTGCCATGCTTCCAGACCTGCCGCTTGGCTGACGCTGCCTGGCGGCAGTGCATCCCTGGAACCCTCCCCTTCCGCGTAAACCATCACTGTCAGAGGCGCCAACGTTGAAGCAGCGAGCGCAATGGCAATCAGGAATCTGTCCATGACTGCCCCCCTCAAACGAAGTCGATGAATTTGTTGAACGGCATCTCGCGGATGCGCTTGCCCGTCGCAGCGAAGATCGCATTGGCGAGCGCCGGCGCCGCGGGTGGTACGGGCGGCTCGCCGAGGCCCCGCACCGTATAGTCGTTTTCCAGGCCACGCACTTCGATCACCGGACACTGATACATCCGCATCGCTTCGTGGTGGTTGTAGTTGGTTTGCTGGACAGCGCCGTTCGCATAGGTCAGTTCGCAGTTCATGGCGTGGCCAAGGCCCCAGACGACGCCGCCCTGGACCTGGTTCTCGAAATTGATCGGATCGAGGACCTTACCAACATCGGCAGCCACCCAGACCTTGTCGATCTTGATGCCGGCATCCGTCATGGTCACTTCAACAATCTCGGCCACCGACGTGCCGAATGACTCGACGAAGGCGACGCCGCGGCCCTTTCCGTTGCCGAGCGGACCCTTCCAGTCGGCCATCTCGCCGACCGTTTCCAGAAGCTTGCGGTAGATCGGGATCTTGCACATGTCGATGCGCGCCTGGAGCGGATCGAGCCCGGCCGCATGGATCAGTTCGTCGATGAAGCTTTCTGTGAAGAAGCCGTTGGCCGACGCGCCGACCGACCGCCAGGTGGTGGAAGGCGACACGCCCTGCACCTCGAAACTCGCCGCACGGTAGTTCGGGATGTCGTAGTACATGTTCCAGATACCCACGGCCAATTGGCCGTCGGGGGCCTTCGGCGGCATGCCCATGCGCCCCAGCAGCTCCTTGAAGGGAGGCGTTGCCGCCACCTGAACATCGGCCGCCACGATTTTGCCGTCCTTGACGCTGCCCCGATACCTGCCCATCGCGATCTGCCGCGGGATATCCTGCAGGAAATCCTGTTCGCGCGAGAAGACGATCTTCACCGGCGTTCCGCGCAGCTGGTTCGCGATCTCGGCGAGCGCCCTGACGTTTTCGAATTCGAGGCGGTGGCCGAAGCTTCCACCCGACCACTCATTGTGGAAGGTGACCTGTTCGGGCTTCATGCCGATCGCATTTGCCGCAATGTACTGCACCGATTGCGGCGTCTGGTGGCCGACCCAGATTTCCATCCCGTCGTCAGTCACGATGCCGATGCCGTTGAGGGGTTCCAGCGGCTGGTGGCCGACATAGGGCGCCCGGTACTCCGCCTCGAGCAGCGTCCCCTCTTTTAGACCAGCATCGATATCGCCATCGTTGCGCCACTGCTTGGCGAGGAATTCCGGGGTGAAGGAGGATTGCACGATGTCCCAGTGCCCGGCTTGCTCGGCCGGGTATTTGGATGGTTCCCAAATGCACTCGACAAGGTCCGCCGCCTGCATCGCATACCAGCTGTTGGTCGCGATGACGGCTACGCCGTTCGATAGCTTGAGGATCTGCCGAACGCCGGGCATCGACTGCGCTTTGCTCGCGTCGTACGACTTGATCGGCTGGCCTTTGTTCGGGTTCAGTTTGACTGCCGCGTAGACCATGCCGTCCATCTTGCGATCGATGCCGAACATGATTTCGCCGGTAACCTTGGCGCGGGTGTCGAGCCGCTCCATCGGCTTGCCGATCAAGCGCCACTGTGACGGGTCGCGCAGCTTGACGTCGGTGACCGGCGGTATCTTCGCTGCCTCCGCTGAAAGCGCGACGTAGGGGATTTTGGTCCCGTCCGGCAGGATTACATGGCCCGCCTCGGTGCGGATATCTGCGACAGCGACGCCGCTGCGGCTGGCAGCGGCCGCCTTCAGTGTTTCCCGCGCAACGGCGCCGGCGACGCGCAGCTTCTCGTAGGTGTCAGGGATCGCGCTGGAGCCTCCGGTCATCTGCAGGCCGGATTGCCGCAGCGATTCCAGCGCCACCGCGCGCGCTTTCTCGGCCTCAGGGCTTTGGTCCGCCGCCATGAAGGGAGCCAGTTCGTGCGCGAAGCCGGTGTTGAAATAGGCGGGGCTGGGTCCGGCGAAACGGATCTCGAACTGGCCGAATTCCAGATCCAGTTCCTCCGCGATCATCACCGGCTGAATAGAACCAATGCCCTGTCCGATGTCGGCATGCTGTGCAATGAGCGTGATCCTGTCCGGGCTGATCTCGACCCACGGATTGAAGGCGACCGAGTCCGGGCCGAGGTCCGCCGCCAGCGGGTTCGTCGGGGCGGGAGAAGCGGGCGTCTCCTCAGCGCGGCCATATGACCCGAAGGCGACCCCTCCAGCGACGGCAGCAGAGCCAAATACGAAGGCGCGGCGGGAAAGTCCTGGCGTAGCGCCCATCTCACTCCCCTCCGATCTTTTCGGCGGCTGCGTGGATCGCGACGCGGATGCGTTCATACGTTCCGCATCGGCAGAGATTGCCCGACATGACCTCGTTGATGTCCTTGTCGGTCGGCTTGGGATGCGTTTTGAGCAGCGAGATCGCCTGGATCATCTGCCCCGTCTGGCAGTAGCCGCACTGCGCAACCTGGTGCTCGATCCATGCCTCCTGCACCGGGTGCAGCTTGCCGTTGCCAACCCCTTCGATCGTCGTTACCGCCTTGCCGGCGACGTCGGCCATGCGCGCCTGGCAGGAGCGGACGGCCTCGCCATCGACTTGCACCGTACAGGCGCCGCACAGGGCTATTCCGCAACCATATTTTGGACTTGTGATGCCGAGCTCATCTCGCAAAACCCAAAGCAAAGGCATCTCGGATACTACGTCGACCTGATGCTTAACGCCATTGACCGTAATATCAAACATCGTAAGCCGTCCCTCGGTTGTCGGTACATGGCTATTGCGCACAACCGTAATGGCGGCCTCAAAGGTTGCCAACAACGCGAGCAAGATGATTGTGCAGAATTTACCTCTTTTAACCGTAGCCGGGACGGCACCGCGCTGCATTGGGCTTCAGAAGCGTGAAATCGTCTTCCGGAGAACAAGCCGCACGCGCATTGAGCTGAAAGTCGCTCGACTACAAATCTTCATGTCGTCGGTTGAATGCGATGCGCGTCGATTTCGTCGCAACGTCTCTTTAGGCGTTGCTTAGGGTAATGGCTGCGACCGCCGCCTCTGCGACCGAAATGTCCTGCTCGACCGTGCCGGCGCTCGCGCCAACCGCGCCCACGATTTCACCATCAACTCGGACCGGTACTCCCCCGCCGAAGATAACGACCCTTCCGCCATTGCTTTGCTCGATGCCGAAGAGCGGCGCACCGGGCTGCGCCAACTCGCTCAGGTAGGCGGTGGTCTTATCGAACAGACGGGCAGTCACTGCCTTGCCTATGGCGAGATCGATGCTTCCGATCAGGGCACCATCCTGACGCGAAAACGCCATGAGGGCACCGCCAGAATCAACAACGGCAATATTATATGGAATTCCGAAGCTCACGGCCTTGGCTTCACCCGCCTCGAGCATCTGCTTCGCATCGGCCAGCGTGAGGGTGGTACGCGAACGAGGCATCAGACTGCTCGCTTTAGGATTGCTCTTTCGGAGGTCAATTCGGCTACTTCTCGTAAGCTGCTTGCGCGCGTCTCAAGATAAGGTTGTGGAGTTGCTGCCGAGCAGCTGTCCTAGTTTGAGGCGATTGCTTCGGAGCGCTTGGATGACCGATAGCGCGCAAGCGATTTCGCCTTCGAGGCACGTTACGACCAAACGTAGGAAATTGATGGTAAAAATAGGTAATTTTGATAGAGGAGGTGTTGTGTATCCGGCTTCCTATGGTGGGAGCAGAAGGACGAACCAAGCGGCGAACAAAAATGCAGATGCCTGGCGGCACGAGATGAAAAGCCATGAAGCAGGCGGAAGAGGCTGACGATAGCATCTACTATTTCGGCGACTTCCGATTCATTCCAGCTCGTCAATTGCTGCTTCACGACGATGTTCGAATCCGAGTAGGCTCGCGCGCGCTCGATCTTCTGCACGCCCTGGTTCGGAGGCCCGGGCAATTGGTCACCAAGGACGAACTCATTCGCTTCGCCTGGCCGAACACATTCGTCCAAGACGAGAATCTGAAGGTCAACATAGCCGCTCTGCGGCGAGCGCTTGCGACTATCGCGTCCGAGCACTCCTATATCGCAACCGTTCCCGGCCGCGGCTACCGTTTTGTCGCACCGCTGCGCGTCCTCGCCTCATCCGACGAGATCTCAGTCCCGGACTCGGTCAGGAGGATCACAGGCGAACTGCCCGCCACATCGGCCCTGATCGGTCGCGATGATGCAATAGTCGAACTCGCTGAACACCTCCTGAAGACCAGGCTGCTGACGATCGTTGGACCAGCGGGCGTCGGCAAGACGAGCATTGGGGTAACCATTGCGCGGCAGATCGGAGAGCCGTTGCAGGATGGCGTCTGTTTCGTCGACCTTGCGGTGATCGAGGACCCACACCTCGTCGCTCCAGCAATCGCTTTTGCGCTCGGAGTGCGCAGCAATCGTATCGATATTCTTCCGGGGCTTGTCGAGTCGATGCGTGGCCGGGAGATGTTGCTGGTACTCGACAATTGCGAGCATGTGCTGAGCGCTGCGGCGACGATTGCAGACTACCTGAGCGACGCGCTTCCCAAATTCATGATTGTCGCGACGAGCCGTGAACCCCTTCGGTGCAGGCGGGAGTCGATCTATCGACTTGCACCGCTCCTTTGCCCCGGGGAGAGCGAGACTGCGGCGGGCTCGGCGATGAGCTTCCCCGCAGTGGAACTGCTGGTGCACCGCGCTGCGGCGCAAGGCTACCGGTTGAAGGAGGCGGACATACACTTGCTCGCCGCAATAAGCCGCCGCTTGGATGGAATTCCGCTGGCTATTGAATTGGCGGCGCCACGTTTGTCCGTCAAGGGGCCTGCCATGCTGCTCGGCCTGTTGGAGGAAAGCTTCGACTTGCTGGCGTCGCCGGCGGACGGGGCGACGCCCCGCCATACCACGCTGATGGCGACACTGGACTGGAGCTATAGGCTGCTTTCGGAGCACGAGGCCCGTCTGTTACGTCATCTGTCCGTATTCGGTGGCACATTCGCACTGGACAATGTCCTCGGCGTGTGCGGGCACTTGGCGGCAGCGGAGCACCTTGCTGTCGGCCTGGAGAACCTTGCCGCCCGATCTTTGTTGTCGCTCAGCTACGATGCTGGTCGCCGGCACTACCGGTTGCTCGACAGCACGCGCAGCTTTGCGAGCGAACACCTTCGCTCCGGCGGGGAGCAGCCAGCCGCAATGGCCAGCTATTCACGTTACCTGCTGACTCTCTTCGAGAACGCCGAGGACGAGTGGAACTGGCGCACAAGAGAGGATTGGACTGCGCTTTATGGCTATTGGGGAAATGATCTACGTCGGGCAATCGACTGGTCGTTCGGCGCAGGACAGGACCCGCAGCTCGGGGTGCGGCTTACAGTTGCGGGGATTCCTCTGTGGCGCGAACTGTCTTCATTCGTGGAAAACCGATCCCGTATCGGGACCGCGTTGAACGCCATTGACGCGCTTCCCGGTTGCGATCGCATGCTCAAAGTGAAGCTATTTGCCGTACAGGGTATCAACCTCTGCCATGCCCGCGAGTTGAATGCCGCAATAGATATTCTGCGAAAGGGCGTGCGCTTAGCTGACGAATTGGGCGATGTCGAATATCGCGCTCGCATGGTCGGCATATCGGCCGGCGCCCAGTTTTTCTCGGGCCGTTATCGCGAGGCGCTGCTATCCCTCGCCGAACTCCGCGCAATCATTGGTGTCGCCGGTCCAGGATCCGCATCGCCAGACATCCAGTGGCACGAGTTGATGATCCGTTTCTGTTGCGGGGACCTCAACTACGCGCATGACGGTTTGACAAAACTGGCTCGCGAACATGGGACAGTGGTTCATCGATCACAAATCTCGCGGTTTGTGATCGACCGTTTTGTCGCCATCCGAACGTTTTTGGCCTTGGCAGCATGGACAGCGGGCGAACCCCGAAAGGCTTTCGAAACCTCGCTGGAAGCCACGGAAGCCGCGAGAAGTTTGGAGCATACCGTTTCGAGCACCTTTGTCTTAGGCTTGGGAGCAATCCCGGTCGCGATTTTGTGTGGTTTTCTCGATGTCGCTCAGAGAGGGGTATTGGCTCTGTCCGGCTATATCGCCCTGATCCAGGATGAAATTTGGCCACCATTCGCGCGTTACTATCAGGCTACAATCGACGCTAAGCACCAAATTCCGGGCGCGCTCGAAAGAATGCGCGCAGCCATCGACGAACTCGTCGGATGCAATCTCCTCGTTCATTTGCCGATGCGCCTTGCGATGCATGCGGATGTAGCGCTATCCCATGATCAACTCGACGTCGCCCGAGCCTCGGTCGAGCAGGCGCTAGAACATGCCCATCGGACGGATGAGCACTGGTGCGACGCCGAGCTGAGGCGCCTCCAGGGCATGATGCACTGGCGCGAGAGGGATATCGACGGGGCGGAGTCTCGACTGCACGAAGCCATTCGGCTGGCTCGACAGAGCGGCGCTTTGAGTTTCGAATTGCGCGCAACAACAAGTTTGGTTGAACTAGGGGCGGTGACGGGCCAACGTGACGCCGCACTGACGCAACTTGCCTCGATCTTGCGGCGCTTCGACAACAGCTTTCCCTCTGCAGATGTGATGGCGGCACGCAATCTAGTTAAAGCTCATCTGCCAACTCGAGCGCAAACCTAGGATCATGCCCGCAGGTTTGAACCGCTCCGTCGTACCGTCGGCGCTGATCGACTTCAAATTTGTTTTGTGATTTCAGTGGCATAGCGCGCAATCGGGTAGAAGTGGATAGTTTCGGCGAAAGCCACTATCCATTCTCCGAAGGTAGAGGTCACAGGTTCGAATCCTGTCGGGTGCGCCAATTCCCCCAGGTGTACGGCCCGGAGACATCGGTAACGTTTTGTACCTGAGACATGAGCGACAATACTCGATCGGGATATTCCGGGGGTCGTTGTGCTGTAAGGTCTCGCGGTTCTTCGCACCTTATCGTTGCCAGAAGGGCAGCTTGGCGATCTCTTCCTCGACCTGCCGTCTCGTCAGGCCGATATCGTCGATCAAATGGGGATTGTCCTGCGACATTCTTTTGAGGTCCCAGCGAAAACGTGTCTGCTCGCGCCAGGTCGCGATAGTGTCTCGCAGGGTCGTCAGGCGCCGACGCGAAACTGCCGCCAGCCCCACGGGCGTTTCCGGCCGCGCTGCCTGATGCGGAGCCGACGCAAGGGTATCGTTCATGGCAACCTCCTATGGTTTGAGGGTCCGGTGACCCTCGACCTGAAAGAGGTTGAATTCTGCAGGATACGACCGGCGTCGTAATTAAGCTCTCCCAAATAGTTCTCAAAACTTCCAAACGGGCTAGAGCAGTTCACCGGTTCCTGGAACCGACAAACTGCTCTAACTCTTTGTTTTGACGCAATTCCGGACAGAAAACCGTCTCACACTTTTCCTGGAATTGCTCTATAGATGCGCCCATGGGATCGCGCTTTGCCTTTGGTCCGTTCGTGCTTGATTCCGATGCGGGAACGCTGCTTCGGAACGATGTCCCCGTTGCCGTTGGCTACCGCGGGCTTAAGCTGCTTGCGGCGCTCGTCGAACGGCCCGGCGAAATCCTTGAGAAGGCCGAGTTGATGGATGCGGCATGGCCGGGCACGGCCGTCGAGGAAGGCAACCTCACCGTCCAGATCTCGCAGTTGCGCAAGCTGCTTGGTCCGTCCGGCGATGCCAGCAATGGGGGCGGTGAATGGATCGCCACGGTTCCGCGCGTCGGTTACCGCTTCACCGGGGCCATCGAACAGCTCGGCAGCGCGAAGCGAAAACCTTTGCCGCTGCCCGACAAACCATCGATAGCGGTGCTGCCCTTCGTCAATTTCAGCAACGATCCCGAGCAGGACTCCTTCGCGGATGGATTGACCGAAGACCTGATCACTGACCTGTCCAGGATCTCCGGCCTGTTCGTCATCGCTCGCAACTCGACCTTTGCCTACAAAGGAAAGGCGATGGACGTGCGGGGGATCGCCGAGGACCTTGGCGTGCGCTACTTGTTGGAGGGTAGTGCAAGACGTGCCGCTGGGCGTGTGCGCATCAACGCACAGCTGGTCGACGCGGCGAGCGGCGAACATCTATGGGCGGAACGCTTCGATCGCAGTTTGGAAGATATCTTTGCGGTTCAGGACGAGGTGACGGCCACGATCGTGGAGGCCTTGCTCGGCCGGCTGCGTGCACCGCCACCGCGCAATCGGCCCAAGAATCTCGAGGCTTACGATCTCTGCGTGCGGGCGCGCAAGCTGATCGACGATTCGCCGCAGACGGCGCGGGAAGCGCATCTGATGCTCACCCGCGCGGTCTCGCTCGATCCGGGATACGCCGAGGCCTATCGCTGGCTTGCCATGAACCACTGGATGGGATGGGTGCATTGGGGCCAACCCATTGAACCTAACCGTGGCATTGCCTTGGAACTGGCGCGTAAGGCTGTAGCGATCGATCCCAACGATGCCGGCTGCCATTGGGTGCTGGCCAACCTGCTTGCCTATGAGCGCAGCTTCGACGAGGCGGATGCGGAATTCGCCAAGGCGTTCGAGCTCGACCCGAACGAGGCCGACGCCTGGGCGACACTGGCCGACATCACGACACTGGCCGGGCGCGTCGAGGAAGGCCTTGAGCAGATCCGCAAGGCGTTCCGACTGAATCCGTTTCCGGCAAGCTGGTACTATCTGACGCTCGGCCAGGCGCAATATGCGGCGCGCGAATACGAAGCCGCGGTCGAGACACTGCGCAGGGACGAGACTTATCGCACAAGCTCACGCCGTTTCCTGGCGGCAAGCCTCGCGCAACTCGGCCGGCTCGACGAGGCGCGCGCGGAGGTTGAGCTGTTCCTTGTCAGCAACCCGCATTTCACAACCCGCTTCTGGGTCACGACGGAGCCATTCCGCGATGCTGCAACGCTCGATCATTTCGTCGATGGCTTCCGCAAGGCCGGCCTTCCGGAGTGATGCGTCAGGTTTTGATGAAGGCAATCTCGGTCAGCTCGTAGCGCCGCCCTCGCACCGTTCGTGTGTGCGACTTACTCCTCCGAGCGACCCGTGGCGTCACGATCGCGCTCGTATCGCCTCGTAAGCGGAAACGGCGGCAACCAGGATTCGCGACGGACGGTCCAGCTTTCGTAGGTCGGCATAAGCTGGTCGGGGGCATCCAGGGATCCCAGGTGCACTTCAATCTCGTCCGCGCTGCGCGCGAAAACGGACGAGCCGCAGCGAGGACAGAAAAACCGCCCAGCGTAATCGCGTGTTTCGCCATCGATCGTCACCGCATCCTGAGGGAATACCGCGGCAGCGTAGAAAAGGGCTCCATGATGCTTGCGGCAGTCGAGGCAGTGACAGATGCCGACCCGGTATGGGAGTCCCGACGCCACAATTCGGACATTGCCGCACAGGCAACCGCCGGTGAACCGGTCCATGCCGCGTCTCCCTCTGAAATCAAGCTGAGAATGGCTACCGCGAATAGCACTGTCATTGCAATTGCTGGCTGCGGCGGGTGGGGCGCGGCGTTCCTCGTGGCGGGCGACAGTGATCATCGGCTTCCAGATGAACAGAGTCTATTAATGACGCAACATCGAGGGCGTTTAGGTGGTGCCGGGCTCAGAGCTTTTGCGTGCAGGTAGTGTTTTCAGAAATCGACAGGCACAGCATTTGCAGGGACGCTATCTCGCCGGCCCCGCAAACACCGTACTACGTTGACTTCCGTCCACTCGTTCAAGTCACAAAGAATGAGCTTGCGGTAAGCGAGAGGCTTGGAGAAAGGGTGGCGAACTGTATCTGAGCCGCGCCGCCGATGCCGTCGCTGTCGAAAGAGAGCGCCCCGGTTGAACTGTTGTAGATGATGTGGTCGGAGCTATCGTGCGCGGTCGTCCCGGCAAAGAAAGCGGCGGCTGTGAGCGCGCCCGCGCCCAGCCCGGCAAAAATGGCGTTCTCGAGGTGGATCTTGTCCTGGGACGCGTTGAAGTCGGTGATCCTGTCGACATTGCCGCTACCAAGAGCGGTATTGAAAACGAAAATGTCGTTGCCGCCAAGGCCGCTCAACTTGTCGGCGCCGCCGCCGCCGTTGATGACGTTGCTACCGGCATTCCCTATGATGGTCTGGGCCAACTCGTTGCCGGTCAGGTTGATTGCCGTGGTGCCGGCGTCCTTAGTGGTGCCAAGGACTTCGATCGACGAGCCAGCCTCAAGCGCATAGCTCACAGACGTCCATACCCTGTCTTGACCTTGGCCAGCGGCCTCGATCACCCTGTCGCCGGCATGGTCGACATAGTAATCGTCATCGCCGCCAAGGCCGCTCATCTTGTCAACACCGCCGCCGCCATTGATGATATTGTTACCGGCATTGCCCTGGATGGTCTGGGCCAACTCGTTGCCGGTCAGGTTGATTGCGGTGGTGCCGGCGTCGTTGGTGGTGCCAAGGACTTCAATCGACGAGCCGGCCGCGAGCGCATAGCTCACAGAGGTCCACACCCTGTCCTGGCCCTGGCCAGCGGCCTCGACCACTTTGTCGCCGGCATGGTCGACATAGTAATCGTCGTTGCCGCCGTAGCCGGTCATTGTGTGGGCACCGGCACCGTTCGCCTTAAGAATATCGGCTCCGCTGGTACCGACGACTTTATCGGTCGTCGAAGATGAGCTGTCGGTTGGGGGCGGGATGGTTGGGGATGTGACGGTTGGAGGCGGGATGGTTGGAGATGTGACGGTTGGAGGCGGTGTCGTCGTCCCAGTTCCGGTCTGA
>NZ_PZJX01000020.1 GCF_003034915.1 Mesorhizobium helmanticense | reverse complement strand
CCCTTGCGGGGGAGATGCCCGGCAGGGCAGAGGGGGCGCCTGGCGCTGACCTTACAATGTCAATCCCGCAAAGGCCCGACCTGTGCTTCCAACATCTCGAAGCCGGCGGCCTCGGCGGTTTGCGGCGTCACCACGCTTTCGTCGAGACACCATTCGAGCCAGAGCCCGTCGACCAGGGCGATGAAATTGCGCGCCAGCGCCGGCGCATCGACATCCCTGCCACGCGGCACGGCGACCGCAGCGATGTCCTCGGCGAGTTCGGCGCGGTAGACGTCATAGAGTTCGCGATGCGCCGCCTTGAGACGCGGGTTGACGGCGATCTCGCCCCATAGGGACAGCCAGATCAGAAGGTTATTCCGGCTGAAATAGTCGGGTGAGAAATTGGACTGCACCAGGGCGGCGAGCGACGCCTCGGGCGGCCAGTCGGATTTCTCGGCGCGCCGCCGTTTGGCCTCGGCGATCTGGTTGTTGACGCTGGCGTAGAGCGAGGATTTGTAGACCTCGACCAGGAGCCCGTCGCGACCTTCGAAATGGTGGTTGATCAGGCCGCGCGAGACGCCAGCCTCCTTGCAGATGCGATCGACGGTGAAGGCGCCGATGCCGCCGACCGACAGGCATCTTGTCGCCGCCTCGATCAGCATGGCGCGGCGCACATCCGGCTGCTCGCGGCTGAAGCGCGGCGGCGTTTTCTTCGCGCCGCCGCGCTTGCGTTTGGCAGTTGCTGGTTCTGCTTCCGTCATGGACCTCAGCTAATCGATTGCCGTCAACCTGTCCACGTCCTGCCGTCAAAGCGCTGCCTGCCGCCACGAACCGTTCAGTCCTTCGGCAGATAGTCGTTGGAGATGTAGCTGGCGAAATCCGGCTTGGTGGTCAGCGCAGCACCATTGCCGTCTTTCAGGATTCCGTTGGCGAAGAGGTATTCGCCGATGCTGGCGTTCTTGGCGGGGTCGATCGTGCCGATCGCGCCATCCTCGCCGCGAAGATAGTGTCCGTCGACAAGCGCCTTCAGCGAAGCATGGACAAGATCCTTGTCCGTCAGCGCGTCCGGGTTGGCGGCAATCAGCAGATCGGCGGCCTCGTCGGGATGATCCCCGGCGTAGGCATAGCCTTTCTGCGTCGCGGCGAGGAACGCCCTGGCGGCATCAGGCGATTGCTTGAGATAGGCGTCGCTGGAAACCAGAAGCGTCGTGTGCTGGTCGGGCACGCCATAGTCGGCGTATTTGAACGCCTTCTGCTTCTCGCCGATCAGCTGAGCCTTGACGCCTTCCCATGTCACGACCTCGAGCGTGAAGTCCACCGAGCCGTTGGCCAGCGCCTCATAGGCGGAGGTGCCCAGCGTGACGGTCTTGATGTCGCCCTTGCCGCCATCATGCCTGATGATGCTGCCGATCAGCGCGGTCTCCCAGGCGCTGCCGAACCCGCCATAGGTCTTGCCGTCGAGATCCCTCGGCGATTTGATGTCGGCACGGTCGGCGTTGAAGACGACACGCCCGGTCTCATGCTGGACGACCGCGTAAACCGCCCTGAGGTCGGCGCCGGCCGCGTGCTGGGTGTAGAAGCCGACGCCGGCGACACCGAAATCGGCGAGGCGATTGCTGACCAGCGTGCCGGCGGCGGTGTCGGAATAAGGCAGGATCTCGACGTCGAGGCCGGCCTCCTTGTAGAAGCCTTTCTCGCGCGCGACGTAGAGGCCGATATGGTTGGTGTTCGGTGTCCAGTCGAGCGCGACGGTCACCTTCTTTGCCTCCTGCGCATGGACGGGGGCTGCAAGGACCATAGCCCCGGTCAGCGCGGTGGCGACGAGTTTGATTGCGTTGCGGCGATCGATCAATTCAGTCTCCTTGTTTGAATTCAGGCAAGTTCGGGCGAAGCGCTGCCAAGCAGCGCGTGGAGAAGTTCGGCTTCGATCCGCGTCGCTTCGGGGGCGGACAGATCGCGCAAGGTGCGCGGGCGGCCGAGCGGCACGGCGATCTCGTGGATCACGCGGGCCGGACGTGCAGAAAGCACGTAGATCCTGTCGGACAGAAAGACGGCCTCCCGCACGTCATGGGTGATGAGCAACGCGGTCCAGCGATGGCGTTCCCACATCCGTTCGAGCCATTGCTGCATGGAGGTGCGCGTCAGCGCGTCGAGCGCGCCGAACGGCTCGTCGAGCAACAGCATCTGCCGGTCCTGGACGACGGTCCGCAACAGCGCGACGCGCTGGCGCATGCCGCCCGACAATTGGCTGGGGTAGTGCTGCTCGAAGCCGGCAAGCCCGAACTGCTCCAACAGCGGGGCGACACGCCGGTGGGCCTCACGGCGCGGCACGCCCTGCACTTCGAGGCCGAGCACGGCATTGTCGATGACGCGCCGCCACGGCATCAGCGCGTCGCGCTGCGGCATGAAGGCGAATTTGCCGGCAGGGTCGGTCAGGTCGGCCCCGTCGAAGGCGATGGTTCCCGCGCCGGGCGTGGTGGCACCGGTCAGGATCTGGAACAGGGTCGACTTGCCGGCTCCCGACGGGCCGAGAATGGAGACGAATTCGCCGGGCGCGACATCAAGATTGATGCCGCCCAGCACGTCGAGCGTGTCGAAGCGTTTGGCGACATGGCGCAACGAAAGCCTGGGCGTGCTCATTTGCGGTCGTCCTTACGCACCTTTTCCCAAGGCATGGACAAGCGCTCGATCACCACGGTGCAGCCAAAGAGGACAAGCGTGATGAGCGCGCTGCAGAACACCGCCGCCAGCACGAGGTCGGGACGAAAATTGTTCTTGGCGGCAAGCATGTAGATCCCGAGGCCCTTCGCCGCGCCTGAATATTCGGCAAAGATCGCACCGACCACCGCATAGGTGATCGAAATGCGCAGTCCGGTGAAAAAGAAGGGGATGGCCGATGGCAGCCGCGCCTTGAGGAACACCTGCGCGCGGGTGGCACCCATGGAGCGCAGCAGCCACTCCATGTCCTTGTCGGTCGAGTCATAGCCCTGGACCAGGGCCACCATCATGGGGAAGAAGGTGACCAGCGCGACCAGCAATATCTTGGGCAGCAGGCCAAAGCCGAACCAGAGAACGACGAGCGGCGCGATCGCCACCAGCGGCAGCGTCTGGCTGATGATGAACACCGGGAACAGCGCACGGCGCAGCGGCCGCACGAAATCGACCAGGATCGAAGAGATGAAGGCGGATGCCACCGAAAGCGCAAAGCCGCTCAAGGTTGCGGCGACCGTGGGAAGCGCGTTGTCGATCAGCGCCTGACGGTTTTCGACAATCTGCTGGAGGACGCGCGACGGCGCCGGCAGCGTCGTTGGCTTGATGCCGGAATAGCGGGTATAGAACTCCCAAACGAGTATTATCGTCACAACGAGGACCGTCGCTGGCCAGGCCGCGCCGATTGCGGCGCCAAGGCGCTTTCCGGGGCCGGTCAGTTGCCCCACGATCCTGGAGACAGGCGAATAGTCGACAAGCATGACGATCTCACTTGCATCATGCCCCCCCGCAGATCGCTCTAGCCTTAGTTCCGCTATTTCGCCAGATCGCCTCGCCAACTTTGCCGTGGTCAGTTGAAGGCGTCCTCGCAGGCGGCAACCCTTGCACGCACGCGGCTGCCAAGCAGCCCGACTGCAATGTCCACTTTTTATAGACATTGCGATTGAGAGAAAGGAATGGATGCTCGCCACGACGGAAAACCGCGGATAATTTTTCTGTTTGCGGCGGCGTCGAAAAAACAGAGCCGCCGCCTGCCCCACGCGGATGACCGATGTCCAGGAGCGGGCCGGCGCCACAAAACTTCCCCGTGAGCATTTTTCGAATGTCTGGTCTGTATAGGCGGCCTGCTCAGTCGATTTTGATGAACACGCCCTTGGTGCTGAGATACTCGTCGAGGTGCTCGGCGCCGCCCTCGCGACCGTAGCCGCTCATCTTGTAGCCGCCGAAGGGTACGGCCGGATCGATGGCGTGATAGGTGTTGACCCAGACCGAGCCGGCGCGGATCTTCCGTGAAAGCTGATGCGCCTTGGTGACGTTCTGGGTAAAGATGCCGGCAGCAAGGCCATAGGGCGTATTGTTGGCGCGCTCGACCGCCTCGTCCAGCGTATCGAAGGGCAGCGCCGAAATAACCGGCCCGAAGATTTCCTCGCGCGCGATCTTCATATCATCCGAGACGCCGGCAAAGACGGTCGGCGCGACGAAATTGCCGGCCGCGAGCGCGCCTTCCGTCAGCCGTGCGCCGCCGGTCACGAGCGTCGCGCCCTCGGCCGTGCCGGCTTCGAGAAAGCCAGTGACCCGTTCGAGCTGCCGCAGTGAAACCAACGGGCCGATCTCGGTTGCCGGGTCGATGCCGTCGCCGACCCTAAGACCCTTGGCATAGGCAGCCAGCCGCTCGACGAACTCGTCATGAATAGGGCGCTCGACGAACAGGCGCGAGCCGGCGATGCAGATCTGGCCGGAATTGGCGAATACCGACATCGCCACCACCGGCACCGCCCTGTCGAGATCGGCATCGGCGCAGACGATAACCGGCGACTTGCCGCCGAGCTCCAGCGAAACGCGCTTGAGATTGCCGGCCGAGGCGCGGACGATCGACTGTCCGGTCGCCGTCGAGCCGGTGAAGACGATCTTGTCAACGCCCATATGTTCGGCAAGCGCAGCGCCTGCCTCGGCGCCGGTGCCGGTGACGATGTTGACGACGCCTGGCGGAACACCTGCCTCGTTCATGATGTCGGCGATCAAAAGCGGTGTCAGCGGGGCTTCCTCAGACGGCTTCAGCACGATGGTGCAGCCTGTCGCCAGCGCCGGCCCGATCTTCCAGACGGAGGCGGCGGTCGGCGCGTTCCAGGGGATGATGGCGCCGACGACGCCAACCGGTTCCTTGCGGGTGAAAGAGACGACCTCACCCGGCAGCGAGTTTTCGATCGTCTCGCCATGCAGCGCCGTGGCCATGCCGGCATAATAGCGCAACATACCGATGACGCGGTTGCGGTTGGCGCGGGTGCGCATGATCGGCATGCCCATGTCGGTCGTGTCCGACCGGCTGATCTCTTCCCAGTGCTTTTCGAAAAGGTCGGCGATCCTGAGGAGCAGCACCTGCCGCTCATAGGGCTTGAACCGGCTCCACGGCCCGTCGAAGGCCTGGCGCGCCGCAGCTACCGCCAAGTCGATGTCCTGGCGATCGCCGCGCGGCACCGTGGCGATGACCGCGCCGGTCGCCGGATTGCGGGTCTCCATGATGCGGCCCGAGCGGGCGTCGAGCCAGGCGCCATCGATGAACATCTGGCGATGGCGTCCGTCGATCGGCAGACGTAGGTCTATCGAGGTCTGAGCCAGGGTCAATATCTTCCTCCTTGTGAGGCGGGCATATAGCCGCCCTGTAATGGAGGACGCCACAACGCCGCAACGTCAGACGTACGGCGTTCTAGCATTTTTTGGCCGGCGCATCCTATGCGCCAGCAAGGATTACTCGGCCGCCAGGGGCAGTTGCATTTGGGGCCTTTCGCTTTCTTCCGCCTCCCCTGTCCCGGGCGCCTGCTCGGCAGCCTTCTTGGGCTCCCTGCCGAAGAACAGGGCATAGCCTGCCGGAAGGACGAGGATGGTGAGCACGGTGGCAACCAGGATGCCGCCCATCATGGCATAGGCGAGCGGACCCCAGAAGACGGCGCGCGAGATCGGGATCAACGCCAGCACCGCCGTCATCGCCGTCAGCACGATCGGCCGGAAACGGCGGACGGCCGAGCCGATGATGGCCTCCGAGCGCTCCATGCCTCTCGCGATGTCCTGGTCGATCTGGTCGACCAGGATGATCGAGTTGCGCATGATGATGCCGAGCAGCGCAATGACGCCAAGGATGGCGACGAAGCCGAATGGCGCGCCACTGATCAGCAGTGCGGCGGCGGCACCAATGATGCCGAGCGGGCCGGTCGCCAGCACCAGCATCGCCTTGCCGAAATGCTGCAGCTGGATCATCAACAGCACGACGATGACGGCCAGCATGATTGGAGCTTTCGCGGCAATCGAGGCCTGGCTTTCGGCCGAATCCTCGGCACCGCCCTGGATCTCGATCTTGTAGCCGGGCGCCAGACCGTCGCGCAGGCCCTTCATGTCGTTGTACATCTTGGTGACGACATCGTTCGACTGCACGCCGTCCGGCAGCGTGGCGCGCACGCTGATCGTCGGCAGGCGATCGCGTCGCCATTCGATGCCCTGCTCGAGCACCGGCACGACCTTGGCCACCTGCGACAATGGCACGAAGCCGCCGAAATCGGTCGGGATGTAGACCGAGTCGACCGACGACAGCAGCTTGCGGCTCGCCTCCGGCTCGCGGGCGACAATGGAAACCGTCTCCTCGCCGTCGCGGAAATCGTCGAGCGGCGCGCCGGACATCGTCGCCTGCAGCATCTGACGGATGCGCTGCGAGGTGACGCCGAGCGCACGGGCACGATCCTGGTCGATGACCAGCTTCATCGCCGGCACCGGCTCCAGCCAGTCGTCGTGCACGGCGCCGAGCAGCGGATTTGCCTGGAATTTCGCCTTCACCTCATCGGCGATGCGGCGCACCTCCTGACGGTCCGGACCCATGACGCGCATCTGCACCGGCCAGCCGGTCGGCGGACCGAGGAACAGGCGGTCGACCTTGGCGCGGATCGACGGGAAATCCTCAGCCAGGATGGTGCGCATCTTGACGATCAGCCGTTCGCGCGCCGGCTCGTCCTTGGCCATCACCAGAAGCTGGGCAAAGTTCGGATTCCTGAGCTGCTGGTCGAGCGGCAGGAAGAAGCGCGGCGCGCCTTCGCCGATATAGGTGGCGATGAAGCGCTTGTCCGGGTCGTCCATCATCCTTGATTCGAGCGCCTTGGCCTGCGTCTCGACCTCCTTGATGCTGGTGCCTTCCGGCAACCAGAGATCGACAAGGATTTCCGGACGCGACGATTGCGGAAAGAAGTTCTGCGGGATGAACTGGAATGCCCAGAGACTGGTGGCGAAGGTCATCAGCGTCATGGTCAGCACGATGATGCGATGGCGTACGGCCCAGCCGACCGTGGCGCGAAGCCGGCGGTAGAAGCCTGTGTCGAAGGCATCGTGGTGACTGCCGGCGTGCTTGCGCTGCTTGAGGATCATGTGGCCGAGCCATGGCGTGAAATAAACCGCCACGAACCAGGACACGACCAGCGCGATGCCGACGACGTAGAACAGGGTGCGCACATATTCGCCGGCGGTCGAGGCGGCGAAGCCGACCGGGATGAAGCCGGCGGTGGTGATCAGCGTGCCGGTCAGCATCGGGAACGCGGTGGAGGAATAGGCGAAGCTCGCCGCCTCGATCTTGACCAGTCCTTCCTCGAGCTTTCGCTCCATCATCTCGACGACGATCATGGCGTCGTCGACCAGGAGGCCCAGCGCGATGATCAGCGCGCCGAGCGAGATGCGCTGCAGATCGATGCCGATTTCGTACATGATGGCGAAGGTGGCTGCCAGCACCAGCGGAATGGCGATCGCGATCACCAGGCCCGAACGCCAGCCGATCGACAGGAACGAGACGACAAGCACGATCAGCAGCGCCTCGCCGAGCGCCTCCATGAATTCGTTGACGGCGTCCTTGACGACCTCAGGCTGGTCCGAAATCTGGTCGACCGCAACGCCATAGGGCAGTCCTTCCTCGAAGCGTTGGTAGGTCGCCTCGACATCCTTGCCGACGTCCCTGACGTTGAAACCCTTGGCCATGACGACGCCGAGCTGGACGCTGTCGTGGCCGTTGTAGCGGTATTTGCGCTGGTAGGGGTCCTCGAGACCGGAGGTGACGGTGGCGATGTCGCCCAGCCGCGTCACCTGGTTGCCGGCGCGCAGGCGAAGTTCGCGGATATCGGCCGCCTTGGTCACGTCGCCTTCGACCGAAATGCGCACCGAGTTCGTGCCGGTATCGACCGAACCCGCCGGATCGACATTGTTCTGGCCCTTGATCGCATTCTGCAGATCGGTGAGCGTCAGGCCGCGTTCGGCCAGCGTTTTCGACGAAACGTCGATGTAGAGTTTCTCGGGCTGGTCGCCGATGATGACGGCCTTCTCCACTCCGGGCGTCGTCAACAGCATGTCGCGCGCCTGGATGGCGAATTTCTTCAGCTCGGGATAGCTGTAGCCGTCGCCGCTGATCGAGTGCAGCGTGATGAAAGTGTCGCCGAACTCGTCGTTGAAGTATGGGCCGAGCAAGCCCTGCGGCAAGTCGCCTGATATGTCGCCGACCTTCTTGCGCACCTGGTAGAAGGCGTCCGCCACCTGCGCCGGATTGGTGTCGCCCTTGATCTGAACGGTGATGATAGCGCTGCCGGCGCGCGTGTAGGAGCGGACGAAATCGAGATGCGGCGTTTCCTGCAGCTTGCGCTCGATCTTGTTGACGACCTGGTCCTCCATCTCCTTGATCGAGGAGCCCGGCCAGACGGCCTGGACGACCATGACGCGGAAGGTGAAATCCGGATCTTCCTTCTGGCCCATGCGCATCAGGCCGAGCGCGCCGGCAATGATGATCAGGCCGAACAGAAACCGCGCAATGCTCGGGTGGCCGATTGCCCAGCGCGAAAGATTGAAAGGCCGCTTCTCAGTGCTGTCGGTGGTCATGACGCCAGTCCTGTCCAATTGATCGGCAGCGCTCGCGCTTGCTGCTCATGAATTTTCGATCTGGCTTCCGGGCGGCGAGGCTTTCCGAGCGGAGAGACACTCGTCGTGGTGGGGCACGAGGATCGATGTGGGGGGTACATCGACCTCGCGTCTCGACAATCGGGCGCTCACCGCCCGGAAACCATGACCCACTCGACCCGTGGCTTGCGCCTCGGCGATGACGGTGGGGCTTTCATTTCGCCCGCGCTTCAGCGCAGGCTGCTGGTGGTGTCGCCATCATTCTCGGCCGATGCGGACTGCTGGGCTGCATCGCCGGAAAGCTTTACTTTCAGATTCTCGGTCATGAACTGCGTCCCGGCGGCGACGACGACGTCGCCGGGCTTCAACCCGTCGGTAACCCGCACGCCGTCAGGAGCGAATTCGGCGACCTTGACCGGCCGTGCATGGACGGTGTCGCCGTTGCGGTCCACGGTCCAGACGATCTTTTGGCCATCCTTCTGCGCCAGCGCGCTCAACGGGATCGCAACGCTTTGCCGGCTGTTGGACACCGAGGCTTCAATGGTCGCGGTCATGCCGAGAAGCACGCGCGGATCGTTTGGCAGGCTGACACGAACGGCAAAGGTGCGCGATTGCTGATCGGCGCTGCCGGCGACCTCGCGGACCTTGCCGTCGAGCGTCAGCGCGTCGTCGGACCAGAAGCCTGCCTTGACGTCCTTTCCCGGCTTGAACTGGGCGATATCCATTTCCGGAACGGCGATCAGCACTTCCTTTTCGCCATCGACGGCAACGGTCACGACCGGACTGCCGGAGCCAACCACCTGGCCGACATCGGCGGCAACCGATGTGACGATGCCGTTTCTGTCCGCCTTGAGGTCGGTGTAGAGAACCTGGTTTTTCGCCTGGTCCAGCGATGACCGGGCGGAATCCCGGGTGGCGACCGCCTGATCGTAGCTAAGGGTTGCCTGCTCGAGCTGCGATTTCGACGAGACGTTCCTGGTAAACAATTGTTCGGTGCGACGGCGCGCGAGACCTGCTGTCTCGACCCCCCTTTCGGCGGCATCAAGTGCTGACTTGGCGCTGCTGACCGAGAGCTCGTAATCGGCGGGATCGATGCGGGCAAGGACATCGCCCGGCTTCACCCTGTCGCCGATATCGACCAGGCGCTCAGTGATCTTGCCGTTGATGCGGAAGCCAAGATTCATCTCGGTGCGGGCATGCACCGAGCCGGAATAGGAGAGCTCACGGGTGTCGTTCGCCTTGGCGATCTCGACCACCTTGACCGGGCGGATGATCTCCTTGACCTCAGCTTTTTCCTGCGAGCAGGCGGCGAGCCCAAGCGTGGCGACGATCAGGCCAGCGACTGGCAGCCTGCGGATGATGATACTGGACAAGGACACTTTCGCACTCCTGCTGGAGATGAATTGTCGACACTGACACCCGGCGGGCGGCGGCTATTTCTTCAAGGCCTGGATCGCATAGTCGATGAGGTCGTCGGGCATTGCCCGATTGGTCTTGGCAAGACACTGCGCCACCATTTGCGGGTGGCACAAAATGACCGTGGCGGCGCCGAAGCAGCGCGACGCGATCACCGGATCCTGGTCGGCAAACTCGCCGGCTTCAATGCCGTCGCGGATTACCTCGGCGAACAGATCGTGGATGCTGTCGATATGCTTGTCGATGACGCCCCAGTCACGTTCGAGGGCGACGATGACCATCTCATGGACCTTCTGGTCGTCGAGCATGACCTCCATCGTCATCTTGTATTGCGCGTGCACGTAGCGCCGCAGCCGCTCCTCGGCGCTGATCGGCAGACGGGAAATCTCGTAGGCCATTTTGTAGCTTGCGCCGAGCATCCGGCCACAGACGGCCTGGTGGATTTCGACCTTGGAGGCAAAGAAACGATAAATGTTGGCCGGCGACATGCCGAGTTCGCGCGCGATGTCGGCGACATTGGTCTTGCCGTAGCCATAATGGCGAAACAGGCGTTCGGCGCAGTCGAGAATGCGCGTCACATTCTCCTGGCGGGTGGGGTCGGCCACGATGTGGGTTGCGGCTTCTGACATGGCTCTCTGTCAATTTACGAGTGACGAATTTTAACTTTCGTCACTCGTAAATTGAAACCAACGACCTGTCAATGCGATTTCGACGTACGCGTACGCCTGGTGACATATGGTGACAGAATCGACTGATGTTGCCGAAGTCCGGGGCCGCCTATCAGGCGCCCTTCGCCATTTCCCGCAGCCGGAACTTCTGGATCTTGCCGGTCGAGGTCTTCGGGATCTCGGCGAAGATCACCGCCTTCGGCACCTTGAAGCGAGCAAGCAGCGAGCGGCAATGCTCGATGATCTCGGCCTCGGTCGCCGTCCTGTCCGGCTTCAGCTCGACATAGGCGACCGGCACCTCGCCCCATTTGTCGTCGGATCTGGCGACCACGCCGCAGGAGGCGATGGCCGGATGCTTGTAGAGCGCGTCCTCGACCTCGATCGAGGAGATGTTCTCGCCGCCGGAAATGATGATGTCCTTGGAGCGGTCCTTGAGCTGGATATAGCCATCGGGATGCATGACGCCGAGGTCGCCGGAGTGGAACCAGCCGCCGGCAAAGGCCTCGTCGCTGGCTTTGCGGTTCTTCAGATAGCCCTTCATGACGATGTTGCCGCGGAACATGACCTCGCCGATCGTCTCGCCATCGGCCGGGGTTTTTTCCATCGTCGCGGGATCCATCACGGTCAGGCCTTCGAGTGCGGCGTAGCGCACGCCTTGCCTGGCCTTCTTCGCCGCCTTCGGACCCTTGTCCAGCCCATCCCACTCGCCATGCCATTCGTTGACGACGGCCGGGCCGTAAGTCTCGGTCAGGCCGTAAAGATGGGTGACGGCGAAACCGGCATCGGCCATGCCCGACAAAACGGCTTCCGGCGGAGGCGCCGCGGCCGTGTTGAAGGTGACGGTCTGCGGGAATTCCCGCTTGTCCTCATCCCTGGCATTGATCAGCACCGACATGACGATCGGGGCGCCGCACAGATGGGTCACGCGATGGTCGGCGATCGCGTTGTAGATCGGCTTTGGCCGCACCCAGCGCAGGCAGACATGGGTGCCGGCCTGGATGGCCAGCGTCCAGGGAAAACACCAGCCGTTGCAATGGAACATCGGCAGCGTCCAGAGATAGACAGCATGCTTGGCCATGCCAGCATGGATGGTGTTGGTGTAGGCCATCAGCGCCGCGCCGCGATGATGGTAGACGACGCCCTTGGGATTGCCTGTGGTGCCGGAGGTGTAGTTGAGCGATATTGCGTCCCATTCGTCGTCGGGCATCGACCAGGCGAAATCCTCGTCGCCGCCGGCGACAAACTCCTCGTAGTCCAGCGTGCCGATGCGCTCGCCCTTGGGATATGGCGCGTCGGCGGCGTACTCCGGATCGTCATAGTCGATGACCAGCGGCTTGACCTTGGCCATGGCCAGCGCTTGCCTGACGACGCCGGCGAATTCGCGGTCGACGATCAGCACTTTCGTCTCGGCGTGGTCGAACTGAAAGGCGATGACCGCGGCATCGAGGCGGGTGTTAAGCGAATGCAGCACTGCCTTGGTCATCGGCACGCCGAAATGCGCTTCCAGCATCGGCGGCGTGTTGGAGAGCATGACGGTGACGGTGTCGCCCTTGCCGATGCCATGTTTCGAAAGCGCCGAGGCGAGCTTCAACGACCGCCGCCAGAAATCGCGATAGGTGGTTTGCTGGCGGCCATGAATGATGGCGACATGATCGGGGTAGGTGCTTGCCGCCCGCTCCAGATAGGTCAGTGGCGTCAACGGCTGGTAGTTGGCCGCGTTCCTGTCGAGATCCTGTTCATACTGATTGCCCATCCCCGTCCTCCCCCTGATGTGCTTGTTGGAAACTTCTAATCACAGGCTCCCGGCCGCGTCACCACCCTTGTATGGCCCCCTTGCATGGCCAAGCCTATGATACGCTGCATGCAGCTCGACCTTGATCCCCATCAAAAGAGGGAATGTATTCGTGCTCCCACCCAAGTTTGACTTTTGTCGAGAGCCGTGAATAATGTCAGAGAGGGAGATGGCATGGCGATCCGACCGGCAGAACAGCTTATCCACAAGGCCGCATGGCTCTATTATGCCCATGGCCTGCGCCAGGATCAGGTGGCCAGCCAGCTCAAGATTTCCCGTGCCTCGGTCGCCATGTATCTGCGCAAGGCACGCGAGACCGGCATCGTCAACATCTCGACCTCAACGCAGCTCTTCACCGACGACGTGCTGGCGCGCAAGCTGGAAGACGCGCTGAAGCTCGACGCGGTCTGGATCGCGCCGGAAAACGGCCATGTCGCCGATCCCTCGACCGACATCGCGGTGCTGGCGGCCAGCGTCTTCCTCGAACTGGTCAAGAAGGGCGACCGCATCGGCGTCGCCTGGGGACGCACCGTCTATACGATCGCCGATATCATGTCCTATGCCGACCTGCAGGACGTCACGGTGGTGCAGCTCTGCGGCAATCTGGGAGCGCCTTATTCGTACCGGCCCGACCAATGCACCATGGAGATCGCGCGCCGGCTCAACGCCAAGGGGCTCAATTTCTATGCGCCGCTGGTGCTGACGACGGAAGAACTGGCGCGCGGCCTGCGCGCCGAGCCGGTGATCCGCGAGCAATTGTCGGGCATTGGCGATTGCGACCTGGCGCTCTATTCGGTCGGCACCGTCGATGCCGACAGCCACGTCGTCAAATGCGGCGCGCTGACGGCCGAGGAGATGGCGGCATTGCGAAAGGCGGGGGCGGCCGGTGTCATTGCCGGGCAGATCATCGACGCCGAAGGCAAGGCGCTCGACTGCAGCTACAACCGCCGGGTCATTTCGGCGGCGCTGTCATCGCTGCGCAAGATCGAAAAGCGGCTCATGGTCGTACAGGAGGACAGCAAGTTCGAACCGCTGATCGCGGCGATCACCGGCGGGCTGTGCACACATCTAGTGGTCGGTGCGCATATGGCACGGCGGCTGCTGGACCATGCCGGGCCTGCGGCAGAAAAGGCCTCATAGCAAAGACATCTCTTGCCGCAAGCGCATTGTCATCAAAGCGTCGCGGCATTCCTGTTCACAACGACAAAAGACAACAATCGGACGAAGCGAACATGAAGAACCTGTGGAATGACGGCAACGCAGAAAAGCTCGTTGCCGACTACGCGAAGAAGGGCGTCAGCCGGGATCTCGCGCTGCGCGTCTACACGACGCGGCTTCTGGGCGGCGAGCCGCGGCTTGTCCTGCATGGCGGTGGCAACACCTCCTGCAAAACGAAGGCGACCGACCTCGTTGGCGACGAATGGGACGTGCTCTGCGTCAAGGGCAGCGGCTGGGACATGGGCGTCATCGAGCCCCAGGGCCTGCCGGCGGTCAAGCTCGGTGCGCTGCTGAAGGCGCGGTCGCTCAAAAGGCTCTCCGACGAGGACATGGTCGCCCTGCAGCGGGCGAACCTCATCGATCCAACCTCGCCGAACCCTTCGGTCGAAACGCTGCTGCATGCCTTCCTGCCGCATAAATTCGTCGACCACACGCATTCGACCGCTATCCTCGCCATCGTCGACCAGGACGACAGCGAGGCGCTGAGCGAGAAGGTCTTCGGCAGCAAGATGGGTTACGTGCCCTACATCATGCCGGGCTTCGACCTGGCGAAAGCGGCTGCCGATGTCTTCGAAGCCGACCCGGCGGTCGAAGGCCTGATCCTCGACAAGCATGGCATCTTCACTTTCGGCGACGATGCCAAGCAGGCCTATGACCGCATGATCCATTACGTGAACGTCGCCGAGGATTTCATCGCCAGGCATGGCAAGCCGCGCACCGAAAAAGCCGTCCTGCCTGCGAGACTGGCGACGGCGGCGGATCTTGCGCCGATGCTGCGCGGCGCTGTGGCCGTGGCGCGCGGCGAAGGCCGCTTCGAGCGCATGATCAGCGATTTCCGCACCTCGGACGCGATCGTCGACTTCATCAATTCGGCCAGGATTGCCGACTATGCCGGGCGCGGCGTGTCGACGCCTGATCTCTCGATCCGCATCAAGACCGGACCGATGGCGCTGCCGGCGCCCGACGCGGCAAAAATCGGCGACTACAAATCCGTCATCCGCAGCCACGTCGGGGCATTCGCCAAGGATTATCGCGCCTATTTCGAAAGCAATGACGGGCTCGACGATGTGAAGCGTACCATGCTCGACCCGATGCCGCGCCTGACGCTGGTGCCGGGCCTCGGCATGTTCGGCCATGGCCGCACGCTGAAGGATGCGAGGATCGCATCCGACGTCGGCGAGATGTGGATCGAGGCGGTGCGCGGAGCAGAGGCTGTCGGCGACTTCCGGCCGCTGTCGAAAGCCGACCTGTTTTCGCTCGAATACTGGTCGCTGGAACAGGCCAAGCTCGCCACCAACAAGCCGAAGCCGCTGACCGGCCAGGTGGTGGTGGTTACCGGCGGCGCCGGCGCGATCGGCGCCGCCACCGCAAAGCTGTTCGCCGACAATGGGGCGCACGCCGTCATTGTCGATCTCGACGCGACGAAGGCTGCCGAGGCGGCAAGGAAGGCCGGCAACAACTCGATCGGCATCGGCACCGACATCACCGATCCGGCTGAGATGCGCGCTGCGTTCGACAAGGCCGTCGCCGTCTTCGGCGGTGTCGACATCCTGGTTTCCAATGCGGGCGCTGCCTGGGAAGGCCGGATCGGCGAACTCGACAACGCCACTTTGCGCAAGAGCTTCGAGCTCAATTTCTTCGCCCACCAATCGGCGGCACAGAACGCCGTGCGCATCATGCTCGAACAAGGCACCGGCGGCGTGCTCCTGTTCAACACCTCCAAGCAGGCGGTCAACCCGGGTCCAAAATTCGGCGCCTACGGCATACCGAAGGCGGCGACGCTGTTCCTATCAAGGCAATATGCCCTCGACTATGGCGCCCATGGCATCCGCTCGAATGCCGTCAACGCCGACCGCATCCGTTCCGGGCTATTGACCGACGCCATGATCGCCAGCCGTTCAGGCGCGCGCGGCGTGTCGGAGAAGGAATACATGTCCGGCAATCTGCTCGGGCAGGAAGTGACGGCCGAGGACGTGGCCTTGGCCTTCCTGCATCAGGCGCTGGCCGAGCGGACCACCGCCGATGTGACGACGGTGGATGGCGGTAACATTGCCGCGGCGCTAAGATAGCAATCGGGCAGCCAAGAGCTGCCTGTGTTTCCAACGACCTTGGTCGAGCGCTTGCATTGCAGGCTACGCCGGCCTATCCGGATGCATGATGTTCATGTCCACATTCTTCCCGCTCGCCTGACCGAAGCAACGTTTCGGGGCGCTTGATGCGCCGAGCAGGTTTGAAGGCGCCGCAGCATCGGTCGCCGAGTGGAGATAATGGATAATGACCAAACCCCGTCAATCCGACCTGAGCGAGGCTCAGGTCGGTCAATTCATCGATCATGGTTATGTCGCGCTGGAGGATGCATTCAGCGGCGCCCTTGCCCGGATGTGCCGCGGCATGTTGTGGACGGAGATGGGCCTTGCCCCGGATCGCCCGGAGGAATGGAAACAGCCTGTCGTTCGCCTCGGCTTCATGACGCAACGCCCCTTCGTTGAAGCCGCCAACACGCCGCGGCTTCACAATGCCTATGACGCTCTCGCTGGAGCGGGGCGGTGGATAGCTCCGACAGGACTCGGAACGTTTCCCATTCGCTTCCCTTCGAAGCAGGGTCCCGGCGATGCCGGCTGGCATGTCGACATGAGCTTTGGAACTGACCATGCGGACTTCATGCAGTGGCGAACCAATGTCACAAGCAGGGGACGAGCGCTGCTGATGCTGTTCTTGTTTTCAGACGTGGGACCTGACGATGCGCCAACGAAGATTCGTGTTGGCTCGCACCAGACGATCGCGCGTCGGCTGCTGCCTCATGGGCCGGAAGGCATGACACTGCAGGAATTGGCGACGGACGGTTTTGCCGAAACGGAGGCCTGCGACGAAGTCCTGGCAACCGGCCGTGCCGGAACGGTTTTCCTGTGCCACCCCTTCATCGTGCACACCGCACAGCCGCATCGCGGAACACAACCGCGTTTCCTCGCGCAACCACCATTGCTGCCGAAAGCCGAGTTCGATTCGGCTCTGCCACCATCCCCGGTGCAGATCGCGATCCGCCGCGCCTGCGGCCTTGGTTTCTGATCATCCCAGAGGAAACAGAAAGGGCCGCCCCTGGAGGCCCTTTCGTTCGTTCGAGGTCGAACGTTAAACGTTACTTGGCGTTCGGGTTCGGCATCCAGGCCGGCATGGCGACATCGGCATGGGCGAACTGCGGCAGCTTGGCCGAGAGATCTTCCATGTTCTTGATGTCCTTGTCGATGAGGTCCTTCTGGGTGATCAGCGTCGGCGGCACGATGACATTGTGGCCGGGATCTTCGCCGGCAAGCATCTGCGCCAGAGCGCGCACGGAGACTTGGCCGACGACAGCCGGGTTGGTGGCGGCGGTCGCCGCCCAGGCGCTGTCCGGCTCGCGCATGGCGGCAATGTCAGAGGTCGAGATGTCGGCAGAGTAGATCTTGATGTCCTTGTTCATCCCGGCTTCGTCGACGGCGATCTTCACACCCTTGGCGAATTCGTCATAGGGGGCGAACATCACCTTGATGTCAGGATGGGCCGACAGCACCGAGCGCGCCTGGTTGGCGACGGAATTGGCGATCGGATTGTCAAGCGTGCCGAACATGGCGACTTCATCGATGCCGGCATGCTTCTTCTTGACGTCGACCCAGGTCTCGTTGCGGCGGTCGAGCGGCGCGATGCCGGCGACATAGACATAGCCGGCCTTCCAGCTCTCGCCATTGTCCTTGACCGCCTGTTCGAGTGCCAGCCGCGCGAGGTCGCGGTCGGACTGCTCGATCTGCGGAATCTTCGGGTTTTCGACATTGACGTCGAAGGCGACGACCTTGATGCCGGCATCCACCGCGCGCTGGGCGGCCTCCTTCATCGATTCCGTCAGCCCGTGCTGGATGATGATGCCCTGCACGCCGAGCGCGATGGCCTGGTCGACCATGTCGGCCTGTAGGGCCGCGTCCTGGCGGCTGTCGAGCACGCGCAAATCGACGCCGAGGGCCTTCGACTGCGCCTCGACGCCGGAGAGATAGGCCTGGAAGAAGTCGCCGGTCGAGAGGTAACGGACGAGCGCTATCTTGACGCCCGGCTTGTCGAAGGGCGCCGGCTTGTCCGCGGCAAGAGCCGGAAACTGCATCAGCATTGTTGCGCCGGCCAGCCCGAGGGCTGCCTTGCCCAAAAGTCTTCTTGTGATCTTCACGTTGTTTCCTCCACTTGTTGAACTCAAAAATCTGATCCGGCCGAAAGCTATCTCCTGTCCCTGCCGGAAAGGGCGAAGGTGAAGACAAGGGCGACGACCAGAACCACGCCCTTGACGAAATCCTGCGTGTAGTAAGGCGCGTTCATCATGGTAAGGCCCTGCAGTAAGATGCCGACGAACAGCGCGCCGACGGCGGTGCCAAAGGCGTTCGGCTTGGCGGCCCCGAGCACCGCATAGCCGATGAGCGCCGCGGCGACAGCGTCAAGCAGCAGATTATTACCCGAGGCGATGTCGCCGCGTCCAAGCCGGGCGGCGAGCAAAATACCGCCGATCGAGGCAAAAACGCCTGAAATAATGTAGGCCCAGATTTTGTATGCCTTGACAGGCGCGCCGGCGAGTTCAGCGGCCCGCTCATTGCTGCCGACCGCATACATCATGCGTCCGAAACGGGTGTATTCGAGAAAGAACCAGATCAGCGCCGCCAGCACGAGCAGCACGACGACCGACACCGGAATGAGGTTGGGGATGAAGAAATCGAAGCGATGTCGGCCAAGCGCCAGGAAGGCGTCGGAGAATTTGCCGTTGGCGACCGAGCCATCGGGCATGGTCATGCCGGTAGCGATCGAGCGGCCCTCGGTCGGGATGCGCTGCAGGCCGACCAGCAGGAACATCATGCCGAGCGTCGCCAGAAGGTCGGGCACGCGCATATAGACGATCAGCCAGCCATTGATGAGGCCGACAACGGCGCCAATCAGAAGGCAGGCGACGACCGCGACGACAGCATTCTGCTCCAGCACGACCATCACATAGGCCGCCGCCATCATGGCGCTTGTAGCGACGGAGCCGATCGACAGGTCGAAGCCGCCGACAACCAAAGTGGCGGTGACGCCGAGCGCCAGCACGCCGGTGATGGCGACCGACTGGAAGATGAAGACGGCACTTTGCGGCGAGACGAAGCCGTCGGCGGCAATAGCGAAATAGGCGATCAGCCCGAACAGCAGAAGGATGAAGCCGTAGCGAATGGCGTAGTCGCGCAGCGTCATTCAGCGCTCCCGCGCGGTGCCGCCATTTCTAGCCGAACTGAACTCATGCCTTCTCCGTTCCACGTCTCATCATCGTCTTGTGATCTCATGCCGCGCCGTGCAGCGACCCGCCCGCGACTTCCGCGAGCAGGCGATCCATGTCGACGTCGCCGTTGCGGTGTTCGCCGACGATCGTCTGCTCCGACATCACCAGGATGCGGTCGGCCGTTTCCAGCGCCTCGTCGAGTTCGGTGACGAACAGCAGCGTTGCCCGGCCGTTGGCGCTCGCCCTGAGCTTGGCCGCGATGTCGCGCCTGGCGGAGATGTCGACGCCCTGAAACGGCTCGTCGAGGATGAACAGCCTGGCGGCCTGCGACATCCAGCGCGCCACCATCACCTTCTGCTGATTGCCGCCGGAAAGGGCTGACATCTCGTCCTTCTCCGAGCGGCAGACGATACCCAGTTCCTGGATCTGCCGGCGGGCCGTGGCGCGTTCGATACGGCGCCTGAGAACACCGAGGCGCGATGTCCGCTTGAGGAACGGCAGGCTGACATTCCGCTCGATGTTGAAGTCACCGACGATGCCGCTTGTCGCGCGGTCCTTGGCGACCAGGAACACGCCGGCCGCGATCGCCTCACCGGCCGTTTCAGGCGCATAAGGCCTGCCGTTCATCGTCATGGTGCCGGCGAGCGGCTTGCGCACGCCAAACAGCGTCTCGGCGAGCGCGGTCTTGCCGACGCCGACGAGGCCGGTGATGGCAACGACCTCGCCGTCGCCGAGCGTCAGCGAGATCGGCCGGGCGCCCGGTGCGATACGCAGCCCATCGACGGTCAGGACAGGCTTGACCGAATTCCTGGCGACGATGCGGTCGAGATGGATCTTGCGGCCGAGCATGGCGTTGACCGCGCCTTCATAGTCGAGCGGCTTCCGGTCGAAGACGCCCGAGATGACGCCGTCGCGCATCGAGACGATGCGGTCGGCAAGCCGCCTGATGTCCGACATGCGGTGCGAGATATAGAGGATCGCCACGCCTTGCTCGCGCAGCCGGTCGAGCAGCGCGAACAGCCGGTCGGCCTCGGCGCTGGACAGGGAAGAGGTCGGCTCGTCGAGAATCAACACTTTCGGCTGATGCGCCATGGCGCGGGCGATCGCCACCATCTGACGGTCGGCCAGTGAGAGATCGCTGATGCGGGCCTTGAGGTCGATGACCAGCCCCATGCGGTCGGCAACGGCCCTCGCCTCGCGGCGCACCCGGCCCGGATTGAACAGGAACGGCGCACTGCTGCCGCTCAGCCGGTCCAGCGTCAGATTGGTGGCGACGTCGAGATCGGCGACGACGCCGTCATTGATGTTCTGGTGAACGGTGACGACGCCGGCGCGGATCGCTTCTGCCGGCGTATTCGGGGCAAACTCGTGACCTACCAGGCTCATGCCGCCGCCGCCGCGCTCATAGACGCCGCTGATGATCTTGACGAGGGTGGATTTGCCAGCGCCGTTGGCGCCCATCAGCACGGTGACTTCGCCGGCATGCAATTCGAGCGAGACGCCGCCAAGCACCTCGATATGGCCGAAGGATTTCCTCAGGCCGCCCACGCGGAACACGGCATCATTGCCCATTCGTTCCTCCCTGACCGTGACGCTATGGGCTCCATCGGCAATTGTCAACACGATTGACAATTGCCAGAGGGCTTCCTAGCTTGGCCCCGTCGCCATGCCTCCGTTATATCAGGAGCGCATATGCGGGAGGATGACGATGACTGGGAAATTGCCGTTCGAAGCACTATCGGTCGAGACGCTTTCGACGCGCCTTGGCACAAACGATGCGCTGTGCGCGCGGATCGGCAAGGACACGGCGAACTGGAAGGTCCGAGAAGTCGGTGACGGCAATCTGAACCTGGTGTTCATTGTCGAGGGCACGACGGGCGCGGCCATCGTCAAGCAGGCCCTGCCCTATGTCCGCCTGGTCGGCGACAGCTGGCCGCTGCCTTTGAAGCGCTCCTTCTTCGAATATCATGCGCTGACACGGCAAGAGGCGCGCGCGCCGGGTTCGGTGCCGGCCATCCATCACTTCGACGAAGGCCAGGCGCTGATCATCATGGAGTATCTGTCGCCGCACATCATCCTGCGGCGGGCGCTGATCGAAGGCCGGCAGCTTCCGAACATCGCGCGAGACATCGGCCTGTTCATGGCCCGCACGCTGTTTCGCGGCTCCGACCTCTCGATGGTAACCAAGGATCGCAAGGCGGATCTGGCGCTGTTCGCCGACAATGTCGAGCTCTGCGACATCACCGAGAATCTGGTGTTCTCCGACCCCTATTTCGACGCCAAGATGAACCGGCATACGTCACCTCAGCTCGACAGCCTGGTCGCCGAATTGCGCGCCGACCGCGACCTCAAGGTCGAGGCACAGCGGCTGAAGCATCTGTTCGCGACCAATGCCGAAACGCTGCTGCATGGCGATTTGCATTCCGGTTCGATCATGGTCACCGACACCGAAACCAGGATGATCGATCCGGAGTTCGCCTTCTACGGTCCGATGGCCTTCGACGTCGGCATGCTGCTCGCCAATTTCTGGATGGCGTTCTTCTCGCAGCGTGGACATGAGCAAGCGGGGCACGAACAGAAGGAAAAGCGCGACGCCATGCGCGCCTATCTGCTCGATGTCATCGTCGAGACTTGGGTAGTGTTCCGCGCCGAGTTCTCGCATCTGTGGCGAACCGAGCGCACCGGCATGCTCTACCAGAAGAGCCTGTTCGAGGATCAGGGCGACAGGCTCGGCGCCGAGCAGGCGCTCGACCATGTGCTGCATCAGATCTGGGACGACCTGCTGGGCTTTGCCGGTATCGAGATCCATCGGCGCATCCTTGGCCTCGCGCACAATGCCGATTTCGAGACCATTGCCGACGAGGACCTACGCGCCACATGTGAGGCCAAGGCGCTGAAATTCGGCCGCCACATCGCAGTCAATCGGCGCCAGATCCATAGCATCGACGAGGTCAACAATCTGGCCGCGCGGATCGAACAGGAGAGCAGAGTTTGAACGTCGGCGACCGCCACTATCGCACCATCTGGCTGAGTGACGACAAGCGCTCGGTCGAGATCATCGACCAGCGCTGGCTGCCGCATGATTTCCGCATCGAAAAGATCGGCACCGTTGCCGGCATCGCCACGGCGATCCGCGATATGTGGGTGCGCGGCGCGCCGCTGATCGGCGTCACCGCGGCTTACGGCGTCGCCATGCAGATGGCCGACGACCCTTCGGACGCCGCGCTCGACGCGGTCTGGGAGACCTTGCACGAAACCCGGCCGACTGCGATCAATCTGCGCTGGGCGCTGGATGAGATGCGGCGCTTCCTGCGACCTCTGCCACTTGCAGAACGCGCCGCGGCCGCCTACCGGCGCGCCGGCGAAATCGCCGACGAGGATGTCGGCCTTAACCGCGCCATCGGCGCCAACGGTCTTGAAATCATCAAGGCGATCGCGGCGCGCAAGCAGAAGGGCGAGCCGGTCAACATCCTGACCCATTGCAATGCCGGCTGGCTGGCCACCGTCGATTACGGCACCGCCACCGCGCCGATTTACCTCGCAACCGAAGCCGGCATTCCGGTCCACGTCTATGTCGATGAGACGCGGCCGCGCAACCAGGGCGCACAACTCACCGCCTGGGAGATGGCCGGGCACGGCGTGCCGCACACGCTGATCGTCGACAATGCCGGCGGCCATCTGATGCAGCGCGGCGAGATCGACATGGTCATCGTCGGCACCGACCGCACGACAGCCGACGGCGACGTCTGCAACAAGATCGGCACCTATCTCAAGGCGCTGGCCGCCGCCGACAATGACGTGCCGTTCTATGTCGCGCTCCCCTCGCCGACCATCGACTGGACGGTGGGCGACGGGCTCACCGAAATCCCGATCGAACAGCGCTCGCCCGACGAGGTCTCGCTGGTCTGGGGCAAGACCGCGTCCGGCGAGATCGCCCAGGTCCGGGTGTCACCGGAGGCGACGCCGGCGGCCAACCCGGCCTTTGACGTGACGCCGGCGCGCCTGGTCACAGGCCTGATCACAGAGCGCGGCGTCGCTAAGGCCTCGCGCGAAGGCCTGAAGGCGATGTTTCCCGAACGCGAGTGACCCCCTCGATGGGAGATTGACACCGGCGCCCTGCCCTTCCATACAAACGCCGTCAAAGTTCTCAGGGCGGGGTGAAACTCCCCACCGGCGGTAAGGGTTCTTGGTTGCGCATGATTCCTTTGCGAAAACCGTTCCGGTTTTCGGGGTCATGTGCCGGATCCAAGCCCGCGAGCGCTTCTCTGATAAGGGAAGGTCAGCAGATCCGGTGCGATTCCGGGGCCGACGGTATAGTCCGGATGGAAGAGAACGAGCGAAAGACAGACCGTCTCGACGGGCCGGATTTTCGTATCGTGCGTCCTGATTCTGGTTCGAAACGGAAGGATGGACCCATGAATCAACATTCCCCAAAAGGCTACGAAACCGTTCGCGTTGGCGTCATTCGCGCGCGCTGGCATGCCGACATCGTCGACCAGTGCGTGCAAGCCTTCGAAGCGAAGCTCGCCGTGCTCGGGGAGAACCGCTTTGCCGTCGATGTCTTCGACGTGCCGGGCGCCTACGAGATCCCGCTGCATGCCAAGACCTTGGCCGGAACCGGTCGCTATGCCGCAATCCTCGGCGCGGCCTTCGTCGTCAATGGCGGCATCTACCGGCACGAATTCGTGGCGAGCGCAGTGATCGACGGCATGATGAACGTGCAGCTTGCGACCGGCGTGCCGGTGCTTTCAGCGGTGCTGACGCCGCACAATTATCATGACAGCGCCGAGCACCACCGCTTCTTTTTCGAGCATTTCCAAGTGAAGGGAAAAGAGGCGGCCAAGGCCTGCGTCGAGATCCTGGCCGCGCGTGAAAAACTTGCGGCGTGAAATGTTCGCAGCCGGGTGGAAATCGCGATAACACCCGGTAGTATTTGCGAAAATTCCGAGTTGGGGAGGACGCCGATGCAGACCAAGAAGATCATCAATGACGGTAGCCGCTCCGTCGACGAGATGCTGGAAGGCATACTCGCCGCGCATCCGCGCCACCTCAAAAGCGCTGCCGGCAGCCCGCGCTCGATCATCGCCCGCGACGGGCCGCGCCGCGGCAAGGTCGGCCTCGTCATCGGCGGCGGCTCGGGCCATGAGCCGACCTTTCTCGGCTTTGTCGGCAAGGGGCTGGCGGATGCGGCGGCAATAGGCAATGTCTTTGCCTCGCCGCCGCCGAACCCGATCCTCGAATGCGCCAAGGCGGTCAACGGCGGCGCAGGCGTTCTGTTCATGTATGGCAACTATGCCGGCGACGTGATGAATTTCGACATGGCGGCCGAGATGGCCGCAATGGACGACATCGAGGTGCGCACGGTGCTGAGCACCGACGACGTCGCCTCGGCGCCACGTGACCAGCGGCATAAGCGGCGCGGCGTCGCCGGCAATTTCTTCATCTTCAAGGCGGCGGGCGCGGCCTGCGACCGGATGCTGTCCTTCGACGAATGCGAGCGCATCGCCCGCAAGGCCAACGACCATACCTTCACCATGGGCGTGGCGCTGTCGCCCTGCTCGCTGCCGCAGACCCGCCGGCCGAATTTCGAGATCGGGCCGGACGAGATGGAGATCGGCATGGGCATCCATGGCGAACCCGGCATCGCACGCGGCAAGCTCAGCACGGCCGACGAGATCACCGACGAGATGCTGGACAAGATCCTTGACGAGATGGCGCCGGCACGCGGCGACAAGGTCGCCGTGCTCGTCAATTCGCTCGGTTCGACGCCGCTGATGGAACTCTACATCATGAACCGCAGGGTCAAGCGGATGCTCGACGACATCGGCGTCTCAATCCACGCGACCTGGGTCGGCAATTACTGCACCTCGCTGGAGATGGCCGGCGCCTCGGTGACGCTGATGCATCTCGACGGCGAATTGCAGACCATGCTCGATCACCCCTGCGATTGCGCTATGTTCCGCGCCGGCTGAGAGCAGACCATGACAGCCATCGACACAGCCGGTCTGAAGACAATGTTCGATGAAATCTCGGTGGCGATCGAAGCCGACAGGGACCGGCTCTGCCAGCTCGACGGCGTCATTGGCGACGCCGACCACGGCATCGCCATGGCGCTGGGCTTCGGTGCGGTGCGCGATGCGCTGGCCGCGCTCGACCTTTCGGCGATCGAGCCCACGGCCTTGCTCAACACCGCCGCGAAATCCTTCCTCAATGCTGTCGGTGCCTCGTCCGGCCCGCTCTATGCCACGGCGTTCATGCGCAGTGCGGCCGCCGTCAAGGGCAAGGCGGTACTGGAGGACGCGGATGTGGTCGCCATGTTGCAGGCGATGGCGCAAGGCATCAGGGATCGCGGCAAGGCCGATATCGGCGAAAAGACGATGGTCGACGCCTGGCAGCCGGCGGCTGAGGCGGCAGCTGCCGCGCATGCCGCCGGCAAGACGCTGACCGAAATTCTTGACGCTGCGTTCGCCGCGGCCGAGCGCGGTGCCGAGGCGACCAAGGACATGATCGCCTCGAAGGGCCGCTCGTCGCGGCTCGGCGAGCGGTCGCTCGGGCACATGGATCCTGGCGCCGCGTCGGCCGTCACTGTCATCGGCGCGATGCGGAAAGGTCTGGCTTAGAGCGACGAATCAATCTGCCATTCTAACTCTTTGTTTGAGAGTCGGAATTTGGGTCCGCTGCTCTAGCCTGCCTTGGCCGCATCAAGCTTATTGATCGCCTGGACATTGCCGGCGGACGGGCCCTTTTCGTCGAACTCCGAAGCCAGCCAGGTGTCGACGATCGCTTTGGCCAATTCCGGACCGATGATGCGGGCGCCCATGGTGATGATCTGGGCGTTGTTGGATTTCGCCGCGCGCTCGGCCGAATAGGTGTCGTGGGTCAGTGCGGCACGAATGCCGGGCACCTTGTTGGCCGAAATCGAGACGCCGATGCCGGTGCCGCAAAACAGGATGCCGCGATCGTTCTCGCCATCGACGATCGTCTGGGCGAGTTTCTGCGACAGGTCGGCATAGTAGCCGGCCTGGCTGAGGTCGCTGACGGTGAGGCCGGGCTTGGTGGCGAGATGGGCGGCAATGACGTCGAGCAGCGGCTTGCCGGCGCTGTCGGCTCCAATGGCTATTTTCATGGTCGTGTCCTTCCTTGAATGAGATTTCGATTGGTTCAGATCGCCGCCGAGGCGCGTTGCAGGATGTCGATATAACCTTCCGCCTGCCAGGCCGAGCGGCCGATGAACAGGCCGTCGACATGCGGCTGGCCGATCAGTTCGGCGGCATTCTGAGGGTTGACGCTGCCGCCATAGAGGACCGGCGGTGTGGCAGGAAGCAGCGCGGCGGCGACCTGCTTGATCAGCGCCTGCTGCCTGTCGGCATAGTCGGAACCGGCCGGAATGCCCTTGTCGCCGATCGCCCAGACCGGCTCATAGGCGAACAGGATTTTTTCTCCCCTTGCCTCGGCTTCGAGGAATTGCAGCGCGCCTTGAACCTGCGCGGTCAGCACGGCATCGGCCCGCCCGCCTTCGCGCTCGGCAAGCGTCTCGCCGACGCAGATCAGCGGTATCAACCCATGCTTCACCGCCGCCGCGGTCTTGAGGCCGACGGCATGGTCGGTCTCGCCGAAATGCTCACGCCGCTCGCTGTGGCCGAGTTCGACCAGGTCGAGCCCGCAATCCCTCAGCATCAGCGGCGAGATCTCGCCGGTCCAGGCGCCGGCGTCGGCCCAGTGCATGTTCTGCGCACCGACCTTGACGCGCGTCGACGACAGAGCCTGCTTGACTTCGCGGACCGCCGTGAAGGGAGGAATGACGAAGGGCTGGATACGATCGTCGAAGCCCGGCACGAAGCCGGCCAGCACTTTGGCGAAAGCAAGTGCCTCGGCGAGCGTCTTGTTCATCTTCCAGCTTGTACCGACCCAGTAAACCACGCGTCTTTCACTCCTTGTCGACAATCGTTACCGAAACGCCGGCGGCGTCCAGCGCCTCGCGCATGGGAGGCTCCAATTCGCGACCGGTGAAGACGGTGTCGAATGCCTTGAGATCGGTCAGGAAATGCAGCGCCGTGCGACCGAACTTGCCATGATCGACCAGCAGATATTTGCGCGCCGCGGCAGCCATCATCAGCCGCTTGGTCTGGACCACTTCCTGGTCCTGATGGAAGGCGGAAGCGCCGTGGATGGCCGACGACGACAGGAAGGCGACATCGGCGCGCAGCGATTTCAACGTGTCCTCGGCCAACAGGCCGAAGAATCCGTGAAACTTCTTGCTGTACTGGCCGCCGAGCGCAATCAGGGTGATGCCGCCGACGCCGGCCAGATCCTGGATGACGGCCAGATTGTTGGAGATCACCGTCAGTGGGCGCAGGTCCGCAAGGTGCCGCGCAATGCCGCCGGCCGTCGAGCCGTCATCGATGATCACCGTCTGGCCCGGCTCGATCATCGTCACCGCGGCAGCGGCCAGGCGCCGTTTTTCCTCGCCCGCCTGCTTCTGGCGGTAGCGGAAGTCACTCTCGAACAGACCGCTCGGCTGGATCGAGGCGCCACCGCGCACCTTGCGCAGGAAGCCGCTTTCCTCGAGCTCGTCGAGGTCACGATGAACGGTCATCCTGGACACGCCGAAACGCGCGGCAAGGTCGTCGACACTCGCCGTTCCCGCGTCCATCAGAAAATCCATGATGCCTTGCCGCCGGCCGTCGCTCTTCATTGCGCAGCTTTCTCCGGGCGACCCTGTGCGCCCCGAATTCCTCAAAGAATTATAACACAGAAAATCGCAATCGCATCAAAATCTTTGTGATAATGTTATATTCATATGAGATGTTTTCGCTCCCAGATCGCTTTCCTGTAACAAGAATTGCTCCGCCCGGGGCGTCCAAAGGTTGCGGTCTGGCGGAAATCCGGCCAGAAGCATCAGCGGGTCGAACGACGATCGGACGGCTCGCAACCAGAGGCCTGAAACCAGCTACGGGAGACTATTGGGTGGCTCGCATCACATTGAGACAATTGCTCGACCATGCCGCCGAACACGGCTATGGCGTGCCCGCCTTCAACATGAACAACATGGAACAGGGCCTCGCCATCATGGAGGCCGCAGAGGAGACCAAGTCGCCGGTCATCCTGCAGGCGAGCCGCGGGGCGCGGGCCTATGCCAATGACGTGGTGCTGGCCAAGCTGATCGACGCACTCGTGGAAATCCACCCGGATATCCCTGTCTGCATGCATCTCGACCACGGCAACAACGAAGCCACCTGCGTGACCGCGATCCAGTACGGTTTCACCTCGGTGATGATGGACGGGTCGCTGAAGGAAGACGGCAAGACGCCGGCCGACTACGCCTATAATTCCGGCATCACGCGCCGCGTCGTCGACATGGCGCATTGGGGCGGCGTCTCGGTGGAAGGCGAGATCGGCGTGCTCGGTTCGCTGGAGATGGGCGGCGGCGAGCAGGAGGACGGCCATGGCGTCGAAGGCGCCGTCAGCCACGACCAGCTTTTGACCGATCCGGAACAGGCGGTGGAATTCGTCAAGGATACGCATGTCGATGCGCTGGCTGTTGCCATGGGCACCAGCCACGGCGCCTACAAATTCTCGCGCAAGCCCGATGGCGCCGTGCTGGCCATGAACGTCATCGAGGAGATCCACCGCCGTCTGCCGAACATGCACCTCGTCATGCATGGCTCGTCCTCGGTGCCGGAAGAGCTGCAGGAGATCATCAACAAATATGGCGGCCAGATGAAGCCGACCTGGGGTGTGCCGGTCGAGGAGATCCAGCGCGGCATCAAGCACGGCGTGCGCAAGATCAACATCGACACCGACAACCGCATGGCGCTGACCGGCGCCATCCGCAAGGTGCTGACCGAGAACCCGAGCGAGTTCGACCCGCGCAAATATCTGACGCCGGCCATGGCGGCGATGCGCAAGCTGTGCAAGGAGCGCTTCGAGCAGTTCGGCACCGCCGGCAACGCGCCGAAGATCAAGCCGCTGCCGGTCTCGGAAATGGCCAAGCGCTACAAGTCGGGCAGCCTCGATCCAAAATTCGGCTGACGCATTCAGGCTTTAACGCGCGTCGCATTGAAACCGATTCAATCGACGCGCTTAAGTCTTTGTTTTTAAGCATGTCATCGCGCCAGAAGCGCTGGCATTTGGCGATACGCAGCAGGTGGGAGCCGTACGGCTTCCGTCAGCCTATCCTGTTCGTGGCAAAAGACTGGCCCTGCCCGCGTCGATGAACGGCGCCCAGTAGTCGACCGACTCGCGGATCATGGCGACGACCTGGTGATCGATCGGCTCGCGCTCCCTGAACGACAATTCGAGGCAGATCTCATTGTCGGTGCCGCCGCCGCGCCGCACCGTCTCCAGGAATTTCTCCGGTGTGATGCGGCCATCCCTGTTGTAGGCGTCAGTGAAGGGCCAATGGCCGCCCTTGTTCATCGACGACTGTTTGATGTGGATGATCGGCGACTCCAGGGGAAACGCTTCGGCCCAGGCATAGGGGTCGATGTCGGCGGGGTTGCTCGAGGTGACGTCGCCATGATCGATGTCGACCATCATCTTCAGCGGAATGGCCATGCCGGCCGCTTCGATCTCCCGGTGCAACGCCCGGCAGCTTTCGATCGTGTGACCGAATTCGCGGCCGACCGACATCGGCTCCCAGAACAGATAGGTCAGCCCGGCCGCTTGCGCATGTTCGGCGACCTCGCGCCAGCATTCCATGGCGATGTCGAGAAGCCGCGCGCGGCGTTCGGGATCGTCATAATCCTTGTGGGTGAAGATCGCGAATTGCGTGCCCATGCCGCTGGCGCCGAGTTCGGCGGAAATGTCGGCGAAGGTCTTGAACCAGTCGACATAGTAGCGGCGCACATCGGCGTCGGGATGGCCGAAATGATTGAGCCGGCCATAGGGGCCGGTCATCCCCGATGTCACGCGCACGCCGGTGCGGTCGAGCGCGCCGCGAAACAGCCTGATGAATTTCGCGATCGTTGCCGCCGGCCAGCCGGGATTGACGAATTCATGCGTCAGCTGCACGTCCCTGATGCCGATGTCGTAGGCGATCGTGTCGATCAGATCGTCCGGATCGGCAAAGCGGTTGACCAGCGGATTGGTGTTGAGGGACAGCGTGAAGGTCATCAACCCGCCTTTGCCAGCCGGCTCGCGCACCAATTCTCAAATGCGGTTCTTTCCGCCGCCGACAGATGCAGGCCATGCTTGGTGCGCCGTTCCACAATATCGCTCGATGTCAGCGCCCATTCATGCTCGAACAGGTAATTGGCTTCGCGTTCGAAGAAATCCTTGCCGAAGCGCCGCCCCAAATCGGAGAGCGAGCGCGCCGAACCGACCAGAACGCGCGTCCGTGTGCCGTAGAGTCGGCCATAGTGCTTGGCGAGGGATGCCGGCATCCAGGGATAGTCGCGGCCGAGGTCGCCGAGGAACTGTTCGAAGTCGGCATTGGCGATGTCGCCGCCCGGCAGATGCCCTTTCGATGTCCAGGGCTTGCCCATCCCCGGAAAAAACGGGGCGATCCGGTCCAGCGCGTGTTCGGCCAGCTTGCGGAAAGTGGTGATCTTGCCGCCGAAAACGGAGAGCAGCGGCGCCTGCCCCGCCGAAGCGTCGAGTTCGAAAATGTAGTCGCGTGTCACCGCGCTCGGATTGTCGGCGTTGTCGTCATAGAGCGGCCTGACCCCGGAAAACGAATGGACGACATCCTCGCGGGCAAGCCCGCGCTTGAAGTAGCGATTGACGACCTTGATCAGGTAATCGATCTCGCTGGTGTCAGCCTTGACGTCTTCCGGCCGTCCTTCGTAGGGAATGTCGGTGGTGCCGATGAGTGCCAGATCGTTCTGGTAGGGGTTGATGAAGATGACCCGCTTGTCGCTGTTCTGGATGAGATAGGCCTGCCGCCCTTCCCAGAATTTCGGCACGACGATGTGGCTGCCCTTGACCAGGCGTACGTTGCGCCTGGAATTCTGGCCGGCAACGCGATTGATGACGTCGTTGACCCAGGGGCCGGCGGCGTTGATCAGCGCCCGTGCCCGCACCGTGGTTTTGACGCCGGTCCTGCCGTCGCGCATCTCAACCGACCACAGACCGTTTTCGCGACGGGCGGCGGTGCAGGCAGTCCGGGTCAGGATCTTCGCGCCTCGTTCCGCTGCGTCCAGCGCATTGAGAAGGACGAGGCGGGCGTCGTCGACCCAGCAGTCCGAATATTCGAAGCCGCGCCGGAACGCGTCCTTGATCGGCGCACCTTCGGGCGCGGTGCGCAGGTTCAGCGTACGGGTGGGAGGCAGCCGCTTGCGGCCGCCGAGATGGTCGTAGAGGAACAGGCCGAGCCGGACCAGCCAGGCCGGCCGGTCGTCGGGGCTGTGCGGCAGCACGAAGCGCATCGGCCAGATGATGTGCGGTGCCGATTCCAGCAGCACTTCGCGCTCGATCAACGCCTCGCGCACCAGGCGGAACTCGTAATATTCGAGATAGCGCAGGCCGCCATGGACGAGCTTGCCCGACCGTGAGCTGGTGCCTTCGGCGAGGTCGTCCTTCTCGCACAGGATGACGGATAGGCCCCGGCCGGCGGCGTCGCGCGCGATGCCGGCGCCGTTGACGCCGCCGCCGATGACGAAGAGGTCGACGATTTCGCTATCGCCGCTCATCTCACTGGGCCCTCGATACGTAGCAAGTCCTTCATGGCTCCTGCGGCTTTCAGCACGGATTGACCGGCGGCAGACCGGCGATGTAGCGGCGCACCTCCTCGGCTGCCTGTTCGGCGGCGTAGGTGACGGTGCGCACCGAGGCGCCGGCGATGTGCGGCGTCAAGGTGACGTTTGGCAATTGCAGCAGCGGCCAGTCGGCGGGCACCGGCTCGACCGCGAAGGTTTCCAGCATGGCGCTGGCGATCTGGCCGGACACCAAGGCCTCGTAGAGCGCGTCATAGTCGACCAGTGGTCCGCGCGCGGTGTTGACGAGGGTCACCCCCGGCTTCATTCGCGCGATGGTTTCCTTGCCGATCATGCCGCGGGTTTCCTCGGTCACCCGGGGATGAAGCGTGATCACGTCGGAGCGGGACAGAAGCTCGTCCAGCGCGACCAGTTCGACACCGCCATTGCGATCGTCGGCGCTCAGTTGCACGTAGGGATCGGTGACCAGGATGCGGCAGCCGAAGGCGCGCAACAAGCGGACAACCTTGGTGCCGATGTTGCCATAGCCGATGACGCCGACGGTCATTTCATTGAGCTCGCGGCCGGTGCGGTCGGCGCGGTAGAGATCGCCGCGCCATTCCCCCTTGCGAAGGGCCTCGTGCCCCACCCGGATCAACCTGGTTTCGGCAAGGATGGCGCCGATGGCGAACTCGGCCACGGCGCTGGCATTGCGACCCGGCACGTTGACCACTCTGATGCCGTGCGCTTTGGCGGCGGCCATATCGATGTTGATCGGACCGCCGCGCGACACCGCAACCAGCTTGAGCGCCGGCAGGCGCCGCATCATGGCCTCGGAAAGTGGCGAGAGTTGAGTGACGAAGATTTCGCCATCGCCGATGAAATCCACCACCTCGTCCGGATCGCCAAAATACTCCTTGACCTTGTCGAGGCCGAGGGCTGCATTGCCGAACTGCATCGGCTCGTCGGGCCAGGCGGTCTCAAGCGTGCGGATGTCGAGATTGTCGCCGCAGGCTTCCTCGATTTTCGCGCGGAACACTTCGGGAAGCATGAAACGGTCGCCAATGATCGCTATCTTGCGCATACTCGACTTCTCAGTTCGTCAGGCCAGTTTTGGTCACGTCGGTTTTTGTTCTGGGCGCGGCCATCGAACGCCAGACCGGCCGCAGCGCCTCATGCGCCAATGTGTAGGATGGAACAAGCCGCTCGTATGTCGCGGCAAGTTTTCGGTCGCTCGGCTCGGCCGCGCCAAGCAGCGGCGTGACCCATTCCTCGACGCATTCATCCATCGATGCGTATTGGCCAACGCACACCGCTGCGATCATCGCCGCGCCCGCCGCACCCGCCTCCTCGCGCTCGCTGGTGCGAATGTCGGCACCGATCGCAGCGCCCAGTATCTTGCGCAAGGCCGGACTTCTGGCCGCGCCGCCCGTCAAACGAACCTCCATGGGCAGCGGACCCATGGCGGCGTAGCAATCGCGGGCCGCGAAAGCCAGCCCCTCGAAAACGGCGCGGACCAGGTCGGCATAGCCATGCCGCGACGAAATGCCGACGAAGCCGGCCCTGGCATTGGCATCGACGAACGGGCCGCGCTCGCCGGCTTCCGACACATAGGGCTGGTAGAGCAGCGAGGCCGGTTCCGACGACGATATCCACTCGTCGACCAGCGCGATCATCTCGCCATTTGTCCGCGTGATGCCTTGCGAGGCGAGAATGCCGGAGGCAAGGCCAAGCACCCAGTCGATGTTGAGCGTCGCCGCCATGTTCGACTGCATCTGCGCAAAGACGCCGGGCGCCGGCATCGTCATGGTGTAGCCGGTCGCAGCCTCGTTCAGCAGCACCTCGTCCGGCGTCTCGGCCAGCCGCATGTGCATGCCGGTAGAGCCGATGATGGAACAACCGGGCTTGCGCTCACGATCGAACAGTCCGGCGCCAAGCGCGGTGCAGACGACGTCGACATAGGCGAGCACGACCGGCGTGCCGGCGATAAGCCCGGTGGCGTCGGCCGCCGCCTGCGACAGGCTCGCATTATGCCTGGTACCGTCGACGATCGGCGGCAGCAGATGTCTGAGATCGGTGACGCCGAGCACATCCAGCACCTCGTCGCTGTAACCGCGCGTACGAAAATCACCGAAGGTGAAGGTCCCTTCCGACGGGTCGGTAGCGCGCTCGCCGGTCAGCTTGAAATAGAGCCAGTCCTTGCAGTGGAATGCGGTCGCCGCCCTGCCAAGCATCTCGGGCATGTTGCGCTTCATGAAGGCGAACTGCGATCCCTGCTGGCAGGCGGCGAGACCGCTGCCGGTCTTCTCAAACCGCAGCCGATCCTCCGGCCGGGCGCGGATTTCCTCGACCACCCCTGCGGCGCGCGCGTCGAGCCACAGCCAACCCCTGGCGACCGGTTCGCCTTCCCTGTCGATCAGCCAGGTGCCATCGCCCTGCCCGGTCACGGCGATCGCAATCACCCGACCGGCGAGGTTGGGCACCTTGTCGGCGAGTTGGCGCAAGGTAGCAGCGGTATCGAGCCAGGTGCGCGCGAGATCCTGTTCGGCGCCGCCGCCCGGCAATGTCTCGTATTTGTTCGGCAGCGCGGCGGCCGCGATCTGCCGGCCCGCCGTGTCGAAGGCGACGGACTTGATGACAGACGTGCCGGCGTCGATGCCGATCAGCACATCCCGCATCAGGCGAGCTCCATGCCGTGCGAAATGGCGTTGCCGCTGGCCTGGTCGAAGACGTGCAGGTTTTTCGGATCGATGCTGATGTTGATCGGCGCGCCAAGCTCAAGGCGGGTCCGGTCATGCTCGACCAGGACCAGCGAGCCGCCGGCGAAATCGGCGGCGATGTGCGTCTGGTCGCCAAGCCACTGATTGGCCGAGACGGTGGCCGGCACGCCGTCCTTGGAGCGGCGGACCGCATAGGGCCTGACGCCGATCACCACCCGCTCGCGGTTGAGCAGCTCATCGCGCACGGGGGCGCTGAAAGCATCCTTGTCGTAGTCGAGGGAAAGTCCATCGGGGAGCCGCAGATTGATCTTGCCGGCGTTCATTCCAACATAGGCCTCGAAGACATTCATCGGCGGTTCGCCGACGAAGGTGCCGGTGAACAGATTGGCCGGCCGCTGCTTGATCCTGTCAGGCGTATCGAACTGCTGCAGCACGCCGCCTTCCATCACCGCGATGCGGTCTGCCAGCGCATTGGCCTCGGTCTGGTCGTGGGTGACCAGGATCGCGGTCAGGCCGCGCTCCTTGATGAAGTGCTTGATGCGGCCGCGCAGCACGGCGCGCAGCTGCGGCTCGAGCTGGCCCATCGGCTCGTCGAGCAGATGTAGGTCGGCCTCGCGGATCAGCGCCCGGCCAAGGCTGGCGCGCTGTTGCTGGCCGCCCGAGATAGAGCTTGGATAGCGCTCGAGGATATCCTCGATCTCGAGCAATTTGGCAATGCTGGCGACCTTGGAGTCGACCTCGCTCTTCGGCAGCCTGGCCGCTTTCAGCGCGAAAGCCATGTTCTCGCGCACGGTCAGCGGCGGATAGAGCGAATAGCCCTCGAAGGCCATCGCCACATTGCGCTTGACCGGTGCCAGCCTGTGTACCTGGCGGCCGGCAACCGAGATCGTGCCGCGCGAGACCTCCTCGAAGCCGGCTATCATGCGCAATGTCGAGGTCTTGCCGCAGCCGGACGAGCCGAGCAGCGCGACGATCTCACCCTTGCCGATCTCCATCGTCAGGTTCTGGACGGCGTGCACGCCTCTGTCGATGGGGCCGTAGAATTTGTCGACGCCGGAAATGGTGAGTGCGCTGGCGCTCATGCCGCTTCTCCATTGCGCAGGCTGACGACGTTCTTCGAGCCTATCCGCTCGCCGCTTGCCTGATCGAACAACAGCGCGCTTTTGCTGTCGATGGCGATATGGGCCTTGCCTTCGGCTTGGCCCGGCGCTCCGGCCGGACGCGACACCAGGATCTCGCGACCGCGCACGGTGCGCACCAGCGTAACGATCTTTTCGTTGAGCGGCGTCTCGGCCTCGACCGTCACGGGAATGGCGCCGGGCGCTCCTGCATCGACGAAGCTCAGCGCTTCCGGGCGCAAGCCAATCACGCAGTCGCGGCCGACCGCCGTCTCATAGGCGGCTGGCAGATGAACCTGGACATTCGACAGGCCGACATAGACGCCCTTGCCGTCACGCGCGGGCTTGACGTCGAGCAGGTTGATGGTCGGGTCGCCAAACAGTCGCGCGATCTCGATGTTGGCCGGCTCGCGATAGATCTGCTCGGGCGTGCCGAGCTGCCTGACGACGCCCTGCGACATTACCGCGATGCGATCACCGAGCGCCATCGCCTCCTTGTAGTCCTGGGTGACGTAGACGACGGTGGCGCCACGATCGGCCAGGAGCCTGGGCAGTTCGAGCCGCATCTCGAAGCGCAGTTTGGCATCGACATTGCGCAAGGGATCGTCGAGCAGCAGTAGCGGCGGCGCGCCGACCAAAGCACGGGCGAGCGCGGTGCGCTGCTTCTGGCCGTTGGACAGCGCGCGCGGCTTGTGGCTGAGCACATGGCCGATCTTGAGCAGCTTGGCGACGCTCTCGACACCTGCCTTGATCGTCGACTGCGACGAGTGCCTAGCCTCAAGCGGTGTCGCAATGTTGTCGAAGGCACTCATATGCGGAAACAGCGCGAAGTTCTGGAACGCCATGCCGACGCCGCGGAACTCGGCATCGACATCGGTCATGTCCTCGCCGCCGATCAGGATCTTGCCTTCGTCGGGGTCGATGACGCCGGCGACCAGGCGCAGCAGCACGGTCTTGCCAGCTCCTGAGGGTCCGAACAGGACCAGCGTCTCGCCATCGGCGACGGTCAGCGACAGATTGTCGAGGACGGTCTGGCTCTTGTAGCGCTTGACGATGTTTTTCAGTTCAAGGCTTGCCATCGGACCTATCCTTTCACCGCGCCAAGCGACAGGCCTTCGACGAGATAGCGCTGCGCGTAGAGTGCGAGCGCCAGCGTCGGCGTGATCGACAGCACGATCGCCGCCGAGATCTGGCCGTACTGGATGCCCGAAGAGGTGATGAAGGCAAGCGCTCCGACCGTTACCGGCTGCTTGTCGGCCGAGGCGAGCACAAGCGCGAAGACGAAATTGTTCCAGGCGAAGATGAAGGCGAGCAGGCCGGCGGCCGCGATACCGGGTCCGGCGAGCGGCAGCGCGATCTTGCGGAAGGTGGCGAACCAGGAATGGCCGGCGATGCGATAGGCGTATTCGATGTCGGCCGGGATGTCCTCGAAATAGCCGCGCACGATCCACAGGATCAGCGGCAGGCAGATCAACTGGTAGACCCAGATCAGCCCGATATAGGTGTTGGCGAGGCCGAGCTTCTGGAAATAGAGGGTGAGCGGCAACAGCACCAGCAACGCCGGCGCGAAGCGGAACGACAATAGCGTGAAGGCGATGTCCTCAGAGCCGCGGAACTTGTGCCGCGCAAAGGCGTAGGCCGCGGGAACGCCGAGCAGCAGCGCGACGGCAACCGAGGTGGTTGACAGGAACACCGAATTCCAGAGGTTGCGCATGAAGGCGATATCGAGCGTGCCGGACATCGTCGTCAGCTTGCCGGTGATCAGCGCCGTGTAGTTGGCGAGCGTCGGCTCGAAGACAAGCTGCGGCGGGATGCGCAGGATGGTCTCGTTGGTCTGGAACGACATCATGAAGATCCAGACGATCGGGAACATGAAGAAGATGACGACCAGCGTGAGTGCCACGCCGCGCAGGATGCGTTCGAGAAGCGAGGTGTGTTCCATCCCGGCCTCCTATGCCAGGCCACGGGCGCGCTCGCGCAGGCGCAGCCAGTTCTTGATGAAGATGTTGGAGAGGAAATAGGTGATCGCCCACAGGATGATCATCAGCGCGGCCGAACGGCCGACATTGGTCGACTGGAAGAAGTTGAGGTAGGCCTCGACCTGGAAGACGGTCAGCGTGTCGCCGGGGCCCCCTTGAGTCATCGCATAGATGATATCGAACTGCTGGATGGAATCGAGCAGGCGAAACAGCGTCGCCGTCAGGATATAGGGCGTCAGCATCGGCAGGGTGATGCGGAAGAACACGAAGCTCCTCGGCACGCCGTCAAGCGCGGCCGCCTCGAAAGGCTGAGTCGGCAGGCTGCGCAGGCCGGCAAGCAGCAGGATCATGATGAAGGGCGTGTAGACCCAGATGTCGACCAGCACGACAGTGAAAAGCGCGGTCGACGGCGACGAGGCCCAGCGGAAATCCTGCAGGCCGATGAGGCTGGCCAGGTAGCTGAGCACGCCGAAGCCGGGGTTGGTCATCAGCTTCCACATCAGCGCGGCAAGTGCGGGCGCCGTCATCAGCGGCATCAACAGCATGATCGAGATGAAGTTGTTCAGCGTCGTGCGCTTCTGCAGCAGCATGGCGATGCCGAGGCCGAGCAGCAGTTCGAGCAGGACCGTGATGCCGGCATAGAGCAGCGATATCTCGAGCGTGTTCCAGAACTTCGGGTCGGTGAAAAAGTTGAGGTAATTCTCGCCCCAGTTGAACTGCCGCGCCCAGGGCTGGCTCAGCCGGTAGCGCTGGAACGAATAGACCACAGACGTGAAAAACGGGATCAGGATGCCGATGCAGACGAGCAAGGCCGGCAGGCTGAGCACATAGGGCAGAACCCGCTTGCTGATCCTGAAGCCGGAAGGCCTGTTTCTTTGCACCGTCACCGCAGTCATCGTGGCTCACCCGTCATTCCTGTTGCTTCGCCCTGCCGGCCGCCCAAGGGAGCAAGGCGGCCGGGTCGGGCGAATGGCGGCGCCGGGAGCGCCGCATCGCAAGATGTTGAAGTTCCCGGCTGGCTGGCCCGCCCAAGCGGGCCAGCCAGCCGGCGGCCCGGCTTAGCCGAGGCCGGCTTCCTTGAGCTGGCCGTTGATGCTCTCGGCCAGCTTGTCCAGGCCTTCGTCGACCGGCACTTCCTTGGCCACCATCTTCTGCAACGTCGCGGCCCATTCGGTTGTCAGATCGAAGAACAGCGGCTGCGGCGTGAACTTGATGCTGGCTCCCGGCGCCGAAGCGTCGAACATCTCGACATAACCGGGATAGCTCTTGTTCAGCTTCTCGCGGAACACCTCGTCCTTCCAGACCGACTGACGGACAGGATTGACGAAGTCCATCTTGGTGGCGCCGAACAGTGCGTGTTCGGGTCCGGATGCCCATTGCATGAAGTACCAGGTGGCGTCCTTGTCCTTCGAGAAGTTGGACATCGACAGCGACCAGATCCAGATGTTGGGCGTCGGCGCCTTGGCCGCAGGATTGGCCTTGAAGCCGGCGAAGGCGAGCTTGCCGGCCATCTTGTTGTCGCCGCCATTCATGAAGTAGCCGAGGATATCGGCGTCGAAGATCATCGCCGAGGCGCCGGCGCCGAGATCGGTGCCGACCTGATACCAGGTGTAGGTCGACCAGTCCTTCGGGCCGCTCTCCTGGATCATCTGGACCCATTGCTTGTGGAAGGCCTTGGATTCGGCGGTGTTCATGGCAGCCGACAATTTGCCGTCGGCCGACAGGTTAAGGTCCTTCTGGTCGAAGTTGGCGTAGGCCGACAGGAAGCCCGGATGGATCGTCGCCCATGAACGCGAGCCGCGCACGCCGATACCGTAGACGCCGCCACCGACATCCTTGGTGAGCTTGGCCGCCGCGGCGACCATCTCGTTCATATTGCCGGGAACGGCGACGCCGGCCTTGTCGAACATGCCCTTGTTGTAAGTGATGTTGTTCTGCTCGAAGCCCCACGGAATGCACCACTGCTTGGCGTCCTCGGAACCGAGCACGCCGCCCGGATGGCCATTCCAGGCGCAGGACTTCCTGACGCCGGGCAGGAAGTCGTCCCAGGCATAGTTCACATTGGTCTTGGCGGGGTCCTTGATCCACTCGTTGAGATCGGTGATCCAGCCGGCCGGGCCATATGTCCAGGTCATGTAGGCGCCGGTCATGAACGCATCATATTCGGGCGAGCTGGCAGAGAGCGCAGCCGTGACCTTGTCGAAATAGACGTCTTCCGGGAACACGTCATAGACGACATTCATGCCGGTCAGCTGCTTGAAGTTCTCGAGATTGGCGATCATCGCATCGGCGTAAGGATGCTTGTTGAGCAAGAGCTTGATGGTCTTGCCCTTGTGCGCCTGCCAATCGAAATCCGCGGCAAGCGCGCGGGTCTGCCCCAGATTGAGCAGCGTGCCGGCCGTGCCAGCGGCAAGGCCCATTGCGCCAAGGCCCTTGATCAGCCCACGGCGATCGACTTGTCCGCGCAGGAACGCGTCGATCAGGTCTTTTTCTTTCTCATGCATTTTTCTTCTCCTCCACAGGGTAGTTTCAACTTGGATGTTGCCGGCTACCCGACCGGCGTTTCTCCCACGAGCGCTCGCGCCGTCCGCTCATCGGTGACCAGGCCCTTGAGATAGCGGCCCTCCAACACCGATTTGATGGCACGAACCTTCACCTTGCCGCCGGCAACGGCGACAATTCTGCGATTGCTGATGTCTTCGCGCGCTAGCGCCAGCGCCCGGTTGGAAAGTGTCGTTTCGACCGCCTTTCCGGTGTCATCGAAGAAATGGCCGAGCAGTTCGCCGACGCCTCCCTTGCGACGGGTCTCCTCCATTTCGCCCTTCTCGATCATGCCGGTGGCGACAAGCGAGGCCTCGCGCTCGGCTGTGCCGATGCCGGCAATCAAAAGGTCGGCCGATTTGGCGAGATCGAAGACCTCGCTGATGCCCTTCTGGCCGAGCAGCACGGCCCGATCCTCGACCGTGTTGGCGAACATCGGCACCGGCATGACATAGGCTTCCGCGCCAGTGCGTTCGGCCAGGCGATGAATAACGTCGTGCGGGTTGGCCGAGAACTTGCGCGTCAAGCCGCCCAGCAGCGACACAAAGCGGATCCCGTCGGCCGCAATGCGCGGCAGATACTCCACGCAGGCGGCAAGCGTGCGGCCATGACCGACGCCGATCAGCGTGCCCTCGCCGCGTTCGATCTCACGCTTGAGAAACTGCGCGCCGGCGATGCCGAGCGCCTTGAGCGGCAATTCTTCCGCATCGAAGTCCGGAACGACTTCGCAATAATCGAGGCCGTATCGCCCGGACAGTTCGTCCTCGAGCGCGACGCATTCCGACACTTCGCCGTCGATATAGACTTTGACCAGACCTTCCTGATTGGCCTTGGTGATGAGGCGGTGCGCCTTGAGGCTGGTCAGGCCGAGCCGCTTGGCGACCTCCGACTGGGTCAGCCCGCCGGCATAATGAAGCCAAGCGGCCCGGGTCGCCATGCTGGTTTCATCGTCGCGCAGGAGACCGTTGCCAAAACCAACCATTTCCGCCCTATGATATTTTTATCAGTTAGTGCAAAATTTTTCACAAGGCGCCGCCGAAGTCAAGCGCCGTGTGTACGGCAAGCGGCTGTTTCACCTTGACCGCGCAATGGCGATCGGGTTCTCAAACGTTTGACAAATAGCAGGCCGCGCCTATGGTCGATCCGTTACAGGAGCGACGCATGGCGAAGACAACCGGCTGTATTTTTGGCGGGTTTTCCCCACATTTGCCTGACGGTAGAAATCAGCCGCGACCGCTTTCACCGCACTCGCCCTTCCCTCTCCCGGCCGCGTCGAAGCGTCCGGGTCATCCGTTTCCTTGACCCTCATGTCCCGAAAAATTGCCGAGCTTCTGTCGCGGCTGGAAAAGCGGCTGGACAGGTCCGCGATTGTCTCGGCCGACGAAGCCGGACCGCGCTATCAGGAGGACCCGGACGGCAAGGACGGCGCGCCGCCGGCGATCGTCCTGCGGCCGCGCACGACCGGCGAAGTGTCGGACATTCTGCGGCTCTGCAACGATGCCGGGCAGAGGCTCGTCGTCCAGGGTGGCCGCACCGGGCTTGCGGGCGCGGCGCGCATTCAAGCCGGCGAAGCGGTGCTGTCGCTGGAACGGATGACGGCGATTGCTGCGCCCGACCGCGAGGCGGCGACGATCATCACTGAAGCCGGCGCGCCGCTGCAGATGGTGCAGGAAGCGGCAGACGCGGCCGGCTTGCTGTTCGGCGTCGACATCGGCGCGCGCGGCACGTCCACCGTCGGCGGCAATATCGCCACCAATGCCGGCGGCATCCGCGTGCTGCGCTACGGCATGTACCGGGCGCAGGTTCTGGGCCTCGAAGCAGTGCTTGCCGACGGCAGCGTGCTGACGTCGCTCAAGGGCTTGCCCAAGGACAATTCCGGCTATGACCTCAACCAGCTCTTCATCGGCAGCGAGGGCACGCTTGGCGTCGTCACGCGCGCCTGCCTGCGCCTGCATCCTAAGCCGGCCACCGAGGTCAACGCCTTTTGCGCGCTTGCCTCGCTCGATGCGGCGATCGCGCTGCTTGCGCTGCTAAGGCAGAAGCTCGGGCCGTTGCTGTCGGCCTATGAGGTGAATTTCGCGCCGCTCTACGGCGCCATGGTCGCCGGCATGGATGCGCTGGCGCCGCTGCCGGTCGGCGCGCCCGTCTATGTGCTGGCAGAGATACAGGGCAACGAGCCCGACCGCGACGGCGACCGCTTTGCCGCGGTGCTGATGCAGGCGGTCGAGGACGGGGTGGTCGACGACGTGGTCGTCTCGCAATCGCCGCGCGAATTCCGCGCGCTGTGGGCGGTGCGCGAGGACGCCAACCGCTTCCTGTTTTCGAAGCGAGGCCTGATCGGCGTCGACATCAGTATCCCGCTAGCCAGGATGGGGGCTTTCCTGCAGGACGCGGAAGCCGCGATCCGGGCTGTCGACCCCAATGCCGACATCTATGTCTTCGGCCATCTCGGCGACGGCAATCTGCATTATCAGGTCGGCACCGTGGATCCGGCGGCGGCGTATGACATCGTCTATCGTGGCGTCGCCGCTGCCGGCGGCGGCGTCTCGGCCGAACACGGCATCGGCCTCGACAAGAAGCAATGGCTGCACCTGGCGCGCAGCGATGCCGAGATCGCGGTCATGCGGCGCTTGAAAGCAGCCTTCGACCCGAACAATATCCTCAATGCCGGTCGCGTCTTCGACCTTGTGCCGGCGACTGCGTTGTCTGACGGAGTGCCCCAATGACAGCTGCCGCTCTCCCGAAAGCCGGCCAGGCGAATGCGGGCCCAGTCAGCCTTGACGACCGCTATGTGCTCGAGCACGGCCGCATCCTGGTCTCGGGTACGCAGGCGCTGGTGCGGCTGCCGCTCGTCCAGCGCCAGCGCGATCTTGCCGCCGGTCTCAACACCGCCGGCTATGTCTCGGGTTATCGCGGTTCACCGCTGGCCGGCTTCGACCGCGAGATGCAGCGCGCCGGCAAATATCTCAAGGCGAACCATGTCGTCTTCCATCCCGGCCTCAACGAGGACATGGCCGCGACCGCGGTCTGGGGCACGCAGCAGACCGGCATGTTCGCGGGTTCGCGCTACGACGGCGTGTTTTCCATGTGGTACGGCAAGGGTCCCGGCGTCGACCGGACCATGGACGTCATCCGCCATGCCAACGCCGTCGGCACCAATCGCCATGGCGGCGTGCTGCTTCTGGTCGGCGACGACCACGGCGCCGTCTCCTCGACGCTGCCGCATCAGAGCGAGCACAATCTGATCTCGGCCATGGTGCCGCTGCTGTCGCCCGGCGGCGTCGGCGAATATATCGTCTATGGCCTGCTCGGCTGGGCGATGAGCCGCTATTCCGGCGCCTGGATCGGCTTCAAGTGCCAGACCGAGATCGTCGAATGCACGGCGACGGTCGATGTCGACCCGGCGCGGCTTAGCATCGTCATGCCGGGGCTGGCGCTGCCGGCGGACGGCCTGTCGCTGCGCTGGCCGGATGGCCCGCATGCGATGGAGCGCCGCATCGAACACAAGATGGCGGCGGTGCACGCCTTTGCCCGCGCCAATGGCATCGACCGCATCGTGCATGGCGGCGGCAAGGCGCGGCTCGGCATCGTCTCGACCGGCAAGTCGTGGCTCGATCTGCTCGGCGCGCTGTCGGCCCTCGGCATCGACGAGCGGCGCGCGGCCGAGCTTGGCATCCGGCTATACAAGGTCGGCATGGTCTGGCCGCTCGAGCCGGAAGGGCTCAGGGCTTTCACTGAGGGGCTGGAGGAAATCCTGGTCGTCGAGGAGAAGCGGCCGGTGATCGAGGACCAGATCAAGGCGCTGCTGTTCAACGCGCCCAATCGCCCGCGCGTCTTCGGCAAGACGGACGAGCGGGGCGCACCGCTGCTGCCTTCCATCGGCGAGATCAGCGCCGTTTCGGTCGCGCGCGCCATCGTCTCGCGGCTCGGCGCGCCGGACGCAGAGCTTGGCCTGCACATGAAGACAATCGAGGCCGTCGCGGCGTCAGCACCCGGCGAGGTGATCGCGCTGAAGCGCGAGCCCTATTTCTGCTCCGGCTGCCCACACTCGATCTCCACCGTGGTGCCCGATGGCAGCCGTGCCTCGACCGGCATCGGCTGCCACATGATGGTCATCGGCATGGAGCGCGAGACTTCCACCTTCACCCAGATGGGTGGCGAAGGCGGCGCGTGGATCGGCCTGGCACCGTTCACCGACGAGAAGCACATTTTCGTCAATATGGGCGACGGCACCTATTTCCATTCCGGCTTGCTGGCCATCCGCGCCGCCATCGCCGCCAAGGTCAGCGCCACCTACAAGATCCTCTACAACGACGCGGTCGCCATGACCGGCGGCCAGCGCCATGACGGCGAGGTCTCCGTACCGTCGATCGTCGAGCAGACGCTGGCCGAAGGCGCGAAACGCGTCGTCGTCGTGTCCGAAAAACCCGAGGCCTGGGCGGGTGTCCTGCCGCGGTCCGTGACCATCCACCATCGCGACGAGCTCGACGCCGTGCAACGCGAGCTCAGGGAGATCGAGGGGGTGACGGTGCTGGTCTTTGACCAGGTCTGCGCCGCCGAAAAACGTCGCCGGCGCAAGCGCGGCGCCTATCCGGTCTCGCCAAAACGCGCCTTCATCAACGAGCTGGTCTGCGAAGGCTGCGGCGATTGCTCGGCAGTCTCCAACTGCATTTCGATCGAGCCCGAGGAAACCGAGTTCGGCCGCAAGCGCAGGATCAACCAGTCGAGCTGCAACACCGACCTGTCCTGCATCAAGGGCTTTTGCCCGAGCTTCGTGACCGTGGAAGGCGGCACGATCCGCAAGCCGAAGGCGCGGGCCATGGAGGCTGGTTCCGCCGAATTGCCGATGCCGGCGCTGGCGGCACTCGAGCGCCCCTATAACATGCTGCTGGCCGGCATTGGCGGCACCGGCGTCATCACGGTCAGCGCCATCCTGTCGCAAGCAGCGCATCTCGACGGGCTCGGCCTGCTGACGCTCGACCAGACCGGGCTGGCGCAAAAGAACGGCGCGGTGGTTTCGCATATCAGGCTGGCACGCGATCCCGAATTGCTCAACACGGTCAGGATCGGCCCCGGCGAGGCCGATCTTGTGCTTGGCTTCGACATCGTCGTGTCGGCGGCCGCTGCTTCGCTTGCGACCTTCGCGCATGGCCGCACGAGAGCCGTGCTCGACGATCATTTCGCGCCGACCGCGTCCTTCGTGCAGAACACCGCGATCGACTTCCGCCAGGAGGCGACGCTGAAGCAATTGCGGCGGGCGGCCGGTGAAGAGGCTATCACGCTGATCCCAGCGACCAGGCTCGGCCTCGCGCTGATGGGCGACGCCATCGCCGCCAACATGTTCCTGCTCGGCAATGCCTGGCAGCGCGGACTGGTGCCGATCAGCCTGACATCCATCGACAAGGCAATCGAGATGAACGGCGCCGGCGTCGCCATGAACCGCGCAGCTTTCAACTGGGGCCGCCGCGCGGCGGTCGACCTTGCGGCGGTGCTGGATGCTGCGCAAACGAGCAGTCTAGAAGCACCGAAACCCGAGACGCTCGACGCCATGGTTGCGCGCCGGATGGCATTCCTGACCGGCTACCAGGACGCCGCCTATGCGAACCGCTACCGCAAGCTGGTCGACACCGCCCGCGCGGCCGAAGCCAGCATCTCAACCGGCTCTCAGGAGTTCGCCAGGGCCGTGGCGATCGGCGCCTTCAAGCTGATGGCCTACAAGGATGAATATGAGGTGGCGCGGCTGCATCGCGACCAATCCTTCAAGAAGAAACTGGCCGAACAGTTCGAGGGCGATTTCAGGATCAGGCATCATCTCGCGCCGCCGATGATTTCACGCATCGACCCGCGCACCGGCCACCCCGGCAAGATCGCTTTTGGCGCCTGGATCAATCCGGTATTCGCGGTGCTGGCGCGATTGAAGGGCCTGCGTGGGACGCGTCTGGATCCGTTCGGGCGCACAGAAGAGCGGCGGATGGAACGGCAAATGATCGCCGATTATGAAGGGCTGATCGCGGATCTTTCGGCGCGGCTGACAAAAGGCAACCATGTCGTAGCGACGGAGCTTGCCCGGCTGCCGGAAGAGGTGCGCGGCTTCGGCTACGTCAAGATGGCGGCGGTCGAACGCTTCGAGAAGAAGAAGGCGGCGCTGCTGGCAAAATTAGGCAAGGAAAGCCGCCTGGAAACAGCGGCTTAGCGGTTGCGCCTCAGAAGCAGATCAAGGCGAGGCGGCGCCCTTTGGGCGGCCAGCGGCGCTGCCGGCCGCAATCACCAGCGCATCGAGCACGCAGGTGCCGTTCTCGAACACGACGACCGGATTGAGATCGACGGCCTCGATCAAATGGCCGTAGCGGCCGGCGAAATCGGATAGCGCCACGATCGTCTCGACCAGTGCTTCCCGATCGGCTGGCGGCGCGCCGCGATAACCCTTGAGCAGAGCGGCCAAGCGCGTGCGGTCGATGAGCGCCTCGGCTGCGTCGCGATCCACCGGCAGCAGATCGAAAGCGGCGTCCTTGACCAGCTCGACCAGCACGCCGCCGACGCCGACGACAATTCCGAGGCCGAACGGCTCATGCCGGACCAAGCCGACCAGCGCTTCGACACCGCGTCCGGCCATTTCCTGCACGACGACGCCGCGCAGTTTCGCATCCGGCGCGTGAGCGCGAGCGCTTTGCATGATCGCCGCGAAGGCTTCGGCCGCTTCGGCCGGGCTGGTTATGCCGAGCCGTACGCCGCCGGCTTCGGTCTTGTGAGGAATGTCGGGCGACTCGATTTTCAGCACGACCGGAAAGCCGATCACCTCGGCCGCCGCGACTGCCTCCTGCGCGGTAACGGCCAGACGCTCGCGCGTCACTCTCAGGCCGTTCTCGGCCAGCAATTGCTTGGCTTCCCGCTCGGTCAATTTCCCCCCGGTGGCGAGGCGCTTTGCCCACGGATCGTTTTCGCCGGCCGATTCGATTGCCGGGGCGTTCGGTGCCGTACCGCCCGTCGCGTCCAGCAGCCGTCGCACGGCGCTGAGCGCAGCGCGCGTGCCATTGAGCGCCGGGACGCCGGCAAGCCGCTGCATGACAGCGGGATGGTGTCCAGAGGACAGGTTGCTGATGAAGGCGACCGGAACGGTCGCGTCCTTCGCGTAGGCGGCAACGGCATCGGCAATGCCGGTATATTCGGCAGCGCCTGTGGCATCGAGGCCGACAGGCGCGTCCTGCGCGGCGACGATCAGGCCGACGGCGGGATCTTGCGCCAGGATGTCGAGTACGCTGCGATAGATCCCGCCATCGGCGAAGACCACGCCCGTCGTGTCGACCGGATTCTGCGGCGTCGCGAAAGGCGGCAGCAAGACCTTCAACCGCGCGACGGTATCTTGCGAAAATTCCGGCAGGTCGATGCCGACCTGTTCGGCAATGTCGGAGACATGGGCGACACCGCCGCCGCTGACGCCGACAACCGCGACGCCCTTGCGCGCGGGCCTCGCCTTCAGCGACAGACAGAGCGTGGCGGTCTCGACGAACTCGTCCATGTCGGCGACCTCGATCACGCCGGTGCGCCGGAAGAAGGCTTCGTAGGCTTCGTTGGCGGCAGCGAGCGAGCCGGTATGCGCGGCGGCGGCCTCGGCCCCCTTGCTTGACTTGCCGGCGCGCAGCGCAACCACCTTCTTGCCCGCGGCATGCACAGCCTGCATCGCGGAGGTGAAGGCGGCGGGATCGCGGATGGCTTCCACGACAAGTCCGATGACGTGCGTCGCCTCGTCATCGGCGAGATAGGCGAGATAATCGGGAAGATCGGTCGCCGCGCTGTTGCCGCAGGAGACGATGTGGCTCAGGCCGAAGCGCCCGGAATTGGCGAGCGCGATGGCGCTGGCGCCGGAATGCGACAGGATGGCGAGCTGGCCTTTCCTCAGATTGGGCGACAGCGTCGAGGAATAAAGGGCCGCACCGCTTTGCAGATTGAACAGGCCGAGGCAGTTCGGCCCGCAGACCGCCATGCCGTATTTTCGCGCGATCCCGATCAGCGCCTGCTGACGCGCCTTGCCTTCCCCGTCGGTCTCGGCAAAGCCGCTGGCCAGCACGACAGCCGCCTTGATACCGGCCTTCCCTGCGTCTTCGAGCGCGGCCAGCACGTGCGCCGCGCCGATGCCGATCACCGCCACGTCGGCTGGCGCATCGAGCCCGTCGAGCGACGGCATGGCCGCAATGCCGAACACCGTTTCGGCCTTCGGATGCACGGGGATGATGGTGCCCGAAAATCCGAACGCCATCAAATTGCGCATGACGTAGCTCGACGACGCATCGGCGCGTTCCGTCGCGCCGATGACGGCGACCGAACGCGGCGCCATCAGCGCCCGCATCGCCTCACGCGAAGCGGCAAGGCCGGTCACGGCTCAGTCGAGGCCCTTGAACGGGCCGTCGCGGAAAGCGAGGTATTCCTTGAGGCTCATCTTGGCGAGGTTGGCCATCCATTCGCGGCCCTGCCTGGTGACGTGAAGTGCGGCGATCGCCTCGATATTGTACTGGAAGGACGGCAGCAGCCCGGCCACCATCTGCTGGTTGTTGATCGACGCCTTGGTGAATTTCAACGCCGGCACCGGCATGCGGGCCAGCTTGCGGGCGAGGTTTTCGGTCTTTTCCTTCAACCGATCGGCCGGCACGATCTTGTTGATCAGATGCATGCGCAGCGCCTCCTCGGCATCGACCAGGTCGCCCGTATACATCAGCCAGCGCACATCGCGGGTGGCAAGCAGCCAGGGCATCATCAGCGCCGGCGGACCGGAATTATGGCGCACCTCGGGCTCGCCGAATTTTGCATTGTCGGCGGCGATCGCCAGGTCGCAGCACATCATCAGCTCCAGCGCACCGGCCAGCGCATAACCGTTGACGGAGGCAATGACCGGGATCGGCGCCTTCCAGATGTTGAGCAGCGCTTCGGCGTTCTCGCCCATGTCCGCGCGCCAGAAATCGATGTCGACATCGAAATCGCCGCCCTGCAGATCGTAGCCGGAGGAGAAGGCGCGGCCGGCGCCGGTGATCACCAGCGCATTGACGTCCGGATCGGCGACGGCGGCCGCGAGCGCCTTGTCGATCTCGCGGACCACCGTCTTGTTCATCGCATTGAGCTTGTCGGGACGATTGATGGTGATCGTCGCGAACTTGTCCGTCGCATCCTTATCGTAAAGGATCGTCTCGTAGGTGGCCTGCGCGCTCATGCGGTTCTCCTGGGATGCCTTCGAAAATCAGAGGAACGTGCCGGCTAGCAAAGCGCCGACTGGTTCTTCGCCTCTATGCTGCCTCGCGCTTCGATCCGGCATGCGCCACGGCGATGCGGGCGGCTAGGGCTGCATTGTTGCGGACCAGCGCGATGTTGGCCTTCAGGCTGCGGCCTTGCGAAAGCTCGTTGATGCGAGCGAGCAGGAACGGCGTCAATTCCTTGCGCCCGATGCCGCGTTTCTCGGCTTCCGCCACCGCGGCCGCGATGGTGCCGTCGATGAAGGCGGGATCAAGCGCGTCAGCCTCGGGAATTGGATTGGCGACGAGGATGCCGGTGCCCGAGCCCATCTGCTCGTGCAGCAGCATGGCCTGCGCAATCTCCTCCGGTGTGTCGAGGCGATGATCGGCCTTGAGCCCGCTGGAGCGGGTATAGAAGGCCGGGAAATCGTCGCTTTGATAGGCAATCACCGGCACGCGCTGGGTCTCCAGATATTCCAGCGTCTTGGCGATATCGAGGATCGATTTCACGCCGGCGCAGACGACGGTCGTGCCGGTCTGGCCGAGTTCGGTCAGGTCGGCAGAGATGTCGAAGGTGGCTTCGGCGCCGCGATGCACGCCGCCGACGCCGCCGGTGGCGAAAATGCCGATGCCGGCGAGGGCGGCGATCCGCATCGTCGCCGACACCGTAGTTCCGGCCGAGCCGCCGCGCACCATGATGGCGGCGAGATCGCGCCCGGAGGCCTTGACCACGTCCTTTGCCGCTGCGAGCCGTTCCAGCTCAGCGTCGTCGAGCCCTACCTTGATCTTGCCCCTCACCACGGCGATCGTGGCCGGAACGGCGCCGTTGTCGCGCACCACGGCCTCGACGCCACGGGCGGTCTCCAGATTTGCGGGATAGGGCATGCCGTGGGTGATGATGGTCGATTCCAGCGCCACCACCGCGCGGCCTTCGCGAAGCGCTGCCGCAACCTCGTCATTCAGGTAGATAAGGGAAGGTTTCATGATCATCTCGCTTTCAGGCGGGAATGCGGTACATGCCGGCGGTGAGGAAGCGCGGCGACAGATCGGGATGGACGCTGGATTCGCTCTCGGTGGTCAGCGTGGCGAGCAACGCGCCGGTGCGCGCGGCGTGCGGCACGGAATCTCCGGAAAGCACCTTGTACATGGTGCCGGCGATCATTGCGTCACCGGCGCCGGTGATGTCGACGGCGCGAGCCGGCACGGAGCGCATGGTCGCCACGCCGCTCTCGGTCGCTACCGCAAATCCATGCGCGCCCATGGTCACGATCACTTCGGCGGCTCCGGCCGCGCGCAGCGCCGCTGCCGCCTCCTTCGGCTTTAGCCGCTTGTCGGCATCGGTGATGCCGAGCATCGAATTGGCCTCGTCGTGATTGGTGAACAGAAGGTCGATGCCGGTCAGGTCCTTCGGCAGGCGCGCCGATTTCGGTGACGACACGGTGTCGACGGCGAGCTTGAAGCGCGCGCCCTGCTTGCGCGACATCAGCGCTGCGATCGTCGCCGCCGGCAGGTTGCAGTCGATGAACACCCAGGTCGCCGAAGCGAGATGCGGCCAGAAGCGGTCGAGATAGGACGGCGAGAACAGATCGAAGATCTCCATGTCGGCAATGCCGAGCACGAGATCGTTGTTGAGATCGAGGATGGCCGCATATTCGGCCGTCGGCCGCTCCGTGGTGGTGATGACCTGGCTGACATCGGCACCGAAGTCGCGCAGATGCCGCACCAGCGAGCGGCCGGTTTCGTCGTCGCCGACAATCGAGACGAAGCTGACGTCGACGCCGAGGCGGACAAGGTTCTCGGCGACGTTGCGGGCGACGCCGCCGAAGCTGCGATAGCCGTCGACCGGGTTCGACGTCTCGAAGATCAGATCCTTCTTGGCGTGGTATTTGCGGTCCAGGACCGCGCCGCCGATGCAGATCATGCGCTTGGAGGCCGGCAGGACGTAGCCGCGGCCGAGAATATAGCCCTTGTTGACCAGTTGCATGATGTGGGCCGCAACGGTCGAACGGGCGATGCCGAGCGCGGTGGCTATGTCCTGCTGGCCGGCGAACGGGTTCGCCGCGATGAGATCCAGAACCGCCTGCTCCTGTGCTCCAAGGTCGTCCATCGTCCCCGTCCAATTCGTGGCTGAACATTTTCGATATGGACAACAACAGATGATCTTGTCAACATTCGTTTGTAGCTATAACGTTTCGTTCAACCGGCGTTTCCACCGTCTGTCCCTAAGGCGGAACAAGGCAACAGAAAGGTGATCGCGATCATGCAGACCGCACCTCAGGCCGAAGCAACGGACCAGGGAATCCCCGTCATCGATGTCGGGCCTTTCATCCGCGGCGAGGCCGGCGCCGACGCTGTTGTCAAAGCCATCGAGACCGCCTGCCGGGATACCGGTTTCTTCCTCGTCACCGGCCATGGCGTATCGCCGGAAAGGACGATGCGGCTCTACAATCTGGCGCGCGCCTTCTTCGATCTGCCCGAGGACTACAAGCGCGGCCATGGGCGTGGAACAGCCTTGACCGGCGGAATGGCCTTCTCGCCGATCGCCGACGAAGCGCTGGCCGCCACCAAGGGCATCAAGACGCCCGGCGACTACAAGGAAAGCCTGAATTTCGGCCTGCGCCTCAAGGGCGACACATGGCCTGACCAGCCCGAGAACATCGAGAGTGCCTTTCGCGATTATTTCTTAGAGATGGAGACGCTGGCGAGGCATTTGCGCCGCATCTTCTGCCAGGCGATCGGCCTCGAGCCCGACTATTTCGAGCCGGCCTTCGAGAACCATCTGTCGGCGCTCAGGGTCATCAACTATCCCGAGCAGGACGTGGATCCCCTGCCCGGCCAGCTTCGCGCCGGCGTTCACAGCGACTACGGCTTCATGACCATCCTGCGTTCGGAGGCCTCGTCGGGCGGCTTGCAGGTGCAGACCCGCGACGGCCGCTGGCTCGATGCGCCGTCGATCGACGGCGCCTATGTCGTCAACATCGCCGACGCCTTCATGCGCTGGAGCAATGACGAATGGGTGTCGACGCCGCATCGCGTCGCCAATCCGCCGCGCAACAAGAAAGGCAGTTCGCGCCGCCAGTCGATCCCGTTCTTCGTCAACCCTGCCAAGGAGACGCTGATCTCCTGCCTGGAGCCATTCTGCGCCAATGGCAAGCAGGCCAAATACGAACCGATCACCTATGGAGACTATATCGAGCTGAAGACAAGACAGGCTTTCGGCCGCTGAACGATGGAGGGCTTCGGCCGTCCCAAAGAACGAATTGATTGAAAGAAATCAACAAGGGGAATTGTGATGACGAAACTGACCAGACGACAGACGCTTGCCGGAATGGGCGCGCTCGGCGCTGCCGGGCTCATCGGAATGCCTGCCATCGCCCAGGAAAAGACGCTGATCGTGCCGACGCTCGGCGGTGTCTGGGAACAGTTCTGGCGCTCGACCATCGCACCGGCCTTCGAAAAGGCCTCCGGCGCCAAGGTGACGCTCGATGTCGGCAATGGCCGCGTCTTCGGCGCCAATCTGCGCGCCGCCGGCGTCGACAAGCCGCCCTATTCGATCATCATGACCAATGAGGTTTTTGCCTCCGGCCTGCGCAAGGAGGGCTTCTTCGAAAAGCTCGACCTGGCAAAACTGCCGAACTACAACGACCTCTATCCTCTGGCCAAGATCGCCGACGGTTTTGGCGCCACCGGCGCCATCTCGCCGATCGGCATCGGCTACCGCACCGATCTGGTAAAGACACCGCCCAAGGCATGGAAGGATCTTTGGAACAACGAGGAATTCAAGGGCAAGATCGGCCTCTACAATTTCGCCAACAGTGCCGGCAAGATGGAGCTGCTGCTGGCCTCGAAGATCTTCGGCAAGGACCAGTACGATGTCGATGCCGGCTTTGACGCGCTGGCCAAGCTGGGCCAGGTGATCCAGGTCGACTTCAACCTTTCCACGGCCCTGTCGTCGGGCGAGATCGTCGTCGCGCCGTTCGATTTCGGCGAGATCGCGCGGCTGCGCAAGCAGGGCCTGCCGGTCGACTGCGTCGTTCCCGAGGAAGGCATGTTCATGTTCGACCAGACGGTCTCGATCCTGGCCAACGGTCCGGAAAAGGAACTCGCCTATCAATATGCTGATTTCCTGCTGTCGCCGGAAACCCAGATGCTGATGGCGAAGGAATTCTTCGTGTCGCCGACGAATTCGAAGGTGATCATTCCCGACGACCTCAAGGCCGATGTGCCGGTGTCGGGCGAGGCAATGACCAAGATCCTCACCTGGGACTGGGATTTCGTCAACGAGAAGCAGGGCGAGCTGGCCGAGCGCTGGGCCAAGACGATCCTTTAAGGGCTGATGTTGAACTGGGATGGCGCGTCTCGATTTCGAGGGGCGCCTCCCGCCAGCCGCGCCGCACCTCCGGTTGCGGTCGATCGCCTGTGAAGTGGAGCATTCATGACAGAGGTTAGCATCGAGCGGCTGACCAAGACCTTCGGCAGCGCCCGCGCGGTCGACGGCATCTCGATCCGCATCGCCGATGGCGAGTTCATTTCGCTGCTCGGTCCGTCGGGCTGCGGCAAGACGACGACGCTGAAGATGATCGCCGGCTTCGAGGAGGCAAGCGAAGGCGCGATCCGCTTCGACGGCAAGGACGTCGTCAACGTGCCGGCCGAAAAGCGCGACATCGGCATGGTGTTCCAGAACTACGCACTGTTTCCGCATATGACGGTGGATCAGAACCTCGCCTTCGGGCTGGAGATGCGCAAGATCGCCAAGCCCGAAATGCTGAGCCGCATCGCAAAGGTGCTCGACATGGTGCAGCTCGGCGGCTATTCCGACCGCTATCCGAACCAGCTTTCGGGCGGCCAGCAGCAGCGCGTGGCGCTTGCCCGCGCGCTGGTCATCGAACCGAAGATCCTGCTGCTCGACGAGCCGCTCGCCAATCTCGACGCCAAGCTGCGCGAGGAAATGCGCGTCTTCATCCGCGACCTGCAGCGGCGCGTCGGCATCACCACCGTCTATGTCACGCATGACCAGGCCGAGGCGATGACCATGTCCGACCGGGTGGTGGTGATGTTCGGCGGCCGCATCGCCCAGATCGGCGCGCCGTCGGACATCTATGAGCGTCCCGAAAACCTCGAAGTGGCGCAATTCGTCGGCCAGGTGAACCTGGTCAGGGGCACGATCCTAGGCGGCACGATCACCGGGCCGGCCGGAGCCGGCAAGAGCCGCGTCGCGTCGGTCTTTGGCGACGTCGCCGTCGACAGCCGCGCGGACCACGCGCCGGGCACTGCCGTCACGCTGTCGCTGCGTCCGGAGGCGATCGAACTCAAACCCGCCGGCCAGGGCGGAGCGCAGGGCAAGGTCATGGCGCGCTACTATTCCGGCAGCATCATCGACTACCGCATCGCGCTGGATTCGAGCGAGACGCTGCACGTCCAGACCTTCCCGAACATCAGGATCGCCGAAGGCGACCGTGTCAGCGTGCATGCGCCTGCGGACGGGTTCTGGCTGCTCGGGGCGGCTCAATGATGCCGGCACGCCGCAAGGGCCTTGGACCGCTGATCCTGATCGCGCCGGCGGCCGTGCTGCTCGGCGTGTTCCTCGTCCTGCCCTATCTCAACATCGTGGTGATGAGCTTTCGCATGCCGGGGCAAGGCACGCCTTACGGTGCGGGTTTCACCATCGGCAACTACACGAAATTCTTCGTCGACAGTTTCTATCTGCTCCAGGTCGCCAACACGCTGTGGATCGGCCTCATCACCACCGCCATCTGCCTCGTCGTCGGCTTTCCCGTCGCCTGGCAACTGGCGCGCGGCGCTATGCGCTTTCGCGCCCTGGCCTACGGGCTGGTGCTGTCGCCGCTGCTGGTCGGCATCGTCATCCGCTCCTATGGCTGGACGATTCTTCTGGGCAATGCCGGCCTCATCAACCGCACGCTGACCGGCATGGGCCTGATCGATCGCCCGCTGCCGCTGATGTACAACGCGCTCGGCATCGTCATCGCGCTGGTCCACGTCTTCCTGCCGTTCATGATCCTGCCGATCATGGCGGCGATCCAGGGGGTCGACCCGTCGCTGGAATCGGCGGCGCGTTCGCTCGGCGCGTCGCGCTTCACCGCCTTCCGCCGCATCGTACTGCCGCTGTGCACGCCTGGCATCCAGGCCGGCTGCATCCTCGTGTTCGTCTTGTCGCTCAGCGCCTATGTGACGCCGTCGCTGATCGGCGGGCTCAGGGTGAAGACCATGGCCGTCACAGTCGTCGACGCGCTGATCGACACGTTCCAGTGGCCATGGGGCTCGGCGCTGGCGCTGATGCTGTCGGTCACCGGTGCGCTCTGCGTCGTCATCTTCGCGCGGCTGACGCGCATGAAATGGAAAGTGGGGCGGACATGAAGCGGCCGGTGCTCACGCTCTACTGCCTGCTGGTCTATGCGTTCCTGCTGGCGCCCATTTTGGTCGTCGTTGGCGCCTCCTTCAACGCCGGCAATTTCCTGACGTTCCCGCCGCAGGGCCTGTCGCTGCGCTGGTATGTGACCTTCTTCCATAATGACGTGTTCATGCGCGCGATCCGCACCTCGCTCTGGGTGGCGGCGGTGGCGACCGTCATTTCCGGAACGATCGGCACCATGGCCGCGCTCTATTACGTCCAGCATGCCGGCCGCTGGAAGGAGGCGGTGCGCATCGCCATGCTGGCGCCGCTCTTGCTGCCGGAAGTGCTGACGGCGATCGCGCTGCTGTTCTTCGTCTATGCGATCGGCATCGGCACCACGACCATGATCGGCATGGTCGTCGGCCATGTGCTGATCACGCTGCCCTTCGTCTTCATCAACGTCTCGGCCTCGCTGGAAAGTTTCGATCCATCCTGGGACATGGCGGCGCGCTCGCTGGGCGCCGGCCGCCTGACAAGGTTCCGGCGCATCATGCTGCCACTGATCAAGCCCGGCGTCATCGGCGGCGCACTGTTTGCCTTCATCATATCCTTCGACACCTTCACCATCTCGTTCATGCTGAAGGGGATCGGGACGTCGACGCTGCCGATCCAGCTCTTCGACTATCTGCGCACCAATTTCACGCCGGAAGCGGCTGCCGTCTCGACCGTGTCGATCGTGCTGACGCTGGTGGTGGTGATCGTCTCGGAGAAGGTGCTGGGGCTGCGCATCCACCGCTTTTGACGGACCGCGCATCAGCCTGAGCAGCGCTTAGCAGGGCAAATCTCACAAGCGGCACTTGCGGGCGCGTTCGCGCTCTGATTCCTTGATGGTGGGGAGCATGGCCTGATTCGCGAGCTTGCTGCATCGGAGCCCTGACGGTTTCGGAAAAGCATTCGGTTGCTTGCAGCGCCCAGAATTTTCAACGGAGGGACGGGCAGTGAACGCCACAAAGAGGCCGGAAATCTCCGAGATGAGGCCGAAGATAACGGTTGTCGGAGTCGGCGGCGGCGGCGGCAATGCCGTCAACAACATGATCGCCGAAGGCCTGCAAGGCGCGGAGTTCATCGTTGCCAACACCGATGCCCAGGCGCTTACCATGTCGAAGGCATCCCGGCTGATCCAGCTCGGAGCCCATGTGACGGAAGGCCTGGGTGCCGGCTCACTGCCCGAAGTCGGCCGCGCGGCAGCCGAGGAAACGATCGACGAGATCATGGACCACCTTGCGGGAACGCATATGTGTTTCGTGACGGCCGGCATGGGCGGCGGAACCGGTACCGGTGCCGCACCTGTTATCGCGCACGCCGCGCGGGCAGCGGGGATCCTGACGGTGGCGGTCGTCACCAAGCCTTTTACCTTCGAGGGGAAACGCCGGATGCAATCGGCCGACGAAGGCATCGAACGGCTGCGTGAGAGCGCCGACACGGTGATCGTCATCCCGAACCAGAATCTCTTCAGGGTGGCCGATGCCAAGACGACATTCGCGGACGCCTTCATCATGGCGGACCGCGTCCTCTACGCCGGTGTCGGCTGCATTACCGACCTCATCGTCAAGGAAGGCCTGATCAATCTCGACTTCGCCGACGTGAAATCCGTGATGCGCGACATGGGCCGCGCAATGATGGGCACGGGCGAAGCCTCGGGCGAGGACCGCGCCAGGAAAGCCGCTGAAGCGGCAATCGCCAACCCGCTCCTCGACGAGGCCTCCATGGCCGGGGCCAAGGGTGTTCTTGTCTCGATATCGGGTGGCGTCGACATGACACTGTTCGAGGTCGATGAAGCGGCTACCCGTATACGAGAAGAGGTCGACACCGATGCCGATATCATCGTCGGCGCCATTTTCGACAAGGCGCTGGAGGGAAAATTCAGGGTGTCGGTCGTCGCGACGGGGTTGCGCCAGGGAGTGGAAGTGTTTCAGCCGGGGCGGATGACCGCCTGAGGTTTTTGCCGACAGCGTTTAACAGCGGCTGTTCAGCTGTCGATCGGTGGATCGAACGCCGACACTCGTGGGACCGCTCCCTCGAACCTTGCCACCTCGACCAGAGTGCTCTGCGCCGACGGGCCTTGAGCGAGCTTCGATGTGCCTCTGTCGGGCGTCAGCACATTGGGATTGCCATGCTTGTCGAGGCTGCCGATCTCGCCCGGCGTCTCGGGGTCGTACCAGGCCCCGGTGGCGATCTGAATCACGCCCGGCCGGATTGCATCGGTAAGAACCGCGCCGACCAGAATAGCGCCGCGATCGTTGAAGACACGCACGATATCACCATCCCCAACGCCGCGAGCGGCGGCGTCCGCCGGATTGATCCGCATCGGCTCGCGACCGGCGACCTTGCTCGCCTGGCTGACCGTGCCCATGTCCATCTGCCCATGCAGGCGAGTGGCCGGCTGTGTCGTCAGCAGATGCAGCGGAAACCGCGCGGCGAGCGGACTGCCCAGCCATTCGCGCGGCGCCATCCATGTCGGATGGCCGGGGCAGTCTTCGTAGGCAAAACCGGCGATCGCCCCGGAAACGATCTCGATGCGACCCGACGGCGTGCCAAGCCGGTGTAGGGCTGGATCCCTTCGGAACGCCTCGAAAAGTACATAGGGTTTTTCAGCCGCGGGGATTTCCACAAAGCCCTGGTCCCAAAAGGCATCGAAATCCGGCCAGCGCATATCGGCTTGTGCGGCGCGCTCACGGGCGCGTTGATACATCAGCCGAAGCCACTCCCGTTCGCCGCGACCTTCGTGAAAGGCCGCGCCAAGGCCGAGGCGCTCGGCAAGGCCGCCGAAGATGGCGAAATCGCTACGCGCTTCGCCCAGCGGCTCGATGGCCTTGCGCATCGCGACCATGAAACGGTCGAGCGAGCTCGCGCCAATGTCGTCGCGCTCGAGCGGCGAGCTTGCCGGCAGCACCACGTCGGCATGGCGCGCCGTCGCCGTCCACCAGGTCTCATGAACGATGACGGCCTCGGGACGCCGCCAGGCAGCAATGAGCCGGTTGAGATCCTGGTGGTGATGGAACGGATTGCCGCCGCACCAATAGACGAGCCGGATGTCGGGATAGGCCAGGTCGCGGCCGTCATACTGGAACGGTGCGCCGGGTGACAGCAGCATGTCGGCGATCCGCGCAACCGGAATGAAGGCCTCGACCGGATTGCGCAAGGTCGGGAATGTCGGGCGCGGAGCCGCGCGGCGCTGCCCGCCGAGACCCTCCAGGCTGCCATAGCCGAAGCCCAGGCCGCCGCCGGGCAGGCCGAGTTGGCCGAGAGCCGCGGCAAGCGCGATCGCCGCCCAGAACGGCTGCTCGCCATGCTCGCTGCGTTGTAGCGACCAGTTGACGACAAGAAACGTGCGGGTGGCGGCCATGCGCCGCGCCAGCGCGCGGATCGCCTCGGCCGGCAGTTCACTGAGACCGCTTGCCCATTGCGCGGTCTTCGGCACACCATCTGTCACGCCCATCACATAATCGGCGAAACATTCGAAGCCGGTGGCGTGGCTGGCGAGGAATTCCCGGTCGTGCAGGCCTTCGCTGATCAGCGTGTGGATCAGGCCGAGCAT
>NZ_PZJX01000019.1 GCF_003034915.1 Mesorhizobium helmanticense | reverse complement strand
GGCCGTGTCGGAGCCGGGGCGCGGCGCCAGCCATACGGCGTCGAGGAAAGCGGCGGCATCGTCGCGGATCGGACAGATGTTGACGAAGGCGACGCCGGCCGCTTTTGCCTTTTCGAGACCGTCGCGGCTGGTGTGCTCGCCGAGCCCGCCCACGGTGATCTGGGTGTTGCGCAGCGGCATGCCGCCGAACATGACGACCAGCCCGGCGTTCGCGGCGATGCTCGACCAGCTCGTCCCCGGCCCGTCGATGGCCTGGATGGTGCCGAGGATGCGCTTGGCGATCACCGTGCCGGCCGCGTTGCTGTAGGTGTCGACGGAATCTGTGAAGCCGCCCAGCACGTTGAGGAAACGCCGGACCTGCGACTTGGCGTGATGGAAGCGGCCGGCGCTCGCCCAGCCATAGGATCCGCCATAGATCGCCTGGTTGCCGAAGCCGGTGACGACACGCTTCAGTTCGCCTGCAACCAGGTCCAGTGCCTGGTCCCAATCGACTTCGACATAGCGGTCGCTGCCACGCCGTTCGGGATGCGCGCCAGGCCCGCTTTCAAGCCAGCTCTTTCGCACCGCTGGGCGCAGCACGCGGCTCTTGTGATGGATGGCCGAAGGGATCGACTGCAACAGTTGCGACGGGTCGGGATCGGCGAAAAATGGCTCCGCGGTAACAAGCCGTCCGTCACGGACAATTGGTCGGAAGATGCCCCAATGGGAACTGCTCAGCATTGTTTAACCGGCTCGAATTTCGTCTGGACGACCGCAGTGCAGCATGATAGCGTTTTCGAAACTTAGTACAAGTTTCGAAAGTTGTGCCGATGCCTTTCGGAATGCCCGCGATCACCGATTTCTGCTTTCTCGTCGAAGACGTCGAGCGCTCCGTCGCCTTCTACCGCGACAAGCTCGGCTTCAAATTGCGAACGCGGGCCGAGGGTTTCGCCGATTTCACCACCGAGCATGTCGCCCTGGCGCTCTGGGAGATCGACCACATCGCCGCCACCACCGGCATCAGCAACAAGCGCTCGGGACCGGGTGTCCACAAGGCTGTCGCTGCCATCGAGGTGGTGAGGCCCGAACAGATCGACGAGCTCTACGAGCAACTGCTAGCGCAAGGGGTGAGCTTCGTCTCGCCGCCCAGGGATTATCCCTGGCGGGCGCGCTGCGTCTATTTCACGGATCCTGATGAGAATCTCTGGGAGATCTACTCATGGCTGGATGGCAAGCGGTTTGGAGAGGTGTCTGAATGAGCACGATCGAAAAGGGCTGGGCGAAAAATCTCAGCCGCCGCAATTTCCTGAAGACCGGCGCCGCCATGGGCATGATCGCCGCCGGTCCCGGCATCGGCCTTGTGGTGCCGTCGCGCGCCCGCGCCGATACCGCCAAGGTGGTCATCCAGTATGACTGGCTGATGAGCAACGGCCAGATCGGCGATGTCGTGGCCGTCCACAACGGCTACTTTAGGGATGCCGGCATCGAGGTCGAGATGATCCCCGGCGGGCCAAATTCGGCGACGCTGGCGCCGGTGATTTCAGGCCAGGCGCAGCTCGGCCAGTTCTCGGGGTCGTCCCAGCTTCTGCTGGCGCGCTCCGCCGGGGCGCCGATCAGGATGTTCGCCACTGGATACCAGCAGGGACCGTTCGCCTATTTCTCCTTGCCCAAGGCGCCGGTGCACAAGCCGGAAGATTTGATCGGCAAGCGCATCGGCATCCAGCCGACGGCGCGCTCGTCACTCGACGCGCTGCTGGCCAAGACCAAGATCGATGCCTCGAAGCTCGATATATCGACCATGGGCTTCGACATGACGCCACTGGTCGCCGGCGAGGTCGACGTCGTCACCGGCTGGGTGACCAACACGGCCGCCCTTGCGGTGATCGGCCCCGACCGCATCACCATGATGCAATCGGCTGCTGGCGTCATCGACCCGGGCGATGTCTATTTCGCCACCGAGACGGCGCTTGCCGACAATAAGGATGTTCTCGCCCGCTTCCTCGGCGCCGTCGCCAAGGGCTGGGGCTACACGCACGAGCATCCGCAGGAGTCGGTCGAGATCACGGTCAAGGCCTACCCCAACCTCGATCTCGAAGTCGAAAAAAAGACCATCGACATGGTGCTCGGGCTTTCCTTCGATGCCAATACGGCCAAGGGCGGCTGGGGGTCGTTCAAGCCGTCCGACATTGGCGACCAGATCAACCTGATGGACGAGATCGGCATGTTCAAGGGCGCCACCAAGCCGGTCCTTGAAGAGTCAGCGACGACAGAGATTCTCGACATGACCGCCGCGGACCGCCCGAAATACGGATGACGACTGGCCTGCAGCCGAGCCCCGAAAGCGTTTCCACGACGGATTCAAGGCCGCTCGCGATCCGCGCGCGCGGCCTCGATGTCGGCTATCCCGCCAAGGGCGGCGTGAACGTGGTGCTGACCGGCCTCGATCTCGAGGTGCGCGAAGGCGAGTTCCTGACGATCATCGGCCCTTCGGGATGCGGCAAGTCGACATTGCTGCGCGTCGTCGCCGATCTGCTCAGCCCGGCAGCCGGCTCGCTGGAGGTCTTCGGCGACACGCCCGCCGCGGCGCGCCGGCGCCGCGACATCGGCTTCGTCTTCCAGGATTCGACCCTGCTGCCCTGGCGCACGGTGATGGAGAATTTGCGGCTGCCCGACGAGGTCGGCAAGAAGGCGCGCGCCGGGCGGCCGGGCGCCGAGGGGCCGGATGCGGCCGAACTGCTGCGGATGATCGGCCTGGCAGGCCGGGAAAACGCCTATCCGCACCAGCTCTCGGGCGGCCAGCGCCAGCGCGTGGCGATCGCACGCGCGCTGCTGTCGCGGCCGCGCATCCTGTTGATGGACGAGCCCTTCGGCGCGCTCGACGAGATCACGCGCGACCGCCTCAACGACGAATTGCTCGGCCTGTGGCAATCGATGAGGATGACGATCCTGTTCGTCACCCACAGCGTCATGGAGGCGGCCTATCTCGGCGACCGCGTCGCGATTCTGGCCTCCAACCCGGGACGTCTTCGCGAACTGGAAGACATCCGCGCGGCCAAGGCAGCGGCGGCGGGACCGATCCGGGAAGATCCCGGTTTCGTCCGCAGCATGGCGCATTTGCGGGCGGTGTTGCGGACGTGCTGAATTCAAGTTCCCCAGACGCGGAAGGCTCCGCCCTTGCCCGCATCGTGCTGCCGGCCTTCGGCGCACTGTCGCTGCTGGCCGTCTGGCAGTTCCTGCTGCCCTGGCTCGGCGTGCCGAAATTCATCGTGCCGACGCCCGCGCAGGTCGCACTGCGCATCGCGGCCGATCCCTATCTGCTTTGGCAGAACCTGCTGCCGACGCTCATCGAAAGCGTCTGCGGCTTCTTCATCGGCAACATAGCGGCGATTCTGCTGGCCATCGCCTTCGTCTACAGCAAAACCGTGGAGCGGGCCTATTTCCCCGTCGTGCTGTTCCTCAACACCATTCCTGTGCTGGCGATCGCACCGATCATCATCCTGATCTTCGGCATCGGCATCTTCCCGAAGATCATCATCGCCTCGATCATCTGCTTCTTCCCGACGCTGGTGAACATGACGCGGGGCCTCGACGCTGTCAGCGCCAATGAGCGTGAGCTGATGCATGTGCTGTCGGCAAGCCCGCTGGAAATCTTCTGGAAGCTGAGGGCGCCGCGCTCACTGCCATTTCTGTTCGCGTCGCTGCGCATCTCATCCACGGCCTGCGTCGTCGGCGCGATCGTCGGCGAATGGATAGGCGCCAACAAGGGTCTCGGCGCGCTGATCATCCAGTCCACCTTCAACTATCGCTCGGATCTGCTCTACGCCGCCATCATCCTGTCGTCGTCGCTCGCCGTCGTGATCTTCATCATCGTCACGACGATCGAGCGGCGGGTCATACGCTACCAATAAGAAGAACGGCTCCGCCGATCGGACGGACCGCATTTCGCGAGGAAAGACGCTTCATGCTCAGGCATTCCGCGGTCCAGAAAAATCCCGAGGACAATCGGCAGACGCTGGCCGAAATCGTCTCCGACAAGATCCGGAACGACATCATCACCGGCATCTTCAAGCCGGGCGAGCGTCTCGCCATGGGAGCGCTGCGCCAACGCTACGGCATCAGCATGAGCCCGCTCAGGGAGGCATTGGCGGGACTGGCGGCCGAGCAATTCATCGATTTCGAGGGCCATCGCGGCTATCAGGTCGGGGCGATGTCGAAGGCCGACCTCGACGACCTCACCGAGACGCGCAAGCTGCTGGAGGCGGACATAGCGCGGCTTTCGCTGCGGCACGGCGACGAGGTGTGGGAAAGCAATATCATCGCCGCTTTCCACCAACTTGCCCACACCGAGCGGCAGATGATCGAAAAGGGGCTGCGCGGCGACAAGGAATGGGAGGAGCGCAATGCCGCCTTCCATGGCGCAATCAGCGAGGCCTGTCCGCTTCACTGGCTCAAATTCCTGCGCGCGCAGATCTTCATGAAGGCGCAGCGTTACCGTTTTCTGGCCTGGTCCGCCCTGCCCGGCCCCGAAACCGTCGCCGCCGAGCACCGCGAGATCTTCGAGGCCACGATGGCGCGCGACGAGGCACGGCTGATCGAGGCCATAAACGTCCATATCGACAACGTCGCGGTCTACGCTCGCGCGCTGATACCGAACTGAATGTCCAAACCGATTTCTGGAGAACGACAATGGCGCTTGGCCTCGATCATCCGATAACCGACGTCTGCCTTCTGGTTGGCGATCTCGATCGCTCGATCGAATTCTACGAAAAGATCGGCTTTCGCCTACGGCGCCGCAACGAAGGTTTTGCCGACTTCGACGCCGCGGGAACCACGCTCGCTTTGTGGGAGAGCAAACACCTGGCCGAGCATGTCGGCTTTCCCGCTGCCGGCGCCGAGCGGCGGGTTCACAAGGTGATGACGGCCTTTCGGGTGGACAGCCCCGACATCGTCGACACGGTCCATGCCGAACTGGTCGAGAAGGGCGTCACGGTGCTCGCGCCGCCGAAGGTCTATGAGTGGAACGCCTACTGCCTCTATTTCTCCGACCCCGACGGCAACACCTGGGAAGTCTACGCCTGGCAGGAGCAAGGACCGTATGGCGCGGGAATCCCGCCCAAGAACAAGGATCTTTGAAGCTGTCGACCGAGGCTACGAGGATCGATCCGCCTTCAGCACCGACACCGCCGCCTCGCTGTTGTGGACATAGTCATTGGCATCCGGCTGCTTTTGCACGAGCAGGATGAACAGCAGGTCGGTCAGCGTGAGCTGTGCATCGCGCGCGGTGATGGATGAGGAGCGCGCGCGCTCCTCGTCGGCGATGGTGTAGAGGCGGAGGTCGGCGACGCGGCTCAGCGGATTGTCGTGCAGGCCGGTGACGGCGATCACGGTCGTGCCGCGCTTGCGGGCAAGCTCGGCAATGCGCAAGGTTTCGATGCTGGCGCCTGAATAGGAGAGTGCGAACAGCACGTCGCCGGGCCCGAGTGTCGAGACATTGGCCATCTGGATATGGCTGTCGCTGTCGTGCAGGACATTGCGGCCGAGCTTCAACAGCTTGTAGGAGAAATCGCGCGCGACCAGCGAGGAAGCGCCGACGCCGACCAGATGGATGCGGCGCGCGCCATCCAGCTTTTCCAGCGCCCTCGAAATGATCCGTTCGCTGTTGGCGGCGACGGTCTGCTGCATCGACAGAAGCTTGCTGCCGATCAGCTTCTTCAGGATGACCTGGTAGCTGTCGCCGACCTCGATCGAGCCATGGATCACGCCGGCCGGCACCTGCCATTCCTGCGCCTTGGCCTCGGAGACCGCGAGCTTGAGCTCCTGGTAGCTGGCATAGCCGAGCTTCTGGCTGAATTTGACGACGCTCGACTGGCTGCGGCCGATCTCGGCGGCGAGTGCGGCCGTCGACAGGCGCAGCATCTGGTCGGGATTGCCGACGATGTACTGGCCGATCTCACGATCGCCGGGCGCCATCATCTCGAGCTTGGCCTCGATCTTCTTCAGGACGGACATCGAATTCCCCTGCGGCGTTGACGATACCGGCCGATGGCCGATGATCGGCGGTCTAAGGAATAAATTATTCCAAATCCAATTGACAGCAAAGAATGATCGATCGACTGTCAAGTGTGTGCGGGCTTCGGTCAAGAATCGGCCTCGAAACTGCGCTTTAACGGCGTGTCGGATCAGGTTCAGAGCCATGGACAAATTGCGGATCGTCGGCGGACGAAGGCTCGAGGGCGCGGTGACGATTTCCGGCGCCAAGAACGCGGCGTTGCCGCAGATCGCGGCCGCCCTGCTCAGCCCCTATCCGCTGGAGCTGACGAACCTGCCTGGTGTCACGGATGTGGAAAACATGCTTGGCGTGGTCGGTCTTCATGGCGCCGTGGTCACCCGGTCGGGCCATGCCGCGACGATCGACACAAGCAAAGCCGTTTCCAAGGAGACATCCTACGACACGGTGCGGAAAATGCGCGCGACCGTGCTCGTGCTAGGCCCCCTGCTTGCCCGCTTCGGCCATGCCAGGGTCTCGCTGCCGGGCGGCTGCGCGATCGGGGCGCGGCCGGTCGACATGCATGTCGCGGCACTCGCGGCACTTGGCGCCGACATCGCCATCGAAAACGGGTTGATCGTCGCCGCGGCGCCAAGCGGCTTGAGGGGCGCGCGCATCGTGCTGAGTTCGCCCTCCGTCGGGGCGACCGAGACCGCGATGATGGCGGCGACCGCGGCCAAAGGCGAGACGGAAATCCTCAACGCGGCGCGCGAGCCTGAGGTGGCCGACCTTGCCGCTTGCCTCAACGCCATGGGTGCGCGGATCGAGGGGGCCGGCACGCACCGCATCCTGATCGAGGGCGGATCGAGCTGGCGCGCCGCCACGCACGACATCATCCCCGACCGCATCGAGGCAGGCACCTATGCGGTCGCGGCCGCCATCACCGGCGGCCAGCTCGAGCTGACCCATGCACGGCTCGAGCACATGGCGTCGGTCGTGCAGCTGCTCGAGGCCACCGGCGTGAAGATCTGGCCGGGCGATCGCGGCCTGATCGTGTCGAGGAATGGGCCGCTCAAGGCGGCCGACCTGACGACCGAACCCTATCCAGGGTTTCCAACCGATCTGCAGGCCCAGTTCATGGCCTTGATGTGCTGCGCCGAGGGCGCTTCGCTGCTGCGCGAGACGATCTTCGAAAACCGCTTCATGCATGTGCCCGAACTGATGCGGCTCGGCGCCAACATCAAGCTGCAAGGCACCATGGCGCTGGTGCGCGGCGGCGAGAGACTGAAGGGCGCGCAGGTGATGGCCACCGATCTGCGCGCCTCGGTTTCGCTGGTGCTGGCCGCACTGGTGTCGGAAGGCGAGACGACGATCAACCGGGTCTATCACCTCGACCGCGGCTATGAGCAACTCGACCGCAAGCTGCGCCTTTGCGGCGCCGAGATAGAGCGGATCAGCACGTGAGCGCAGGCTCGGGATCTCCGCGCTTCTTCCTCGGCGTCGATGGCGGCGGCACCGGTTGCCGTGCCCGCATCGAGGACGAGACGGGCACAGTGCTGGGACAGGGCCTGTCGGGCCCGGCGACGACGCGGCTCGGCATCGACGCAGCCTGGGCTTCGGTTGCGAGAGCCTTTGGCGCGGCGATCGAGGAGGCAGGTTTCGGACGCGCCGAGATCGTGCGGATCCGCGCGGGCGTCGGTCTTGCCGGGATTGGCCGCAAGGGCGCGCTGGAAGCGTTGACGGCGATCGCCCATCCCTTCGCCAGCATCGCCTTTGTCAGCGACGGCGTCGGCGCCTGCCTTGGCGCGCATTCGGGCCTGGACGGGGCCATCGTCATTGCCGGCACCGGATCGATCGGCCTCGGCTTTGTCGAGGGGCGCGACCTGCGCGTCGGCGGCTATGGCTTTCCGATGTCCGACGAGGGCAGTGGCGCCGATCTTGGCCTGAAGGCGGTGCAACTCGCCTTGCGCGCCCATGACGGAAGGCATGAGCGGACGGCACTGCTGAGCGAAGTCATGCAACGCTTCAAGGACGATCCGGTCGAAGCGGTCGCCTGGATGGACCGCGCCACAGCGACCGACTACGCGGCCTTAGCGCCGATGGTGATCCGCCACGCCGACCAGGGCGACGCGGTCGGCCGGCGCATCGTGCAGAGCGCCGCCGAACACGTCGACACATTCGTGCGGGTGTTGTTCGAGAAAGGCGCGCCACGGGTGACGCTGCTGGGAGGGTTGTCCAGTCCGCTCGAGCCGTGGCTTGCACCCGATGTGCGCCGCCGGCTGAAGCCCGCCGATGGCGATGCTGTCTCGGGGGCCATCATCCTGGCCAAGAAGTCGTCCGCTGCCACCTAGGGCCTTTTAGCGTAGGAATATTTTATTCCAATATTTCGTTGACACCATGAATATCCAATTCTAGAAAGTTAACGAGACGGAAACCAAGCCGCCGACACGAGAGGCCAATGTTTCGCCGGTACTGGTCAAGGTCGCGCTTTGCGTCACATTCCTGCTGACGGCATGACGTTTTGAAAGCAAGTGGATGAGCGAACACGCGTTGATGTCGGAGTTGGAGCGACTGGTTTCCGAGGATCGGAATCCAAGGACGATGGATATCGACCTGCTGCCGACCGTCGACGTGCTGCGCAGGATCAATGACGAGGACAAAGGCGTTGCGGGCGCCGTCGAGAAAGTCATCCCCGAGATAGCGGCAGCAGTGGACCGGATCGTGCTCGCGTTCCAGAAGGGCGCGCGGCTGATCTATCTGGGTGCCGGCACCAGCGGCCGGCTGGGCGTCCTCGACGCTTCGGAATGCCCGCCTACCTTCGGCGTGGCCGAGACCATGGTGATGGGCCTGATCGCCGGCGGCTCCGACGCGCTGGTGCGGGCCGCGGAAGGCGCCGAGGACGATCCGAGACAAGGCGTTAGCGACCTGCAAGACATCAAGCTCACATCAGACGATGTGGTGGTCGGCATCGCGGTCAGCGGCCGCACGCCCTACGTCATCGGCGGCTTGAACTACGCAAGAGAAGTCGGCGCGACGACCGTGGCGCTGTCCTGCAATCCGCGCTCGACCATCGCCGGCATTGCCGACATCGCCATTTCGCCGGTTGTCGGCCCCGAAGTCCTCACCGGCTCGACCCGGCTGAAGTCGGGCACCGCGCAGAAGCTGGTGCTCAACATGCTGACAACCGCCAGCATGATCCGCATAGGCAAGAGCTACCAGAACCTGATGGTGGACCTGAACCCGTCCAACAAGAAGCTGGTCGCCAGGGCGGTCAGGATCATCATGCAGACGAGTGGCTGCACGGCGCAACAGGCTCGCCATGCGCTCGAAGCGACCGGCAAGGATGTGAAGCTGGCGATCCTAGTGGTGATCACCGGCATGGAGGTCGAGGAGGCACGCGGGGCGCTCGGCAGAGCGGGAGGGTTCCTGCGCAAGGCAATCAGCGAAAAGACGGCGTGAACCCGCACGAAAATTCTGGGCCGACATTGCGGGGTGTCGTGTCCCTGTGAAGCCGCCCGTGGAACTGCAAATCAAGTTCGACAATAATGGGAGACGACAATGGTACAACATCTCACCAGGAAACTGCTTTCCGGCATGGCGTTGCCCGGTATCGCCTTGGCGGCGGTGCTCGGATCTGCGGCGCTGCCGGTCCAGGCAAGTGCTGCGACGCTGCACATGGCCTGGTCGCAGGACGCCACCGGGCTTGACCCGCACAAGCAGACGGCCTTTTCGTCGCTCAGGCTGCTGGAGCTGATCTACGAGCCGCTGGTAAGGGTCGATGCCAGCCTGCAGATCGTGCCGGCCATCGCCACGTCCTGGCAGTTCTCGCCGGACGGCAAGGAATTGACGTTCAAGCTTGATCCTAAAGCGAAATTCCAGAACGGGGCTGCCGTCACCTCGGCCGATGTCAAGGCCTCCTTCGAGCGCATCCTCGATGAAAAGACGGGGGCGGCCGCCCGCGCCAATTTCCTGTCGATCGCCAGTATCGATACACCGGATCCCGCGACCGTCGTCTTTCATTTGTCGCAGCCGGATGTGCCGATCCTGACGGCGATGAGCGACGTCAACGCGGCCATCGTTCCGGTCGGCGAAATCGCTGCCGGCTCGGTCGGCACGAAGGCTCTCGGCTCAGGCCCGTTCAAGCTCGACAAATGGGATCCGAACGCCAAGGAGGTGCTCAGCGCCAACAAGGACTGGGCCGGCGGCGCGACCGGTGTCGACGGCATCGAAATCTCGGTGCTGCCGGATGAAACGGCGATCCTGGCGGCGATGCGCACCAAGCAGATCGACTTCGCGCTGCTCAACGACCCGTTGGTCGCCACGCTGGTGCCGAAGGAGGCCAGCCTGCAGCTCAACCGCGTGCCGGTGCTTGCCTACCACGTGCTGCAGCTCAATCCGTCGCGCAAGCCGATGACTGAGCTCAAGGTGCGTCAGGCGATCTCCTGCGCCATCGACCGGCAGGAAGTGCTGGACACGGCTTCGCTCGGCGAAGGCAAGGTGACGGGGCCGCTGACCATCCCATCGCTCGCCACCGATCCGAGCCAGCTGTTCTGCTACAAGCGCGACGTCGAGAAGGCCAAGCAATTGATGAGTGAAGCCGGCTATGCCGACGGCTTTTCGGCGACCGTGATCGGCGCTACCGGCGAACCGCCAACGGCTGCCGCGGAAGCCCAGGTCATCCAGTCGCAGCTCGCCGAAATCGGCGTCAAGCTCGACATCAGGATGATGGAGCTCAACGTCTATGTCGACGCCTGGCTGAAGGGCGATTTCGACATGGCCATCGCCTTGAACGGCGGCAGGGCGGACCCCTACACCATGTACAATCGCTACTGGACCAAAGCAGGCAATCTGCAGAAGGTGGCGAACTATATCGACGACACGCTGGACAGCCAGATGCAGCAGGGCCGCGCCGAGACCGACCCAGCCAAGCGCAAGGCGATCTTCGCCGATTTCGAAAAGCACCTTGCCGAGGTTTCACCGTGGATCTGGCTCTACACCTCCTACAGCTACACGGCGCAGCAGAAGAACATCGCGGGGTTCGTGCCGACGCCGACGGGCACGCTGTTCAGCCTGAGCAAGGTCACGATCCAGCAATAGCGGGCCAGAGCCTGTTCCATCCCGATAGATCGGGATGGGGCTCTATCTTTTAATTTGAGCATGATCTTTTCCGAAAACCGGATTCCACTTTTCGGGATCATGCTCTAGGCTCGGACGAGAGGTGTTCATCGCGTGACCTATCTGCTGCGACGCCTGGCGGTGTTTCCTCTCGTTCTGATCGGCGTCTCAATCGTCGTTTTCGTGGCGATCCGAATGGTTCCGGGCGATGCGATCACGGCGATGCTGGGGACCGAAGCCGGGCTGTTGACGCCGGCGCAGCGTGAGTCGCTCGCCGCCTATTTCGGCATCGACCAGCCCTGGTTCGTGCAGTACGGGCGCTGGCTCGCCGGCCTGCTGCACGGCAATCTCGGAATCTCCTCCACCTATGGCAAGCCGGTGCTCGAAATCATCCTCGAGCGCTTCCCGCTGACGCTCGAACTGGCGCTGCTGTCGATGATCATCGCTCTTGTCGTCGGCGTCCCGGCGGGCGTCTTCGCCGCCACCCACAATGAAAAGCTCTCCGACCTCGGCGTGCGCATTGCCGCCATGATCGGCCAGTCGACGCCGAACTTCGTGCTGGCGCTGCTGATCATCTACACGCTGTCGGCGGGCTTCGGCGTGCTGCCGGCGATGGGGGAATTTTCGCCGCTCTGGCAGGATCCCCTGCGCAATCTCGGCCAGTTGATCCTGCCTGCGATCACGCTCGGCTTTGCCTTCGCTGCTTCGGTCACCCGCATATCGCGTTCGGCCATGCTCGATGTGCTCAGCGACGATTATGTCAGAACGGCCCGCAGCAAGGGCGTGTCGGCACGCGGCGTGATCTGGCGCCATGCCTTGCCCAATGCGCTGATCCCCGTCGTCACGCTGAGCGGCATCGAATTCGGCTATCTCCTGGGCGGCGCCGTCATCGTCGAGCAGATCTACGCGCTGCCGGGCCTCGGCCGGCTGGTGCTCGACGCGATCCTGCAGCGCGACTATGCGCTGGTGCAGGGAGCCGTGCTGTTCATCGCCTTCAACTTCATGATCGTCAATCTCCTGGTCGACCTCGCCTATGTCGCGCTCGACCCGCGCATCCGGTTGGGGGAGCAGTGATGCGCATGCTGCAGGCCATCTTCGCGCACCCCAGCGGCCGCATCGGCGGGTTCATCGTCGGGCTCTATCTGCTGCTTGCCGCGCTTGGCGTGCTCGGTCTGACGCCGCACAACCCGCTGATGCAATACCGGATCGACCGGCTGCATGCGCCTGACAGCACCTACTGGATGGGCACCGACCTGTTCGGCCGCGATGTGGCGAGCCGGCTGATGATGGGCATCGGCCAGTCCTTCATCGTCGCTTTCTTCTCGGTCGCTTTCGCCGCGCTCGCCGGCACAGTCCTGGGACTCGCCGCGGCCTGGTTCGGACGCCGCTGGGACGGCATCGTCATGCGCGTCATGGACGTGCTGCTGGCCTTCCCGGCGATCCTTCTGGCGCTGCTGATCGTCGCCGTCGCGGGACCCGGCACCTGGACCAGCATCGTCGCCATCGCCATCGTCTACACGCCGATCTTCACGCGCGTGGTGCGCGGCCCTGCTCTGTCGCTCAAGGCGCGCGAATTCGTCGACGCCGCGCGCACTTTCGGCAGCAGTTCAAGCTACATCGTGACCAGGCATCTGCTGCTCAATCTGGTGGCGCCGTTGACCGTCCAGATTACGCTGGCGCTGGCCTGGGCGCTGCTGACCGAAGCCGGCTTGAGCTTTCTCGGCCTCGGCACCCAGCCGCCCGCGGCGTCGCTGGGATTGATGCTGAGCGATAGCCGCAACCTAATGGAAACGGCGCCCTGGCTGATGATCTTCCCAGGACTGGCGATCATGATCAGCATCCTCGGCTTCAACCTGCTTGGCGATGCCTTGCGCGACATATTCGACCCCAGGATGCGGAGGGCGATCGCGTGATCCCGCTGCTCTCCGTCTCGGGTCTCAGCGTCGGTTTCGGCCGCATGCCGCAAGCCAATGAAGTGGTGCGCGGCGTCAGCTTTGAGCTTGCCGATGGCGAGACGCTGGCGATCGTCGGCGAAAGCGGTTCGGGCAAGTCGGTCACCGCGCTGTCGATCAACCGCCTCGTCGATTTCGGCGGCGGGCGCATCACCGGCGGCTCGATCAAGCTCAAGCGCGCCGACGGCGGGGTCCTCGACCTGACGGCGGCGAGCGAGCCGCAACTGACGAAAATCCGCGGCGCCGAGATCGGCATGATCTTCCAGGAGCCGATGACCTCGCTCAATCCGGTGCTGACCATCGGCACGCAGATCGAGGAATCGTTTCGCCTGCATCGCGGCCTGACCGGCCGGCAAGCGACGGCGGCGGCCAAGGACGCGCTCGACCGCGTGCGCATTCCCGATGCGGCGCGACGCCTGAAATACACGCCGAACCAGCTTTCCGGCGGCATGCTGCAGCGGGTGATGATCGCCACCGCACTTGCCTGCAATCCACGCCTGCTGATCGCCGACGAGCCGACGACGGCGCTCGACGTGACGGTGCAGGCGCAGATCATGGCGCTGCTCGCCGAACTGAAGCGCGAAACCGGCATGTCGATGATCTTCATCACCCATGATATCGGCCTCGTCGCCGGCATCGCCGACAAGATCATGGTGATGCAAAACGGAGAGGCGGTCGAGCAAGGTGAGCTGAACCAGATCCTCGACCGCCCGCAGCATGCTTACACCCAGCATTTGCTGCAGGACGTGCCGCACTTCGCCAGCGGCCGTGCCACGCGTTCGGACGGACGGCGCGACAAGGCGCTGGACGCCGAGCCGGCGCTGCAGGTGAACAACCTTGTGGTGCGGTTTCCCGTCAAGTCAGGTTTCGTTGGTCGCGCCACGGGCGCCGTGCATGCCGTCGATGGCGTGGATTTCGACCTGATGCCAGGCGAGACGCTGGCGATCGTCGGCGAGAGCGGTTCGGGAAAATCGACCACGGCGCGCGCGGTGCTTGGATTGGTGAGGTCGACGCGCGGCAGCTTTTCGGCCAGCACGCGCAAGGCTGCCGCCGGGCAGAGCGCGCTGCCCATCCAGATGGTGTTCCAGAACCCTTACGCCTCGCTCAATCCGAGGCTCACCATCGAGAGCATTCTCGCCGAGCCTATAATCGCCACCGGCGGCCGCGTGGATGCGGCGACACGGGCGAAAATGGCGACGCTGCTGAAACGCGTTGGCTTGCCGGAAAACAGCCTCGAGCGCTACCCGCACGAATTCTCGGGCGGCCAGCGGCAAAGACTGTGCATCGCGCGTGCGCTGATGCTCAACCCTTCGGTCGTCGTGCTGGACGAAGCGGTCTCGGCGCTCGATGTCTCGGTGCAGGCCAAAGTGCTGGAGCTGCTGGTCGACCTGCAGCGCGAGTTCGGGCTGGCCTATCTCTTCATCTCGCACGACATGGCCGTGGTGGAGCGGATCGCGCACCGCATCGCGGTCGTCTATGCCGGCCAGATCGTCGAGATCGGCGATGCGAAGTCCGTGCTGTCGGCGCCGAAGCACGCGTACACGAAGAAGCTCATCGCCGCCGTTCCGGCCATCGACCGGCGGCGCGAGCGTTTCGAGCTGGATACGCGGCAAGTGCCTTCGCTGGTGCGGCCGCTGGGCTTTGAGCCGGGTCCGGCGCGATGGGAGCAGTTCGGGGTGGATCATCGGGTGAGGGTTGAGGCGTGATGGGTGTCGCCCAGAAGTGCGCAAGGTCGGC
>NZ_PZJX01000018.1 GCF_003034915.1 Mesorhizobium helmanticense | reverse complement strand
AGGGGGGTGTCGTAGAGCGCCAAGTTTCGAGCGGAGGCCGGCATTGACCGCCCTCGCCCAGCTTTTCGACCGCGCCTTCGCCCCTCTCGAAGCCGCGGTGAACGAAGGCCGCATTCCCGGAGGAGTGCTGGGGCTTGTCGACCGCGACGGCGCACGCATCGCCCGGGCAATCGGGCTCGCCCAGCGCGTGCCCCATCCCAGGCCGATGCATGAAGGCACCTGGTTCGACCTGGCCTCGCTGACCAAGGTCATCTTCACGACGCCGCGCATCCTGGCATTGGCGGAAGACGGCGTCATCGATCTCGATGCGCCGCTGATTTCCGCCCTGCCCGACCTTCGCCAGTATGACGAAAAGGTGTGGGAGCGGAAGGTGACGTTTCGCCAGTGCCTCGGCCATCAGACGCCGTTTCCCGCCGTGGCGCCGATCTACACCCATGGCCGCGATCCGGAGTTGCTGCGCGCCTTCATCCTGCAGCGCGAATGGCAGGCCGGACTGCCGGTCTATTCCGATATCAATTTCATCCTGCTCGGCTTCGCGCTGGAGCGCCTGTCGGGAAAGACCATTCGCGACATGGATCCCGGCCCAGGCTTCGCCTTCTCCGCCGCGCCCGATCAGGCAGCGGCGATGGAGGACTGCACCTGGCGCCATCGCGTGCTCTGCGGCGAAGTCCATGACGACAATTGCTCGGCGCTGCAGGGCGCGGGTCACGCCGGCCTGTTCGGCACGGCGGCCTCGGTCCTCGACTTCGCGCAAGGGCTGCTCACCGGAACCGGCGCCTCGCCGGCTTCGATCGCTTTGATGCGCACGCCACTGTCCGCCACCCGCACGCATGGCTGGGAGCACCCTTACGAAAACTGGTCCGGCGGCGGGCTGTGCAGCACCGGCACGATCGGCCATACCGGCTTTACCGGCACCGGGTTGTGGATCGATTTCGACAAGGGCAAGGCATGGACCTTGCTCACCAACCGGATCCATCCGACACGTCATTTCAACAGCGGAATCGCGGAGCTTCGCCAGACGGTCGGCGATCTCGTCAACGGAAGTTAGGGACTAGACCATGCAACCAATCTGGGCCGTCGGCCTGATGACCGGCACCGTGCTGGACGGCAATATCGATGTCGCGCTGATCAAGACCGATGGCGAACGGATCGCGGATTTCGGTACCTACACTTTGGCGCCCTACCCTCAGACGATCCGCACCTTGCTGGAGGAAACGCTGCGCCAGGCGCGGGTGTGGAACTTCACCGGGCCGGAGCCGGCGATCTTCCGCGAGGCCGAACAGGCGCTGACGCGGGCGCAGTCCGCGGCGGTCAAGGACCTCGTCGAAAGCTATGGGCTGACGATGGCCAACATCGGCGTTGTCGGCTTCCATGGCCAGACCGTGCTGCATCGCGCGCCGCAGGCTGGCCGGCTTGGCGAGACCCGCCAGCTCGGCGACGGTGAAATGATGCACGCCATCTTGGGCACCAAAGTCGCCTATGATTTCCGCTCGGCCGACATGCGCGCCGGCGGGCAAGGCGCGCCACTGGCGGCCGCCTACCACACCGCGCTCTTGCGCGCGGCGGACGCCAGCGGCGACATGGCGGTGCTCAATCTCGGCGGCGTCGCCAACATCACCTGGTGGGACGGCAAGGACAATGTCATCGCCTTCGACACCGGGCCGGCCAATGCACCGCTCAACGACTTCATCAAGGCAAAGGGGCTTGGCGACATGGATCGTGACGGCGCGCTGGCAAGCTCCGGCACCGTGGACGAGGCGCGGCTGGCCAAGCTGCTGCAACATCCTTACCTGACCAAGCCTTATCCGAAATCACTCGACCGGTTCGACTTTGGCGCGGCGATGGCTGACGGCCTCAGCGCAAAGGACGGTGCGGCGACGCTGACGGCCTTCACCGCCGCCGCCGTCGGCAAGGCGCTCGACCTGCTGCCGCATCGGCCCAAGAAGCTGGTCGTCAGCGGCGGCGGCCGGCATAACCCGACGATGATGGCGATGCTTGCCAGCCGCGCCGGCGTCGAAGCCGTGCAGGCCGAGACGCTAGGCTGGAAAGGCGACGCGGTGGAGGCGGAATGCTTTGCTTTCCTGGCGGTGCGCGTGCTGCGCGGCCTGCCGATCAGTTTCCCCAGCACGACCGGCGTGCCGCAGCCGATGCGCGGCGGGCGCCTTGCCGGCTGATCAAGCGGCTGACAGCGTCTTGTGCAGGAAGATGCGGCTGCGGCCGACGGGAAAATCAGGCAGCGTGCCGAAGGGCCGATAGCCCTGGCGCTCATAGGCTTTCGCCGCCTTGGGATTGAACGTGTCGATCAGGGCGCCATGGCAGCCGCGCGCGACCGCTTCCCGCTCGGCAGCCTCCAGCATGTTGCCCGCCATATGCTGGCCGCGCAGCCTTTCGTCGACCCAGAGCCATTGCACATAGAGCCAGCCCCAGGCGGTGTAGCCCGAAATGCCGGCGACGACGTTGCCCTCTTCGTCGCGGACGAAGACGGCGAGCGCCTTTCGCCGGGAAGCGCCGACATCGCTGTCGTTGAAGGCGGTCAGCCGTTCGCCCAGAAAGGCGAGTTCTTCCGGAGAAGGGTCGGCGGTGGTCTCAAGAATCGTCTTCATCACACCTCGGCTCGGTCGTGGGCCAAGCCTTACCCATGGACGAGACGAGGACGCAAGCTTTACGGCAGCATGGGTGGTGGCGAACGCCATGCCGCCGCCAAGGCCGCGACCAGCATCAGCAAGGCCGCAGCTATCGCGCAGGCGGCAAAACCAAGGCCGGTGTAAAGCGGTCCGAAGCCGGTCGTGCCGACAAAGACCGCGAGATAGGTCACCGAACTGTTCAGGCCCATGATGGTGCCGCGACGCGACGGATCGAGTGCGGTAAGGCGCATCACCAGCACGTTCAGCCCAAAGTGGTTGGCAAGGCCCCAGATGGCCACCATTGCCAGGGTCGGGCCGAAGCTGCCGCTGACCGCGGCCATCGCGACATAGACGAGCGCCACCATCAGATAGGCGAAGGGCATGACGCGCCGCGCGCCGAGGCGATCGATGACACCATCAAGAAGCGCCGCCGCACCGAAGCCGACGCCATAGGCAAGTGCGGCCCAGCCATTGGCGCTGACGGGCTCGCCCAGGCCTTGATGAAGATGATCGCCGAGATAGCCATAGACGCCATAGAAGGCGGTCATGAAAGCGCCACAGGCGATCAGAAGCGGCACGATGCCGGGAACAGCCAAGGCGCCGAGCGGCGTCGGCGCCGGGCCGCTCTTTCTGGCATCGCTGAGCGAGGTCAAAGTCAGGCCGGCCACGGCAAGGGCCGCGAGCAGCGCGACAGCGGCGAAGACGGCACGCCAATGCACCAGATCGGCAAGCACGGCCGACAGCGAGACGCCAGCCACCATGGAGAGCGTCCAGCCGGTCAGCACGACGCCGATCGTGCCGCTTTCGCGGCCAGGCGGCGCGATCGCCGCGGAGCTGGCGTAGATGGCCGGCATGGCGACGCCGGCGGCGATGCCGGCGACGGACTGGGCGGCGACAAGCGCGATCACCGTCGGCGCCAGCGCGCTGGCGACAAGCGCTATCGCCAGGAGCAGCAACGCGCCCTGGAGCATGCGACGCGCACCGACCCGGTCGATATAGCGCGCCAGGAACAGGGCGCTTGCCGATGTGCCGAGGCCGAAGGCGGCAGAGGCGATCATGACGGCCGGCACGCTTGCTCCAAATGACGTCGCCACCGCCGGCGCGATCGGACCGAGGACCAGCGAGTTCGAGCCGATGACGGCGATGCAGCCGGTCAGGAGATAGGCTAGCACCGGAATGGGCGGTCTTGCTGCCAATGTTGCGACTTGATCACTGTTCGACATATGCCCATAATGGCCGTATCAAATTCTGTATCAACAAGGAATTTCGATATGGATGAAGAAACAGATGGCATTCCGCAGAACAGGCCAGCCACCCGCGACCTCGACGTGACCGACCGAAGGATATTAGGCGTTCTGGTTGACGACGCCACGATCAGCTATGCCGATCTCGGCGATCGCGTCGGCCTGTCACCGCCGGCAGCCCATGAACGGGTGAAGCGGCTGCGGCGCAGCGGCGCCATCCGCAACACCGCGGCAATCATCGACCCCAAGGCGGTGAAGAAGCCGCTGCTTGCCTTCGTGCATATCGACACCAAGGGCTGGGGCAAGACGCCGGAACTGATGGCGATTTCCGAGCACCCGGAAGTCGAGGAGATCCACTCGGTGGCCGGCGACACCTGCATGCTGATCAAGGTCCGCACCGAGGACACAAGGGCGCTCGAAGGGCTGCTGTCGCGCCTCTACGAAACGCCGGGCGTCACTTCGACGCGAAGCTATGTGGTTCTGTCGACCTATCTCGAGCGGCCTGTGCAGCCCGGGATCACGACGCAATGGCCGACGCCCCGGCACATGGCCGAGCCGCTGTATTAGCCGGCGTCGCCGACGCACCTCAACCGCCGTCTCAGCCAAGCTCCAGGGTGGTTATTGCAAAGACCCCGGGCTGCGTGAGCTGTGGCGCTTTTCCCCGGTACATTCGAGCCGTTTCGAAGCCCGGCCGCAGGCCCGCCGACGACAGCAAGCTTGCAAAATCTCCGCTGGTCTCGGGAACGTCGAGATGGATATTTCCGGGGCCGCAGAGGCTGGCAAGTGCGGAGAAGAGATGGCTTGCTGCATCCGGCCCATCGGCATACAGCGGGCCGATCTTGCAGCCGTCCCGGCATTGGCGCGCGACGCCATACCCCTCGATCGCGCCATCCCTGACGATCGCAAGCGCCATGTGCGGCGGGCGCAGCCAGTGTTCCAGGAACGACCGCCTCGGACCGGGAAAGAACCGGCGATCATAGGCCAGTATATCCGGTACGAGTTCCGGCCCTATGGGGCGGATGCCGCTGCCGGCACCTGCCAGGCCATCGAGAGGCCCGGCGAACCGTATCGTCCGGTAGAGCGGCGCAAAACCCATGCTGCGATAGTTGGCCTGCTGTTCGACAACGCCGTCCAACCCGATCGTGCGGTTGACGAGCCGCGCCATGCCGGCGTCCCAGACCGCCTTGCCATGACCCTCGCCACGCCTGTCCGGGCGACAGATATAGAGGCCGATGAAGCCGAAATCGTCGCCATAGGCGACGGCGGAAATGCCGGCTACCATCTTGCCATCAACAAAGGCGCCGATGAAGCCTTCGGGATCGGCCGCCTGGAAAATCCTGGCATCGCCGAGGCCTGGGTTCCAGCCTTCGGCCGCCGCCCAGTCGACAAGGGTTTCCACTTCGTCAGGTGCTAGCGTGCGGATCGTTCTGAGCATCGGGACCACTCGGCGGCGAGAGTATCGGAGGCAAATGAGGCTTGGCGCGGATCGATTTGCTCAAACAGGCAGCGCGGCGCCTATCCAGTCCAGGCGCGCGGCGGGAACAAGGCCGTAATTGTAGAAATTGATGCCGTCGACATCGGGCGCCAGCGCCGGCTTGACCTTGGCGGCTAGCATGTCGGGGCCCGCCATTTCCGGATAGAAGAGCCGGTAGCCGGCGCCGAGGAATTTTTCCGCCCCGAGCGTGGCGCGGCCGGCCGCCATCAGGCTTGCGACATCTCCAGGCTGCATGTCGTAGGCACACAGGATCGCTCCGTCGCAGACATTGCCGAGCGCCGCCAGATCGCAGCCGCCGAGCCAGCCGTCTTTCAGGTCGATGATGACGACCTTCGTTGCGGGATGGGCCACCTCGCGCAGCTCGGCGACGAGGCTGGTTACCGGCTCGAAGCGCCAGATGAGATAGGCATGGAGTTCCGGCCACGGCAGAAACGCGTCGAGGCCGCTGGCGGGAAAATCGGGAAAGCGCCGTTCGGGCACCGCGCGTTCGCAGGTCTCGACGATCCATTGGCCGACGCGCTTGCGCGCCGCCTCGCCATCGACGCCGGCGCCGGCCGCACGGGCGAGGCAGGACGGGCAGAAACACAGCGACAGCAAAAAGTCGTCTTCCGGCGTCAGTCCGACGCCATCCTTCTCATGATGGTATTCATGGGCAAAGCCCATGAAGGACGGGCTTTCGAGCTCGATCCTGTCCGGCCTGTAGCTGTGCGTGACATCTGCGACCAGCGCGCGGACATAGGCGCGCGCATCCGGATGCGACGGACAGAGATTGTAGTAGTTGGCATCGCCGAAGGCGTTGCGGGTGACCGCCTGCGGATGCAGCATGCCAAGGCGGGTGTTGTGCAGGCAGACCGTCCAGCAGGAAACCCCGAGCCCGCCCGCATCGCGCCTGCCGACAAGGTTGCCAAGCACGTCGCCACCCTCGGTAATCACGTCCGCTGTTTTGGGCTGGATGGCGAGGCTGGCCCAGCGCGCCGCCGTCGGCCTGAAATAGATGGTGCCGTCTTCGGGGAAATAGGCCTTCCGGCGCGGACTGCGCGGCTGCAGGAAGCGGCCGGCATGATAGGAGGTGGCGAGGCTGATCATGTTCAGCCCGGCGCGTTCGACAAGATCGCGTTCGACCGTCTCCAGGCCCAGATCCTGGACATCCCAGGGATAGGTCCACATCGAAAGCTGCATGAAATATCCTCAGTCTTCTGGATTGACGCTGCGGTCGTTCCCCGTTCGCGACGCGCATGAGGCGTTCGGCGAATGCAAGGCTTCCCCGGCAAGATCGAGCCGTTGTCGCAGCCGGGAATCGAGGAAGACTCCTGCCTTGATCGAAGGCGATTTGCAAGAAGCGCGGAAAAAATGGCCGGGCTCGAATGCGGCCCGGCCAAGAAAGAAGGTTTACAACCTTCAGAGGGGAACACCGTTCAGCGGAATGGGAGGAAACCGCCGAACGATTTTACCTGTATGAGCTGATTTGAGCACGTTGGCGACGGAAAAAATTCCAAAACCTTAAGCAAAGATGAAATTCCCATCCCCGATTCAAACCGGCGCCGCACCGGTTGCAAGCAGGTCCGAATAGTGGCGGCGGGCCACGTCGGGGTGGGAGCGAAGGCGGCTTTTCAGCACATTGGTCCCGACGTCGCGAAACAGCGGATTGTCGGGGTCACTCGCCGGCCCGCGTGTCTCGGCCGCCAGTTCCTCGGGCAAGGCAAGCAGCGGGATCGTCGCGTCGAGCCGGGCGCTGAAGAAGAAGGGCACCGAAATCCGCTCGGCGCCAGCCGGCGGTGTCACGACACGGTGGACTGTCGCCCTGAGATAGCCGTTCGACGCCAGTTCGAGAAGTTCGCCGATATTGACCACCAGCGTTCCAGGGAGCGGATCCACATTCACCCAGCTGCCGTCATACTCGACCTGCAGCCCCTTGTTCTCGTCTTGCAGCAGAAGCGTCAGAAAGCCGCCATCCTTGTGCGCACCGACGCCCTGGTCGTCGCCGGTTGAATGCCGGCCGGGATAGCGCACGATCTTCATGCGGTGGTTGGGTTCATCGCGGTAGATCGGGTCGAACGCATCCTCGGTCTGGTCGAGGGACAGCGCGAAGGCCTTCAGCAGGCGGATCGCCACCGCCGTTGCCTTGGTCTGCCATGCCAGCAGCGCCGGCCTCAATTCCGGCAATGATTGAGGCCATTGGTTCGGCCCCTGCAGCCGCGTCCAGGCGGGAACGCCTGGTCCTTGCGGTATGGGCGGACGCTCGACGCCGATATCGAGCTGTTCGCGCCAGTCGGCCTTGCCCCTGGTCAACTCGCCGCCGGCGCGCGTGTAGCCCCGGAATTGCGAGGACTTGACCATTTCGATCGCCAGCTTGTCGGCTTCGGCCAAGGCAAAGAACCGGCGTGAGGCGTCGAGCATATCCTCGACCTCCGCAGCCGATATGCCGTGGCCGCTGAGGTAGAAGAAACCGACATCGCGGGCAGCGGTGCGCAGGTCGAACAGAAAGGTCCCCTGCTCCGATGCGCCCTGTTCGAGACGGCTGAGATCGAGCACAGGTACAATCCTGGCCATGGTCAAGCTCCTTCCGCTTGGATCACACCCCTACGGTGGCATGCAGGACGCCGCGATCAAAGCAACGCCCGATCCAATCTCGATGCCAATGGAAGAAAGTCAGCGCTGCGTTTGATGGCGGACGGGCAAATAATGTCCGGACGGAGGTTCCCGGCCCCGCACGCGAATTGCCGCACGGCTGAGGGTCAGAAACTCTCGACCCATGGCCGCAATTCGAGCTCCGAGCTCCAGGCACTGCGATGCTGCCGATGGACGGCAAGATAGGCGTCGGCGATCGCGTCCGGGGACAGCCGGCGATCCTGCTGGTCGGGTTCGCCGGTCTGTCCGGACCCGTTCGGCGCGATCGCACCGTCGATGATGAAATGCGCGACATGGATGTTTTTCGGCGCCAATTCGCGGGCCATCGATTGCGCCAGCCCGCGCAGGCCGAACTTTGGCATTGCAAAGCCGGCAGAGCCCGAAAACCCCTTGATACTGGCAGTGGCCCCGGTGAACAGGATCGAACCCGAGCCACGGGAAAGCAACCGGCGGGCCGCCTGTTGGCCGACCAGGAACCCGCCATAGGCGCCGACCAGCAATGCCTGCTTCACCGCTTCGGGATCGAGATCGGCGATCGACCCGCGGGTGCGGCCGCTGGCGTTGAACACCGCAAGCGACAGGGGCCCGGTCTTGTCGGCTGCCTCGAACAGGTTTGCGACCGAAGCGGCGTCGGCAACGTCCGTCTCGACCGCCAGCGCGCCGGTCTCATCGACCAGCGCGGCTAGCTTGCCGACGTTGCGCGCAGCCAGAACCACACGAAAGCCCTCCTTGGCGAGAAGGCGGGCGAGCGAGGCGCTCAGCCCCGCTCCCGCGCCCGCGATAACTGCAACGTCGGATGTCATCGAGCTTCTCCTTTTTGGATCCCGGCCAGGCAAGGTCGCTCCTTCCGGCGTGGCAGGCAAGAAAAAGCATTGCTGCGGTCCCTGGCATCAGCCGGCGAACATCACCAGGGCCGCGCACCCTCGACGACTTCCACGGCGCGTGCGGCGAAACGGCCGGCCAGCGGCGCGATATCAGCCGCGTTGGCCGCGGCCGCGCTGCCGGCCTGCGCCCGGTCGGCGATGCCGACGAAGATCACCGCGAAGCGGAACAGGGCGAAAACCAGATGGAACGGCCGCAGCGGTCCGGTGGGCACGGCATGGGCGAAATAATGGTCGAGGAACTCGCGCTGAGTCGGGATGCCGAGTGCGGCGTGATCGAGGCCGAGGATGCCGCCATATTCGTCCGGCGCGGAATGCCAGGGCATCGAGCAGAAGCCGAGATCGGCGAGCGGATGGCCGAGCGTCGACAATTCCCAGTCGAGAATGCCGATCACCTCAGGCCGCTCCGGATGGAAGAGGAGATTGCCGAGGCGGAAGTCGCCATGCGCGATGGCAACACGGCCATCGTCCGGTGGAAGATTTTTGGGCAGCCATTCGGCCACGGTTTCGAGCGCCGGGATGCGGTCGCTCGGCGATTCCTGCAATTGTTTTGTCCAGCGCGCGATCTGCCGCTCAAAATAGTTTCCCGGCCGGCCGTAGTCGCCGAGCCCGATCTCTTGCGGCTGGATGGCATGCAGTTTGGCCATGGCCTCGGCCATGCCGAAATAGATGCCGCGCCGCTCGTCGCGCGACAGTCCCGGCAATGCGCAATCATGGAAGACGCGGCCATCGAGGCGTTCCATCAGATAGAAGGGCGTGCCGAGCAATTCGTCGCCTGCGTGGTAGAGCACCGGCCGCGGCACCGGCACATCGGTTGGAGCAAGCGCCTCGATCACCCGGTATTCGCGATCTATGGCGTGGGCGCCACGCAGGATCGGCCCGCCGGGCTTCTTGCGCAGCACCATGCGATGTCCGCCATAGTCGACGAAATAGGTCGGGTTCGACTGGCCGCCGCCGATCCGCTGCAGCGACAGAAGGCCAGCGCCGAAGCGGCTTTTGAGAAAATCCGCCAGCCGCGATGGATCGAAATCCGGCCGCGTCACGGGCTCAGCGCTTTCCGGCATGGCCTGTTTCGCCTGGCTCGACATTCCAGCGCCAGAAGCCGGTGCCTTCCTCGTTGAGGAACCGGTTGAGCACCATCTTGTGGACCTCGTCGGCACCATCGACGAGACGGGCCTGGCGGGCATAGCGGTAGATCCATTCCAGCACCGTGTCCTTCGAATAGCCGCGCGCGCCGTTGATCTGGATCGCCACGTCGGCGGCATCATGCAGGACGTTGGCGACCTGGACCTTGGCCATCGAGACCTCCTTGCGGGCAAAGCCGCCGCGATCGAGCTCCCAGGCCGCCTTCATCACCAGCAGCCGGCCGATCTCGATGCGCATGGCGAGATCGCCGAGCATGAGCTGGATGCTCTCCCGGTCGGCCAGAAGCTTGCCGAAGCCATGGCGCTCGGCGGCATAGGCGCGGGCGATCTCGATACAGCGCTTGGAGAGGCCCAGCCAGCGCATGCAATGGGTGAGCCGCGCCGGACCGAGCCGGACCTGGGTGACCTTCAGCCCGCTGCCCTCGCCGGCAAGCACATCCTCGACCGGCACCTCCAGCCCGTCGAATTCCAGTTCGCAATGGCCGCCATGCTCCTCCGGACCCATGATCTCGATGCGCCGCAGGATCCGCCAGCCGGGCTGATCCTTGTGGAACAAAAGGGCCGAAAGCCCGCGACGCGGATCGTCCGAGGTGCGCGCGACGAGAATGAAATGGCTGGCCTCGCCAGCGCCGGTGATGAACCATTTGCGGCCGCTGACAACATATTTGTCGCCGCGCCGCTCGGCCTTGGTCAGGATCATCGACGGGTCGGAACCACCGCCCGGATGCGGCTCGGTCATCGCGAAGGCCGAACGGACCTTGCCCTCGACGATCGGCTGCAGCCATTTCTGCTTCTGCTCAGCCGTCCCCAACGCCTCCAGCACCATCATGTTGCCGTCATCGGGGGCCGCGGAGTTGAACACGACCGGACCAAAGATCGAGCGGTTCATCTCCTCGTAGCAGACCGCCATCTCCACCTTGGAAAGACCGGCACCACCGGTCTCGGGCTTCAGTTGCAGGCACCACAGGCCGGCCGCCCGCGCCTTGGCCCGCAGCGTCTCCAGCAGTGGCAGCGCAATGTTGCCATGGGCATCGTAGGAGGATCTGTCAGCCTCCAGCGGCAGGATTTCGCGCGCGACAAAGTCGGCGATCTCGGCGCGAAAGGCTTCGGTGCGGGCGGGAATGTCGAAATTCATGAGCACTCACAAGGATGAAACGAGATGGCCGCCATCGACCTCGATGGTCGAGCCGGTAATGTAGCTGCCAGCATCGGATGCGAGCAACAGCAGCGCGCCGGCGAGTTCATCCGGCCTGCCCAGCCGGCGCTGCGGAATGCGCCTGATAAGCTGGAGGCCGGCTTCCGAGGTGAAGAAATCGCGGTTGATGTCGGTTTCGATATAGCCGGGGCAAAGCGCATTGACGCGAATTCCATGGCGCGCCCATTCCAGCGCCAGTGCCTTGGTCAACTGGATCACGCCGGCCTTCGAAGCGGCGTAGGCGCTGACATTGCCGGCGACACGATGGCCGAGAATAGAGGCGATGTTGACGATGGCGCCACCGCGGCCCGAGGCCTGCATGCCGCGCGCGACCGCCTGGGCGACGACGAAGCTGCCCTTGAGGTTGGTGTCTATCACATTGTCCCAGCCTGCCTCGTCGAGATCGAGCGCAGGCGAAGTTCCGCTGACGCCGGCATTGTTGATGAGGATGTCGAAAGGCGTGCCCACCTGTGCAAGCGCCGCCGCCACCGAGGCGCTGTTGGCAACGTCCATTTCGACCGCGAGAGCGCTGCCGCCGGCCGCGCGTATTTTTTCGGTGGCTTCGACAAGCGCCTGCTTTCGGCGCGCGGCGAGTGTGACCGAAACGCCTTGCCGGGCCAGAAGCTCGGCAAAATAGAGCCCGAGCCCGCCGGAGGCGCCGGTGACCAGCGCGGTCTTGCCTTCAAGGTCCTGGAACATGGCCGTCAGGCCGGCGTCGGGGCATTCTCGCGGATCAGACCCTGTTTCTTCAGCGCCGCCCAGAATTCGGCCGGGATGGAATGGCCGATGAGGGCGACATTCTGGTCGAGATGCTTCCTGGTGCGGGTGCCCGGTATGTTCGTCGGGATCGACGGATGAGCCAGCACGAACTGCAGTGCCGCGGCCGCGAGCGGCACGTTGAACTCACGGCACACCGCCTCGATCTTGCCGACCCGCTGGAGGATCGGTTCCTCGGCTTCGCTGTAGTTGTAGTGCGCGCCCTTCACCGCGCCGGTGGCGAGGATGCCGCTGTTGAAGCCGCCGCCGAGCACGATGGCGACGTCGCGTTCCTCGCAGAGCGGCAGGAACGTGTCGAGCGCCTCCTGCTCGAGCAGCGTGTAGCGGCCGGCCAGCAGGAAACAGTCGAAATCGCGCTCGCGCAGTGCTGCCTCGCAAACCTGCCATTCGTTGCAACCGACGCCGATAGCCGAAACCACCTTCTCGGACCGCAGCTTCTCCAGGGCCTTGTAGCCGCTGTCCATGGCGGTGCGGAAATGCTGCTTCTGCAGTTCGGGGCCGTGCGAGAAGACATCGATGTCGTGGATGAACAGGATGTCGATGCGCGACACACCGAGCCGCTGCAGGCTGTCCTCGAAGGAGCGCATGCAGCCGTCATAGCTATAGTCGTGAACGACCTCGAAGGGCGGCATGTCGACCCAGAAGAAGGATTTCATCTCGCCCTTTGGCACCGGAGCGAGCAGGCGCCCGACCTTGGTCGATAGGACATATTCGTCGCGCGGGAAGGCGCGCAGCGCTTCGCCCAGCCGGCGCTCGGACAGGCCATGGCCATACATCGGCGCCGTATCGAAATAGCGCAGGCCGGCATCCCACGCGCCGGTGATGACGTCGCGAACGTCCGCTTCCGGGACGGCGCGGAACTGGTTGCCGATCGGCGCCGTGCCGAAACCCATCGTGGTGACTTCGAGGCCGGTGCGGCCGAATTTCTTCTTGTCCGACGCGTTCATGAACAGAACCCTTCTTGTCACTTGATGAAAAGATATTTCGAGCGGTCGATGGTGAGCGAGACCGCCAGGATGATGACGAAGCCCTTGACGATGTCCTGGGTGAAGCTGTTGACCTCGGTGACGTCCATGCCGTTGGTCAGGATAGCAATGACGAGCACGCCAAGAAACGTCCGGTGCGGGCCGCCAATGCCGCCTGACAGGGCCGTGCCGCCCATGACGACGGCGGCGATCGAATTGAGCAGCAGGCTGCTTCCCGCCGTCGGCGTGCCGGCGCCGACCTGGCCGGTCAGCATGACGCCGGCGAGGCCACAGATGGCGCCGGCCAGCACGAAGGCGAGGATCTTGTAGAAGGTGACCGGGACGCCGGCATGCGAGGCGACGATCTCGCCGCCGCCGAGCGCGTAGAGATAGCGGCCGAGCTTGGTGCGGAAGGCGACGACGGTGAGCACGGCGGTGGCGATCAGCGCGAACCAGATGACGTTGGGGATGCCGAGCACGAAGGAGCCGTTGACCAGGTCGGGCAGCAGGCTGTCGGCGAACAGGATCGACTGGCCCTGCGAGATCTGGTTGGCGACGCCGGAGAGGATCGACAGCATGCCGAGCGTGACGAGGAAGGACGGCACCTTGAGCATGGTGACAAGGCTGCCATTGACCAGTCCGACGAGGGCGCCGACGCCGATGCCGACCAGCGTTGCGCCGGCGAGGCCGAACTGGTCGACCGTGAGCGCGGCAAGGATGCCGGTCAGCGTCACCAGCGCGCCGACCGAAAGGTCGATCGAGCCGATGAGGATGACCACGGTTCCGGCGAGCGCCACCATCAGCAGCACCGACGACTGCCGGCCGATGTTGAGCGCATTGGAGGCCGAGAAGAACAGGGGATTGACGTAGGAGAAATAGGCGACCAGCACGACGATCGCGATGATCGGCAACACGATCGTGCGAAGATTGAAGTCGCCCTGCTTCTTGGCCACGGTGGCCGATACTTCTGCCATTTCAACCCCTATAGCATTGCCGAAACCACGTCGACTTCGCGTGGCTTGGCATCCTTCGGCGTTTCGACGATGGCGGAAACCACGCCATCGCGAAGCACCATGATCCGATTGGAGAGCCCGATCAGCTCGGGCAGATTGTCCGAGACCAGAAGCACGGCCGCGCCCTTGTCGGCGATCTCGCGCATCAGCGAATAGATGTCCTCCTTGGCGCCGACATCGAGGCCGCGGCCGGGGTCGTCGAGGACGAGGATGCGAACGCCGCGCGCCAGCCATTTGGCGAAGACGATCTTCTGCTGATTGCCGCCCGACAGCGTGCGGCAGGCTGCCGACGGCCCCGGTGCGCGCACCTTGAGACGCTGCATCCATTCGACGGTGAGCGCCCGGCTGCGCCTGGGCGAGATCAGGCCAAGAAAACCCAAGGCGATCTGCTTGAGGTTCGGCAGCGTCAGGTTCCAGTCGACCGTGTCGGTGCCGATGATGCCGGCGACGCTGCGCTCGGCGGGCACGAAACCGATGCCGTGGCGTATGGCGTCGCGTCGCGAGCCACGGAGCAGCGTGGCGCCCTCGACGATCACGTCACCCTCGCCCTGCGCTTCTGCGCCGGCGATGATCCTGGCAAGCGTCGACTTGCCGGAACCCAGCACGCCGGCGACGCCGAGGATTTCGCCTTCGCGCAGATCGAGCGAGACGCCACGCAGATGGCCCGGCTTGCTGATGCCGGTGGCGCGCAGCGCCACGGTGGCGGACGGCTCGCGCTGGACGGCCTCGCGGTAGTATTCGGCGTTGCGCTGGCGGCCGACGATCAGTTCGTGCAGCGCCACCTCGTCGATGCTCTTGATCGGCCGCTGATCGACGACATGGCCATCCTTCAAGGCGACGACCTCGTCGCATATGGCGAAGACATCGGACAGGCGATGCGACACGAGCACGAAGGAGGCGCGCGAGCGCCAGCGGTTGATGCCGTCGAAAAGCTTGGCGGTCTCGTGGTCCGAAAGCGCGCTGGTCGGTTCGTCGAGAAGGATGATCGGCTCGACCGGATAGACGCGGCTCAGCGCGAAGGCCTTGGCGATCTCGACGAGCTGGCGCTGGCCGAAGGACAGGGCGCCGGTGAGCGCGGTCGGGCTGACATCAACTTCGAGCTCTTCGAGCACGGCGCGCGCCTCGGCGATCATCGCCTTGCGCCTGAGACCGCCGGCGACGGTGAATTTGGTTTCGCGTCCGAGAAAGATGTTCTCGAAGACGGGGATGGTCGGGATCAGTCCCTGTTCCTGGAAGACTGTGGCGACGCCGTTGCGAGCGGCCTCCGTCGGATGGCCGAAGCGCACCGCCTCGCCATTGATCGATATGGTGCCGGTGTCCGGGCGCACGGTGCCGTTGATGATCGACAGCAGTGTCGATTTCCCGGCGCCGTTCTCGCCGACCAGACCGAGCATCTGATGGCGGCGCAGCACGAAGCTTACCCCGGTCAGCGCATTGGTGCCGGGGTAAGTCTTGGAGATATCGCGAAGCTCGAGCGCGGGCGCTGCGGCCGGCCGGCCGCCCGGGAGATCCGGACGACCGACCACAGTCAGGGAGGTCACTTGAACGGGCCGCTCTTGTAGTGGTCCGCGTAGAGCTTGGTGACGGCGTCGAACTCGGCCTTCCACTTCGCCGCGTCGCCATAGGCGGCGTTGAGCTTGTCCTGGCCCTCCTGACCCGCCCATTGGGTGAAGGGATCGATCGGGTAGATGTTGTTTTGCGGATCCCAATTGTCGGGATTGAGGGTGCGGCTCATCTTGGCGAAATCGAAGGGCAGCTCGGCGCCCTTGTAGACCTTCTCGTCGATCGAGGCGGCCGTCTCGCCGGTCGCGGTGAGCGAGCCGGTGTAGAGCAGGCGCTCCGCAAGCGTGGGCTTCCAGCCGTTCAGCGCATCGAACAGCATGACTGCGGCAAAGCCGGCCTGATAGGGCGCGAGCGAGGTGTTGGTGGCGACAAACTGCCCGCCCTTGGCAACCTCCTGCAGACCTTCCGAGAGACCGTCGATACCGGCGATCTTGACGTTGGTCAGGTTGCGCTCCTTGAGCACCGAGAGCGCGCCCAGCGCCATGGAATCGTTTTGCGCAAACACCGCCTTCATGTTCGGATAGGCGGTGACCATGCTGAGCATGACCGTGCGCGCCTTTTCGCGGACCCAGTCGCCGCGCAGGCCGCCGACGACCTTGATGCCGGGGAATTCGGCCGCGGCCTTCATCATGCCCGCGGTGCGGGCATCGTCGGTCGGCGTGGCGAGGCCCTTGATGTGGACCACCTCGCCCTCGCCGCCGATCGACTTGAACAGTTCCTTGCCGACCTGGTAGCCGGCCTCGACCGAGTTGGCGGTCATGTAGGAGACGAAGTAGTCGCCGACATCGGACGGCGTGAACCAGGCGGGGATTTCCCAGATCGCCGAGTAATAGACGCTGTTTTCCTGGCAGAGCTTGGCGATCATCGGCACCTCGCCGGCGGCGACGACCGTGTTGATCAGCATGTTGACGCCCTGGGTGGGCAGGCCGCGAACCTGGCTGATCTCGCGGGCCGCGTCATTGTCGTGATAGAGCTCGACCTGGTCGATCTTGAGCGCCGAGGATGTCGCCTTGAAGCCCTTGATGAAGGCCGCCCAATAGTCGTTGGCGAGCGTCGCCACGCAGGTTGCCGCCTTGCCGGTCGGCGCGGCGAAGGCCTGGTTTGCCCGCATGCCCAGCGCCGTGCCCATCGGCAGGCTGATGCCGGCGGCGGCGGCGAGCTGCATGAACACGCGGCGCGACATCGGATCCTGAATTTGCGAGACCGTCCTTACAATATGTTCTTCACGAGACATGCTTTTCACTCCCTTTGGTTATTTCTCGATGTTTCTACAATCGATTGCTTTTTTACGATGCGTTTCCCCTTTGCGCCGCATCTCCCTCACCCTTTTCCATCGACAGCCAGCACGTGCGAACGATGCTGCGCCGTCTGCATGTCATCGATCCGGCCCCGAAAACGGCGCGGTCACTGTTATTGCCTGGTGCGTTGATTAACCTGAGGCGCCCTCCCCGGCGCCACATGACAGTTTGCAGTTCCAAGCCTCGGATCAAACCGCAAAATTTATCATTTTGAGACTTCAGCCGGCGCCCTGCCCGATCTCGGCGCAGAGTGCCCGACATGATGTCCGTCGCATTTTTATGAACCGCTATGCAGGCGCTTGTCAATCGATTGCAGAAAATTGCAGCGAAACAGATAATCCTCAAGCTCCACTCGCCACAAGACATCCGGCCGCCCTCAGGAAGAAGCGCGAACGATCAGGGAAGGCGTAAACAGCCGGCTTTCGAAACGGTACGACGGGTCGGCGATCAGGTTGCGGACGAGTTCGCCGGCATGGCGGCTGACCTCCTCCACCGGATAGTCCACCGTCGAGAGCGGCACGGCCAGTATCCGTGAAAGCTGCGTGTTGTTGAAGCCGACGATCGCCAGGTCTTCCGGACAGCGAAGCCCGCGATGGCGCATGGCCTCGATGACGCCAAGCGCCAGCGCATCATTGTGAGCGAAGATCGCCGTCGGTCGCGGGCTGACCGCCAGCAAGGCGTCGAGCGCCCTCTTGCCTGCGGCAGAAGTCGCGGTCTCGGCAAAGATGCGCTGCGGCGTTTCGACGATGGATCGCGAGGCGCAGACTTCCGAGAACCCGAGCGCCCGGTTCTTGAAGGTCGCCGACAAAGGCGGCCCCTGGACCTGGCAGACGATCTTGTGTCCCCGTTCGGCAAAATGCGTGGCCACCATCGCCCCACCCGCTCGGTCGTCACACAGGGCGGACGGGAAGACAGCGCCGGCAATGGCGCGGATTGCCAGCACCACAGGGACTTCGCGGGCGGCATCCTGCAGGATCGCGGTGTCGGCTTCCGTCGAAGCGAGCGAGATGATCGCGTCGACGCGACGCGACAGGAATGTATGGATCAGGCGGCGTGTGGCGTCGGGCTGATCCAGCGTCTCGGCGATGAGCGGGGTGATCGGAGGCGCATCCGAGCGCGCGTCGAGATGGCGGAAAATGGTGCGAATGACATCGATGAAGGTTTCGTTGCCGAGATCGGATACCAGTATCCCGACCGTATGCGAGCGGCCGCGGCGAAGCGTGGCGGCGGTCAGGTCCGGCCGGTAGCCGGCAGCACCAGCCGCCTGACGGATGCGTTCGCGCGTCGCCGGCGCGACCAGATGAGCCTTGTCGTTGCTGAGCGCACGCGAGACAGTGGCGCGGTCAACGCCAAGTTTGAGCGCGAGCTCTCGCATGTTCAAGCGCGCCATGGCCTCGCCCGCATCCTCGTTGCGCCGCCCAATCCCATGATCTTGCTGGCAGGCCCGCCGATATTTGGCAAGCGATGGTTCGCCGCCGGCCTTGCCGCGGCGGCTATCGGAATGGTCAAATGGAAGATTGCTCGTCTCTCCACGATCGCTCGTCCCCCTGTGCTCGGCCGTCGATTCCCAGCGACCGTTGGTCACATGACAACACTTTTTGCAATCGATTGACAAGATGTTTTCAGGCGCTTACTCATTTGACGACAAACCGGGAGGAAGTCATGAGAACGAAGATTGGTGCCGCCTTTGCGGCGTTGTTTGCCGTGGTGCTGGCATGGGCGCCCGTCATGGCGCAAGAGCCCGACGGCAAGCTCGACGGCGAGGGCAAGGAGATCGTCGTTCTGATGCCCAGCCGCAGCAACGCCTATCTGGCGCAGTGGATCCGCGGCGCCGAGAAGAGTGCGGCCGAGGCGAACTACAAGATCACCATCATCGAGAACAATTTCGACCAGACCGAGCAGGACGCGCAGGCCCAGCAGCGCATCGGCTCGCCGAACCAGCCGGCGGCCTATGTCTGGTGGCCCGCCGACAATCAGGCTGGTCTGGCGACGCTGCGCCGCCTCAGCCGCACGGGCGTGCCGGTCTTCCAGGTCAATCAGGCGCTGCGGCCTGAAGCCAAGGATCTCGTCGTCGCCTATGCCGGCGTTGACGACTTCTTCAACGGCCAGGTTGCCGGCAAGAACGCCATCGCGGCGCGTGACGCCTATGTCGCGGCCGGCAACAAGCTGGCCAGCGACGGCGGCAACCTTGTCATCCTGAAATTCATACCGGGATATTCGGCCGGTGACGATCGCGAAGCCGGCTTCGCGGACGCGACCAAGGACAAGCCGTTCAACGTCATCGCTTCGGAATATGCCGGCTTCGACAATGCCAGCGGCTACAAGGCGATGAGCCAGCTCATCCCCAGCATCCGCGGCAAGGGCATCAATTTCGTCTATGGCGCTTCGGACGGACCGGTGACCGGCGCCGTGCAGGCGCTGGAGGAAGTCGGCCTCGTGCCCGGCAAGGATGTCTACCTGATCAGCGCCACCTGCATCGCCGACATCTCGGCAATCCAGTCGGCGAAGGAATTCGCCACCGGCGTGCAGGCGGCCGGCCTCGAAGGCTGGTTCTCGCTCAACGTCGTGGCGCGCTACTTCGAATATGGCAAGCAGGTCAAGGACGGCCAGTACATCGCTCCCGACACGGCGGATGCGAGGCCCGAGTTCAATTTCGCGCCAAGCAAGATCAACATCATTCCGAACCCGCAGGTCGTAGTCGGCACCGACAAGGCCAAGGCTGGAGAGATCCTTTCGAAGTTCAAGCTCTGGGGCGAGACCTTCTCGGACCATTGCGTGTATTGATCTGAAGGAGGCGAGCAAGGCAGCCTTCCCGACAAACCAAGTGCTGGCGACTGCTGAATGTCGCCGGCCATGGCCGGTGTTGCGAAATGCTTGAAATCAGTGGTCTGTCCAAATCCTATGGACCGGTGCACGCGCTGAGCGACGTGACGTTCAGCGTCGAGCCCGGCAAGGTGACGGCGCTGCTCGGCGAGAACGGCGCCGGCAAGTCGACGCTGGTCAAGATCCTTTCCGGCCTGGTCACGCCGACGGCCGGCGCCATCCGGGTCAACGGCGCGCCGGTCGATCTGTCCAGCCCCGAGCGCGCCAGCCGCTCGGGCGTCGCGGTGGTGCAGCAGGAGATCAGCGTGCTGCCCAATCTGAGCGTGGCGGAAAACTTCATGCTGACGCAGCCTTCCCGCTGGCTGCGGCGCGGGTCGGCCCCTGCCCTGTGCGCGCCATACCTCAACCGGCTGGGGCTCGGACATGTCGATCCGGGCACCGCCGTCGGTGAATTGACGATCGGCGAGCGGCAATTGGTCGAGATCGCCCGCATGCTCTCCCAGGACGCCCGCGTGCTGGTCCTCGACGAGCCGACCGCGGCGCTCGCCGACAGCGATATCGAACTCGTCCACAAGGCCGTGCTTCGCCTGGCAAGCGAGGGCAATGTCGTTCTCTACATTACCCATCGGCTGAACGAACTCGACGAGATCTGCGATGCGGCGGTCATTCTTCGCAACGGGCGGCTCGCCGACCAGTTCGAGACGAAGGATGCCAGCTTGACCCGCATCGTCCATGCGATGATCGGACGCGAACTCGATGAGCTTTATCCGGACACGCCGGCTCGGGCAGACCAGGCTCTGCCAGCGCCCGTGGTGCGGCTGAAGGATGTCGTTGCCGGCGGCCTTGCGAGCCCGGTCAGTCTCGATCTGCGGCCGGGAGAAATCGTCGCGGTCTGCGGCCAGCTCGGCAGCGGCTTCGTCGAGCCGCTACGCGCCATCGCCGGCGTCAGCCCGCTGTCGGGTGGAGCGATCGAATTCCAGGGCGCCACGGCTTCCAACGCCAAGGCAGAGGCTGTCGCCTATTGCTCGGACGACCGCCAACTGGATGGTTTCTTTCGCGACCTGCCGGTTTGGGAGAGCATGAGCGCGCCGGGGCTCGCACAGTCCGGCCTGTGGGGCTTGGTGCGGCCATCGCGGCTTCGGCAATCCGTCGATGCGATCGCCGAGCGCATGACCATATTGCCGGCCTATCGCGAGCGACCGGTGCATGCGCTTTCGGGCGGCAATGCACAGAAGGTCTCGATCGGCAAATGGCTGTCGAGCAAGCCGCGCATCCTGCTGCTCGAGGAGCCGACGCGCGGCGTCGATGTCGGCGCCCGGGCGGAAATCTACCGCTTGCTGCGCGCGCTGGCCGATGACGGACTGGCGATTCTTTTTGCCAGCACCGACCTCGACGAGGTGCTGGGCTTTGGCGAACGCGTTCTGGTCTTCCACGACAACAAGCTGGTGCACCAGGCGCCATCGGCGGAACTGACCCGCGACCAACTGGCGACATGGATTACACATGGCAGTATCGACCGTGAGTGACATGGCCGCAAAGCAGCGCGATGCAACGGCAGAGCACAGCCGGCGCCGCGTCTGGCTGAGGCGGCTTGGCCCCTTCGTGCCGATCGCGGCGCTGGCGATCATCGCGGCGCTGACGGTCGACGGCTTCGGCACCACGCCCAATCTGATCGCCGTCGTGCAGGCTTCCGCCATCACCGGCATCGCGGCGATCGGCACCGCCGCCATCACCATTTCGGGCAAGTTCGTCAGCCTCGCCATCGAGCAGCAGGCGGTGACCGCGGCCTATGTGTTCGCGGCGACGGTGTCGGCGGGCCAGCCCGTTCTCCTGGCTCTGGTGCTGGCCTTCGCCGTGGCCATCATCCTTGGGCTGGTCCAGGGCTATCTGGTGTCGCGCGGGCTGAACCCGATCGTCACCACGCTGGCCTTCGGCTCGGCCCTGTTCGGCAGCGTCGTCATGCTCGCCGATAACAGAACGATCACGCTCAGCCCCAATCCGATCGCATGGCTGGGCGGCGGTACGACGTTCGGCATTCCCAATCAGGCGATCATCTTCGTCGTGCTCCTGGTGCTCGGCTCGCTGTTCCTGTCGCGGACGAAGCTCGGCCGCCAGATGGTGCTGACCGGGGCCAATCCGAAGGCGGCAAACCTGATCGGCGTGCCGACCCGCCGCATCGTCATGATCGCCTTCGTTGCCGCGGCGCTGACGGCGGCGCTTGTCGGCATCCTCGTGGTCGGGCAGGTGTCGCAGGCCAAGAGCGACATGTTCCGCGGCCTGACCATCGATGTCGTCGCTGCCATCCTGGTCGGCGGCATCGCCATCCAGGGCGGCGAAGGCCAGCTCTGGCGCGCCGGTTTTGGCGCGATCGTGCTGACCATGCTTGGCAACATCATGCTCCTGCTCGGTATCGATGCCGGCGTGCGCGACTTGCTGAAGGGATTGCTCGCGGCCGGCGTGCTTCTGTCGATGCGACTGCTCAAGGCGCGCGGCTCATGAGAAACGCCCTCAAGTTCGAGACCGGTTTCCAGGTGCGGCTCGCCATCTGCGTGGTGCTGCTGGTCGTCTTCTCACTCACCATGCCGGGCTTCGCCTCCATCTCGAATGCCGCCTCCATCACCGAGAATATGGGGCTGATCGCCCTGGTCGGCACCGGCATCATGCTGACCATGGTGGTCGGCGAGCTCGACCTTGCCGTTGCTTCTGTCGCCGCCGTGGCCGCGATCATGGCGCTGTCGCTCTCGGAGACCTCGCTGGCGCTCGGCATTACGGCGGCGCTGATCACCGCCGGGCTCTACGGCGCGGCCATCGGCTATATCATCGAAAAGACTGGCGTGAATTCGTTGGTGCTGACGGTGTGCATGCTGATCGCGCTGCGCGGCCTCGCTCTGGTCATGGCGCCGCAGCGTCCGGCCATTCTGCCCGCCGACCTGTTCTGGGCCTCGGATGCGCTGGTCGCGCAATTCGGGCCGGTGACTCTGCTCGGCCTGATCGGCTTCGTCGTCGTCATCGTCGTCGGGCTGCTGATGCGCTACACTAGGCTTGGCCTTTCCATGTACGCGGTCGGCGGCAACCTTGAACGCGCGCGCGGCTCCGGCGTCGCCACCCTGCCGGTCTACATGACGGCGTTCGCGGGATCGGCCATGCTCGGCGCCAGCGCCGGCATCCTTGCGGCCCTGCGTTCAGGCTCCGCTTCGGGCATCGGCTTCGACAGCTTCCTGCTTTCGGGGATCACCGTCGCCGTCGTCGGCGGCGTGCCGCTCGAAGGCGGGCGCGGCACCATCCTCAACGTGCTGCTCGGCGCGCTGATCATTCGCCTGATCTCGTCGGCCGTGTCGATCGGTGGCATACCAAATTCATTCGAGAGCATCGTTGTCGGCGGCATCCTGCTTGCCATGCTGCTGCTCGATTACTGGCTGCGCCGGCGTGGACGCAAACTGCAACCGGCACGGGCCTGAGCCCGTGCCGCAAGATTTCAGAAAAGAGGAGATTTCGGGATGAGTGAGAACAACAGAGGCGGCGCCGTCGTCACGGGCGCCGCGCGAGGCATCGGCAGGGAAATCGCGACCGCGTTGCTGAAGGACGGTTACGGCGTGGTCATCGCCGACATCGATCCGGCCGTCGGCGAGCAGACCGTCAAGGAATTGTCGAAGGATCATGCCGGGCGCGTCGTCTTCAGCAAGGTCGACGTCACCAAGCGCGACGAAGTCAAGGCGGCGGTCGCCGCCTGCTGCAAGGAATTCGGCGGCATCAACGTCATGATCAACAATGCCGGCTTCAACAAGCCGGAGCCCTTCCTCGAGGCCAGCGAAAAGACCTGGCATGCGATCATGGACGTCAACGCGCTTGGCGTGCTGATCGGCATCCAGGAGGCCGCCAAGGCGATGATCGAGCGCGGGATCAAGGGCAAGATCATCAACACCGCTTCCATCGCCGGCCGCACCGGCTTTGCCGACTTCGCCCCCTACTCCGCCAGCAAGGCCGTCGTCATCAGCCTGACGCAGGCCGGCGCGCGGGCGCTCGCCGGCAAGGGCATCACGGTCAATGCGTTCGGTCCGGGCGTCGTCGATACGCCGCTCTGGGAGAAGCTCGACGCCGACCTGCTGGCGATGGGCGCCAGCAAGGCGCCGGGCGAAGCGATGAATTCACTGGCCAGCCAGATCCTGCTTGGCCGGGTCGCCAAGCCGTCCGATGTCGTCGGCACCGTGCGCTTCCTGTGGTCGCCACAATCCGACTACATGACCGGTCAGGTGCTGCTGATCGACGGCGGGATGATCCTGCAATGAGCGCGAAGACAGGAGTCTTGACCGGCGCCGCCGGTGGCATCGGACGGGCGACGGCCGAACGGCTCGCCGCCGACGGGTGGTCGCTGGTGCTCGTCGACCAGTTCGACAATGTGGCCGAGGTCGCCAAGGGAATAAAGACCAAGGACGGGCAGAAGGTGGTCGGCGTCGCCGCCGACATCACCAACCCCGACCAGTATGGCGCCATCGACGCCGCGGTCGCCTCGATCGGCGCGCCGTTGAAGTTCCTCGGCCTGGTTGCCGGCGTGCTGCAGCAGGTCGGCTCGATCGAGACGCTCGACATTGCCGAGTGGGACCGCGTCTTCAACGTCAATCTGCGCGCCAATGTGTTCCTGATGAAGCATTTCATTCCCGCGCTGCGCGCGGCAAAAGGCGCTTCGATCGTCACGGTTTCGAGCTGGTATGGCAAAAGCGGCCATGGCTTTTTCGGCGCCTATTGCGCTTCCAAGGCCGGGGTCATCTCGCTGACCCATACGGCGGCGGCGGAGCTCGCGGCCGACAACATAAGGGTCAATTCCGTGGCGCCCGGCAATGTCGCGACCTCCATGCATCTCGACGCGTTGCGCGAGGAGGCCGAGAAGCGCAGCGTGAGCTTCGAGGAGATGAAGAAGACGGAGTGGGACAAGATCCCGCTTGGCCGCGCCGCCTATCCGTCGGAGATCGCCTCGGCGATCAGTTTCCTGGCCGGACCGGACGGCTCGTACCTGACCGGCGCCACCATCGACGTCAATGGCGGTTGCCTGTTCACATGAGCCTCTTTTCATGAGCATGGCGCGTCGGGAAAGTGCGGTTTCGGCTGCGGTGTCTCCCATGCTGGAGACCACCGAGCTTGAAACCTATTTTCTCGACATGTGGCGCATCCGCCGCTTCGAGGAGCGGGCGGCGGAGCTGTTCAAGTCGGGCGTCATCAAGGGCACGGCGCACTCCTGCGTCGGCCAGGAGGCGATCGCGGTCGGCGCCTGCGCGGTGCTCGACGATGACGACTACATCGTCTCGCACCATCGCGGCCATGGCCACTGCATCGCCAAGGGCGCCGACACCGGCAAGATGATGGCCGAGCTGTTCGGCCGCATCACCGGCTACGGCCACGGGCTCGGCGGCTCCATGCATATCGCAGCACTCGATCGTGGCATTCTCGGCGCCAACGGCATCGTCGGCGCCGGGCTCGGCATCGGCACCGGCGCGGCACTGTCGGCAACGATCCGCGGCACCAGACAGGTGTGCGTCGCCTTCTTCGGCGATGGCGCCGCCAATGAAGGGATTTTCCACGAATCCCTGAATCTCGCAGCACTTTGGAAGCTGCCGGTCATCTTCGTCTGCGAGAACAATGGCTACGGGCTTTCGCTGGGGGTCGAGCAGGCTTCCGCCGTTCCAAGGATTTCCACCCGGGCCGCCGCCTATGGCATGCCGGGCGAGACCATCGACGGCAACGACGCCGTCATCGTGCGGGATGCCCTCGGCATCGCCGTGCAACGGGCGCGCGCCGGCGAAGGCCCGAGCCTCATCGAAGCGATGACCTATCGCTCCGGCGATCATTCGATGCGCACCAACCTGCCGCGCTACCGTCCCGAGGCCGAGGAAGAAGAATGGCGCCGGCGCGACCCGATCCTGAAGATGACGGCGCTGCTCAGGCAGCGGCAGGTGGACCAGAAGCGCATCGATGCCATCGCCGCGAAGGCCGACGCCGAGATCGAACAGGCGATCGCCGCTGCCGGGCAGGCGCCGGAACCGGCGATGGACATCCTTTTCCCGGCCGTCATGGCGCCGCCCTTGGCCGCGTCCGCCGAGCCGGAAGCCGGGTCACGCCAGCTCGGCTATGTCGAGGCGGTGCGCGAAGCCATGCACCAGGAGATGGCGCGCGACGAAAGCGTCATCGTGCTCGGCGAGGATGTCGGCCGGATCGGCGGCCTGTTCCAGTGCACGGCAGGCCTGCAGCAGGCGTTCGGGACCGAGCGTGTGCGGGACACTCCGATTTCGGAGAACGTGATCGCCAACGCCGCCGTCGGTGCAGCGCTGACCGGCTTGCGACCGATCGTGGAGGTGCAGTTCTTCGACTTCATCACCCATATGATGGACGCGGTCGTCAACCAGGCGGCGAAGCTGCGTTTCATGCTGGGCGGCGAAGCACGCATCCCGCTGGTGATCCGTGGACCGCAGGGCGGCGGTATCCGCCTCGGCGCCCAGCATTCGCAGTCGCTGGAGACCTGGTTCGCCCATATCCCCGGGCTGGTGGTGCTGGCGCCCTCCAATCCCTACGATGCCAAGGGCCTGCTGGCGGCGGCGATCCGCGACGACAATCCGGTCGTCTTCATCGAGCACAAGCTGCTTTACCAGCAGAGCCGCGGCCCGGTGCCGGAGGCGCCCTATGCCTTGCCGATCGGCAAGGCGGCCATCCGCCGGCCGGGCAAGGACGTGACCATCGTCGCGACGATGGCGATGGTGGACGTCGCCCTTTCGGCGGCGCGCGATCTGGCGCGCGACGGCATCGAGGCTGAAGTGATCGATCCGCGCAGCCTGCGGCCACTGGACAGCGAGACGATCCTTGCCTCGGTGCGCAAGACCAACCGTTGCGTCGTCGCCCATGAAGGCTGGACCACGCATGGCTTCGGCGCCGAGATCTCGGCGCTGATCATGGAGAACGCCTTCGACTGGCTCGACGCGCCGGTGGCGCGCGTCGGGATGGCCGATGTGCCGATGCCCTACAATTCCGCACTGGAACGCGAACTCATCCCCAATGCGGCACGCATCGCCGAGGCGGCGCGCACCGTCTGCTACCGGAGCTGACGGATATGCCGCGCGCGAAAATTTCAACCCCAAATGCAATCGATTGACTAGCAGAGGAAATCTTATGACCAAACGAGTGGACGTCGAATTCAAGTCCGAAGGCACGACCGTGCGGGGCTGGCTGTATCTGGCCAACACATCGAAGCGCGCGCCGACCGTGGTGCTGGCCGGCGGCTGGTGCTATGTGCGCGAGATCGTCATGCCGACATACGCCCAGGCATTCGCCGATGCGGGCATCAATGCGCTGATCTTCGACTACCGCAACCTGGGCGTCAGCGATGGCGACAACCGGCAGCATCTGGATCCCTGGCAGCAGATCCGCGACTACCAGAACGCCATCAGCTTCCTCGAGCGTCACGACAATGTCGATCCCGACCGCATCGGCGTCTGGGGTATTTCCTACTCGGGTGGCCATGCTCTTATCCTCGCCGCCATCGACCCGCGCGTAAAAACCATCGTCAGCCAGATCCCGGTGATCGACGGCTACGAGAACATGCGCCGCGCGCACGGAACGATGGAATACCGGGCGCTGTGGGATCTCGTGCTCAGGGATCGCAAGCTCCGCTATGAAAAGCCCGGCGAACAGCTCTATCTGCCGCATGCGACCGAAAATTCGGCAGAGGAAGTCTCGGCCTGGCCGTTCCCGGAAACCGTGCGCACCTTCATGGCCATCAAGGCCTCGGAAGCGCCGCTTTACGAGAACCGCAGCACGGTCGAGTCGGTCGACCTGTTGATGAATTACGATGTCGGGCCATTCGTGAAGCGCATCTATAACACGCCGACGCTGATGATTGTGGCCGAGGGCGACGATCTGACATTGTGGGATCTTGAAATCGGCGCCTTCAACCAGATCCCGTCGACGAAGAAGAAACTGGAAGTGCTGCCGCACACCTCGCACATGACGCTCTATTCGGACCAGTCCAAGGTGAAGGTGGCGGCGGCGATGGCGCGGGACTGGTTCGTCGAGACACTGAAGCCGTAGATGATCAGGGCATGCAGGTAGAGCCGCATCTTTCGCGCCGGCCGGCGAATTTCCATCCGCTCACCCCCGCGGATTTCCTGGCGCGTGCCGTGGCAGTCCATCCGGACCGCCCGGCAATCGCCTGGAACGATCGGCGCTGGACCTACCGGCAATTCGGCGGCATCGCGGCGCGGCTTGCCGCCTGGCTCGGAAGGCAGGAGATCGGGGCTGGCGACGTGGTTAGCTTCATGTGCTCCAACCGGCCGGAGATGCTGGCCGCCCATTATGCAGTGCCTTCCATCGGCGCGGTGCTGAACAGCATCAACACCCGGCTTGATGCCGAGACCGTCGCCTACATACTCGACCATTCCGGCAGCCACATCATCGTGGCGGACCCTGGAAGCATCGACATTGCACGGCAAGCCGGGCGCCTCGCCAACACGCGCGTCGTGCTGTTGGCGGAAAGTGAAGACAGCAACGAGGACAGGCTCGATCTCCTGGCCGGTGATCCCGCAGAAGACCGCTTCGAAATATCAGGCGTTGCCGATGAATGGCAGCCGATCTGCCTCAATTACACGTCAGGCACGACCGGGCGGCCCAAGGGCGTCGTCTACCATCACCGGGGCGCCTATCTCAATGCGCTGGGCAATGTCATGGCGCTCGGCTTCGACCGCGACACGGTCTATCTCTGGACCTTGCCGATGTTCCATTGCAACGGCTGGTGCCACACCTGGGCGGTGACGTCCGCGGGCGGCCTGCATGTCTGCCTCGACCGGATCGATCCGGATCTGGTGTTCGGCGCCCTCAAGACCCACGCTGTGACGCATTTTTCCTGCGCCCCGGTGGTGCTCTACATGCTGCTCAACCATCCCGGGCGCCCTGCCGGCGCCCTGGAAAAGCGCGTCACGGTCGCGACCGGCGGCGCGTCGCCAACCAGCACCTTGATCGAACAGCTCGATACGCTGGGCGTCGACCTCGTCCATCTCTACGGCCTCACCGAATCCTACGGTCCGGCGACGCTGTGCGAACTGCCTGGTCGCCTGGCGACGGCAAGCGCTGGAGAAAAGGCCGCATTCCTGGCGCGACAGGGCGTGCGGCATATTACGGCGAGCCAAGTGCGGGTCGCCGACGAGCAGGGAATGCCGGTGGCGGCCGACGGCAAGACCATGGGCGAGATCCAGCTTTCCGGCAACACGCTGATGGCAGGCTATTATCGCGACGCGGCGGCGAGCGAGAGTGCGTTTTCGGGCGGTTGGTTCCACACCGGCGACCTCGCCATCGTGCACCCGGACGGCGCCATCGAGATCAAGGACCGGTTGAAGGACATCATCATCTCGGGCGGCGAAAACGTCTCCAGCCTGGAGATCGAGAATGTGCTTCACCAGCATCCCGCCATCCTGCTGGCAGCGGTCGTTGCCATGCCGGACGAGAAATGGGGCGAGGTGCCATGCGCCTTCATCGAGACCAAGGCGGGCAAAGAGGTCGGGACGCAGGAGCTGGTCGCATTCTGCCGTTCCAGATTGGCCGGCTATAAAGTCCCGAAACGCTTCGTCTTCCGCGAATTGCCGAAGACGGCGACCGGCAAGATCCAGAAATTCGTGCTGCGCGAAGCCGCGCGCTGATTACAACGTTCCGTGCGGAGCTTTTGGGGTCAGAGCCCAAAAACTATCGCTTAGCTAGTGGAAGTAGATGCCGCCGCAGACGTTGAGCGCCTGGCCGGTGACGAAGGCTGACTGCTCCGAAGCGAAGAAGCACACCGGTCCGACGATATCCTCGGGGTAGCCGAGACGTTTCAGCGCCGCGACCTCTTCCCAGTGCCGGATGGCTTCGTCGCTGCCGAGATTGTTCTTGCCCATCTCGGTCAGGATGATGCCGGGGCAGATGGCGTTGACGGTGACGCCGTCCATGCCGACTTCCTGCGCCAGCACGCGGGTCAGCGTGATCACGGTCGCCTTGGTCGCGGCGTAATGGCCCTGCGTCGGCACGCCCTGGCGCCCGGCGATGGAAGCGATGTTGACGACGCGGCCGGATTTGCGCGCCCGCATATGCGGCAGCACCGCCTGGCACATCAACAGCACGCCCTTGGCGTTGACGTCGAAATGCGCATCCCACGAGGCCTCGTCGAGATCCTGCAGCAGGCTGGGCTTGAGGATGCCGGCATTGTTGACCAGCACGTCGATGCGACCCGCGTCCCCGAGCAGCGCTGCCGCAGTCGCCTCGACCTCTTTCTTGCAGCTGACGTCCATCGTGTAGACATAGGCCTTGCGGCCGGTGGCCTCGATCTCGGCGCGCGTGACGTCGAGTTCCTTCGCCTGCGCCGGCAGGTCGGTGACCGCGACATCATAGCCGAACTGCGCCAGCCCGACGGCAAGCGCCCGGCCGATGCCGCGGCTGGCGCCGGTGACCAAGGCGACCGTGCCGACTTTTGAATTGCTCATGGAAAAAAGTCCTTTCGAAATGCTGCTGTCAGGCGTGGGCTGAGGTGCGCGCAGGCGCCTTGACCGGAAGGGAATTCATCGCGGCGATAGTGTCGTCGAAGGAGACGAGCTTGCCGTCCGAGCCGAGGCCCATCGCGACTTTCGCCGCGACCGCCGAGGCAAAGCGCGCCGAGCGTTCGAGATCCCATCCCCTCACGATGCCGACGATGATACCGGCGGTGAAACTGTCGCCGCAGCCGGTGGTGTCGACGACCTCGATATCGAAGGCCGGCAGATGGAACGGCTTGCCGTTTTCCGGCGCGACATAGACGCCTTCGCCGCCTAGCGTGAGCAGACAGTTCCTGACGCCCTTCGACTTGAAGTAGGCGGCAACCTTGGCCGGATCGGCCTCGTGCGCCATTTCGCTGGCCTCGTCGATGCTCGGCACGAAATAGTCGATATAGGGCAGGCACGGCTCGACGAAGGCGATCGTTTCCGGCGTTGCCTGGATGAGGTCGAAGGTGGTGGTGCGGCCGAGCTCCTTGGCGCGTTTGAGCAGGCGCACCGTCGGCTCGCCGTCGAAGCTTTTCAGCAGGCCGGTGCCGCCGACATGGACGACGGTCGCGTCGAGAGCGGCGTCGAGATCCTCGTCGGCGACGCGGAACACCGTAGCCGTGCCCGGCACGTGCAGAGCCGGCCGCTCGCCATTGGGGCGAACCGGCAGGATGGTGGAGGAGGTCTGCACGCTGCCGTCACGGCGGACCAGGCCGCAGTCGAGACCGTATTTCTGCAACTTGGCGACGAACCAGTCGCCCATGTCGTCGGTGCCGAGCGTGGTCACGGCCTGCGTTTTCAGGCCGAGGATGGCGCAGTCCATTCCCGTCGCGCCGGCGGTGCCGGCAACGGTCATGCGGATCTCCTCGATATAGTCGGCCCTGCCGCCTTCCGGAATGCGCGAGACCGGGCGGCCGAGAATGTCGAGCACGTAGAAGCCGACCGAACTGACATCGAAGCTGGGCATGGTGGAAAAATCCTTTGACGAAGAGGCGGAAAATTACTGGCGCGCGCGGCGCAGGCCGAAGCTCACGGCAAGCACCAGGAAGACGAGCACGCCGATACCGACCTGCTGCCAGTAGAAGTTCCAGCCGATGAGCAGCAGCCCGTTCTTGACCACGGCGAGCAGCAGCACGCCAAGCAGCGTGCCGACGACCGTCGGCCGGCGCTCGGCGCTGAGCGTCGTGCCGATGAAGGTGGCGCCGATGGCGTCGAGCAGGAAGGCGTTGCCCGACAGCGGCACGTAGGACTTCACCGTCGCCGACAACAGGATGCCGGTGATGCCACAGAGCAGCGCGCAGCCGATATAGACCAGCGACTGCTGACGCGGCACGGCGAGGCCCGAATACCAGGCGACGCCCGGCTGCGCGCCCATGGCCTGCACGGCGCGGCCGAAGACGGAGCGATGCAGCAGGAGATAGACGACGACGATGCAGGCGATCAGCACCAGCACCGGCGTCGGCACGCCGAGCAGTGCGGTCCTGGCGATGGCGTTGAACTGGTCGCCGGCATAGCCGGTGATCAGGTAGATCGGCTGGCCGCCGCTGGTTGCAAGTTGCTGCGTGCTCTGGCCGATGAACAGCACGCCGAGCGTCGCCAGGAACGGGCTGATCTTCAGCCTGGTGATCAGGATGGCGTTGAGCACGCCGACGGCGACGGCCGCCAACAGCCCGACGGTGACGCCGAAGACGCCGCCATAGCCGGCGGCAAGCAGCATGACGAACACCATCGAGGCCATGTCGACGGAGACGCCGACCGACAGGTCGATGCCGCCCGACGAGATGACGATGGTGAGCCCGAGCGCGACGATGGCCAGCATCACCACATTGTTGACCAGCACGTTGTAGAGGTTGGCCCCGGTGAGGAAGGTCGGACTGGCGACGGCAAAGAACAGGCAGATCGCCAGGAAGGTGATGACGACGCTGTAGCTGGCGATGAAGCCGCCGAGCCTTTGCGCGCCAGAGGCGCCTGTGTCGTGCGAAACGCTCATCGAGATGCCTCCGGTCCGCGGGCGAATGAGGTGACGGCGACGACCAGCAGGATCAGCGCGCCCTGCACGCCATTGACCCAGTAGCTCGACACGTTGAGCAGCTGGAAGCCATTGGCAAGGAAGCCGATGAACAGCACGCTGAGCAGCGTGCCGCCAATGGTCGGCACCAGGCGCCGGGAAAAGACCGTGCCGAGCAGGGCGGCGGCCAAGACCGACAGAAGCATCTCGCCGGAGCCGGGCGTGCTGGCGCTGAGCCGCGACACCGCCAGCACGCTGGCGATGGCCGCGCAAAAGCCTGAGAACAGATAGGTGAAGCCGACATGCAGCGGCACATTGATGCCGGCGGCGCGCGCTGCTTCCGGATGGCCGCCGACGGCGTAGAGCCGGAGGCCAAAGGTCGTCTTGTGGATGAAGACGAGCATGATGGCGGAAAACAGGATCAGGCACCAGGCAAGCGCCGAAATGCCGAGGAAGCTGCCCGAGACCAGGAAGGCGAGCAGCGGCGAGGCGGCGCCGACCACCGTGTTCTGCGTCAGCGTCAGTTCGGCGCCGGCGGCGATGTTCATCACCGCCAGCGACGCCAGCAGCGGCAGGATGCCGAGGCCGACGACGGCCACCGCATTCAGCGTGCCCACCGCAATGCCGCAGGCGATGGCCGCAAGCAGCGCCACGGCATCGGGATAGCCGGCCTGCAGCACGGTGGCGAACACCGCGGCGCACAGGCCCATATTGGCCGCGATCGACAGGTCGATGCCGCCTTCGGTGACGTTCGAACCGCCGCCGATGATGACCACGGCCATGCCGAAGGCGAGCACGCCGAGGATCGCCGATTGTTCGACGACGTTGATGAGGTTGAAGGAGGACAGGAAGCCCGGCGCGAACAGCGCGAAATAGAGCAGGATGAGCGCGAAGGTGGCGATGGCGCCGAGCCGCACGGCGGCCGCCCCGAGGCGCTTGCCGGTGTTTTGCACGCGCGGCTGCTTCTCGCTCTGCGCGGTGTCCGTGCCGGCGGCTTTCATCGTTGTTGCGGTCATGAGAAGGCCTCCGCCTTGGCGATGCGGGCACCGGAAGAGGCGGCAAGCAGCCTGTCGCCGTCGAGCTCGGCGCCAGAGAATTCGCCGGCGAGCCTGCCGCGATAGACGACGAGCACGCGGTCGCAGACGCCGACCAGTTCGAGCAGGTCGGACGACAGCATCAGGATGGCGGCGCCCTCACCGGCCAGCCGGTTCAAGAGATTGTAGATCTCGACCTTGGCGCCGACATCGACGGCGACGGTCGGCTCGTCGAGGATGTAGACGCGCGACTGGCAGCTCAACCATTTAGCGATCGCCACCTTCTGCTGGTTGCCGCCGGAGAGCTGGCGCACCAGCGTGTCGCGGCCGGGCGTCTTGATCGACAATTCGCGGATCAGCCCGTCGATCGCCTGGTTCTCCTGCCGCCGCTTGACGAAGCCGCTGCCGCTGTAGCGGCCGAGACTGGCGAGGCTGATGTTCTCACGCACCGAGAGATCAATGGCCACGCCGTGAGCGCGGCGATCCTCCGGCAGCATGGCGATACCGCCCTGGACGGCGTGCACCGGCGAGGACAGCGACAAGGTCTTGCCCTCGACCTTGACCGAGCCGCGCTCAGCGCGATCCAGCCCGAACAGGCACTGCACGATTTCCTTGGCGCCGGACCCTAGCAGGCCGGTCAGCCCGACGATCTCGCCGCGGCGCACCGAGAACGAGATGTCCTCGAAACTGCCAGCCATGCCGAGATGCGAGACTTCGAGCATCGGCGCGCCGATCTCGACCGAGCGCTTCGGAAACATCTCGCCAACATCGCGCGCTATCATCATGGCGATGATCTCGTCGATCGGCGTCTGAGCAGGATCGACGGTGCCGACATCGGTGCCGTTGCGCATCACGGTGACGCGATCGCAGAGCTGCTCGATCTCCTGCATGTAGTGCGAAATGAAGATCACCGCGATGCCATCATCACGCAACCGGCGCAGCACAGCAAACAGGCTGTCGACCTCACGCTTGACGAGTGCCGCCGTCGGTTCGTCGAGCACCAGCACCGAGGCCTTCTGCGCCAGCGCGCGGGTGATCTGGACGATCTTCTGCTGCGCCGTGGTCAGGTCCTGCACCAGGATGCCCACGGGGAGTTCGAGGTCGAAATAGCGCTTCAGGAGTTCGGCGGCGCGCCGGTTCATCGAACGGCGGCTGACGAAGGGGCCGAAGCCGAGTTCATGGCGCAGGAACACCGCCTCGCCAACCGTGGCGGTCGGCACCAGCAGGCGGTCCTGGTGAATGAAATGGACGCCGAGCCGTTCGACTGAGGATGGGGTCAGATTGCCGACGGTCTCGCCGTTGACTGATATCGTGCCGCTGTCGGGCTTCAATATGCCGGCCAGCACCTTGATGATCGTCGACTTGCCGGCACCATTCTGGCCGACGAGGCCGTGGATGGTGCCGCGCGCCACTTCCAGGTCGGCATCGTGAAGCGCCTGGACCGGACCAAAGCGCTTGGAGATGCCGGTCATCGAGATGGCGATTTGAGCTGCGGCGGGTTGCGCGGTCATGCCCTGCTCCTTGCGCTGTACTCTTTGCGCATGACGCCTGAAACCGGGATCGGCTGCATGCGCAGGTTTGAAAATACGGGAGCGCGTCGTGCGCGTCGAATCCGGCGCGTGGCGCTCCCCGGAGGCCGCGCCGCCGAAGCGGCGCGGCCCGAACGGCATGAGGCTTGGGAGGCCTTATTTCACGCCGGCCTTCTCGGCAGCATCAAGGAACGGCTTGCCGGTGACGGCGGCGTTCTCCTTGTTGATGAGCACGGCAGGCACGAAGGTGAACGGCGGAACCTTCTGGCCGGCCAGGAACTTGGCCACGTTCTGCACCGAGGTCTTGCCGATCTCGTAGGGCTGCTGGGCGGCGACGGCGGCGGCCGGCGACTTCGCGTCCATCACCATCTTGATGACTTCCGGGCTGCCGTCGATGCCATAGGTCTTCAACTCCTGCCGGCCGGCGGCCTCGGCGGCCTGGGTGGCGCCGATCTGCGGCACGTCCCAGCACGCCCAGACCGCGTTGAGCGAGCCCTTCTCAGGCGACTTGGTCAGCATGTCGGTGATGTTGGAATAGGCCGCCTGGACCGTGTTCGGGATGACGTCGCGCAGTTCCGGCTCGACGATCTTCACGTCCGGGAACGAGGACAGCACATATTTCATCTGGTCGTAGCGGATCTTGCAGACCGGCACGGAGTAGAAGCCGTTGAAGACGAGAACGTTGCCCTTGCCGCCCATGTCGGCGACCATCTGCAGGGCGATTTCGGCACCGATATTGTAGTTGTTCGAAGTGGTGTTGTTGATCGCATGGGGCGTCGCCGTATCGACGGTGAACAGCGGAATATCGGCCTCGCGGATCTTGGCCAGCCACGGGTTCAGCACTTCGAGATTGCCGAGCACCTCGACGATGGCGTCGGGTTTCTGGGCAATCAGCGTCTGCAACTGTGCGATCTGCTGCTGGTCCTTGCGGCCGGCGTCGAGCGCGATCGCCTCGCCGCCAAGCGCCTTGATCTCGTCCTGGATACCGCGGAACGCCATCAGATCCCAATAATGGTCGGTGCCGACGATGGAAACGCCGATGCGCTTGCCCTTGAGGGAAAGCTCCTGCGCCTGCGCGGCGGACAGGACGAACTGGAGACTGCACGCAGCCGCCAGCGCGATGGCCGCCGTCTTGAGAATGCCGTGTGATCTGCTTTGTTTGTTGGACATTGGTTTCCTCCACTTTTGCCTTCAATAACCCTCAGAACCCGCTCTGAAGGACCTCACCGGTTCGATCCGGCAATTCGTTCGAAACGCTCATGCGGCATCGGCATCGCGATGGCCGTAGCTGGCCATCCTGCCGATCACGTTCTCGATCTCCTCATCCGAGAGCACAGGCGGCTCGCCGATCTGCAGACAGCCATGATATTGCCGCGCCAGCGTCTCGACCTCGACCGCCAGCCACATGGCGTTGTCGAGGGACGTGCCGACGGCAATCATGCCGTGATGCTCCAGAAGACAGGCCTTGCGGCCCTCGAGTGCTGCGACCGCGTTGACCGAAAGCTCGGCCGTGCCGAAGGTCGCGTAAGGGGCGCAGCGTATGTCGCTGCCGCCGGCAATGGCGATCATGTAGTGGATCGCCGGGATCTTCCTGCCCATGATGGCGATGGTCGTGCAATAATTGGGATGGGCATGGACGATCGCGTTGACCTCCGGCCGCGCCTTGAGGATGTCGAGGTGGAAGCGCCACTCGCTTGAAGCGTCGAGCCTGCCTTCGACGTCGCCGGCCCAGTTCATGAACACGATATCCTGCGGCTTCAGCGTCGCGTAAGGCGTGCTGGTCGGCGTGATCAGCATGCCTTCGCCATGGCGCACGCTGATGTTGCCTGACGTGCCCTGGTTGATGCCGACCCTGTTCATCTCGATGCAGGCGTCGATGATCGACTGGCGTATTTCGGTGTCTGCCGACATGTAATTTCCCATTGCTTGCCGACCCATCACCAGGCCGTATAACCGCCGTCGATCGACAGGATCGCGCCGGTGACGTAGCTCGAGGCTGGCGACGCCAGGAACAGGATCGCCGAGGCGATCTCCTGTGGCTCGCCGCAGCGCGCCATCGGCGTCATGTCCATCCACACATTGAAGAGTTCGGGGCGGTCGCGCATTTTCAGTGTCATGTCGGTGGCGACATAGCCGGGGGCGAGCGCGTTAACGCGCACGCCCATCGGCGCCCATTCGACGGCGAGCGCCTTGGTCAGCATGTGGACCGCACCCTTGCTGACCATGTAGGACGCCGCACTTTGCGGACGGTTGACGATCAGGCCCGACATCGAGCCGAGATTGACGATGCTGCCCTTGCCCTTCGCCACCATGTGGCGGCCGAAGGCGCGCGAGGCCCAGTAGACGCCGTTGACGTTGATGTCCATGACCAGCCGCCATTCCTCGTCGGGCGTGTCGAGCGCCGAATTGAGGCGGGCAATGCCGGCGCTGTTGACGAGAATGTCGATCTTTCCCAATTCTGCCGCCAGATCGGTGGCGGCGGCTTCCAACGCATCCGGATCGGTGACGTCGAGCGGCCTTGTCGAGACGCTGGTGACACCCGCATCCGCAAGCGCGGCAACCGCCGCGTCCAGCACGCCCTGGTCGAGGTCGATCAACACGACATGCGCGCCGCAGGAGCCAAGCGCCTTGGCTGCCTCGAAGCCGATGCCGCGCGCGCCGCCGGTAACCACGGCTATCTCGCCATCGAGATCCAGTTGACGCCTGTAATCCATACTCTTCCTCCGCGCCGGAACACGGCTCCGCCTCGCGCAAGGCAACAGCTTTGCGCCCGTCGCCAGCCATCGCGGCGACGCCTCAGATCCGATCTTCCGAAAACTCCTCCCGCCACCCCCGGGGGATGACGGCATGAGCAAATCCTAAGGTCGTTCCACGCTCATGTCAATCTGGTTATTACCAGAAATAATATTTCTGCAAGCTGGGCAAATCGGCAATGTGTTGCCTTGGCATCCCTATGCGTTGGTCGCGCTGCTCTGCTCGATCGACATGTGGATGCGCGCCACCGACGAGTTGTAGAGCGCCTGGTAATATTCGAGCGCGGCGCCATCGGCATCGTAGGCAATCGATTCGATCGAGATCAGCGGCGTGGTCGGCGCCACGCCCATCCGCTCCGCTTCCTCCAGCGTCGGCATTGCGGCCGTGAACCAGCGCTCGGCCCGCAGCACCGTCAGGCCATAGCGCTCCCTGATCGTCTGGAAGACCGACTGGTTCTCGATGTCGACGGTCTCCAGCCCCGGCACCTTATGGCCGGGCAGGCTGATATGGGTGAGCGTGATCGGCGCGCCGTCGGTCATGTAGACGCGGCCGATGCGCACGACGCTGCCGGTCTCGGGTATGCCGAAGACGCTGCTTTCCTTTTCGCTGGGCGGGCAGCGGTAGAACTCGAAAGTGCGGGTCGAAACGACATGGCCCTTGGCCGTCAAATCCCCGAACACTGAGAGGTTCGAGGTCATGAAGTCGACATGCTCGCGCGGCGCCGCCACGAACATGCCCTTGCGCGGCATCTTGATGACGCGGCCGCCATTGGACAGCGAACCGATGGCGGCCCGCACCACGGGGCGCGACACGCCGAAGAAATCGCACAGCGCCTGTTCGGACGGAATGCGCGAATTGGCGGCCAGCACGCCGGTGTTGATCGCTTCCTCGATCTGGTTGCGCAATTGCACCCAGAGCGGCGCGGCGTTATCGCGGTTGAGCTGGATCTTCGCGCCAATATCGCGGAAGGCTTCCGCAGCCTCTGCGTCTTCCTGGTCGTAGCGCGGTCTTCCCCGGGTCTTCAGCATCCACCCACCTTGAACTCTCGACCGGCAAAACCGGGCACTAGCATCATCGCCGTGCCTGATACACTCAATCTTTGCGCGAGAAATCAAGCCCGGCAGTGAACCATCCCTGTGAGCCGGCAAGGCGGACCGAACCTAGCGCTTGCCGCCAGCCATCTTCGCGGCCGCCGGCAGACGCCGTAGGGCAAGCATCGCCGCCGCACCAATGAATGGTCCCGGCACCAGCAGCAGGAACGCCCAGCGCCAGCCGCCGAGCAGCGAAGCGACATGCGGGACCAGCCAGATCACCAGCACGGTCAGCGCGAAGCCGAGCCCGAGCTGGACGGACAGCGCCGTGCCGACAAAGCGCCGGTCGCCGAGCTCGGTCACCGCCGCCGAAAACTGCGCCGAATCACCGATGATCGAAATGCCCCAGACAATCGCGACCACTGCAAACAGCCAAAGCGGCCCATCGAAGACAAACCCGATCAGCAGCGCACAGAGGCCGGAAACGAGCATCAGGCCTGATGTGGTGAAGGTACGGCCGAAACGGTCGGAAAGCACGCCGCCGAGCAGGCAGCCACCGACACCGGCGGCGATTGCGCAGAACGTCAGCAGCGACGCCATGGCCGGCGAAACCTGCTGCGCTTCGAGCGCTGCGCGGGCATAGGCAAGCAGCCAGGCCCACATGGCGTAGAGCTCCCACATATGGCCGAGATAGCCGATGTTGACGAGGACCAGCGGCCTGTCGCGGAAGACCGCGCCGATCTGACGGGGATCGAAGACCGCCTTGCCGAAGGGATACGGCCCCTCGCCGGCGAAGAACCAGAATATCGCAGCGCCGACGATAGTCGCCACGGTCGCGGCGATAACCACCAATTGCCAGTCGAGCGCGCCGCTCAGCGCGCGAAACAGATGCGGCAGCGACGAGCCCAGCGTCAGCGCGCCGATGACGGCGCCGAGCGCCAGCCCCCTGCCCCGCACGAACCATGTCGAAACAAGCTTCAGGGCGGGCGGATAGACGCCGGCAAGCGCGACGCCGGTGAGGATGCGGGCGCAGACCAGGCCGACCGGCTCCGGCTGCAGCAGCAGGCAGGCATTGGCGGCTGCGGCCAGCAGGGCGGAGAGCGCCATCAGCCGGTTCAGCCTGACGATGTCGGGCAGATTGACCAGGCTCGACGCCAGCGCGCCGGCGACGAAGCCGATCTGCACGCCATTGGTCAGCCAGGCCTCGATGGCGCCGGACAGGTGCCACGCCGCCTTCAGCTCGGGCGTGATCGCGGTTGCCGAGAACCAGGTGGTCAGCGACAGCACCACCGCGAGGCATAGCAAGGCAAGCACGCTCCAGCGCTGCGCATCGTCGATGCCGTGCATTGCGCTGGGAATGGCCCGCGAGAGCGCCATCCCGTCGCTCAGGCCCTGGCCAGCGGCACGGTGAACACCGTCGCGGTGCCGGTCAGGCAGATGTCGCCGGCTTCGTTGCGCACCGAGGTCTCGATCTTGCAGATCGGCTTGTCGGGTCGCACCTCCTTGATCTCGACGCGGCCGGTGATCATTTCGTCGACGCCGACAGCCTTGACGAATTTCCAGCCGACTTCGAGGAACACCGTGCCCGGGCCGGGAAGGTCTTCCGCCACCAGCGCATTGAGGATGCCCGAGGTGACGCCGCCCTGGACGATCAGCTTGCCGAAGACCGACGCCTCGGCCAGCGCCTTGTCGTAGTGCAGCGGATTGCGGTCGCCGGTCATTTCGGTGAACGCCTCGATGTCCTCCAGCCGCGTGCGCCGCGAACGCTCGGCGAAGGCGCCGACTTGCGGCCGCCCCTTGATGACGCCGATCCAGCCGTCCTTGGTCTCTGTGCTCATGGGCGTGTTCCCTCTATGGTTGGGTTGTCTGGTTGAGCCGGCACCGGCCGACGGTTTGAAAGCGGGCAGCAGGCGGCCGCCGATCCGCGTCGGCGCCAGCACAAGCGGCTGGCCGACGGCGCAGGCGGCTTCGTCGGCCACGATGAAGCTCAACATGGTCGGGCCTTCCTCGAGCTCGACAAGGCCGACGACATAGGGAGCCGCCGGCAGCCAGCCGGGATGGCCGGGCTTGTGCACGACCGAGAAAGACTTCAGCCGACCGCGGCCGGAAGCCTCGCGCCAGGCGAGGCGGTCGCTCCAGCAATGCGGGCAGATCGGCCTGGGATAGAACACCGCCTTGCCGCAGGCCTCGCAGGACTGAATGAGCAGCCGCCCCTCGGCTGCCGCCTGCCAGAACGGCGCGGTCAGCGCGGTGACGGTCGGTCCCGGCGTCTTCAAGAGATCGAGATCGGCGCTCATTGATCGGCTCCCAGCACCAGCGCCGTCGCCTCGCTCATCGTCGCGCCATTGCCGGTGACAAGAGCCAGTCTGGCGTTGGCGATCTGCCGGCCGGTCGCCTCGCCGCGCAGTTGCCGCACCGCTTCCACGACATGGGTCATGCCGCCGGCAAGGTCGGGCTGACCGAAGCCGAGCTGGCCGCCATGGGTATTCAGCGGCGCATCGCCGGAGGGACCGAGATCGTGGTCGCGGACCCAGCGCCCGAACTGCCCTGGAGCGCAGAGGCCGGCATCCTCGATCGTCGCCGCCACCATGATCGTGTAGCAATCATAGAGCGACAAAAGGCTCATCTGGTCGGCACGCGTGCCCGACTGCGCGAAAGCGCGCGCCATCGCCGGCTTGAGCGGCCCGGAGGTCAGGCTCGGCGCCTGCGAAACGGCGCGGTGCGTCACCTTCTCGCCGGCGCCCAGAAGATGCACGGCAGGCTTTGCCAATTGCCGCGCGCACTTGGCCGAGACGACGACGACTGCCTCGCCGCCGGCGACCGGCATGACGATTTCCAGGAGATGCAAGGGCGAGGCGACCATGGGCGAGGCCAGCACATCATCGACATCGGCCGGCTTGCCGTAGAAGATTGCATCGGGATTGAGCTGCGCGTTGCTGCGCGCCCAGGCGGCGATCGCGGCGAAATCCCGCGGCGTCGAGCCATGCTCGGCCATATGCGCCTGCATCAGCAGCGCATAGGAAATGTTGGCGCCCGACGCGCCGAACGGCACGTCGAATTCGCGGATCGGGTTGCGGTTGGGCGAACGGGCCGGCACTTCCTCGCGGGTGTTGGCCAGCACGCACAGCACCGCCTCGCACATGCCGGCCTCGATCGCCGCTGCCGCCCGCCAGACCATGCCGGCGCCGGAGGCGCCGCCGAGATCGACGACATTGGCCATGTCGGGTTTGAGGCCGAGATATTCGGCAACGGTCGCCGGCACATGCTGCGGCGTCTCGCCGACCTGCGGCCCGACCAGCAGCCCGTCAATGTGACCGGGCTCTAGCCCGGCATCGAGGACGGCGAGCCTGGAAACTTCGGCGATCATCTCCAGCGTCGTGCGTCCTTCGGTGCGCCGGGTTGGTTTCAACTCGCCGATGCCGGCAATGGCGCCACGTGATCGTGTCGCGCTCATGCCGCCTGGCTCCGGTCGAGGAGCCGGTATTCGTCAAGCGCCTCCGGGTTGGCTAGCGACCCGAGGTTCTTCACCACCTTGCCCTCGATGACCGTGCGGGCGGCGCCCTCCACCCGCTTACCGTTCAGCGTGTAGGGAATGGCCGAGACGGCATGGATGCGATGCGGGACATGGCGCGGCGAGGCCTGGTCGCGGATATGCTTGCGGATGCGCTGGGCGAGATCCGCGGTGAGTGTGCCGCCCTCTTTCAGCTTCAGACAGAGCAGGATTTCCTCGTCGCCGGTGATCGGCGCGCCGAACACCAGGCAGTCCTCGATCTCCGGGAATTTCTCGCAGGCCGCGTAGATCTCGGCGGTGCCTATCCTGACACCGCCGGGTTTGAGCGTGGTGTCGGAGCGGCCATGGACGATGGCCGAGCCATGCACCGTCATCTCGGCGATGTCGCCATGTGTCCAGATTTCGCGGCGCGCGGCAAAATAGGTGGCATGGTAGCGTTCGTCGCCGCCCTCGCCCCAGAAGGTCAGCGGCATCGACGGGAACGGCTCGGTGCAGACGAGATCGCCCTGGGTGGCGACAACAGGCGCGTTGCGCTCGTCCATCACCGCGACCGCCAGTCCGAGCCCCTTGACGGTCAGATGGCCCCTGCGCACCGGATGCAGCGGCGAACCAAGCAGGAAGCAGCCAATGATCTCGGTGCCGCCGGAGATCGAGGCGAAGATCATGTCGCGCTTGACGTTCTCGTAGACCCAGTCGAACTGGCCTGATGAAACCGGCGCGCCGGCCGACAGCAGCGAGCGCAATGCCGACAGATCGTGCCTGGTGCCAGGCGCGTAGTGCTCGTCGGCGAGCGTCGCCAGATATTTCGGGCTGATGCCGAAATGGGTGACGCCAGCCCGTTCGGCGACACGCCAGAGCGGGCTTGGGTCAAGACCGCCTGGCGATTTCAAGATCGGCGCGCCGTCGTACAGCACGACCGCCGCATTGCAGGCGAGGCCGGAGATTAGCCAGTGATACATCATCCAGGCGGTGTTGGTGTACCAGCTCATGATGTCGCCCGGCCGGACATCGCCGTGCAGCAGATGTTCCTTGACGTGCTGGAGCAGGACACCGCCGGTGGAATGCACGATGGCCTTTGGGGCGCCCGTAGTGCCTGAGGTGTAGAGGACATAGGCCGGGTGCGAGAACGGCACGCGTTCGAAGGCGAGGTCCCCTTCCCTGCCAAATGCGTCGAAGCCGATGCAGGAAATGCCGGCCGGAGCCTGCACCGTGGCTTGGTCGCCGCAGATCACCAGCGTCGTCAGGCCCGGCATGCCGGCGGCGATCTCGCCAAGCCGGCCGGCAATATCGTGGTCCCCGCCGCCATAGCGGTAGCGCGGCGTGGCGAACAGCACCTTCGGCTCGATCTGGCCGAGCCGGTCGAGGATGGCCGAGACGCCGAAATCCGGCGAGCAGGATGACCATACCGCGCCGATGGACAGCGTGGCGAGCAGCGCCGCCAGCGCCTCGATGCGGTTCGGCAGGATGCCGCCGACCCGGTCGCCGCGCCCGACACCGGCAGCCTTCAGGCCATGCGCGGTGCGGGCGACCATGATCCGCAATTCGCCACGGCTGTAGTTGCGGAAATGTCCGGTTTCGTCGGCCTCTACGATGGCAAGTGCGTCGTCATCGCCGCGCAGCAGATTCTCGGCAAGGTTGAGGCTGGCCTCGGGAAAGAAGGCACTGCCGGTCATCGGCGCCGACGGATCGGCGCGGAACGCAATCGCGCCCGGATCGCCGATGACACCGGCAAACTCCCAGACGGCGCGCCAGAAGGCGCCCTTTTCGCCAATCGACCAGCGATGCAGCGACTCGTAGTCATGCGGATCGAAGCCGTTTTCAGCAGCGAAACGCGCAAGGCCGCAGTTTTTGAACGCGGCCGAAGCCGGCGTCCAAAGCACGCTGGATGTCATTCTGGTCCTCCCGGAAATTCGTTTGGCGTTTTCGCTCTTGGCTGTGCACCCGACACCAGCTAGAATATTGGTTATAACCAGAATGTCAAGAAGCCCGGATGGGCTAGTTCGTCTTGGCAAGGGAGCCGGAAGCGCATGCAGGATGTGTTCATTGTTGCCGCCAGACGCACGCCGATCGGCAAGCTCAACGGCGCCTTCGCCGGCATCGCTGCCGCCGACCTCGGCGCCGCGGTGATCGGCTCGCTGCTGCAAGAGACCGGCATCGAAGGCGACGCGATCGGCGAAGTCATCATGGGCCAGGTGCTGACCGGAGGCGCGGGACAAAACCCTGCCCGGCAGGCGGCGCTGAAGGCCGGCATTCCGGTCGGCGTGCCGGCGATGACCGTCAACAAGGTCTGCGGCGCGGGGCAGAAGTCGATCCATCTTGCCGCGCAAGCGATACGCTGCGGCGATGCCGACATCGTCATTGCCGGCGGCCAGGACTCGATGACGGAAGCACCGCATCTGATCTACGGCGCGCGCCGCGGCGTCAGGATGGGCGACCACGAGATCAAGGATTCGATGATCGTCGACGGCCTGTGGGATGCACCCAACCAGGTGCATATGGGGGTGACGGCGGAAGGCCTGGCGCGGCGCTATCAGGTCACACGCGACGAGCAGGACCGCTTCGCGCTGGCCTCGCAGGAAAAAGCGGCCACGGCGATCGCCGCCGAGCGCTTCGCCGGCGAGGTCGTGCCGGTCACGGTCTCAGCGAAGCGCGGGGACCTTGTCATCGCAACCGACGAGCATCCCAATCCCAACTCGGCGCTGGAAACCCTGTCCCGTTTGCGGCCGGTCTTCGACCCGGACGGCACCATCACGGCCGGCAATTCGTCCGGGCTCAACGATGGCGCCGCGGCGGTGATGGTGGTCTCGGAAAAGCGCATGAACGAGCTCGGCCTGACGCCGCTGGCGCGCATCGCCGCCTACGCCTCGGCCGGCGTCGAGCCGATGGAGATGGGGCTAGGGCCGGTGGCGGCCTCGCGCAAGGCGCTGGACAAGGCCGGCTGGACGGCATCCGACCTCGACCTGCTCGAAATCAACGAGGCCTTTGCCGCGCAGGCCATTGCGGTCGATCGCGAGATGGGCTGGGACAGCGGCCTGATCAACGTCAATGGCGGCGCGATCGCGCTCGGCCATCCGCTGGCCGGCTCCGGCTGCCGCATCGTCGTCACGCTGCTGCACGAAATGCGCAAGCGCGGCGCAAAGCGCGGCCTCGCTTCACTCTGCATCGGCGGCGGGCTTGGCGTCGCCATTTGCCTGGAGCGCTGACGGGGAAAGGTCGTTCAGGATTGCGGAAGGATGACGACGTTGTCGGAGTCCCAGAAAATTTCCGTATTCTCACCCGGTTTCGGCAGGCTTGTGCGCGTGCTGCGCTGAACCTGGACACGAACGCGGACACCATCAGCGAGACGGATGGTGTAGAACGACCTGCTGCCTATGAAGATGACATCCTCGACCTGCCCGATCGCCGATTGCGTGGTGTCATTGTCCCGGTTGAAGCGGAAGGATTCCGGTCGAATCGAGACGATCACCTTGCCGCGCAATTCTCCGGCTGGAACGATGGAGCTGTGAAAGCGTAGACCCGATCCGGTGACGGCCGTCCTGGCGGAAGCGTCATCGCCTGCCACTGCCGCCTCGAACAAATTGGTCTCGCCAAGGAATTTGGCGGCGAACAGCGATTTCGGCGCCGCGTACATGGATTCGGGCCGGTCGATCTGCACGATGCGGCCCTTCTCCATGAGAACGACGCGATCCGACAGGATCATCGCCTCGTCCTGGTCGTGCGTGACGTAGACGAAGGTGGCGCCGGTCTGGGCATGAATGCGCTTCATCTCGACCAGCATGTGCTGACGGATCTTCAGATCGAGCGCGGCGAGCGGCTCGTCGAGCAGCAGGACTTTCGGGCCATTGACCAGCGCACGGGCGAGCGCCACGCGCTGGCTCTGGCCGCCGCTCAACTCGTTGATATAGCGGTTGGCGAAGCTGTCGAGCTGAACGATGTGCAGCATGCGCTGAACCCGCTCGCGGATTTCCGCCTTGGGCGTGCCCTTGACCTTGAGGCCGAAGGCGACGTTCTCGAACACATCGAGATGCGGGAAAAGCGCATAGCGCTGGAAGACCATGTTTACCGGCCGCCGCTCGGGAGGTTGGCCGGCACAATCCCGGCCATCGATCTTGATGGAACCGGCGGTCACCGCCTCGAAACCGGCTATGAGCCGCATCAGGGTTGTCTTGCCGCAACCGCTGGGGCCGAGCAAGGTTACGATCTCGCCCTGTTCGATGGACAGGTCTATGTCGCTCAGCGCCTGGAAGGAGCCGAACATTTTCTGGGCCGCGGTGATCTCGATCACGGGCGGGCGGATTGTCATGCCTGTCGGTCCTTATGACACGGTGCGGCTGGCGACGGCCGATCTTCTGCGCAGATGGCCGATGAGCCAGGCAGCGAAGAGGATGGCGATGGAGAACACCAGAGCGAGAGTGGAGATGGCATTGATGAGCGGCGTCACGGTGCGGCGCATCATCGACCAGATATACATGGGCAAGGTCGTCTCGGTGCCGGCGACGAAGGAGGTCACGACGAATTCGTCGAAAGACACGGCAAAGGCCAATATGGCCGAGGCGATCAATGTCGGCGCGATCAGCGGCAGCGTCACCTTGCCGAAGGTCTGCATCTGACTGGCGCCGAGGTCGCGCGATGCCTCCTCCAGCGATGGATCGAACAGAGCAAGCCTGGCGCGCATCGCCACGATCAGGATGGGCAGGGCCAGCACCACATGCGAGATGACGATGGTGACCGTCGAGAGCTGGACGCGGGCCTGCGCGAACAGCACCAGAAGCGAGACGCCGACAAAGAGGCCGGGCAGTGCGATCGGCGTCAGGCACAGCACCTCCAGCAGGACGCGGCCGCGATGCCCCAGGCGAAGCCAGGCAAGCGAGGCGGCAGTCCCGAGGATCAGCGTGATCAATGCGGTGAAGCCGGCGACGGTGAGGCTCTTGACCAGGGCCGAACCGAGCTGGGCATTGCCGAGCACCTCGGCGTACCAGCGCAGGCTGAAGCCGGCAAAGGGAAACGACAGCGAAGGGCTCGCGTGGAAAGAGAACAGAACGATGATCACCAGCGGCATCAACAGGAACGCCAGGATCGACCAGACCACCAATTTGAGCAGCATCGCGTCAGCCCCCCGCTTTTCTGGCCGGCCGGCGCTTGACGACCAGGCCCGTTGCGCGCCCAAGCCCCATCACCGAGAGGTAGATGACGATCGACACCAGGAACATCAGGAAGGCCTGGGCGGCACCCAGCGGCCAGTTGCCGGTCTTGCGGAACTGATCGGCGATCAGCAGTCCCGTCGTCTGTCCCGACGATCCGCCAAGCATCTGCGGCGTGACATAGTCGCCCGCAACCATGACGAAGGTCAGCATGAAGGCGCCGACCAGGCCGTTGGCGGCGTTGGGCGCGATGACGCGGAAGAAGGCGCCGAGCGGAGAGGCGCCGAGATCGCGCGCGGCGTCGACAAGATCCTTCTTGATCTCGCTGAGCGAGGACACAACCAGAAGGATGCAGAACGGCAAGTAGATGTGGATCAGCGTGATGGCGACCGCAAAGCGGCTGAACAGGAACACCCCGACCGGCGTGTCGACGATGCCGGCCTGGATCAAAATGGTGTTGAGGACGCCGCTGGTGCCAAGCAAGGTGCGCCAGGCATAGATGCGGACAAGGTAGCTGGAGAACCAGGTGATCAGGATAAGGTAGAGGATGACCTGCGAGCGGCTGACATAGACGAGGTAGTAGCCCACGGGAATCGCCAGCACCAGCGTGACCGATGCCGTGACCAGCCCGATCAGGATGGCGTTGATCGTCACCGTCCAGAACAATGGCGACATCAGCGAATTCAGATAGTTCGAAAACACGAAGTCCGGCACGATCCTGTACGAGGCCGCCGTCCAGAAACTGTAGACGAACAGGATCAGGCTCGGCACGACGAAAAACACGACCATGTACAGAACGGCCGGCGCGGCCAGCAAGCCGCCCATGCTAGAGCGCGGTGCCTTCATGAACATTCCCACGGACAAACGCGCTATCGGCAAGGACGCCGATAGCCAATTCTCAATTCAGCCTGTTGCAACGAGGGAAGTCTACATCCCTGCCTTGAATTCCTGCCACGCCGCGATCCAGTCGTCATAGGTGGCATGGGTGTCGGATGCCCGCGGCGGAATGCCGGGCAGGCCGGCGGCGAAGATGCTGTCGATGGCATTGTAGTCGATGCGGTTGCGCGATTTTTCGTCGAGCAATGCGACTGCCTTTTTGGAGACCGGCGCCTGAACCACGGCCATGGCGACCTTGGCCTGCACCGCTGGGTCAAGCGACTGGTTGATGAAGGCATGAGCCGCCTCGACATTGTCCGCCGAAATCGGGATGAACCAGGCATCCACCCACAGGACCGGGCCTTCCTTCGGCATGGCCATCTCGATCTTCATGTTCTGCTGGTCGGTCTGCGTGATGATCGAGGGATCGGCGCAAAGTGCCGCAACGACCTCGCCGGAAACCATGAGGTTGACAAGCTCGCCCTGGTTGAGGGCGATGACGCGGGCCTGATCGCGGTATTTGGAGAATTCCGCGAAAGCCTTGCCAAGTTCGTCCTTGGTCAGCAGCGGATATTTCTCGCCAAGGCCGGCGACACGCGCGGCGACCGGCCAGGAGCTCACCGTGTCGTCCATGATGGCGATCTTGCCCTTCAGCGAAGGATCGAGCAGGTCGGCGTAGGATGCCGGCTTGGCCAGCTTGTCGGCGTTGAACAGGATGGTGTTGAAGCCCCAGATATAGGGCGATCCCCAATGCTGCCCGTCGGCGAACCAGGTCGGCTGGTCGTAGAACTGGCTGAAGAGATTGTCGGCGCTGTAGTTCGGCACTTTCGAGACATCGATCGGAGTTACGATCTTCATTTCCCTTATGTAGAGATCCGCATAGGCCTGGTTGTATTCGGCCAGATCGATGGGCGGCGGGTTGCCGGCGACGAACTTTGCCTGCACGTCATCCTGATTGGCGATCGACGTGGCCTCCACCGTCACGCCATTCGTCTTGCGCCAGTCGGCAAGCTCGCTGGTCAGGTCGTAACCTTCCCAGGCCATGACCTGGAGTTCGCCCCCGGCAGCCGCCTGCGCCGGCAGCGAGGACAGTCTCAACAGGAACGCCCCCGCTCCCAGGCCGGCCATTCCGGCGAGAGCGGCCCGCCTGCTGATCGACGATGTTAACAAGCTCGAATTGGCTTCGTCTCCTGCTTTGCGCGTCATGATGAGTTCCCCTTTTTTTGATGGCAGTTTCGACAACCTTGCTTTACAGGATATTGGATACAATAATCATCGGAGTCAAACGAAATCGTCCTGCCACTTGGGCATGGCTCTGGATTTCCTTTTGAAGATTTCATGGCGGATCGAGATATCGACCGCCTTGGCCGCCGGCCCGCTCAAGGCTACGAGCGCCGTTGTGGCAGTGGCTGACGCTCAACGTTTCATGCGAGTGCGAAAAAGCCGGTCGCCAATATGGCGAGCCCGAAATTCGGATTGTGTCGCCGTTCAGACGGTCGCGATCCAGATCGACCTGGATTATTTCCCGGCTCCGCCAAGCAGGCCGCGCACAAATGCCTTTTGGAAGAGCAGATAGGTAACCATTACCGGAAGAAGCGAGATAAGCGTGGCCGCCATCAGCGGACCGTACTCGACCTGCAGACTGCTGGCGAAGCCGGCTATCGTCGCCGTAACAGGCGTCGCTTTGTCACTCGTCGTCAGGGTGATGGCGAAGAGCAGGTCGTTCCAGATGGCGCGGCTCTGGATGATCGCAAGCGCGGCGAGACCAGATCCCGATGCCGGAAGCAGAAGCCGCCAGAAATAACCTGCCGGAGTGCAACCGTCGATCAACGCCGCCTCATACATCGACCTCGGCACCGAGGCGAAGAAATTGCGCATGAAAAAAGTGCAGAAGGGAACGCTGTAGGCGGTGTGCACCAGCCACATGCCGGGAATGCTGTCGTAGAGGCCGAGCGACCTGATCAGAAAGAACAGCGGAATCTGGACGATCTGGAACGGCACGAGCATGCCCGTCAGCAGGAAGAAATAGACCACGCGTCCGCCCGCTCCGCGCATATAGGCAAGCGGATAGCCGGAAATCGCGCCGACCAGCAGCGAGAAGATCACCGATGGCACCGTGATCGCAATCGAGTTCAGGAAGCTTCGCCCCATCCGATCGTAAGCGATGGCGTAGTTCTGGAAGTAGAGCTCGTTCGGCAACGCGATCACCCGCGTTATTTCGGATGGCGATTTGAGCGACGTCAGGAACGCGACGACCAAGGGCGCGGCAAATATCACCGCTGCCACCACCAGGATCGAAAAAGGTAGCGCCGTGCGCCTGGCAACCGCTGTGTTCATCCTATTCCGCCTCGGCGTCCTGGACGCGTTTTGCCAGTTGGTGGATGTAAGGCATGATGATGAGGCCGGCGATCACGAGCAGGTAGACGGAGATCGCACTGGCGCGGCCCATTTCGAACCTGCCGAAGGCAGTATCGTACATCTGCGTGGCGAGCACCTCGGATGCGTATGCGGGGCCGCCATTGGTCATCGCCCAGACGATGTCGAACAAGCGCATCGCGTCGACCGCCGCCATGCCGAGGACGACGATCGTCGAGGGCCACAAAAGCGGGAAGCTGACCTTCCAGAACACCTGCCAGGGCGTCGCCCCCTCGATCCTTGCGGCTTCTATGTATTCCACCGGGATATTGCGGAGGCCCGCGAAGAATACCAGGAAGGCGAAACCGGTCGTCCACCACAGCATCGACCCCATGAGCGCGAAATTGACGATTGACGGGTCGCCCAGCCAGTTCTGGGCCAGGCCGCCCAGCCCGACCGACTGGAGGATCGTCGTCAGCAGACCGCTGGTCGGCTCATACATCCAGCGCCAGATCGCAGCCACGGCAACGGCCGGGATGGTGAAAGGCAGGAAGAAGACGACCCGGAAAACCGACTCGCCTTTCATCCCCCTGTCGAGCAGAGCCGCCAGGAGCAGGCCGAGGCTTGTCGGTCCAAGCAGCAGGAAGACGAGCCAGGAAATGTTGTTCAGGACAGCGTGGTAGAAGCGCGACTGGTTAAGCAGCACGACGTAGTTCCGCAGTCCGACATATTTCGGCGTGGGCGAGAAACCATCCCAACTGTGAAGCGACAAATTGAATGTGGAGACGATGGGATAGACATAGAAGACCGCAAAGAGGGTTATGGGAAGCGACAGAAAGATTGCGTGCGTCATCCCTGCGGTCTGGAACTTCCGGCGCATGAGTTGGAAGTTGGGCATGTCGAATTGTCTCTTGTGAGCTGATGCCTTCGGTCGCGCGATCAAGGAGGAAGCCGGGCCGACATCCGTCGGCCCGGCCTCGGGATCACCACTTCAGGTAAGCGCCCTCCGCCTGGGCTTCCTGGCGGAGGCTCTCAAGCGTCGAGATCAACTCGTTCTCATTTGCATCGGAAGGGTCGATCGCGAATTTCTCGAGCTGGACGCCAAGCTCGGTGCCGACCTTCGTCGGCAGCAGGAAGAACAGGTTCGGCAGCACCGCGTTGGCCTTCGACGCATCCGCCAGCTGCCTGGCGAATTTGGCGCCGACGGCATCATAGATCGACGGATCGACGGTCACGTTTGGCGCGAGCGAGCCTTTCGGAACCGCAAAGGTCGCCTGGCCTTCGGCCGACGCCGCCGAGATGACGAATTTCTCGGCTGTTTCGAGCGTGTCGGCCGGGCCTTCCGGCACGGCAAAGGCATCCATCTGGAATATAGCCTTGCCCTCCGTGCCCGGTGCTGGAAACACGTCAAACTTCTCGACGGGTGCGAAACCCGCCTGTTTGAAATAGGCCGCCGCCCAGGCGCCCATCATGAACATCCCGGTATTGCCGTTGACGACATCGTCGGCCGTCTGGGTCCAGGTCTTGCCGCTCCAGTTCTTGGCGTAGCACTTGACCATGGTATCGCGATAAAGCTCGAGGCCCTTGCGGAATTCCGGGCTATCGAAGCCCAATTCACCGCTCGCGATCTTGTAGTAGCCCTCGGTGCCGACGGTGGAGACGAGCGGCGCGTAGAAATTATACAGGCTCCAGAACGGACCTCCTGCATTGCCCAAGGGCTCGACGCCGGCCGCGCGCAGCTTGTCGCAAACGGCGACCAGGCCCTCATAGTCCTTGGGAGGCTGAAGCCCGGCCTTTTCGAAGATCGCCTTGCTGTAGAATATGTTGTTGATCAGCGACAAATCATAGGGAATGCCATAGGGCTTGCCGTCGACCTTGACGACGCGCTGCACCCCCTCCGGAAAGATCTCGTCGCCCTTGATTTTCGCCCAGGTCTCCGAAAGATCATGCAGCTTGCCGCTGTCGACGAAGGTCTTGAGCTCGAAGGCCATCGAGCTCTGATATGCGGCCGGTGGCGTGTTTCCCATGAACGCGGTCTGCAATTGGCGACGCATTTCAACCGCGTTGCCCGGGATCACCTTGCCGACGATCTGGTTGTCGGGATTCTGTTTGTTGGCGAAAGCGATCAGGGCTTCGATACCGGCCTTTTCAGACCCGGCCGCATAGTAATGCCAAAGCTCCTTCGGGCCGTCGGCCCTGGCCGCTGATGCGCCGGCGAGCACGCCAAGCGCCACGCCAAACCATTTCAAGTTACGCATTGTTCTACCCTCTGTTGAGCCGGGCGTTGGTGTCCCCGGCATATATTCTTCAAACAAGAAAAACCTACCCCCAAAAATCGACAGGCGTCAACAGATTGCGCGTAAAATATCCGCCTCGTCGAATGCGATCGACCTGCATTTCCGATTAACACCTTGTTTTTAAGCACTTTTTTTAAAACGATGAATTCGTAGCCTACCCGGCGATTGACAATGCGGCTGATCTCCTCGTATCAATTATTCTCATAACAAGAAAAATATCGGAGCGAGGCTTGAGCAAGTCGTACATCAGGCATTTCAATGCCAATGCGATCTTTCACAGGATCCGCATCGAGCCCAACGTTTCGCAGCGCGACATCGTCGCAAGGACTGGCATCGACAAGTCGGTCGTTTCCTCAATTATCAATCAATTCAGCGAGTTGGGCCTGGTCGAACGCAATCCGGTAGCGACCAGCAACAAACCTGGCCGCCCTATGGAAGGTCTTACCATTTCTCCTGAAAGCGGCCTGATCGTCGGCGTCCAGATCGAGGCGGACACGATCGGCTATGTCGCTGCCGCGCTCGACGGAATCCCCCTGTGCTCCAGGGCCCAGGCCTTCGACGGGAAGCTGGACGGGGTCGCCGATCTCGTCGGCCGGGGAGTCAAGGAAATCGTCGGTGAATGCGGCCGCGCCGGCGACACGCTCGGTGTCGGCATTTCGCTTCCGGGTCTCCTCACCGACGAAGGCATGCTGCTTCACGCACCCGTCCTTGGATGGCGCGGTGTCCCGGTGGTGGACATGTTCTCCGAGGCACTCGATGCGCCCGTTTTCGCGGGCAATGACGGCAAGGCCGCCGCGATGGCGGAATACATGTTCGGCGAATGCATCGACATCAAGGATTTCATCTACCTGTTTTCAGGCTCGGGTGTCGGCGGCGCCTTGTTCCTCGACGGCGACATCTACCGCGGCGCCAGCGGACTGGCAGGCGAACTGGGGCACATCAAGGTTGTCCCGCAGGGCCGCTATTGTTCGTGCGGCGCCTCGGGTTGCCTCTCGCCTTACCTTTCCGAGCCCGGGCTGGCAGAGGAGATCGGCAGGCTGACCGGCAATCGGCCCACCTCGTTCAAGGACATTATGGAGCGCGCCGACGCCAAAGACGAGGTGGTTGTCGGCGTGCTCGACAATGCCGGCGCCGTCCTCGGTTCGGCGATTTCCAGTCTCGTGAACATCTTCAATCCGCCGCTGGTTTGCCTCGGCGGCGATATGGCGAGCGCCGAGCCTTACCTGCGGCCGGCGGTCGAACGGGCCCTGCAACGACTGGCGCATCCTTCGATGTCGGTTCAGACCAAGGTCATTTTCTCGCAACTGTCGACCGTCAGCCCGTTTCTCGGCGGCGTCGCGCTCGCGCTCGATGGTGTCACCGGTCTCGATTCCCCTCACGTTCTTCCGTGAATTCAGCTCAGGTCAGTTCGAAAGTCAGAGAATGCGCATAGCTATTGTCGGCCTCTCCATCGAGATCATGCTCGCCTCCCCGGTCCCGACCACATGGGACGCGATACAACACTACACCGGCAAGGAGATGTCCGAAGGCGATGTCTGGATGGTCCGAGGCATGCTGGCGCGCATGGCGGAAGATGGCGACGTCGAGGCGGTCCCACTGTACTGGGCCACCGCATTGCCCGGCGGCCCGCTCGAATTGTCGGCATACCGAGAGGTCAAGGACAGGACGCTCGCGCTCATCGACGAACACGGTCCGTTCGATGGGATGCTGATTGCCAATCATGGCGCGTTGGAAGTCCAGGGGCTGGACGTCGACGCAGATACCGATTTCATCCGTGCCGTCAGGAATGCCCTTGGGCCTGATGTGCCGATCGGACTGTCGCTTGATCTGCATGGCGACATGACCCCGGAGCTTCTCGACGCAGCAACGGTGATCAGCGTTCTGCGCACCGCGCCACATCGTGACGACAGGCAGACGGGGTACCGGACGGCAGACCAGCTTATCCGAGTCATTCGAACCGGCATCACGCCCAAGAAATCGGTCGTCAGCCTGCCCATCCTCGTCCCTGGCGAAACCGCGGTCACGGCACTGGAGCCCGCGAAAAGCCTTTACGGCGCGCTGCCGGAATACGACAGCGTGCCGGGCATGATGGAAGCAAACATCCTTGTCGGGTTCGCGTGGAACGACCGGCCGTGGACCGCCGTATCGGCGATTGCGGTAAGCGATGGCGATGCCGAGGTCGCGCGTGCGCAGGCGACACGGTTGGCGCAGGCGATATGGGCCAGACGCGCCGATTTCAATCTCAAGATGGAGACCGCGGAGGTTCGCCACGGGCTGCGGCTCGCGGTCGAATGCGCGGAGCGTCCCGTTTTCGTATCCGATTCCGGAGACAACACGACGGCGGGCGCGGCCGGAGACCTGACCCTTGTATTGCAGGCAGCGCTTGAAGATGAGCAGGTCCGCGATATTGTCATCGCCGGCATTACGGCTCCCGAAACCGTGCGCAGGCTTGTCCAGGCCGGGGTCGGCTCGACTGTCGAGATCGAACTGGGAAGCGAGCACCTTTCCCGCCCGAAGACGGCATATCGCGTAAACGTGCTCGTCGAGGCATGCGGAGAAGAACTGGTGCTGCCGGGGTTCCAGCCATACCGGTCCAGGGAAGGCGCGTGGGCGAAGGTTCGCAGCGGCAATGTCATTGCAACATTCCACGCCAATGCCATTGGCATAACCACGCCCCACCATTTCCTGGCAATGGACATCGACCCGACCATGCACAAGGCGTATGTCGTCAAGCTCGGCTATCTCCACCCGCAACTCGAGGACATCTCAGCCCGGCATATCCTCTTGCTGAGCGACGGCACCTCGCAACTGGACATGACGCGGCTCCAATGGAACGTCTTGCCGCGTCCAACCTACCCTCTCGACAAGGATTTTGCCTGGGACGCGCAGGCCCGGATCTACGGCGATTGATCTCCCTCGCAGTCGATTTTCACTGCTGTTGCACCGACACGAACAAAAGGACCCCCAATGACCATTTCCCTCACATCCGTTCGGTTGCCGGACTTCGGTTCCCCCGGCGAAAAGCCGGACATTCCCGTTGAGACATATGATGCGCGCGCCCGCGCTGCTTACGACAGGGCAGGATGCGACTGGCTGGCGATCTATGCGGACCGGGAGCATTTCGGCAACATCGCTTTCCTGAGCGGTTTCGAGCCGCGCTTCGAGGAAGCCTTCCTCCTGCTTGGGCCAAACAACAAGCGCGTGCTTGTCACGGGCAACGAGTGCGAGAGCTACGCGCCGCTGGCGCGTCTGCCCGGGATGAGCGTGCTTCTGGCCCAGACATTGAGCCTGATGGCGCAGGATCGCTCTCGCTTCCCTCGCTTCTCCGACCGTCTCGGCGATGCTGGAATAAAGGCAGGCGACACCGTAGGGCTGGTGGGCTGGAAATATCTCGAACCATTCGAGGACGACGCTGTCGAAACCGCCTATTTCGTTCCCGCAGTCTACGTGCAGGCATTCCAGCGGGCGGTCGGCGCTTCCGGCGGATTGCGGGACGCGACCCATGTTCTGATGCATCCTGAAAACGGCATCGCCGTCACCATCGATGCCGATCAGATCGCAGCGTTCGAGTGGGCTGCATTGCGCAGCTCGTCGGCAATGTGGCGGATTGTTTCGGGAGTGCGGGAGGGCGACAGCGAGTTCGACGCCGTTTCGCGCATGGGCTATGCCGGAGACCCACTGAACGTCCACACCATGTTCGCGTCAGCCAGCAAGGGCGAGCCGGTGATCGGCCTGCGGAGCGCAACGGGCCGCAAGCTTGGGCGGGGCGATGGCGTGACGACCGCGATCGGACACTGGGGCGGTCTTTCCTCGCGGGCAGGCCTTCTCGATCGTGCCAATGACGAATTTCTCGCAATTGCCAAAGGCTACTTCCAGGGCTTGATCTCCTGGTACGAGACGGCCGCAATCGGTGTCGAGGGCGGCGCCATCCATGAGGCCGTGACATCGACGCTCGCGAAAGCGAAGCTGAAGCCGGCGCTCAACCCGGGCCATCTCGGCGGCTACGAGGAATGGACGCACAGCCCGATCCGGCCAGGATCCGGGGATCGTATCCGCTCGGGCAAGCATTTCCAGGTCGATATCATCCCGACGCCGATCGCCGATGGCTGGGCGCTAAACTGCGAGGACGCGGTTGTCCTTGCCGATGACGCGCTTCGGGCCGAGCTGGAGACCAAACATCCGGCGGTCTTCAAGCGCATGGCGGCGCGTCGCGACTTCATGAAGGACAAGCTCGGCGTGGACCTGCGGCCGGACATCCTGCCGCTTTCCTCGACACCGCTTTATTTCGCGCCGTTCTGGCTCGCGAGCGACAACGTCCTCGTCCGCGATAGATAGCCCTGAGATCCGGCACCGGAGGGTCCGATGACAGCCATCGAGCTGAACAAAGTCGTGAAAGCCTATGGAGGCGTTCAAACCGTTCACGGGATCGATCTCTCGATCAAGGATCACGAATTCGTGGTCCTGGTCGGCCCTTCCGGCTGCGGAAAGTCCACCACGCTGCGCATGATCGCGGGGCTGGAGACGATAACGGATGGCGAGATCAAGATCGGCGAGCGGCGTGTCAACGACCTGTTGCCGGGAGAACGCGACATCGCCATGGTTTTCCAGAATTACGCGCTCTACCCGCATCTCTCGGTCGAGGACAACATCACGTTCGGGTTGCGTTTGAAGAAGACGCCGCGTGGCGAAGTCCAGACGCGGCTGGCCGAGACCGCGCGGATCCTGGACATCGAGCACCTGCTCAAACGCAAACCAAGGCAACTCTCTGGCGGACAGCGCCAGCGCGTTGCCATGGGACGCGCGATGATCAGGAATCCGGCGGTCTTTCTTTTCGACGAACCGCTTTCGAATCTCGACGCCAAACTCCGCGTCCAGATGCGCGCCGAGATCAAGCAGATCCACGAAGCGGTGCCGACCACAACCGTCTATGTCACGCATGATCAGATCGAGGCGATGACGCTTGCCGACCGGGTCGTGGTAATGAATGCCGGAAGGATCGAGCAGATCGCGCCGCCTCAGGAGCTATATCTGAGACCCGCGACCAAGTTCGTGGCTGGATTCATCGGATCGCCGGGCATGAATTTCCTCAGCGCGACGCTCGAACGAAACGAAAATCAATTCAGCGGCGTCCTGTCCGATGGTGCGCGCCTCGAACTGCCGAGCGACGTCTCCAGGTTCGCCGATGTGACGGGACAGGTTGTCGACCTCGGCATCCGGCCCGAACATCTTTCGCCCGGCCCAAAAGACGGCCGATCCGGAAGCAGGATCAACGCCACCGCGGAACTCGTCGAACCGCTTGGAATGGATACGCTCGTTCACTTCACCATCGCGGGCACAAAGGCGGTCGCGCGCGTACCACCCGATGGTTCGCTACGACGAGGAAGCGAACTTCCGCTCTTTGTCGAGCCGCAGGATATCTATGTCTTCGACCGCCAAAGCGGCAGCACTCTGCACGGCGAATAGGGACCTGCGAACGGGCCGGAATCGAAAAATCCGGGACAGGATCAGCCGGCTGCCTCGCCCCGCTTGAGCTGGCTGACGATCTCTTCCGCGGCGTCGGCGACATGCTTCTTGAGCAGCCTCGACGTTTCGACCGCGTCACGCAGGCGATAGGCCTCGAAGATGTCGCGATGTTCCTGCAGCGCCTTGGTCTGGGCCTTCAGCGGTTCGATCTGCAGGCGCAGATAGCGATCCGCCGAACTGTAGAGCGTTTGCAGCACCGCCATCGAACGCGGCCGCATGGAGGGCTCGAGCAGCGCCGTGTGGAAGGCCCAGTTGAGACGGCTGAGTTCCTTCGGATCGCCCCTGGCAATAGCAGCCTCGTAATCCTGAAGAGCGCGCTCGGCATTGGCGATATCCTGGTTGGACATGCGCGCGATGGCCTTCTTGACGAGGAAGGGCTCCAGCAGAAGCCGTGCATCGAAAAGGTCGATCGCATCGTCGGCCGACAGATCGGAGACGACCGCGCCGCGATGCGTCCTGATGACGACAAGACCTTCCGCTTCCAATTGCAGCAGCGCCTCGCGCACGGGAATGCGGCTGACCCCCAGCTCGGCCGCTATCGCCTCCTGGCGGATCTGATGGCCGCCCGGATAGTCGCCGCCGATGATCTTGGCGGCGATATATTCCGCGACCATCGCGGTGACGGTCTGGCGCTGCAACAGAGGCTTGGGCGAAGTCGACATGGCAGGCATTTCCAGAATCGCTCTATTTATCGGGCGATCGTATCCAATATTTCATTCCGATCCAATCCAGCCTTCCAATCGAGATCCTTGGTCAGCCTTTGTCATGCATGTGATCCCAAAACCGCTGCACACTTTTGGGCGACATACATCAATGCCGATCCGCGTAGTCGACGATCTGTGGCGGCAGTGGTTCGCGCCCGCGCACACGGTCGACAAGCTTTTCCGCAATCATCATGGTCGGGCAGTGCAAATTGCCGCTGGTGATGCGCGGCATGACCGACGCATCGATGACACGCAGCCCCTCGGTCTCATGCACCTTGCCGTCGGCATCGACGACCGACATGTCGTCGACGCCCATCCGGCATGTCGAGCAAGGGTGGTATTGCGTGCCGAGATTCTCCTTTAGCCAGGCAAGCACTTCGGCATCGGGCATCGTCCTCAGCCCCGGCGTCAGGGCTTGCCCGCGCATGTCGTCCCAGGCGCGCTGCTGGATGATCTCGTCGGTGTGGCGCACGCCGTCGATCAGATCCCGCTGGTCCTGCGGATGGGCGAGGTAGTTGGAAACGATGGAGGGATGGGAGCGCGGATCGGCCGATTTCAACGTGACGGCGCCCCGGCTCTTCGGCCGCATCAGGCAAGTCTGGTATTGGAACCCTTCTTCGATATTGACCTTGCCATGCATCAGTTCGCCGAGCATCGGCAAAAACTCGTGCTGGATGTTGGCATAGTCGGCGGCCGCGCTGCTCCTGAAGAATGTGCCGACTTCCCAGAGATTGGTCACGCCGAGGCCGGAGCGCAGGAACAGCCATCGCGCCCCGATCAGGCCCATCTTGAACATGTTCAGGTCCATGGCCGGGGAGACGCCCTGGCGCGACGCCCTGTAGCGCACTGAAACGGCGACGTGGTCGACGAGGCCCTTGCCCACGCCCGGCACATCCGCAACCGGCTTGACGCCGAGTGCGCGCAACTCCTCGGAGGGACCGACGCCGGACAGAAGCAGAATCTGCGGCGAGTTGAAGGCGCCGCCGCACAGCACCACCTCGCGTCCGGCCTCGACGGTGTGGATCGCGCCGTCAACCTCATAGGTCACGCCGACCGCGCGCTTGCCGTCGAAGTCGATCCGGTGCACCAATGCGTCCAGCTTGAGGTCGACATTGCCCTTGCGCAGCGCGGGCCTGAGATAGGCCCTGCCGCCGCTGGCCCGCACGCCCCTGTCGATATTCGCCTGGTAGATATGGACGCCTTCCTGACGGTAGGCATTGTAGTCGGGATTGAGCGGATGGCCCGCCTGCTGGCCAGCCTCGAGAAACGCCTCGAAGACCGGCAGATCGCCTTTCAACGTGGTGATCGCGATCGGCCCATCGCCGCCGCGATAGGTGTTGGCGCCCTTGTCGTAGGTCTCCAGCCGCTTGAAGTAAGGCAGGCAGTGGGCGAAGGACCAGCCCGGCAGGCCGTCCTTGGCCCACGCATCGAAGTCGCGCGGATTGCCGCGCACATAGACCATGCCGTTGAGCGAGCCGGAACCGCCCAGCATCTTGCCCCTGACATGCGTGATCATGCGCCCGCCGAGCGCCTCTTCAGGTCCCGTCTCGAAGCTCCATGTCCGGCGCCGGTCGGTCAGCGGGTAGGACATGGCAGCCGGCATGCGCACATAGATGGAGTTGTCGCTCGGGCCGGCTTCCAGGACGAGAACGCGAGCGCTCCTGTCCTCGCCTAGCCTGGCGGCGACGATCGAACCGGCGGCGCCCGCTCCGACGACAATGTAGTCATACGCCTTGGATGCCATATCGAACTTACCTTCACTTGTGCCCAAAAGAATACGTCCGGCCAGCCTTTATGTCGCCCACCAGATGCTTTTGGTCCGCGAATACTGGTCGAGCGAATGGATGCCCTTGTCCTTGCCACCGAAGCCGGATGTCTTGAAGCCGCCGAACGGGGTGGTGAAATCGCCTTCGCAGAAGGCGTTGATCGCCACGAAACCCGCGTCGAGCGTGGTGGACGCCTCGCGAATTGCGCGCGGATTCTCGCCGAAGACATAGGCGCTGAGGCCATATTGCGTATCGTTCGCACTGCGGATGGCGCTGGCGAGATCGTCGTAGAACCTGACGGAGAGAACCGGGCCGAACACCTCTTCTTTCCAAGCATCGGCGCCTTCGGCGACATTGAAGAAAACGACCGGCTCGACCAGGCGCGGCGATGCGCCTTTGGTTTCGGCTGCCGACACGCTGAAATCATTGTTGCGCTGCTTCTCGATGTCGACGGCGCGATTGACCTTGGCGGCGTGGGCGTCGCTGACCAGCGGCCCGATGCGCGTGGCCGGATCGAAGGGATCGCCGATCGGCCATTCCCTCATCTTGGCGACGAGCATGTCGCGGAGATCGCCCTCCAACGCGTGCGGCGCGAGAACCCTCGATATGGACGAACAGAGCTGGCCGGAATTCATCAGGAAGCCGGTCGAGATGTCGTCGGCGAAACGGTCCAGCGACGTGACGTCGGGCAGGATGATGGCGGGATTCTTGCCGCCGCATTCCAGCGAAATTTCCTTCAGGTTCGAATCGGCGGAATAGTGCAGGAAGCGGCGTCCGGTGGCGGTCGAGCCGGTGAAATTGATCGCCGAAACATCGCCATGCAGCCCCAGCGCCTTTCCGGCGACCGGCCCAGTGCCGGGGACGACGTTGATGACGCCGGCCGGGAACCCCGCTTCGATCGCGAGTTCGGCCAGCCGCAGCGTGGTCAGCGGCGTGTCGTCGGCCGGCTTGCAGACGACGGTGTTGCCGGCGGCCAGCGCCGGGCCGATCTTCAGCGCCAGCGTGGTCAGCGGGTAGTTCCAGGGCAGGACGATGCCGACGACGCCTTGCGGCTCGCGCACGATCTGGCTGAGCACGCCCTTGCGGCGTGCCGGGCTGAGATCATAGGCGGTCTCCGTCAGGCTGGCATACCAGCGCAGCACGCCGACAGTCGTCGGCACATCGTCATTGTAGGAATGCAGGATCGGCTTGCCGACATCGAGGCTTTCGAGAAGCGCCAATTCGAGCCAGTTTCTTTCGACCGCGTCCGCCAGCGCACGGATCAACACCGCGCGTCCTTCGTGCCCCATCGTACCCCAGTCCGCCTTCAGCGCCGCGCGGGCGGCCTGCACGGCAAGATCCACTTGCCTCTCGCTGGCAAAGGCGACTTCGCTGATCGTCTCCCCGTCGAAGGGAGACATGATGCTTTTGACGTCGGAGCCGCCGTCGCGGGAAAAGCCGCCGCCGATCCAGGCCGAATCCAGCCGCCGCGCCGTCTCGCGGACCTGCTTCAGGTCGGACGCGCCGAATGTGGGAATCTTATGCATGCAATCCGTTCCTAGTACATCCGCCGGTCGCGCCTCCTCGAAGGCGCGGCCGGCGACGCGGAATTTCCGGTGGTGGTCCGAACATCCCCGCGGATCAGGCAGCGCGGCGCGATTGCGTCTGCTTGAGCTCTTCGATCGTCGCCTTGATGGTGGCGATGACGCGCTCGCGCTCCTCGCCGGCCAGCGGCAATCGCGGCGCCCGTGTCCATTCAGGCGCGCCGTAGACAAGGTGCTCGGCCATCTTGATGTACTGGACCAGCTTCACATGCGTATCGAGGTGGAAGGACGGCGTCATGATACGGTAGAGTTCGCGCGCCCTGGCGAAATTGCCGGCCGCGCACAGGTTGAAAATCTCGACGCATTCCTTCGGCCAAGCATTGGTCATGCCCGAGACCCAGCCGGTCGCGCCGAGCGACATGCTTTCGACGATCTGGTCGTCGACGCCGCAGAAGATATCGAAGCGATTGCCCAGCGCGATGAACATGTCGGTGACGCGGCGCACGTCACCGGTCTCCTCCTTGACCGCGACGATGGTCTGACAATCGGCCAGCATCTTGAGGACGGCGGGCGTGACGTCGACGCCATAGGCGATCGGGTTGTTGTAGATCATGATCGGCAGATCGCTGGCGCCGGCGATCGCCTTGTACCATTCGGCCGTCTCGCGCGGGTCGGTCTTGTAGCCGAGACTCGGGAACACCATCAGGCCTTCGGCGCCATAATCCTGGAAGGCGCGCGCGCCAGCGACCGCGCCGGCGGTCGATATCTCGGCAAGGCCGGAGAGAAGCGGAACGCGCCCGGCGACGACCTCCCTGGCGGCACGGATGACGGCTTCCTTCTCCCCCGGCAGCAACGAGGCATTCTCGCCCAGCATCGGCAGGACGATGATGCCCGAGACGCCGTTGTCGATCAGACGGTTGATGCTTGCCTGTGTCGCTTCGAGATTGATCGAACCGTCCTGCTCGAGCTTGGTCGTAACCGCCGGGAATACCCCCTGCCAATGCGTCATCGTCTGGTCTCTCCTTGGACTCGCTTTCGCAATAATGTATCCAATCTACAATATTCCATTCAAAAGTCTACCGTGAAATCCGCGTTGCGGCAGCGCCAAAACGGGCATGTCACGCCACTGGGATGGGCGGATTTTTCTCGAAGCGCGGCACGGACACACGCACCCCCTCCTGCGCCGAGCGCCTGACGGCCAGCGCCGTGGCAAGCGAGGCGACGCCGTCCCATCCCGTCGCCGCCGGACGATCGCCATGAAGCACGGCGGCATTGAACCGGGCGATCGTGGTGGCGTAGAGGTTGGCGGGCTCGACCGGAATTTCCGTCATCTCGGTGCCGCGGCGAATATAGACACGACCGGACGGCGCCTCATCCAGGATGCCCCGGCCATAGATCGACCCTTCGGTGCCATGGATCTCGAGCGCCGTCTCGTGATGGGCGAAGACCTGGCCCTCATGCATGTAGGCAATCAACCCGGAAGCGAAGTTGACAATGGATTGCACCTGGTCTTCCACGCCATTCTCGCCGATCAGGCTGCTTGCCTTCATCGACATGACCTCGACCGGTTCGTCCGCAAGCACGAAGCGCAAAACGTCGACATTGTGCACGGTCAGGTCATAAATGACCCCACCTTGCGTCTTGTCTTTCGTACGCCACGTCTGCAATTCCTTGGGAAGGTACTCGCAATACATGACGCGTGCCGCGAGCGGCCGGCCGATCTGGCCTGTAAGCACCAGGTCGCGGATCGCCCTGTGCGTGGCCGCGCCACGCATATGATGGTTCGTCGCCAGGACGACGCCGGCGCGATCGCAGGTCCTGGCCATCTCGACAGCATCATACAGGGTCAGCCCGAGCGGCTTTTCGCAAAGCACATGCAGGCCCGCCGCCGCGGCTTCGAGCGTGTCGTCGCGATGCCGGTCATTGTTGGTCGAGACGTAGACCGCGTCGATCGCGGTTTCGGCAAGGAGCGATTCGAGGCTTGTCGCGGATACCGATATCCCGAGATCGTCGGCGAAGGCGCGGCCACGGTCGGCACTCCTGCTGACGACCGCCACCAGTTCCGCATCCGGCACGGACTGGATCGCCCTGGCGACCCATGAGCGGGCGATCTGGCTTGCCCCCACGATTGCCCAGCGGACCTTGCCTTGGGGCGCCTCAGTCATGGAGTTCCCTCGAAATCGCCGCGCCGACCGAGAAATCGCTGAATGTGACCTCGAAACCCTCGCGTTGCGGCGAACAGCACATCATGCCGACGTCGACCGTTTTCGAGGGCGGGAAGTAGGCAAGCCGCACCGGCTTCCAGTGGCCGTCGGACGCATCCAGATATTGAACGCGGATCGCTTCAGCGTGGCGGGTCAGGCGGATCCTGATGCCGTCCGGACTTGCCGGAATGCTGACCAGCGACCAGTCGGACGCGTCGTTGGTGACCACGACGGAAAAATACATCAGTCCGTCGGTGAATTCGATACCGGCCTTGACCCAGTGCGTCTCGCTCAGCCGGACCATCAATCCGGCCTGGTCGTAAAGCACCTTATAGTCGCCCCTGACCGTGACCTCGGCGCTAAAGTCGCCTTCGACCTGGCGACACAGGAAATGACCATTGTCGCGCCAGAAATCGTAGAATGTCTCGCGCCAGAAATCAGTCTCCTTGCCGGTGCGGACATGCAGCGTGTTGTCGCCAAACGCGTGGTGCGGCGGCGGGTTGAGCCAGGTCAGGTCGGTATTCCCTAGTGTCGTCATCGGCTTGCTTGCCTGTCCGGTTCGTGTTGCGTGATCGTCTTGCGTGGTCTGATTAGCCGGCAAAATGTACCGGCGGTTACCTGTACACGTCGGCTACCTGAACCAGGTGTCCGACAGTCGGTAGCCCTCGGGGAACGGATCCTCGGGATCCACTCCGTAGTGGCTCACTCCGGTCAGCCAGGCGCGCCCGGATACCTCGGTCACCACCGCGGGAACACTGCCAGCCATGGCCGTCTCAACGATGCGGCAATCGAAGACGGTGTCGAGTATCGAGGTATGCCGGAACTTCTCGCCCACGGCGAGGTCGCCGCGCGCATGCAGCAAGGCCATCCGCGCGGAGGTTCCCGTGCCGCATGGGCAGCGGTCGAGCCGGCCGGGAGAAACGACCACGGCGTTTTTCGAGGTCTTCACGCCATCGACGATCCGCAACGGGCCGGCGAATTCCGTCTGGTTGATGGTGTTGATCGACGGGTTCTCCGGATGGATCGAGGGAAGCTGTTCGGCGGCGGCGGCCTTGATGGCCTCGCCTAGCCCGATCAGGTCGCGCGCCTCGTCGCGGGCCAGCGTCACGCCGACGTCCTGCGCATCGACGATGCAGTAGATCATGCCGCCATAGGCGACGTCGACCCGCAGCGACCCGATCCCGGGCACCTCGACCATCCGGTCGCGATGCATGACGAAGGACGGGATGTTGCGGAATGTGATGCGGCGGCACTTGCCGCCGCTGCAATCCGCCTCGACCTCGACGAGACCGGCCGGCGTATCGACCCTGACGATGGTCTTGGCGCCGCGCATCGGGATCATGCCAGCCTCGAGGGCGACCGTGACCGTGCAGATCAGGTTCGAGCCCGACATCGGCACAAAATAGTCGGACTCCATGACGATCATGCCGATATCGGCATCGGCGCGTATCGGCGGCGTGATGAGGTTGACGGCCGCGTTGACGCTGCCGCGCGGGTCGAACAGCAGCATGTTGCGCAGCCAGGCGCTGTCGCGTTCCAGCGCCTCCATGCGCTCGAACATCGTCGCGCCACGCGGCGGCAGAACGCCGCCGGTGATGACCCGACCCACCTCGCCCTCGGCATGGGCTCCGACGACGGTAATGACGCGATCCAGGTTCATTGACGGCATCCTCAGAATTATGACGCAACTGCCGGCGGATACGGCCCCTTCGCACAGGTTCTCAAGAAATTGCATCCAATATACGGATTAATGGCGCGCTGGGTTTTTGTCAACCTGCATCCAAGGCGTTCTCGGCCAGCCGGGCGTTAAGCGCCTCGCCAGCTCCGCCGCAGCGGCCGAGGTCGCAACACTCAACCGGACAGGGCGAGCCGCCCGGCGCGGCAATCTGCGCGCGTATCTGCCCAACTCCGACCCGGGGCTGATCAAACAAGAGGCACATCTACCCGATTGACAAAATTCTAAACAGGCGACCAAGATCATATGACCATCAACGATCTTGGTCCCGAGGTTGCCCCTCGGCATTGGCGTAAAGGAGAGCCAGATGCCCCTTCAGCAGAGAGTGACCCATCGTTCAAAACGCCCCGCCATCCTTGCTACCGCACTGCTCAGCCTGAGCCTGATCGCGATGCCCGGCACCGTCCATGCCGACGGGATCACGCTCAAGGTTTTCGGCGGTTCGGCCCTCGACCAGCTCGCTCCGCGTCAGGCGCCGGACGAGCAGAAGAAGATCCAGCAGCAGGTTATCGACGGTTTCCTCAAAGCCAATCCCGACATCTCGGCGGTCGAGTGGGACGCGCAGGGGCCGCAGACCGATTCCATCCAGCGCGTGATGACCGCCAAGCTCGCCAGCCAGGAGATGGACCTGATCGCCTGCCCGGCCTTCTACACCAATGGCGCCTATGTCAGGCGCAAGCTGGTGATGCCGATCACCGACAAGATCAAGCCGTTCCAGGACAGGATCGATGCCGCGGCTCTTGGCGCCTTCACGATCAGCGGCCAGGTCTACGGCGTTCCCATCTCCACCCTGTCGACATCGACGATCTTCTACAATGTCGATCTCTTCCAGAAGCTCGGCATCAAGGTGCCGCCGACCTATGCCGACCTGAAGGCGGCGGTGCCGAAGTTCAAGACCGAGGGCGTGATCCCGCTGCTGCATCAGGGCTCGAACACCGTGATGTGGCCGATGTGGTATTTCGAGACCTTTTCGCAGGCCTCGGGCGACCCGGTCGGCAAGACCCAGAAGAACCTGGAAGGCACGGCGAAGTTCACCGATGCACCTGATGTCGAAGGGTTCAAGCTGATCAAGCAATGGGTCGATGACGGCATCCTTTCCAAGGATTCGCTTTCCGTCGACCAGGACGGCATGCGGGCGGCCTTCGCGGCCGGCAAGAGCGCCATGTATTATGGCGGCACCTGGGAAATCCCGTCACTCCAGACGAGCGTCAAGGACTTCAAATGGGGCGTCTTTGCCTTCCCGAAAATGGAGGGAACAGCGGGCGCGCCAGGCCATGGCGGCGGCGCCGACAACGGTATCTGCGTGGCCTCGTCGATCCCGCCCGAGAAGCTCGATGCAGCCGTCAAGTTCATCGAATATCTGACCCGGCCGGAGGTGGCGACGCTCTATCTTGCGCCGGAGCAGCCGATCGCGGCTTCGATCAAGGGTGTGCCGCAGGTTGACGACGCCTATGCCGTCGAGCTGCGCAAGGAGGCCTTCCCGAGCACGATTAAGTTCCTCGACTGGATCTGGCCATCGGAAGTCGCGACAGCCACGGCCTCGGCAATCGCCGGCATCGTCGGCGGCACGACGACGCCAGAGGATGCCGCGGCCTCGATCCAGACCACCTTCGACGACCTCAAGGCGCAGGGCAACTGGCCGCCCAAGTGACCTCGCATTCGGCTGACCTGGCAGGCATGAAACCCAGCCATCAAACAAAAGGGGCCGCCCGTCTCGGGCTGCCTCCCCTACCGGAGACAAGGGAACATGACGAAAAATCGCGCCGAGCGGCAGCGCTTCTCGATCGGTTATCACCTGAACAGTTGGGACCTGACCGGCCTTCCGCTCAGGCCAGCAATCAAATTCCTGGCCGATCAGGGTTTCGGCTGGTTCGAGATCCTCGCCTTCACCAGCCTCTCGGACCAGTACGCCCGCAAATACATGCAGCTCGGCAACCAGGCGCCGATGGGGGTCACCACCGACACCGACATTCTGCGGCGCTACGCGCTGCTCTCGGAAGGCCAGAGCGAGTATGGCATCAAGCTGTCCTCCTTCTATGTGAACGCGATCTTCACCAACCCTGTCGCCTGGCCCTATGAGCGCGATGTGCTTGTCGCGCTGACCCGGATGCTGAAGGGCTTCGGCTCGCCGGTGCTGGTTCTGGGCGGCGGCCCATCGGAAGCCATTGCCGGCCCTCACACGGCCGACGACTACCGCGCTTTTTGCCGCGCGCTCGAGGATATCGGCAAGCGGACCAAGGACCTCGGCATCGAGACGGTCTATCACCCGCATCTCGACACCTTCATCGAACGCCGTGACCAGCTCGACCGGATGATGGATGAACTCGACACGGACCTCGCCGGCCTCTGCATCGATCCGGCGCATCTTGCCCATACCAACTCCGATCCGGTCGATGCGGTCAGAACCTATATTTCGGCCGTGCGCTACATGCACTTCAAGGACACCAAGGTCGATCCGGCGCTGAAAGGCTATGACCGCTACGGCGCCTTTTGCGAACTCGGCGCCGGCGTCGTCGACCTTGCCGGCATTGTCGACGTGCTGCTCGACGCGAACTATGACGGCCTCGCCATCATCGAGCTGGACGCTTCGAAGAAGACGGCCGAGCAGAGCACGCTGGAAAGCATCGCCTATATCAGCGACACGCTCGGGCTGGTGCTGACGCCGAAAACCGCGAAGGGCGCATGAGCACGCGACCGCAAGAGACGGCTCCTTCCGCGAGCCGTTTCGGGCGCTTCGTTTCGGGCGACGGCGCGGTCGCCTTCGTCATGATCCTGCCCGCCGCGATCCTCTTTTGCCTGTTCTACCTCTGGCCCTTCGTCAACGGTTTCTGGCTCAGCCTGCACAATTGGGACGGGTTTTCCGACCCGACCTGGGCAGGCTTCTCGAACTATCAACGCCTCGCGCATGACCGCATTTTCCTCGGCGCGCTGCGCAACAATCTGATTTTCGTCGTCGCCGTCGTCGTGCTCAAGAACGTGCTGGGTCTCGGGCTGGCGCTGCTTCTCGACCGGGCGCTCGTCGGCCGCACCTTCTTTCGCGCCGCCGCTTTCATCCCGGTGACGATGTCGTTCGTGGCCGTCGGACTGCTCTGGTCCTGGATCTACAATCCGGTCTTCGGGCTGCTCAATGGCGCGCTCGATCTGTTCGGCCTCGGCGCACTGAAACAGTCCTGGCTAGGCGATGCCAATATCGCGCTCTATTCGATCATCGTCGTCGATGTCTGGAAGTGGCTGGGCTTCCACGCCGTGATCTATCTTGCGGGGCTGCAGACGATCCCGTCCGAACTCTACGAATCGGCAAAGATGGACGGCGCCGGACCGGTCCAGCGCTTCTGGCATGTCACTCTGCCGATGATGATGCCGATCGTCTTCATCAACACCATTCTCGGCCTTTCCGGCGCCTTCGTGCGCAACTTCGACATCGTCTATGTCCTGACCAAGGGCGGACCGAACCACGCCACCGAGGTCGTGCTCACCTACATGATGAGCAAGGCCTTCCAGGACGGCGCCATGAGTTATGCCGCGGCCATCGGTTACGTGCTCTTCCTGATCGTCGGGCTGGCCAGCGTCGGCCTGCTCGCCCTGATGCGGCGCCAGAAGCTGGACGTCTGATGAGCGGCTCGGCCAACCCTTCTCTCCCGCTTGGCAACGGCATGGCCAGCCATCGCCACCGCCTCGGCGCGCGCGGCGTTCTCGAACTCGTCGGCATCTATGCCGCGCTCGTGCTTGTGCTCCTTGAGACGATCTATCCGCTGCTCTGGGTGCTGTTCGGCTCGCTCAAGACAAAGCAGGAAATGCTGAGCAACATCTGGGGGCCGCCATCGAGCCTGGTGTTCCAGAACTATGTCGATGCCTGGCGCATTGCCGGCATGGGATCGCGCATCGTCAGCAGCGTCTTCGTCACCGGCTCTGCCTTGATCATCCTGGTGGCGGTGGCGACGCCCTGCGCCTATGCGCTGGCCCGTCTTCGCTTTCCCGGACGCGGCCTTGTGCTGGCGGTGGCGGTGGCGGCGATGCTGGTGCCGCCGCAAGTCATGGCCATTCCGCTGTTCATGGTGGCGCGCGATCTTGGCCTGATCAACAACCGACTCGGCATCGCCTTCGTCTACGCCGCGACGTCATTGCCGCTGTCGGTCTTCATCCTGCGCAGCTTCTTCGTCACGCTGCCCGCCGATCTGGAAGACGCCGCGCGTGTCGATGGCGCCAGCCGGCTGGCGATCCTGATCCACATCATGCTGCCACTGATCCGGCCGGGCGTGGCCCTGATCCTGATCTTCGGCTTCATCGAAATCTGGAACGATTTCTTCCTCGCCTTCCTCCTGCTGCGCGACCCGTCCGTGCAGACCATCCCGCTCGGGCTGGTCAGCTTCTTCCAGCAGTACGACTCGCTCTGGACGCTCTACTTCGCCGCGCTGACGATCACGACACTGCCGGTGATCGTCGTCTTCATCGCCATGCAACGGCAGTTCATCGCCGGCCTGACGGCCGGCGCCGTTAAGGGTTGACATGCAGGATCGCGTTATCGGCGTTGGCGTTATCGGTTGCGGCGAGATCGCCCAGTTGATGCACTTGCCCTATCTCCAGGAATTGCCGGCGTTTCGCATCGCCGCGCTGTGCGACATCTCACCCGGCACGGTCGACAAGCTCGGCGAGCACTACGGGATTGCGGCGCGGTATGGCGACCATCGCGCCCTGCTCGCCGATCCTGATGTCGACGCCGTGGTGATCTGCACCTACGACCATGGCGAGATGGTCGCTGACACCATAAGCGCCGGCAAGCATTTGATCGTCGAGAAACCGCTTGCCTTCACGCCTGAGGAGGCACGCCCGCTGGTCGAGCAGGCCGAACGCAGCGGCCTCATCGCCCTTGTCGGCTATATGAAATTCTATGATCCCGGCTATGAGATCGGCCTCGAGCGCATCGCCGCCATCGGCAGGCCGAAGTCGATCCATGTCCATGACTTCGCCGGCCGCTTCGACCGATACGGCAAGCTCTACACGCAGACCCGCATTGCCGACGTGCCGGCCGATCTGCTTGCGGCCGGACGAGATGCCGTCACACGACGCGTCGAGGCGGCGCTGGGGCCCGATCATGCCGGCTATCGCGACCTCTACCTGCTGTTGCTCGGGTTGAGCAGCCACGACCTCGCCGTCATGCGCGGCGCCTTCGGCACGCCGAGCCGCGTCGTGCATGCGCAGCAGACCGGCCCGAATCAGCTTCTGGCCGTGCTCGACTATGACGGCATTCCCTGTCTCTTCGACATGGCGCTCGCCCAATATGAATGGTGGGACGAATGGATCCATGTGCATGGCGAGCGCGAGGAGGTGCGAATCGATTTCCAGAACCCCTATTTCCGCAACGCCTCGGCCAGCGTGCGGGTGCGCGAAGCGGCCGGCGAGACGGGGTCGGAACGCGTGATACCGGGTATCCCCGACACCGCATTCCGGCGCGAATGGCAGCATTTCGCCGATTGCATTCTTGCCGGAGCAAAACCGCGCACGCCGCTTTCGGGCGGTCTCGCCGACCTCGACCTTGCCGTCCAGATCATCCAGGCAATGCCGCCAAAGCGGCTTTGAGACGAGGCCCCTATCTGAATTTCGGAAACGCGCCGCCGGCCGGCGCGTTGGCCCAGCTCTGCAAGGTCTGGCCGCCGTCGATCAGCCAATCCACGCCAGTGACATGCCTGGCCTCGTCGGAGGCCAGGAAGGCCACGGCGGCCGCGACATCGTCCGGCTGGCCGATGCGGCGCAGCGGGATGCGGTCGGCGAAATGCTGGACACTGCTCTTGAAATCGCCGTCGCCGCTCGCCGGTACGCCGAGCGTCGTCTCGATCACGCCGGGGCAGATGGCGTTGACCCGTATGCCGTAGGGCGCTGCATCGAGTGCTGCGACCCGCGTCAACCCGACCACGCCATGCTTTGAAGCGACATAGCCGGCGCCGCCGGCGAGCACGTCCCAACCGGCCATGGACGAGCCCATATTGACGATCGAGCCGCCATTGCCGGCCGCGATCATCGCCCGAAGCGAGGCCTGCAAGACGAGGAACATGCCGCGCAGATTGATGCGGATGATGGTGTCCCAGTCCTCGACGGGCAGTTCGTGAACAGGAGCGACAACGCCGGAAATGCCGGCATTGTTGAAGACGGCATCGAGCCCGCCGAAGGTCTCGACGGTCGTTGCAACGGCGCGACGCACATCTGCCTCATCAGTGATGTCGGCCTCGATGGCGACTGCGTGCTCGCCGAGAGCCTGGGCCAGCGTCTGCGCTGCCGCGCCGTTGCGGTCGACAATCGCGACCTTTGCACCCTCATCGAGGAAACGCCTTACCGCCGCGCTGCCGATCGCGCCTGCGCCACCGGTGACGAGCACGCATTTTTCGTCGAATCGCTTCATTTTCCAGACTCCGGCTGGGGATAGGAGCGCCACGAATGGCTAGGCTGGAAGCCGATCGTTTTGCGCGCATGGGCCGTGTCGAGCACGGCGCCATGGCCGGCGATCGGCCGCGATAGCGGGACATCCGGGTAGACCCGGCGCAGCAGCGGCTCGGTCTCCTCTTCCATGAACGTGTCGGCGGCGCTGAGCAAGACGCGGAGATGGCCCTCGCCTCCCCATTCCAACGCCTGCAGGAAGCCCTGCCCCGCATCGCGCGCGTCGAGATAGGCCCAGAGATCGCGGGCGCTGTCGGCGGTGGCGCGGCGCGGGCCGACGCCGGCGAAGAAGGTTTCCGGCGTCTGGATCCAGGGCATGCGGATGCTGACGGCCGAAAAAGCGCCGCGGCGCACCGCAGCGTCGACAATCTCTTCGCCGAGCCACTTCGACAGCGCGTACGGATCCTGCGCGCCGACAGGATGGTTCATATCCACCGGCAGATAGGGCGGGCGCACGGTCTTCTCGAAAAAAGGATAACCGAAAACGCTGAAGGACGAGGCGTAGACGAACCGCCTGGCGCCAGCCATGGCGGCCGCCTCGACGACATTGTAGGCGGTCGCGATATTGGTCTTGAACACCTCGCCGCCGGCCCGTCCGGTCGGGCGCGGGATGGCCGCGATATGGATCACGGCGTCGCAATCGCGCACCAATTGCAGTGCCGATCCCAGATCCGTCAGGTCAGCGCTTGCGTGACGCCATGCCAATTTATCGGGCGCAACGGCATCGATGCCCAATACATCATGACCGGCAACGATGAGCGCCGTCGCCACATGGCGGCCGAGCAGGCCGCTGGATCCGGTAACGATTGTCCTCATGGCTCAGCCCCTCAGCCCGGCAAGTCCGGCGAATTTTGAATATCATTGATGGTCATACAAATCGAACACATGATCGTATTCGCTTGTCAATGCCATTTTCGCGGTGAAAATCGGCGCAAGCCCTTGTCGGCGCTGCTTGCGCACATTCGGCAACCGGCTTTGCTTTGAACGGGATTGACTTGGCGTCCCCAACGGTTTTTTGTATGAGTATCAACGATCGACCAAAGGAGCTCGCCATGCCCGTGGACGTCTTTTCCTCACATCGGCACGATGACGCGATGCGCCTTGATCCGCAACGCGCGGCGATTATCGTCATCGACATGGTCAATGAATTCTGCAAGCCCGGCGGCGCTATGGTATTGCCGGGATATGAGACGCTGGTCGCGCCGCAATTGGCGGTCATCGAGGCCGCGCGCGCCGGTGGTGTGCCAATTATCTGGGTGCACGACACCCATCGGGCGGGCATGCGTCGCGAGCGCGAATGGGTGAAGCGCACGCCACATTGTCTGGAAGGCACCTGGGGCCCGGAAATCATCGAGGATCTTGGCGCCCGCGACGATGAAATCCACCTGATCAAGCGGCGCTACTCGGCGTTTTTTCAAACGGATCTCGACCTTACGCTCAAAGACATGCAGGTCGATCAACTGGTCATCTTCGGCGTGGTCACCAACATCTGCGTGCGCTCGACCGTCCATGACGCCTTCTTCCAGGGCTATGAAGTGGTGGTGCCCAGCGATTGCTGCGCGGCGACCGGGCCGCGCGAGCAGGAAAGTTCGCTCTACGACATAGCGACGCACTTCGGCGTGGTCAGCGATTCGGCAAGCGTCGTCGCCGCCCTTCGCGACGGGGCGTCGCTTCAACCGACTGAAGTCGCGGCTTGAACGTCTTTCAAGACCGCGGCACCCGAGACAGCGCGACAGGAGTGCGATGTGAAGACTGAAATCGAATCGCAACCTGAAAGCAGCACAGCGGCGGCCAAGGGATCAGGGGACGGCGCCAAGCCGCTGAGCCGCGAGCAGGTGCTGCAGCGATACGCCACGACGGGCTATGAGCTGGACCGCCATCCGGCGCACGTGATCCGCCGGGCGCATCAGCGCGCGACGCTGCGCTTCCAGCAGGTGATGGCCGGCGAAGACCTTTCGCCGACGCAGTTCGCGGCGCTTGCGACCATCCTCAGGCATGGCGAGGTCTCGCAGAACCATTTGGGACGGCTGACCGCGATGGACCCGTCGACCATCAGCATCGTCGTGCGCAAGCTTCTCAAGAACGGGCTGATCAGCCGCAGTGCATCCGATACCGACCAGCGCCTGTCGATGATCGCGCTGACCGAGAAGGGAACCAGGTACACGCTCGACCGACTCGAACGCAGCGTCGAAGTCGGGCGACGGTTTCTGTCGCCGCTTACGCCAGCCGAGCAGGCGACGCTGCTTCGCCTGCTCAACCGCATCAATGACGACGATCCGTCGAATGGCGACGGCGGGAAATAACTCGCGTCCCAACGACTTCCAGGAATAACAGACGAGGTGCCGATGTCGCCCGACCCGAAACCCAACACGCTTGTCATGCGCAACATCGGCCTGATGCTTTCCGGCGATCTCGCCCAGCCGATCCTAGACGCCGACACGATCGTCGCGGTCGATGGCAAGATCACCGCCATCGGCAAGGCCGGCGCGCTTGACGTCGGCGCCGCCGACACCGTGATCGACGCCGGCGGCTCGGCCGTCGCGCCCGGGCTTATCGACAATCACGTCCATCCGGTGGCCGGCGACTGGACGCCAAGACAGAACCAGATCGGCTGGATGGATTCGACCGTGCATGGCGGCGTCACCACCATCGTCTCGGCCGGAGAGGTCCATACGCCCGGCCGCCCGCGGGACCTGGTCGGCCTGAAGGCATTGGCCATCGCGGCGCAGCGGACCTTCTCCAATTTCCGCCCGAACGGCATGAAGGTCCTGGCCGGCGCGCCGATCCTGGAGCCCGGCCTGACCGAGGAGGATTTCCGCTATTTGGCCGAAGCTGGCGTGACGCTGATCGGCGAAGTCGGCCTCGGTGGCGTCAAGGACGGGCCGACCGGCCGGCAGATGATCGCCTGGGCGCGAAAATACGGCATGACCTCGATGACCCACACCGGTGGGCCGTCCCTGCCCGGCTCCGGCCGCATCGGCGCGGATACCGTGCTCGAGGTCGATGCCGACATTGTCGCCCACGTCAATGGCGGGCCGACGGCGCTCCCCGAAGCGGAAATCCGGCAGATCTGCGAAAAAGGCTCGCGGGCGCTGGAGATCGTCCACAATGGCAATCTGCGCACCGGCCTGTTCGTGCTCGACCTCGCCAGGGAGCGCGGCGAACTTTCGCGCATCGTGCTTGGCACCGACAGCCCGGCCGGATCCGGCGTGCAGCCGCTCGGCATATTGCGGACGCTGACCATGCTGGCCTCGCTGGGTGGCGTCGCGCCGGAAGTCGCGTTCTGCTTTGCCAGCGGCAACACGGCGCGCGTGCGCGGGCTGCACGATCGCGGCATGATCGAGGTCGGCCGCGCCGCCGACCTGGTCTTCATGGACCAGGCGATCGGCGGCGCCGGCGACGGGCTGCTCGACAGCGTGGCGCAGGGCAACCTTCCGGGTATCGGAATGGTCGTCATCGACGGCGTGGCGCGAACCGGCCGAAGCCGCAACACCCCGCCGGCAATGCGGGTGCCGGAAGTCGTCACCGTTTGACGACGGTCAGGGTGCGCTGAGATTCAGCTGACGCCGTCCTTGCCGACGATCTTGTCCTTGGTCAGCCCACCGACGCGTGGGTGCGGCCTGCCGGAATCGGTCACGGCGATGGCGACGACGATCTCGTCGGCACGCGGCGCGTCGGGCACGCGAACCTCCATGCCGTCGAAATGGCTGCGCACCCGCGCCGCGTCCTTGTGGCCAAGCGGGATGTCGAGCGGCACGCCGAGGCCGCCCCGTTTCTTCGACGAAGGAATGAGCGCGGCGCCCTTGCCGAGCACATCGCGGAACGGCGCGCCAAGCTTGGGGTGAAGGATGGCGGCGGCATGTTCCAGCTCGCCGTCCGCGCCGACCGCGGCTGCCTTGCCGAAACTCTCGATCCGGTTGCCCGGAATGCCAAGCGCGGCGACCGCGCGCTTGGGCAAAATCTCGCCCAGTTCCTCACCGATGTCGCTCAACGCCGACAGGTCTTCGACATAGGTGCCCGCATAGGGGTTGCGGATCACGGCAATGGCCGCCGCACGGCGGGTCGGCGGATCGACGGGACGGCCGCCCTCGCTCAAGGTTTCCTCGACGATGGTGATGATCCGGCGAATTTCCGCGCTCATCGCAATCCGTCCTCGCCCTTGATATCGGCCGCGGCAAGGCCGCCCACCCGCGCATGAATGCGCGCACCGGTAGTCATCGCCAGGATGACCGCCATCTCGTCGCTTCGCGGTGCATCGGTGATGCCGACCTCGATCGCATCGAAATGGCTACGCACATAGGAGGCATTGATGTGCGTGATCGGAATGTCGATCCGCGTGCCGGGGCCGCCGACCTTCTTGGTCGAGGGCACGATCGCCTTGGCGTCTCCAAGCAGTTCGCGCATCGCGTAGCCGCCCGGATTGTGCCAGAGCGCGCCGTGTTCGAGCTCGCCGGCGGCACCGACAATTGCGCCCTTGCCGTAGCCTTCGACGGCCGAGGCGCCTTCGCCGATGGCATCGATCAAGCGTCGAGCCATATCGAGGCCGAGCGGCTTCAGATCGTCCATGAAGCCGGTGATCTCTTCGACATAACGCCCGGCAAAAGGATTGGCGATAACGGCGACGACCGCGCCGCGCTTGAGCGGGTGCGCCGCGACGGGGCCGCCCTCATGGAATATCTCCTCGACCTGAACCAGAAATTTCCTGACGACCACAGCCGGCATTTGTCCGCTCTCTCTTCCCGTCGTTTGCTAACTCGTTAGAGTATCAACAATTATCCCCGACAGCCATTTGTCAAGCTTCGACATCAGGTAAGCGAAAAAAGGCACAACGAAACTGCCTCGCAGGGCGATTGACAGCCTGCGGGGCCGCTCATAAACTCATATGACCATCAACGAAAATAGCCGCTGTCTCGGCACTATGCGCGGATGGTCAAGGCGTGGCTTGAAAAGCTGAAAAAGCTGAAGGGGAATGACATGAAAAGGGCGCTCAAGAGTTTATTCATGGCCGGCACGATGCTTGCCATCTCGTTCGGATCCGCCGCGGCGCAGGACAAGGTGTCCATCGCCGCCATTTCCGGATATTTCGCACAGGGCTTCGGTGTTTCCATCGTCAATGGCCTCAACAAGGCCAAGACCGATTTCGGCATCGACCTCAAACTGGTCGACACCGGCAATCGCGCGCTCGATTACGAAGAGCAGTTCGAGAATCTGGCCAAGGCCAAGCAGTACGACCTCATCTTCGTGATGGGCTGGGAACTGGTGGATTCTCTGCAGAAGGTCGCCAAGGAATATCCCGACCAGCGCTTCGTGTTCATCGATGGCGTGCTCGACAATCCCAACATGATCTATGCCAATTTCGCGGAGGAGCAAGGATCCTTCGTCGCCGGTGCGCTGGCCGGCATGATCGAGGCCAAGGGCAGCGAATTTCCCAAGATCGGTGACGGCAAGGCGATCGGCTTTGTCGGCGGCCGCGACATCCCGGTGATCCGCAACTTCCTCGGCGGCTACGAACAAGGCGCCAAATATGCGGCGCCCGACGTGAAGGTGAACTCCGTTTTCGCCGGCACCTTCGACGACCCGGCCAAGGGCAGCGAGCTTGCCCAGGCGCTTTACGGCCAGGGCGCCGACATCGTCTACAACGTTGCCGGTCCGACGGGCGAAGGCGTCATGCAGGCGAGTGCGGCGGCCGACAAATATTCGATCGGCGTCGACATCGACATGTGCGGCTCTGCACCCGGAAACGTGCTCGCAAGCATGCTGAAGCGCGGCGATATCGCCGTCTACACGCTGATCAAGGACGAGGTCGAGGGCCGCAAGGTCACAGCCGGCACCCGCACTTTCGACCTCGCTTCGGGCGGCGTCGAAGTCAAGGTCTGCGACGACATCGCCCCGACGATCCCGGCCGACGTCACGACCAAGCTGGACGAGATCAAGAAGGGCATCCTCGACGGCAAGATCGAGATCGCCAAGGCGAAATAGGACAACAACAGCGCATCCTCCCAAGAAAGCGCTACGCTGGTTCGCCGCGGCTTGCCGCGACGGACCAGCGTCCAATCCGTGAGAACCATGGTGTCGAACGCCGGGTCGCCGACCCTTCACATGAAAGCCGAGATGGCCGTCGCATTGACGGGCATCACCAAGCGTTTCGGCGCGTTCGTTGCCAATGACGGCATCGACCTTGCCGTGCGCCGGGGCGAAATCCACGCCATCATCGGCGAGAACGGCGCCGGCAAGACGACGCTGATGAACATCCTGTTCGGGCTGCTGCAGCCCGATGAAGGCTCGATCCGTCTGAACGGCGAGGAAACGGTGGTCACCGACCCGGCCGTAGCCATCAAGGCGGGGCTCGGCATGGTGCATCAGCATTTCAAGCTGGTCCCCTCGCTCTCGGTCGCCGACAACGTCTTTCTCGGCATGGAGATCCGTCGCCATGGCATGATCGACCACGCCGCGCAGATTGCGCGCACGCGCGAATTGTCCAAGCGGTTCGGGCTGCAGGTCGATCCGACCGAGCGCGTCGGGCTGCTCTCGGTCGGCATCGAGCAGCGCATCGAAATCCTGAAGGTGCTGGTGCGCGGCGCGCGCACCATCATCCTCGACGAGCCTACAGCGGTGCTGACGCCACAGGAGAGCCGCGAACTGTTCCAGACGCTGCGCAGCTTCGTGGCGGAAGGCATGACGGTGATCTTCATTTCGCACCATCTGGAAGAGGTGATGGAGGTCTCCGACACGGTGACGGTGCTGCGCAATGGCAAGAAGGTGGCGACGCGCCCGACGGCCGAGCTCAACAAGGACGAGTTGGTACGCATGATGGTCGGCCGCGAGGTCAGCTTCGACCGCCGGCCGCGCACGCCCTCGCGAGGCGATGTCGTGCTTGATGTCAAGGAATTGTGGGCGCGCGACGACCGCCGGCTGCCGGCGCTGCGCGATGTCAGCTTCGCGGTCCGCTCCGGCGAGGTGGTGGGGATCGCCGGCGTTGCCGGAAACGGGCAGACGGAGCTGGCTGAGGTGCTTTCGGGCCTCAGACCTGCAAGCCACGGCTCAGCCCGACTGAAGGGCCGGGATCTTGCCACGCTCTCCCCCAGGGAAATACGCGAAGCCGGTCTCGCCCACGTTCCGGGCGACCGGATGGTGCGCGGTGTCGACCGCAACGCATCGATTGCCGCAAACATGCTGATGGGCCGGCAGCACCGCGCGCCATGGAGTAGCAGCGGCGTGCTCAACTGGACCGCCATCAGCCAGAATGCCTCCAGGCTGATCAAGGATTTCGACATTCGCGCGCAAGGACCGGGCGATGCCGTGAAGCGGCTCTCGGGCGGCAATATCCAGAAGGTCGTTCTGGCGCGCGAATTCACCAACGGCGCCGATTTCCTGCTGATCGATCAGCCGACGCGCGGCGTCGACATCGGTGCGCAGGAGGCCATCCATGACGAGATCATGCGCCAGCGCGCCGCCGGCCGCGCCATCCTCTTGATATCCGTGCAGCTCGACGAACTTGCCGCCCTTGCCGACCGCATCCTGGTGATGTTCAACGGGCGCATCATGGGCGAGGTCGCCGGCGACGGTGCGGACGAAGATCGTATCGGCATGATGATGGCCGGCGTGGCCGCGCCGGAACGCGCTGCGGAGCCGGCATGATCAGGGATCGCTTGCGCGAGGTTTCCGGCCAGATCATCGCCATCGCCGTGGCGCTGATCCTGGGTGCGATCATCATTCTCCTCGTCGGCGAAAGCCCGGTGCGTGTTTTGACGACGCTGCTGCGCGGCGCCTTCGGCGACCAGGAAAAGATCGCCGGCACCTTGCTGCAGACGACGCCGATACTGATCTGCGGCATAGCCGCCTGCATCGGGCTGCGCGGTGGCATGTTCAATGTCGGCATCGAGGGCCAGCTTTTTCTTGGCGGCTTCGCCGCCGCCTGGGTCGGCTTCGCGTTTGCCTTGCCTCCCGGCATTCACATGCTGGCGGCCTTGGCATTGGCGGTCGCGGCAGGTGCTGCCTGGGTCGCCATTCCCGCCTATTTCCGCGCCCGCTACAACACCAACGAGGTCGTCTCGACCATCCTTTCGAATTACGTCGCGGTGCTGCTCACCTCCTATTTCACGATCTTCCTGTTCAAGCGGCCAGGCGGCTGGTCGGAGACGCCGCCGATCCTGGCCACGGCCTATCTGCCGGAACTCTTCAGCTTCTCGCGGTTGAACTGGGGCCTGGTCATCGGTCTGGTGCTGGCGCTCGGTGCGGCGCTGGTCTTTCGCTACACCAGTTGGGGCTACGGCGTGACGATGGTCGGCTCGGCGCCGAAATTCGCCGAATATGGCGGCGTCAACGTGAAACGACAGGGCTTTGTCGTCCTGTTGCTTTCGGGCGCCGTCGGCGGCCTGGCCGGCGGCATCGAGACGCTCGGCGTCCATCACCGGTTCATGGAGGGCTTCGCTCCCGGCTTCGGCTTCGACGGGCTGATCGCAGCACTTCTCGCCAACGGCTCGCCGGTCGCCACCATCTTCACCGCGCTGTTTTTCGGCGCCCTGCGCAGCGGATCGCTGCTGCTCGAAGTCGATACCAGCGCGTCGCGCGAGATCATCACCGTGATCCAGGCGCTGATCATCCTCAGCGTGTCAGCGCAGGTCCTAGTCAGGCGCCGCGGCGACAGCCAGGCCGGGGAGCGGCGATGGAAATTCTAGACAAGCTCGTCAATGTCGCGCTGATCGCGGCGACGCTGCGGACCACCGCGCCCATTCTTCTGGTCGCGCTCGGGGGCTCGTTCACCACCAAGGCCGGCATTTTCAACATCGGCCTCGAAGGCCAGATGCTGGTGGGCGCCTTCTTCGCCGTCATCGGCTCGATCTGGACGGGTTCGGCATTCGCAGGCGTTGCCTGCGGCGTCGCGGCCGCCCTCGTCTTTGCACTGGTCTTCGCCGTCCTGGTGGTGAGTTTCCGGGCCAATGAAGTGGTCGTCGGGCTGGCGCTCAACATCCTTGCCGGCGGCATGACGATCTCGCTGATGAAGGCGATCTTCGGCACGCGCGGCTCCATCGTCGGCCACGGCATCGTCGGCCTGCCGAAAGTCCAGTTGCCCGGCGCCCGTGCCGTTCTCGGCTCATGGGCGCCGTTGATCTCCGGCTTCACGCCGATCGTCTATGTCGCCTTCATCGCGGTGCCGCTGCTGGTGTTGTTCTACAATCGCACCCGGCTCGGTCTCTATATCCGCGTCGTCGGCGAAAAGCCCGAGGCCGCCGAAGCGCTCGGCATCTCGATCACGCGTGTCCGCTATATCGCATCGCTGCTGTGCGGATTGCTGGCGGGCCTCGCCGGCGCGCATCTGTCGCTCGGCTATATCACCATGTTCACCGAAAACATGTCTTCTGGCCGTGGTTTCATGGCGGTCGCCATCCTGATCTTCTCCAATGGCGATCCGCTGAAGGTGCTGGCCGGCTGCCTGCTGTTCGGCTTCGCCGATGCCTTCTCGCTGCGCCTGCAGACATTCGGCTATCCCTCCTATCTGGTTCTCACCGTGCCCTATGTCGTCGCGCTCACGGCGCTGTTCGCGCTCTCCTATCGGGCGCGGCCGAAGGTCATCACCGAGACGTTGGCCTCGATGCAGAGATTGTTGTCGACGGACAAGAACATCGGACCTGACGGCAAACATCCCTCATGAAGGAACTTTCAATGGAACGCATAATCCTCGACGTGGATTCTGCCGGCGACGACATACTCGCCGTGCTGTTTGCCGCGGCGAATCCAAACCTGAAGCTTGAGGGCGTGACCACCGTGACCGGTGCGGCCGGCCCGATCGAGCAGGTCACCAACGTTGTCCTCAACACGCTGGCGCTTGCCGGACGCGACGACATCGCGGTTTATGCCGGCGCCTGGCGGCCGATCGTCGGCAATGCCAAGGCAGATATGGAGGCGCCGGTCCATTTCGAGAAGCGGCTTGTCGCCCGCTTCGGCGACCGCCTGAAGAAATTCAATCCGCCCGCACCTGCCCCGTCGCGTCAGGCAACGCCAGGGCACGCCGTCGACTTCATCATCGACACGGTGATGGCCAATCCCGGCGAGATCACGCTGGTGACGACGGGGCCGCTGACCAACGCGGCAATGGCGCTGTTGCAGGAGCCCCGGCTGACGGCCGCGCTCAAGCGCCTGCTGGTGCTCGGCGGCAATTTCCAGACGCCGGGCAACATCACACCACTGTCGGAGTACAACATCTGGGCCGACCCCGAGGCCTCGCGCATCGTGCTGAACGCCGATGTCGACAAGATCCTCGTGCCGCTCGACATCTGCGAGGACAACCGCGTCGCCGCATCGATGCTGACGCGCGACGACATCGCCGACATGCAGGCGCTCGCCAAGGACAATCCCGTCTTCGACATGATCGCCGACAGCTTTCCGATCTACATCGACATCTGGCGCGAGTTCTTCGATCTGGTCGGCTTCCCGATGGACGATGTGATCACCGTGGCGCTGGCGTTCGATCCTGGCCTTGCCACCATGAGCGAGCCGCTGTTCGTCGATGTCGTGCTGGACGGGCGTATCGCGCGCGGGCAGACCGTCGCCCATCGCGGCCGGCAATTGCTGCCTGGTGGCGGGCCGAAGACCACGCGCATCTGCACCGACCTCGACGGCCGGCGCTTCCTCAACATGTTCAAGCAGACTATCGCGCAATACGAGCGGGCGGCCTGAGAAACGAAACGATGACCATTGCAACTCCCATCCTGTTCGATTGTGATCCCGGCCACGACGATGCCATTGCGCTGGTCATGGCGCATCGCTCGCCGGCCATCAAGCTGCTTGGCGTCACCACGACCTGCGGCAACGCCGAGGTCGAGAAGACGACGGCCAACACGCTGCGCATCCTCGAATTCATCGGCGCCGGCGACGTGCCGGTAGCGCAGGGCTGCCACCGCCCGCTGGCGCGGCCCCTGGTGCTCGGCACCGCCGACGGACCGAGCGGTCTCGAAGGCTCGCCCTATCTGCCGCAGGCGACGATCAAGCCGGTCAAGCAGCATGCGGTCGATTTCCTCGCCGATGCGCTGCGCGCCGCGCCCGAGCCAATCCTGGTGGTCGCCACCGGCCCGCTGACCAATATCGGCCTTTTGGTCCTCAAGCATCGCGACGTGCTGCCCAAGATCAAGGAATTGATCTGGATGGGCGGCGTGTTCTACCGCAGGAGCGAGATCATCACGCCGACCGAGTTCAATGCCTTCTGCGACCCGGAAGCGCTGAAGATCGTGCTCGACAGCGGCGTGCCGATCCTGATGGTCGGCCTCGATGTCACCATGCAGGTGCTGATCGAGGCGCCGCAATATGCCGAACTGGCGACCATCGACACGCCGCTCGGCCGGCTCGTCAACGACTGGCTGCTGTTCTACGAGAAGCTGCACCGCAACTCGATGGGCGTCGGCGGTGCCATGCACGATCCGCTTGTGCTGGCGCTGGCGATCGATCCGACGCTGGTGCGCACGCGTCCCGCCCATATCGGCGTCGACCTGTCCGGCAGCTACGCATTCGGCGCGACCGTCGCCGATTTCTGGGGCGAGCGGGGCGAAAAGGAAAATGCCCGCATCGCGCATGAGGTCGATGCGGACCGTTTCTTCAAACTGATGTTCGACCTGCTGCGGGATTAGGCGACACGGCACCTCCTGATCATCGCGTGGATCGCTAAGGGGCGACGCTACCGGCTTGAAGGTGCGCACATCCGCCGACGGCGCGCGATTTCGGCGCCGTCAGCGGCTTCCTGTGCCTCACCCCAGTGCCCCTGTTCCTTCGGATCAGGAAGGCGTGGATGGATCTTGGGGGATCTTCCACGCTGCAAGACCAACTCTATGCGTGCCGGCAGGCCCGCAAATCGGTGCCATCACCCATTTTTGGGCGGCCGGTTCCCCAGTTTTCGCGAACTTGTCTAGAGCGGCGGATTCCCAAGTTGAATCGTACCGCCGTTCTATCTCTTTGTTTGAGCATCGGATTTTCCCAAAACCGCTTCGCACTTTTGGGTCCGATGCCCTAGCTTTCGCGAGCTTGCAGGGCGTCTGCCGGCGGCAAAAGCCAGGGCTCGCCGCGAAGGCGGAGCAGAATTTCCATCCGGTTTGCCGCGCTGAATTTGCCGAGCACGGCCGAAACCTGGTGCTCGATCGTCCGCGGTGAGCGCGACAGGCGCCGTGCCGCCTCCTTGTTGCCCAAACCTTGGGCAATCATTGTGAGCACCTGTTGTTCTTGCCTCGTCAGGCCTAGCGGATGCTGCCTGGCCACGGTGTACGGCCCACGGCGCTGCTTCGGCAGTTGACCGGCTGCTCCGATGCGCTGCGCCAGCTTTCGCGCCAGCACTGCCGCTGGGCGCGCTTCGAGGCCCTCCAATGTCGTCACCGCGCGACCCAGCGCCGCGCCTGCATCGCTTGCGCGGACCTGCATGAGAGCGAGCGCCGACTCATAGGGAAGGCCCACGCGGGACCATTCGGCCGACGCCGCCATCGGATCGCCACGAAGTTCCAATGCTCGCGGCAAGGGAATGCGGGCGGCCGGCACCGACAGCGATCCCGCCATTCCACAGCGCTGCCACCAGACTGCCAGTTCGCCGATATCCCAGGGACGGAAATTGTCGAGGTCCATTTCGGCGAGGGCCGTCAGCTGCTCGTGGCCGGCGCCGGGCTCCTCGGCAAGCCAGGCGGCCTCGGCCAGCGCCAGGCGAACCGGTATGATGCGTTGAGCCTCGCCGGTCGACAGACCCTCCTGGAGGGCCTGCTCCAGCAGGGCCGCGCCACCGGGCTCACCCAGCCGAACCCGAGCCCTGCCGAGTTCCGTCAGAGCCGGCAGGTGCATCACCATCGGCAGGCGTTCCAGATTCATGACGCCCTGGGCAATCGTCTCGGCCTCGCGAAAGCGGCCCTGCTCGGTACGAAGCTGTGCTTGCCGGCCGAGCAGGTATTGCGCCGCCGAATCGAGGTCGTGCCTGGCGCAATACGCAATCCCTTCCGCAAGCAGCCGTTCGGCCAAGGCGAAGTCCTTGGACACCACAGCGCCTTCGGCGAAGTTCGTATAGGCTCGCGACGCGTGGTCGTGAAACCCGTGTTCGAGTGCCAGCGCGAGGCTTTCCTCCAGCCGTTCGCGACCGCCTGGACGGTCTGCGAACAGGAGAGAGGTGCCGACATTGTTCAAAGCGTGGACGCGTGTTTCGACTTCGCCCAATTGATCGGCCAGCGCGATCGCGCGCGAGCCCCAATCGATTGCTTCGTCAAAGCGATAATGCAGCATGTGGAGCTGCGAGCGCGTGCTGTAGGCCATCGCCAGTTCCGGCCCAGGCGGCAGATTCTCCACTTCACGCACCGCCTGATCCGCGTGGTCTTCAGCCTCCTGCCCCTCTCCTCGGCGCCAGTGGAGACGCGACAGCCAGCGCAGATTGGCGCCGACCTTGTCGATGCGCCCAAGCTCTCGCCAGATCGCAATGGCGCGATGCCGTGCCTCGATGATTTCGTCATAGACGAACTGTGACAGGCCCGCCTCATAGGCCCAGTCTTCCCAAAGCTGGGCCGCCTGCGCCGACGGCGCCTCTGAAACGTATCTGAGTGCTGTCGCCAGATGTGAAGCCGCCTCTCGATGCGCGCCCAGACGCGCGGCCTGCCGGGCGGCCTGTGGCGCAAGCTCCAGGACGCGTTCGCCGTTGTCGGCCCCCCCGGCATGGTGCACCCGTCGCCAAAGCACGGCGCTTGCCTGCGCCGCCGGAAGCTCGGAGAGTACTGCTTCGACTTTCGCATGAAGCGACCGTTGCAGAGACGGAGCGAGGCGGTCGAGGGTGGCCTCCCTGGCAAGCTCATGGCGAAACGTCAGCGCGCCCTGATCGTCGCGCCGCAGCAATCCACGCCCGACGCACCGGTCCACGAGAGCTTCTGTCTCATGCCCGAGAAGTGAGCGGATCAGCCATGGCTCAACGCTGCCCGGCATGATGCTCATGACCTCCAGCACCTCGCGCTCTCCGGGCGTCAGGCGTGACAGGCGCGCCCAGACCGCGTCGCGTATGGAATCGGGCACGCGCCCCGGTTCTGCCTCACTGCTGGACAGAAGCTCGGTGACGAAGAAGGGATTGCCCTCGGTAATACGATAGAGCTCGTCGGCGGAGCGGCCGGCCTGCTCGGCCAGCACCGTCACTGCCTGGGAAGACAACGGTTCTAGCGTCAGCCGGCGCACCGAGGCCGACGGAAGGTCGCCGAGCACGTGGGTCAGAGGATGATCGGCACTCATCTCGTCCCTGCGCATGCTGAGCACCAGCATCGTGCGGAGCAGGGAGACGCGGCGACCGAGATATCTTACCAGGTCAAGTGTCGCATTGTCAGCCCAATGCATATCCTCGAAGATAAGCACGGTCGTGCCCTTGGTGTGCTGAAGCGCGCTCAACAACGCCGGGAAAAGCCGCTCCGGCGCCGCGGTCTCCTCGAGCAGCGCCGCCACGCGAGGGTCCAGCAGATGCGCCATGTCCTGAAGAGGACCGAGCGGGCGTGGTGTAAAGAGCGCCTCGCACCAGCCCCACAGCACGCGGCAATTCCCGTCGGCCTCCTGCGCGAATTCGCGCAGGAGCGACGTCTTGCCAACGCCCGCCTCGCCGTCCACCAGCACAGTCCCGCCGTGGCCGGCCGCGGCTCTCTCGACCTGGGCCAGCAACGTTCCAAGCGGCCCCTCTCGCTCAAGCAGCATAAGAGCTCACACCTCCACAACCTTTGAAGGTACAGCAGTAAGCCTTGAGTGCAACAACGTCATTTCACCTAGGGTGATCGGACTAGCGATCGCATCATGCATATCACTGACCGCCAACCGCACTCCGACACTGGTACCGGCGTCGAGGAATATCCCGTCAGTTTTAGACCAAACTGGATGGGAGCTAAGAGGCTCTCCTCGCCATGCGCGTATGGCAAGCGAGCGGACCATTTCTTCGAACTGATGTTCGACCTGCTCCGGGATTAAACTGGACCCTGCCAGACACCCTCGTGCAATTTCGCGGCCTCTTCGACCAGCATCAGCCCGATGACCTCGACGATACGCTGACCAGCTTCGAAGACCACCCGGCAGGGCAAATCGAGGGTCGGATTTTCCGGATGATTGCCGGTGATCGCCTTCAGCTCACTTTCGCCGAGCCCATAGACGACCCGGCCGATGCCAGCCCAATAGGCAGCGCCCGCGCACATCGCACAGGGTTCGGCTGACGTGTACATGGTGCATTGGCGCAGGAAAGCAGGCTCGTAGCCCTGCGAGGCCCGGGTCATCAGCACGCGCTCGGCATGGCCGGTCATGTCGCGGGTCGGATTGAAAGCGTTCTCCTGCTCCATCAGCACGCTGCCGTCCGGTCCGACCAGGATCGCTCCGAAAGGATGATTGCCGGTTTCCTGAGCCCGGATCGCGACCTTGAAGGCCTGGCGAAGAAAATATTCGTGATCAACAGGCATGGTGGCCATCGATTGGTTCTCCCTGTTCGCAGCGCACAAGCTGCGTGATCGGATGGCCAATGACAAGATTCAGGATGGCGCCGTGCCGTTCAGGATGTCCTTGACGTTGACAAGCGCATTCCGCACCGCGGCGCCTCCGGCGTAGAAGGTAAGCTGCAAGATTGTCTCGATGATCTGTTCGCGTGTTGCGCCCGCGCTGAGCGCGGCTTGCGTGTGCGCCCGCAACTGCGTGACGGTGTGCCCGAGCGTCACGCAGGAGGCGATCACGACGAGTTCCCGGGTGACGATATCGAGACCCGGACGGGTGGTGATGCCGCCGACGGCCCATTCGATCGACATGTCGGTGAAGTCGGGGCAGAGCCCTTCCATGTCCTGGACAAGGGCCTCTCCGGCTCCGGCGCCGAAAAGTCGTTCGAAATGGGCCAGACCGCGCCGGCGAAGTTCGGGATTTGAGATCATTGCAGTTTCTCCTAGAAGCTGAGTTCGGTTGCGGTGTGAGCGTCGTCATCAGTTGAGCGGCACTTCCGATCCGTGTGTTGTGATATGGAAGTATGATCTGATAAACAGGCCAGTGTTTCGATCTTTCCGAAGTAAGGCTTGGCAATCTTGGATCGCCTGCAGAGCATGGCCATTTTCGTTCGAGCCGTGGAACGCGGCAGCTTTTCGGCCGCAGCCGAGGATTTCCGGCTGACGGGGACGATGGTCGGCATGCATGTGCGCTCGCTTGAGGAGCGGCTTGGCGCACGTCTTCTCAACCGGACCACACGCCGGCAGAGCCTCACCGACGTCGGCAAGCTCTACTACGAGCGTTGCAAGCAGATCCTCGGCGACGTGGCCGATGCCGAGTCCAGCGCTGCCCGCCTTCAGTCTGTTCCGCGCGGCCGTTTGCGGGTGATGACGCCGGTCTCATTCGGCGTTCATGCACTGGCGCCGGCCTGCGCGGACTATCTGTCGTCAAATCCAGAGGTGGCCATCGACCTCGTCTTGAGCGACCGGCCGATCGACATGGTCGAGGAAGGTTTCGAGATCATGGTGCGGATCGGCGACCTGGCCGATTCCACCATGATCGCCCGGCCGTTGCTGCCCTATCGTTCCATAGTTTGCGCCGCGCCCGCCTATCTGGATCGCCGCGGGGTTCCACAGCGCCCCGACGACCTTTCCGGGCATGTCTGCATGGGCTTTGCCCATCCCGTTGCCAGCCGCGAGTGGCGGCTGCAAGGGCCGCAGGGCGAGATCAGTGTCCCCGTCTCCCTCGCCCTGACGGTCAACAATGGAGAAGCGCTGCGCATGGCGGCCTTGAGCGGGCTCGGCATCATCATGCAGCCCGAGATACTGCTTGACGACGACGTCCGGGCCGGCCGCCTGATCCCGCTGCTGCCGGACTTCCTGCCCTTGCCAAAGCCGATGCATGTCCTGACGCTGCCGGACCGGCATCCGCCGCCAAAAATCCGCTCGTTCGTCGATTTCGTCGTCAGCCGGTACGGGCGGCGCTGAGGCCGTCTAGCGTCGCTTGCCGGAACTTGGCCTCGCCTTCGCCGCTTCGATCTGTGATGCCGCGAACTGGCGGGCATGCAAGGCGATCGCGCCGCCGTCGGTCCACAGATCCCGCCAGATCGCCAGATCGTGCGACAGCCCTGGCGCCACCACCGCCGACGAGAAGGATTCGAACGTTATCGGCCCGTGGTAGCCAATGTCGTCGAGCGCATGGAAGAAGCCGGTGAAGTCGATATGGCCGGAGCCCAGCAGACCGCGATGGTTCTCGCCGATATGCACATAGCCGAGTCGGTCGCCGACCAGATGCAACGGGCGCACCAGGTCGTCCTCCTCGATGTTCATGTGATAGGTGTCGAGGTGGATCATGATGTTGTCGGCGCCGATGTCGTCGGCCAATTCGAGCGCCTGCCTTGCCGTATTGACAACGTTTGTCTCGTAGCGGTTGCAGACCTCCAGGCCAAGCAAGACATCGACTGCCGAGGCAGCCCTGGCAAGATCGCGGAGCACGGAGACAGCATTGGCGCGACCGCGGGCGCTTACCGGATAGCCGTATTTGCCGAGGGCGCTGTAGAGCGCGCCGGTGAGCACGCGGCCGCCGAGACCCGCCGTCGCATCGAGCGATGCCTTGAGCAATTGCGCGCCGCGTTCCACCACCGCTGTGTCCTCGTTGGACACGTCCGCATCAAAGGCGAGGCCGCGCGAGCAGGCAACCTGGAGACCTGCATCGTGCAGCAAGGTTTTGGCATGAGCGACGTCCAGCCGGTCGAGATCGTGCAGCGACAGTTCGAGAAGATCGAAGCCCGACTCCGAGGTGCGGGCGACGGCGGTTTCGATCGACTGGCGCGACGTGTCGCCAACCCACACCAGAGCATGAACACCCAGTGGATTTGAGGCAATTGTTTTGGTCACGAAGGTGCTCCGTTGGTTGCAGAATTCCAGGCCCGTTGCCCGTCAGGACGCAAGTATGAACCATATGGAAAGAAATTTGACATGTGGAAAGAAATTTGATTGCAAGATGCAACAAATTTCCTTCCCGACACGCGCTTGCTGTGCGCGACCGCAGACGCCGAGCATGCGCCGATCAGCAGGCGAAGGAGCCGCTTCAAGAACCGGAGAGGCTCATCAAGCGCTCTATGGCGTCTTCCGGGAACTGGCGGGGCGGGTTCGCGCCGACATGTTCAGTGCCACGGCGGCGCGGATGAGCGCCTTCAACGCCTCTTCATCGATCGTGTCGCCCTCATGAATATCGATGGCGCGCCTGGTGTTGCCTTCGAGGCTGGAGTTGAAGAGGCCAGACGGATCCTCCAGAGAAGCGCCCTTGGCGAAGGTCATCTTCACGACATTCTTGTAGGTCTCGCCGGTGCAGATGGTTCCGGCATGCGACCACACCGGAACCCCTCTCCACTTCCACTCCTCGACCGCTTCTGGATCGGCCTGCTTGATGAGATGTCGAACCTGGGCGAGCGTCTCGCCCCGCCAATCACCCAGTTCCCTGATTCTCGCATCTATCAACTGGGAGGGAGAGGCTTCTCCTTCCGTCGAGCCGCTGTTCTTCATGGCCGTTCTCGCTGTCTTCATGGTTGCTGTCGCTTGCCCTCGGCTCACATCCGTTCGCCGGGCAATTGGCTGGCTTGCTTCACCCAGGCGGCGAACTGGGCTTCGTCGAGCTGGTCGTCCTCATGGATGTCGAGATAGCGCACTTCCTTCTGCTTGGACTGGCCGGGCGGAACAGGCTGCAGCGACGTACCGCGGAAGAAAGCCACTTTGACGTATCTGGTGAAGCAATGGATGCCGAGGAACCAGCCTTGGCCCTCGATGCCATAGAAGGGCGAGTTCCATTTGACGGCCTTGTACACGCCGGGGACAGTGCGCGTGATGAGCGCATCGAGCCGGCGGCCGACGTCGCTTTTCCAGCCCGGCATGGCCGCGATATAGGCCTGCACGGGGGTATCTCCATAAGCCTTCGCGATCTGGGGGTTGCCGCCCGAGAGGAGGGCGGGCTTGCCAGCGGCCGGCTGGGCGGCGGTCTCCTTTGCGATCTTGGTCGGCTTCTTGGACGTCTTGGCCATTTTGTTACTCCAGTACGCTGTTCATTCCAGCACGCTGTTCACTCCAGTACGCCGGCGCCTCGCCCGCTGCGCCACTTGCTGGCATAGGGCAGCACGAACATGTACAGGCCGGTAAACAGCAGCAAGGCGAGCGGCAGCAACGGCGAGTAGACCACCCAGAGAGGAGGTTCTCCCAGTCCCATGGCGACGAAGTTGGCGATGACGGTCACCGTAAAGGCAATCGACAGCCAGCGGTGGATCTGCCTGACCCAGTTGTTCCGATTCAATTGCATCTCCTTCTGAAGACGAACCGACGTGCCCCCGGCGACCGGCCCTGTTTGTAACCTGGCGGACTTCAATCCAACCGCGCCAAGACCTGTTCCAGGTTGCCAAAGAACTTCCGCCAGCCGACCGTTGCGCCCTGGTAATAGGGCCGCTGGTCCGCCCGGAAGCCCGACTGCTCCATGCGCAGATGGGTTCCCGTGCTCGTCGGGGTGAGCGTCCATGTGATGACACTCCTGAGGTCCTTGGTGTCCCAGGTGTAGGACAGAGTTTTGGCCGGCTCGACTGCCTGGACCTGACAGTCCACGCCGCCCCAGTCCGCGCTAAGATTGAAACGGCGGCCCTCGTCCGGCTTGAAATCGTTCTTCATCATCAACCACTCCTCGATCAGGTGTGATTGCGTGAGCGCGCGCCAGATCTTTTCCGGCGGATAAGGGATTTCACGCTCGACAACGACGGAACGCGTTTCGGTCGTTGTTTCATTCATTGGTCCATCCTTTTCAATAAGTCTTCGAGGTGGTCGAACCGGGCCTCCCAAAACCCGGCCATCTCGCTTGTCCAGTCCATCAAGGGGGCAAGCGCGCCGAGTTGCGCGCTATAATGGGTCTGTCGTCCTTCGTGGCGATCGCGCACCAGCCCGGCCTGCCTCAGAAGGCCGAGATGCTTCGAGACGGCCGGTTGCGAGATCCCGGCCTGAGCAGTCAGGGCGCCCACGGTCTGCTCTCCCTGGCGGCACAGCCGTTCGAAGATCGCCCGCCGCGTCGGGTCGGCGAGCGTCCTGAAGAGTACATCGTGAGCGTTCGTCATTTGGGATCGATGGTCCTCGCCTTACCAGCGCGCCAGCTGGGTGATTTGAACAAGGTTGCCGCAAGTGTCGTTCAGCTGGGCGATGGTCGAGCCGGTCACCTCGGTCGGCGGCATGGTGAACTCGGCGCCGCGCGCCTTGATGCGCTCGTAGTCGCCCTTGACGTCGTCGGTGAAGAACATGACCGCGGGCTGGCCCTGCTGGAATATGGCTTGCTGGTAGGCCTTGGCCGCAGGGTTGTCGTTGAGCGCGAGTTGCAGCTCGGTTCCCTCCGGCTCGTCGGGCGAAGTCACGGTCAGCCAGCGATACGGCCCGTTGCTGAAATCGGCCTTCTTGGCAAGGCCGAGCACCTCGGTGTAGAGGCGCAGGGCCTTCTCCTGGTTGTCCACGTACACGCTGGTCAATTTGAGCTTCATTTGCACGTTCTCCGTCAGTCACGTTCGCGGCGCGCGCTGCGCCATTTCATAATCAATAACCAAGCGGCTATTGATTGACGTATAACCATTGGGATATGCGTTCGTCAAGCAGGAAGGTGGGTTGTGTCTTCGTTACAGGAGCCACCGGCCCTGTGGGGGCGCACCGCCAGGTTCGGCAGGCAACGCGATGGCACTTATTCGTGCACGGCTTCGAAATCGCCTGCCGATGCAGTTGATGCCGAAGTATCGCCAATCACTGGGTCTTGGGCTTCGTCAGCACATTGTCCCACCAATTGTCGGCGATGTGAGGCAATTCGACAGCAGGCTCCCTGCCTAGCAAATGCGCCAGCACGCGCGGTGGCGTGAGCGGCGTTTGCTGCACCCGACACCCCGTCGCGCGCGCCACGGCACAGGCGACCGCGGCAGGGGGATTCATGATCGGTACTTCGCCGGCGCCTTTCGCGCCCAACGGCCCAATGGACGGCGCGCCTTCATAGAGATCGATCTCGACAGGCACGGTGTCGAGCGCCAGCGGCACTCGGTAGGTCTCAAGGCTGTCCTGCCTGATGCAGCCATCCTCGCCGATCGTATGTTCCTCATGCAGCGCGTAGCCCAGCCCTTGCGTAACCCCACCCTGGATCTGTCCGTGGATGGCGCGCGGGTTGAGCGCCCGGCCGACATCCTGCACCACCTTGTAGCTCAGGATCTCGACATGGCCGGTCTCGGGGTCCACGGCGACCTCGCAGTCATGGACGTTGAAGACGGGAATATCGATGGCGTCGATAAAGTGGCCTGCGGCGCAGCCGGGCATTGCCGGAACGCCGGGATTGGTGAACGAGCCGCTGCCGACCACCGGGCCCGTAACCTGGTGCGCGCGCTGGACGACCTTGGCAATCGTCGTCCCCGATCCCTCGATCCCGGCGATCTCGACCCGCCCGTTGCGCAGTACCAACCGTTCCGGCCGGGTTTGGAGCAACTCGCTCGCAATATTCAGGATCTTGTTGCGCACGTCCGCCGCGGCGGCGACGCTCGCCGCGCCGACGGAAACGGTTGTGCGTCCGCCGCCAACGCCGAGATCGAAGCCGGCTGCATCCGTGTCGGCGTTGCGGACGATGATATCATCCGGGTGGATGCCGAGCTCGTGGGCGACGATCTGCGGCAATGCCTGCACCATCGTGCCCTGACCAAGTTCCACGCCGGCGGTGATGAGCGTCGCGCTGCCGTCGGCATTGAGGTTGATGGTCGCCGTCGAGGGGCCGACGAAGATGAACCAGGTTCCCACCACGGTGGCGCGGCCGTACAGGCGATCGCCCGCCAGATGTTTCTTTGACGGCGACTTTTCACGCAGGCGTTCCATGCGGTCGAGCATCGATCCGAGCACGTCGCCCTCGAAGACCTGGCCCGTGGCGCCGAGGTCGCCGTCGCCCAGCACGTTGCGTCGCTTGAATTCAAGCGGATCCATGCCGATGGCCTCGCAGATCTCGTCGGTATGCCGCTCCAATGCGAAGGTGTTGTAGACGCCATTGCAGGCGCGAAAGGCACCATTGGGTGGGGTATTGGTATAGATGGCGCGTGTCGCCAGCTTGATCGATCCGAGCTTGTAGTTGCCGCCGAGCGTGTGCGCCGTCATCGTGGTCAGGAAGATCTGCTCGCCGCCATAGGCGCCGCAATCCATCAGCACAACAGCTTCACGGCCGACGATCTCGCCTTTTTCGGTGACCGCCGAACGTATTTTGATGTCGGCGTTCTCGCGGCAGAGGCAGGTCAGCATCTCCTCCTGCCTGGAATAGACGAGGCGCACCGGCTGCCCGGACTTGCGCGCCAGTATCGCGGCGTAAGGTTCGAGCGTGCAGTCGAATTTCTGGCCGAAGGCACCGCCCACCGGCGGCACCGTGACATGCACCTGCGAGGCCGGAACACCGAGCAGCTTCGCAGTCATGTTGCGCACCGTCCACGGCACTTGCGTGGACGTCTCGATATGATAGCGCCCATCCTCGTAGGTGGCGATGACGGCCCGGGCTTCGAGCGAAACATGGTTCTGCCGGCCGACCCGAAAGCAGCTCTCGACAATGACGACGTCGTCTCGCGCGAATGCCGTGTCGGTGTCTCCCCGGATCACCGTCGCCTCCCAGGCGACATTGCCGCCGCGCGCACCGCCTTCGAACAGGATTTCGTAACTCTTCCAGTCCGGGTGAACCAAGGGTGCGCCGGGCGCCAGCGCATCGGCCATGGTGAGTACGGGAGGGAGAGGTTCAAGCTCAACCTCTATCGCGCGCGCGGCTGCTTGAGCCTGCTCGTAGGTGTCGGCGGCGACCGCGGCTATCTGCTCGCCGTGGAAACGGATGACGCCCGAGGCGAAGAGCGGATGGTCGGCGATGCCGATCCCATGCATTCCCGGCGCGTCTTCGGCAAGGGCTATGGCGCGCACGCCCGGCATTTGCCTGGCGCGCGTGGTGTCGATCCTTATGATACGCGCCGACGCGACCTCCGAGCGAAGCACCGCCGCGTGGAGCATCCGAGGAGGCATACGGTCGACGGTATAGCGCGTGCGGCCGAGCAACTTGTCGCGCGCGTCCCGACGGGGCAGGTTCATCACGACGCCTGACGGGTCAGCGGTCGCCATCTTTCAACTCCGCCTTGCCAGTGCGACGGCTGCATCGACCAGGCGCTCATAGCCTGTGCACCGGCAGATATTGCCGACGAGCGCCGCCTTGATCTCGTCTCTTTCGGCGTGCGGGCGCTCTTGGAAGAAACTCGTGAGCACCATCAGGATGCCGGGAAAGCACATGCCACATTGGACGACGTCGTGCTCCTCCATGATCAGTTGCAGAGGTGACGGCTCGCCGGCAACCGCGAGCGACTCGACGGTGCGCACGTCCCGCCCCTCGACCGTGCCGAGCGGCACCAGGCAGGACACGACCGGCCGGCCGTCGAGATGCACGGTGCATGCGCCACAGATCCCTTCCCGGCACGCCACCTTCGCGCCGGTAAGAAAGAACTCATCGCGCAGCACATCGATGAGCGGCGTCATCGAACCGCGAGACGAGATCCGGTCTTCGCCATTTATCACCAGGTTTGTCGGCATGGCCGTTCGCTTTCAAGTTCGTTCGTACTGCTACCCCGCAAGAGCGGCTTGCGCCGCCCGCCGCACCAGGGTCGGCAGGACCTGCACCCGATACCATCCCGGCGCTTCGACGCTCTCACGCCCGGCGAAGACGCCTGCGCCGGCCTTGGCCAGTTCGTGCGCCCTGGCCGGGTCCAGCGGACGCCCCAAAAGCTGCTCCTCCAATTGCGGCCAGCGCCGTGCCGAAGCTTCGACGGAACCCACCGCCACCTTGATATCTTCGACCAGGCCATCCGACCCGAGCGCGGCAGCCATGCTGACGATCGCCACGGGGTAGTCGCCGGCCTTGCGCAACGGCAGCCGGGCATGGCCGGTCCGCAGGGACTTGCGCGCGATCACCACGCCGGTCACCAGTGTTCCCGGTTCGAGCGTGCAGCGGACATCCAGCAGGCGGCCGACCGGCATGCGCTCCCGACCGCCCGGCGTGCGAAGCTCCACCGATGCGTCGAGGCACAGCAAAGCAGGTGAAAGATCGGAAGCTGGAAAGTCCGAAGCGCAGAGATTGCCGCCCACGGTCGCCATCTGCCGTACGGCCGGGTTTGCGGCTCCGCCCGCGGCAGCGACCAGGCCGTCGCACCCCTCGGCACCAGCCAGTGCCGCGATCAGGCGGGCATGGGTGACACAGGCGCCGATGCGGATTTCGTCATCCGTCAATTCGACGGCACACAACTCGGCGATCCCGCCGATGCCGACATAGGACGAGCGTCGCTCTTCACGCCGGATCGGCGCCCGCATGATCCATGTGGCGCCGGCAAGCGGTGCGCCGGCCGGTCCCCGATCGGCTAGCGCCGCCACGGCGTCAGAGAGGGACGTGGCGACGTAGAGGCACTGCCCTGTGCTGGCTGGCATGCGGCGAAGTCCTTCCTGCGGCACCGGCAAGACCGTCGGCGATGGGCCGGCTATATCGATCAGAGGCTGCCGCCGGGCCGGCCGCCGGAAAGCCGCCACGCCATCGGCAGCACCGCCGCGGCAAGCGCGAGCTTGAGCAGGTCACCGAGGACGAACGGATACAGTCCCCAGGCAAGAACCGGCTTGTCCCATCCAACAATGGAGCCAAGCCAGGCCAGACCGAAGGCGTAGATGACGACAGTCCCCAGAAGCATGGAAAGCGCCATCGTCGCAATCCTGCGGTCCCAGCCGCAGCTGGCGAGGAAGCCGCACAATGCCGCGGCGGGCAGATAGCCGAGCAGGTAGCCGCCGGTCGGGCCGACCATATAGGCAAGGCCGATGCCCTTTTCCGGCGTTCCGGCGAAAACCGGAAGTCCCAGCGCGCCTTCAACGAGGTAAAGCGCCACCGTCGCCGCACCGAGACGCCATCCGAAGGCCGTTCCGATCACCAAGACGACGAAGGTCTGCATGGTCATCGGCACCGGATAGAATGGAACCTGCAGCTTGGCCGACAGCCACAGCGCCAGCGATCCGGCGACGACCAGTGCGACATTGCGCAATGCGGCGTTGCGCCCGGAGAAAGTCCTGTCGGCCAGTGTGGGGTAAAGCGTCATGGAGGACATGTCTCGTTCCTTTCTGGATTGGGCGGATTGCCGTCAGCGGCTGCCGACCAGCATGCGATAGCGGACCTGATCGAGGATGACGGCGAGCACGAGCAGCGACCCCAGCAGCACCATCTGCAGGTAGGAGCCGATCTGCGCTATGTTCATGCCGTTCTGGAGAAGCACGATGAAGAACGCGCCGAGCACCACATTCTCGACGCGGCCGATGCCGCCGCGCAGCGACACGCCGGCAATGACGCAGGCGGCGATGGATTCAAGCGCGATGGTGCCGCCCAGATTGGTCTCGCCGGACTCGACCCGCGCCGTCATCAGCACGCCGGCAAGCGAGGCAAGCAACGCACAAAGGGCGTAGGCGAAGAACAGCACCTTCCTGGTGTTGACCCCAGACAGATTGGCCGCCTTGAGGTTGCCGCCGACCGCATAGACATGGGCGCCGAAGATGGTGCGGTTCATGATCAGCCACATGACGATAATGGCGACGATGGCGAACAGCACCGGGACCGGCACGCCGAAAACCCGGCCAAAGCCGAAGAAATTGCCGAAATCAAACGGCAATCCCGACACCGGCACGCCGCCCGTCAGGAACAGGGCAATGCCCGCGCCGATCGATTGCAGCCCGAGCGTCATGATGAAGGGCGACACGCCGAACTGGGCGACGCCAAGCCCATTGAGGCAGCCGACAAGCAATGCGGCGCCGAAGCCGGCGAACGCGCCGAGAATGATCGCCACCCAGACGAGGTCGGGCATTGCGGCGACAAGCGCGACCATGGCGAGCGCCGACACGACCGATGTCAGCGCAATCGCCGTGCCGACCGAAAGATCGAACCCGCCGGTGATCAGCACCAGCATCTGCCCGAGCGAAACGAGGACGAGGTAGACCGACTGGCGCGCGACATTGGTCAGGTTCTGGATCGACAGGAACTGCGCCGAGACCAGAGCGAACACGACCAGCGTGGCGGCGAGGAAGAACGGCAGCACGCCGACCCTCAGGAACAGGCCGCGGATGGCCGCCAGCACAAGATTTCGTTTCGGCGCTTCGGTGTCGGTCAGAACCGGAGAGCCTTGGGAGACGGTCATGCCGGTACCCTCGTATCAGCGAAGAAGTGTTTGAGGACGTTCTCTTCCGAGATGGCGGCGCCGGTCAGCTCGGCGGCGATCCGGCCCTTGGAAAAGACGACCAGACGATGAGCCAGATGCATGACTTCCGTCAGGTCGGACGAGACGACCACGACGGCCTTGCCGGCCTCGGCGATTTCCTTGATGAGCCGGTAGAGCGCCGATCTGGTACCCATGTCGACTCCCACGGTCGGCTCGTCGAAAATATAGATGTCGTGTTCCTTGGCGAAGCCCTTGCCGAACAGCACCTTCTGCTGGTTGCCGCCGGACAGCTTGGATACGGAGCGGTTCAGATAAGATGGTGAAATATCGACGCGCGCGGCGATGCCGTCGGCAAGTTCGCGGCTGCGGCGCGGCGAGATGAAGCCGATGCGGTTCGAGACATCGTCGCGGCCGAGCAACGATAGCGCGATGTTGTCGCGCGCCGTCGCGGCCAGCTGCAAGCCTTCGGTCTTGCGGTCGGGCGGCAGGTAGAACACGCCGCCGCGCAGGAGCTCGCGCGTCGCCTTACCGGTCACGTCCCTGCCCTTCAGCATGACGCGGCCCGCCCTTATCGGCTGGAGGCCAAGCACGCTGCGCCAGAGCCGCGACTTGCCGCTGCCGACGAGACCGGCGACGCCGAGAACTTCGCCGGCGCGCACGTCGACGGAAACGCCATGCACGCCGGCGCTGATGATGTCAGTCAGGGACAACACGATTTCCCCATCAGTGCCGCGCGCGATCTCGGGATAGATCTGGTCGATCGCGCGACCGGTCATCAGTTCGACCAGCGCGTGTTCGGAAGTTTCCTTGGCGGAGACCGTGGCGATCATCCTGCCGTCGCGCAACACGCTGATCTGGTCGGCGATCTCGGCGAATTCCTGGATGCGGTGGGAAATATAGATGATTCCGACGCCCTCGGCCCTTGCCCTGGCAATGAAGCCGAACAGTTTGCGCGTCTCCTTTTCGGTCAGCGATGCCGTCGGCTCATCAAGGATCAGGACGCGCGCCTTGGCCAGGAAAGCCTTGGCGATCTCGACCATCTGCTGCTCGGCCCGCGAGAGGGCAGAGACGGGACGCCTGACATCGATCTCGAAATCGAGTTCGTCGAAGAGATTTTGCGCGCCGGCGATCATGGCGCGACGGTCGAGGAACAGGCCGCGCCTGGGCTCGCGCCCGAGATAGACATTCTCATAGACCCGCAGCGTCGGCACCAGCGAGAACTCCTGGAACACGGTGCCGATGCCGAATTTCGCCGCATCATGGACCGATTGCAGTTCGACCTCCTGGCCGTCGATCCTGAGCGAGCCCGATGTCTGTTTGTAGACCCCCGACAATATCGAGATCAGCGTCGACTTGCCCGCGCCGTTCTCGCCGAACAGCACATGCACTTCTCCAGGCAGAAGCCGGAAGTCGACATTGCTGAGCGCCTTGACGCTCAGGAACGTCTTGGTAATTCCGGTCATCTCGACAAGAGGCGGCATTGGGGGCGGCATCAGCGCATCCATCGGTTCCACCGGAAGGCCGGCCCCGCGGGCGGGGCCGGTCCGGTTTCGGATCATTCCACGTTGAAGACCGGTTTGTAACCTTCCGGCGGCAGGATGTTGGTCTGCGGCACATCGTTGACGTTGGCGGAGTCGACCACGAAGATCTTGGGGCCGACATGCTTGATGTATTCCTTCTTCTCCAGGATGCGGACGGCCTGGTCGATCGCGATACGGCCCTGGATGACCATGGAGTCGGCGGGCGCTGCCAGGATGAGGCCGCGCTTGATGCCTTCATAGACGCCCGGCGTCATGTAGAAGGCCAGGAGGTCCACCTTGCCTTGCAGCCCTTGCTCACGAATGATGCCTTGCGCGGCTTCGGCGGTGACCGCGGTTCCGGCGATGTAGCGGATCTTCGGATTGGCCTGCAGCTCGTCCTCGACGAGCTTGAGCTGCACTTCCTTGCCGGTGTCGCCGAACTTCGGCTCAAGGACCTTCACCGCCGACCCCTTCACCGCATCGAGGAAGCCCTTGTTGGCGGCCTCGACCCAGCCCGCCCCCGCCGGTCCCGGGAACCAGCCGACCTCGACTTCCTCGCTGCCGGCGGGATGTTTCTTGGCCAAATATTCGCCGGCCGAGGATCCCATCGTGTAGAACGAGACCAGCGACTTCGCCGACACATCCGGCGATGAGATGCCGTTGATGACGTCGATGACCGGGATACCCTTCTTGTGGATCTCGGAGACGAGATTGTTGAGGCCGTCGAAGGAGATCGCGCCGATGACGACGGCCTGCGCGCCGCTCGCCACGCAGTCCTCGATCTGCGAGATCTGTTTGTTGAGCTCGGTGTAACCGCCGGCCTCGACCAGATTCATCTTCACGCCGAGACGCTTGGCTTCCTCGGCAACGCCATAGTCGACGCCCAGCCAGTAGGCGTCCTTCATGTGCGGGAATGAAACGCAGATCTTCCACGGTTGCGAAGCCTTATCCAGCGCCACGTAGGAGACGTCCATCGGCTTGCCATCGGCGGCGAAGGGCGGTTCGATCTTCTCGGCGTCATAGGGCGACCAGTCGGCGGCGTAAGCGGCGCCCCCGACGATCAAGGCTGCCGCCGTCACTAGCATCATTTTTTTGAGATTTCTCATGTCATTCCCCTTTCTTGTTATCGGCCGCCGCCTTCCGACGGTTCGGCCGCACTTACCCAAATGTCAGTTGCCTTCCCTCAGGCGAAAACGCTCCTGATCCTGTCGAGCAATGCTGCCCGGTCGGCGCGGGCTTTCAGGGCGCCGTCCATGTCGACCTTGACGAATCTGGTGGGCGTGTTCGGCTGCAACTGGCCGATCAGGTCCATGTCGGCCGAAACGACCGTGCCGATCATGAAGTAGCCGCCGCCAGAGACCGCATCGCGGTGCAGGATGATCGGCTCGGTGCCGCCCGGCACCTGGATCGAGCCGTAGGGGTAGCAGCTGTCAACGATATTCGACGGGTCCGAGCCGGCCCCGAAGGGCTGGTCGCGCTCGACGAATTGCAACGGCCGGCCGCCGCGGAAGCGATAGCCCATACGGTCGGCCTCGGGCGCCACCTTCCACTGATCATCGAAGAAGTTCCGGTGCGTCTCCTCGGTGACACGGTGCCAGTAGAGGCCAGGCAGGACCCGCAGTTCGGCCGGCATTCCCGGTCGCCGGCGCAGCGCTTCCGGAATGCTGCGCCCTTCCTTGCTGCCGGCGGCATTACCGACGGGCAGTTTGTCGTCCTTGGCGATGGCGCGGCCCTTGAAGCCGCCCAGCGCCCCGATCGGGTAGGTCGAGCGGCTGCCAAGTGCGAGCGGCACATCGATGCCGCCGGCAATCGCGATGTAGATACGCGCGCCAGTCTGCAGGAAACCGAAACTCAGCACCTGGCCTGCCCTGACCTTCAGCGCGGTCCAGGACGGCTTTTCCTCGCCGTCGAGCTTGATCGGCATGTCGGCGCCGGTCACCGCGATCAGCGCGTCGCGGGTGAATTCGAGATGCGGTCCGACGAACACTGCTTCCAGGCCGGCAGCACCCTCGTCATTGCCGACGAGCAGATTTGCCGCGCGCAGCGCCAGCCGGTCCATCGCACCACCGATCGGGATGCCAAGGTGAAAGTAGCCGGGACGGCCAAGATCCTGAACCGTGGTCGAAAGCCCCGGATTGAGTACTTTAACGGCCATTGATCATGCCCTCCAGCCTGGCGTTGTAGCCGTCGATGTCCTTCTGGAATTCGCGCAGGTCGAAGGTGACGTCGCTGATTGCGGGGGTGAACCGGCCAGCGGCGACTTGCTCGACCGTGTGATCGTATTCTTCGCGGCCGATCGGCTTGAACTTGACGATGTCGCCCGGACGGAAGAACACCATGAAGTCGCGGAGGTAGCTGGTCTTCTGCTCCGGATCGAAGATCGGCATCGGCGTGATGCCGAACATCTGGTAGCCGCCGGCGCCGCGCACCGAATAGATGCAGGAAAAGCAGCCGCCATAGCCGATGGTCAGTTTTGGCGTATCGGTGCGCGGCCTGAGGTATTTCGGCACCTGGATCTGCCGCGGCCGGTCGACCATCTGATACATGAACGGCAATCCGGCGACGAAGCCGACCATCGACACGAACCATGGCGATCCGGCATGGGCGGCGATGAAGTCGTCGACGGTTGCATAGTTGTTGATGCGGGCGGCGTATTCGAGATCGGTGGCCTTGGGATCCTGGTGGCGCTCGCGGAAGCGCATCAGCGTCTCGTGTGTCCACGGATCCTGGTAGAACACCGGGATTTCGATGATCCTGGTGGCGATCACCGGATCGGTTTTGCTGGCCGCGCTTTCAATGGCCTGCACTTCGCGCAGCATATCGTCGGGCCGGATGATGTCGGGATTGAACTTGATCTGGAATGAGGCGTTGGCCGGGCAGATCTCGGTCACCCCCTTGATCTGGCTGTCGCGCACGGCATTGGTCATCGACAGGCTCTTGAAGAACGCCTCCAGCGACATGCTCTCGTCGCACTCGACGAAGAGATGCTCGTCGCCCCCGAATGAATAGCGGTTTTGCATCAGGCCACCTCTCTCGTGCCGCTCGGCGGGGCGGCGAATTTCGTTTCCAGCCAGTTCTCGAGAAAACGCGTGTGGAAGCGTCCGGCCGCCACGTCGGCATCGGCGGCGAGCGCCTCGTGCAGCGGCACGGTCGTCGGAATGCCTGATATCTTGAGACCGGCGAGAGCGGTGCGCAGTCTCGCCAGGCAGGCGGCGCGATCGGCTCCGTGCACGATCAGCTTTCCCAAAAGCGAATCGTAGAAAGGCGGCACCGCGTAGCCGGCAAAGAGCATCGTGTCGAAGCGGATGCCTTCGCCTTCCGGCACGGCAAGCGTCTCCACCGTGCCCGGACCGGGCATGAAACCCTTGTAAGGGTCCTCGGCATTGATCCGGCACTCGATCGCGTGGCCTACAATTGCGATATCTTCCTGCCTGACCGACAAAGGCTGGCCGCCGGCGATGCGCAGCATCTCCTGGACGAGATCGAGCCCGATGATCATCTCCGTTACCGGGTGCTCGACCTGGATGCGGGTGTTGACTTCGATGAAATAGAAATCGCGGCTGGCGTCGTCGTAGAGATACTCGACCGTTCCCGCACCGCTGTAGCCGACCGAGCGCGCCAGGGCGACGGCGCTGTCGCATAGCCGTTTGCGCACGTCGGCCGGCAGGCCAACGGCCGGGGCTTCTTCCCAGACCTTCTGCCGGCGTCGTTGCAACGAGCATTCGCGCTCATAGCAATGGACGAAATTCGTGCCATCGCCGAGGATCTGCACCTCGATATGGCGCGCCTTTTCGATCACCTTCTCGATGTAGAGGCCGCCATCGCCAAAAGCGGCTGCCGCCTCAGCCGAGGCCTGTGGGAAATGGCGTTCGAATTCCTCAAGCGAATGCGCGATGCGGATGCCTCTGCCGCCGCCGCCGGCCGCAGCCTTGATCATCACCGGAAAGCCGATGCGCGAGACGATCGCCGCCGCCTCGGCGAGGTCGGACACACGCCCATCGCTGCCCGGCACCGTCGGCACGCCGGCCTTGGCCGCCACCTGGCGCGCCGCGACCTTGTCGCCAAGCAGCCGGATCGCCGCCGCGTCCGGGCCGACAAACTTCATTCCCGCCGCAACCACCGCTTCGGCGAAGTCGGCATTCTCCGACAGGAAACCGTAGCCCGGGTGGATGGCGTCGACCTTGGCTGCCTTGGCCGCGGCGATCACCGCTTCGACGTTGAGATAGGATTTCTTGGCTGCCGGCGGCCCGATGTCGATCGCCTCGTCGGCCAGTTGCACCGCCAGCGAACCGGCATCGGCCTGACTGTGCACCTGGACGGTCCGCAAGCCCAGGGCTTTCGCCGCGCGGATGATCCGCACCGCGATCTCGCCCCGATTGGCAACCAGGACGGAATGGATGGTCATGCCTCGACCTCGGCAAGCGCCTGGCCGGCCATTATTGCGTCGGCGTCGTCGACCAAGAAGCGGATCGCCTTGCCGTCGATGCCGGCCGTCACTTCATGGAAGGACTTCATCACCTCGACGAGGCCGATCACATCGTCGGCGGAAACGCTGTCGCCATCGTTCTTGAACGGCGCGCTGTCGGGCGACGGCCTGCGGTAGAACATGCCGGGCAGCGGCGATTTGATTTCGGCTTTGCTCATTTTGATCCCCTGATGGCATAGGCCTGTTGGGCGGATACTTCCGACACCGGCGCGATGCGGATCCCGTTCGCGACCAGCGCGGAACGCATGTTGCCGGCGATCTCCAGGCAACCCGGCGTGTCGGAATGAAAGCAGATCGATTCGAAATCAATGTCGATATCGACACCGTCGACGGTGCGGACCTTGCCTTCGAGACAGGCGCGCACGACCTTGTCGGCGATTGCGGCCGGATCGAGTTTGCCGACATGTCGCGTGAAGACGATCGAGCCGGAGCGGTCATAGTCCCGGTCGGCGTAGAACTCCCTTATCACCGGGTGACCAGCTTCGATGGCGGTCCGATAGGTCTGCGACATCCCCATGCAGAAGACGAAGGCGTTGGGCGCCACGGTGCGCATCAGCTTGATGAAGGATCGCGACAGCGCCTCGTCGGCGGCAAGCTCCATGTAGAGCGCGCCGTGCGGCTTGACGTGCTGCAGATTGGCGCCGTGACGGCGGGCAAATTCGCGCAGCGCCCCGATCTGGTAGACGATGTCGTTGATGATCTCGTCGCTGGTGCCGTTGATCTTGCGGCGGCCGAAACCCTGCAGATCCCGATAGCCCGGATGGACGCCGATGCCGACGCCGTGCTGGGTCGCAAGCCGCACGGTGGCGTCCATGAGATTGGGATCGCCGGCATGGAAGCCGGCGGCGATGTTGGCGGAGCTGATCAGCTCCATCAGGCTGGCATCGTCGGTCTCGCTCAGGCGCCATTGGCCGAACGCCTCACCCATATCGCAATTGATGTCGACAACCGTGACCGGCACGTTGCTCCCTTTGCAATTCAGGCGCTGATCGACAGCGCGGTTCCCGTCTTCTTGTTTTTTGAACGTTAGCGCGGTAACACGGCATTGAAAAATTCTATTCTTAGAATTTGATATTCTGATTTTTAGATACCCATTTTGGATGTATCTCGCTGCGAAAGCGCCGGATACCGCCAGAAGCATAGGCGTTTGCTGCGATGCAAAAAGGCAGTCGCTGCCCAAAGAAATTGCGCGTATCGCATTTCCAGAAGATACTAGCCTTCAGTATCAGATAAACGGAAAGCTACTTCCTTGCCCATCAGCCTGCGTCAAATCCGCTATTTTGTCTCGACCGCCGAGCAGGGCCAGATCTCGCAGGCGGCGGTCGACCTCGCAATTTCGCAGTCTGCGATCACCACCGCGATCAAGGAACTGGAGAGAGTGATCGGCGCCGACCTGTTCGTCCGCTCCCCCCAGGGCATGGAGTTGACGGCGGCGGGGCGCCAATTCCTGTTCCACGCTTACGACATCCTCAACAAGGTGCAGGAAGCGACCAGCCTGAACGTGCCGGCCAACAATCTCGAAGGCAGCCTCACCGTGGCGGCCACCTATACGGTGATCGGCTATTTCCTGCCCAATCATCTGGAGAAGCTGAAGCGCAATTTCCCGAAGCTCGACATCCAGCTCTTCGAGCTCAACCGCGAGGCGATCGAGGAGGGCCTTCTGTCCAACCGCTATGACATTGCCGTCCTGCTCACTTCCAATGTGCTCAATCCGGACCTGACGACCGAAACGCTGCTGGGCTCGCGGCGACGGCTATGGGTCGCATCCAAGCATCATCTGCTGCAGCGGGAATCCGTTGGCCTGAAGGAAATCTCGCAAGAGCCGTACATCATGCTGACTGTCGACGAGGCGGCGCACACCTCACTGAAGTACTGGAGCAAGACGCCCTATCAGCCGTCCGTGACGCTGCGCACATCGTCCGTCGAGGCAGTGCGCTCGATGGTTGCCAACGGCCAAGGTGTGGCAATTCTCTCGGACATGGTCTTGCGGCCATGGTCACTGGAAGGCAAGCGCATCGAAACCCTGGTGCCCAGCGACCCTATTCCGGCGATGGATGTCGGCCTGGCCTGGCGCCGCAACGCCCAGTTCACCCCTGCCATGGAGGCGTTTCGGTCTTATTTCAGGCAGACGTTCTATATCCCGAACAGTCGCTAGCGCTTGTATGAACGTGTCGGCGAGAAAAACATTTCAACCGCCAAATCTCGGCTCCGGTGTTCCGGTTACGCCAAGGCCGGTGATCGCGAAAAGGCTGCCCCGCAGGACGCCGTCGCCGGGAAAGCGTGGCAGCGGCGGCTTGGCCATCGAGGTGACGTAGAGGGTGTCCAGCTTCGGCCCGCCGAACATGACGCTGGTGATCTTCTTCACCGGCATGTCGATGATGCGATCGATGCTGCCGTCGGGCGCATAGCGCACCAGCCGACCGTCATAGACCAGCGCATTCCAGAGGAAGCCTTCCGCGTCGACCGTCGATCCGTCGGCTGCCCCGCCGCGGCTGGTATCGACACGGGTGAAGGTGCGCCGGTTGGTCGCCGCGCCCGTAGCAATGTCATAGTCGTAGGCCCAGATCTCGCCAGTCCAGGTGTCGGCGAAATAGAAGGTGCGGTCGTCGGGGCTCCAGCACGGGCCGTTCGAGCAGATGATGCCGGAATCGATCCTGGTGACGGAAAAATCAGGATCGAGCCTGTAGAGACCGCCGGACGGCCCCTCTTCCATCGTGTCCATGGAGCCGGCGAAGAAACGGCCGCGCCGGTCGACCTTGCCGTCGTTGAGACGGTTCATCGGCTTGTCCGGTTCCGGATCGTGAATCAAGGTAACATCGCCAGAGGCGAAATCGAGCAGATGGAAGCCGCGTTGCAGCGAGACCACCGCGCCGCTGCCATCCTTGCGCAGCGCCATCGAACCGATCTTCATCGGCACGTCCCATGAGCGTATCTCGCGTCCGTCGGCGGTGGCGCGGAACACGCGCCCGTCGAAACTGTCGATCCAGTAGAGGCGCTGCTGCTCGACGTCCCACAGGGGTCCCTCGCCCAGCGTGGTCTTCACGTCCACCACGACTTCGATCTTCATGCCGTCCTCCTTTGTTTGTGCCCGTGCCGCGATTGGCTAGAAAGCGACCTTGTCGCCGCCCTTCAGTGACAGGATCTCGCGCGCTTCGTCGGGTGTCGCCACTTCCATACCGAGCCCCTCGATGATCTTGCGGGCAAGCAGCACCTGTTCGGCGTTCGACTTCGCCAGTTTGCCCTTGCCCGCCCAGAGGCTGTCCTCCAGCCCGACGCGGATGTTGCCACCAAGGGCCGCCGACTGGGCGGCGATACGAAGCTGGCTGGCGCCGGCGCCCAGCACCGACCAACGGAACTGGTCGCCGAACAGCCGGTCGGCGGTACGCTTCATATGGGCAACATCTTCGGGATGCGTGCCGATGCCGCCGAGCAGTCCGAACACCGACTGCACGAAGAACGGCGGCTTCACCAACCCGCGATCGGCGAAGTGGGAGAGGTTGTAGAGATGGGCGATGTCATAGCATTCGAATTCGAAGCGCGTGCCATTGTCGTAGCAGGTCGCCAGAATGTACTCGATATCCTTGAACGAGTTGCGGAAGACGAGGTCGCGTGTCGCTTCCAGATGCTGCTTTTCCCAGTCGAACTTGAAGGTCTGGTATTTGTCGGCGAGATGATAGAGCCCGAAATTGATCGAACCCATGTTGAGCGAGGCGACTTCCGGCTTGAACTGGGCGGCGGGCCGCACGCGCTCCTCGACCTTCATGTAGGGGCTGCCGCCTGTAGTGATGTTGATGGCGGCGTTGGTGCCTTGCTTGATGCGCGGCAGGAAGCGGGCGAAGGCCTCGGGCGTCTGGTCGGGTTTGCCGGTCTCCGGGTCGCGCGCATGCAGATGCAGGATCGCAGCGCCCGCCTCGGCCGCGGCAATCGCCTCGGACGCGATGTGGTCCGGCGTGATCGGCAGATAGGGCGACATGGTCGGCGTATGGATCGCCCCCGTCACCGCGCAGGTGATGATGACCTTGCCGCTGGTCTGCGCAGCGCCGGGCTTGCGGCTTGTCTCTCTCATTTTCCAAACTCCCGATCCGATTTTTTCTTGTGCGCTGCCAGTGCCATCAGCCGGCGGTCGCGCCACACTTGCCGCTCGCCGAGGCTCTCCTGTGGCAGGCGCTTGCGGCGGTCGGCCTCGACCGTCGTCATCACCTCGCCCGCCCAATCGACGCGCCGCAGCATCTGCGGGAAGATGTTCGAATAGATCGTCTGGTAGCGCTCGACATAGTCGCGCACACCGCCGGGCGCATTGAGGTCGATGGTCTCGAACGGGCCCATGAACGACCAGCGCAGGGCCAGCCCGTCGCGAATCCCGATATCGACATCCTCGACGCTGGCATAGCCATCGGCGACGAGCCGGAAGGCCTCTTCCAGCAGCGCGCCCTGCAGGCGGTTCATGATGAAGCCGTCGAGCTCGCGCTGCATCACCAGCGGCGCATGGCCGGCGTCGACGAGGAAGGCGCTGGTCCGTTCGACCGTCTCGGTGGAGGTCCATGGCGCCGGCACGACCTCGGCCGCCGGGATGAGATAGGGCGGATTGATGGGATGGACGACGAGGCAGCGGTGACGTCCTTTGAGATGATCGGTGAATTTCGACGGCAGCAGCGCCGAGGTGGAACTGGCGATCACCGCTTGCGGACCGGCAAACGTATCGATCAGGGAAAACACCTCACGCTTCACCTCGAGGTTTTCCGGCGTGTTCTCCTGGATATGGACGGCCCCGGCCAGCGCCTCCTCGAGCTCCGCGACGACGGCGATGCGATCAAGCACGGCGTCGACCGTCTGCCCGCGCAACAGATCGTTCGATGCGAGGTCACCCAGCACACCGCCGATATAGTCGCGGGCGCCGCCCGTCGCGGCCGGCGACTGGTCCCACATGCGTACATCGTGGCCGGCGCGCGCGAAGCTGATCGCCCAGGCCCGCCCGATGAAGCCACTGCCGACAATCGCCACCTTTGCCATCGATCGATTCCTCAGAGTGTTTCGACATTGCCGTCGACGCCGAGCGACTGGCCGGATATGTTGACGCCGGCATCGGAGAGCAGGAAGGCGACCATCGCGGCGACGTCGTAGGGGCTGGTCATGCGGCGCAGCGAAATGTTCTGGAGATAGCGCCCCGTCATCTCCTCATGGCTGATGCCGACCTGGCTGGCGCGCGCCGCGATGACGCTTTCGATGCGCGGGCCCTCGATGATGCCGGGCAGGATGGCGTTGACCCTGATGCCGTGCGGCCCGAGTTCCTTGGCGAGGCTCTGCGTGAAGCCGATGACGCCGAACTTGGCCGCCGAATAGGGCGTACGGAACGCGTAGCCATGGCGGCCAGCCGCCGACGACATCGACACGACCGAACCGCCGCCCGCCGCCTTGATCAGCGGCACGGCACGCCGGGCGCAGAGGAACTGGCCGGTCAGGCAGACGTCGATGCAGCGCCGCCAGTCCGCCGGATCGATCTCGTCGACGCCGCCAGTCGGCCCAGCGATGCCGGCATTGTTGATCAGCGCGTCGAGCCCACCGAGCTTTTCCTGCACCGTCTCGAACAGCTGGTCGACATCATCCTCGCGCGAGACGTCGGCCTTGACCGCATCGACCAGCGCGATCCTGCCGGGTGCGGCGGCCAGCGCTTCGTCGGAAACGTCGCACACCACGATGCGCGCGCCGAGCCGCGACAGCGTGTCGGCGATGGCCAGGCCGATGCCGCCGGCGCCCGCCGTCACCAGCACGCGCTGCCCTTTCAGCCCACCCAGAAATTCATCCGCCGAAGCCGGCGCCTTTGCACTCATCATCCTGTCCTTCTCATTGCAGTCGCCGTTCGCGCAGCGCCATGACGGCGCCCAGAACGACCAGCCCGTATAGAATTGCCCTGGTGGCATAGGGAAGCGTGGTGCCGGCCAACAGCATCTGCAATGCCGTCAGCAACAAAACGCCGCCGAGCATGCCGAGATAGTGGCCGCGCCCGCCAGTGATCAGTGCACCGCCGACCACCACCACGGCGATCGACGGCAAGAGATAATCGTCGCCCATGCCGAGGCTCGCCTGACCCGAAAAGCCTGTCAGCATGATGCCGACGATCGCGGCGCAGACGGCTGAGAGCATGTAGACCAGGATCAGCGTGCGCTCGACGCCGATCCCCGACAATCGCGCCGCGCGCAGGCCGTTGCCGATGCCGTAAACCCGGCGTCCGAACGGCGTGCGCCCAAGCAGCAGCACCGCCGCCACAACGAAGACGATCATCAGCAGAACGACCGGCGTCACGAGACCGAGCCTGGCCGTCATGAACCAGCGCAGCATCGGCGAGGAAAACCCGGCCGGCGTTCCTTGCGAATAGAGCAGCGCGCAACCTTGCAGAATACCGTTGGTAGCGAGCGTCATGACGATCGGCGAGATACCGAGATAGACGATGCCGAAACCGTTGGCGAAGCCGATGGCGCAAGCGATCAGGAGCACGGTCGGCAAGGCGTAGACGAGTGCTGCATCGGAGCCGTTGACCATGCCGGCCAGAATGATGCCGGAAATGCCGATCGTCCACGGCACGGAGAGGTCGAGGCCTCCGGTCAGGATGACGGTACCCTGCCCGAGCGCCAGGACGGCAAGGAAAGACGACAGTACGAGCAGCGAGTTCCAGTACCCAGGATTGAGGATGGTACGGCCGAGCCATATCTGCGTGACGACCACGATGATGATGAGGCAGACATAGGCGGGCAGCGCATAGCGCAGCGTCTCGGCATTGCGCAGATGGAAAGCGGGGCGCGGCGACATCTCGCTGCGTTGGTCAGGCGATGGCCGTGCGATCCTGAGACGCCGATCCGCGTGCTCGAGCTGCGAGGGCAATATGCCGGCGCGCCAGGCGGCAAACCTGGCGCGCGCGGCGCGAAGCTGCACCGCAAGCACCGATGTATGCGAGATCGAGCCGGCAAGAGCCGCCAGCACGAGTATGGTGCCTTCGGCGATGGTGGAATAGTAGGCCGATACGTTGAGCACCAGCAGGATATTCACCACGATCATCAGGATATAGGCGCCGAAGACGGTGCCCACCGGGCCGCCCTGCCCGCCGCCGAGACGCGTGCCACCGACGACGACCGCTGCGAACATCGACAGCAGCAGAGGATTGCCGACCAGCGGATCGCCGCTGCCGGTCTGGGCGCTGATGAACACGCCGGCAAGACCGTAGCAGCCGCCGGCGATCACATAGACGGCGAAGCGCACGAGCACGACGTTGATGCCGACCGCCGCGGCCGAATCCGCATCGCTGCCGACCGCATAGAGCGCGGTGCCGAAGCGGGTTCCCTTCAGCCAGAACCAGGCGAGGAGCACTATCCCAATCACCACCAGCGGCATCGGCAGCCAGCCGGTGATCGCGTCGCCGAGATAGAAGGTGCCGAGATCGGGCGACACGAAGCCGCCGGGCTTGTCCATCACCAGCAGCGTCACGCCTTGCAGGATGAACATGGTGGACAGGGTCACCACGATGGGCTGCATACGCAGCACCGCGATGAAGAAGCCGTTGAAGGCGCCCACCGCCATGCCAACGCCGATGCCGACCGCCGTCCACAGGAGGATGCTCGCGCCAGTCGCCATCGGGTCCATGCTCGATGCCAGCACGACATTGACCAGCGATATCACCGCGCCGGCGGACAGGTCGAAGCCGCCCGACAGGATCACAATGGTCTGGCCGATCGCCGCTAGCGCCGAGGTCGCGCCACCGCTCGACAGGAACGACACGTCGAAATAGGTGAGCGGCCCGGCACTGACCCAGTCGACGATGAAAAGCAGGATCGCAAGGACAGCCGCGGCGATCAGAGCGCCACGATTTCGCACCAGCGCGCGGCGCAGCCCGACGCCGCTGGAGACAGGGGACGAAAGTGCGGCGCTGCTCATGCGGCGACGTCCCCGGCATGCCCGAGCGCCGGGCGCATGATGGCGGGTTCGGTAATAGCATCACCTTCAAGCTCGGCCGCGATGCGCCCGTCATAGAGAACCAGGACCCGGTCGCATTGATGGACCAGTTCGGGAATCTCGGTCGAGTGCAGCAGGATCGAGCCGCCAGCGGCCACATAGTTTCGCATCATCACATAGAGTTCGTGCTTGGTGCCGACATCGATGCCGCGGGTGGGATCGAACAAAAGCAGGATGCGGCTCTGCGCCACCAGCCATTTGGCAATGGCGATCTTCTGCTGGTTGCCGCCGGAAAACGCGCCCGCCCGCGTCCACAGCGCGCGACGGTCGACTTCGACAGTGGCGAACGCCTCCTCGACGGAGCGCATCTCGGCCCCGGCATCGACGAGGCCGAGGCGTGTAAAGCGCGACACCACGGGCAGCGTGGCGTTCTCGCTGCCCGTCAATTTCAGGAACAGACCTTCGGACTTGCGATCCTCAGGCACCAGGCCGATCGCCATGTTGGGGCGCAATGCATCGGCGGGCGAACCAAGCCATACCTTGCGGCCGTCGACCAGGATGTCGCCGCGGGTGATTTCGGCCATGCCAAAGCAGGCCAGGAACAGGTCCTGCTGGCCCATGCCTTGCAATCCTGCGACGCCGAGGATCTCGCCCTTGCGCAGGTCGAAGCCGACGCCGTCGAGCTTGCGCCCGACCTTCAAGTCGCGCACGCCCAGAACCGGCGGCCCGAAAGCCTGCGCATCGTCGGGCTTGGGCGGAAAGGTCTGCTCGATGCTGCGGCCGATGATCTTTTCGATCACGTCGGCGTCCGAGACGTCAGCAACCGGGGCGGTGACGATGTGGCGGCCGTTCCTGAGGATCGTCAACGTCTCGCAGAAGGCGCGGACCTCGCGCATGCGATGGGTAATGAAGACGATGGTCGTGCCTTGCGCTTTCAACCTGGCGATAATGTCGCCCAGCCAGTCGACGTCGCGGCCGGCGAGCGTCGAGGTCGGCTCGTCGAGCAGCAGGATGCGCGGCTTGCGATAGACGGCGCGCGCGATCTCGATCTTCTGGCGCACCGAAAGCTCGAGATCGCCCACCTCGGCATCGAGATCGACGGAAAAGCCGAGATCGTCGATGTGGCGGCGGACCGCCTTGCGCGCGGCAGCGCGGCGGATCAGGCCGGAGATGCCGACGGGAGCGTAAGGCAGCAGCATATTGTCGAGGACGGTGAGATCGCGCACCAGGGTCATCTCCTGGAACGCCGTCTGCACGCCCAGCGCGTGTGCTGCGCGCGGCGCGCCGTAACCGATCTCCTTGCCGAAGACACGGACATGGCCTTCGCTCGGCCGCACCAGTCCCGACAGGAGTTTCACCAGCGTCGACTTGCCGGCGCCATTTTCTCCCAGCAGCGCATGGACGCTGCCGGATGCAATCTGAAACGACACGCGGTCGAGCGCGACGGTCGGGCCGAAGGCCTTGCTGATGCCGTCGATCTCGACAGCGGGAAGCTCGGGAGATTCTGTCATTGGCCTCGATCGCCAGCCCTTGTCCAGATCGACGATGCACGGACAGCAATTCTCCGTGCATCGTCACGATCGCCTTGGGAGGCTTTACGTCTCTATTTTGTGCATGTCGTTGTCCCAAAACCGCTGCACACTTTTGGGCGACATGCACTATTCTTCCGGCTGTCCGACGAGAGCAGCGGCGAGGCCGATCTCGGGTGTCTGGTCCGAGAAGATCGAGGCGAACCAGCCGGGGTTCGAGACCAGCGACGGCTTGAAGGCGTTGCAGCCGGCCTTCATTTCCGCCCAGCTGCCTTCGTCGCACAGCTTGATCGTCTCACTGGTGACAATCGGCAGCGGCAGGATCGTGGTCTTCGCCACATCCTTGCCTTCAATCGCTTCGACGGCCAGCTTCAAGGCGAGTGCCCCGGAATAAGGCGGCGAGGCGTAGGAAATGCGTTGCGCACCGAGCGGCGCATAGGGGGAAGCCGCACCTTCGACCTCGGTGCCCTCCGGCAGCATCTGGATACGGCCACCATTGGAGCCTTCCCCGGCGCAGGGCAGGAGTTCACTGGTCTTCTTGCCGGCCTCGAGTTGCATCGAATTGGCGGTGAAGCAGCCGACCTGCATCCACAAACCGTTGATGTCGTCCCAGTTGCGGGTGGCCAGTATCTTCGAAAGCTCGGTGCGGGCAACCGCCTGGCTCCACATGCCGACAGCCTCGCCGACGATCTTGATGTCGGGATATTTGGCGAAGACTTCCTTGGCGGCCTTTGTCCGTTGATCGTCGACGGATGTTCCGGGAACACCGGTGATGGCAATGATGTTCCCTTTGCCATTGAGCTTTTTTGCAAGCCATTCGGCGGTCACCCTGCCCGCTTCCAACTGGTCGATATGGACGTTGTAAGCGCAAGGCTCGGTGATCTCAGCGTCGTAGGCAAAGACCTTCACACCCTTGTCGCAGGCATTTTTCACGACCTGATTGAGCGCGGTCGGCGAGATCGGGTACACGACGATCGCTTTGGCGCCGCTTTGCACCATTGCGTTGATCTGCTGGATCTGGCGCTGCGCGTTGGGTCCGGCGACCTGGACCTGCAGGTCGACCTTGTCGACCAGGCTTTTGTGAGCGGCCACGGCCTTGACCATGTTGGCCGCCTCCGCCTGCCAATCGTTGCCGATGTAGCTCATGCTGAGAAATATCTTGTGCTTTTCAGCCGCCTGCGCGGCGGACAGGCTAAAAGCGCATGCAGCCATGCCGGCCAGCAGCGTGAGCCGCCGGACTTTCAATCCGATACCCATGTATTCCTCCCAATCCGAACGACCGAATGCCTCCCAAGGGTACGAAACGTAACCCTTGTCATTCGACGTCATCGACCGTATCATGATTTGATCAAAGATCAATGATGAAATCGCCTGATATCAAAACCAGTGCTCGAGGCGGCTTGACGCGGCAATCCGAACCTTGCATTCCGGACTCAGGCGGTAGCGTCGCCCTAAGCGCGTCGCGTTTGTCCGGCCTCATGCGACGCGCTTCAGGTTGTTTTGTGCATGTCGTTATCGCAAAACCGCTGCGCACTTTTGCGCGACATGCATTAGGCGGGAAGGTTGACGGGAGATGGCTGGATCGGCATTCAGGAAGCCGGGGGTCGAGATCACTCCCCTGTCCAGGGAAACCCTGCAGGACAGGGTCTATCGCCATGTCACCGAACTGATCCTCGACGGCAGCATCGTGCCGGGCGAGATGGTGACGGTGCAGAGCCTAGCCGACGCTTTTGGCGTCAGCCCGATGCCGGTCAGGGAGGCGTTGCGGCGGCTGACCGCCGCCAATGCGCTGATGGTGGTTTCGGGCCGATCGATCGGCATTCCGGCGCTCAGCCGCGCGCGTCTGATCGACCTCAGGAATGTCCGCTACGAGATCGAAGCGATCGCCGCCGCATGGGCAGCGGAGCGCATGGACGACCGCGGCATAGCGCTGCTGCGCCAACATCTCGATGCGCTCGAACAGGCCAATGCCGCCGGCGACGTCAAATCCTACCTCAGGGCCAATTACGCCTTTCATTTCTCGATCTATCGGGCGGCCGGCTCCGAGAACATGCTCAACATCATCGAGAATCTGTGGCTGCAGATCAGCCCCTATTTCAACATGCTGCACGATTCCGGGAACTATTCGACCGCCAACGAGCACCATCAGGAGATGTTCGCGGCGTTGCGCGACCGGAATGCGGAGGCGGTTCGGGCCGCGGTCCGTGCCGACATCGACGCGGCCTTCGACGTGCTGGTCGGTTTGCTGGTATAAGGATTGGACCCTGGCACCTGAAGCCGGTCATGCCTCCCGTTGCCGACAGCATGCCGCCTGTATTCTTCCGGATCCGCATCGAACAGTTGTCCAGCCGGCAAGCACTGGAATAGATTGCTTACGCCCTGAGATTGCCGGGATGGCCGCGGCTTGAAAGCAGCACATAATGGATTCGCTCATAACCCGGCTCGGACTCGCCCTGGCAATTGGCCTGCTCGTCGGGCTGGAGCGTGGATGGCGTGAGCGGGACGCGCCCGATCGCAGCCGGACAGCTGGCATTCGCACGTTCGGCATATCCGGCCTGCTCGGAGGCATTCTGGCAGCGCTGGCCAATGCGCTCGGCGCGGTATCCGTCCTGGTCGGAGGGTTCATCGCCTTTGCCGCGATCTTCGCCTGGTACAAGGCGCGCGAGGCAGCGCATGATGAGGATTTTAGCGTCACGAGCGTCATCGCGGGCCTTGCCGTGTTCGCACTCGGCGCGCTTTCGGTCGCCGGCGACTATCGAGCCGCTTCTGCCGGAGGAGCAGCCCTCGCGGCGGTCCTTGCGAGTCGCGAGATCCTGCACGGCCTTCTGAAGCGACTGACCTGGGTCGAGCTTCGTTCGGCCCTGATCCTGGCGGTGATGACGGCGATCGTTCTACCCGTGCTGCCAAACCGGACGATGGACCCGTGGGGCGGGTTCAATCCCTGGGAGGTTTGGCTCCTGACGGTGCTGATGGCGTCGATTTCCTTCGCCGGCTATGTCGCCGTCCGCGTCCTGGGAACCACGCGCGGCCTGCTCGTCAGTTCGACCATCGGTGCCATCGTTTCCTCCACAGCCGTGACCATGGCACTTGCCCGCGACGCGACATCGTCGAGCAATCCCTTGCCGCTGGCAGGGGCGGCTTCGCTGGCAGCGATGGTCTCGCTGTTGCGTGTTTGCGTGGTGGTTTTGCTCATCGAGCCAAGCGTATTCGTCCCAGCCGGCATTCCCGCGATTGCCGCGGCGCTCGTCTTCGCGGGCTGCGGCGCATTCCTGCTGGCGCGCGTCGGCGGGGATCAAAAAGGTGGCGCGCTTACGCGCAATCCATTCGAACTGGGTCCATTGCTGCTCTTCGCCTTGCTTTTTGCGGTTGTCGCGACCGCGAGCGCGGCATTGGCGGCTCAATTCGGCGGACGCGGCTTGCTGGCGAGTTCGGCGCTTGCCGGCACGTTCGATGTCGATGTCTCGGTGCTCAGCGCGTTGCGCCTCGTCAAGCATTCGGTTGCTGTCGAGACCGTAGGCCAGGCGGTGCTCGCCGCACTGGCGGCAAATGCGATCGGCCGGCTATCGCTGGCGGTGTTTGCCGGCCCAGTTAAATTCTGGTTGCCGCTGGCCGGCGCAACCGTGGCTGCTGCGGCCGCCGGCTACTGCGCCATGCTGCTGCCAAATATCGAACTGTCCCGGAGCTTGGCTCTTCCTTGAGGTCCAGGTCGCACCATCAGACCCCCAGGAAACGCCTCAACGCACGATCTTGACGCACATTGGCGTGCCGATCTCGATAGCCCGTCCGGTGTCGATCAGCGTGCCACTGTCGACGTCCCGGGCAAAGATCGAAATGCGGTCGGCATTCTGGTTGGCTGAGAAGAGATGGCCGCCGCCGGACGGGGTCAGCGCCAGATTGCGTGGCGTCGCGCCGCCGCAAGGAACATAGCCGACAAGTTTCAGCACGCCGGTCTGCTGGTCGACCGCCATGATGACGACGCTGTCGTGGCCACGGTTGGAACCATAGACAAAACGGCCGTCCGGCGCGATCTGGATATCGGCGCAATGGTTGCTGTCGCGCGCCTCGGCCGGCACCGCCGGCCTGGCATCGATGATCGAGAGCTTGCCGCTGGTTTCGTCCAGCGCCATCGAAACGATGGTCGAGTCCAGTTCGTTCATGACGAAGACGAAGCGTCCGTTGGGGTGCAAGGCAAGATGGCGTGGACCAGCACCTGGCGGCAGAGCGGATTCGGCGAGCTTGCTCAGCCTCCCATCCGGCTCGATCCGATAGGAGACCAGCCGGTCGATGCCGAGGTCCGCGACAACAGCTGTTCCACCGCCAATGGTTTCCGTCACGCTGTGGGCGTGAGAGCGCTCCTGCCGCGCCGCGTTCGGGCCGGTGCCTTTATGCGATACGCTGGCCAGCGGCACCGACAGTGCGCCGTTCTTATCGAAACCATAGACAGCCACCGCCCGGTCCGGTCCACCCTCGCCCATGCCGTAATTCGCCACCAGAAGCTTCGTTCCGTCACGGGTGATGGTGTTGTGCGCGGTGATGCTGCCCAGCGAAGGCTGCTTGTTCAGATAGCTTAGCGTAGCGGTCGCGCGATCGAAGCTGTAGGCGCTGACCGTTCCTTCCCGCCAGGTGAAGACTTCCGAGTTGGCGTAAATGCGTGCGCCGTCCGGGGTCACCGACAGGAATGTCGGATTGTCGATGTCGTTGGTCTCGGCCAGTTTTCGCGTTTCCAGCGTCTCTTCGTTGAAGTCGTAGACGCTAAGGCCGACACCGCGCGCGCCCTGAAAATACGGCGCCTCGCGGTTCAGGCTACCGATGAAGACCAGACAGGCATTCCGCATGATTTTCCTCCCTGCCCCGCCAGCGCTTCGGCGCGCGGGAACAGCCAAAATTTCGCCTGTTCACGCTTGCAACGCAACCCCATATGTGAAAATACTATTTACAAAAGAAGATTGACGGGAGGAGACGTCGTGCTTTTCGACGCTTTGCTAGGCGTTCCGACAGTTGTGCCAAGCCTCGCCCAGAGCTGGTGGGGCCAGCCGTGACCGAATTCGCGCCGACCGTCGGTGTGGCCTCGACGCACCCCAAAAATATGCCTGAGGATCACGCCGCGCTGCCGGTATGGAATGCGGAGAACTGGTTCTACGAGGACTGGCCGGTCGGGCAGAAAATACGCTCGCTGCGCCGCACGATGGCGGAAGGCGACAGCCACCTCTTCAACACGCTGGTGCTCGATATCCACCCTTATGTGCAGGACCAGATGTTTGCCGAGAGCGAAGGCATTTTCGGCAAGAGGCTGATCGCTGGCGCCTTTGTCTTCTCGGCCGGGTTGGGCCTGGTCGCCACCAACTGCATCAATGCCTTTTCCTACGGCTACGACAAGCTTCGCTTCATAAAACCTGTCTTCATTGGTGACACGATCTATTCGATCCGCTCCAACCTCGACAAGAAGCCCCGCTACAAGGACATGGGCCTGATCCGTGCCAGCTATGAAGTGTTCAAGGGCGAAGGCGAGTTGGTTCTCTACTGCGAGCACCTGCAGACGGTGAAGTACCGCAACCCTGCCGATTTCATCGGCAAGACGGAGAAATAACAATGCAGGCAGCAGCCGAATTGCCGCTTGCCGGTCTCACCGTCGTCGATATGAGCCAGTTCCTGTCCGGTCCCTATTGCTCGCTCAGGCTGCTCGATCTTGGCGCCCGCGTCATCAAGATCGAGCGGCCGGATGGCGGCGACCTGTCGCGCCGGCTCTACCTCAGCGACACCGAGATCGGTGGCGACTCCACGATCTTCCATGCCATCAACCGGGCCAAGGAAAGCCTCGCCATCGACCTCAAGAACGAGGCCGATCTCAAGGCGCTGCGCGGACTACTGGCCAAGGCCGACGTGCTGATCCAGAATTTCCGGCCGGGCGTCATCGAGCGGCTCGGCTTGGACTATGGTGCCGTCCGCGAGATCAACCCGCGCCTGGTCTATGCCTCGATCAGCGGCTATGGCGAGGAGGGCCCTTGGGTCAAGCGGCCCGGCCAGGATCTGCTGGCGCAGGCGCGCTCCGGTGTGATGTGGCTGAACGGCGACGAGGACCAGGGGCCGGTGCCGTTCGGCCTCGCCATCGGCGACATGCTAGCGGGTGCTGCCTGCGCGCAAGGCATACTGGCGGCGCTGGTGCGGCGCGGCATCACCGGCCAGGGCAGCCATATCGAAACCAGCCTGCTGGAAGCGCTGATCGACTTCCAGTTCGAGGTGCTGACCACGCACCTCAATGACGGCCGCCGCCTGCCCAGGCGCTCCAGCTTCCGCAGCGCGCATGCCTATCTGTCGGCGCCCTATGGCGTGTACCCCGCCAAGGACGGCTACCTCGCCGTTGCGATGACACCGATCCCCAAGCTGGCCGATCTGTTGTCGCTTAACGAATTGGCGCCCTATCGCGACAAGCCGGCATCGTGGTTCACCGCGCGCGACGACATCAAGGCGATCGTCGCGCAAAGGATCGCCACCAAGACGATCGACGAATGGCTGGCCATTCTGGAGCCGGCCGACATCTGGTGCGCCAAGGTGCTGACCTGGCCGGAGATGCTGGCAAGCGAGGGGTTCCAGTCGCTCGACATGCTGCAAACCGTGACGCGCGAGGACGACGTCTCGATCCTCACCACCAGTTCGCCGCTCAGGGTCGATGGCATCAGAGCCAAGGTCGACCGGGCGGCACCCCGCATCGGCGAGCACAGCACCAAAATCCGCGAGGAATTCGGCCTGTGAATACGCGCACGCTCAAAGGAATGACCTGGAGCCATCCGCGCGGCTACGATCCGATGGTCGCCTGCTCGTCCCTCTGGCGGCAGAAGACGGGCATAGCCATCGAATGGGACAAGCGCTCGCTGCAGGATTTCGAATCCTTCCCGGTCGATGAACTGGCGCGAGCCTATGACCTCATCGTCATCGACCATCCACATGTCGGCCAGATAACGGCGGAACGCTGTCTCGAGCCGCTGGATGTCGCCGGCCGCGAGGCGGAGCTTGCGGCCTTGGCCTCAGGCAGCGTCGGACAATCCTATCCGAGCTACAACTGGCAAGAGCGGCAATGGGCCTTTCCGATCGATGCGGCAAGCCAAGTCCAGGCCTGGCGGCCGGACGCGCTTAATGCCCCGCCTGCGCGCTGGAGCGAGGTGCTCGATCTCGCCCGGCAAGGCCGCGTGCTGCTGCCGCTGCGCCCGCCCCATTGCCTGATGGTGTTCTTCACGCTTGCCGGCAATCTCGGTCATCCCTGCGCGACCGATCCATCAGTTGATCTCATCGAGAGCGGGGCCGGCGGTAAGGTCTTCGAGACGATGCGCGAGATCGCCGCGCTGGTCGATCCCGCCTGCTTCGACATGGATCCGATCGCCGTTTCGGAACGTATGTCGGAAGCAGGCTCCAGGATCGTCTGCGCGCCACTGATCTATGGTTACGTCTCCTATGCAATGACTGGTTTCCGCGCTAACCGGCTGGCCTTTGCCGACATTCCAGTCATCGGTTCCAACGGCACGATCGGTTCGGCGCTCGGCGGCACGGGCATAGCGGTCTCGGCTTTTTCCCGGGCGAAAGATGCCGCGATCGATTTCGCCTATTGGGTCGCCAGCGGCGATGTCCAGCGCGGCGCCTATGCCGCCTCGGGCGGCCAGCCCGGCCATGCGGCAGCGTGGGAGGACCAGAGCGTCAATGCCGCGACCGGCAGTTTCTACAGGGATACGCGCGCGACGCTGGAAGGCGCATGGGTGCGGCCGCGCCATGACGGCTACATGGCGTTCCAGCAGGCGGCATCCGACTGCATTATTTCCGGCATCACCTCCGGGCGCCAAGCCGCCCGGGTCGTTGCCGATCTCAATCGCCTGTTTCGGGACAGCGTCCCGGCGCAGGTGTCCGGCGCTGCCGGTGGAGGAGCCTGAGCGAAACCGAATGGAGGAGAACAAGATGACAGGAATGATCCGCGGCCTGCTGGCCGCAACCGCCCTTGCCACGATTGCAACGACTGCCCTGGCGCAGGACGTGCAAGGCGTCATCGGCGGGCTGCCGAGCGAACTCAAGGCGCAATATGACGGCGCGCCGCAGAAGGTATTGCCCTCGGCCTGGGACAATTTCACGCCGCCGGCGAAACCATGGAAGTGGTGCCATTCGGAATCCTACCAGGGCAACCCGTGGCGGGTCACGGTGACCAAGGAGTTGAAGCGTCTCGTCGACGGGCTGATCGCCGACGGCACCGTCTCCAGCTTCGAAGTTTCCGATTCCAACAATGACGCCAGCCAGCAGATCAACCAGATCCGCGCCTTCATCGACAAGAAGTGCTCGATCATCACGTCGATCCCGGGTTCGGCGACGGCGTTGGACGATGCCATCGACGCGGCCGCCAAGGCCGGCATCCCATTCGTCACGGCGGCCGGTTCGGTGACCAGTTCGAATGCGATCAATGTCGATTCCAACTATGCGCGTTGGGGCTATGACATGATGACGGCTATAGGCAAGGCCCAGCCGGACGGCGCCAGCATCCTTTTGGTCGAAGGCATCGCCGGACACCCGATCGTGGTCCAGGAGCGCCAGGGCGCGGACAAGGCGCTGGCGGAAAATCCGAAGCTGAAGATCTCGCGCAACGTCAATGGCAACTGGACGGCCAACGTCACCAAGACCGTGGTGCTGCAGGCGATCGCCACCAATCCGGCGCCGATCGATGCGGTGTGGACGACAGGCAGCGAAAGCCGCGTCGTCGCCGAAGCCTTCGCCGAGGCCGGACGGCCGGCGCCGCTGATCACCGGCTCGATTACCGGCGATGCGCTGGGCTATTGGAAGGCCAATCCCGACAAGTACCGCTTCGAAGGCCATGCCGTGCTGCCGCACTGGACCGCCGAGACGCTGTTTCGCGTCGGCGAGCGCATGCTTGACGGCCAGAAGCCCAAGCTGAACACGCTGCTGATCCCGATCCCGCCGGTTCACAGCGCCGATCTCGGCGCGTGGTACAAGGACTGCATGACGACGGATGCGGTGTCGATCTTCCCGGTGCCGCCAACGGACCCGATGCCGGAAGAATGGCTCGACGCCTATTTCTCGAACCCGGCGCCGACCAAGGGCTGGGATTATTCGAAGGTGCCGGATGCCTGTGCAAAGTGACGCCTGTGCAAAATGATGCCTGCGCCAAATGAGGTCTCGGCTGGTCGGTTCCTTTCCGGGAGCCGGCCAGCCAGCATCGAAATACGACATGCTTGAAATCAAGAACATATCCAAACGCTATGGCGAGACGGTCGCTCTTGCCGATGCCTCGATCGTGTTCCGGTCGGGGACCATACACACGATTCTGGGTGAGAACGGTTCGGGCAAGAGCACGATGGTCAAGCTGTTGTCCGGCATCGTCCAGCCGGACAGCGGCGCGATCCTGCTGCAAGGCAAGCCGTTTTCCGGCACCAGCCCCTCTGCCTTCCAGGCGCAAGGTTTCGCGACGGTCTTCCAGGAGGTGCTGATCGCACCGGATCGCAGCGTGACGGACAACATCCTGCTTGGCCTCGACGGGCTGGTCCGGCGCACCGTTGCCCGCAACGAGCGCCGCGACAGGGCAGCGCTGGCGCTGAAGCGCTTCGCTGTCACCGACGTCCCCCTTGACGCACAAGCCGGCCTGTTGCCGCTTGCCGCGCAGCAATTGGTCGTTCTCGCCCGTGCGATCGTGCGCAACCCAAAAATCCTCATCCTCGACGAGGTCACCGCCGCGCTCGACTTCGCCGACCGCGAGTCGGTCTTTTCGTCGATGCGCGCCCTTGCCGGCGAGGGTTGCCTCATCCTGTTCATCACGCATCGCATGGATGAGGTGATGTCGCTTTCGGATCGCATCTCGATCCTGCGCGGGGGCCACGTGGTGCGCACCGAAGAGCGTGGCGCCTCGTCACCGGCTGAACTTCTCAAGGCGATGGCGCCGCGCACCGCGGCGGAGTTGGCGCATGGCTGATCGCGCCCTCCCCGACTCTGGTGGCTCTGACTTTCGTGGCCTCGCCATTCGCGACCTCGTCATCGCGCCCGGCGCCAGTCCGATCACACAGGCGATCGCTCCCGGCGAGATCGTCGGCCTTGCCGGCCTCGACGGTCATGGCCAGGAACTGTTCCTCAAGATGCTCGCCGGCCTTGCACCACCGCTTGGCGGCTCGATCGTGCTCGACCTACCCGGCGGAGGCGGCAAGATCACCGGGTTCCGCAAGGCGGTCTCCAGCGGCATCGCCTATCTGCCACGCGACAGGCGGGCGAACGGCATTTTCCCGACCCAGTCGGTGCTCGACAATTTTGCCGTCTCGACGCTGTCGCGCGATACGCGCCTCGGCCTGATCAGTCCGGCGGCGCGAAGAGTGCGCTACGACATCTACCGCAAGAAACTGTCGATCGTCGCACCCAGGCCCGATGCGCCGATCACCACACTGTCGGGCGGCAACCAGCAAAAGGTGCTGCTGGCACGAGCGCTGGCTCTGGAACCCGCGATCCTGCTGCTCAACGACCCGACGCGCGGCGTCGATGTGGCGACGCGGCACGTTCTCTACGACGTCTTTCGCGGGCTTGCCGCCGACGGCATGGGACTTGTCATCCTCTCCAGCGAGATCGAGGAGATCCTGCTCTTGTGCCATCGTGTGCTGGTGTTTCGCGAAAATGAAGTCGCGGCCGAAATCGCGGGCCAGTCCCTCACCACCGACAGCGTGATCTCCGCCATGTTTGGACGTGCGGCATGAGTTCTGTCACGCGCCTCCTGCCTCTCTGGCGACGCGTCGGTTTCGCCGTCGTGCTTCTGGTCGTGCTGCTTGCGGTCAATCTCATCCTCAACCCGGCGCGATTCCAGCCGGGATCCTGGGGCGCGCTGATCGGACTGGCCGCGCCCTTGATTGGCGCGGCCATCGCCTCCACACCCGTGATCCTTGCCGGCCGTGGCGGCATCGACATCTCGGTCGGACCGCTGATGGGTTTCGTCAACGCTTTTGCGATCCAGGTGCTTTTCCTTGGCGCCGGCATCTCTTCGCCTCTGATCCTCGTGCCTGCCGCGCTGCTCGTCGGTGCGCTGGTCGGCGCGGCGAACGGCTTTCTGGCGACGGTCGTGCGCATCCAGCCGATCGTCGCCACGCTCGGCACCTATCTGATCCTCACCGGCGTCACGCTGACGATCCTGCCGGCGCCGATCGGTCCCGCACCAGCCTGGCTCAAGGCCTTGTCCGGCCCGCTCTCGATACTGCCGCTGGCGGCGATGTTCATTGGCTGGTGGCTGGTGCGGCGCACCCCTTACTACGATCAACTTATGGCGGTCGGCAGCGACGACCGCGCCGCCTACACCGCCGGCGTCGACGTCACGCGCGTGCGCTTCATCGCCTATGTCATGACCGGTCTTCTCAGCGGATGCGCCGGGCTGATGCTGACTGCGCTGATCGGCTCCGCCGATCCCAATATCGGACCGACCTACACGCTGATCGCGATCGCTGCCGTCGCTCTGGGCGGCGTCAGCCTGGCCGGCGGCCGCGGCGGTGTGGCGGGCGCGGCCATCGGCGCCATCGACATCTTCCTCCTGCAAAGCGTGCTGACGACATTCAATGTCTCGACCTTCGTGCTGCAGATCGCCTATGGCGCGATACTGGTGCTGGCCGTGATGTTGACCGCGCTGCAGGAACGTTTCGCCACCAGAGGGCGCTGACATGACCGGCCGAAACCTGTTTGCAACCACCAACGCCCGCGTCATCGGCGCTTTCTGCGTCGCCGCGCTTCTGCACGCGGCCGGCACCGCCCTCATTCCTGGCTACTCGACGCCGTTTGCCGTACGCGCCATGCTGGTGCTCGCCTCGCTGCTTGCCGTCGCCTCGATCGGGCAGACACTGGTGGTGATCATGGGCGGCATCGACCTGTCCATCCCCTTCGTCATCGGCTTCGCCAATGTCGTGGCGGCGCAGCTCTATGGCGACGGCTGGAACTTTTTTCTCGTCTGCGGCCTCGTCGGGGTGCTGGCGATCATTATTGGCGGACTTAACGGGCTGATCTCGCGCAGCCTCGACATCCAGCCACTCATCGTCACGCTCGGCATCGGCATGGTCGTGCAAGGGCTGGTGCTGTTGTGGACGGCGGGCTTTCCATCAGGCTCGGCGCCACAAGCCGTTTCCAGTTTCGTGTCGATCGGCGGCTCGGCCGGTCCGTTGCCGGTGCCGTGGCTGGTGCCCAGCCTCGTCGTGCTGACGGCATGCGTGGTTCTGGTGCTGGAGCGAACGCCCTACGGACGCCGGCTCTACGCGCTGGGCAGCAATCCGGGCGCCGCACCGCTAGCGCTGATCGACCCGGTCCGTATGTGGGTCGTCACCTATGCGGCAAGCGCCTTCTTCGCTGCCGTGGCGGGGGTGCTGCTGCTCGGCTTCACCGGCTCAGCCTATGGCGATGTCGGCCAGCCCTATCTGTTCCAGACCATTGCGGCGGTCGTCGTCGGTGGCGCGGCGCTGGTCGGCGGGCGGGGCAGCTACCTCGGCACGATCGCCGGCGTTCTGGTGCTGACCGAAATCAACACGCTGCTGATCGGCCTCGGCTTCCAGCCCTCGGCGGTTCAGGCCGCGCTTGGCTTCATCATTGTGCTGCTGGTCTCACTCTACGGCCGCGAACGGCACGTATCGGCAACGATCTGACGCTGCGCCAAGTCGGCTAGGCGAGCCGCCAGAGCTTGCGGGCATTCGCCGACAAGAGCCTGTTGCGCTCCGCAACGCTGCAGCCCGAAAGCAGCGCATGGGTCGCCGCCACCCATGTCGACAGGCCGCCGCCAAGCGTGCAGACAGGCCAATCGCTGCCCCAGACGACGCGGTCCCAGCCGAATTCACCGATCGTATGTTCGACATAGGGCCGCAATATCTCGGCCGTCCAGCTGCCAGGATCGGCATAGGCGACGACGCCGGAAATCTTGGCCATGACATTCGGGCGTCGCGCGATCTCGCTCATATGCTCACGCCACGGATGCTCGGCATTGCCCTTGATGTCGGGAACACCGCAGTGGTCGAGGACGAACTGCACATCGGGCGCCAGGTCGGCAAGCGCGATCGCCTTCGCAATCTGATGCGGCAGCACGACGAGGTCGAAGGTCAGGCCGGTGCCGCCGAGCCGCTTGATGTTGTCGCGGAACAGCGCACCTTCCGAAAGCTCGTCGGGCACGACATGGAGGACACGGCGGAAACCCTTGACGAAGGGATTTTCCCGCTGGCGTGCGAGATAGGATGGAAAATCCTCGTCCTCCGGCCGGCAGGAGGCGATCGCTCCGACCAGCAGGCTGCCGGGCTGCCGCGACAGGCCTTCGACACGGGCGGTCTCCGCCTCGATATCGGCGGGGTCGACATCGACCTCCATATGCAGCACGCGCTCGACGCCGACACGGCGAGCCTCCAAGGCGTATTCCTCGTAGGAAAAATCGCGGTTGAGCGCCGGCACGCCGGCGAGCCAGGGATAGCGCAGCACCGAGCGGTTTATGAGATGCAGATGAGTGTCGATGATCATGGTGGCGTACCCTCTAAAGCTCGCAACACTATCTCGCTGAAAAATTCATTATTCAAATAGGAAATTACGGCGATTGAGGCACGTCCGAGCCGGCCAATCGCGACAATCGAGTCGCTGCGCCCTGCAGCAACTGGATCGTCAGTGTGATGTCAGGCGCGGCCGCCGCATTGACGAGGGTGATATAGGGAATGGTGAGCGCCGCGATGGCGCGGCCATCCGGTCCCAGCACCGGCGTCGAAAGGTTGTAGACGCCGGCCGTCTGCAGCGAGGCCATCATCTCGTAGCCGCGGTCGCGAACCTGGTCGAGCCTGGCAAAGAACTCGGCCGGCTGCGCCGCCTTGTCGGTGCTGCGGACGTGCTCGGAGATCATCATCTGCCGTTCTTCCTGTGAGCGGAAGGCCAGCAGAACATGTCCCGAACCAGTGTCGAACAGGCTGATATGGGAGCCGACCCGGATCGAGATGCCCCAATAGTTCGGCGCCTCCTGCTGGGCGATGACAACAGCGGAACCGCGATCAAAAACAACAAGTTGGTTTGCCTGCTGCGAGGTTTCGGCAAGTTCGCGCATCACTGGCGTCGCGTAGGAAACCAGTCGCCGCACCGGGGCGTGCAATTGCGCCAGACCGAACAGCTTGAGCGTCAGCGAATAGCGGTCGCCGTCCAGCCGGGTGACGTAGCCGCGCCGCACCAGCCGGTCGAGCATGCGATAGAACTCGTTGGGGCTGCGATCGAGTTTCTTGGCGATTTCAGCCTGGGTCAGGCCGCCGTCGACGCCGGCCAGCAATTCCAGGATGTCGAGCCCCTTGTCCAGTGCCGGGGCGCGATAGCGCTCGTCTTCGCTGTCATCCATGGCTCATCCCCCTCAGTGAATTCGATTCTTCATATACGCAGGAACAGGGCCGACGGAAACAAATTTCGCCTTGACGTATCCGTGAATGTTTTGTTTGTATATGAATGTAGCGCTTCTTGTCGTCAGACGAGTTGCGATCGCCGCTGAGGCGCACCAAGGGAGGATACCAATGAACAGACTGCTTTCCGGCGTGTCCGCCGGCGCATTGTTGCTTGCATTCGGTGCAGGCGCGGCCCTTGCCGGCGACCTGCCCGGCAAGTTCGAGGGCGTCACCGTCGACGTGAAGCTGATCGGCGGCCAGCAATATGAAAAGCTCTATGAGCGCATTCCCGAATGGGAAAAGGCGACCGGCGCCAAGGTCAACATCCTGACCAAGAAGAACGGCTTCGACATCGACAAGGAGCTCAAGTCCGACATCGCCTCCGGCAGCACCAACTGGTGCGTCGGCTGGAACCATTCGTCCTTCGCGCCGCAGTATACGGGCCTCTATACCGACCTCAGCAAACTGCTGCCTAAGGAAGAAATCGACGCCTTCGTGCCTTCGACGATTCAGGCGGCAACCATCGACGGCAAGCTGATGATGCTGCCGCGCGCCCAGTTCGACGTTTCGGCGCTCTACTACCAGAAGAGCCTATACGAGAACGCCGACAACAAGACCAAGTTCAAGGCGAAATACGGCTATGACCTGGTGCCGCCGGACACGTGGAAGGAAGTCACCGATCAGGCCGAGTTCTTCGCCAACCCGCCCAATCTCTACGGCACGCAGTTCGCCGGCAAGGAAGAGGCCATCAATGGCCGCTTCTACGAGATGGTCGTCGCCGAAGGCGGCGAGTATCTCGACAAGGACGGCAAGCCCGTCTTCAATTCCGAAGCCGGCATCAGGGCGCTCGACTGGTTCGTCAACCTTTACAAGGCAAAGGCCGTGCCGGCGGGAACGACCAACTACCTTTGGGACGATCTCGGCCAGGGCTTTGCCTCCGGCACCGTCGCCATCAATCTCGACTGGCCGGGCTGGGCCGGTTTCTTCAACGATCCGAAGTCGTCGAAGGTCGCCGGCAATGTCGGCGTCAAGGTTGCGCCGAAAGGCTCTTCGGGCAAGCGCACCGGCTGGTCCGGTTTCCACGGCTTCTCGGTGACCGAGAATTGTCCGAACAAGGAGGCCGCGGCCTCGCTCGTGTGGTGGCTGACCAACGAGGACAGCCAGAAGCTCGAAGCCGCCGCGGGCCCACTGCCGACCCGCACAGCGGTCTGGGACTGGGACCTGAAGCAGGCCGAAAACGATCCCTACAAGAAAGAGGTTCTTACCGCCTTCCAGGAAGAAGCCAAGCACGCCTTTGCCGTGCCGCAGACGCCTGAGTGGATCGAGATCTCGAACGCCGTCTATCCCGAATTGCAGGCGGCGATCCTCGGCGACAAGACGTCCAAGCAGGCGTTGGATGAAGCCGCCGCCAAGGCGACGCAGATCCTCGAAGACGCCGGCAAGCTCTAGAAACCGCTACCAACGCCGCCTCCCTCATGACGGTTGAGGGAGGCGATCGCGCCTTACCGGCACTGGGCGATCACGATGGGCTTTCGCCCACCCGGACCTCGACAGCCCAGCGGCGCCCATAATCGATGCAAACCTCAGGGATTCTGATGAAGGGCTTCAAGCCATCCGCGCCATTCCTGCTGCTGCTTCCGGCCATGATCGTGCTGGCGGCGGTTGTCGTGGTGCCGTTGCTGTTGTCGCTCTATTCCAGCTTCACGCCTTTCCGGCTGACGCGGCCCGAGACATTCTTCGTCTTCATCGGCTTCAGGAATTATCTTTCGATCCTATCCAACGGCGATTTCTGGTGGGCGTTCGGGCGCACCGTTCTGCTGCTGACGATCGCGCTCAATCTCGAGATGCTGCTCGGCCTTGGCCTGGCGATGCTGGTTGAGAAGGCGACACGCGGTCAGCGCATCCTGCGCACGTTGATGATGTTCCCGATGATGTTCTCGCCGATCCTCGTCGGCTTCCAGTTCAAATTCATGTTCAACGACAATATCGGCCTGGTGAACAATGCCTTGCAGTCGCTCGGCGTCACCCAGGACGCCATACCGTGGCTGATCGATGGCCATCTCGCCTTCATCGCCATTTCGATTGCCGAGATCTGGTCGTCGACGGCGATCTTCGCGATTCTGATCCTCGCCGGTCTGCTGGCCATGCCGAAGGAACCGATCGAGGCGGCGCGGGTCGACGGCTGCACGCCGTGGCAGACATTCCGCTATGTGACATGGCCGTTCGTAATGCCCTTCGCCTACATCGCCATGACCATCCGCTCGCTCGACGTCGCGCGCGCCTATGACATCGTCAAGATCATGACCGACGGCGGACCGGCGGGCCGCACCGAACTGCTGTGGACGCTGGTGGCGCGCACCGCCTACAGCGACGGGCGCATGGGCATGGCCAACGCCATGGCCTATTTCTCGATCCTGCTGTCGATCGCCTTCACCGTCTATTTCTTCAACAAGCTCGCCGCGGCGCGCACGCAGATCGGTGCTGAGTGGTGATGGACGAGAATTCTTCCGCCCGCCTGAAGCGCCGGCTGTTGGGCGTTGTCTATCGCATCGGCCTGTTCCTGGCGATGCTGACGATCTGCCTGCCGGGTCTGTGGATCGTCATCTCGTCCTTGCGGCCAACCGTGGAGATCATGGCCAAACCGCCGGTCTGGATCCCGCAGGAGATTTCTTTCGACGCCTATGTCGCCATGTTCAGCGGCATCGGCAAGGGCGGCATCCCGGTGATCGAATATTTCCGCAACTCGCTGATCATCTCGGTGACCTCGACGGTCATCGCGGTGGCCATCGGCATGGCCGGCGGCTATGCCTTCGCCCGCTACCGCTTCCGTGGCAAATCGAGCGTCTTCCTCGGCCTGATGCTGACACGCACTGTGCCTGGCATCGCTTTGTCGCTGCCGCTGTTCTTTCTCTATGTGCGGCTCGGCATCATCGACACGCATTTCGGGCTGATCCTTGCCTATGTCGCGCTCAACGTGCCGTTCACGATCTGGCTGATCGACGGCTTTTTCCGCCAGGTGCCAAAAGATCTGGCGGAGGCCGCGCAGATCGATGGTTGCACGCGCTGGCAGGCCTTCTGGCAGGTCGAGTTTCCGCTTGCAGGGCCTGGCATCGCGTCCGCGGCGATCTTTGCCTTCCTGACCTGCTGGAACGAATTCGCGCTGGCCTCGCAACTGACACGCTCGGTCAGCGCCAAGACGCTGCCGGTCGGCCTGCTTGATTACACCGCCGAATTCACCATCGACTGGCGCGGCATGTGCGCGCTTGCGGTGGTGATGATCATCCCGGCGCTGACCCTCACCTATATCGTCCAGAAGCACCTTGTCGGCGGCCTGACCTCCGGCGCGGTGAAAGGCTGACCCAATGGCAACCGTTTCCCTCACCAAGCTGACCAAGCGCTACGGCAATATCGAGATCGTGCACGGCATCGACCTCGACATCGCCGATCGCGAATTCATCGCGCTGGTCGGTCCCTCCGGCTGCGGCAAGTCGACAACGCTGCGCATGATCGCCGGGCTCGAGGAGATCAGCGATGGCTCTATCGAGATCGGCGGACGCGTCGTCAACGACCTGCCGCCGCGCTCGCGCAACATCTCGATGGTCTTCCAGTCCTATGCGCTCTATCCGCATATGACGGTGCGCGAGAATCTCGGCTTCTCCCTCAAGATCGCCGGCGCCGCCAAGGAGGACATGGAGCGCCGCGTCGCCGAGGCGTCGGCCATCCTCGGTCTCGACACGTTGCTCGACCGCCGGCCCTCGCAATTGTCCGGCGGCCAGCGCCAGCGCGTCGCCATGGGCCGCGCCATCGTGCGCGATCCGGATGTGTTTCTGTTCGACGAGCCGCTTTCCAATCTCGACGCCAAGCTGCGCACGCAGATGCGCACCGAGATCAAGAAACTGCATGCCAAGGTGCAGTCGACGGTGATCTACGTCACCCATGACCAGGTCGAGGCGATGACGCTGGCCGACCGCATCGTCATCATGCGCGACGGCTATATCGAGCAGGTCGGCACGCCCGACGAGGTGTTTCGGCGGCCGGCGACGCGCTTCGTCGCCGGCTTCATCGGCTCACCGCCGATGAACCTACATGAGGCGACGATCGATGATGGCCAGATGGTTTTCGCCAGCGGCGAAAAATTGCCGCTGCCCGGCCAGTTCAAGGCCAATGTCGCGACCGGCGACAAGGTTGTGTTCGGGCTGCGGCCGGACGACATCTATCCGACCGGCCACGGTATCAGCTCCGGCGGCGCCGCCGACGTCCATCAGATCGAACTGCCGATCACGGTCACCGAACCGCTCGGCAACGAGACGCTGGTGTTCGTCGAATTCAACGGCAGCGACTGGGTTTCGCGCATGCTGAACCCCAGACCGCTGCGGCCGGGCGAGCGGGTCGCCATGAGCCTCGACATGTCGCAGGCGCATCTGTTTGCCGCCGACACCGGAACGACATTGCGGAGCTGAAGGCATGGCTAGAATAGAGAAGGTCGAACTGCGAATGGTAGACCTTGTGCCCAAGGTCAAGCGCACCGACGCCATCCAGAGTTTCGTCAGCCAGGAAACGCCTGTTGTAACGATCACCGATTCCGACGGCGCGGTCGGCACCGGCTACAGCTACACGATCGGCACCGGCGGCTCTTCGGTGATGCGGTTGCTCTCGGACCATCTGGCGCCGCGCCTGATCGGCCGCGACCCAGATATGATCGAAGCGATCTGGCACGATCTCGAATTCGCCACGCATGCCACCACGATCGGTGCGATCACGGCCATAGCGATCGCGGCGATAGATACCGCACTTTGGGATTTGCGGGCGAAGAAACAGGGCTTGCCGCTTTGGAAACTGGCCGGCGGTGCCAAGGACCGCTGCCCGCTCTACACGACCGAAGGCGGCTGGCTGCACATCGAGACGCAGGCGCTGGTCGACGATGCGTTGGCCGCCAAGGCCAAGGGTTTTCGTGGCTCGAAGGTGAAGATCGGCAAGCCGCACGGCGCCGAGGATCTGGCGCGCCTGTCGGCGGTGCGCAAGGCGGTTGGCGACGGCTACGAGATCATGACCGACGCCAATCAGGGCTTTTCGGTCGATGAGGCGATCCGGCGGGCCGCAAGGCTGCGCGAGCTCGACCTCGCCTGGATCGAGGAGCCGCTGCCGGCCGACGATATCGACGGGCATGTGCGGTTGTCGAACTCGACGCCGACTCCGATTGCCATCGGCGAGTCGCTCTACTCCATCCGTCATTTCCGCGAGTATATGCAGAAAGGCGCCTGCTCGGTCGTGCAGGTCGATGTCGGCCGCATCGGCGGCATCACGCCCTGGCTCAAGATTGCCCATGCGGCGGAAGCCTTCGACATCCCGGTCTGCCCGCATTTTCTGATGGAACTGCATGTCAGCCTGACATGCGCTGTTCAGAACGGCAGATATGTCGAGTACATTCCGCAACTTGACCAGTTGACCGGCAAGCATATGCGCATCGAGGATGGCCAGGCGCTGGCGCCTGATGAGCCGGGCATCGGCATCGACTGGGACTGGGATGCGGTGAAGGCCATGAGCATCGCCGAATTCACCACGGCGATCACCAGATAGGGACGGGCATGCAGCGGATGGGGATGGTGCTGGGGCTGAAGCCTGAAAAGGTCGAGGAGTATGTCCGCCTTCACGCCGCCGTCTGGCCGGATGTGCTGACGATGATTTCGGCCTGCAACATCAAGAACTACTCGATCTACCTGAAGCGGCCGGAAAACCTGCTGTTCAGCTATTTCGAATACCATGGCATCGACTATGCGGCCGACATGGCCAAAATGGCGGCCGACCCGAAAACCCAGGAGTGGTGGGCGGTCTGTATGCCATGCCAGGAGCCACTCGCGACCCGCAAGGAAGGCGAATGGTGGGCTGACATGGACGAGGTCTTCCATCATGACTGAAGGCGGTTTCGACCCTGCCTCGCTCGTCCAGGCCTGGCCCAAACCCTCGGCGCCCCGTCCGATCGTCACCTTCGGCGCGGGATCGATCGTCGGCGACGCGCATTTCCCGGCCTATAGGAAAGCCGGCTTCCCGGTCGCCGGCCTCTACGATCCGGACCAGGCCAAGGCGCGGACCCTGGCCGAGAAATGGGACGTGACTGTGTTCCGCTCGATTGAGGAAGCGGCCGCCGTCGAGGATGCGATCTTCGACCTCGCCACGCCGCCCGGGCGGCACGCCGAGATACTCAAGGCTCTACCCGATGGTGCGGTCGCATTGATCCAGAAGCCGATGGGCAACTACCTCGGCGAGGCAACAGAAATCCTCGAAATCTGCCGCGGCAAGAACCTCAAGGCGGCCGTGAACTTCCAGTTGCGCTTCGCGCCGATGATGCTGGCGCTCAAGGATGCCATCGCCAAGGGCTGGCTCGGCGAGATCGTCGACTTCGACGCCTGGCTGGCGCTGGCGACACCATGGGAGCTCTGGGAGTTCCTGCTCAAGGCGCCGCGCGTCGAGATCGCCATGCATTCGATCCATTATCTCGACCTGATCCGGCAATTGCTTGGCGATCCCAGAGGTGTGCACGCCAAGACGCTTGGCCATCCCAACCATGCCGTGGCGCAGACGCGCACCAGCGCCATTCTCGACTATGGCGACACCGTGCGTTGCGCGCTCTCGATCAATCACGACCACAAGTTCGGCCGCCAGCACCAGGCCTGCGAGTTCCGCATCTGCGGCACGGAAGGCGCTGCCTATCTCAAGCTCGGCCTCAATCTCGACTATCCGCGCGGCGAGCCGGATGTGCTGGAGATCTATCCGAAAAGCGGGACGGACTGGGTCGCCGTGCCATTGGCCGGCGAGTGGTTCCCCGATGCCTTCGTCGGTCGTATGGCCAATGTCCAGCGTTTTGCGGCTGGAGAAGACGCAACGCTGATCAGCCCGGTCGAGGATGCCTGGAGCACGATGGCGCTGGTCGAGGCGGCCTATCAGTCGAGTGCGGCGCCGGCGACGCCGATCGCGGAGAGGCCCTGATGGAACAGATCCAGTATTTCGAGGACTATGAGATCGGTTCGTCGCGCCTGACCAGCGGCCGCACCATCACCGAGACCGACTTCGTCGTCCATGCCGGCCATACCGGCGATTTCTTCCCGCACCACATGGACGCCGAGTTCATGAAGACGACGCCGTTCGGCCAGCGCATCGCCCACGGCACGCTGGTGTTCTCGGTCGGCGTCGGGCTGACGGCTAGCGTCGTCAACCCGGTCGCCTTTTCCTATGGCTACGACCGGCTGCGCTTCATCAAGCCGGTGTTCATCGGCGACACGATCCGCACGCGCACCACCATTGCCGCCAAGGAAGACGATCCCAAGCGGCCAGGGTCAGGGCGGGTAATCGAGCGCTGCGAGGTGATCAACCAGCATGGCGACGTCGTCCTGGCGGCCGACCATATCTACGTCGTCGAACGTCGCGACAAGTCGAAGCAGGCTTGAATGCGCTGCTCCATGCACGCTTCCATCTGGAATTGACCAGCCTTCGTCAGAATTGGTCCTGAGCTATTCGAAAGAATAGGTGAAACCTCCTTCGGAGGCTCCAACCGTCACCTTCGTCATCTTTTCGCCCTCGAGCGACCGGTTCAGCACCCCCCGGCTCAATTCCGGCAGAAGCGTGTTTGTCAAAATGGCGTCAATCATTCGCCCGCCGGATTCGATCTCGGTGCAGCGGGCCTTGACGAGATCCATGACACCGTCACCGATCACCAGTTCGGCATCGTTGGTTGCCCGCAGCCGGCGAGCGATCTTGGCAAACTGATGGCGGGTGATCGCTTCGATCATGGAATCCGAGAGCGGGTAGTAGGGGATGGTTACCACCCGGCCAAGGAAGGCCGCCGGGAACACCTTCAACAATGGAGGGCGCAATGCTGTGTCCAGATCGTCGAGCCCTGCCCGCACCGTGCCGTCCCTGGTCCGGTCCATGATGACCTCGGAACCGACATTTGAAGTGAGCAGGATCAGCGTGTTCTTGAAATCGATCCGGCGGCCTTCGCTGTCGTCCATCATCCCCTTGTCAAAAACCTGGAAGAAGATTTCATGCACGTCCGGATGCGCCTTCTCGACCTCGTCAAGCAAGATCACCGAATAGGGTTTGCGCCGCACAGCCTCGGTCAGGATGCCGCCCTTGCCGTAGCCGACATAGCCGGGTGGCGCGCCCTTCAGGGTGGAGACCGTATGCGCCTCCTGGAACTCGGACATGTTGATCGAGATGAGGTTCTGTTCGCCGCCATAGAGCGTTTCGGCCAAGGCCAGCGCGGTTTCGGTCTTACCCACGCCGGAGGGACCGCAGAGCAGGAACACGCCTACCGGCTTTTCCGGAGCACCGAGCCCGGCGCGGCTGGTCTGGACGCGCCTGGCGATCATCTCCATGGCATGATCCTGACCGACCACGCGTTCGGACAGAGTGGTGGCCAGCCGCAGCGCCTTTTCGGTCTGGCTCGACAGCATCCTGCCAGTGGGGATGCCAGTCCAGTCCTGAACCACGGCCGCCACCGCATTTCGGTCGACCGACGGCAGGATCAGGGGCGTCTCGCCCTGCGCCTCGGCCAGTTCGGCCATAAGTTCGCGCAGCCGTGCAAGATCAGCGGCCGGATCGGTCGGAGGAGGATCGGTGGTCGCTGTTGCCGCCGCCACGGTCCCGGGCGTTTCGGTCTCAGAGACTTCGGTCTCGGTTGCATCCGGGCCTGCCGTTCCGGTGGCCGCCTCCTCTGTCGCCACTTCATCGAGCGGCACTCCCTCGCCGCGCAGCCTGGCGCGCAGTTCGAGTATCTCGGCAACCAGCGCCTTTTCCCGCTCCCAACGTGCTTGCGCGGCGGCAAGGGTACCTTCGGTTTCGGCAAGTCCCGCTTCGACCCGGGCCTGCCGGTCGGTCACCTCGATGCCGATCGCGGCCTCGCGGCCGATAATGCCGCGCTCGACCTCCAGCGCCTGCCGGCGGCGCAGGATATCCTCGACCTCGGCAGGGGTGGCATGTTGCGAAATGGCGACACGGGCGCAGGCGGTGTCGAGAAGACTCACCGCCTTGTCCGGCAATTGCCGCGCCGGGATGTAGCGATGCGACAGGCCGACCGCCGCCTCGATCGCCTCATCGAGTATCTGCACCTTGTGGTGCTGCTCCAGGACGCCAGCCACACCGCGCAGCATCAGAACGGCGACCGCCTCCGACGGCTCGTCGATCTTGACCACCTGGAAGCGGCGCGTCAGCGCCGGGTCTTTCTCGATGTGCTGCTTGTATTCAGCCCAGGTTGTTGCCGCGATGGTGCGAAGTTCGCCGCGCGCCAGCGCGGGTTTCAGCAGGTTGGCCGCATCGCCGGTTCCGGCAGCACCACCGGCGCCGATCAAGGTATGGGCTTCGTCGATGAACAGGATGACCGGAGTCTCGGAGGATTGAACCTCATCGATGACCGCCTTCAGCCGCTTTTCGAACTCGCCCTTTACGCTTGCACCCGCCTGCATCAATCCGACGTCGAGCATGCGCACGCTCACCCCTTGCAGGGTGGGCGGCACGTCGCCCTCGGCGATGCGCAACGCAAAGCCCTCCACGACCGCGGTTTTGCCGACGCCGGCCTCACCGGTCAGGATCGGGTTGTTTTGCCGGCGTCGCATCAGGATATCGACAATCTGCCTGATCTCCGGATCACGGCCGACGACCGGGTCGATCTTGCCGTCGCGGGCGCGCTGGGTCAGGTCGGTGGCGTATTTCGCCAGCGCCGAGTCGCCGCCCGGGCCCCGTTTCATCGGCGTTTCAGTGGCAGGAGCGGCCGGGGCGGCGCCGGCTTCGAGCGAGCCCTCCACCACATCGGCGAAGCGCGAGACGACACCGTCGGCATCGATCTTGTCGAATTCGCCGCTGATCTTCGACAGCAAGCCTTCCAGCACCGGCGTCTTCAAGCAAGCGAGGAGAATATGGGCGCTGCGAACCTCCTCTACGTTGAACTCCAGCCCCGCCAGGTTCCAGCCTTCCTGGATGGCATGAAAGATATGGTCGGAGAATTCCTCGATCGAAGTCGCGCCGTAGGGCAGCTTATCGACGGCGCGGGTCATGTCGGCGGTAAGCCGGCTTGCATCAACTCCCGCATCGGCAAGTATCATTTGCACATCCGAGCGATCGGAAAGCACCAGTTGCTCGATGAAGTGGACGAGTTCGACATAGGGATTGCCGCGCAGTTTGGCGGCGTCGGCCGCAGCCTTGAAGGCCCGCAAACAGACAGGATTGAGCTTGCCGACCAGTTCCTTGCGCTTGAAACTCTGCGATGACCGGCGCTGTTCCATTGAACCTGCTCCTGAAATCTGCCAGCCAACAACCTGCCACATTAGTGGCGACTTGACAAAGCGCATGATGGATAAGCGCTCGGCCGCCGGCCCGGCCGGCTTCCGTTTCGCGGATAAGTCCCACATTCGGGTCGCAGACAACCACGGAATTGCCGGCGTCTATGCGATGAATTTCACATACAGGCCTCGTCGATCACGCCACTGATCCCAGCGCTCAAGATTGGGTTGCGGACTTCTGTTAACTTTTAAGCAGCAACTAAATTGTGGTAAAGTGACGCAGTGTGATACCGTAGCGTCACGCGTGGTTTCAGGGCTGCCCGCTGGGGGTTTGTGTGATTGATCTCGCACTCTGGCTTGCTCCTCTCGACGGTGAAAATCCGTCCGGGAAGGATTTGCGCAACGATCCCGCTTTCCACGAGCTGGAGCGGCTCACCGAGCCCCAGGTCAAGGTCGTCCATGACGGCAACAACAAGCCCGCCTCGCAAAGCACCATACCGGTCGACTGGCCCGCCGTTCTCGGCAAGGTCGAGGAACTGCGCGCGCATGGCCGGGACCTGCGCTTGCTTGTCCTTGTCGCGCGCGCGCTGGCCAATGAACAGGGCCTGGCTGGATTCGCGCAGGGCCTGACCCTGATTGCGAAGAGCTTCGACCAATATTGGGAAACCATGCATCCGGCGTTGCGGCCGAACGCTGCGCCACGCGATGCGGCCTTGCGCCGTCTCAACGCCCTCGCAGACCTCCAGAATGGCCAGGACGGACTGCTGGCGGACCTGCGGCTAAGGACGTTCTTCGCGCCGCGCGCGATCGGACCGATCACCGGACGCGATCTGGAAAAAGGCGCGCTCGACGAGCGTGTCATGCTCCAGGAAGCCGCTTCGGGACTGAACGCGGCTGAAAAGGCGGCGCTGGCCAGCGCCCACAGCCAGCTTCTGAACCGGGTACGCGCCGGATGCGCGGCACAGGCGGACCAGGCCAATGCGGAGATGGTGTCGCTCCTCGCCGACGCCCGGGCAGCGATCGCCGCCCTCGATGCGGTCGAGACGGCGCTCAACGCTCACCTTGAGGGCAGCGGCGGCGCCATTGCCGCGGAATTAAAGCGGTTTCTGCAGCGTCTGCTGACGACGCTCGAGCGGAATTCGGCCCCCGATGCTGCAACGAACGGCGCGGCGAAGCCTCCTCCCTCGCCCGCGGAACCGGCAACGCCTGCTCGAAACGGTCATGGAGCCGATACGATGGCAAGTATGGCAAGCTACGCGGAGTCCGGCAGCAGCGGCCTGCCCGACCGGATCTCGTCCCGCGACGACGTCGTCAAATGCCTTGACCTTGTTGTCGCCTTCTACGACCGCACCGAACCGTCGAGCCCGATCCCGCATCTGGCACGGCGCGTACGCCGGATGGTTCACATGGATTTTGTTGAACTGATGGAAGATCTCGCCCCTTCGGGGCTGAAGGAATTCCGGCTCCTGGCCGGCGTTCCCGATGCCAAGAAGGCCGCTCAGAAGGATGAAAGGTAGCAACACATGCCAGCCGAAAGCAAAGCGAAGGTCATCGAACGAAATCGCGCGCCGCGGGTGCAGATCGCCTACGACGTTGAAACCTACGGCAGCCCGACGACAATCGAATTGCCGTTCGTCATGGGGGTGATGGCCGATCTTTCCGGTGCCTCGCAAACCAAGGAAGCGTCGAAATCGGTACTCGACCGCGCTTTCGTCGAGACCGACGCGAACCGCTTCCCCAAGTTCATGGAAGCGCTTGGGCCGCGGGTGAAGGCGCGGGTGAAGAACACGCTCCCGCAGGCCGAAGGCCAGGAGCGCGACGAGGAACTGGCGCTTGACCTCACCTTCACCAAGATGGGCGATTTCGCCCCCGACAAGATCGCTGAGCAGGTTCCGCAACTGGCCGAGATCCTCAAAATGCGTCGTCAGCTCGAGGAACTGCTCGGCTTCATGGATGGCCGTGTCGACGCCGAAAAGCGCATCGCGCAACTTCTGAACAACGAGCCGCTTCTCGGCAAGATCGCCAACCAGGCACTATCCGACGACGACAAGGCTGGGGAGTAAGTCATGGCCGAACAGCAAAAAACCGCAGCCGTCACCGCTGAGGCGGAAGCAATAGACCTCGGAGAATTCAGCGGGCTGCTGGAGAAGGATTTCAAGGTCAAGAAGGACGACAGCGAGAAGCTGCAGCAACTCGTGCGTAACCTGGCACTGGCCGCGCAATCCCGTTCCGACACCACGACTATTTCGTCCAATGCGATCAAGTCGATCAAGTCGCTGATCGCAGGCATCGACAAGATGCTGACGACGCAGGTCAACGAGATCCTGCACGCGCCGGAAGTGCGCGAGATGGAGGGCACGTGGCGCGGCCTCTGGTATCTCATCAACAACACCGAGACGGATCAGAAGCTGAAGATCCGGGTCATGAACATTTCCAAGGAGCAGCTCGCCGACACGCTTGAAGACTATGAAGGCCAGATGTGGGATCAAAGCCCGATCTTCAAGAAAGTCTATACGGACGAGTATTCGATGCTTGGCGGCGAGCCGATCGGCTGCCTGGTCGGCGCCTACGAATTCTCGAACCATCCGCGCGACGTCGGCCTGTTGCGCAACATGTCCGGCATCTGCGCCTCGGCGCATACGCCGTTCATCGCGGCCGCCTCGCCACGCCTGTTCCGGATGGACAGCTGGCAGGAACTGCCGAACCCGCAGGACCTGCAGATGATCGTCTCCAATCCGGCCTATGCCTCGTGGCAATCGCTGCGCGAGAGCGAGGACGCGCGCTATATCGGCCTGACCATGCCAAGGGTGCTGGCGCGACTGCCGTATGGCACGGATACCGTTCCGGTTAAGGGCTTCACCTTCGAGGAAGAGGTACAGGCCGATCACAACAAATACGTCTGGATGAACGCCGCGTTCCCGATGGGCGTCAACATCAACCGCAGTCACAAACTCTATGGCTGGGGTACGCAGATTCGCGGCGTCGAGAACGGCGGCACGGTGATAAACCTGCCTGTGCACAGCTTCCCGACCGACGACGGATCGATCGCGATGAAGTGCCCGACGGAAGTCGCCATCGACGACCGGCGCGAGGCGGAACTGGCCAAGCTCGGCCTGATGCCGATCCTGCACCGCAAAAACACCGATCTCGCGGCTTTCATCGGCGCGCATTCGTTGCAGGACGACGAGACGCGCGCCGGGCGGCTGGTCGATCCCGACGCCCAGTCGAACGAACGGCTGAGCGCCAATCTGCCCTATCTTTTCCCGGTCTCGCGCTTCGCGCATTACCTCAAGGCGATCGCGCGCGACAAGATAGGGTCGTTCAAGGAGCGCTCGGACATGCAGATCTGGCTGACCGAGTGGATCAACCGCTACGTGCTGGCCAACCCGGCCTTCGCCGACGACAAGGCGCGCGCCAAGCGCCCACTTGCCGCTGCGGAGGTCCAGGTGGACAGCGTCGAGGGGCGGCCGGGCTATTACAATGCCCGCTTCTATCTACGCCCGCACTACCAGTTGGAGGGTATCAACGCCTCGCTCCGGCTGGTGTCGGAACTACCGTCCGTGAAGACTTGATTTGCAGCAACATCATCTTGTTTTGATTGAAAGCGGTGGAGAAAGACAATGCCCACAACAGTGAAGATCGATGGCTTTTTAAAGGTTCCGGATATCAAAGGCCCAAGCGTTCGCGACGGCCACGAAGATGAAATCGAAGTCCACGGTGTCGACTACAAGATAGTCGCGCCTTACGATCCGAATTCGCTCTCGCGTCGCGGTCGTGTGTCCCTCGGCATGATCAAGTTCACCAAGCACTATGACAAGTCGTCGCCATATTTGAAAAAGGCGCTGTTCGACAACAAGGCGCTGGACGAAGTTGTGTTCTCCGCACGCCGGACCATCGACGGCGAGACCAGCGACTACCTGGTCGTCACCCTGACCGACGCCTCGATCATGGAATACGACATGTCGCAGGCCGAGGACGAGGAAGACCTGATCCAGGAGGAGGTCAGCTTCGCCTACAAGAAGATCAAGTTCGTCTATGACAAAGACGACGAAATCGAAATGGATGTCTATGTCGGCAAGTGAGGCCCGGCGGTCCGGCGCCGACAAGCTGCAGGTTACCGGCAGTTCGCGGGCGAAACGCGAAGCGGTCCAGCCCTCTCTCTGGGACCGCCTCGTCAACGACCTGCCGGGCGTGACCTCGGAAATAGACGGGCTGCGCCAAGTCTTGCACGACGAGCTTGGCACAGACCGGCTGGACATCCTTGTTGCGGGAACCCCGCGGGTCATCGACGCCGACGCCGAGCTCACGTCCGATCAGAAGCAGCGCCTGCATCGCCTGATCTTTCAAACCCAGCATCGTGCGGAGATCGAAAGCCGTGGCGTGGTCGTATCGGCCCGTGTCCTCAGGGAGGCCGTGCGTCGCGACATCGAAGCTCTGTTCAACACCGAGCGCTTCGAGGCCATTCCACTTCTTTCCGATCTCGAAAGCGAACAGGCCGCCGACAACCCGCCGTCGCTTGCCGATTTTCCGGAGGTTCGCCGAAGTGTGGTCAATTACGGCGTGCCTTCGTTTTCGGGTCGTTCGTCCCGCGACTTCGATCGCGAAACCCTGGCGCGCGAGATCCGTTCCATCCTCGCCACGTTCGAGCCACGTCTCAAGGAAAGCGCAACAAAGGTTACGGTGACCCTTGGCGACAAAACCGTGGGCCTGAAGATCGAGATAGACGCTGTGCTGATCATGACGCCGACGCCGGAACGCATGCGGCTGCGCACCACGATCAATCTCGATAACGGCTTGGCGCGGACCGAATTTAGGGAAGCCTGAGAGATGGATCGGGTCTTCGTAGAGTATTACGAGGAGGAACTGACCCATATCCGTGCACTCGCGGCGGAATTTGCCGACATGCATCCGGCTGTGGCGCGCAATCTTTCACTCGATACGGTCCCGTGTCCGGATCCGTATGTCGAGCGGCTGCTTGACGGCGTTGCCTTCCTCGCCGCGCGCACCCGGCTGAAAGTCGATGCGGAGCGCTCGCGGTTTTCACGCAGCGTGCTCGATGTCCTCTATCCCGATCTGGTTTCACCGGCGCCGGCAACGGCGATGGCGGTGCTGAAACCCGGCCAGCAGGTCCAGTCGATGATTGCCGGCCATGTCATCAAGCGCAACACGCGGCTGGTCTCCAGCCTGCAACCCGGCCTGTCGACGCGCTGCACATTCACCACCGCGCAGGAAATGACGCTGTGGCCGATAGCCATCACTTCGGTCGGCTATTTTCAGGATCGCAGCGCGCTGGCGGCGGCAGGCATAACGCCGATCGGCGGTGTGGGCGGCGAGGCAGCGCTCCGCATCACGCTGGCTCGAACCGGTAAGGGCAAGCTCAACGAATTGGCGCTGGACAGGCTTGATCTCTATTTTGCCGGGCGCACGAAGGCGCCGCTGCTGTTTGACGCGATTTTTGGCGCCTGCTCGGCGGTCGGCGCACGCGCCGAAGGCAAGAGCAACCCGCTATCGCCTTTGCCGGAACCCGAAATGGTCGGCATCAGCGACGACGAGGCCCTGATGCCTCGTACCCGTCCGACATTCGAGGGGTATCGACTGCTGCGCGAATATTTCATGATGCCCGAGCGCTTCCACTATGTGCGGATTTCAGGGCTGCAACCCGTCCTGCGCAAATGCGAGGCCGGGATAGAGATCATCTTCATGTTCCGGCGTCCGGTGGCCGAGCTTGCCGACCTGACACCGGCCGATTTCGAACTGTTCGCAACGCCGATCATCAACCTCTTCGAGCGTGAGTGCAACGTCATCGAACTCGATCCTCGCAAGACGCGGCAAGTACTGCATGCCGACCGCACGCGGGCGCGGGACTTCGAGATCTATCGGGTCACCCGCGTCGAGGATGCCGACACCGAGGGCAACGATGCCGAAATCCCGGAGCTCTTCAGCCTCGGTCAAAACCGCGGCAGTGGCTGGGTCTACTCCACCGAACGGCGCCCTCGCCGGGCCACCGAGGATGAACGGCGCGACGGCCTGACCCGCACCTCATACACCGGGGACGATGTGTTCCTGTCGATTTCCCGTCCGCTTGGAAGCCCGCCGAACCGTCCGCTGAAGCGGGTCGACATCATGGCGCTTTGCACCAACCGCGATCTGCCGATCCTCGACGACAATCCCACCTTGACGCTGGAGACAGGCGATCCCGTCGAGACAGTCAGGCTCCTGGGCGCATTGCGTTCACCGCAGCCGGCCATCCCTGCGGCGCTGCCAGCGGGCGCCGAGGGCGAATCCCGCGCCGACAATCTCGCCTGGCGTCTCGTGGCGCAACTCGCGCTCAACTTTCTCAGCCTTGCCAAGGAAGGTCGCGGCCTGGATCCGCTGCATGCGTTGCTCGATCTCTATGCCGACCGGGGCGATCCGAGCCTCGCCCGCAACGTGCATTCGTTCGTTCGCGTTGACTCGCGGTCGGTCATCGAGCGGCTGCAGATCGACGGGCCGATGTGCTTCGGACGGGGCACGGAAGTGACGCTGCATGTGGACCAGTCGGTCCTGGCGGGGCAAAGCACATTGCTGCTTTCGGCCTTGCTGGCGCGGCTGTTTGCCCGTCATGCCGGAATAAACGGCTTTGTGCGGACCCGCACGCGGCTGCTGCAGAAGCAGGAGGATGTGCCATGGCCGATGACGCCCGGCAATCGCTACCTGATCTAGACACATTCGACCTGGACCGGGCCGAGGGGCTGTCTGAATCGTTCGACTTCTTCGAGCTGCTGCGCCGGCTCGAACGGAGGGGCGGTCTGTTCGGCTATTCCGGCCAGCCGGATCGCGAACCTGCAAGGCTCGGACAGCATGTGCGTCTCAGCTTTACCGCCAAGGACGTGGTTGAGTTCCGCGACGCGAAGGACAAGACGCCCGGGAACGACAAGTCGTCGAAGGACAAATCCTCGGGGAACGACAGGGTGCCGGCCCGGGTCACGGTTGCAAATATCGGGCTGATGGGACCGGAAGGCCCCTTGCCGCTGCATCTGACGCGTTGGGTGCTCGATCGCCTGTCGCAGCGCTGGTTCACCGGCGCCGACGCGCGGCAGACCAGCGACACGACCTTCGTGGACTTCGTCAACATTCTTCAGCACCGCATGATTGCCCTGTACTATCGGGCCTGGGCGGATGCCCACCCCGCGGTACAGGTGGAACGTGCGGTCGGCGGCCGCGTTCGCGCCATGCTTGAAGCCATGGCGGGGATCGGCCTGCCTGGCACTGGGAATCCCGATCTCGACACGGTGAAGCTTCGCCAGGCCGCTTCGCTCGCCAGCCAGGTCGACGGCCCGGAGCGCCTGACGCTGTTTCTGGCGGAAGCGTTCAAGGTGCCGGTCCAGCTCAAGGAATTCGTCGCCGCGTGGATAACCATACCAGCCCCGCTCCAGACGCGCCTTGCCAAGGCTTACACCGCGCTCGGTCGCGGGGCGACGATCGGCCCGCGCGTTTTCAACCGCCAAAGCCGGATCGAACTCCGCGTCGGCCCGCTCGGATATGAGGACTTCAAGGCGTTCCTGCCGGGTGGCCAGAGCCTGAAATTATTCAAGCAGGCTGTCCGCGACATGGTCGGGGAATCGCTCGACGTCGATCTGCGGATCGTGCTCGCGCGCAACGCCGTGCCGCCGCCGCATATCGGAGCGGTACAGCTCGGCCGGACCGCCTGGCTTGCGCGCCCCCCCGAAAGGGGAGATGCTGACGATATGCGGCTGCGGACGATCGTCGGATGGCGGCCGGAATTGGCGGAGGTCGCGGCATGAGCCTGCTGCTGACGCTGGAGCAAGGACCCCGTACCCAGGCGGTTAGGCAGACCCGGCTGGACGAGGGTGAACTGGTGATCGGCCGCAGCGCGGACGCGGGCTGGCAGATCGACGATCCCGACATGTTCGTTTCGCGCGCCCATTGCAAGATCACCGGCGGGCGGGACGGATATTTCGTCACCGATACGTCGAGCAGCGGGCTGTTCATCAACGACTCCAACAGTCCGCTGGGCGCTGGCCAGTCCGCGCGGCTGCAAAGCGGCATGCGGCTCAGACTGGGCGACTATGTCGTATGCGTCGACCTGCAGTCGCCGGTAGCCCAGGCACCGGCAAGCAGTCAGTCGGTCGCGGAACGCCCGCCGCCGGCGTCTCGTGTACCGATCAGCATCGGCCACGACGACTTTTTTTCAGCCAAGGTCGAAGAGGAGCCACGGCGACCGAGGCCGGCCGATCTGCCGAACCCGTTCGAGCAGCCGGTGCCAGGAGCGTTCGAGCGTGCCAATCAGCGCAGTTCACCTGCCTTCGACGACCCGTTCAGCCTCGACCCGGTATCAACACCCGCGCCGAACGGCGCAGCCTATCCCGAACCACGTGGTGCGCCAGGCCCCGCTGACCCATTCAGCCTCGATCCGGTGCCTTCCCGCAACGGTGCAACCGAGTCCGTTCCAGGAAAGTCATCCGAATTCGATGACGATTTTGGTTTCGAGCCGGCCGCGACGCCCGATTTGAAAAACGGCGCCGGCCCGTCCGGTCAACGCGAACGCGCCGCCGTAAGGCCGCAATCCGCCAATCCGTGGGACCTGCCCGCGCAACCGGCTGAGGCGCCTCCTCCACCAAGAACGGGCGCTGCCGCCAAAGCTCCCCGGCCGGAAGCGGCGGGGCTCAATGACACGGCGCTTCGCACGGCGTTCCTGCGTGGCTTGGGCATTGAGGAAGCCGATTTTCCGGGGCGCGACACCGCCGCGGAAATGGAGAAGTTCGGTCGCGAATATCGGCTGATGATGGAAGGCCTGATGCAGCTTCTGCGCAAGCGAGCCGAAGAAAAGGGAAGCGCTCGGGTCGCCCAGACGATGGTCGGGGCTTCTGAGGTCAATCCGCTCAAGTTTCTGCCGACGGTCGACGACGCCATCGTGACCATTATCGCCGAGCGTAGCCCCGGATTTCTCGCCGGCGAAGCAGCAATCGCCGACGCGGTCCGCGATCTCGCGCAACATCACGTGCGCGCCTGGCGCGGCGTGCAGACCGCCTTGCGGCGGATGATTGACCGTTTTGACCCGGCGGCGATCGAGGAAGAGCTGAAATCGAATTCCGCGATCGGCACCCTGCTTTCAGGCGGGCGTGGCGCCAAGCTGTGGGAGCTCTACCAGAAACGCCATCGTGAAATCGCCCAGAGCGCGGAAACGAGCTTTCTTGGTGAAATCGGCGCAGATTTTCGGGACGCATATGAGGAGGAGTGAGACATGATCGATCGACGCGAATTCGTCATTGCCCTGGGCGCGACGGGGCTGCTTGCGGCTTGCCAGAGCGGTCCGCCAAAGCCGTCGGCCATCACGGTCAACCTGACCGGCGCTGCCGGCATGAACCCGGGACCGGGTGGCGGCGACCGGCCCGTGACGGTCCTGGTGATGCGGCTGCGCAGCACCGGTAAATTCAACTCGGCCGATTATTTCGCGCTGCAGGGCGATGCCGGCTCCGCGCTCGCAGGCGACCTCATCGGATCCGACCAGATGTCGGTCGCACCGGGAAAGACCGCGACCAAAATCATCACCGTCGAGCCGGACGCAACTGCGCTGGGCTTCGTTGCACTGATCCGCGAGCCCGGCGGCAGAAACTGGCGGACAACCAAGTCCGTTTCGCCGGGATCACAATTTACCGTCAACGTAACGCTTGGTAGCGGCGGAATTTCCGCCTAGCGGCCAAGGCAAGGGGTGCTCGATGCAGAGAGTGGCGGCATGAGCGATGCAAACAGGGTGCTGTGGTCCGAAGGACTGTTTCTGCGGACCCAGCATTTCCAGCAGCAGGATCGTTTTTTCGAGGCGACTGTGCGCGGCGCTTTGCAGGCCGGGCAGTTGCACACGTTCGGCTTTCAGCAGCTGACGCTGGACCAGGCAATGCTCGATGCCGGCCAGGTCTCGATCCTGTCGGCACGGGGCATCTTTCCGGACGGGACTCCCTTTTCGATCCCGGACATGATGGACGCGCCGCGACCGCTACCGGTGACGCCGGATACGGGCGCCGGAGCGGTGCTGGTCGCCTTGCCGCTCGAACCTCCCGGCGGCGTCGGCTTCGATCCGGCACACACGGCGTCCAGCGGCGCACGCTATCATGGGCGGATCGTTGCGGTGCGCGATGCCGTGCAGGGAGGTTCCGACCCCGAAGAGATCGAGATCGCCCGTCCGCAGGCGCTGCTGCTTGCCCCCGGAAAGTCGGTTGGCGGTTACACCGCCCTGCCCATAGCCGAAATCAAGGGCGTTCGAGCCGATGGCGGGGTGTCCCTGGACGAGACGTTCCTGCCGCCGACCTTGGTTACCGGCGCTGTGGCCGGGTATCGGCAATTGCTTCAGGAAGTCGTTACCGGCCTCGACCAGATCGCCGAGGCGCATGGCAAGATGGTCATGGGCGGACCAGGGCGCAGCGTCGAAGATTTGTTGATGCTCAATCTCGCCAATGCGGCGCGGCCGCGACTGGCCCACATGCTGGCGCAGGATGTTTTCCATCCGGCCGAGCTTTATCTTGAGCTTGCCGGTCTCGCCGGCTCGATGGCGACTTATGGCTCCAGCGCGCGGCGGCTGGGCGAGTTGCCGGCTTACGATCACATGGCGCCTGGACCCGCATATTCGGCGCTGGCGGATGCCCTGCGTTCGCTTATCCTGAGCCTGCGCTACATCGAGCCGAAATCACGCGCGCTGCCCGTCATGCGGCATTCGACCAATGTCTGGAAGATCCGCATCGACAATCCGAAGCTCCTGGTGGCCAGCCGGATCGTCATCCGGGTCGGGTCCGAGCTGTCGGAGGACGCGCTGCGCAAGATATTCGTCAATCAGGCGACTGTCGGCGCAGCCGATCAGTTCGAGGGCCTATGGAAGTCCCGCCTGCCCGGCATCCCGCTGAAACCGCTTCATTCGCAACCCCGTGAAATCCCCTACGATGGCGATCGGCTGTGCCTTGAGCTGGACCAGAAGAGCGAGCACTGGGCCTCGCTGCTCGATGCCCCAGGCTTCGTCATCGGCGTTTCGGGCGTGTTGCCGAGCGAGCCGCAGGTGGACTGCTACTCGGTGAACAGGTGAGATCATGAGCCGAGATGATCCTTTCGGACTGTCGGAGGATCGTGAACGCACTCGCATACGGCTGACCGGCGCGCCGATGCCGCGCCCGATGGCGCCACTCCTGCCAGGCGCGCCGATAAAGCGATCCCGCGCTCACCCGAACGCACTTGTCAATGCGTTCGCACCCTTGCTCGAATTCGCGCCCGAGCTTGAAAGCGCGCTGCCGCCGGAGAATCCGGAAGCGCTGCGCACCCGGTTGCTCGACGAACTGGTTCGGGCACGCGATACGGCGATGGCGGCGGGATCCTCGCTGGAGCGAGCCGATCAGGCAGCCTGGGTGGTGGCGGCGCTGCTCGACGATCTGGCGTTGAACACGCCATGGGGCGGTGCAAGCGCATGGCCGCGTCAGCCGCTCGTGGTCATGCTCCGCGGCGATGTCGATGCCGGCACGCAGTTCTTCACCCGTCTCGACGAACTGGAGCGCCACCCGAACCGTGATCGCGAATTGCTGGAGCTGCAATATCATTGCCTGGCACTCGGCTTCCGCGGCAAATATCGCGTGCCCGGCCGGTCGGGCGACCGCTCGCTCAATGCCGTTCGCGTGGCGGCGGCACGCTTCCTACGCGATGCCGACGCTGAAGGCGCGCCGCTGTCGCCGAACTGGAAAGGCGTGATCGCCTCCGACGAGCCGCAGCGCTTCATCGTTCCGATCTGGGTAATGGCGCTCGGCGCCGCTGTTGTCGCCACCGCAATCCATATCGGGCTCTCAATGGGGCTAAGCAGCCAGGGGGTCGAGCTTTCCGCCCTTGTTCGCGCCCTGCCGCCTCCCACCCGCGGTGATATCAGCCGCACGTCGCCACAGGTCGACGCGCCGCCGCCAGAGGCCGTGGATTTTGCGCTGCTGCCGGAATTTCAAGCCGGGGCGCCGGCCAATCTCAGGTCTGCCCTTAGAGGTACCGAGAGCGTTTCCCTGGCGAAGCTGGTCGTTCAGGCCTCCAACCCCGAACTGTTCCAGTCGTCGCGGGCGCAACTGACCGACGGTTTCGAGCCCCTGATCGGTTCCATCGCCAAGGTGATCCTCGCCAATCAGGAACTGATCGGAAACATCACGGTGGTCGGTCACACCGACAGCGTTCCGCTGCAAAGCTCCAATCCGCTCTCCACCAACCAGCGGCTGTCCGAAGCGCGCGCGGCGACCATTGCCGACATGCTGGTCCAGAGCGGAGTGCCGCGGGACCGCGTTCGTTCCGAAGGCCGCGCAGCCACCGATCCCGTAGCCAAAGACAGCACACGCGAAGGCCGGGCCTTGAACCGCCGCGTCGAGGTGCTGGTCGAAAAGAGGCTGTGAGATGTTCATCCTGCGCTTCCTCTGGGCGGTTCTGACATCGCGCTGGCTCTGGACGCTGATCGGCATCACGCTGCTTTCCCTGGTTATCTGGGTGTTCGGCCCGATCGTCAGGGTCGGTGCTTACGAACCCTTCGCCTCGGAAACTGTGCGGATCGTCATTATTGCGCTGCTGGTCATCTTCTGGCTGATCTGGCTGATCGTCGCCCAGCGCCGGGCGATCCGCGCCAACCGCATGTTCATCGCCGAGATCGCCGCGCCAGCGGTGGAAAAGCCGCTCAGCCCGGGCGAGGAGAACGTCGCCGCCGTCGGTGCCAAGTTTGCCGAAGTGATGGCCGAACTGAAGCGCCGCAAGCTGGGCGGGCGCAAGTTCCTGCGCGAAATGCCCTGGTACTTGATCGTCGGGCCGCCGGCCACCGGCAAGACCACGGCCCTGCGGCAGTCCGGGCTGAACTTCCCGATCGACCTGACCGACGACCTGCAGGGGGTTGGCGGCACACGTAACTGCGACTGGTTCTTTTCGGAAAACGCGGTTCTGATCGACACCGCCGGCCGCTATGTCCAGCAGGAGAGCCAGCCCGACGTCGATGCGGCGGAATGGCTGGGTTTCCTCGACCTTTTGAAGAAGCACCGGGGTCGCCGGGCGCTGAACGGGGTGATCGTCGCGCTATCGATCGACGTGCTTTCGGAGGGCGACGAAGCCATCAAGGCACATGGTCGCAAGATCCGCCGTCGGTTGGCAGAGCTCAACGACCGGCTCGAGATCCGCCTTCCGGTCTATCTGATGCTGACCAAGGCCGACCTGATCAAGGGTTTCGAGGCTTTCTTCGGCGGCCTGTCGACGGCCGCGCGCGAGCAGGTGTGGGGGACGACCTTCGCGCTGGACGCGCGCGTCGACGCAAAGACCATAGAGCGGGAAATCGCCACGCTGGCGACGGAACTCGAGCGGCGGCTGGTGCCGCGCCTGGAGGACGAGGACAAACTCGCCGCCCGCGCCGAGATCTTCAGGTTTCCCGCCCAGCTCGCAAGTCTGTCCGAACCAATCCAAGTGCTGATCGAGGCAATGTTCGGCGAAAGCCGGTACGAGGAAGCCGCCTGGCTGCGCGGCCTCTATCTGACGTCAGCGACCCAGGAAGGGGCGCCCATCGACCGGCTGGCCGCGGCGCTGTCTTCTTCCTTCGGTCTTCCGCCGCGACGGGCCATGCCGGCGCAGCGCATCGAAAAACGCAGCTTTTTCCTGAAGAACCTGCTGACCGAGGTCATCTTCAGGGAAGCGGGCCTGGGGACGTTCGATCCGCTGGCGCAGCGCCGCCGCGCCTGGATCTGGCGTGGCGCCGCCGCCGCATGTACCGCCGCGGCCCTGTTGGCCGGCGCGATGTTCACCTGGTCCTACTATGACAACCGCAATGCGATCACGGCGCAGGTAAGCCAGTTCGAGGCGCTGCAGACGCCGCTGACCGCGGCCGCGGCAAACCCGGCGTCGGTGGCGCAGCCTGCCATCGATGGCGCGCTCAATGCGATGGCTGAGGTCGCAAATGCCCGAACGGCGCCGCCAGGCAGTGCCCAGGATCTGCTCGGACCATCGGCCTCGGCGGAGCTGCTGCGCGCGCAGGCCGACACCTACGACCACTCTCTGCGCAACGTTCTCGAGCCGCACATGATCGCTCTGCTCGAGGCAACCATGTGGCGGCAGATCCGCGATCCGGATTTCATGCTGGGGGCGCTGAAGACCTATCGCATGATGACGGGCCTGTCACAGATGGATTCCGATTTCGTCCAGAACTGGTGGGTGAACGATTTGCCCGAATTCGCGCCCACGGCGCCCTTTCCGACCGCCGACGCGGAAGAGCACCAGCTTGCCGCGATCCGCCGCATGGCGGTCGACGACAGCTATATCGCGCCGGATCAGGCGCTGGTTGCCGAGGCGCTGAAAACAGTCTGCACGATTTCGTTGCCGGCGCGTGCCTACAGGCAGCTGCTGGCCGACCCGGCGGTGGCCGGGCTCAAGGAATGGATCCCCGCGAATTTCGCCGGACCTAACGGCGCCAAGGTTTTTGCGCGGCGTTCCGACAAGACGCTGCGCGTCGGCATTTCGGGGGCATTCACTTATTCCGGCTTCCACGATGCCATTCTCGACCGGGTCGAGGATGTCGCCGCCCAGGCGGCGCTGGATCGGGCGGTCTTCGCCGGAGGCTGTTCGGAAAATTCCGAGACCTCCGTCTCGGCGCTGTCCGAGGACATTCTGAAGCTCTATTACGAAGACTACATCGCGCAATGGGACAGTTTCCTGCGCGATATGAGGCTCGCGCCGTTGACCGACCTGAATGTCGCCAGCGAGAATCTCAAGGACCTTTCAAGCGCCGATTCCGCGCTGAAACGCCTGCTCACGGCAGTCATTCAGGAGACCGACCTTACCCGATCCGATGAAGCGCCGGCCGATAACAAGGCAGCGGCCAAGGGCGGCTCGAAACTGCTGGGCAAACTCGGCAAGTTGGGAAAGATCGTCAAGACGGGAGCCAAACTGCTGCCGCGCGCGGGCTCCCCCGACGAGGTGGATCTGACCGGCAGTCTGGTGGCCGAACACTTCAAACCGCTCAAGGGCGCAATCGCCGAGGTTGACGGCCAGCCGCCGGCGCTCGATGCCGCGGTGGTGGCCCTGACCGCCCTGTCCAACGTGCTGCAGACAGTCACGGCCAATCCCGATCCCCAGGACGCCATCAAGAAGCAGGGCGGCCTAGCCGAGCTGACGGGAGCGGTCGCCAGGCAAGCGCAAATCCTGCCCGATCCGGTCGACGACTGGCTCGGCGGCATCGCCGGCGACACCAGCGGCCTGACGCAGAAGGCCGTCACCTCGGAGCTCAACGCCATCTGGCGCGCCGACATCCTGCCGTTCTGCCAGGCAGCGCTGAACGACCGTTATCCCTTCAGCCCCGAAAGCGCGGTCGACGTCAATGTCCGCGATTTTTCTCGTCTGTTCGGGCCGGCCGGAATGATCGACGCCTTCATCAACGATCACCTGATCAGCTATGTCGACACCGCCAGCCAGCCATGGAAATGGCGCGCCGATTTTGGCCTGGACGCTTCGGCTCTGGCGGCGTTCGAACAGGCCAGGCGGATCCGCGACGATCTCTTTCCCGGCGGTACGGGTCCGGTGATGAACTTCACGCTCGAGCCCAAGGATCTGTCTCCGAACGTCACACGCGTCACGCTCAATCTCGATGGCCAGAACCTCGTCTACTTCAACAATGCGACGCGCCCGCAGCCGATGACCTGGCCCGGCAAGGACGGCACCGGCGTCATCTCGCTTGCCTTCCAGCCGATCGACGGCTCACCCGAAATCATGCTCAACGAGACCGGCAGCTGGGCATGGCTGAGGATGCTACGCAGCGGCCGCTTCACCGGCACCTCGCTGTCTGACGTCTACAGCCTGCGATTGGGCACGCAAGGCATGTACGCCGACTTCGAGCTCAAGGCGGCAAGCGTCGAAAATCCCTACAATCTTCAGATGTTCAAGAAGTTCTCATGTCCGCCCCAGATATGATCCTGCCCGGCTTTTACGGCAAAATGCCTGCCACCGGCGATTTCGTCACGCGGCGGCTGCCGGGGGATTTTGTGCGCGTTTGGGACCGCTGGCTGGCGCAGCACATCGTCCCGCTGATGGGTTCGGAGGCCTGGCCGCAGAATACGGCGCTGCGCTTTCTCGCTGGCCCTGCCTCCTTCGGCGCATCGGCGGGCATCATCTTGCAGAGCGCCGACAGGGTCGGCAGGCAGTTCCCGCTGAGCGTCGTCGCGCAGCTCTCCGAAGCTCCCTTCCAGCTTACTCATGGCGACGAATGGTTCGACAGCATCGAGGCTGCGGCCTTCGCCGCCCAACGCGTTGAGCTCACACCCGACGAACTGGATGCCGCACTGACCGCCCTGCCGGTGCCACCCATTGAGGAGGGCGGAGATGTCATCGACGACATGGTGATGTGGACCGCCCGCTCGGACATTTTCGACATCGACCCGCAATCTCCGCAAGCGACGCTTGAACAAATCTTCGCCGCCAACTGGGAGACCAGTTGATGCAGGCAGAAGGTGTTCTCTGGATATCGGTTCACTGGCGTTGGAGGAGTCCGGCCTGAATGTTGCCGCTGTCAAACCAAACACCGTTCGCAGCAGAAGGCCTATGGACCCGCGACGAGCGTGGCCAGGAGGTGTGGCTGGTCGCGATCAAGGCTTCCTTCCAGATCGACCCCGACGGCAAGCAGACGCCCCTGAAGGAACAGGTTCCCATCAACATGGCGCCGGTGTTCGCCGCCGATCCCAATGAACTATTCGATGACGACGATTTCCACATCGAGAAGAAGCACACCGATGTGTTGGTTGAGGGGCATGTTTACGCACCTAAAAGCCAACCGAACGTCGAGTGCACGGCGCGCCTGAAGGTTGGCGATCTGGATAAGATCATCAATGTGACTGGCGACCGGATATTCGTTCCTGGCCCGGTTTCGTTCCGCATGAGTCGCCCAGAGCCATTCGTCAAAATGCCAATCAGCTGGCGTCGCACCTACGGCGGCACGGATATGGAAGGCTCGAAACCGGATTGGGACCAGCGCAATCCGATCGGTGCCGGGTTTGCCGTGAACCCTCAAAGGCTCGTTGGCAGGACAGCGCCCAATTTCGAATATCGCGACGCGCCCTACCGCGATCACCGGAGTGGCCGGCCTGCCAGTTTCGGCCCAGTCGCACACCATTGGCAGCCGCGCGCAAAATACGCGGGCACCTACGGCGAAGAATGGAAGAAGACGCGCGACCCGCTGCTCCCTCACGACTTCAATCGCCTATACTATCAATGTGCGCCAGAAGATCAGCAAACCAAAAAACCACTAGTCGGCTATGAGGATGTCCGGCTGGGCGGATTGAACGCCGATGGATTTATGCAGTTTCTTCTGCCGCGTATCACCTTCGACATCACAACGCATTTCAAGAACAAACCAGATGTCAAACACGAAGAGCCTTCGATTCAAACGTTGCGATTAAGACCGGATGACCGGCAGTTCAGCATAACTTGGCTCTCCGCACTCCCCGTGCCTTACGACGAGGAGAAACTCAGCACCACGACCATCCGCATTCGACGGCGCGCAGGCGTTTCTCCCGCAGTCAGCCGCACCGGCGTTTGGACAGGATCTGATTGATGGCCGGTGGCAGCACCATAGTTATCATTGGGGTCGGTGCTCGCACGCCGCTCGGATTTTCCGCTGCAGCCAGCTCCGCGGCGGTGCGCGCCGGAATATCAGGCATCCAGGACCACCCGTATATGATCGATCGTTTCGGCGAACGTATGAAGGTGACGCGAGACGTTGGCATCGACGCGGCGTTGAATGGCCCGCATCGCGCGGCCGCGATCGCCACCACGCCGGCGCTCGATGCCTTGGCACCCCTGCGTAAGATCGGACATTCCGTGCCGATTGCACTGATCGTATCGACTGGCGAACCACGTCCAGGGCAGAACGGCGATTTCGCCGGGAGGATGTATGCTGAGCTTGGCGCCAGGCTATCCCACGACGCTAGGCTCGAAGGAGGAGGGTCCATCGCGGGGGGACATGCCGGGGGGCTGCTCGCCCTTTACCATGCATACAAGATGTTGAAGGAGGACAGAGCCAAATTCTGCCTAGCCGGAGCCGTGGACACTTATCTCGAACCGGAAACACTAGAGTGGTTGGACGAAAATGAACAGCTCCATTCCGACGGGAATATCTATGGCTTCTGTCCCGGCGAGGCCGCCGGGTTCTGCCTGATGACAACACTGCAGACCGCGCAAGACTTCGGCATTGACCCTCTCCTGCAGGTGGTCGGCATGTCCATCGCCAGCGAGGAGAGCCGGATCAAGACGCAAACTGTTTGCCTCGGCGACGGGCTAAGTGCCGCATTCCGCTTCCTATTCGAGAATGCACCCGCCCACCCGGTCGATCGCATTATCTGCGACATGAATGGCGAACGCTACCGCGGCAATGAGTATGGTTTCGCCGTGCTGCGTAATCCCGGTCGGTTCAAGGATGCCGCCGATTTCGAGACCCCGGCGGATTGCTGGGGTGACGTTGGCGCTGCATCAGGTCCGCTGTTCGTCAGCTTGGTCACCGAGGCTGAAGCCCGAGGTTACAGCAAAGGACCGCTTTCCCTGATTTGGGCGAGCTCGGAAAACGGCACGCGCGCAGCCGCGTTGCTCGGTGGCGCAAGGAGCACACGCTGATGCCAACGCACATCACCGTGAATGGCCTTGGCCTCACACACAAGAGTTCGACCGGGTTCTCAAAGGCCACGATACCCGACGTCTGCAAAACGCCCACTCCTGGCGGCCCTGTGCCGATGCCGTACCCAAACTTCGCGATGAGCAGCACGTTGGGAGACGGAACCACGACCGTCTTTGCCAAGGGCGGCGCGATGATCGCCAACAAGGGCTCGCAGTACAAAATGTCCATCGGCGACGAGCCGGGGACGGTCGGCGGCGTAAAGTCGAACACCTTCAAGCAAGCTACAGATTGGATCACTTACTCCTTCGACGTTAAAATGGACGGCAAGAACGCTTGCCGTGACACTGACAAGAAATTCCACAACAACAAAAACACCGTCGACCTGATGGGGAACGCTAACCCGGCACCAGGGACAAATTCCACGTTTGACGCCCTAAAGAAGATGGTGTGCGAATGCGACGTGGACGAAAAAACGATCAGCGATGTCCCAAAATCTCCCAAGTCGACCTACTGTCGGCGGCTGGGGGATGCGAAACATGACTGCGTCGATAAAAAGATCGTGGATCATAACGGACAAGGGAAAGAGCCCGTCATCGGCGCCGAGTCGGGCTGGAAGAAGGACGATCCATTTTCCGAGAATCCAGCGACCGACATGGTTGGCTTTTCGAGAAAGGGAAGTCGACAATGGCAACGCAGCGGATCTGGCTGGCCCGACGCGGTAGGGATGGATGAAAACGGTGATCCACAACAGTGTTTCGATTTCAAGTTCAAATGCAAAGGGACGAAAAAGAAAGGCGCAAAGCCGACTCCTTGGGGAAAAGGTCAGCGTAGAAAGCAGGAACGGATTACGCGGGAGTTTGGAAGCGATCCCGACAAGTATCCCCCTATCAAGATCTGCAACATCGAGTGCTATCAATGACGACGGAAAGCAATCTCACAGTTCGAAATGAGCACGGCACGATCGTAGCGCTACCGACCATTTGCCTTTCACTTTTCAGTGACGATTCACTGGCCGCGGTGATGTTGTCGACCGCCGATGTCATTGAGCGATATGTCAAGCTGATAGGTTCCGACAAGCTGGCAATTCGGTACGATGCTGATGGAAATGATCGCCCACTAACCCCCAATCGATATGCTCGCGACCTTAAGACCCTGAGGAACGCGCAATCCCGCCAGACGATCGAGGAAATCCTCTATGACTCAGCGATCGATGAGTGGGTAGGGGCGTATTCCGTTAGCTTTTTCGGCATCGATCCCAATTCCGAGGACGCCGAGCCGGAAGAGGCGAGCATGCTCATCCTAACTCTCCCATTTGATGCCGTCACAAGCATCGGCGCTGACGCGTTGGCTGAGGAGTTTCGGCAAATGGTTTCTGTTTTCTCACGGCTTTCTTACGGTTACGCTTCGTATTGCCTACGTAGGACGGAAGCTACGTCCCATATGGCGACTGGCGGGATTAATGCATTGATTGCTAGGTATCTAGGCCTAGATCCTTCTTATTTACCGATGCAGAATAAGATGAGAGGAAAGACTTTTGGAGCGCACTGGATAGATTTTATTGGAAGACCTCTGGTTGAGAAGCTCAAACGCTCGAGTATCATCGCCGACGTCCAGCATGCGGTGGTTCACGACCTTTCGGATGGAGGTTTGATGATTCAGAACTCCAAGGTGCCTGCCCTCGGTGACGTCAATCGCCGGGCGACAGATATAGGGTCCATGCCGGAGACCGCGCGCGCAATAAAATCGCTTCGCAGCCGCGTAGCAAACTTTGGTGACCCAAATTTCAATGCGCAAGACTGGCTTGCGCGCTTCGACGATCTTGAAGTTGAGGATTGGAACAACGCGCTATGATCACGCGACCGTTCGCGGTGAAGCATCAAGTTAGTCGGGCATCCGGCCAGATTGAATTGAACGTCCTGCTAAACGACAAGGTTGACGCAAAGCTCATTATCGAATCGATTGACCGGGGAATTCGCTCGATCGAAAGCCTCGCAGCACTTTCGCCGGATCCTAAAATCGCTGGATTTTCTATATTGGACCAAACGCGCAACGAAAACGCGTTCCGGTGGTATCTGCGTTGTCCGGTAGCCGACCCCTCCCTTCTCGCCAAAGTTATCAACATCGTTCATGGTGCCAGCCTTGAGAACGATAGCGTCAAGGAGATCACGCTTGTCGCAGAGGGAGCTGACTTGGATTTGTCGGAGGGGCCAAGGCCGTTGGTAATCAGCTTCCCGTTCGAAGTGCTGAACGAGACGGAAGGTCAAAAATTGACGGTAGTGCTCGAATTTCAGGACGTGACGACCGAGGAGCAACGAGCGCCATTTGTCGAAGCCTGGGACAACTTTGCGACACTCGCCGAACTCGGCGCATTCTACGATCTCGAACACCCGCCGGGAAAAGCTTTCGCCGTAGCTGATCGCTTTCCGCTCTCCAACGCATTGGAAATAGTTATGCGCTTCGAGCGCTACAAGTTCGACCTGTCCCACCTTTCCGAGCTATTCGGCGCGTTCTCGACGCTCCATCGTTCGATAGCGCCAGTAGAGCGCGTCATCGTGTCCTGACGTCGAGCGGCACGACATCCATTTCTTTCCCTCCCCAGTCCTTAACCTTCTCCGCCACGGGGACCCTGGCGCCAAAATCTCCAAAATGATCCTCGAAGGCATGGCCAAGCTCGGCCGGGTTGAGCGTGAACAGGTCCGCCCCCTTCGCCTCCGGAAACAGTTCCAGGAGCGCACCGCCGGCCGCAACTGCCAGTGCCGGATTGCGCATCTGGTGGATCAGCCAGTGCAGCACTGTGCGGTCACCCAGCATGCCGGCGCCGCGCACGGCTAAAGGCGCGGTCTCGGGCGATCTCAGCAATGTGCCCATCCAGGCTCGCACGTCCTTGTCGGGCGCGGCCGTGATCGCCGCGCGCAGGGCCGTCATTGCGCTGGAGCCGCCGCTGACCGCCACCTTCCGTAATTCGGGGCTGGCCAGGTCGCCGGAGCCGAGCTCGTTTAGCGCCCAGGCCGCCCAGAACCGAGCGAACTCGTCGTCATCGGTCAAAGCCGCTGTCAATTCGTTGACAAGGTCTGCGCGTTTCAGCGTCCCGGCGAGGCGCACACTGGTAGCGCGAACGCGCGTATCCGGGTCGCGGACAAGTCTCCCCAGCATCTGCTTCGGGTCGACGCTATGCCCGAGGCAGGCCGATACGCCGAGAAATCGCTTGAAGGCATCCGGCGCGCCGATCCAATCCCGCACCAGCGGGGCGATCGTTCCAGGCAGGTGCCACGCCAACGCGCCGACCAATCCGCGAGCGTCGTCCTTGCTTTGAAGGCCGAATTCGACCGCATCAGCCACGCGACGGTCGTCATTCAGCTCTATCGCCATCCATCCATAGAGGAACAGTTCGCCCTTCTCGGGGAAATCCTCATATGCCGCGGTGATGAACGGCCAAGCGGCAGGCCCAGCGATACGCAGGCCATCGAGGTTGGCTTCCAGGCGCCGATCGACGCCGGCGACCACATGACGGTCCGGCGGATCGTCCATCATCAGCGTGTCGCGCTGCGCCCAGAAGAACGCGACCTGCTCGGCGTACTGCCTGACGACATCCGGGACTATTGGCCGCTCCGGCGCGCCTTCAGATTTTGGCTTGTCGGTTGCCGCCAGCATCAGTTGAGATCGATCGATCCGCCACGGATACGATTGGCGGCACTCGCCTGGCTGGTGACATACGTGCCGCGAATGGTGATGCGGCCATCCTTTTCCATGAGGATCGTCGCCTTGCCGCATCGCAGTTCAATGCGCTCTTCCCCAATGATGCGAACGCGCTCACCGTCGCGCACGACTTGCGGCGCTGTGGTCTTGTGTGCCGGGTCGACGACGCGGCCGACGATAAGCGGCTTGGCGGGATCGCCCTCCTGAAAGAGCAAAGCCACCTCGGAGCCGACCATATCGGACGTGAGTACAGTCAAGCTGCGCGCTGGCATCGCTGTCTCTTCCGGATTGCCGGGGAACACCACCAGCGGCGATGCGGCGTCGTCGAAACCGAGAAAGATGCCGATCACCACACCGTCAATGCGTTCGCGAACGTCACTCATCGCCACACCCTCAATTCTCGCTGATCTTCGAGCCCTTCATAGTGATGTCGCTCGACGCCTTGATGCTAATTTTGCCCGACGCCTTGACCGAAATATCCTTGCCCTCGATGCCGATCGTGCCATCTTTCTTCATCATGATTTTCGCCGATCCGGTCTGAATCAGAATCTCGTCGCCGGCGTCAATCACCAACTTCTTGCCGATTTTGATCGTGCCATTGCCTGTGACCGAAATGGCACTGTCTTTGCCGACGGAAAGCGAATGCGCGCCGGCCACGGATGTCGAATCGTCCTTGCCCACCGAAGCGGTGCGTCCGCCGCCGACCGTCGAGCCTTGATCCTTCGCGATGCTCTCGGTGTGGCCGCCGCCTATGGACACGCTCTGGTCGGAAGCGATCTGCCAGCTGTCCGTTGCGCCGATGCTGTGGCTCTGCGCGGCCCCCACCGTCACCGACCGTGTCGCCCCTATCGTATTCGCTTGTGGGCCGCCTACACTTCGGGTTTCAGAAGCACCCACTGAATCGATGCGCGCGGCACCGACTGTCACCGTCTGGACGAGCGCAACGGTCTGCGTGTGATTGGCGCCGATTGTCTCCGTCGAGTTCGCCCCAATACCGATCGTCTCGTTCGACCCCACCGTCAGCGACCTGTTCACCCCCACCGTCTCGGTATCGTTGTTGCCGATATCCGTGGTCTGGTCGACGCCGACCTTGACCGTCTTGTTGTTACCGACGTCCTCGTCGAGGTTGTGGCCGACGGAGTGCTTGGCGTCGTGGTCTATGCGGTCCGACTGGTCGTGCTGGACCAGCTTGGTGCGGTCGTTCTTGATCAGAAGGTTGTGGTCCTTCTGCGCCTGGAAGTTGACCAGTTCGGAGCCGGCCTTGTCCTCGAACATCAGCTCGTTGTAACCGCCGCCGCCTTTCGATGAGTCGGACTTCCAGCCGGATTGCGTGGCGCTGCCCGGCAGCCCGTAGGGCGGCATCTGCGAGGCGTTGTAGACCCTGCCGGTGACGATCGGCAGATCCGGGTCGCCTTCGATGAAATCGATGATGACCTCCTGGCCGATGCGCGGTATCTGGATGAAGCCCCAGCCGCTGCCGGCCCAGGTCTGCGAGACACGCACGAAACAGGAGCTGTTCTGGTCCTTCTTGCCCAGACGGTCCCAGTGGAACTGCACCTTCACCCGGGCATACTTGTCGGTGAAGATCTCCTCGCCGGAGGGACCGACCACCGTCGCCGTCTGGGGACCGCGCATGATCGGCCGGGGGGTAATTCGCGGCGGACGGTAGGGCAAGGCGGTCGGCGCGACACCCAGGATCACCTTGAAGTTCTCGCTGCCGACGTCGGCAAGGGCCCTGTAGCCCGGATCGAACAGCCGGTATTCGGCGCTGACCACCAGATACTCCTGGTTCTGATCCTCGCGCGGGAAACCGTCCAGCTTGAACGTGCAGCCGGAATATAGCCCACGCACGGTTCCGACAGCGGCGATGCGCTGGTGCACGGCCTGGACTTCCTCGCGCCGGATGGCCGCCAGGCTGTCGCCCCGACCCACATCGAGATGGGCGCCGGGCTGGCGGTAGTTCTCGCCCGCCGCCAATTTGTGGCCGAACGGCTGGGCGGATTTGGCCATCAGGTCGGCGCCTGGCTTGGTGAAGTCGTAGTCGGTATGGACATAGGCGCCTGGCCGCACCGAACTGCCCGGAATCCATTCCGTTATATACTCGACATCGCGCCGCGAGCCCTGCCCTTCAAAGTGATAAGGCACCTTTTCGTAACCCGGCGCAGGCTTCAGCTTGCTCATCGCATCGGCGAGCACAAGGGTGTGCTTGCCCTCGTCGTGCTCGAAGAAATATAGGATGCCTTCGTGCTCGAGCAGCCGCTGCACGAAATCGAGATCGGTCTCGTCATACTGCACGCAGTATTCGCGCGGCGAATAAGACCCCTGCAGGCGCTTCTCGAATTTTGCCGTGCTGTATTTCGAGAAAACCTCCTCGACGATCTCGATGACGCTCATGTTCTGGAAAATGCGGCAGTCAGTCGTGTTGCCGAGGAACCAGAGCCATGGCCTGATGACCGCTTCGTAATATGCCAGCCTGTCCTCGATCCGGGTGAGCCGAAATTCCGAGATCAGGCCGCTGAACCAGCGTTTCGGATCGGATTCACCTTCGATCGAAACAGCCCCGCCCAGCATCTTGAGCGGATCGATATCGGGGCTGTTACTCACGAACCCGACAGTATAGGCCAAACAACGACTGATCTCATCGCGCCCGACGAGATGGGTGAAGGTTAACAACTCGGCGCCCACCGGTGTCTGCACAACCGTGGCGCGTTGTTCGTTCGGCATGGGTCGTGCCCCTCCTGGACGCGGCCGCCAGTGTGGCGGATTTGAAGTTCCTGCTATGTGATCAACATCACCTTCAGGAACGCCACACTAGGCCATGTTGAGCCTACCACAGGTTTTCCTGCCGACCAAAAAAAGAACGAGCGGCAGCTGAACCCTGCCTTATCGATTTAATCGACTTGAAACGCTGCTGTCCTGTTATACTTGCAAGCTGCTAGAATGGTGGCGTATCGATCGGCGATCGACGGCGATTTTAGATGTTCATCAGGCTGCAGATCAACAATGTCGACGCCCTGCCCGCTGGCATCTCAACCGGCTATGCAGCCCGTGATCGCGGCTTCGAAATCGGACGCGAGGCTTGTGACTGGACTTTGTCCGACCCGGACAAGTTCATCTCCGGCCGGCACTGCGAGGTCAGGTTCGACGCGGGCGCGTTCTGGCTGTACGATGTCTCGCGCAATGGAACCTTCGTCAACGGATCGAGCCAGCGCATGGCCGGCCCGCATCGGCTCGGTCATGGCGACCGGCTGCTGATCGGCCGCTACGTCATCTTGGTATCGATTGACGACGAGCGCGCGACGACAGGCCAAGTTCAAGGCAATCGCGGTTCGACGCAACGGGAAATGCCGGTCGCCACCGGCCGGCCGCTGGACTTCGGCAACGAGCCTTTCTTCAGTCCGGCGGAGCAGCGGCCCGGGCAGCAGGCGCCAGCGTCGACGTCTTCGTTGCTGCAGCCCACTCCTCCGCCCTCGGCGGGGTCCGCACCCCGCCGCCCTGACTCAGACGAGATGCTGCGGGAAATCGCGATCGGAGCCGGCATCTCCCCGGAATTGCTTCAATCTCGTGATCCTCATGAAGTTGCTGCCGAAATCGGCGCGGTGCTGCGGACGGTGGTCGAGGAGCTGGCCTTGCTGCTGAAAGCACGGGCCGCTGCGAAGATATTGGCCAAGAGCACACACCGCACGATGATAAGTGCTGAGGACAACAACCCCCTGAAGTTCGTGCCGGGGACCGACGATATCCTTGAGATCATGTTCGCGCGGCGCAGGGCCGGCTATCTCGATGCCAGGCACAGCATCGAAGATGCATTCCGCGATCTCAAGACGCACGAATTTGCCACCTATGCAGCCATGCAGGCTGCTCTTTCGCGCTTACTTGACGACTTGTCGCCCGAGGCGATCGGCAAAAAGCTTCCGCCAACGTCGTTCAGCTCGAAGAAAGGCCTGGCCTGGGACGCCTTTGTCGCGAAATGGCGGACCATGGAGGAAGCCCACGAAAACGGCATGCTGGATATATTCCTGTCCTATTTCAGCGAAGCCTATGCCAAGGCCGACAAGCAAAAATAGAGCGGTGAGACCGACCCTGGCGCATAGAAGTGCATCCCCGAAAGAACGTGCAGTGCTATAGTCGGCGAAGAAAAATCTCGTCGGCGCACTGCATCCGGTTCCAATGGCTACTTTGTGAGACTACGATCACATACGACAGTTCGCCAAGCTGGTAAGGTTGATTGACCTGGGGTCTGCGGCAAATGTCATCTTACGGCGGGATAGCGTTTTGTAGCCAACCTTCTTCCGAACAGTGCTCTCGCCAGCAGGGACGGCGTTTTCTGCATCTGGCCAGGAGCCGTTTGGCGTTCATCCAGCGCATGCACCTACATCGCGCGTGGACGGCAGATCGGCGATGAGTTCCAAGGACGATCCTTTCGGTCCGGCGGGCAAAACGGTCATTCGCCCCAGGCCACGGCGCGAGCAGAAATCGGCGCCAGTTGCTCAGGAACCCGTCCCAGGTGGCAAGCAGCACTCGCCGGTCAAGGATTCAACAGTTTTCGATTCCGGTGTCGGCCGGCACCCGCCACCGGGCTGGACATCCGGAACCGTGATTTATCAAGGCGAAACTCCCGGCGCAGCGGCGGGAGCAGGCTCGTTTGCGGCCACGCCAAAGCTCGCCATGCAGCAGGGAATCCTGCTCGATGCCGCGGACAGCGTCAGCTATTCCGCGGCAAACCCGATCCTCGCCGCGGCCGCGCCCCTGCTGATGCTGTTCGGCCAACTCAGGCTTTTGCCAGTCAAAAGACAAGCGGAGCCGTTGGCGGAGCACGTCGCCGATGAGCTTGAAAAGTTCGACCGGACCATGGAAAAAGCCGGCGTTCCTGAAGAGGATGCCCGGATCGCAAAATTCGCCCTTTGCGAAACCGCTGACGATCTGATCGGCAACCTGCCTTGGCCCAAGAGTGATGACTGGGCGCAGCACAGCATGGTGTCGCGGTTCTTCCACGTCGAACCCACCGGGACGGGCTTCTTCGAAGCGCTGAACAAGGTGCTGGGCACCCCGGAGGCACATTACGATTTGCTCGAATTGATGCATGCCTGCCTGTCATTGGGGTTCGAAGGCCAGTATCGAGGCCTGGGGGGCGAAGACACCGATCTCGAACGCGTCCGACGCGACGTCTACGAGACGCTCCGCTACTTCAGGGCTCGCGCCGACGAAGAGGTCTCGCCGCACTGGCAGGGCCTGGCGGCGACAATGACGAACTCGTCGGCCCGGCTGCCGCTCTGGGTCGTTGCGGCTGCTGCATCGGCGCTGCTCACAGCGGCATTCTTCACGTTGCGGGTCTTCATCACCAACGAGGGCGATGCCGTTGCCGGCCAGCTGCTGGCCCTCAATCCATCGACGCCGGTCACCATCGAACGCGCCAGCGTGGCGCCGTTGGCCGAACCGGTGAAAGTCGCCCCGCCTGTCGCCGCCACCCCCAGCCAGATCGATCGCATCCGTACCGCACTGGCCAAGGATATCGCGCGCGGCGGGCTGACCGTCGGCACGCAGGGCAGGTTCATCGTGGTGGAAATCAACAATCTCCTGCTGTTCCAGTCCGGCAGGGCCGAGATAAAGCCGGAGTTTGGGCCGATAGCCGCTGACATCGCCGCCGCGCTGGAACCCGAGCCCGGACCGATCCGGATCGTCGGCCATACGGACAATATAAAGCCGCGAAAATCGAGCGCGTTCAAATCCAACTTCGACCTTTCCGTCGCCCGGGCGAAGGCGGTCGAAGCAATGATGGCGCCACGGTTCAGCCAGCCTTCGCGGATCACGGTCGAAGGCAAGGGCGAGGACGAGCCGATCGCCGACAATACGACGCCGGAAGGCCGCGCCCAGAATCGCCGTGTCGACGTGATGATCCCCAAGGAGGAGACGTTGTGAGCGCGGCCGGCTGGAAGCGCCCATGACGCGTTGGCTGCTGCGGATATTCAGCGTCATCGCGCTGGCCGGTTTCGCGGCAGCCATCTGGTTTGCCGGGCCCTTGATCCGCTTTGCCGACACCCGCCCGCTCGGCCCCGTCTGGCTGCGTGCCACGATCATAGGCGTCATCCTGACGATCGCGGCGCTCTTCTACGGCTTCCGGTTCTGGCAAATGCGAAAGGCACAGAAAGCGCTCGAGGCGGCAATCGTCCGCAACGACGACAGGGATGGCGACTCGCAAGTGCTCGAGGCCCGCATGAACGAGGCCATTGCGACGCTGAAGCGGTCGAGCGGCAAGCGCAACTTCCTCTATGATATCCCCTGGTACATCATCATCGGCCCCCCCGGTGCAGGCAAGACGACGGCGCTGGTCAATTCGGGCCTGAAATTTCCGCTTGCCGGGTCGGGTGACGCCCAGCCGGTGGCCGGTGTCGGCGGCACACGGTCCTGCGACTGGTGGTTCACCGACGAGGCGGTGCTGATCGACACCGCCGGACGCTACACAACGCAGGATTCGCACGCCGAGAGCGACAAAAAGAGTTGGCTTGCCTTTTTGGCGCTGCTCAAGAGATACCGCACCAGGCAACCGATTAACGGTGTCATCCTGGCCATCAGCCTTGCAGACCTCATTAGCCTCGACGACCAGCAATTGAACGCCCATATCGTCGAGATACGCAGCCGGCTGCGGGAAACATACGAAACGCTGAAAGTCCAGTTTCCGGTCTACCTGCTTTTCACCAAGGCCGACCTTGTCTCCGGCTTCATGGATTATTTTGGCGGGTTCGACGAAACGCGCCGACGCAAGGTGTGGGGCGCGACATTCCAGACCACGGATCGCAACAAGAACATGGTCGGCGAGACTCCAGCCGAGTTCGAGGCACTGGCAAAATGGCTGGCGGAGGAGGTCCCCGACCGGCTGCAGGAGGAGGCTGATCCAGTCGCGCGCATATCTGTCTTCGGCTTTCCGGCGCAGTTTGGTGCGCTGAAGGGACGGATCACCACTTTCGTCGCCAGCCTGTTCGATCCGGCCCGCAGCCAGGTGAATGTCAGCCTGCGTGGATTTTATTTTTCGTCAGGCACGCAGGAAGGAACACCGATTGACCAGGTGCTCGGTGCAATCAGCCGCAGTTTCGGCAGCAATTCCAGAGCCCATCTGTCCGGCACCGGTAAAAGCTTCTTTTTGCACGACCTTCTCACCCGCGTCATTTTTGCGGAGGCCGGGTGGGTTTCATACGACAAATCGGCTGAAAAGCGTGCAGCGATAGCCAGATATGGCGGCCTTGGCATAATCGCATTGATCGCTGCGGTGGCCCTGGGCGCCCTGGCCATGAGCTACACAGCCAACAGGTCGCTGATCGACGCCACCGCGCAGGCGATGAACCAGTATCGCGAGACAGCGGACCCACTGCTCAAAAGCACGACGGTCACCGATGTCGATCTCGAAAACGTCATTGGCCCGCTCGACCAGTTGCGCAATCTGCCGGCAGGGTTCGAAACCGGCGACTTGCCGACGCCGGTCGAGGAGACGTTCGGCCTCAGCCAGCGGGAAAGACTTCTTTCGGCATCCAAGACGGCATACCGGCAAGCCTTGGAGCGCACATTCCGCGCGCGGCTATTGATCCAGGCCGAGCGGACGATCCAGGCCAAGATGGCTGACCCCGCCGCGCTCTATGAACCGTTGAAAATCTATCTGATGCTTGGCGGCAAGGCGCCAAAGGTCGATGACGCGTTGATCGTTTCCTGGATGAGACAGGATTGGGAGCAGAACCGGTATCCGGGCGAAAACAACCGCGAGGGACGGGCGCAGCTCGAAAAGCATCTGCGCGCCATGCTTGCCTTGGATGACGCCTATGATCCGGTTTTCGAACTCAACCGACCGCTTGTCGAATCCGCCCAGCGCTCGCTCGGGCGCATGAGCCTGGCCGATCGCGCCTCCGCATTGATCAAGTCGGCTACATACGCGGCGGCGCTGGACGATTTTTCTGTTTCCGCGAAAGGTGGCCCGGAAGCGCAGTTGCTGTTCGAGCGCATCGACGGCAGCGACCTGGCTGATGTTGGTATTCCCGGCATCTACACCCATGCCGGCTTCAACGACTTCTACCTCGGGCAACTCTCGCGTATCGCGCAGATGCTGGTCGACGATCAATGGGTCCTCGGCGGTGGCGGCGAGCAAGGCGGCATCGATCAGGAACTGCTCAAGCTCGGTCCAGAACTTCTCGATCGCTACGGGAAGGAGTTCACCGCGGCGTGGAACGGCGTTCTCGACGAATTGAGGTTCAAAGCGATGCTGAAGGACAAGCCGCACTATATCGCGCTTTCCGCCGCCGCGTCATCAACATCGCCGATCGACCAGCTTTTTACGGCGATAGCCGACGAGACAGCTCTGACGCAGGAAGCCGGACGCAGCAGAGCCTCCGAGCTAGAATCCGGCGTGGTTCAGAACCAGCCGCAGACGTCTGCGGATATCGCCAAGGGTTTGGCGCGCATCGGCATACAGATTGCCACAGGCAAATCGCAAAGCCGCGCCGGCGCAGGGTCCTCGAGCGCACAGCACCCCGGAGCAAATATCGAAGCGCAGTTCAGATCATTCCAGACGCTGGTGAACGGTCCTGCCGGACGCCGCCCGATCGATGCATTGACCCAGAATTTCCGTGACATTTACCAGAGTCTGCAACTGGCTGCCGATGTTCCTTCGCAGACGGAACGCGTCAACATGAATCTGCAACTGCAGGTATCCACCCTTCGCGCCAATGTCTCGCGTCTGCCCAAGCAACTCGCGCGGATGGTCAACGCGACGGCCGACGAGTTTGAGGGCAACGTCGCCGAAACCTCGGTAGCGAATCTGAACCAGATGCTCGACCAGACGGTGACGCGCGCCTGCGAAGAGGCGGTCAACGGACATTATCCCTTCGCCGGCAATGGCACCGAGGACATCGCAATGGCGGATTTCTCGAAACTGTTCGCTCCGGGCGGGCTGATGGACCGGTTCTTCGCACAGAATCTCGCATCGCTGATCGATATGACCGGCCAGGACTGGAGTTGGAAACAGGATGCGCGCTTCGGGCGCGACCTTCCGAAGTCGACCTTGAAGGACTTCCAGCTTGCTGCCGAGATCCGCAACGCCTTCTTTCCCTCCGGTGGTTCTGTCCCATCGGTGAGCGTGACCTTTACGCCGGTTTCACTGCATGGCGATGCCGATGCGGCAATACTCGACGTCGATGGCCAGATCGTTCAAAGCAACCAGGCAGGCAACACGCCAAGCACGGTGACCTGGCCGAGCGGCGGGACTTCGGCGTCCGCCAGCCTGAGCCTCATGCCGGAAATGCCAGGCCGTGAGTCCGCCATCAAGTTTGACGGTCCATGGGCACTGAAGCGATTGCTGGACAAGGCTGATATCACCAGCACCGGCGGCAATACGGAAGCCCGCTTCGTGATCGGCGGGCGCGATGTCGCCTATACGATCCAGGCCGGTTCGGACCCCAACCCCCTCCTCCTTCCCGCGCTTTCCGGGTTCAGCTGCCCAAAGGCTTTTTGAGATGGCCCTTGAGCTTTCCAGCATGGTGACGCCGCCCATGGGCAACAGGCGCTCGGACGTTGATTTCGATACTCTAATATCCGCGCCTGTGGCAAACTGGCGCGAGCGAGCGCTGAAAAAAGCGCCGCAAAGGACGCCTGCGAAGCGCTTGGTGGCAAATTGAATAATGTCGCCCTTCCCTTTGAAAGCTTCGGCGTCAGCCACAGGGGCTGTGTCCGCGAGCTCAATGAGGACAGCTATCTGGTCGAGCCGGAAACCGGCCTCTGGGTCGTGGCCGACGGAATGGGTGGACATGATGCCGGAGAAGTCGCCTCGGCCAGCATCGTCGATCACCTGGCAACGATCGGCATCGCAAGTTCAGCACCGGATCTTCGCGCGCGCTTCGAGGACCGGCTGAGCCGGGCCAATGCCGAGATCCGCGGGATATCGGAGTCTCGCGGCGTTACCATAGGCTCCACCGTCGCTGCCCTGCTGGCGATGAATGGACGGTACGCCTGCTTATGGGCGGGCGACAGCCGGGTCTATCTGATCCGCAACGCCTCGATCTCGCAGATTTCGAGGGACCATACCGAAGTCCAGGAACTGCTTGACAGGGGCATGATCAGCGCGGCCGAGGCGCTCACCTGGCCGCGCCGCAATGTCATCACACATGCAGTTGGGGTCAGCGACGAGATCGTCATCGATTTCCAGCAAGGCGAAATCATGCCGGGGGACATTTTCGTGTTGAGCACCGATGGGCTGACGGCGCACGTCACCGACGCCGAGATCGAGGCAGCAGTGATGTCCGCGACACCTCAGGCGGCGTGCGAAAACCTGCTGCAAACGGTGCTGGCGCGCGGCGGAACAGACAATGTCACGATTGTGCTGGTGAAGATCGGAGACGGAAGCAACGGGTTCCATCCTGATCCATCCGCGGAGGTTGGAGGCCGATGAGCGCCGACGACAAGACGCGAATATCGCCTGGCCTTGCCAACACCGCCGTCGGCACGCAACTCAGCGGCATCTACGAACTTGACGAGCGGATCGCGTCCGGAGGCATGGGTGAGGTCTATCGCGGCCACAACATCCAGACCGGCGACCACGTCGCGATCAAGATCGTCCTGCCCGAGTTCGCCCGTGATCAGACGATCCTGTCCCTGTTCCGTAAGGAAGCCTCGATCCTCAACCACCTGTCGCACGATGCGGTCGTTCGATATCACGTCTTCACGATCGATCCCGGGATCGCCCGGCCCTACCTTGCCATGGAATTCGTCGACGGTGAATCGCTGTTCGACGTCATGCGACGTGGCGCGATGCGGACGGAAGAAGTGCGCAAGCTCTGCCACCGCCTTGCATCCGGTCTGAGCGCCGTGCACCAGGCAGGAGCAATACACCGCGACCTCTCCCCGGATAACATCATCCTGCCAGGAGGCCGGGTCGACCGTGCGAAGATCATCGACTTCGGCATCGCGCGATCGGCGACCGTCGGCGGGGAGACCCTGATCGGCGGAAAGTTCGCCGGCAAGTACAGCTACGTTTCTCCCGAACAGCTCGGGCTGTTTGGCGGCGACGTCAGCGAACAGTCCGACATCTACAGCCTGGGATTGGTGCTGGCCGCCGCACTGCGCGGAAAACCGATCAACATGGGCGGCTCCCAGTTCGAGATCGTTGAGAAGCGCCGAACTGTGCCGGACCTGTCCGACATCGATGCCGATTTTCGCGACATTGTCGAAGCCATGCTGCAACCGGACCCGCGGGATCGGCCGATCAGCATGGCGGACATCGCCAGGCTGACGCGTGATGACAGCGAGGAGACAACGCCTCCACCGTCCATCAAACCCCGCGACCGGACCGGTCTGCCGCGAACCGCGGGAACCGTCGCGCCCGGTTCCAAAGCCCCGGGGCACGGCTTGCCAACCGCAGCGAAATCAGGGGAACAGCGCTTCGTCCCGCATGTACGGCCGGCGCATCTGTCCGAACCGCGGCCCTCGGCGGCCGCGGATCCTTCGCGCGCGGTCACCGCTGATGCTCGCGGAAAGTCTGCAAGGACCCGAACCTTCGCGATCGCTGGCTTGACGGCGCTGGCTGTGGTGTCTGGCGCAGGCGTCTATCTGAGCGGCTTGATGACGCCTTCCACGCCGGTCGCCGACGATACACCGCTTTTGACACCAGAAGCACCAAAGCCGGCCCCGACGGACAGCGCTGCGAGCCGGCCTGGCAATGAGCCGGCAAAGCAGATTCCATCCCAGCAGCCAAAACCGGACATCGCTACGCCGCCCGTCGACAATCAGGCCGATGCGGCGGCCAGTCAGGAGCCGGAGCCGACACAGCCGGTCAAAGTTCCCCCGCCAACCGAGGAAATCTCGGAGCCATCTGCGGTCGAGACGCAAACGCCACCCGAAGCGGCTCCACCGGCAATTCAGCCGGATGCGGTGACCAGCGACAGCCAGCAGGCCGCTCCGCCGACCGCCGACGTCGCACCTATAGCACCAGCCGAGAAAGCCTCGCCGCCAGCGGTCCAGCCCGATGCCGTGGAAAGCCAGAAGCCTGAGCGACAGGCTGCAGAGGAAGCCAAGGCCAAGGCTGATGCCGAAGCCAGGGCCAAAGCGGAGCGAGAGACCGAAGAGGCGGCGAAAGCACAGGCCGAAGAGGAAGAACGTCGGAACGCGGAGCAGGCTATGCGGATCTTGTCGGAGACGAAGGCCAGGCTCGACGCCGAACGCAAGGCCGCGGAGCAGGCGCCAAAGGCGGCGCTTGCGCCGCAGCAACCGGCTGACAAGCCGCCGGACGACGCAACCGTCGCCTTGAATGTGCCCAGACCGGAAGCTCCGCCGGCCCCTCCCGTCGATGCGATGGCGCAACGGGTCGCCTGGGTGCGCGACTTCAGCGGCGGCGACTGTTTCTATGCGGCGTTGACGTCGGCTACCGACAAGGCTGCCGCGATCGAGGGATTTGGAACCGAGGTCCCGCCTTTCGAGCGAATGATGTACGACTTCCAGGCAAGATTCCAGGTCGAACCGGACATCAGCGTCCGCCTCATTGAACCGGCCCAATGCGAAGTCACCAACTTTCTGCGCATTCTGGACCGGACGGCTGCCGACAAGCCGCAGCTTGTCCTCGATCGGACGTCGGTGCCGAGCGGTTCGCCGATCAGCGGCACGCTGGTGACGGATGGCGGCCTCATTTCCAGCGTGCTGCTGATCGACCACAAGGGTATGGCATTCAACCTCGACGATCGCATCGTGGTGCAATCGGACAAGGCCACGTTCAGCATCCCGACCGGTCTCGGCGCTGCCGACAAGGCGGCCGGCAAGCCCGTGCCGGAGATTATAATGGTCATCACAGGTCGACAGGATATTCAGGCTGCGGCGTTCTCCGAGCCAACACCAGCCTCGGTGCTGCTACCCAAAATTATCGAGGAAATCGAGACCAGCGGATCTGACTTCTCCGCAACGGCACAGTACTTCCGGCTCGGCGGGTAGCATGAACGCCCATGGACCTCCGCCGCTTGCGTTTTTCCTCCCTGCCCGCTGTCCCGCCCAAAAAGCGGCGTGACTTGGTTCGAGCCCTCAAACTTGCGGTCATGTCGGGTGCGGCGCTGCTGGCTCTTCTCTCGACGAACGAAGCGCGTGCCGAATTCACCGTCTGCAACCAGACACTCGACGTGGTCAATCTCGCCGTTGGCCAGAAGGTCGACAATGCGGACCAGACCGACGGCTGGTGGACCATCGGCGCAAATCAATGCGTAAACGTCATCCGCGAGGAACTGGCGAACCGCTACATCTACATCTATGCGACGGACGTCTTTGGTCACGCGATCCTGACCGGGTCGACCGAAATGTGCATCGACCGGCGGCGCTTCTCGATACGCGGCATCGATGAATGCTGGCAGCGTGGCCGTATCGCCGCGCGATTTCTCGAAGTCGATACGCTCGAACAGGTGCGGTGGACCTTTTTCCTGACCGGAAGCAATCCGTGACGCACAGTATCGATACGAGCTTCAGGCTGAAGAAGCAGGCGCGCGCCGCCCTTCGCAGACGCAGGCTGTGGCGCAGGCTCTCTGCCGGTCTGGCTGTGATTGTCCTGCTGTCGATCGCCACCGGCTTTTACCTCACCGCGAACTATTGGTCGTTCGGCGATGAAGACGAGGAGTTGCAGGCGGTCGAAGGAACGGACGATGTGCCGGCCGATGCATCGGTCTATGTGCCTGCCATTATCGATCTCGCAGGCGACCCGATGTGGATCACCCTTGCGCCAGACGCCGGCGCCGCAACGAAAGGCAAAGTGATCCCGCGCCCGGCGGAACTCGATCAGGCCGGAGTTTCTCCCCAGATCGAAATTCTGTCTGACGTGATGCTTAGCGCCAGCGAAAAATTCATGACGACGATACCGTCCACGCAAGAAGATTTCGCATTCTTCCAGGCGCAGCGACAGACCCCGGCGCCGCCATCCAGCGATTTGCAAGACGATCCTCAGCTACTCGAGCCAGGCGAGGCTCCGGTTGCTTCTGGTCCGCAGGCGGATACCGACGACCCCGAAGCAGGCTGGGGCGAAACAATCGCTGCAGGCGAGGCAGCCCTTCCCGCCTTCCAGAAGACCCAGATCGAAAACAATACAAGCGTCGCAATTGTCACGAGCGAATATCAGCGATTCGAGGCTACCGCAGACATTTTCGTAAAGATTCTGAACGACCGCAGTTTGGACAGCGTCGCACTGGATGCGCATTTCCCCACCGAGGACGCCAGGCTGGCAGGCGAAGCCCTGAAGGCGCTTTTCGGTCGGGAAAGCCTTGAGCCGGGTTATGTCGTCGCGATGCGCGGTTTCAGGCCGGCGCGCGAGACGACAGCCATGTCCCTGATGCAGGTTTCCATCTACGCCAAGAACGTATTTGTCGGCACGCTGACGCGCAATGCCGCTGGTGCGTTTGTGTCGGGTGTTGACCCCTGGGTCCGCGAAGATCTGTTCAACTACTCGGGCGCACAAGCGGAAGGCACGCACAAGAGGCAATACCGACTGCTCGACGCAATCTATTCGACCGCGGCACGTAATAATGTTCCAACCGGCGTGATCGGAGAAGCGATCATGTATCTTTCCAGAGGACAGGATCTGGATGCCTTCGCCAGCCAGGACCAGCGTCTGGTGCTGATCTATTCGCAAAGGCCACGTGGCAAGGAAGAGACTGCGGGACGGGTGTTGTATGTAGGTGTCCAGGGTAGCGAAAAGAGCCTCGACTGTTTCGTCTTCCAGCAGAGCGACGGCCAGTTTGCATGCGTTAGCGGTGACGATCAGGTTCGCTCGCTGACGGTCACCAACGGCATGGTCACGCCGGTCAACGGGGTCATGACGTCCACCTTCGGTCCGCGAAAACACCCGATCCTCGGAACCGTCCGGATCCACAAGGGTGTGGATTGGGCAGCACCTCTGGGTACACCGATTGCAGCCGCTTTCGACGGCGAAATCGTCTTTCAGGGCGATGGAAAAGGATACGGCAATCTGGTGAAGATCTCGCACGGAAACGGGAGCGAGACGCGCTATGCGCATATGCAGAGGTTCGCGATCAAGAACGGTGTCGGCACGAAGGTGAAGGCGGGCGATATCATTGGCTATATCGGCACCACCGGCCTTTCGACCGGACCGCACCTGCATTTCGAACTTTATCGGAGCGGCGAGGCCGTCAATCCCCTGGGCACGGTTACCACAATCGCAACGGACGATTCCGCCGTCGAAACGCTGACCGACCGTATCGTTCATGTCGAAAGTGGCGGCAGCGCCCGCGCCAAGAACCCCCTTTCTTCAGCGACCGGCGCCGGTCAGTTCATAACAAAGACCTGGATCAGAATGATGAATACATATCGCCCCGAACTTGCGCGGACATTGTCGACCGCCGACCTGCTCGCTCTGCGCTACGACGCTACGATCTCGCGCGAGATGGTCAGCAATCTGGCGCGCGAAGGCGAGGCCTATCTTCGGGCGCGCGGCCACCAGATCACGGCCGGCCGGCTCTATCTCTGCCATTTCCTGGGAATGGAAGGCGCGCATCAAGTGTTGTCGGCGTCGGGTTCGGCGCAATTGAGTGCCGTGCTCGGGTCGGCCGTCATTCAAGCCAACCCATTTCTCACCGGCAAGACCGCCAGCTATGTCGTGAGCTGGGCCGAACGGAAAATGGGTCGGAAGCTGAGCCAGCCAACGACTGGCGCAGGCCAGCAGACAACGACGACGCAAGTCCGCCAGACATCGCCGGAGTTCGAAAAGTACAAGCAGGCAATCACGGCCGTCATAAGCTCGGTTCAGAATACCCTTTGAACCTGCCTCTCGCGGCGCGCGGGTTTCGCCGTATCGGACCCTTTCAACCAAAACTGTGGCCGGGATCACATACGCCCAAGAGCCATTTTGGCAGAAGCGACTACGTCGCTGATGAAACTCAGCATGCACAGACACCAATGGTGTGCGCCAAAGGCGCGGAGGGCTGGTCCATGCAAGCATTCGCCGTCTTTCTGAGCGGGTTTATCCTGTTCATCATCGCCTCGCTTGACGCCGAGGCTGCCACGCCCGATGCCAAACGCGTGGCGCTGGTCATCGGCAACAGCAAATACGTGCATGCCGTTGCCTTGCCCAATCCGGCCAACGATGCGCACCTCATCGCATCCACCCTGCGCAATGCCGGCTTCCAGGTGATCGAAGGGGTCGATCAGGACAATGCAGGCATGCACAGCCTCATCAGCCGGTTTACCGAGCAATCCTATGACGCCGATCTCGCCGTCGTATTTTATGCCGGGCACGGTATGCAGGTCGACGGCAAGAATTTCCTGATACCGGTCGACGCCGAGTTGACATCGCCCGCTTATCTCAAGACCCGCACCATTCAGATCGACGACTTCATGGCAGCGCTGCCGCCCGAGCCGGCGGTCGGGGTCATTATCCTCGATGCCTGCCGCGACAATCCGCTGGCAAGGACGCTGGCCGCCTCGATGCCTAAGAGCCGCTCCACCTCGTTCGGCGCCGGTCTGGCGCCGGTTGAAGCAAAATCGGAGGGCGTTGGAACCGGCGGCATTCTGATTGCCTATGCAACGGATCCAGGCGCCATCGCTTTCGACGGCAACGGCGTCAACAGCCCTTATTCCACGGCGTTAGCCAGGCACCTGACTGAGCCCGGCGTTGAAATCCAGAGCGCGCTGACGCGTGTGCGCGGCCAGGTGACCGAAACGACGCAGGGCCGCCAGAGACCTTGGCACAACGCATCGCTGGGCCGCGAGGTCTTCATGGGACAATCCGTTGCGCAAGCGGTGCCTGTCGTAAAACCTGCCGCCGACGTATCTGGCGCAGCTGCGACCGCGACCCCCGCCCCTGCAACCAGCGAGCCTCCTTCCTGGGAGGTCGAGCAGCGCCTGTGGGATGAAGCTTCGAAGCGCAATTCCGTTCCGTTCTACGAAGCCTATCTCGACCAGTTTCCCAACGGCCGCTTTGCCACTGTGGCACGGCTGAACATCGACCAGCTGAAGGAGCCGAAAGCCGAAGACCAGCAGGTCGCGGCGGTCGATGAGGACGAGGCGAATGCCAATTCCGGCTCGGCCGTTCGCACCTCCATTGGTGTTTCGGACGAGGCGAAGCAGACCCCGGGTACCGAGTTGACAGAAAGTGCGATCGGTCTCGATCGCGAAGGCCGCATCGATCTGCAATTGCGCATCGAAGCCTTGGGCAACGAACTCGGCCGTATCGACGGAAACATAGGTCCGCAGACCCGCCAGGCTATCGGCGTCTGGCAAGCGAAGAGCGGTCTGCCGCGGACCGATTTCTTGACGCGCGAGCAACTGGCGTTCCTGGTGATCCAGACCGATCCAATGATGGCCACGGTGCGCGCCAGACATGCCGCAGATCAGGCCCGTGCAGCGCAGCCGAAAAAACAGGTGCAGAAGGCCCGCGCACAAAAGCCCGTGGCACAGAAAGCCCGGACACAAAAGCCGGTGGCGGCACACAAGCCTCGCAAACAACAGCAGGTCGTGCAGAAAAAGCGCTACCGCGAGGTGGTTCGACGGGACGCCCCCCCGCCGCGGGACAACAGCGACTTCCTGACCAAGGCGTTGATTTTCGGCACCGGCGTTGCGGTAGGTGGCGTGCTCAACAACAACTGACAAGCCTGCGTTTCAAGCCTGTTCGACACCTGAGCAGGGGCCTGACGCACACCAGCTATTCAGTTCTTATCCGCATTTCCACCCGGCGGTTGGCCGGATTGTAGGGGTCGGGGTTGCGTGGATGCGTTTCGCCCAGGCCGATTGCCTTGATGCGGGCAGCGTCGACGCCATTGGACATGAGGAAGGCGGTCACCGATTGTGCTCTTCGTTCCGACAGCCCCTCATTGTAGTGAGCCGAACCGGAAGCGTCGGTGTAGCCCTCAACGACAAAACTCAGCGTGCTCAGCCGGTTATCATTGAGCGCCTTGGCGAACTCGCCGAGTTCGGTGCGCGCAGTTGTATCGAGTTCCGCGGAATCCAGGCCGAAATTGATCAGCATATCGATGCTGGTTCTTTCGGCGGGTGCTTCCTTCTTGTTGCTCTTGCATTCGTCTTCGGTGCCGACACAAACCCCACGCGACGGGCCGAATTCGCTCGCCCCTTCGAAAAACTTCACGATGTCTTCTGATTTCTGAAGCGGATCAGCGGAAGCATGTGTCGAAGAAAGCGCTACCGCCAAGACAAAGGCTGAACCCCACAACTTCACAACGGCACTCCTGTTTTGAGCATCCGATTTCGCCAACTTGGACTATACCAAATTGCGAAGCGATTGTCTGTCATAAACGTTGAGCATTTGGGCGATCAACGGCGGTTGCCACCTTGCCCTGGACTGAGGCTTGACCCGCGCCTCGTCCAGCGCTTCAGTACCAATTGTTCCCCAGGTGAAAGCGTGGTGGCCATGGCTTATGAGCTTCGATTCAAAACGGCGCGGGATCTTTTCATGGCCTGTCCCGCTGTTGCCGGGGACATGGTAGCACCTCCAACCGAACAGCCTTCAATCGAGTTTTGCCGCACTCTCCTTGCCGGACGAGTGCCCGAGGAGGCGATTACGTTCTGTGCCTATCTCCTGCCTGAGCGGGCTGCGATCTGGTGGGCGCATGAGTGCCTGAGCCACCTGACCGATCTGCTCGATAGCGGGGATCAGGAGTTGCTCGCGCTCGTTCACGACTGGGTCGGCCAACCCGATAGTCCTTACCATGGCGCGGAAGTGAGCAAGGCCGCGGCAATGCCGCCGACAACGCCGGCTGCCTGGATTGCCCTGGCCGCAGGATGGCACGGCAACGGTGCGGCTGCGGACATGGCCGCGGCATCGCATTTGCGATCATTTCCCGCCGCCCATGCGGTCAATGCGGGAGTTCTGGCCGGACTGGCGCGCGTTGCATTGGCGGACCGCTTTTCGGTTCTTTCCGCGTTTGTCGAAATGGGCATCCAGATGGCAGAGATCGAGGCGCTGCGCCAATCAGCGGATGCATACTAATGCATCTCGCGTTTGACCGGTCTCACTTTAGGTTGTTGTTTTGTGCACGTCGTGCGGCATCCTCCGACCCTCGTCGTGTTGCGCAGCTTTCGTAAAAAATGAAACGGAAGCCAGCTCAGCTGTGCGCCGAGATACCGCCGCTATCGAGGCCATCACCAGCCGCCGCCCCCTCCCCCGCCACTGCCACCCAGGGGAGCGATGACAGGTGGCGCAGACTCCTCCTCAACCGGCTCGATCACCTTTTTCTTGACCACCCGTTTGGGAGCCGCCTTGACAACCTTCTGCTCGACAGGTGGCCTGCGAACAATCTTCTGCTCGACGGGTACCCTGCGAACGACCTTCGGCGGTGACGTCTCCACCAGCGGCGTCGGTTCGGGTGGCATCAAATACGTGCAGCCTGTGAGCGCCGCAAGGACGCCGAAGAGAGTTGTTCCGATGATCGCCTGCTTCAATACTCTGCCCACCATTGCCTCCTTGTTGATCAGAACAAATCCCGACGCGGATTGGCTTGCTCCCAGACCGCCCTGGCCGCCTTGACCAGTTGCGTGTCGATAGAACCGCTTGACGGAATCTTCGACTTGAGTTCCCCACGCAGTTGCTTCAACGCAGCCGTTTTCGCCTTCGTTCCGAACTTGGCCAGCGTTGTCTGGGCGTCCGGCAACTCGTTGCGAAGATCGAGCGCGACTGTGAATGCCAGGAAACGCACGGCGACGGCTTGGTCGGCATTGTCGCCCTTCTGCATCTCGAGGGCCGCGCGATCATATGCACCGGATTGATCGCCCCGCGCGGTCGCCAGCTCAAATAGGCGTTGCGCTTCATCAAGGTTCTGCTGCACGCCGAGGCCATCTCGATACATGCGCCCAAGGCTGGCTGGAGCGTAGGGCTGGCCAAGATCGATGGCCTTCTGGAATAGCGCCTGCGCCGCCTTCGGATCCTTTTCGACACCTTTGCCGCTGAGGTAGTTGCGACCGAGCAGGTTCATCGAATACATGTCCTGTCGCTCGACACCGGCATTCAAGAAAGCAACGGCGCGGACCGGATCGACGGGCGCACCATTGCGGCCTTCGGTGAAGATCGCGGCGAGATCGTTCATGGCATAGGTATGCCCCATCGCTGCCGCCTTCAGCAGCAGGTCCAGCCCCTTGGCCGTGTCGCGCTGAGCGCCGAGACCGTTGAACAAGGCACGACCCCACGCCGTCATCCCATAGGGATCGCCTTTGTCAGATGCCACTGAGTAGAAGTCGTTTGCCTTCTCGGGATCGACGTCCATCCCTATTCCAGACGAGGCGATATAGCCAAGTTCGAACACGGCGCGCACGTGCCCCCTGTCGGCAGCCTGTTGGATGGCTTTCCTGGCCTGCTCGACCTTGCCCGCCGCAAGCAGCGCGCGCCCCAGCTCATAGCGGAAGCGGGCGACATCGGGATACGCCTTGACCGCATCCTCGCAGAGCTTCACCGCGTCGGCGCCGATTTCATTTGGCAGCAGGCCGGGGACGACGCCCTGCAGGTCGAGGGGTTCACCGGCAGCCGAGTCGCAGGGATCGACGGTAGGCGATAGTTTCATCGTGGCGGGCTTGGATGCGGCGCTGCCCGCCCGGATTTCGAAGGCGACCTCGACCGTTTTGCCAGCTCCGATCTGGGGCTCATAGCGCAGCCGGTCGACCTCATCAGCCATCAGGCTGGAGTCGGGCGACAGGATCCGATCCGGCAGGGATAGCGTTCCCGTTGCCGGATAGCTGGCAACTTTCAGGCTGACCGCAGGGTCCTGTGTCGGGAAATTCAGATTCAGCGGAATCGGGCCGACGCCGACCGGAATGTCGATCTCCCGGTCTTCGATCGCCTCGGCGGCGCCGGTGATATGGATGCCCCGCTCCAGCACCTGCTGCTTCTGCTCGGCCTCGAGCGAAGCCATCACCTGTTCACCCTGGGCGCCTTCGCCGCTCTTGATCCGGAACACCAGCATGCCCCGGGCTTCGCCGCCCCAATTGTCGCGTGCGGCATAGGCCAGCATGTCCATCTCTTCCGGCTCGCCGGTTCCCTTTGGGACATCCATCTGCAAACGCGGCAGGTCCTTGCCCTGGATAAGTTCTCCCGCCTCGACGACCTTGCCGTCCAGCATCAGGCGGCCGAGCGTGGGCGGTCTTTCGATGCTGACCGTGATTGTCCCGCCGTCGATCTCGACCGGTTCGGGGAGATCCAGACCGACGGGGCCAGCCCCTGACAGCACGACCTTCTCCAGCACCGGCGGCAGCGATGGGCGGCTGCTTCGACGCATCAGAACGACGTCGTCGATCAGCGAAGAGTTCTCCCAGGGAACCTGCAGGCCCTTTGTCGCCTCAACCACATCCCGGCGCACGGCCGACATGACGGTGCGAATCTCCTGGTTGGGGGCCAGCGCGCGACGAGCAAACGCCGAGGAGAAAGGACTGAGGTCGCCGGCGCCGTCATAGGCAACGGCGCCGGGTTCGGTGGCAAACGCGATCAGCGTGTTCAGCGAGCTTCTTACTTGCGCAAGGCCGGTGCCGCTGGCGACAACAAGCTGGTCCCTCAGCCAATAATCCTTGCGCGGGAATGGATTGTTGCGACAGGCATCGAGAATGATCACCTGGATTTTCGACTTCGAACGCATCTGCTGCAGCACGTCGTTCAGCTTGATTGCCTGGACCTCGACATCGGCCGGCTGTTTCAGCGACGCGTCCACCGGGATCAGGAAATTTTCGCCGCCGATCTGAAAGCCGTGACCGGAATAGTAGACGACGGCGACATCGGCGCCATCCACGGCGGCCAGATAGTTGCGGAACTGGTCTTCGAACTGCAGCTTGGTGAGATTGCTCGCAACGAACACCTCGAAACCAGCCTGCCGAAACGTATCGGATACGTCCACAACATCCTTGGCCGGGTTCTTGAGGGCCGAGATTTCCCGGTAGTCGGAATTGCCGATGACAAAGGCAACTCTTCGTTCGAGCGCGGACGCGTCGAAGGCCGCAAGGCTTGCGATGATGAAGGCTACAACGAAGCCGCAACGTCGGAGCATGTCATATCCCTTAACCGCTGTTACCTGATGACCACAAGAATACAACTTGCGGTATCAAAGTCCGTTAGAGAGCATGCAACCTGCCGAGACACGACCCGGGAGAAACGCCGCCACGACAGCGGACAAGCCCTCACCTGATCAATTGCTAAATTACATCAGAGGTGAGGTGTCTGCAATGTATGTCACACAGGCTCGCCATTTCGGCTATTAGAACCCGTGGTCGCGCTGGGGTCGGCTGCCGTAACGATATTGTGGTTAATTGCAGGACTGAAACAAGCGTCGCCGGAAATCCTGACGCGGCGGCCGGCCAAGGGCGAGCAGGAAGCGTAAGCAATCCTGACAAACTGCTCCGATAGTCGAGCCAAAGCTACGTCACTGGAAAATGCCTATGATGCGTCGCGCCGATTTGCGGTATCGGATGCAAAGGCGGTACCGTATTTGCTCGGGTCAATAGGCCCCCAAATCCTCTTGATTATAGCCAGTATGAGTAAAGTAAAATTTATGCAACGACCTGGAAAGCAGTCCGAAAGCAGGCGGTCGCGACGGAAGTCGACGTGCATGCCATCGCTCTCTGCCTCGAGCACGAGCCCACGTTGCGAGATCAATTCCTAGGGAGATAGTCAATGGCTCGCAATAGATCGCAAGAAACTCGCACATCGAAACCCAATGATGGCGTGGTCGTCCAAGGCGACAAGCGCAACGCACAAGACATTATCGGATTAATTATCGACCAGCAGTCACAGTTCTCCAAAACAAACCGCCGGATTGCACACGCGATTCTGAGCGAGCCGCATAGCTTTGCCGAAAAGCCCATCGAGGAGCTCACCACCTGGCTCCATGTATCGGCGCCAACCGTCACCCGGTTTTCCCGCATGCTGGGGTGTGACGGCCTAAAGGATCTCAAGCTTAAGATCATGGGATCGGTGCGTGTCGGCATCCGTTATCTCGAACCCCAGACGCCGCCCGGATCCATCGCCGAGGTTGCGGAGCGCGTCAGCAAACGGGCACAGAAAACCATTGCGGATATGCATCACAACGTCGATCTCGAACGCGCTCAGGCGGTGGTCGACAAGATCAGTGTCTGTCACACGCTCTACGCATTCGGCAGCGGCGGCGTCTCCTCATGGCTCATCGAGGAAATCCAGAACCGCTTTTTCCGGCTGGGCATACGTGTCATTCCCTGTAACGATCACCAGATGCAATTCATGCTGGCGACAAGCGTGGAACGCACGGACGTCGTCATCTGCTGTTCGCTCACGGGCGCCAATAGCGAGCTTGAGAAGGCCGTATCCGTCGCTCGCGAATACGGAGCGATAACGATTGCCCTGACCCCAAGCGGAACACCTCTCGCCGCCGCGGTGGATGAGCTGCTGCCCATCAACGCCCCCCCCGACGAAGATATTCTGAGCCCGGCGTCAATCCGCTACGCTTACATGATCGCGATCGATATCATCTCCTACGGCGTCGCCATCGCACGTAAGAACGCAGGCCGGGAAAAACTTCGCCGCCTCAAGCAGCAGCTGGCGATCGCGCGCGATGAGGCTCAGACCCAACCTCTGTGCGACTGACCCGAAAAGATGTCTATTTTTTGCTTTTTCGATCAAAAGTCAGCTTAAAAAATGGTCACCTGCTCAAAACTGGCGGATAAATGATCCGAAAATAAAAATTTTGTTGGACAGCTCCAAAAAATTTTGCATAGTTACCCCACAGCACGAGCTTAACCGGCCTTACAGTTCGTCTTCGAGGTCGGAGATACCGAAAGTTATCTGCCGGCGCAGCCGGTTGGCCGAAATCAAAAAAGCTATAACAATGGGGAACTAGCATGATTTCTTCGCTGGAACGACACCTGCTGTCCAGAAGACAGATACTGCAAGGCGCTGCGGGGTTATCCGCTGCGGCGATGATGGGATCTCGCGCTTTCGCGGCGCCCTCCACACCGATCAGCTTCGTTGGCTGGCAGTACCAGCCGCAGATCGTCGAAGAGAATGTCAAGTCGTTCATGAAACTCTACGACGAGAACGTGAATTACGAACTCGTATCAGGCGACTACCACCCCGTGGCGGAGACGAAGCTTACCGGCGGTCAGCATATCGACATGCTGTACTCCGAGGAGAACTACATCGCCCGCTGGCACGCAGCCAACTGGATCCGCGACATCGAGAGCCTGCCGGGCGTTGCTGATATCAAGGCCGGCATGTTCCCGGTCAGTGTGGAGTCGCTTTCACTGCCGAACGGCGGGCCGCTATGCGGGCTTCCCTACTACGCCGGCTACAACACCTTCCTCTACAACGAGGAGCATCTCGCGAAGGCCGGGGTTCAGGCGCCGGAAACCTGGGATGCCGTCCTTGATGTCTGCCGCAAGCTCAAGAAGGATGGGATCTCCGAGGCGCCCTTCCACGCGATGTGGCAGCAACAATGGCCTGATATGTCCTGGTACATGTTCGCGGCATGGTATTCAGAAGGCGCAAAGGTCTTCGACGCCGATGGGAACTTCGTCGACGAGCCGGCGTTGCGCAAGATCCTCGAAATCAACCAGACTTTCTACAAGGAAAAGCTGGTCGTCGAGGACATCATGACTTTGCCCGGCGAAGGCGTGCCCAGCTATGCCTCCGGCCGCCACACATTCATGGTCGTGCATGATTACAACCACAAGGTTGCCAATGATCCCGCCGTTTCCAAGATCGCGGGAAAAGTGCGCAACGCGATCATGCCGGGAGCGACCCGCTCGACCATGGCCTGGACGGCGGCCTATCTCATGGGCTCGCAACCCGTCGATGAGGAACGCGTGTGGAACCTGCTCCAGTTCTTCGGCGGCAAAGCCAAGGATGGCCAGTATCATGTGATCAAGCGCTGGGCGCTCGAGTTCGGCCTCGGCTCGGGCTACAAGGAGGTCATGCAGGACCCCGAGATCGTCGCCAGTTTCTCGAAATGGCGCGACCTCGATATTTCGGCCAAACAGCTCGGCATGGCGACGTCACGCGCCATCGGCAAGGCGATCTGGTTCCCGGAATGGGATATGTTCATGATGCAGCAGGTCCAGGAATACATCCGTTCGGGCAGCTCGACCGACCAGCTGGTGGCATCGCTTGCGGCCAAGGCTTCGGAGTTGAAGGCCCAGTACCAGTAAGGCATCCGAAGTAGCCGGTCATCGGGATCGGCTACTCCGTCCGTATCAACCTCCAACGACATCGCCAGACGCGGCATTGCCGGCGATCTGGCCCAGATGATGTGCGAGGACGCATGACAACGACGCTGCTGCCGTCGCAAAGAATAGAGCCACTGGCGCATCAGCGCCGCCGCAGGATCAGCCTTCCGGCTTTTGCTTATGTCTCCGTCGCCCCGACACTGATCCTGATGGTCCTGATCGTCGGCCTGCCACTCCTCTACAGCCTCTATTTGTCCTTCAACATCACCAATCCGATCACCAAGCGATGGATTTTCGTTGGCTTCGCCAATTATACGAAGATCTTCCAGAACCAGGACTTCTGGTATGCGCTCGGCCGCACGCTTTATTTCTCGGCGATTGCGGTCATCGGAACGACCGTACTCGGAACGCTGATCGCACTTGTCTTAAACCAGCGATTTGCTGGCCGCGGCTTCCTGCGCAGTGTGGTCCTTGTCCCCTGGGCCATGGCGCCTGTGTCTATCGGAGTGCTGTGGTCCTTCATCTATGCCGGCAATTTCGGTTTGTTGAACGGCTTTCTCAACGACGTGGGCCTCGGTTCATGGGGACGGGCATGGTTCGGAGAGGGCTTCCGCGCCCTCAACCTCGTGGCATTGACCCAGGTCTGGAACCAGACGCCGTTGACGACGCTGATGCTCCTTTCCAGCTTGCAATCCATGCCGGGCAACCTGCATCGCGCAGCCATTCTCGACGGCGCAGGGCCGGTCAAGCGCTTCTTCTCGATCACGCTGCCCTGGCTCAAGCCGACGCTGCTTTTCTCCACCATCATCTCCACCATCAATGCGTTCCTGGCCTTCGACATCATCTGGATCATGACGCGCGGTGGGCCGGGCGCGGCGACAACCACATTGTCCTGGCTCGGCTACATGCAATCCTTCCAGTTCCTGAAGTTCGGCGAAGGGGCCGCTCTTCTCTACGTGTTGACGTTCCTCAGCCTTGCATTCGCGATCGCCTATTTCGCCTTCCTCAGCCCCAGGAAAGCCAGAACGACGGTGCCGGCGATGGCCGCTCCAGGACTGCAGACGGCCAGCCGCCCGCGCCCTCCCATGGTCGTCTTGCCGGAATGGAAGCCGAAGAGGCTGATGGGCCCGATTGCCACGCGCAACACGGCTAAATTCCTGTTCGCGCTCGCCGTTGTTGCCATTTTTGTCTGGTCTTTCCTGCCCGTCGCCGCGCTGATCCTGATCAGCCTGTCGCCGGCCACCGACCTGATCCGAACGCCTCCTTCCGTCGTGCCCTCGACGCTCACCTTCGAAAACTATCGGTCCGTGCTCATGGCCCAAGGCACGACCAGCGTGCAGGCCGCACGCGTGCCGTTGTCGCTGCTCAACAGTTTCGGCGTCGGCATCGTCGTCTCCGTCATCAACGTCGCGCTCGGCACATTGGCTGGTTACGGTTTTGCCCGCTACGCCGGACATCGTTTCTTTGCCGTCAGCCTCTGGGCGCTTCTTCTGACGCGTATGGTTCCTGCGCTGACGCTGGTTCTGCCGTTCTTTGTCATCTTCCGGACGCTCGGGCTCATCGACACCCATCTCGGTCTGGTGATCGCATATTCGACGATCCTGATGCCGCTTGCCGCCTGGATGATGAAGACCAGTTTCGAGACCGTGCCCCTCAGCCTGGAGCGCGCTGCACAGATCGATGGCTGCAGCCGCTGGACGATGTTCCGCAAGGTTCTGGTGCCTGTGGTGCGGCCGGCTATCGTCGCGGCGCTGATCTTCTGCTTCCTGGTGTCCTGGAACGAGTTTCTCTTTGCCATGATCCTGACCTCGACCCCCAAGACGCAGACAATCCCGGTCGTCATCGCAGGCTTTCTCAACCAGGCACGCTTCTATGAGTATGGGCCGCTTTTTGCCGCCAGCGTGCTTGCCATCCTGCCGCCCGTGGCGGTCGCCTTCTTCTTCCAACGTTACCTCGTCCAGGGTGCGCTTTCCGGCGCGGTCAAGGGCTGAAAGGAGATTTGAGCATGGCATCGATCGAAATTGCCGGCCTCAACAAGCGGTTCGGGACCATGGCTGTTTTGAAAGGGCTCGATCTCTCGATCAACGACGGCGAGTTCATCTCCTTCCTCGGACCGTCGGGATGCGGAAAATCGACTTTGCTGTTTTGCATCGCCGGCCTGGAGGATATCGACGAGGGATCCATCCGCTTCGACAACAAGGAGATTTCGGATCTCGGACCGCGCGAACGCAACATCGCCCTGGTCTTCCAGGATTACGCGCTCTATCCGCATATGACGGTGCGCGAAAATATCGCCTTTCCATTGCGCCAGCAGAAACTGGCAGAGGCGACCGTGGACAAGCAGGTTGCCTGGGCCGCCGATGTTCTGGGCATCGAGGCCCTTCTCGACCGACCGCCGGCGGCGCTTTCCGGCGGCCAGCGCCAGCGCGTCGCCGTTGGCCGCGCGATCGTCAGAAACCCTTCGGTACTTCTAATGGACGAGCCCCTTTCCAATCTCGATGCCTCGCTGCGCGTGCGCATGCGCACCGAGATCCGGCGCCTCCAGAAGGCGCTCGGCATCACCGTCATCTTCGTTACGCACGATCAGGAGGAGGCCATGGTGCTGTCCGACCGGATCGCCGTGATGAAGGACGGCGTCGTGCAGCAGTTCGCGCCGCCGATGGAGGTTTATTCCGAGCCAGCCAACCAATTCGTTGCCGGGTTCATCGGCAGCCCGCAAATGAACTTCTTGCCCGCCAATCTGTGTGGCGGCAGTTCCGATCAGATCCTCGGCGTGCGTCCACACGACCTGAAGCCGGCGGCTCGTGGCAATGGCGGCCTGACGCTGTCGGGCGAGCTTGTGCTTATCGAGCCGGCCGGGCCTTTCCAGTTCCTCGACGTTTCGATCGCCGGGCATGTCGTCCGGGCAACCTGTAGCGACGCGTCCGGCCTGTCTGCCGGCCAAAGCGTCATCCTCAGCGCGCGAGCGGACGCCGTTCGTTATTTCGCCGCGGACGGCGGCACCCGTATCAACCAGCAATTCTTGGAAACCGAAAGCCGAATTCATGCCGTATGAGCTCGTTTTAAAAAATGGCCGTGTGATCGATCCTTCCCAGGGCATCGACCGCATCACCGACGTTGCCTTCGCCGGCGGAAAGGTCGCCGCGCTTGGGGACGGTCTTTCCGGCACGCAAGAACGAAACGTCTCCGGCTTGATCGTGACGCCCGGCCTGATCGATCTGCACACGCATGTCTACTGGGGCGGGACGTCGCTCGGCGTGGACCCCGACTCGTTTGCCCGAAAGAGCGCGGTTTCGACCTGCGTCGATACAGGAAGTGCGGGACCAGGAAATTTTCCGGGATTTCGCAAGCATGTGATCGAGCGCAGCACCGCCCGCATTCTCGTTTATCTGCATATCTCCTTCGCCGGCATCTATGGGTTCGCAAAGAATTTCATGATCGGCGAAAGCCATGACATGCGGCTTCTTGCCGGCCGTGAAGCGGTCGAGATCATCAACGCCAACCGCGACGTCATCATCGGCGTGAAAGTGCGCATCGGGCGCCATGCTTCCGGCCCCGCCGGTATCCAGCCTCTCGATGTCGCCCTGCAGGTCGCGGATGAGACGGGCCTGCCGCTGATGGCCCATATCGATGAGCCGCCGCCATCCTACGAGGCCGTTGTCTCGCGCCTGCGCGCCGGCGACGTGCTGACCCATTGTTTCCGGCCCTTCCCCAATGCACCCGTCGACGGCAGGGGCAAGATCAAGCCGGAAATCCTTGAGGCAAGGCAACGCGGCGTTCTTTTCGATATCGGCCACGGGATGGGCTCCTTCTCCTGGAAGTCCGCACGCGCAATGATGGCGCAAGGTTTCCAGCCGGACACCATCTCCTCCGATGTCCATGCGCTGTGCATCGAAGGCCCGGCCTACGACCAGGTCACGACGCTTTCGAAATTCCTGGCGCTCGGCATGTCGATCAACGACATCATCGCAGCCTCGACCGTCAATGCGGCCAAGGCATTGCGGCGCCCTGAGCTTGGAACGTTCAAGATCGGCTCGGCCGGGGATGCGAGCATCCTCGAATTGCGCAGCGGCGCGTTTTCCCTTGAAGACACGCGTGGCGAGATCGTCGTCGCGCCTGAACGTATCTTTGCCGCCGGTCTGGTCATTGCCGGCCAGGATATCGGTACCGACGATCAAACGCTCGCAGCAGCGGCCGAATGAAGGAGATCTGAAAAATGGATGGTGGCTACACAACGAAAGACGCGCCGGCCAATTTCATAGGCGGCGAATGGCAGACGGAGCCGGAGACCATGGCGGCGGTCAACCCGGCAACCGGAGAGACCATTGCCCAGCTCCCGCGATCAAGCCGCGAGACGGCACAACGGGCTGTCGCCGCGGCAAAGGCCGCCGGGCCGGCATGGGCCGACACGCCGGTTTTCAAGCGCGCCGCGATTTGCGTTGCCATCGCCTCGGCAATCGACGCCGCTCAGGAAAAGATCGCTCGCATCCTCTCGGCCGAGCAAGGCAAGGTTCTTGCGGAGGCCATGGGTGAGGTCGGCAAGGCCGCCGACGGCTTCCGGCTGGCATCCGAGCTCGTCAAGCAAATGGGCGGGCAGACCTTGCCGGCCGAGGATCCGACGAAGCTTGTCATGACGATCCGCCAGCCGCGTGGCGTTTATGGCGTCATCACCCCGTGGAATTTTCCGGTCAACATCCCCGTGGAATATCTGGCCCCGGGCATTGCCAGCGGCAACACCATCGTCTGGGTCCCCGCTCCTTCCACCTCGCTGGTCGCCTGTGCCTTGATGGAGGCAATCGACAGCGCCGGTCTTCCCGCCGGCGTCATCAATCTGGTCATCGGGGAAGGCGCAACCGCGGGCGACGCCGTCGTGGTTCATCCCGACGTGGCGGCCATCGGCTTTACCGGGAGTGCGGCGACCGGCAGGAGAATCGCCGAGCGCGGCGCCGGCAAGCCGCTGCTCCTGGAACTGGGCGGCAACGGCCCCGTGATCGTTTTCGAGGATGCCGATCTTGACGCGGCTGCCGCTGCCGCGGCCGGCGGCGCATTCTTCAATGCCGGTCAGGTCTGCGCCGCGACGGGACGTGTTCTCGCGCATCGGTCGATTGCCGAAAGCCTGTGCGAGAAACTTGTCGTCCATGCGAAAAAACATGTGCTCGGCGATCCCTTCCATCAGGGAACCACCATGGGGCCGCTGAACAACGCCAAGGTCGCGGCCAAGGTCAAGGAGCATGTCGATGACGCGGTCGCCCAAGGCGCCAAGGTGCTTTATGGCGGCAAGCCGCGCCCCGATCTCGGCAGTGGACTGTTTTTTGAACCGACGATCATCGCCGGTGTCACGCGCGAGATGAAAATCAACCGGGAGGAGACTTTCGGCCCTGTCGTTCCCGTTCTCGCGTTCAGGGACGAGGCCGAAGCGCTCGATCTGGCGCTCGACAGCGACTATGGCCTGTCGGTCGGCGTCTTCACGGCGGATGTGGCGCGAGGTGTTTCGATCGCCAAGGCGATCCCCGCCGGGATCGTCAACGTCAATGCCGGCAGCACCTGGTGGGAAATTCACCTGCCTTTCGGCGGCGGGACCGGCACCAGGAGCGGCATCGGCCGGCTGGGCGGCGTGCACACGATGGAAGCCATGACGGAACTCAAGATGATTTCGGTCACGATCGATCGAAAGGCAGGTGCGGCATGAACCCCCAATCGCTTGCTTTTGCCGGCGAACGCAATTCGCTGCTTTCTCCGCCCGAAAAAGCGCGGATGATCCGCGTTCTCGTCGACGAACTGATCCCTGGCGCCGAGGGCTGGCCCTCCGCATCCGAAGCCGGCGTGCACGGCATCGTGGCGATGCGTCTCCTTGCGGACTGGAGCGATGTGCGGTTTACGGCAATGGCCGATCTGCTGGGCTGGGAAAGGGACGGGCTTTCAAGCGCCGATGGCGAGACCCGCATCGCGTCCGTCAAGGCCTTCGAGCACGCTGACCCGGAGCTTTTCGACAGGATCTACGCAGCGGTGACGCTTGCCTACTACGAAACGCCTTTCGTCATCGAAGCCATTCGAAACACGGGGCGCCCATACTCCTACCGGCCTCATCTCACCGGCTACGACATGGCGCCCTTTGATTTCAACCGGGACCAGCCCGCCCATCGCCGCGGCCGCTACCTGAAAACAGAAAACGTCAGGCCCGTCGATACGTCGTCGCTCGGCCTGGACACGGTAAAGACAGATCATTGGGGACTGGAAAGATGACAACAGAGCGCATCTGTGACGTATTGATCGTGGGCGCCGGCGCGACGGGATCCCTGGCGGCACTGACACTGGCGGAAGCCGGTCTCGATGTCATCTGCCTGGAACAGGGTTCCTGGGTGGAAGCGCAAGATCATCCGCATCTCCATGCCGACTGGTCTTGGCAGCGCCGGACCAACTGGAGCCCGGACGTCAACAAGCGCAGCCATCCGGACGATTTCCCCGTCAATTCGGACTCCTCGCAAATCCTGATGTGGAACGCCGTCGGCGGGTCGACCAACGTCTATGGCGCAATCTGGCCACGCTACCGTCCCTCCGATTTCCGCAAGGGCACGGAGCATGGTCTTCAGCCGGACTGGCCGCTCACCTATGAGGATATCGCGCCCTTCTACGAGCAGGCCGACAAGCTCGTCGGCGTGTCGGGACTTGCCGGCGATCCGGCCATGCCCCCACGAGACCGCTGCCCGACCCCGCCAATGCCTGTGTCCAAGGTGGCGAAGCGCCTTGCTTCCGGTTTCGATGCGCTTGACTGGCACTGGTGGCCCGTCGAGGCCGCGGCGATCTCGGAGGATTATGACGGCCGACCGGCCTGTAACAATTGCGGCACCTGCAACGGCTGCCCGCGCGGATCGATGAGCAAATATTCGCTGTCCATCTGGCCGAAGGCATTGAATGCCGGCTGCGAACTGCGCATCAACGCCCGCGTGCTGAAGATCGAGAAAGACCCGGACGGCCGCGCAAGCGGCGCGCTCTATGTCGACCGGAACACCGGGAAGAAATATTTCCAGAAAGCGAAACTGGTTATCGTGGCCGCGAACGGCATCGGCACGCCACGGCTCCTTCTTGCATCCGACAATCTTGCCAACGCCAACGATCAGGTCGGACGCCATCTCCTGCACCACACGCTGGTTGCCTGCGAGATGTGGGTCGACGAGCCGGTCGATGGTCATATCGGTTACGTCGCATCCCTGCTGTCGCGGCAGTTTGCCGAAACCGACGTGTCGCGCGGTTTCGTCAACGGTTTCAATTTCAACTGCATCACCTCAACGCCTTCGGCAGGAGAACTCGCTGCAGGCTGGTTCACGCCGGCTCGTGCGCCATGGGGCCGCGACCATCACCCGTGGTTCGAGCGTCACTTCGGCCATTCCATCGGCGTTTTCGCCATTGGCGACGATCTGCCGAATCCGGAAAATCGCGTGACGCTGGATCCCGTGCTGAAAGATTCCGATGGCGTGCCTGCGGCAAAGACCCATTATGCGCCAGGTGAAAACGACAAGCGCATGATGAACTACATGCTGGATCGCCTCGAGGAGCTTGCAAAGGCGTGCGGCGCTTTCGAATATCGGCTGCATGACTATCGCGACAAGGACGGCGTTTATCGCACACCCGCCTGGCATATGATCGGCACCTGCCGCATGGGCAGCGACCTCGCGACATCCGTCGTCAACCGGTGGAATCAGACCTGGGAGGTTCCCAATCTTTTCATCGTCGATGGAAGCGTGCTGGCGACCGGCGGTGTCGTCAATCCGACGGCGACCATCTCGGCGCTCGCTTTGCGTGCCGCAGCCTATATCCGCGACAATTTCGAAACCCTGTCGCAGCAGACGCGGTCGTCGATAGCCGCCTGACGCGGACGACGCGGGTAGTCCATCGCAAGCCCGGTAAAGCCATCGGGGTCCCGCCGAAATGGCTATGACCGGAGTCGTGCGGATCAGAGAAAGACAAAATGCTCCAACGCCCCCCTGCCGAACCCGGAATGAGCGAAGCCGATATCGATACGCCTGCCCTCATCATCGATCTCGATGCCATGGAAGGCAATCTCGACCGCATGGCCGCATTCTGCCGCAACGCAGGGGTACGGTTGCGCGCTCACGCGAAAACCCACAAGTCCCCCGTCATCGCCCACTGGCAGATCGCCAGGGGGGCCATCGGCCAGTGCGTGCAAAAACCAGCGGAGGCCGAGGTTCTTGCCTGGGGCGGCGTCAGCGACATCCTCGTTTCTAACGAGGTCGTTTCCTCCCGCAAGCTGGCGCGTCTGGCCGCGCTGACCAGGATGTCGAAGATTTCGCTTTGTGCCGATAGCGCGATCGTGGTCGACCAGATCGAGGCAGTTGCCGAATCCTTTGCCACGCGGTTGACCGTGCTGGTCGAGATCGACGTCAGCGGCGGCCGCTGCGGTGTGGAGCCCGGCGAGCCGGCCACGGCACTGGCGGTACGCATAGCGAGAAGCCGCCATCTGGTGTTCGGCGGCCTGCAATCCTATCAAGGGCGCGCCCAGCACCTGCGCACCGAAGAGGAACGGCGCGACGCGATCGGCCAGGCTGCGGCGCGAACGGCGGATACGGTCGCCGCAATCAGGAAGCAAAAGCTGGAATGCGCTGTCGTTGGCGGCGCAGGCACGGGAACCTTCGCCCACGAGGCAGCCAGCGGCGTCTACAACGAGTTGCAAGCCGGCTCCTATGTGTTCATGGATGCCGACTATGCACGAAATCGTCCCGCTCCCGATTTCGAACAATCGCTGTTCGTGTTGAGCACGGTCATGAGTGCCGCCCGTCCCGGCATCGCGGTTCTGGACTGCGGCCACAAGGGGATTGCCGTCGACAGCGGGCTTCCTCTCATTCACGCCAGACAGGATATCGACTATGTCGGCGCATCCGATGAGCACGGTTCGCTCGTCCTGCGTTCGGATCCCGGCAGCCTTGCCATCGGCGAAACGCTGCGCCTCATTCCGGGCCATTGCGATCCAACGGTCGACCGCTACGACTGGTATGTCGGCATGCGCGGCAAGCGGGTCGAATGCGTCTTTCCTGTCGCGGCGCGCGGAATGATGCAATGACGCTTGCTGTTCCTCTGAAGACCGAAACGAAACCCCAGGACCTGAGCCTACGCTGCATCGCTTGCGATGCCACCCTGGCGCCAACACTGGTCTACCGCTGCCCCGACTGCGGCGGCATATTGGAGGTTGTACGTCAAAAGCCGGAGGGCCGCGGCTGGCTCAGGGCCGACTTCGTCGCGGATGACATTACGCTTGGAGAGGGCGGCACGCCGCTTCGGGAACTCAGACCCGATCTCCTCCATGCCGGCTTCAAAGGGCGGCTTCTGGTGAAGGACGAAACCCGCAATCCATCCGGCTCCTTCAAGGATCGTCTCGTGGCGGCGTCGTTGAGCCGGGCGATCGCGCTTGGCGCGACTGGTATCGTCAGCGCGTCGAGCGGCAATGCCGGCGCCGCTGCCGCCTGCTATGCCGCGAATGCGGGAATTCCCGCTATCATCGTCTGCCCGGAGGCGACCCCGCGTGGCAAGCTGGCGCAGATTGTCGCCTATGGCGCCACGCTTGAGCAGGTGCCCGGCCATTACGGAAACTCGTTTGAGCATGCCAAACGACTCTGCGCCGAGACCGGCTATGCAAATCTGACCACGACCTATCTCAATCCTTATGGCGTGGATGCCTTGCGGCTGGTCGGGCAGGAACTCCATGAGCAGATGGGACGCATCGTGCCCGACTGGATCGCCATCCCGACAAGTTCCGGGCCGCTGGTCAAAGGCGTCTTTCAGGGCTTTATGGATAGGGTTGGCGAAGTGCCACGTCTGATCGCGGCGCAGTCCGAAGGTTGTGCTCCGATAGCGAGAGCCTTCAAGGACGGAAAAATCGACGTTGACGGCTGGGAGAACCCCAAAACGATCGCGTCCGGCATTTCGGACCCGTTGCTGGGCTATCCCGAGGAAGGCAGTCTGACGCTTTCGCTTGTCCGCGCAAGCAAGGGTGTTGCGTATGCCGTCGGCGATGAGTGCATTCGCGAGGCGATGATCGACCTGGCGCGCAAGGCCGGTCTGTTCTGCGAGCCGACGGGGGCGGCCTCTCTTGCCGCGGCCCGGGATCTGTTCATGAACGGCACGATTGGATCAACTGATACCGTGGTCTGCATTGTGACCGGACATGGTTTCAAGGATTTTGCGGCCCACGAGGGCGTGGGGCACTCCATTCATCGAGGATCCAGACCGCTTTAACCGGGAACTCTCGGAGTTCGCAGATTGAAGAGGCGTGCGCCAAGCGAATGCGCCCAATCCTGACAACGATTATCGCGGACCGCGTCGCTGCCGACGCCTTCACCACGAGCGACCCAGAAGGTGTCGCCGATCCCATGCTCCAGATGCAAATCGCGGCGAAATACCTCGTCGAATGCGGCGCTGTCGCAAAAACCACACGCGAGAGGGAAGCGGCCGCGACGGAATTGATTCGGTCGATAGGCTCACGTGCCAACGGGGGCACACTAATCCCCGGCGGCCTCCAGGATGAGGTTCGTGATCTCGTCGGGGTGGGAGATCAACGACAGGTGACTTGACTTCACTTCGATAGTTTTCGCGCCCATGCGTTTGGCCATGAAGCGTTCGAGATCGGGGTTGATTGTGCGGTCTTCCGTTGAAACGGCGTAGAAACTTGGCTTCGAGCGCCAAGCCGCCTGCGTGGTCTTGCCGGTGAGCAGCGCCTTGTGGAATGGTTCCTGGATCGCATAGAGCACTTTCGCCTTCTCTTCCGGCAGGTCGCCAGCGAAATCGCGCAGGAAAGCGGCCTCGCTCAAACGCCCTTCATCACCGTCGAAGATGATACCGGCGGATGCGGGTGGTGTCGGAAATGTCTTGGCCAGCGCCGTGTAATCCTCGCCCGCGTCCGGCGCTCGCGCCGCCACATAGACGAGGGCCGAGACGTTGGGATGCATGCCGGCTTCCGTGACAATCATCCCGGAAAAGGAATGCCCGACCAGAACGGTCGGGCCATCCTGCCTCGCCAACACGCGCTGCGCGGAGGCGACCGCTTCGGGTAACGTCGTGAGGGGGTTCTGCACAGCGGTGACATTGAGTCCCGCCGCCTGCAGTCGCGCGATCACTTCGGACCAGCAGGAGCCGTCAGCGAACAGCCCATGCACGAGAACGATATTGCGCGCCTTCACAAGCGCTGCCGGGGTTGCGGCCATTCCGCGCGCAACGATGAGCGAAGCGACGGCGGCGGCAACCGCCGTGGTCGAGAAGGTACGCCGGTTGATCATGAGCTGTCTTCCTTCCATTGTACGAGTTCTTGGCAAAAATCCTGCGGTGTCACTACGCCGGCGGCGGGATCACCATCGAAAAGACGATCCGTCCGGATCAGGCGGGCACCCCACTTGCGAGTTCCGCCAAGGCGCGAAGCTTCGCGTCCAGCATGATTGCCGCGGCGGTGACGTCATCGTTGTTGAGCCGGCTCATCAGCGACGAGGGCAGATCGTATGCCAACCGCACCTCGCCGGTTGCCGTCTGAAAGATCAGGACCCTCACCGGAACATTCAGGCCGACACCCAAGTCATGCGTGATCATGGTCTTGGCCACCATCGGGTTGCCGATGATGTATGATCGAATCCTGGCGTTCTCACCCACCCTGGCCATCCAGGCGCCATGGTCGTTCGTCAGGAAGCGCATGAAGCCGCTTCGACCTTCATAGGCCCGGATGCGGGACTCGAAGTCGGCTGGGCTGGTCGCCGCGGCGACTTCGCGCGCAATAATGGTGGGGTCCCCGAAGTTACCGAGTTCGGCCTCGAAGGCAGCCACGACATCGTCGAAGGAACGCCGGCTTACATGCTCACAGTGCTGAACGGTAAAGCTGTCGATCATGGATACCTCCTCTTGGCTTGCTGGTAACCTCTGGCCAACCACGATCTTTACAGCGTTGGCCAGGGGCGGTTGACATGGGTGTGCAATCCTTACCTCGCGGTCGCGGCCTTTTCGATGAGCTTGGCCACAACTGACGGATGCGAGACCATCACGACATGGGGAGCGCCTTTCACGACTATGGTCTCCTTTGCACCCGCACGCTGCGCCATGAAGGCGTGTGCGGCCGGCGGGATGACCTTGTCGTCACTACCGTAAACAAACCACGATGGAATGGTTTTCCAGGCCGGCGCCTCGGAGGCTCCCTTAAGCGCGACATCCGTCACGGGGCGCTGAGTGGCCGCCATGAGCTCGGCCTGCTTCTCGGGAACATCAGCCGCGAATACAGACCGGAACTTATTCTGTTGGATATAGAGGTCATGGGCGCCGTCGGCGAGGGCAATCGGCGTCGCCAGCGCGTCAGGCAGGATGCTTCCCGGAAATTTGCCAGTGAGATCGAAGGCGCTCTCGCCAGCTTCCGGCGCATAGGCCGCCACATAGACCAGGGCCTTGACATTGTCGGCGCCGGTCGCGGCATTCGTGATGATCGAGCCTCCATACGAGTGGCCGACCAGGACCACCGGCCCTTTGACGTTCTTGACAATACCGGACACGTAGTCGGAGTCGCTTTTGATGCTGCGAAGCGGGTTCGCAGCCGCGATGACCGTATATCCGGCGGCCTGAAGCTTGGAGATTACACCGTCCCAGCTCGATGAGTCCGCCAGCGCACCGTGGACCAGGACAATGGTGGGCTTCGTCGGCTCGGACGTGGCGGCCGAAGCGGTACCGATTGGCAGGATCGACATGCCAATGGCGCTGAGAGCCAACAGCGCGGTAAATGCCGCCTGCGTAAAGTGAGCTATAAGTTTCATAGACAGGTTCCTCTGATTTGAAGGATGGGATTAAAATCGATGTTGACGGGCGATTGCCCTGCTCGCCTGCTCGCCAATGATGACGCTGGGCGCCATGGTGTTAGCCAGAGGAACGCGGGGCATCACGGAGGCGTCTGCGACACGGAGGCGGTCGACGCCGTAGACTTTGAGACGACTGTCCACGACGGACATGTCGTCCTGCCCCATCTTGGCAGTGCAGCTCTGGTGCCAGATGGTCGTCACGCCGTCGCGGATAAAGTCGTCCATGGCGGCCGAGGTGAGTGCCGTCGGCATGACTTCGCGCTTCACAAAGCCCTTAAGCGCCTGGGAGTTGCCAACCTCCCGCGCAAGCTCCACACACCGCCGCAACGCGGTCAGGTCAGCCGGATCGGAAAGGATTTGCGCATCGATCTGGACCGGATCGTCGGGTTTGGCACCGGTCAGGCGCAGACGCCCCACGCTGTGCGGACGCAGCAGCGCCGGAAATATCCCCCAGGATCCGGCCGGGGTGGTGTAACGCCCAGCGAGCTCGGGGGTCACGACGGGAAACTGTATCTGAAGCAATTGGATATCAGGACTGTCCAACTCCGGTGCGCTCTTGGCAAAGATGGTGGCTTCGCCTCCGTTGCCATGGGGAGGCAGCGGCTCCGGATATTCCCAGACGCAGCTCGAGACCATGATGTGGTCCTGGAAGTTGGCGCCCACTCCAGGAAGGTGTTGGATCACCGGGATGTCCAACGATGCCAGCGCCTCAGCATCGCCAATGCCGGACTGCATCAATACTTTGGGGGTCTGGATGGCACCCAGGGACAGAACCACCTCCTTCGAGGCGAGGAAACGGTGACTCCGACCGTCGGAGGTGCAGTCCACGCCGATCGCCGCTCCCCGTTCGACGATCACGCGCGTGACCAGGGTCCCGGGCAGTACCGTCAGATTCGGCTGGTTCATCACCGGGAAGGTGTAGGAACGGAAGATCGACTGCCGCCGACCGTCGCGAATGCGCAGGTTGAAGTAGGAAGCGCCGCCGGGCCCTTCCATCATGGCGCCGTTCACATCGTCGAAGGAAGGGATGCCGAGTTCGGTGGCCGCGTCGAGCATCGCGGCCGCGACGGGGTTCGACTCGATCGGGGGCGTGATGTAAAGGAGACCATTCTGCCCGCGTCTGGCTGGGTCCGGCGTGCCCTGCCAGTCTTCAATTTCGCGATAGATGTTCAGAACGGAGTCATAGCTCCAGGCGGGATCGCCGGCCTGATCGGCAAAATAATCCCAGTCAGTCTTGTGGCCGCGAGCCCAGAGCATGACGTTGATGCTTGATCCTCCCCCCAAGACCTTGCCCATGCTCATCGGGATGGCGCGCCCGTTGAGGTGCGGATTGGGCAAGGCCGTGTAACCCCAGTCGCGCGCGCTGCCCAGATTCAGCGGCCACGCCGCCGCCATTTCCACCTCGGGAGCGTTGTCGCTCCCCCCGGCTTCTATCAGCAGCACAGAGACGTCCGGATTTTCCGCCAGACGCCGCGCCACGACCGAACCGGACGAGCCGGATCCGCACACGATGAAGTCGTAGGTCGCTCGAAGAGATGCGCGAAGTCGCAGCTGGTTCTCTTCCACTTCGCGGGCGAACTCCGCGTCGAGACTTTCATGAGATGATGCTTTGCTCATGTTCCACTCCAAAAAAGGGAATCCCGCGCCAGCCTGTATTGAACGGCCTGGTCGCGTGGTGGGCCCGGTCGAGCGCTCTCGCTCTCGGCTAGGCGTCCAGAAAGGTGCGGACGTGGCTCACGAAGAACGCGTGGTGTTGGAAGAGAGCACCGTGGCCGGAGTCGGGATACAGGAGCAGCTGAGCGTTGCTCATAGCCCTGAACATCGCGTAGGCGTTGTCCGCCGGCAGCATGGTGTCGTCGCTGCCGCTAACCACGAGGGCGGGTTGGGTGATCGCGCGCAAGATTGTATGTTCGGTATCCGGCGTGGCGCACCAGGTGATCAGCGCCTTGGCCTGCGGATCGGTCACGGCGCTGCCGCTGTCGGTGTCCCGATCTTCCTTGCGGGCATAGACCCGGTTCAGAAATGCTTTGCCGGCGGCCTGGCCGTCGGCCGACCGAGTGAAGAACAGCGGCAGCCGCGGATCCGGCGTTTCGGTTTGGGAGAAGGCCTCCTTGAGGACCGCCAGCAGGTGCTCTTCACCGCCCTGCGGCGCGGTGCCGACGAGGATCACCTTGCGGACCAGCGGGCCGTGCTCGGCCGCCATCTGCTGGGCGACGCAGCCGCCGAGAGAATAGCCGAGCAGGTCGACCTTGGAGAAGCCGAGCAACCCGATGAAGGTGACGGCGTCGCGGGCCATGGCCGCGATGTTGTCGGGGGTTTGGCCGGTGGAGCGGCCGACGCCGGCGTTGTCGAAGGCGATCACGGGACGATCGACAGCCAGCGCGTTCACGACAGCGGGGTCCCAGGCGTCGATATTGCCCGAGAAGTGCTGCAGCAGAATGAGCGGCGTTCCGTTCGATGGGCCGAGCCGGCGATAAGCGAAGCGGATGCCGCTGCCTTCGATGTATAGGGTGGGCGCGGTTTCCAGCGTGGTACCCTTATGGGTTATGGCGTTGAGTTCCGTCATGTCATCCTCACAGACTCTCTGAGTAAATCGCTCGTTCAGAGCGGCACGGCAGAGAATGGCATGATGGCTATCGGACGGGGTGTTACGAGGCGTAAGCTGGTGCAAAGTTCTGTCATCCAAATAGCTCGGGATGATTGGGCATGGGCTGAACACTTCCGGAGCAGCCAGATCATCATGTGAAGTTTGGAGCGATGCTCTTTACTGGCCGCTTGGCTGATCCAATTCAGCCGGCGAAAATGCCATTGTCCCGAGAAGGGCATGTGGAGGCATGGCCCCGCGCCAACGTTGCGTTCGCCCGCCTGGCGCGTCATCCTCGAAGGGTCTGCGGCGCGCTCAAGGTGCAGGGCGCCCGAAACAGGACGACGGCCGCCGGAGTAGTCCGGACATCCGGAGTCGCCTCTACCTCAATCCCAAGCCCTAAGTCGACAGACCGTCAAACGTGCACGTCCGAGGGCGACTCCAGGTTACGCCCAGCAGGGGTTCGCCTCCGCCCCGGCACATTCATCAGATGCCAGATTGATTGCGCAGAATGATGAGCTGAACGATTTTTTCGTCGTGAGATGAAAAATAAAAGGCAAGCACGAGAGGATCCGGCAGCCCGCGCTTGTCGAACAATCCATCCACATGGGCGGTCACGATCGAATGCCCATAATGCTGGACCGTTTTAACGAGTTCGAGTGACAATCGCTCGCCGATGATATCGCGCGCCGCCCAAGCCGCGATGGCCTCCTTGCCCCAGTAGTCGACAAGCTGGTCATTGACCAGGGCGTCCTCGACGAATGTCTCCAACAATGCGTCGAGATCGCCTGTGTTCGTTGCGCGGACGCAAGCCGCTACCGACGGCGGCAGCTCAGCGATCAAGGCAGTCGGATGCGGATCCTGCGGCCCGGGCTCTCGCTGCTTATCGAAATGAGACATGCCAACAAACGCCCTGTCTGTAAACTCGAACGAATGTTGCAGGAGGAGGCGGCGGGGGGCATGTTATCCGATGTTAAATGACGTTATCGCCTGAGGTCCGCCAGGAGTTGACCCGCAAGCTTCAGGTCCTTTGTCTGGTATCCCTCCGCAAATTGCCGATAGACACCCTCCAACAGGTCGGCGGCGTCCGCCGATTTGCCGCGGCAGGACCACTGCCGCGCAAGGCTCATTGCCGATCGCAGTTCGAGGCTGAGGGCCGATTGCTCCTTTGCTTGCCGCAAGGAGAGCTGGAAAGCCCGCTCAGCGGCCGCCAGGTCGACGGGCGTGGTCTGGAGCCATATCTCCGCACGGACTCTCAGCAGGTCTGGTACATTCAAGGTTTCGCCGAAGGCCTCGCTCAGGACCAGGCCTGCGTCGACTACAGCCGCAGCCTCCTCGACCTCCCCCGCCTTCATCAGGCCTTCAGCAAGAGCGATATGAAGCGCCGGCGTCAGGGTGTGATGATTCTGCGCCTGCAACACTCCGAGAGAGCGCCGCAAGAGCGCTACGCCCTCCGCCGTATTGCCGCGCGCAATGGCTAGTTCGCCGCTCAATGCCATACCGAGTGTGTGGTAGGGGCCAAGTGAGTGTCGCGCTGCGTGATCGAGAAGGCGCCGCACAAGTTGCTCCGCCTCATCGAGGTCGCCTCGCCAGAGAAATACGGTTGCCGTGAAGATCAAAGTCATACACAGATTGACCGGGTGATCGCGTTTGGTCGCCAAGTCGGTCACCCGCGTTGCGGTCTCGGCGGCACGGTCCGGAAGCCCGATCAGCCAGTAGCAGCGCGCCAGCGCGATCAGGGCGCGAATCTCATGATCGTAGCCAAAGAAGGCAACTTGCGCGGCGCCCGCGGCATCAGCTTTCGTTAGGCCGCGTTCGCAGTGGCGCCGCGCGCCCATCTGATCTCCAACCAAGTGGTAAGCGACACCCAAGACCGACTCCGCCGTCGCGATAACGCCAGGCGAGCCAGTCGCCTCGGCGACTGTCATGCTGCGTTGGGCGACCCTGAGCGCGCCCTGGAAATCGCCGACGCGGGTGAGGAAGATGCCCATACCGACCAGGAGGTGAATTTGATACACATGGTCGCCACGTGCCTCGGCCAAGCTCAGCGCGTCCTCGATGGCTCTGCGCACTTCGTCGCTGTTGCCTCGGGTAAACATCGCCGAAGCGGGGAGGAACGCCTGCAGCGTCAGGTGGATAGCGCTCCCTTCATCGATCTCGGGCAATGCAGCCAGGCCCTGTTCGCAACAGCGAACGCATTCGCTGAACAAGGCAAGATCAAAGAACAATGGGGCCGCCCCGGCAGCCAGCTGTACGCCGATCGCCGCTTCGCCAGCGGCGGAAAAGCTCCATTCCAAGGCCGCGCGAATATTGCCCAGGTACGGTCCGGCGAATGCCACGTCCTCAATGGTGATTGCGACTCCCTTGCCTGCGCTGTTCGAAAGACGATTCGCGTAATAGAGGGCATGTTGTCTCGCGACAGCGTTCGCCTCATCGGTTTGTGCAAGTTTTTCGGCTGCGAAGGCCAGCGTGGAATCGAGCAGCCGATGATGTGCGATCCCGCCGATCGGCGCGACCCAAACGAGCGATTTGTCGATCAAGCTGGAAATCGCTTCAGCCACCTCAATCGCATCGGTTTGGTCGTCGGCCGCCACAGCCTGAGCTGCTTCGAGCGTGAACACGCCAACGAAGGCTGAGAGGCGGCTGAGCACGCGCCGGTCCCGGTCGGACAAGAGATTGAAGCTCCAGTCCAGCATCGCTGCCAGCGTTTTTTGGCGGGGCGGGGCGCTTCGGCGACCCTGCCATAGGAGTTTGAACCGATTGCTCAGCAGGTCAGCCGTGCCCTGCAACCCATAAGTGCCGACCCGGCTGCCCGCGAGTTCGATGGCGAGCGCTATCCCGTCCAGTCGGCTGCAGATAGCCGCCACTGTCGGCGCATCGGCGTCTGTTAGCGGCACGGTGTAGCCGCTGGCGAATGCACGCTCCATAAGCAGCTGCACCGCGGGTGTAGCCATGACTTCGGCCGCAGTCAGGTCTTCTCTTACGGTCGGATAATTCAGCGGCGTCAAAAGGTGAACGTGCTCGCCTTCCGCGCGTAGCGCCTCCCGGCTTGTGGTGAGGATATACACCTCCGGCGCATCGTTGTAGAGACGCTCCGTCAGCGAAGCGGCAGTGTCGATGACGTGCTCGCAGTTGTCGAGGACCAGCAGAAGCCGACGCCCCGCCAGAAAGGCCAGGAGACCGGGCAGAGGATCTTGCGCCTGTACGAAGACACCCAGCACAGCGGCCACAGCGCAGGAAACAAGGTTCGCGTCGGTGACCGCGCCGAGATCAACGAAGTAAACAGCGTTGTCGAACTCGTCGAGAAGGGCGTGGGCGATGGAGATGGCGACGGTCGTCTTGCCCATGCCGCCCGGCCCCACCACGCTCACGAAACGCCGCGAGGTGAGCAACGTCGACAACGCCTCGACGGCGTCGTGACGGCCAATCATGCGGGCCAAGCGTGCCGGAAGTTTGTGTTTCGGAACCAAAGGAGGCTCGGACGGAGGCAGAAGCGACATCGGCGGCTGCGTTGCAGCACGATCAACAGATGCGACGAAACAATAACCCCGCCCTGTCACGTTCGCGATGTATCTGCCACCGCTCTGGCCATCGCCCAGCACCTTCCGCAGTTCCGCGATCGTCACCCTGAGGCTGCCTTCGCCCACCACGACGTTCGGCCAGGCTCGGGCCATCAATTGGCGCTGTCCAACGACCTCACCAGTGGCCTCCGCAAGCGCGATGAGGATATCGAGCGCTCGACTGCCGACATCGACCGCCTCCTCGCCCCTCAACAGGAGGCGCTGCGCCGGGATCAGGCGGTATGGTCCGAACGAGATCACGTCACCAGAAGCCATGGAGCCCTGACAAAAGAACAATCAAGCGTGCCGGCCCACCATCCATCCGCCTGAAGTTTCCATTTCACCTACCTCTGCGTTGGCGCTTGTACAATGCTGGTTTTTGTCGATCTCAAGCGACCGTCCCAGCTGCGAGTTCGCCAAGGCACGGAGCATGGCATCCAGTTTGAGAGCCGGGGCGGATGCGTCTTCGTCGTGCAGCCGGCTCATCAGACAATAGAGCAGATCATAGGCTAAACGAATCTCGCCAGTTGTTGAAGCGCCTGAAACCGCTTCGACTCTCATATTCCCTGATGCGGGTCTCGAAGTCGGCGTGGCTCGTCGCAGCGGTAACCTCTCGCGGGATCGCGCCGTCCTCAATACCGCCGAGTTCAGCCCTGAAGGCAGCAACGATGTCCTCGAAGGAGCGTTGGCAAGCCGAAAAAGCCGGAGGATCTCTCCGATCACGCCTGCATTCAGTTCCGCAATCCCCGCACGGAACGGCCTTTCGAATGGGAATTCCAGCGCGGCAAACAGATCCTGCCTGTCCCGACGAGCGGGCCGCTCCTGCTGACCGATGTCAACACCATGCTGCAGGCCCGTCTTGCAGGAGCCGGCGTGGCGCAGGTCATGTCTTTGGGCATCGGGCACTGGATCGCAAGCGGCGCGCTGATTGATCTCTTCCCCGACTGGCCGGACGAGACCTTTCCGCTTTTTGCCATTCACCCGTCCCGCCGCCACCCGGCGGCCAAGGCCCGCGCTTTCCTGGATTTCTGCGCAGAACTTGCGAGGAATGGAACGCCTGATGGTCGCTAGCCGCGGTCGAGTCCCGACAATGGACAACTACGTGAATTCGCCAAGGCGAATGCTTCAGTGGACGAAGTACCGTCATGCGCGAAAAAGCGGGCGATGGCACTTCTCCCCTGCCCCACTGGGTCGCTATCCGGGAAAAATCAGTTTAGCGATATGGCCCTCTGAGGTTCGATTTATCAACACCAACGCAAAGGCGATTTATCAGCCGGACAAGTTCCTCGCCCCGGCTGGCGACGATCTTGCCGCGCTCGTCCGGCTGCGCGTTTGAAAGAGCGTTCCAGAGCCGGGCTTGCCGCTTGCAGATATCCGCGAGGTCGGAGCATTCCTGAGCGGTCAGCTTCAACAGGTCGCCGGCTGTTACCGGCCCGATGCCGGGGGGCGTGGTTACTCCGAGGGAAAGGTACCCCGGCGGCACGGTGCCTTTTGCGTTGGTCACCGATTGGCGGCAGATGACGTCGAAGATCTGGTCCACGGCCTGCTTGGCGCCGGCGACGCGCGACGGGTGATCCGTATCGGCCGCGGCGTGCGGCAGGAGTTCAAGTTTATCGCCATGCCGCTCGACCAGATCGAGATAAGGCAACATCGGGCCGGAGAGGCTGCCGGTCGACGGATCCCTGAATAGGTCAGCATCGACCGCCGCATGACGAATCCGCCCTGTCTCCAGGGCATCGCCAAGTGCCGCTGCATCGACAAGCTCGCCGCGATCGTAGTTGACGAGCACCGCGCCCTTGTTCATGCGGGACAATACGTCCGCCCCAATGAGCCCGGCATTGGCGTAGCGCCCGTTCTGCGTATCCTGTTGGCCCAACCCGACATGGACACTCAGCACATCGGCGCCGTCAGCTGCTTCGACGAGGTCTGGCGCAAAGACAATGCCCTCGGCTTCTATCCAGTCGCGGTGCCGTGGCCGTGCGTGGATCACCACGCGCATGCCGAAGGCGCGGGCGAGCTTCGCCACCTCGCGGCCGATATTGCCATAGCCGATGATCGCGATCGTCTTGCCTTCGAGCTTCTGCGTCGGAAAATCGCGCAGCTCCCTGCCGGTGTCGAAGGCGCCGCGCGCCACTCGCTCGTGAAGCACGTCGACCGGAAGATCCGGCAGCACCTTCAGGATCGCCTTCATCACCATCTGCGCCGTGGCGCGACTGTTGATGCCGGGCGTGTTCATCAGCACCGCGGAGCCGCCCTCGCCGCTGCCGCCGCCCCACGAGCGTGAGCCCATATTTCCGGTGCCGGCCCCGATCCGCACGCCGGCCAGCGGAAAGACGGTCTCCGCAGGCAGGAAGGTCGCGGCGGCGATGACGGCGTCATAGCGCCCGTCGCCGGCGGCTTCGATCAGTTCTTCCCGTGTGCTGAGGTCCGGCTGGTAAAAGAAATGCACCCGGCCCCGTTCGAGATCCGCCTTGTCGCCAAGCGCGGACCGGTGGAAGCGGCCGCCCTTGGCCTTGATATGTGCGCGCACCTCGCTCGTGTCAGGCTTGCCGTCGGATCCGAAACGCAGGCCGACCAGATCACAGATCAACACGGCGTAGACGCTTTGCGCGTCGATCTGCTCCACGGCCTGTATATTGGTGTTCGCGGTCACGTCGTTTCCCCATGCAAGAACGGAAAGGCCTGCTGGTACAGCAGCACGCAGCACGCTCCAAGATCAGAACCTATCCGCCCGAAACGGCGTCAGATCGATCGCCGGCGGCAAACCGGCCGCAAGTTGCGACACGATCTTGCCGGTGACGGCGCCTCCGATGAGGCCTTGATGGCCATGGCCGAAGGCGTAGATGACGTTCTTGGCCCGCGACGCCCGGTCGATGACGGGAATGCTGTCGGGCGTTCCTGGCCGATGCCCCATCCAGCGCGTGACCTCGCCGACCTCCAGTTTTCGGAACATCGGTCGAGCCTGCTTGAGGAGAACATCCGCCCGGTTCATGTTCGCGGGCGCTTGCAGCCCGGCGAATTCGACATTGCCGGCGATCCTGAGGCCATCCTCCATCGGCGAAGCGACGAACTTGCGGTCGGCCGAAATGGTCTGGATGCGCAGGCCGGTATCGGCACTCCTAACCATGATGTGATAGCCGCGCTCGCTCTCGAGCGGGATATGGTCGCCAAGCTTGCGAGCAAGGTCGCCGGACCAGGCACCGGCGCACAGCACCACGGTTTCGACCGGCATGCGCCCGCCACCTTCCAGCCGCAGCGCCGACGGGCCATTGGGACCCATATCGAAGCCGAGCACTTTTGCCCTGATGAAGCGGGCGCCCTGACGTGCCGCATGTTCGGCGAGCTTGGCGACAAGCCGGCCGGGGTTGGGACACTGCCCTTGTTCGGGCAGATAGACCGCGCTCTTGAAGATCGGCGCCAGGGCTGGTTCGAGCTGGCGGATTTCGTCGGCATCGAGGATCTCGACCTTGACGCCATGCTCGCGCCGCAGCCCGAGCCCATAGGCGCCCTTCGACGGACCGTCCGCCGTTTCGTGGACGAAGAGTTGGCCGCGCTTCTGCAACAGGTCCTCGCAGCCGGCGGCCTTGATCAGCGGCTCATAGCACTCGAACGTGTAGCGGTGCAGCGAGCGCATGGCCGCCGATATCTCCTCGACACGCGGCTTGCGGCTCGCGGCGAGGAAGCGCAGCAGCCAGGGCAGCGCGTGCGGCAGATAGGCCAGCCGCACGATCAACGGACCTTCCGGATCCATCAGCCATTTCGGCACGTTGCGAAGCACGCCGGGCATCGAGTTTGGAATGCACGATCCCGGGCAGATGCCGCCGGCATTGCCGAAGGAGCATTGCTCCTCCGAGCCCGGCAAGGCCGGATCGACCACCTCTACGGCAAAACCCTGCTTGAGCAGGTAGTTCGCGGTGCAGATGCCAACGATGCCGGCGCCGATGACCGTCACCTTGCCGCGCGGTATGCCTGTCGATGCCATGGTGATCGATCCGTTGTGCCGATCAGGGCGCGATCGCGCTCGGCGTCCCGGCACGGAAGGCCGGCAGCGACCGCGCCACCATCTGCTGCAGCATGCGGAAGTCGGACAGATAGGCCATGAAGCGATAGCCCAGTTTGCGCATGTCGACGCCATAGGCGACCGAACCGCAATGGATGCCCGGAATGACGCCGGCCTCCTTGCACTTGGCGGCGATGTATTCGATCGCCTCGTAGACGGCCGGATAGCGCGGATCGAAACCGGGCGCCTCGCCCATGGTCACCGCAAGGTCCGACGGGCCGACGAAGATGGCGTCGAGGTTAGGCGTCTTCAGGATGTCTTCCAGGTTCTTCACCGCCTGCTCGCTCTCGATCATCGCCATGGTGATAATGGTGTCGTTGGCATGCTGGAAATAGTCCGCGCCGGCATAGAGCGAAGCGCGCAGCGGGCCGACGCTGCGGCCGCCCTTGGGGAAGTAGCGGCACGCCTTGACGAAGGCATCCGCTTCCTCGGCCGTGTTGACCATCGGGCAGATCACGCCATAGGCGCCGGCATCGAGTACCTTGCCGATGATCGCAGGATCGTTCCACGGCACGCGCACCATCGGCGTCGTATCCGTCGTCGAGATCGCCTGCAGCATCGGCACGGCGTCGACATAGTCGGTCGCGCCATGCTGGAGGTCGACGGTCAGCGCGTCCCAGCCCTGCTGAGCCATCAGTTCCGCCGAGATCGACGACGGAATGCCGAGCCAGCCCGTCACCACTTCGCCGCCGGCGGCCCAAATGTCCTTCACCTTGTTCTTGCGCATAGCTTGAGGTCCTTTGCTATTGTCGGGAATTCAAAATCAGATCCGCCGCTTTTTCGGCGATGGCGATGGTCGTGATGTTGGTGTTGGCGGCGATGATCGTCGGCATGATCGAGGCATCGACGACGCGCAGACCCTGCACGCCGCGCACACGGCACTCGGCGTCGAGCACTGCCAGAGGATCGCTGTCGGCGCCCATCTTGCAAGTGCCCGAGACATGCCAGCCCGACCAGACGGACTGCTTGACCCAGTCGGCGATCAGCTCTTCATTCCCGAGCATCGCCTGGATGCGATCGGTGGTGCCGAACTTGCGTTTGAGCAAGGTCTCGCGGAAGAACGGCGCGTAGTCGAAGAGGTAGGCCGCGGTCGCGGTCTTGATCCAGTTCGACGGCTTGCGCACGCTGAGCGCGCGCGCCTCGTCGCTGTAGCCGGCCAGGAACCAGGTGTTGACGTGCTGCTGGACATCGGGCGATTGCATGATCCTGCAGATGCGCTTGAAGCCATCGACCAGGCGCATCAGGTCGCGACCATCGGAGGCCATATTCAGATCGACGATCGGCTCGTCAGTCTGGATCGCCGACTTCAAGGTGACTGTTCCGCGCGAATAGGATTTGTTGACGCAGACATTGAGCGCGCCCATCGCCTTGCCGAGCGGATGCCAGCCGGCACGGTTGACCGGCATCAGGAGCATGTCGCCGGGATGGCAGCCGGCATAGTTGGAAGAGTATCTCACACCCAGGAAGATGTGGCGGCGCTGACCGGGCTTGAGCCGTGCGGATTTCTTGAAATGCGCGCCGACGGCTATATGCGGATGATCGGTCAGGTTCTCACCGACGCCGGGGCGATCGGCGACCACTTCAATGCCCAGCCGCTTCAGCTGCGCCGCCGGCCCGATGCCGGCACGAAGCAAGATCGCTGGCGAATGCAGGGCGCCGGCTGAAACGATTGTCTCGTTGGCGTTGTAGATCGTCGTGCGGCCAGCGATCGTGGCCTCGACACCGGTGATGCGCGTTCCCTCCGTCACCAATCGCTCAACGAACGCATTGGCGAAGATGTGCAGGTTCTTGCGGGCCCGCACCTCGGCGTCGAGATAGCCGATTGCGGTCGAGACGCGGCGGTCGTTCTCGTTCGACAAAGGCAGCGGGAACGAGCCGTCCTCGAAACTTCCATTGTAGTCCGGCCGGTAGGGGTACTCGCTTTCCGTCACGCTGAGGACGGATCTGGTGAAGCCGGCCCAGTCTTGCGGAAAGACGCGGCGGATCGGAATCCGCCCGCTCTTGTTGTGAAGTTCGCCATCAAAATCGAGATCGCGTTCCAGCTTCTTGAGATAGGGCAGCATGCCGTCCCATCCCCAGCCGGGCAGGCCGAGACCTTCCCATTCGTCATAGTCATGCGGCATTCCGCGCACGGCGAACTGGCCGTTGATGCTGGAGCCGCCGCCCATCACCTTGGCCTGTTCGAGCTTGGCCGTCTTGACCACTTGCGCGTTCTGTTTCGGCGAGCGGTTGAAGACGCGCAGTTCCGTCCAATGGTATTTCGGGTCGAAATAGGAAAGGCCGGGATAGCTGTCGGCGATCACCTCCGGGACGTCATCCGGCGGTGTGTCGGGTCCGGCTTCGAAAAGCGCGACTTGCTTCGCGCCGTTCTCCGAGAGGCGGCTGGCGAGCACGGCGCCCGCCGAGCCGCCGCCGACGATGATGTAGTCGAATTGCATGTGCTTGCGCTCGCTCAGGCGTAATTGGCCCAGATGGCCTTCTGGCGCAGGAACGCCTCGATGCCGGCACGGCCCATATCCTTGCCGAAGCCGGAACCCTTGTAGCCGCCGGCCGGGTAGGTGAACTCCGGGCCGCGTCCGTGCTGGTTGATCCAGACCATGCCGGCTTCGATCGAATCCGCTGCCTTGAGCGCTTTCTTCAAATCCGTGGTGTGGACGCTGGCGGCGAGTCCGTAGATCGGATGCGCCGCCTGGACGAGGCCTTCCTCGATATCGGCAAAGGTCCGTACCGTCAGTACCGGACCAAAAAACTCGTCCTTGAACCCGATATTGTCGTTGGAGACATTCTCCAGGATCGTCGGCGCGTAGAAACTGCCCTCGTTGCGGCCTTCCAGCACCGTACCGCCGGTGACCACGGAAGCGCCCTCACCGATGCTGGCGCGGACCATCGTATCGATGCGCTCGAGCTGCTTGCGGCTGATGATCGGCGCGAAGGTCGTGGTTTCGTCCCAGGTCGGTCCCGCCTTGATCGCCTTGGTGCGGGCGATGACGCGCTCGACAAGCTGGTCGGCAATCTTGTCCTCGACGATCAGCCGCGAACCCGCCGTGCAGACCTGGCCGGCATTGTCCATGAAGGCGGCAGCGACACGGCCGGCCACCACATCGATATCGCCGGCATCGGCCAGCACCAGCTGTGGGCTCTTGCCGCCGAGCTCGAGCGTGACCGGCTTGATGCCGGACTGGGCGGCCAGCGTCATGATGGCGGCACCGGTCTGCGTCGAACCGGTGAAGGAGATTTTCAGAATATCGGGATGGCGCACGATCGCCGCCCCCGTTGTGTGGCCGTAGCCATTGACGACATTGAACAGGCCCGCTGGAACCCCGGCTTTGGCGGCAAGCTCCGCTAGCGCCAGCAGGCTGTGCGGGGTCAGTTCCGACGTCTTCATCACCACGGCGTTGCCGGCGGCCAGCGCCGGGGCGAATTTCCAGGCCGCGGTGATCATCGGGAAGTTCCAGGGAACGATCGCGCCGACAATGCCATAGGGCTCGTGTTTGACCATGCTCAGCGCATTCGCCTCGGTCGAGGTGACCGTGCCTTCGATCTTGTCGCAGAACTCGGCGTAGTAGCGAACGACGCCGGCGGTGCGCACCGCGTCGCGGGCAATCGTCATCGAGATCAGCCGGCTCGATCCCATCGCCTCCAGCTGTCCGAGATAGGTTGCATTCTCTTCGATCAGCGCCGCGAAGCGCATGAGCGCGGCGGCGCGATCGCGTGGCGCGATCTTCGCCCAGCGGCTCTGTGCGAGTCCCTTTTTGGCGGCATCGACGGCTTGCTGCACTGCCGCTTCGCCGCCATCGGTGATGATGCCCATGGGCTGGAGATCGGAAGGGCGAAGAACCTCGATCTCCCTGCCCGGTAGTTCAATGGACCGGCCGCCAATATGATGGCCCTTGGGAACGGCGATTGTGGCCGGATCGAAACTCAGCGTCATTGATATCTTTCCTTTTGCGGCCAGCTCGAAAGGGGGGGCGCATTCGACGACGACCGCTTGACTGTTTTGCGCAACGCGGCGTGCCTTCAGCACACCTTCTCGGCCTCACGCGCCTCGAGGAACGGGCGAAGCAGATCCGCCGATTCATGGAAGCGTCCGACAAATGTCTTCAGACGCGGATGTTCGGGATGCAGCAGCACCTTGGCCGGCGGCCCCTGCTCCGCGACCAGCCCCTGATCGAGAAACACGACCCGATCGGCAACCTCGAAGGCAAAGCCCAGTTCGTGGGTGACGATCACCATGGTCATGCCGCTCCTGGCCAGTTCAACCATCGCCTTCATAACTTCGCCGACCAGTTCTGGATCGAGTGCGGAGGTCGGCTCGTCGAACAGCATCACCTTCGGCTGCATGGCCATGGCTCTCGCGATCGCAACGCGCTGCTGCTGACCACCGGAAAGCTGGCGCGGATGCTTTTGCACGTGCTGCGCCAACCCCATGAGGTCAAGCAGTTGCAGCGCCTTCTGGCGTGCCTGCTCTTTCGGCTCCTTCTTGACGACGACCGGACCTTCCATGACGTTGTCCAACGCCGTCATGTGCGGGAACAGATTGAACTGCTGGAAGACCATGCCGGTCTTGGAGCGGATGCGGTTGACTTCCTGGGCCGGTATCTGGGCGCCCTTGCCATCGGCCTGCCTGTCGAACAGCGTCTCGTCATCGATGACGATGCTGCCGCTGGTCGGCACGTTGAGCAGGTTGATGCAGCGCAGCAGCGAGGTCTTTCCCGATCCGCTGGCGCCGATCAGCACCACCACTTCGCCTTCCACGACCGATAGATCGATGCCGTTCAGCACACGCTTGTCGCCGAACTTGAGGCAGATGCCGTCCAGCCGCAGGACAGGCTTGCCGCCCTTGTCGGTGGCGGCGCTTGGCTCGCTGATGCTCATTTGAGGCTCCCGCTCTTTTCGAGTTTCCGGGACAGCAGCGTCAGCGGAATCAGGATGATCAGGAAGATGACGCCAACGGCGGTGTAAACTTCCATCGGCCGATAGGTGAAGCTCGAGATATAGCTGGCCTGATAGAGGAGGTCCGGAACCGTTATCATCGACAGCAGCGTGGTGTTTTTCATCTGGATGATCGACTGGCCCGCCAGCGGCGGGATCATCTTGCGGAAGGCCTGCGGCAGGATGATGCGGCGCATGCGCTGGCCATAGGACATGCCGATCGCTGTCGCCGCATCCGTCTGGCCGGGATCGACCGACTGGACGCCGGCGCGCAGGATTTCGGCGTAGAACGAGCCGACGTAGCAGCTCAGCCCGATGAAGCCGGCCCAGAACTTCGTAACGTTGATGCCGGCGAAAATCGGGAAGGCGTAATACACCCACAGAAGCGTGACGAGCAGCGGAATGTTGCGGAAGAACTCGACATAGATCTGGCCGAGGATCACCAGCGGCTTAAATGTGCTCAGCTGGATGAGCCCGACGAGCAGGCCGATCAGCATGCCGGCAGCGATCGTGATGACGGTGAAGTAGAGCGTCATCAGGAGGCCTTGCCAGAGCAGCCCGATATTGTTGGTTATGACTGTATAGTCGAACATGGCGTCCTCACTGGTTCGATGCACGTCCAGTGGTGGCCTGACCGCCGCACCAGGCGGCGGTCAGGCTGTTGCGATCAGAAGGAGAACCCCGCCGGAAGGATCGACAGGTCGATGCCGCGGGCTTCCCACGAGCGGGCAAGCTTGCCCTGCGCAAGGCCGAGCGAGCGCTCCTGCAAGATCCAGTTGGTCAGGAAGTTGATGAAGCCGGCATTGCCCGGCTTGCGGGCGACGGCCAGCGTTGCCGGATTGCGCAGGATCGGCTCCGGCAGCGAGACATTGCCGATCTTCTGGTTGGTGATCTGCAGCGCGTCGAAGATGGAAAGCACAACGCCATCGGCGCGGCCAGCCTGGAGTTCCATCAGCGCCAGGCCACGATCTTCGACCGGCGTGATCTTGGCTTTCGGCAACAGGGCTTCGGCGACGACCTGCATGGTGCTGCCCTTCTGGACGACGACGGTCTTGTCGGGCGAGTTGAGCTCGGCCCAGGTCTTGACCGGCTTATCGGGGGGCGTCAGCACAGCCCAGGCGTCGGTGAACAGCGGCTCCCACAGATAATCGACGACAAGACCGCGCTTCGGGTTCGGATTGACGCCAATGGCGATGTCGATCTTGTTGGACTGGAAGTCGGCGGCCAGATTGCCCCAGGTCGTCTCGACCGGCTCGAGCTTGACCCCGAGCTGGGTCGCGATCTCGCCCAGGAACTCGTAGTAGAAGCCGCTCCACTGGCCCGTCGCCGGGTCCTTGATGTAGCCCGGCTCCTCGCCCGTCATCACCGGAACCTTGAGCACGCCGCTGGCGCGGATCTGGTCGATGACGGCGGATGGATTGTCGTCCGCGGAAGCGGCGATCGGCGCCGTGAGCAGGCCGAGGCCAATGGTCAAGGCGGCCATGAACGTACGCATTACTGTGAATTTCATATCATTCCCCTTTCTGAGTTTGTTGGTGATTACCGGGCTAGAAATCCCTTCGAGAGAGGGTCGCTCTTCTCGAAGTAGATTGTCTGGGTCGAGGTGATGAAGGCAGAGCCTTCGATCTCGGTGATCATCGCCTCGCGGCCTTGCTCCTCGACGCGCCTTTGCAGGCGCGCCTCGAACGGAATGCCGAAGATGTTCCTGGCATGGTAGGTCTGGTCTGAGCTGATCAGCCCCTTCGCAAGCAGATAGGTCAGGCGCGCCGACGTCCCGGTGCCGCAGGGCGAGCGGTCGAACTTGTTGCGTTCCAGGACCAGGAAATGCGTCGCCGAATGTTCGCTGTCGGCTTCGTAGAACAGCACGCTCGGTGCGGCCGCGCCTGTCAGCAGCGGCAAGTCCTCTGTTGCGGCCTTGATTGCGTCCTTGATCCCGGCGCCCGCCTGCATCAGAGCCGACGCATTCTCCGAAGCCAGCTTGAAACCGAGTGGCGCGGCGTCCACCAAAGCGTACCACATGCCGGCATAGACAATCGCGGCATCGACCTTGCCGAGGCCTTCGACGGAGACACTCAGATGCTCCAGCCCGACATAACTCGGGACATTGGCTATCCGCACCCGGTCCAGCGAGCCGTCTTCACTCCAGATCAGATGAACAGTCACGATGCCCGCCGGCGTTTCCAGCGTGAAGCTGTCGCCTGTTTCGACGGAGATCTGGCCGGTGAAGGCCAGTGTCCTGGCAAGGCCGATCGTGCCGTGACCGCACATGTCGAGATAGACGTAGGACGAGATGAAGAAGGCGCCGTAGTCGGCGATATCAGACGTCACCGGCACGAGACCGACCATGGCGGCATGGCCGCGCGGCTCGTGCAGCAGTGCCGGGCGAAGATGATCGAAGCGCAGGCGAAAATGATCCCGCTTCTCCCGCACGCTCGAACCCGAGAGTTTTGGAATGCCGCTCAGGATGACGCGCGTGGGGTGGCCGGCGGTGTGGGAATCGATGACGCTGAACGCTGACGAGAAGGTTGACACGAACTAGCCCTCTCCGAAGGCGTCGCGAATGCCGGCCCGCATGCTCTGCCAGATTTCCCGGATGAGGTTTTCGGTCATCGCCTTGGCGTTTTCGCCATCGCCCGCGGTGATCGCGTCATAGATGCGAGCCGTGTCGTCCAGCGACAGCTGGATGATCTTCGGATCCTGCTCATAGGCGTGATAGCGATACCGCAAGGCTTGCTTTTCAAGCCCGCCCAGCAGGCGCGTCAGGGTCCTGTTGCCGGCCAGGCTGTAGGTCAGGAAGGAACCGCGCACGTCGACGATGAAGAACTGCCGGGCGTCGTTCCTGGACTGTGCTTCCTTCAGCTCGGACAGCAGTATCTTGAACTCGGCTTTCTTCGCGATGTCAGCGGATTCGGCGGCCTGCTTGGCGACCAGCCCTTCCAGCTCGATGCGGCACATATAGACCTCATCGAAGTCACGCTGCGACATCGGCGAGACCCAGATGCCACGCCTGGCCTCGCGCATCACCAGGCCGTCGCGCTCAAGCAGCCGCAAAGCTTCACGCACCGGCGACCGGCTGACGCCATAGCGCTCAGCCACCATTTCCTCGGTCAATCGCTCCAGGGACTTGAGCCGGCCGAAGATGATCTCTTCCTCAAGCATCTCGGCGAGATTCTCGGGAATGGCCGCCGACAATTTTTGGATGCGCGCTAAAATCATGTCGACACCATATTGTATACACTGTACAAGTCAAGTCGTTGCGGTCATCTTCTTTTGACGGGCAACCCGCAAGCGGATTTGCAAGGACCGCCGGATTTGAAAGGACTAGAAATGTATCCAGAGAAGATCGAGCTGTTGGTTGATGGCGTGTGGTGTCAGGGGTCGGACGGCAAGTCCGAACCGTTGATCAATCCTGCCACCGAGGAGGTGCTGGCAACCGTGCCGCATGCCACGGAAGCCGATCTCGACCGCGCTCTTGCCGCTTCAGCCAAAGGCTTCAAGTTGTGGAAGACCATGACCGCGATGCAGCGCTGGGCGATCATGAGCAACGCCGCCGACCTGATCGAGCAGCGCAAGGACACCATCGCCCGCATACTGACGATGGAGAACGGCAAGGCGCTGGCCGAGGCCACCGGCGAGGTGCAATTCGCCGCCGATGCAACCCGTTGGTATGCGGAAGAAGGCAAGCGCGCCTACGGACGCATCGTCCCTGCCCGGCTGCCCGGCGTGCGGCAGATGGTCTTCAAGGAGCCGGTCGGGCCGGTTGTCGCCTTCGCCGCCTGGAATTTTCCGGCCAGCAATGTCATCCGCAAGATTTCCGGCGCGCTCGGCGCCGGCTGCTCGATCATCCTGAAGCCGGCCGAGGAAACGCCGGGAACCGCGGTCGCCATCGCCCGCTGCTTCCAGGACGCAGGAGTGCCGGCGGGCGTGCTCAACATCGTCTTCGGCGAACCGGCCAGGGTCTCGTCCTATCTGATCGCCTCGCCGATCCCGAAGAAGGTCTCGCTGACCGGCTCGACGGCCGTTGGGAAACTGTTGCAGAAACAGGCGGCGGATACGCTGAAGCGCTGCACCATGGAGCTGGGCGGCCACGCCCCCGTCATCGTTTACGAGGACGCCGATCTCGACAAGACGCTCGATACGGTCGTCGCCTTCAAGTTCCGCAATGCCGGCCAGGTATGCACCTCGCCGACGCGCTTTTACGTGCATGAGGCCGTCTATGGCCGCTTCATCGACGGGTTTGCCTCGCGCACCCAAAAACTCAAGATCGGCGACGGCCTCGACGCAAACGTGCAGATGGGCCCGATGATCGCGCCGCGGCGGCTGGACGCCATGGACGGTTTCGTCAGCGATGCGACGGCCAAGGGCGCGAGCGTCGTCACCGGTGGCAAGCGGATCGGCAACAAGGGTTATTTCTATGCGCCGACCTTGCTGAAGGACGTGCCGGACACCGCGCGCATCATGGCGGAGGAGCCGTTCGGGCCGATCGCGCCGACCACCACCTTCTCAACCTTCGACGACATGATCCAGCGGGCAAATTCGCTGCCTTACGGCCTGGCCTCCTTTGTCTTCACCCGCAATCTTAGCCTCGCGCAGAAAACCGAGGCGGCGCTGGAGGCCGGCATGGTCGGCGTCAACCACATGATGGTGTCGACGCCGGAAACACCATTCGGCGGCGTCAACGAATCCGGCTACGGCTCGGAGAGCGGCATCGAAGGCCTCGACGCCTACCTGCGGACGAAGTTCGTGACCGAGATGTAAGGGGCATCAATCGATGTTTTCGGGGGCGGGATCAATCGGGCGATTTTGCACTTTGCGGCATTCGATAGCGGGCCCAAGCCTTCTCGAAAAGTACCGTCACCGCCCCAGCTAAGGCGTTAGCCAGAAGCCATCGCGATCGACGAGCAACCGGTATTGCACACACCCTACTGCAGGTGGCGTATCGTGAGCGCGGGTATCCACTCGATTCCTGCCGAATTTCCGGCTAGCCTGGGCGATAGATGGCTCAGTTCTGGGGGTGAATCATAATCAGATCGCCCGTCAAGATATTGATGGGCAGCACCTTTGGTCCTCAAGACCGAGAGCAATGGGGCGTGAAGTGAGTTCTATAGCAATATGCGCCGCCCGGCGACCTTGTCCTTTCGTATGCCGATCTAGCAATTAGGTGCATTGGCAGGATAGCGGCATTCGCCTTCACCGCTCCGAAGCCAAATGGAGCTCGGAGAGACCGGAGCTTATTGGAATCAAGAGGGATGGCTTCTATAGCGAACGACGATCAGCTTGAAGGCACTATTAAGAAGAGCGTCATCCTTGGACCCTCTTGGGTAATACGGATTGTAAATTGCGCCCCCATGTTTCAAAACAGGCCGGCAGCCCGCGAGGATGGTTTCGTGCGGGGTCGCCCATGGTCCTCAAGGCGAGAATTCTAAAAGACGTTCAACAATGACCCAGCACGCACAAAACGCTCGAATTCTCATGTACAGCCACGACACGTTCGGGCTCGGCCACTTGCAGCGCTGCCGGACGATCGCGCATTCGCTGGTCGAGGATTTCCGCGGACTTCAGGTTCTCATCATTTCGGGTGCGACTATCGCTGGCGCCTTCGACTACCGCGCCCGTGTCGACTTCGTGAAGATCCCCAGCGTCATCAAGTTGCGCAACGGCGAATACACCTCGCTGGAGAAGGATATCGATCTTCATGAGACGCTGAGGATGCGCCAGTCGATCATCCGTCACACGGCCGAGACCTTCCGGCCGGATATCTTCATCGTCGACAAGGAACCGCTCGGCCTGCGTGGTGAAATCGAGGACACTCTGTCCTACCTCAAGACGCGGGGCACCACGCTCGTACTAGGCCTGCGCGAGGTGATGGACGCGCCGCATCTGCTCGAAGCTGAGTGGGCACGCAGGGATGTGATGCGCAAGATAGGCCTGTTCTACGACAAAGTCTGGGCCTATGGTCCGCCGGATTTCTACGACCCGTTGACCGGCTTGGATGTCCCGCCCGCTGTCAGGGCAAAGATGAAGTTCGTCGGTTTCCTGCAACGGAGTCTGCAGAAGAACGAGTTGCCCGGCCACCGGCCCGAGGGCGACTATATCCTCGTTACCACCGGTGGTGGCGGTGACGGCGGGGACTTGATCCACAACGTCATCGATGCCTATCAGCAGGATCCGCACTTGCGGCATAGGGCGCTGATCGTGCTTGGGCCTTACATGCCGGCGCGCAAGCGCAACAAGCTGCTCAAGAAGGGGTCCAAGATCCCCTATATCAAGATGATCGAGTTCGATAACCGCATGGAAGAGCTGATTGCCGGCGCCAAGGCGGTGGTGGCGATGGGGGGTTACAACACCTATTGCGAGATACTGTCTTTCGACAAGCCGGCGCTGATCGTGCCGCGCGTCAAGCCCCGCGAGGAACAACTGATCCGCGCGCGGCGCGCGGCCGAACTCGGCCTCGTCGAGATGCTTTTGCCGGAAGAAGCCGAAGATACCCAGCGGTTTGCCGATGCCCTGGAGGTGCTGCCGGACCGGCCCCGCCCATCGCAGAGCAATCCGCATCTAACGATGGAAGGGCTGCCTCATATATCCGAGATCGTCGCGGAACTGCTCGAACGGCGGGCCGGCCACCACCTTTCGGTCATCGAAGGCATGAACTGAATTGCAACGTCGCAAGATCGTCGTGGTTCTGAAGGGCTATCCGCGGCTGTCGGAAACCTTCATCGCGCAGGAACTGCTCGGTCTGGAGCGTGCGGGGTTCGAGCTGATACTCGTCGCGCTAAGGCGGCCGACCGACGCAAAACGCCATCCCGTGCATGACGAGATCAAAGCGCCCGTCCATTATCTGCCGGAATATCTGCATGAGGAGCCGCTGCGCGTGGTGCGCTCGCTGTTTGCTTGTTTGCTGCGGCCGGGCTTCTGGCGCGCGCTTGGATTGCTGGCTACCGATATCCCCCGCGACTTTACGCGCAATCGCGTGCGCCGCTTCGGACAGGCGCTCGTGCTGGCGGCCGAATGGCCGAAAGACGCGGGCTGGCTGCATGCACATTTCGCCCACACGCCGGCGTCGGTGACGCGCTATGCCAGCCAGCTTCGTGGCCTGCCCTGGAGCTGCTCGGCCCATGCCAAGGACATCTGGACTTCGGCGGACTGGGACTTGGCTGACAAGCTTTCCTCGGCGCGCTGGACGGTCACTTGCACGAAAACCGGCTTCGACCGTCTGAAAAAACTCGCTAACGGCAACTCGTCCGTGCATCTGAGCTATCATGGGCTCGACCTTGATCGCTTCGGCAGTTTCGGCGAGGCCCGAAAACAGCGTGACGGCTCGGCGCCGGACGAACCGGTTGTCGTTCTGAGTGTCGGGCGCGCCGTTGAAAAGAAAGGTTACGATACCTTGCTGGAGGCCCTTGCGCTGTTGCCTGGTGATCTGGCGTGGCGTTTCGAGCATATCGGCGGTGGCGAGGAACTGGAACGGATCAAGGCGCTGGCGCAAAAGCTCGGCCTGGATGGTCGCGTCTCTTGGAAAGGCGCGCTTGCGCAGGAGGAGGTGCTTGAGCACTACCGCCGCGCCGACATCTTCGCCCTAGCCTGCAGGATCACCGCGAATGGCGACCGGGACGGTCTGCCGAATGTTCTGGTGGAGGCGGCCAGCCAGCGGCTTGCCTGCGTGTCGACCGATATTTCCGGCGTGCCGGAGCTTTTATCGCCGGATGAAACCGGGCTGCTGGTTCCGACGGAAAACCCAATTGCCCTGGCACAGGCGCTGGAGCACCTGATCCGCGATCCCGTGCTACGCGCCCGCCTCGGCAACACCGCAGAGCGGCGCGTGCGCGGCAATTTCGATCATATGGCAAGCATTGGACAGCTCAAGGAACTGTTCGAGCGGGAGTGGCGGGCTGCCGAATGAAGCGGCTGCGCGCTTTCTTCTATGTCCAGCACCTGCTCGGTATCGGCCATCTCGCGCGCGCCAGCCGCATTGCGGCGGCTCTGGTCGATGACGGGTTTGACGTAACCGTCGTGACCGGCGGAGCGCCCATTGCGGGGTTTCCGGGACCGGGTGCAAAATCTGTAACCCTGCCACCCGTCACCTCCGGTGATGAAGGATTTTCCGGACTTGTCGACCTGCAGGGCAAACCCATCGACGATGATTTCAAGAAATCGCGTTCAGAGATGCTGCTGCAGGCATTCCGGGATTGCAGGCCTGATATCGTCATTGTCGAGGCGTTTCCATTTGGACGCCGGCAGATGCGTTTCGAACTCTTGCCGCTGATCGAGGCCATCGACGCGACGTCGCCCAGACCGCTGCTGGTGACGTCCGTGCGTGATATCCTTCAGGAACGCGTCAAGCCGGGCCGAAACGAGGAAACGATCGATCTCATCAACCGGCATTTCGACCTTGTTATGGTCCACGGCGATCCGTCTTTCGCAACCATCGACAAGACATTCCCACTGGCTGCGGCGATCAGGGCCGAGGTCACCTACACAGGGCTGGTTGCCGCGCCGCCACCAGCCCCGGCCTCCGAGCGCTTCGACGTTCTGGTGTCGGTTGGCGGCGGGGCTGCCGGAAAGAGCCTTGTCAGTTCCACCATCACAGCGGCGCGGAATGCCAACAACGCTTGGAAATGGTGTTTGATCACCGGACCAAACCTGCCGAAGGACGAGTTTGACGCGATCGCATGCGATGCTACGCCGGGCCTGTCCATCTTCCGGTTCCGCGAGGATTTCGCCAGCCTGCTGACCGGCGCCCGCCTGTCAGTCTCGCAGGCGGGTTACAACACGGTCTGCGATGTCCTGCGCGCGGGCTGTCGCTCCTTGCTCGTTCCATTTGCAGCCGGCGGGGAAACCGAACAGACGTTTCGCGCCCTGATGCTCGAAGAACTCGGTCTTGCAACGGTGCTGATGGAAAAGAACCTGACGCCTGAAGGCTTGGCGCAAGCGATCGAACAGGCGCTGGCAGGACCGCCGCCTTCCGTGCATCGTCTCGATCTGGAAGGCGCGCGTCGCTCGGCGCAAATCCTGCGCGAGCGGTACCGAACATGGTCCCTAAAGGCAGGGCCCGGTTCCGGAAAAGTTCACGATCGATAGATGCTAACGCGCATCTCGTCTGAGATTGGCGTGACCCGCTTCAAGCCCTTGTTTTTATTCCGAAACTGCACCGCCCTTTTTAGGCGAAATGCATTAGACAGTTCCAATCAGCATGAAGCGCGTATATTTTTTTGTCGGCAGCTCGCCGGAAAAACGCACCTCCCGCAGCGTCGCCATGGCTTCGAAGGCTGCAAGTGAAGCCACGCAGTTGATGTGCGTCGGCTCGCTGAAATAATCGTTCGATTGCAGCAGCACATTCGTGCCCTGCGGAAGCAGAGCAAGCCAGGCGCCCAGATCGGCTATGTGCTCGCAGCTCGTATTGACCACAAGGTCGGGCCGCCCGACCGCATAGTCAAGTGCATACATGTCTGCCGTCAGCGCCCGGAACCGGTCGCCGGCTTCCCGGTTGAGGGTCCGGGCGACCGGCGCGACTTCGGGATCAATGTCGATGCTATCGACCGCCGCGATGTCGAAGCGGGCGTCGTTGAATAGCATTGCCGGCAATACGCCGTACCATCCACCCAGAATCCATATGCGTCCGAACCGGCCGCCGCAGCTTTCGAACAGCCTGTCGAGCGCCCACATCTTGCAGGCGACCTGCTTGTGGTTGAAGGCGTTGGCGATATCGGCCTTCGGATGTTTGGCGATGACGCGCGCCAGCCCTGCCACGAGAGGGCATTTGACATAGGCAGCAATTCCTCGTGTGAGGTCCAGGGCTTGCTCGTGCCCGTCCATGCCGGCATTGCGCGGTTGCGTGACATCCATCATATTCGTCTTGTATGTTGGGATTTCGGGCGACGCAATCTTGCCTCCCGCAAGGCTGTTTGATCCGCGGACGTGATTATGCTGCAAGCCGCTTCGCCATTGCCCGGTGCCGGAGAGAGCCTGTTGCATCTATCCGGACCATCGGCGTGCATCCGCCAGCACCAGCCGCGCAGCTGCGGCCTCGTGCTCGGCTATTCGCCAAAACCCTACGGAAGCCGCGAACTGTTGGAGCGCAGGACAATCCCCCGGCACTGCAGCTTCGAGCTGGTCGTTGGCGACGAAGAAATTGCTGATACGCCACTCGCCAGCAGGTGCTTTTACATCCCGCATCCTTCCAACTGAAGGGCCCACAGTCGCATATGGAACCCAGCCTAGCCCGCTATATCTGGACGCACACCAAGAAGCAGCAACTCTGGATATTGATGATCGTCGTGCTTTCGATGATCCCGTATTTCATGTCCTTCGACCTGCCGAAGCTGATCGTCAACGGCCCGATCCAAGGTAAGGGCTTCGAGCAACCGGGCGCGACCCAGCCATTCATGAGGCTGCACTACAACCTGCCGTTCATTGGAGAGGTCCAGTTCTTCTCCGGTTTTCAGCTCGACCGCAAGGAGACGCTGCTTGCCCTGAGCCTTGTGTTCCTCCTCCTGGTCATCATCAACGGCCTGTTCAAACTCTACATCAACACCTACAAGGGTCGCCTCGGCGAACGCATGCTGCGGCGTATCCGCTTCGATCTGATCGATCGTGTGCTGCGGTTTCCGCCGCTTTACTTCAAGCGGGTGAAATCCGCCGAAGTGGCGACCATGGTGAAGGACGAGGTGGAGCCGCTGGGCGGCTTCATCGGCGATGCCTTCCTGCAGCCGGTACTGCTCGGCGGCCAGGCGCTGACGGCCATGCTGTTCATCATGGTCCAGAACTTCTGGCTCGGAATGATAGCGGTGGTGATCGTGGCGATCCAGATCGTACTCATCCCGCGAATGCGGCGGCGGCTGATCGTGCTCGGGCGTCAACGGCAGTTGACGGCGCGCGCGCTTTCGGGCCGGGTTGGCGAAATCGTCGACGGCATCGGCGCGGTTCACGTCCACGATACATCAAACTACGAGCGCGCCGACATAGCTGCCCGGCTGGGGCTCATCTTTAAGATCCGCTTCGATCTTTACCAATGGAAATTCATGGTGAAGTTCCTCAACAATTTTCTCGCGCAGCTCACGCCCTTTCTGTTCTACATGGTCGGCGGGTATCTGGTCATCCAGGGGCGGCTGGACGTCGGCCAACTCGTGGCCGTGATCGGCGCTTACAAGGACCTGCCCGGACCGATGAAGGAACTGATCGACTGGGATCAGGATCGGCAGGATGTCCAGGTCAAATATCAGCAGGTCGTTGAACAGTTCACCGTCGAGGGTCTCATCGCGCCGACAATCGGGGCGGTGACGATCGACGATCCCGCTCCGATGACCAGTCCTCTGGCGGCGATCAATCTGTCCATAGCAGACGATGGCGGTGCAATGCTCCTCAACCGTATCTCCCTCCAGATCAAGCCGGGTGAGACGGTGGCGCTGGTCAGTACCGCAACAGGTGGAGCTGAGGCGCTTGCAGAAGCCTTCGCGCGGCTGAACCGGCCGGACAGCGGAAGGGTCGCTTCGGGCGCCGATGACCTGCTTGAACTCCCCGAAGCAGTGACCGGCCGGCGCATGTCCTATGCCTCGTCGGATGTTTTCCTGTTCCAGGCAAGCCTCCGGGATAACCTGCTCTACGGGTTGAAGCATGCGCCGCTGACAACGGTGCCTTATGACGGCGCCGCGGCAGACCAGCACCGCTGGAATATCGACGAGGCGCGCCGGTCGGGCAATCCGGATCTTGATATCCACAGCGACTGGATCAACTATGCTTCAGCCGGCGCTACCGGCCCGCACGATCTCTTTGAAGCCGTGCGCCGGGTGCTCGACGCGGTTGTTCTGTCGCGCGACATTCTGGATCTTGGCTTGCGCTCTTCGGCCGACCTCACGCGTCACACGGAGCTTGCCAGGCGGATCGTCGAACTGCGTGCGGCGCTGCGAACCCGGCTGGAGCACGAAGGACTGAGCGGACTGGTGGTTGCTTTCGAACCGGGCGCCTACAACAAGGAAGCAACAATCGGCCAAAATCTGCTCTTCGGCGCTGCCGCCGGCCCCGAACTGGCCGACAAGGCTCTGGCGGCCAATCCCTATTTTGCTTCCATTCTGAGGCAAGCCGGCCTCGACCACACGCTCTACGAAATGGGCATGGAGATCGCCGAACAGGCGATCGAGCTGTTTGCCGACCTGCCGCCCGATCACCAGTTCTTCCAGCAGCTCGCCTTCATGAGCGCCGAGGAGATACCCGCCTACGAAACCTTGCTGCAACGGCTCAAGAATCGTCCCCACGAGGCGGTTTCGGAGAACGACCGCGCCATGATCGTCGCCTTGAGCTTTGCCTATATCGAGCCCCGGCACCGCTTCGGCCTGCTGAGCGACGAACTGATGAGCAAGATCGTCGCTGCACGCAACCGGTTCTATGAAAACCTGCCGCCCGAGCTGCAAAATGCGATCGAACGGTATGATCCTGCCAAATACATTGCCGCGGCCACCGTCATGGATAATGTCCTGTTCGGGCGTGTGGGCACCAACCATCCCGACGCGCCGGACCGCATACGCTCCATCGTCTATGACATTCTTGACGAACTGGGGCTTTATGCCGAGCTTCTGGATGTCGGCCTGGACTTCAATGTCGGCTCAGGCGGCAGGCGGCTGACCGGTGGACAGCGACAGAAGCTCGATGTTGCCCGGGCCCTGCTCAAGCGCCCCGATTTTCTCATTCTCAACCGGCCGCTATCGGCGCTCGACCAGCGTGTACAAGATAAGGTGCTGCGAAACGTGCTAGAGGAAGCCAGACGCGACGGTCATTCGCCGGCAATTGTGTGTGTCGTGACGAATCCGGCAATGGCGATGATGTTCGATCGCGTTGTCGTCTTCGACTCGGGTCAATTGGTGGAAGACGGAACACACGAGACACTTTTGGCAGGGAACGGTATCTTCAAGGAACTGCTATCATAGTCTGGCAAACGCGAATTTGGGAAGGTTTGCGACAATGCTGCTCAAGGATGAAGTTGGAATGCTGCAACGCGTTCCCTTGTTCTCTGGCATCGAGCCGACAAAGCTCAAACTGCTTGCGTTCACATCCGATCGCGTGAGCTACAGCGCCGGCCAGATCCTTTTCCGGCAGGGCGACGAGGGAGACGCCGCCTATGTCATCCTTTCAGGCAGGGCGGATATTCTGGTCGATTCCGACAGCGGGCCGATAAAAGTTGCTGAACTGGTGCCAAATTCGATTGTTGGCGAGATCGCCATACTGTGCAACAGCTCCCGCACTGCCACCGTCAGAGCGGCAAGTCCGCTGGAAGCCTTGAGAATCCGCAAGGATCATTTCCTGAGGCTTATGAGAGAGTTCCCGGAAATGACCATCGAGATATTGCGGGTTCTTGCCGATCGCCTAAGCCATACGACCGCGGATCTGATCGACGCACGAAGCGCCAAATAGACGTGCGCTCGATCCTCGCCGTCGTGATGGCACTGGCCTCTTGCCGAGAAGATCTCCCGGAGAAAACCTGTCTCGCCTAGCAGCGGTTGTTTGGCTACGATGGGCGACGGGGATTGCGAAGGGCTAGCATGGACGACGACGTTTTCCTGGTCAGGTTTTGGGGCGTGCGCGGCAGCATTTCGGTATCGGGGCCAGAATTCTCTCGCTATGGCGGCAACACAATCTGCATTGAAATGCGATGTGGTAAGCATACGCTTCTGTTCGACGCGGGCTCTGGCCTACGGCCTGCCGGCAGGGCCCTTCGGGCGTCGGGCGTAACCGATTTCGACCTGCTTTTCACCCATTGCCATTACGATCACATAATCGGGCTGCCGGCTTTTACGCCGATCTATGACCGGAGCGTCAAGGTTACGCTTTGGTCCGGGCATCTTGCAGGACGCATGACGACCCGGCAGATGGTCGATGAATTCATGCGACCGCCGTGGTTTCCGGTGAAAATGGACGTCTGCAAGGCAAGCCTCGACTGCCGCGATTTCGTATCCGGAGACGTGCTTCGGCCGCGCGAAGGTGTGGTGGTCCGAACCGGCAGTCTTATCCATCCGGGCGGCTGCATAGGCTACCGGGTCGAATGGGGCGGCCGCGCCGTGGCGGTGATCACAGACACTGAGCACGAGCCGGACAAACTCGATCAGGCGGTGCTCGGCCTGATAGACGATGCCGACCTCGTCATTTATGATTGTGCCTACACTGAGGAGGAAATGGAACGCCGCCGCGGTAACGGGCACTCGACATGGCAACAGGGCGTCAAGCTCTGTGAGGAGGCCGGTGCGCGGGGGCTTGCGCTGTTTCACCACGATCCGACACGTACCGACGAGGAACTGGACGAGATCGAGAAACTGGCCAAAGACAGGTTTGCCGGCGCTTTTGCCGCGCGGGATGGCCAGACGCTCAAATTTCCAGTCTCGTTGCACAAAAAGCGCTGAGCTATTTTCCTCTACCCGCGATCAGTGTCCTGATCGGAAGCCATGCGCAGGCTTCAGTCCGTGCGGTGACTGTGAACAGCTGCTCGAGGAAAAGCCAGGCCGATTCATCATGTACGAGATGGTGGGTGAGCAGGCCGACCGGTTCGCCGCCGTCGAATGCATGCCGCAATTGCGCGATGACAGACTGAATCAATAGGCGATGATCGCGGCAGCCGCGCGTGCCATGCCAATCCATGATGTCGACATTGCTGTTGATGACCGCCAGGGAAGCCGGCTTCGGCGGCCCATAGACCGACAATGCCGCGAATCCTATCGATCCAAGGTCGGATACCAAGCTGGCGTCGATCCTGTTCCAGGGTGGCACCAGCATCGGAACGGCACGTGCGCCGTGCAGGGCGGTTATGTGAGACAGCCCGCGAGCCAGATCATCGAGCACTGCCTCGCGTGGCCGATGCGCGCCGAGCTCCTGCTTTTTCTGATGCTCAGGCGCATGATTTCGATGCGCCCAGCCATGGATGGCGACCGTGGCATGCGGCGCCTCGTCAAGCCGGACGACAAGCTTCTCATCAGTCAGGGCCGGAATGACGGCCAGAGTGACCGGAACCGCGAATTCACCGGTGAGGTCGAGCAGCCGATCAAGCGCAGGCGTCGGATCCACGGCGTCATCGTCGCGCAGCCAGAACTCTGCCTTGCGGTCCGCCCGTTGCCAGCACGCCAGCTCTTCCACCAGGGGGGTCCAGATCTGATCGGATGTCATGAAACCGGGATCTTCGGAAGAAGTTCGGCCAGACGCGCCGCCGCACCACCGAGGGAACGTTCCTCGAGGACAAAACGCCTAGCTCCCGCGCCCATGATGGTTCTTTCGTCGTTGCTGGCCAGAAGCCTTTCAATGGCAGAAGCGAACGCCGCTACATCGCCCGACGGGGTGAGAAACCCGGTTTGGCCATCCCGCACCACCTCCGGCACGCCGGCAATCTCCTGGGCCACCACCGGAAGGCCGGCGGCCTGTGCTTCAAGATAGGCAACGCCATAGGCCTCGCCGTAACCCGGCCAGACGTAGATTCCCCCGCTGTAGAGGACATCCGGCACGGCGGCTGGCTCAATCGCGCCAAGCCATTCGATACGGTCGGCGGGCAAGCCGGCGAATTGCGCTTTGACCTCGTCACGAGCAGGCCCGTCCCCGACGACCGACATGGTCCAGCGCAGGTGGCCGATCGAACCGAGTGCTTGCGCCAGCATGCGATAGCTTTCGACTTTGTCGCCCGCGCGCATCATGGCGACGGTAACGAGGCGTGTCGGACAACCCCGTGCCGGCGTTTCCCGGAATACCGATGTGTCGATGAAAGGCGAAAGCATACCGAGAGCGGCGCCGGGAATCGCATCTGTCAGTCCCTGGCGATCCCTTTGCGTGAAGCAGATGTTCAGTGCTGCCTGTTCGATGGCTCGCGCCACCAGCGCTTGCGTATCGGCCCATAAGCCGGCGTTGCGCCGCCTCGAATAGGAGGCTTCCGCTGTCACATAGGGGACAGCAAAGGCCGACGTCAGCTCGGGGCCGATCAGGTCGGGCGCCTTGTAATAGGGATGATAGGAGAACCAGAGATCGGGCTTGCCGTCACGATCCCAAAGCTTGGTCAGCCGCGTGGCTTCCTCTCGGGCCTCGATCTTGAGCGCATCGAAACTTTTCGATTCCGGCTGACGTAGATAGAAGCGCAATTCGGATGCCAGTTCGACGCTATGCCCTCCATGCTCCAGAGCCTTGACCAGCATCCGTGCCATCTGGCGATCGCCGGAGACGACGGGATGATTGGGCGACTTCAGCGGCGCGTAGAAGGCAATTCGCATCGCCGGATCCTATCATCGGAAAGCCTGCGCAAGTCAATTTCGAAGCATGATCGACTTCACCTTCAACCGGTGGAATGTGCTATCTGATGATCATGGAAACAGCTGCCGCGTCCGACCCGTTTGTCGCTTCTTTGCCGGTCTTCGCAAAGTTCGAAAGCGTTGCCGATATCGATAACTATCGACCTCTCCCCGATGGCTGGGCGCTGGCCACCGCCGACATCGTCGGCTCGACCAAGGCGATCGAGGCTGGGCGCTATAAAACCGTCAATATGGCCGGCGCCAGCGTCATTTCGGCGCTGCTCAATGCGCTGGGCCGGCAAGATCTTCCCTTCGTCTTCGGCGGCGATGGCGCACTCGTGGCGTTTCCCGGCTCGGCGCTGGAGATCACCCGCAACGCGCTGGCGGCTGTCCAGAGATGGGTAGCGGACGAACTGGATCTGACCTTGCGTGCCGCAATCGTGCCGATAAAGGATGTAAGAGCGCAAGGCCTCGACGTTCGCGTGGCGAGGTTCCAGGCCTCCGAAGCGGTCTTCTATGCCATGTTCGCCGGCGGTGGCGGCAGTTGGGCGGAAGCCGAGATGAAAGCGGGGCGCTACCGCGTCGATCCTGCGCCGGCCGGCGCGCGGCCGGATCTGACCGGCCTCTCCTGCCGCTGGAACCCGATCGAAGCCCGGCATGGCGAAATCGTCTCGATCATAGCCGTACCGGGGGCGTCGCGCGACCTGCGCGGTTTTCAGTTTCTGGCTTCCGACATCATCGCCCTTGCCGGCAGGCAGGAACGCGATGGCCACCCGGTGCCAGTGAACGGGCCGGGCTACAGTTTTCTGCCCGCCGGCCTCGATATCGAGGCGCGGGCCATGGCCCCGCCAGGATGGCGGTGGCTGTCGAAGCTGTGGGTAGTGTTCCTGATGACGCTTACGGCTGTTACGGACAGATATGGCTGGACGGTCGGCGGTTTCGATCCGAAGATCTACAAACGCGACGTGGCCAGCAATTCGGATTTCCGGAAGTTCGACGACGGCTTGAAGATGACCATCGACGTTGACGCGGATGTGTTGCAACGGATTGAGAACCGGCTGAAACAGGCAGAAGAGGCGGGCATCTGCAACTATGGCCTGCACCGCCAGAAATCGGCCTTGATGACATGCCTCGTCGCATCGCCGCTGCAACGCGATCACGTTCATTTCATCGATGGCGCCGCCGGCGGCTATGCGATGGCCGCCGCAAGCCTGAAGGCGAAGGCGCCGGTCTGATGACGGCTTGCGGAAACCGATTTTCCGCAATATGCCTCGGCCATGATTCTCGGGATCATGGTGAGCCTCGCCATGGGAGCGGATAGTCTGTCCGAATTGACGGGAAAGCAGATTTTTGGACGCCTCACGATCGACATATGACCGTCTTCTGAACCGGATTTCGACGCGTGTCGCGCAAGTCGGCGTGATCGGACTGGGCTATGTCGGGTTGCCGCTGGCGGTTGCGATCGCACGCGCCGGCTTCCCGGTTTCCGGCTTCGACATCGAAGCCCAGAAGGTCGAGAGCCTGAACAACGGCCAATCCTACATTGAGGCAGTGACGTCGACAGCCCTTGCCGGCCATGTGGCGAGCGGACGGTTCCGCGCCACTGCGGATTTTGCCGAACTGGCCGTCTGCGATGTCATCATCATCTGCGTTCCGACGCCGCTGACGAAGCACCGTGAGCCGGACCTCTCCTTTGTCAGGAGCACGGCAGGCACCATCGCGAAGCATCTGCGTCTCGGCCAGCTGATCGTGCTGGAATCGACCACCTATCCCGGCACCACCGACGACGTGATCAAGCCCATAATGGAAGAAACCGGCTTGCAGTCGAAGATAGATTTCTTCCTCGGCTTCTCGCCCGAACGCGAGGATCCCGGCAACCGCAGCTTTGAAGTCGCGACGATCCCCAAGGTCGTGGCAGGCGACGGCATTGAAGCGGCGACGCTCGTCCAGGCCTTCTACCAGGGCGTAGTCAAGACCGTCGTTCCGGTTTCCAGTACGGCGACCGCCGAGGCGGTCAAGCTGACGGAAAACATCTTCCGCTCGGTCAACATAGCCCTCGTCAACGAGTTGAAGGTCGTGCTCGGTGCGATGGGCATCGATATCTGGGAGGTGATCGAGGCGGCAAAGAGCAAGCCCTTTGGCTATATGCCTTTCTATCCTGGCCCCGGACTTGGCGGGCACTGCGTTCCGATCGATCCCTTCTACCTGACGTGGAAGGCGCGCGAATACGAACTGCCGACCCGTTTCATCGAGCTGGCGGCGGAGATAAACACGGCCATGCCGCGTCATGTGGTCGATGAACTGGCGAAGGCCCTGGACCGGCGCTGCGGCAAGGCGCTCAGCCGCTCGCGCATTCTTATCATCGGGCTCGCCTATAAGAAGAATGTGCCCGACATCCGCGAAAGCCCCTCATTGCGGCTCATTGAACTCATCGAGGAATGGGGCGGCAAGGCGGAATTCCACGATCCGCATGTTACCGAGATCCCGACCACACGGGAGCATATGGCGATCAAGGGGCGTCGCTCGGTCGAATTGACCGAGGCGGCCTTGAAGGATTTCGATGCTGTCGTCGTTGCAACCGACCACGACGCGATCGACTATCAGGCGATCGCTGATCACGCTCTTCTAATCGTCGACACACGCAATGTTTTTGGCCGCCTCGGGCTAGCGCGAGAGACACTGGTGAAGGCCTGACGGCGTCGGAGCCGGCGAATTTTTTTGCCCGCTGTCAGGATCGTGATTGCACTCCGCCGGCAGCCTCGCCACATAATGTCCAGGACTTCGGAGAGAGCATGAGCACAGCGCAAGCAGAAATTTCCGCCATTCTCATGGATAAGGTTGCCGATTGGCTGACCCAATCGGCGCTGGCGGGCAACGACCTGGAAACATTGGTCAAGGGCTTTTGTGAACGGCTCGCTGCCGCCGGCCTGCCGCTGAAGCGGGTGCATTTGAGCTTTTCGATGCTTCATCCGCTTTATGACGCACTTGGCTTCACCTGGCTTCGCGGCCAGGGCCTGCAAGTGGAAGGCTTCCGCAGTGAGAACGGCGTTCATTCTGACAGATTCCTGACCAGCCCATACTACCATCTGCTCAGCCACAAGCTCGACCATCTGCGGCGCCGGCTCGACCCGTCGGTGCGGTCAGAGTTTCCTGTTTTCGATGAACTCAGCCGTATGGGCATCACCGATTACATGGCTTTCGTCCATCCCTTCAGCGTCGACACCAGTCAGGGCATGATGGGGTCCTGGTCCACCGACAGTGCTGCAGGCTTCAGCGACAGCATGATTTCGGCGCTGCTGCACATCCAGAACCATCTCGCTATCGCAACCAAGATGGCGGTGCTCACCAAGCTCGCCGACAACATGATGACCACTTATCTCGGCGGCGACGCCGGCAGGCGCGTGCTGGACGGCCAGATCAAGCGCGGCGAGGGCGACACAATCCGGGCCGCACTGGTCATGGCCGATATGCGCGGGTCGACAAGGCTTGCCGAAACCTCCGGCCGCGAAATCTATATCGATACGCTGAACCAGTTTTTCGACGCCATTGCCGCACCTTTCAATCGCAGAGGCGGGCAGATCATGAGTTTCATGGGGGATGGCTTCATTGCCGTCTACCCTTGCGAAAGGCACCGCGCACAGTCCGAGATCGCCTGCCAGGCTGCTCTTGCGGCAGCGCACAAGGCCAGCGCTCGCATGATGGAGCTCAATCTGCGCAGAAAGGAGCAGGGGTTGGGCGACATAAAATTCGGTATCGGCCTGCATGTCGGCAATGTGATGTTCGGCAATGTCGGGCTTACCGACCGGCTGACATTCTCTGTCTTCGGCTCGGCTGTAAACGAGGTCCAGCGCCTTCAGACCCTGACCAAGAAATATCCGTACAGCGTTCTCGCCAGCAAAGACTTCGCCGGCTATTGCGGCGGCACCAACTGGCTGACGCTCGGCAAGGAGGAACTGGCTGGTATCAAGCAGAAGCTGACGGTGCTTTCACCCGATCTGTCGGGTGCTCTCGCAGTCGATGAAGACGCTGCGCCGATTCACGACCGGATATCGGACGCCGAGCAGGTCATGCTGCTTCATCGCGATGCCGCCCGGCTGTCGGCGGGCGACCCGAGGAAACTCCAATAGCCGCCACGATCTGATCCGAACGCCTTGGTATGCAGTCCGTTGGCCGGTTCCGCCGGGGAACCGGCGACTGTTTCGAATCCAAGTTGCTCTAGGCGCGCAATACGCTAGTCTCGCCTTCTGGACCTGCCAGAGTGGGGCTGGTGTGAGAATGACTTCGGGCGTTGATCTGCTGCGGATAGAAGATGTTGGCATCACTTTTGCCATTGTCGGGGGACCATTGCATGCCGTCAGGCGTGCAAATCTTCGCGTCCTGCCCGGCAAGGTTACCGCGCTTGTGGGCGAGTCCGGTTCCGGAAAGTCGGTTCTCAGCCAGGCAGTGATGGGCATTTTGCCGAACACAGCCCATGTTCGCGGCCGCATCCTGTTTTCCGATCCTGAAAAACCTGGCACGACGCAGGATATCCTGCAGATGCCGCGCGACGGACCCGAAATCCGGGCGTTGAGAGGCAGCCGCATCGGCAAGATCTTTCAGGAGCCGATGACATCGCTGTCGCCGTTGCACACGATCGGCAACCAGGTCAGCGAGTCCCTGCAGATTCATACGCCCATGGCTCGGGTGGAGCGCAAGGCGCGGACCGAGGAAATGCTCGGCCTTGTCGGCTTTCCCAACCCCAAGCGCGCCTATGACATGTATCCCTTTGAACTTTCGGGAGGATTGCGTCAACGCGCCATGATCGCCATGGCGCTCATCTGTCGGCCCGCTTTGTTGATCGCCGACGAGCCGACGACGGCGTTGGACGTCACCATCCAAGCGCAAATCCTGCAATTGCTGCGCGGGCTTCAGACCAAGCTGAACATGGCGATGCTGCTGATCACACACGACCTTGGCGTGGTCGCCAATGTCGCCGACGAGGTGGTGGTCATGTACCATGGCGAGATCATGGAAGCGGGACCTGTGGAGGCGATATTCCGCCGGCCAGGCCACCCCTACCTGAAGGGCCTGATGGCAGCCGTTCCGCATTTCGACCTGAAGCCTGGCGAAAGGCTAAAGGCGCTTCGCGAGGTGCCGGTGAATGTCGAGAACCTGCTGGGCAAACAGACGGCGCCTGCATCGAAGGGGGCGGACGACATCCTGCTGTCGGTCAGGGATCTGAAAAAAGTCTACACCACCCGCAAGTCCGGATGGTTCGGCGGGAGCCATCAAACCTCCGTTCGCGCCGTGGACGGCGTGAGCTTCGACATCAGGCGGGGTGAGTGCCTGGGTCTGGTCGGCGAAAGCGGCTGCGGCAAAACCACCGTCAGCAAGATCCTCATGCGGGCTGTTACCCCTAGCGGTGGCTCCGTGGTCTTCAACGGCCGCGAAGGACCGATCGACGTGCTGGAAGCCGAGGGAGACGCCCTGCGATTGCTGCGCGCGAAAATCCAGATGGTCTTCCAGGATCCGGTTTCGTCGCTCTCACCTCGCATGACGGTGGAGAACATCTTGAGCGAGCCGCTGGAAATCCATCAACGTGGCAATGACGCGTCCCGACTCGCCACGGTCAAGAGCCTGATGCAGGCAATCGGGCTCGATCCGCGCTTCATCAAGCGCTATCCCCACAGTTTCTCCGGCGGGCAGCGTCAGCGTATCGGCATCGCGCGCGCGTTGGCGCTGGGGCCTGAACTGCTGATCTGCGACGAGCCGGTTTCGGCGCTCGATGTCTCCGTCCAGGCGCAGATCCTGAACCTCCTGAAGGACCTGCAGAAGGAACTGGGCCTGACCTACCTGTTCATATCCCACAATCTGGCGGTGGTGGACTACATGGCGGACCGCATCGCGGTGATGTGCGGCGGGCGTATCGTCGAGCTTGCGCCGCGCGAAATCCTGCTCAGGAAACCGATCCACCCCTACACGCGCTCACTGCTGGCCGCAGTCCCCTTCCCCGATCTCGATCGGCCGATGGATTTCAAGACGCTGAAGCTCGGCGGCGCTTCCGACACCAGCGCATGGGGACCGCAATTCCGCGACGAAGGCGACGAGGATATGCTGTCGCCGCTCGACCTTGGCGGCGGTCACCTTGTGCTGGCCCGGCGTACGGCCGATGTCAGCGAGTTACGCCATTGATCAGCCGGCGCACCGTCCTTGGACTCATGGCTTCGGCATTTCTGCCGGGCACGTTGCGCGCCGGCGACCTGGAGCCGGAATTTCTCCAGCCGCAGCTCAGGGCCAGGGCGCTGCCGGCACTCGCCGAACGCTTGCCCAAGAGCCCGCGCGCGTTGAACCTCGCCGCGATGGGCCGGCAGCCCGGCCAGTATGGCGGCACGCTACGCACGATCATCGGCAGTCAGAAAGATATCCGGATGATGACGATCTACGGGTATGCCCGTCTGGTCGGCTATGACGAAAAGCTTCACTTGCAGCCCGACATTCTCGAAAGTTTCGACGTAGCGGATGATCGCGTCTTCACTTTCAAGATTCGGGAAGGGCATAAATGGTCTGACGGAAGCCTGCTGACGCCGGAGGACTTTCGCTATTGCTGGGAAGATGTCTGGCTGAACGATGAGCTTTCGCAGGGCGCGCTTGCCCCGAGCCTGCTGGCGAACGGCAGGCCGCCACGCTTCGAGATCATCGATCCGCTGACGGTCCGCTATAGCTGGGATGCGCCCAATCCTGACTTCCTGCCCAAGCTCGCTGCCGCTTCGCCGCTATCGCTTGTTCTGCCGGCCGCCTATCTCAAGCAGTTCCACAAGAAATACCAGGATCCATTCCGGCTCGCCGGCCTAATGAAGGAGAACCGGGCCAAGAAATGGACGCTCCTCCATATCCGCATGTCGCGGCAGTATCGCCCGGAGAATCCGGAACTGCCGACACTCGATCCCTGGCAGAACCGGACCAAGCCGCCGGCCGAGCAATTCGTCTTCGAGCGAAACCCGTTCTTTCATCGAATAGACGAGAATGGCCGGCAACTGCCCTATATTGACCGGATCGTCATGAATGTCAGCTCGTCGGCGATCATCTCCGCCAAGACCGGTGCGGGCGAGAGCGACCTGCAATGCATGGGAATCGACTTCAGCGATTACTCCTTCCTGAAAGACGCGGAGAAGCGCTACCCGGTGAAGATGCATCTGTGGAAACGCACACAGGGTTCGCGGCTGGCGCTGCTGCCCAATCTGAATTGTTCCGACCAGGTGTGGCGTGACCTTCTTCGTGATGTGCGCGTGCGCCGCGCCTTATCGCTCGCCGTGGACAGGCGCGAGATCAACATGGCTGTGTTCTACGGATTGGCGCAGGAAAGTGCCGATACGGTCTTGCCGGAGAGCCCGCTCTACCGGCCGGAATTCGCGAAAGCCTGGGTTGCCCATGATCCCGACCAGGCCAATGCCCTGCTCGACGAGGTCGGGCTCCAGACGCGTGACGATGACGGCCTGCGGATGCTTCCCGATGGACGCTCTGCGCAGGTCATCGTGGAAACGGCCGGCGAAAGCACGCTGGAAACCGACGCACTCGAACTCATCACCGATCACTGGCGCAAGATCGGGATCGCGTTGTTCATCCGGACTTCGCAGCGCGACATCTTCCGCAGCCGCGCGCTTGGCGGCCAGATCATGATGTCGATGTGGTCGGGTATCGACAATGGCGTGCCGACCGCCGACATGAACCCGTCCCAGCTTGCCCCCACCATCGATGACCAGCTGCAATGGCCGCTCTGGGGCGCTCACTATCTGTCCCATGGCAAGATGGGTGAGGCGCCCGATCTTCCTGAAGTGGTCGAGTTGATGGCTTTGCTCAAGCGCTGGAACGGATCGACCGAAGCCACCGAGCGCGCCGAAATCTGGAATTCAATGCTGTCGATCTACACCGACCAGGTGTTTTCGATCGGCACGGTGAACGGAACGCATCAGCCGATTCTGGTGTCCTCCCGGCTGCGCAATCTGCCTGACAAGGCGCTCTACGGCTACGACCCGACCGCCTATTTCGGTGTCTACATGCCGGATACATTCTGGCTTGGAGGCTCCTGAGCGTGCTTCGATATCTTGTCTGGCGCATCGCCGTGATGGTTCCAACGCTGCTGGTCATATCGGCGCTGGTGTTCACGATCATCGAACTTCCACCGGGCGACTATTTCGACAGCTATGTTGCCGAGCTTCGGGCTCAGGGCGAAGCGGTGGATTCCGATCGCATCCAGATGATGCGCAAGGAATATGGTTTCGACCAGCCACCGGTCATTCGCTACTTCTACTGGGTCGGCGGGATGCTGCATGGCGATTTCGGCTATTCCTTCGAATATGAGCTGCCGGTTCGCGACGTCGTCGGGGACCGAATGTGGCTCACGGTGCTGGTTTCCTTCGTCACGATCATCTTCACCTGGCTCATCGCCTTTCCGATCGGCATGTACTCCGCCACGCATCAATACAGCTGGGGCGACTACGGCCTGACTTTCTTCGGCCTTCTCGGCCTTGCCATTCCGAATTTCATGCTGGCGCTGATCCTGATGTATTTCGCCAACATCTGGTTCGGCACATCCATCGGCCATCTCATGGACCAGCAATATCTCGGCGAGCCGATGAGCTGGGCCAAGGCGAAGTCGATCCTCGCCCATCTCTGGATTCCGGTCTTGATCATCGGCACCGGAGGCACGGCAAGCATGATCAGGCGGCTGCGCGCCAATCTTCTCGACGAGCTACACAAGCAATATGTCGTGACCGCGCGCGCCAAAGGACTTCATCCGTTCAAGGCGCTGGTCAAGTATCCGCTGCGCATGGCGCTCAATTTCTTCATTTCCGACATCGGCTCTATCCTGCCGGCCATCATCTCCGGCGCCGAAATCACGGCGATCGTGCTGTCCTTGGAAACGACCGGGCCGATGCTGATCAAGGCGCTGCAAAGCCAGGACATGTATCTGGCAGGGTCGTTCCTGATGTTCCTAGCCTTCCTGACAGTCATCGGCGTCCTGATTTCCGACCTGGCGCTGGCGCTGCTTGATCCACGAATTCGTTTGCAGGGCGGCAGCACCAAATGAACACGCATTCGCCCCTGCCCGCTCCGGGTGCTCCACTGCAGCACTACGTTTCCACCGCGCCCTTTGACCTGCAGTCGGTCGAGGCGATGACGCCGGAGCAGTCGAAGGTCTTTCAGGCGTCGCAGTTGCGGCTGATGTGGTGGAAATTCCGGAAGCACCGGCTTGCCGTTGTATCCGGCATATTCCTGGCAGCACTTTATTTCGGAATAGTGATCTGCGAGTTCCTGGCGCCGTACAATCTGCACACGCGCAACATGGACTACATCTATTCGCCGCCGCAGCGGGTGCACCTGTTCCACAACGGCCAGTTCGTCGGTCCGTTCGTCTATGGCCGCAAGATGACGCTGGATATGGACACGCTCAAGCGGAACTACATCGAACAACAGGATGATGTTCAGCGGATTCGTTTCTTCTGCAAGGGCGACAGCTACCAGTTCTGGGGCCTGATCGAAGGCGACAGGCATTTTGTCTGCCCTGCCGAAAACGGCCAGCTCTTTCTGGCCGGCACTGACAGGCTGGGGCGCGATGTGCTCTCGCGCATCATCTATGGCGCACGCATTTCACTGACAATCGGCCTCGTCGGCATCAGTTTCAGCTTCCTGCTCGGCATTGTCATCGGCGGACTGGCCGGCTATCACGGCGGTATCTTCGACCTGATCGTTCAACGGATAATCGAAGTTCTGCAATCGATTCCCAGCATTCCGCTATGGCTGGCTCTGGCGGCGATCATGCCGATAACCTGGAGTCCGATTTTGATCTATTTCGGCATAACAGTCATCCTCGGGCTGCTCGACTGGACCGGACTGGCGCGGGCCGTGCGTTCAAAGCTTCTAGCCTTGCGCGAGGAGGACTACGTTCTGGCCGCGCAATTGATGGGCGCCAGAAGCAGCCGCATCATCGGACGGCATCTCATTCCCGGCTTCATGTCGCATCTGATCGCGACGGCGACGATCTCCATACCCGGCATGATCCTGGGCGAGACGGCTCTGAGCTTCCTTGGGCTCGGCCTGAGAGCGCCGATAACTAGCTGGGGCATCCTGCTCACCGAGGCGCGCAGCGTGAGCGTGATCGCGTTCTATCCATGGCTGCTTTTGCCGATGCTCCCCGTCATCCTAGTCATCATGGCGTTCAACTTCCTCGGCGACGGCTTGCGGGACGCCGCGGACCCCTACAAGTGAGATCGCTGTGCTGCCGCGCGGCCTGCCGACGACTCGTATGATGCTTGTCGGCGGCCGGTTGCGTTATTGCAAGGTTCGTCGTTCGCCTCTATATGCGGCAAGCCTCGATCGGGGCTGCTGGTTCAGGACATACAATCGCATATGAGTCGCCTCGATAATTTCATCAGCAGGATGACCGCACAGCGCGACATTCTCAATCAAATTTGCCCCGAGGTGGCGAAGATGGAGGGACCTGTGCTCGAGCTCGGCCTCGGCAATGGCCGGACGTTCCACCATCTGCGCGAGCGCCTGCCCGGGCGCCGGATCGTGGTGTTCGACCGCGAAGTTGGCGCACACGCCAGCTCAATTCCCGACACTGAAAACCTCGTGCTCGGCGAAATACGCGAGACGGCCCGCGAGTTCATTGGCATCGACGCCGCTCTTGTTCATGCCGACATCGGCACCGGCTATGACGATCGCGATGCAGTGACCGCTACCTGGCTTCCCGATCTGATTGCGCGCCTGCTTCGCGTCGGCGGCTTCGCGGTCAGTGGCACGCCGCTCGATCACCCGCTGCTGCAACGCCTCCCGCCGCCGACTTCGGAGCCCGCCGATCGTTATTTCCTCTGCAGGCGCGTGTAAGGGCGGAGACGGCCCAAATCTTCAGGGGCCCAGGCCTTCTCTTCGGGGCCGAGTCTTCAGGGGATCGTATAGACTGCTATCTCCCGCTCAATGCCGCGCAGCGAGACCTCATGAGGCACCGGCGTCAGCGCGTTCCTGTGCAACAGATCCGCGGTGAGATTGTCTTCGACCACCGCACGCGTGGCGAAGATCGCCTGTGCGTTGGCAAGGTTCTGGACCCGCGAAGCAATGTTGACCGTCTGGCCGAAATAGTCCTGCCGCTCGTTCATGGACACGGCGATGCAGGGGCCGGCATGGACACCGATCTTGAGCAGCAGATCCTCGCGCCCGCTCTTGTCATTGAGCGCACGCATGGCATCGCGCATCCTGAGGGCCGCGGCAATTGCTCGATCGGGCGTCGCGAAGGTCGCCATCACCGCATCGCCGATCGTCTTCACCACCGCGCCTGCCTCCGCCGCGACGATCTCGTGCAGAACCTGGAAATGCTCGCGCACGAGATCGAAAGCCGAAAGATCGCCCACCCGCTCGTAAAGCTCGGTCGATCCGCGCAGGTCGGTGAACAGGAAGGTCAGGCTGGTGATCTTCAGGCGCTGGTTGATGTCGAGCGTATCCGTGCGATAGAGATTGCGGAACGTCTGGTTGGTGAGCAGGCGCTTGGCGGTCAGGAAGGGCCGGCGTCTGCCCAGGAAATCATGCAATAGCTGGCCGGCGATGAAGACCGTCGGTAGCACGCGGGCGTCGGTCCTGTTCTCCAGCGAAATGCGCAACGGGCCGGGTTGCATCTCCAGCGTCTGGTTCTGGACATGGTCGCGGTCGAAGACCAAAGAGAGGCTTCGGCGCTCTTTTGTTGGTTCGCCCTTCCCGTCGATGAACTGCACTGAATGGGTGACCGGCTCGAAGACGATGATGAATTCGGACGGAAGTTGTATGGGCAGAACCGCCTTTTCACCGGGGGCAAGCTCGATATCCTCCAGCGAGAACGCTTCTATCTTCTTCGCGAAATCCTCTTCCGGCAGATCGACGCCGGACGCCCAGTAGATCTGGCGGAAATATTCCATCAACGGCAGTTCGTGCGGATTGTGGGCGGCAATCCTGCGCACGCGGGGACTGACGGTGAATGTAACCTCGACCATCTCGTCGAGAGTCGGCGAATAGCCCTCGGAGCATAGCGCGCAGGTGTATTCGTCCTTCTGCACGGTTTTCAGCGTGGCATTTGTGTCGAGCACGCCGCCACAACCGGGGCACAGAACATTCCAGGAAATGTCGAAGATGCCCACCCGTGCCGCATGGAGAAAGGCGCTTATGGCGCGTTCCTCGTCGAGGCCATGCTTGCTGGCGAAGGCTGGCACATTGATGCGGCAAAGTTCGCGGTCCTTGCCCTCCGCGATGGTTCGCTTGATCGCATCGATTGCCTGCGGATCGACATCGGTCGATTGCCGCAGAAGCGAGAACAGATCCTGAGCTTCGTTCATCGTGCAGGCTCCGGAAAAAATTCGCCCCGGAGGCGTCTTTGGTCCGAGATGCTCCATCTTACTTCGAAACGGATCGTACGGCCATTCGAATAGATAAGCCTGGTGACAGTTCAATTTCCATTCGGCGGATTTTCACCGGCCGCAAGCGGCACTATGATGGGTCCATGGGCCATTCATCTTTGGGACTTTCTCCCATGCCGACACTTAACAACCCGCCATTTCCCGCGGCCCTGCGCCTTTTCTCGGTGGTGGTCATCATCGTGCTGATCGTAGGCGCCGGCCTGTTTTTCGCGCCGGTGCTGGTCAAGCCGCGCTGGCCTTGGGCCGTCACGCCGTTCAATGCCCGCTTCCTCGGCGGTTTCTACACCGCCGAAATGGCCGTGATGGCGGCGCTGCTGGTCTGGAATCGCTGGTCGCCCGGCAGGCTCGTGCTCGTCATGGCTTTCATCTTCACCGTCATCGTGTCGGTGGCTTCGTTCATCAACCTCGGCTATTTCAACTTCGGGCGCAAAGCGCCCTGGCTCTGGTTTTTGGTCTATCTTGCTTCAGTAGCGGTATCCGGGCTGTTCCTGTGGCGGACCAGGGGCCGTCCTTCTGCAAAAGGCGTCACCTTAAACCCCGCATGGCGCGGCTACATGCCGGTGGAAGCGGCGTTCCTCGGGCTCTATGGCGTCGGCCTGTTGCTGTTGCCCCTGACATTTAGCAGCTTCTGGCCATGGCCGATCGATGCCTTTCACGCTCAGGTCTACAGCGCCATCTTCCTCGCCGGTGCGGGCGGCACATATCTCGTCTGGAAAAGCGCGCCGCGCGAGGAACTGCTGGTGCTCGGCCTGGCGCAGTTTCTGGTTGGCCTGCTTGCCATCCTTGGCCTCGTCATCACCGACGCTGTGGTGCACCGGATCGACTGGACGGCGACAGGGACATTGTGCTGGCTCGCCCTTTTCGGTTGGATCGGCATCAGCGGCGCCTTCAAACTCTACACCGCCTCCGGGGTTTTCAGCCCGCAATCGGCATCATAAGTTGCACAGACAGCTGGATTTTCAGGTGACGTCCGGTGCATCGTGCCGGACCGATGCCTTGCCGGGAAAGCCATGACCTCGCTATCCTCCGAGAAAATCCAACCGCAGCTCCGGGCCGTTCGGGCAAGCGATGCGGAGGCGCTTTGCGCTATCTTCAACATGCCGGGCTTTCGCTGGGGCACGCTCAGGATGCCCTTCGAGATGGTGGAGCAGGTGGAGCGGCGCATCGCCAAGTCCGGCCAGGAAACCACCTGGATCGTTGCCGAGTTGGATGGCAAGGTCGTCGGCCATGGCAGCCTGGTTGTGCAAGGTTCGCCGCGCCGTTCGCATATCGGCGAGATCAATATCGGCCTTGACGATGGCTTTGTCGGCAAGGGTATCGGCTCTGCCATACTTGGCGCGCTGCTTGACGTGGCCGATAATTGGCGCGCCCTGAAGCGGGTCGAATTGAGCGTCTACGCCGACAACGAACCGGCCATCCGTCTCTACACCAGCCACGGCTTCGAGGTCGAAGGCCGGCATGTGAAGGCCGGTTTTACCGACGGACAGTACCACGACCTCCTGAGCATGGCCCGGCTGCGGTTCTGAGAAGCGCTGTCTTGGCGTTCGCACCGCAAGCGGCTAGACGAGACCAATGACAGCCGTCCTTGACCCAACCCCTGCGCCTCCAGCGGAAGTTCTGGCTGTGTTGTCGCTGCTCTGCCCGGAAGTTGTGCGTGACATCGAGCAGAACTGGAATGCACCGGTTTCCGATTACGCCCGCCATCTGTGGCGACCGGTGGCAAGGCCTGTATCGGGCCCGGCGATCGCTGCCCGCTCGATCCTGCGCGAAGTCCTGCATCAGCGCCTTGGTGTGATCATGCAGCCGGAAGAGATTGGCAAAGCCCTCGACGAGTTCGAGCACAGACCGGTGATTCAGTCCGGCCTGCACTGCCTGCTTCTGATGGACCGGATCACCTTCGATGCCCTCCTGCTTGCCTGGCTCGGCGCGGTCGAAAACGGGCTGTCGACCTTCTTCGGCTTCATGGGAACGACGATGACCATGGAGACGATTGGCCGGGAGGGACCGGGATGGCTCGATGTCGGCGACGACAAGGTCAACCTGTTTGGCATCGGGCGCCACAAACTGTGCCGCAAAAGCGCCTGCGTGGCCGGTCCCGTCTCCTTAAACAAGCGCGCGCTCGAAGCGGTGGGCGACGAAACGGATGCCAGCCGCTGGCTGGGTACGCTGCTTGCCAGCCAGGACAAGGTGTTTGGGACCGCCGCCGATGCGCTGACAGCCCTCAACGAGGATCTGGTCGCCAATTGGGATCGTTCCGGCATGGCCCTGCCGGTTTTCATCGATGATCGGCTCGCCGCTTCTGCCGTGGCGCGGCATCTGGACCATGACGGCAGCCTTCTTTCCAGGCTGCTCATTGAGCCCGCAAGACGCCAGCGTCTCGAACGTGCCTTGCAAGAGGCCGCATCGAGCCCATTTGGCAGATTCCTGCCCAATGCCACGGCCTATTTCTGGGGCATCCGAGAGGAGCGCGTGCGCAAGCTCGTCCTCGAGAACGGGCACCTGATCGAACCTGACAGGCCGCACGGTCTTTCCATCCCGTTCGAACGGCCGCGTCTCAAGCAGGCGCTGCTGGACGGCGTGCTGCTGCCGAACTTGTTCCTGATGTTCCTCGTCCTTGCCATATTGCCGCGCGTGCGGGTTGTGGGCGGCCTGAGGCAGATTGGTTATGTCGCGCTTTTCCACTCGATCCTGCTGGCTGCGCTAGATGAAAACGCGCCGGAAGAGCGCGATCTGGCTGCGGAGCTGCAGGTTCGGGAAAATGCCTGGGGCATGCGGGTCATCGATGAAAAGATCTCGGTCCGCGAGCAGCTTGCCGGCCTGCCGGAAGGGGCGCTATTCCCGGACCTGCTCCGGCAATACCGTTTGCGGACATTTGCCGAGACGACCGACGACCTGAAACTGGTTCGCGAAAACGCCCGATGGCGCAAGATCGGCCAGGCAGGGATCAAGGCGACCTAAGCCTCGCTTCAGGCCTTATTTCTGGTGCGCAACCGCAAGCGACGGCGACTATCGGTGAGCCTCTGGCGTCTGCAGCTATGGGGTTCGTGGCAGTCAAACGGCAAACAAACGGTCGCGGAGGGTCCATCGCGATCGGCTGCAGTTCAAGGCCTGACCTGACATGGCCTCGTCTGGCTGCTAAGCCGCCGAGATCGGATTTCACTTGGATATAGTGGAAGGAAACTTATAGAAGCGACGGACATACGCCTCTGCGTCCTAGCTCCGCATCGATATTACCGCGAGCTCGACCTGTCGTGGATCGGAGACGGCATCAGTGCCGGCCTGGCGGGCTTCGCCGAACCCAACGGCGTGCGATTGTCCTTCGGCTTCGAGGCGTAGAGGCGCGCGAGCGGCAAGGGGCATCGCCACCGCCTTCGGAAACGGGACCGCTTACCAGCGTTTTAGTCTGGCGGGCCAGCCAGACGCCAGCCATCGACGAAGGGCTCCGCAGCTGTCATACTTATAAAGGGCAAGTTCGTCGTGAAATCAGCGATTTTCCAGTCTGGATTCCCAGCAAGAAATAGGCGGGCTTCCTCCTGTGCCTCAGAAACGCGGCCGGCAAGGGCAAGCGCGGGTATCAGGGCCTCCCTCGAACCCGTCCCGTAGGTTTCGTCCCGGCTCAAGGACCCAACAGCTTCTTCGTAGTGACCGGAGGAAATTTGCGCCATTCCCATGATCCAGAAATACCAACCGGGCGGACGAGGATTTAAACGCAGCGACTCTTCACAAGCTATCAGCGCCGCTTGCGGGTTGCCTAAGTAGATTTGAAGCTCACCCATCCATGCAACCGCATCTGCATTGTTGGGATTTAGCCGAACGGCAGCATCGAATTGGAATTTTGCTTCATCCCAATTGCGCTCATAAAGCTGCACGCAGCCTAGGATCCTGCGAGCGTGGGAATCGCCGGGATCGATTTCCACGGCTCTTTGCGCGTGCATTAGAGCCTTTGCGCGGCCGGGTATCTGTGGCTCTCCCCATAACATCCAGCCAAATAGCAGTGAGATGGCAAGATTGCTGTGCGCTTCGCAGTAGTTTGGATCGATTTGAACGGCACGTTCCAAATCAGCGCACGCCTCACTGTTGTCTGATCTCGAAATGTTGCATTTGCCTCGCGACCTAACACAAAGATCATAGGCTTCGAGATTTGACGGTCGGGAACGGGCAACAATATTCTTGACACCAAGCTTGCCAGAAATCGCTTCAACAACGCGTCGTGTGACCTCGTCCTGAACGCCGAAAATATCGGCGAGATCGCGGTCAAAGCGTTCAGCCCAGACATGATTTCCACCGCCCGCAGCATCAATCAACTGGACATTGATCCGGAGACGCTCTGCCGAGCGACGCGCGCTCCCTTCAAGGATGTATCTCACCCCTAAATCATGGGCGATTTGGCGCACGTCGATGGACTTGCCCTTGTAAGTAAGGGTGGAATTGCGGGCGATAACGAAGAACCCAGGCACATTCGATAGATCGGTAATGATGTCTTCCGTCAGCCCGTCGGCGAAGAACGCCTGCTCTGCATCCCCGCTCATGTTGATCAGCGGCAAGACGGCTATCGACAGCTTTGGCGGCACCGACCCGGTCCGATGGCTCGTTGCAAATTCTGACGTTGCGGTCGTCGGCGACCTAGCGGTGCCAACCTGAAGAGAATAGACTCGGATCGGCTCGGCGATGTTCTTGAGCTGCGTGTTGCCGAGGTCGGTGACCGAGAGGTCGAGCCGCGCCTTGACCTGACGATAGGCATCCTCCGAGAGGCAGATGGCGCCAGGCGCCGCGACGCCCTCCAAACGCGAGGCGATGTTGACGCCGTCACCCATCAGGTCGCCGTCGCTTTCTTCGACCACGTCGCCCAGATGGACGCCTATACGGAATTCGATGCGGCGGTCTTGCGGCACACCGGCATTGCGCTCGACCATGCCGTTTTGCACCTCGATGGCGCAACGCACGGCATCCACGACACTGCGGAACTCGACCAGCGCCCCGTCCCCCGTGCGTTTGATCACGCGACCTTTGTGCACGGCGATGGTCGGATCGATCAGATCGCTGCGCAGTGCACGCAACCGAGCCAAAGTACGGTCTTCGTCCTCGCTGGCGAGCCGGCTGTATCCGACTACGTCCGCAGCCAGGATTGCGGCTAGCTTGCGATTCTCGCTCATCGCGCAACCTCCTCGCCGCTAGGATAGCAGGAAGACCGAGGGCAAGAGGAAACTTTCGCAAACGACGGCCACGCAGCCGCCCGAATCGGCAGCGCTCTGCCACCGGACCCACACGGGTCGCTCGATGCCCATTTGCGCTGCCGCTTGCCGGTCGTCGGCTATCGGTTCATGCTTGTGAACACCCTGGCCGTGAAGTGCGTAGCGGGATCACGCCGTCACGGCCCCTAGAGCCGGATGATTTCAGGTCGATTCGACCTGAAATCTGAATCCGCCTCTAAATTAAAGAGATAGAGCATGATGTCGTCCGAAAACCGCTACACACTTTTCGGCATCATGCTCTAGTGAGGTCTGGTCCTATGGACTGCTCGGGCTGCGGTTTCGAGGTCGAGGGCGGTTACGCTTTCTGTCCGAGGTGTGGCAGGCGCCAGCCCGTGCCATGCGCCAGTTGCGGCTACCCCTGCGCACCTGATTTCGAGTTCTGTCCGAAATGCGGGGCAAGCGTCGGTGCGCCCGCAAAGGCCGTCGAACGGCCTGCTCCGACACCAAGCCGGACCATTGTGCCCTCTTCTCGAACGCCGTCGCTGCTTGCGAACATCGAAAGCGAAGATGGGCTGCATCCTGTCTCCGACGCCGATCGCCGGACGGTAACGGTCCTGTTCGCCGACCTTTGCGGCTTCACGACACTCAGCGAGCAGCTCGACCCCGAGGTCATGCAAGCGTTGCAGAACGAACTGTTCAAGGAATTGACGACGGCCGTGCGAAACTTTGGTGGTTTCGTCGACAAATTCATCGGCGATGCACTGCTCGCTTTGTTCGGTGCGCCGGTTGCGCATGAGGACGATCCGGAACGTGCGCTTCGCGCCGCTCTCGACATGATCGCCCGGACGGCGCGGCTCGGCGAAAGCACCCCCCACTCCGGCTCGCCTCTGTTACTCCACATCGGCATAAACACTGGTCCGGTCGTTACTGGCGGATTGGGCATCGGCACCGCCAAATCCTATTCGGTGACCGGCGACACAGTGAATACGGCGCAACGCCTGCAATCGCTGGCCGCACCGGGTGAGGTGCTGGTAGGCGAACTCACTCACAGGCTGACCCGGCATGCCTTCTCTTACGAGTCGCTGGGTGATGTCGTGCTTCGCGGCAAGGCTGGCAGTGTGCTCGTCCATCGACTGGATGCACCGCTTGCGGCGCCGCGTGCAGCGCGTGGGCTCGAGGCGCTCGGCCTCAGCGCGCCGATAATAGGTCGTGGTGCGGAGCTCCATAGAATGCTGGCGAGCCTTGACCAGGCTTGCGGCGGCTCGGCCCAACTCGTCCGCCTCGTCGGAGAAGCCGGTATCGGGAAATCGCGACTGGTGAAGGAGTTCGTCGCCCGCATCGGCGACGAGGATCGTTTTCGCAACGTCGCCGTGCGGCAGGCCACGTGCTCACCGCTGGGCGAACAATCATTTGGCGCCCTGGGCGCAGTGGTGCGCAGCGCGGCCGGGATGATGCAAAACGACAATGGGGACGAAATGCGGGGGAAGCTCGCAGGCTTGCTTACCGATCTCGGCCTGCAGGGCGAGGAGGCGAAGCGGCTGATGCCCTTGCTCTACCATGTGCTTGGCCTTGGCGACCCCGATGCCACCTTGCAGCATGTCGAGCCCGAGCAGCTGCGGCGGCAAATTCTCTACGCAGTCCGCACAATCATCGAACGGCGGCTTGCATTGTCGCCGCTGTTGATTGTCGTAGAAGACCTGCACTGGGCCGACGCCGTGTCGCTCGAGGCACTACGTTTCGTGATGGACAGGTTGGAACGCACGCGGTTGATGTTGCTGGTCACGCATCGTCCGGCGCCGGACAGCGGCCAGCTCGACTCAAGTCGGGTCAGTCATACTGCGCTCAGGCTTTCGCCGCTCAACAGTGATGACGGACGCAGCCTGCTGGCGGCGCTTTTCGGCGAAAGCTGGGTAAACTCCGCAGGCGGGCTTCTCGACCAGATCCTCGAGCGCGCGGGCGGCAACCCCCTTTTTGTAGAGGAGATCGTTCGCGGCCTTATCGATCGCGGTGTATTGATGCGCGAGGGCCAGCAATGGCGGACCGCGGCAGGCGAAGTCGCAACCGGCATTCCCGCCACCATCCAGGCAATGTTGCTTGCTCGCGTCGACCGGCTGCCGCAAGAGGTGCGCCGGTTGGCCCAGGAAGCCGCGGTAATCGGCCCGCGCTTCGATGCCACGCTCCTGAAAGCCGTGACAGCCGACCCCGGCCGGCTGGAAGCCGGCTGCGAACTGCTTTGCGATGCGGAAATCATCGAGGAAGTTGCCGGATCAGGCTCGGTCTCGTCGCAAAGCTACCGCTTTACGCAAACATTGCTGCAGGACGTGATCTACCAGAATCTGCTCCTGCAACGCCGGACCGACATTCACGGACGGGTCGGTGCTGCCTTGGAGCAACTGTGCGGCGACAAGCCGGAACGGCTCGAGGATTTGACCGTGCTCGGTCATCATTTCGCACAGAGCGCCGAGCGAGAGAGGGGCGCGCATTACCTGCAGGCGGCGGGCGATCGCGCTCGCATGATATACGCCAACGACGACGCCCTTCGTTTCTACGAGCGAGCACTGACTGCGTTGGGCGCGATCGGGCAAACACCGCTCAAACTGGCAATTGCAGAGCGTATTGCCGATTTGAGCGGCCCGGCAGGCCGCCGCGAGATCGCGCACCGCCACTACGAGGCGGTGTTGCAGGCATACCGCGAGTCAGCCGATCGTGTCGCGTCGGCGCGCGTTTTGCGCAAGATCGGTCGGCTGCTCTGGGACGTCGGCAAGCGGGACAGCGCAGAATCTCGCTATGCTGAAGCGGCAGCGCTCCTCGATGGAGCGGATGCCCCGATCGAGCAGGCGCATCTCTGGCAAGAACGTGGCCGACAGGCGTTCCGCAACGGAGATCACGCTCTCGCGGCAAAATGGGCAGACGCGGCGCTGGATTGCGTACACACTCTGACAACGGAACATGTCTCCGAGGATGCCACCCTCGTGACCGCCGAGGCACTCAATACCAAGGCTGTTGCGCTGGCTCGGCTTGGGCGAAACCGTGAAGCCGTGGGTCAGGTTGAGCGCAGCATTGAATTGGCCGAAGCCGCCGGTCTGCTGGGCGCGGCCTGCCGCGGTTACACCAATCTCGGCGTGCTTTACACGACCATCGATCCGGCAAAGGCGATGGAGGTCTGCCGGCGCGGTCTTGAAGTGGCGCGCCACATTGGTGATCTGGGTTTCCAGGCGCGCCTCCTCGCCAATCTGGCGGTGGCTTGTTGTACTTTCACGGATCGCTGTCCAACGGAGGGCGTGCCCGCTGCCGAGAAGGCCATCGAGATCGACCGGGCGCTCGACCAGCGCGAGCACCTGCCGGTGCCGTTGATCGTGCTTGGGCAGATCCACCAGTGCAACGGCCGTCCGGAACTGGCGGTTGGATTGTTCCACGAAGCACTGGACGTAGCCCGCGAAACGAGCGAACCCCAACTGCTGTTTCCGTGTTATGATGGGCTTGCAACGCTTAATCTCGACCTCGACAATCTGGCCGAGGCCGAACGCTACTTTTCCCTGGCGCAGGGAATATGCGCCCAGCACGGGCTCGACCCGGAAGCGCTTGTGGTGCTGCCTTTTCTCGACTAGCCGGGGTTGGGGGTTGGAAATGTCCTCGCATAGTGACTTGGTACCGCTTCAACCGGGCGACCGTGCGCCCAACCTGGTACTCGACGCCATTACCCAGGAAGGCAAGATTGCGCTTGACGACTTTCGCGGACAAAAACCGGTGCTGGTCGGCCTGTTTCGAGGTCTGCATTGTGCGTTTTGCCGGCGCCATATCGCCGCCCAGGCACGGCTTGATCCGCAGCTGCGCGAAAAGGGTGTGGGCAGCCTGACGGTGGTCAACACGCCGATCGAACGGGCGCGTCTCTATTTCCGCTACCATCCGATGCCGAATCTGCTGGCCGCCTCCGACCCGGAGCGCGCTTCACATCGTGCTTTTGGACTGCCCAATCTCGAATTCACCCAAGAGGAGACGAATTGGCCGTACAAGGTCGCGATGGCAGTGGCACAGGATATGCGGGTCGACATACCAGGCGAGTTACCCGGTCCGATGGATCCTATGACGGCCGGCGAAATCCTCAACAAGAAGGACAATTACGAAGTGACCGAAGCCGACGAGCAGATGATGGCAACGGGACACGGACAACTGGTCGGTCAGTTCCTGCTGGACCGGCAGGGGATCGTCCGCTGGAGCTTCACGGAGGTTCCAGAGGGTGGGCGATACATGTTTGGGGCGCCAAGCCCACAGGAGCTGATGTCAGCGGTGTCTCAAGTCGCCCAATAATGAACTGACAAGTTCACCGTAATTCGAGCACGGCCTCGACTTTGGCAACAAAGTCATCGAGCGAGCGATCCCCGCGAATTTCAATGCGCGGAAGGTCGATGGGATCGCAATCGAGGTCCACCGGCCCGTGCTTGCGGCCGAAGCCGATCCGATAGCCGCACTCCTTGGCCAGCCGGCCAAGCCGTCGGTCGGTGACAGAGAAGGGTGCCGCGAACGACGTGGTTGGCCGACCGGTCCACCGTTCGATGAACATACGAGAGCGCAGGAGTTCGGCGGCCAGGTCAGAGCTCGACAGACCATCGATCGCACTATGCGTCGCCAGATGGCTTCCGAAGAACGCACCTTCGGCGGCGAGGCGGCGCACCGTCCCGGCGTCCATAAGCCGCGTCGGCGGACCGCTGTCGGCATCCCACTGTGCACTTTCACCCACCAGGTCCGTCACCAGGAACACTTCCGCAGTCAGATCGTTCGCGCGCAAGATGGGCCAGGCATGGTCGGCAAAGTTCTGGAAGCCGTCATCGAAGGTGATGAGCACTGGGCGGCCAACGAAAGGGTGACGGTTGGCGATGGACCCTTCCAGCTGCTCGGACCCAATCGTGTGAAAGCCATTGGCGCGCAGCCATGCCATCTGGCTGGCGAATGCGGCGGGTGTGAGCCGAAAACGGGCGAGCGCAGCCGGACCATCATCGGCGACGCTGTGATACATGAGGACAGGGATACGCTGCCGCCGCTCGCTACGTGCGACGTCGCGGCGCAAGGCCCTCGCCCCGCCCCAGACGATATTTCGCGCGACCCCGATTCCGACGGGCGCGCGGATTGGCATATGTTCTATCATCGGTTCCGTCGCCACGTCGTCCGGTGACAGGCGGCGGAAGCGGTCTACGCGATAGAGCTCGGTCTGGATCGATTGCTCGAGGACGAGGCCTTCGGTCGCTGCCAGCGTCTGCGAGATCGCTTGTGCACCGAATGTGTTCCAGTCGAAGCCCGTCCTTTCAACATTGTCACGCAGCACGAATGCGTGTGCGCTGATGAAACTACCGCCAGGCGCCAACGCCTCAACAAATTTTTTGGCGATGCGCCGCAACTCGGCGAGATCATCCAGATAGTAGAACACCTCCGAACAGACGATCAGATCCATCTCACCCGGCAGCGTGTCCGCGGAGAAATCCAGGACGCCGAACTCAACATTCGGCTGATCGCTGCATCGCGCGCGGGCCCGTTCGACGGCTATGGCGGAGATGTCAGTTGCAGTCAGATGGCCCACTCGCGGCGCCAGCTGCCACGTGAAGTGGCCCTCCGCGCAGGCCAGCTCAAGCGCCCGTCCGATAGGACCGGCAGGCAGAATTTCGAGCTGCCGCTCATACTTTTCCTGCTCATAGGACGAACCGTAGTTCCAGGGATCCTCGGTCGCGAAATAGCCATTCCAGAACGACGTGCGATCCTTATCGTGCATGGCCCGTGCGCGGCGCGGCGGCGTGGGAGGCTCCGCAGGTTCGGCGCTCGACCGAACCAGCTCCCGCGATTCCTCGGCCAATTGGGCGAGTTTACCGAAGTGACTGTCCGGATCGGACCGGCTTTCAAGCCGCTCAGGGGGCACGACATTCAGGATCAATTCGATCCAATAGTCCCTTGTCACTGTCCCGAGTACGCCGAATTGCACGACAGCCTCGATCTGGCCATCCATCATCAGGTAGGCATAGATTTGATCGATTCCTTGCGGAAGTTCGACCGTGGTCGGATTTCGAGCGTCGACGCGAATTCCAAGTGTCCGCGCCAGTCTGCGCGGCGCGGCAAGGTCGTCGACGTCGAGAAGCATTTGCTCAAGCTGATACTGTACGCGGCGACCCGTTGCGGGATTGTCCCAGACCTTGCCGAGTTCGAGGATCAACTCAGTGAGGGAGCCCCCGAACCGGTCCCAACTGGCAGCCAATTTCGCTGGCACCGACAGGCTTCCGACCATTAGGCCATCGACGACCACCTTGGCGATCTCACGCGCCCATTTACGTCCTGCCGGGAGCGCGCGCAGGGAGTGCGGGTCGATCGAGCGCGAGCCGCTGCCGCAATCCGACGCGGCGTTCCACAACGCGAACCACGCGAGTGCCTCGGAGGCGGTGCCGCCGTTCGCCTCGATCGCTCCATCGGCATGAGCCGATGCCGGGTGTTTGACCCTGGGATCAGGAGAAAAGCCGCGGGCGATCACGATTTCCGCATCTGCCAGCATCTGTGTCGAATTGCGGGAGAGCGCGTTGGGGCTGATACGATAGAAAGCGAGCGGCTCGTCGACCATCACCCAATTTTTGCCCAGACGCGCGAGGCGCTGCCACAGATCCCAGCCCTCGCAGGTGCGCAGCGACACATCGAAACCGCCCAACCCGACAATTGTCTCCCGGTCGACCAGCAGCGCGTGAGTGGCGATGGCACACCGGCGGGCGAATGTTTCGAAGGGCTGGGTCGCAACCTCCGTCGAGATGCTCGGCGGGGTAAGTTCGCCATCGGGCATCGCGCGCCGGGAACCGCAATAGGCCGCCACCGCATCGGGAGCGGTTTTCAGTGCGGCCAGCATTTTCGCAAGGAAGCCGGCATCCACCCAATCGTCCGCATCCAGAAACATCAGCCAGCGGCCGCGCGCTGTCGAAATCCCGCTATTGCGCGCGCCGGCGGCGCTATAGGCGCAAGAGCTCAACGTCCGAAATCGGGCATCGCGCTCCACATAACCGGCGATGATCGCGGAGGTGCGGTCAGTGGAGGCGTCGTCGACGACGATCGCCTCCCAATCCACCATTTCCTGATCGAGAAGGCAATCGAGTGCGCGCGCCAGCGTTGCCTCGGCGTTATGCGCAGGAACCACGATTGAAACCAAGGGATTATGCGCCACGCCGTCTTACCCGCGCCTGGTTCGAAGGTAGAACAGGAGTCTCGGAACACAGCCGGCGATTTCCTGGTAAAGGAAAACGGTCCTCAGGGGCGCCGCGTCCAAACGGACTTCTGCGAATTCTTCCGAGCCGTCGCGACGCCACCATTTGGCTGCTGAGCGAGCTTGCTCCTGTCGTGCTACAGATGGTGGAAGCCTGGCGCAGCATTCGCATCCGTGCCGCCGAGCTTGGGCGCCAGCTGTCGCAGATGCACGTCAAAGCAAGCACGCCGCATACTCATGTCGATCCCCGGAATCGGCGCCATGACCACAAGCCGCGGTCCCTGGCACCGTATGAGTGCAATGGCTATGGCAAACTGACGTCTTTTGCAATCGGGGGCGCAATAAATGCAAGCCCACTGAAGCCTGGTGTGAATGACTGCAGTTATTGGGACGATTGCTCTCCTCCTATCGACCGAAACCCCTCGATTCCGAGGGGCATTATCGGACAGCCATTCTCTGTGCGAAAGGAGACCTTCCTTCTACCGTTGGGCCCGCATCGGAAGCTGGTCGTCTCAGTATATAGCCGGGCGCGAGGCAGTATGCACACCGCCAGGCCCAGCTAATTTAGATGTTTCTAATGGTTCTGCGATACTTAGTTGCACTCCAGTAGCTATAGCCTGACATTGTATTACTCATTTCGATAGTGGATTTCGTCCAATGGTCAATTAGATTAGCCGGTTATGGCCGCTATCACGAAGAGGTACTAGAGCGACATCAATCGGAACGCGTGCTTTTGCTGCTAGTCCAGGAGATGTAAAAGGGACGCATGAATCGGTTTAGGTCAAGAAGATTCCGGCTTGCGGACCGGGTAATTTGCTGACATGCTGATCCGTTTCTGGGTTGTGGCAATTGGGGCAAAGAGATGGCCAAGGAATCTTCGAGTACCGCTTCTCCAGCAAATAAAGCGGACGCAAATCTGATAAGTAATGCAGAAGGAAACGGGCTGAACTTCATGGCGGTCCAGGCTCGCGAGAGCGGGGGAGCCGGCGACGCTGTAGGTGTCGACAAGATACGTGATCTGCTGTTCGGCAACCAGATGCAGGACTATGACCGCCGTTTTTCCAAGCTTGAAGAACGGTTCTTGCAGCGCTTCAAGGATGTCGAATCCGAGGCCAAGCGCAATCTTGAAATGTATGAGTCAAATGCAAAGAAGCAGGTCGAATCGCTCGCGGCGCAATTGCGTAACGAAAAAGATGCGCGAGCCGAGGCCGACAAGGAGATTGACCGGAATCTTCGCGAACAAAATCAGGCGCTTGAAAAGCAGGTGCGCGCGTTGTCTGATCAATTGAGCGAGCTCGAGCGCGAAGTTGCGGACCGGGTAAATCGAAGCGATCAATTGCTGCGTGAGGAAATCAAGCAAAAGAATGAAAGCATTCAGATGCTGATCGAGAAGATGTTTTCCGATCTCAGCAACGTCAAGACCGACCGAAATCTTTTGGCCGGCCTGTTTGTCGAGGTCGCAAAATGCCTGAATCAGGATACCGTCGGCAGCAAGAGCAACTCGGAGCGTAGCTGGAAAGTGAGTTGATCGGACTTGACGTCGACCGTCGACCCAATCAGCCTTCCTCAAAGAACAGCTTCGAACGATACAGAGATTGATCGCGAGGCTCTGGCTAGCCTTTTGGTTGAAATTGCCCGGAATGTCGATCCGGATTATCGTGCGCGTTTCGACGGAGTCCCAACCGCCGATCCTCGCATGGAAACGTTGCGCCAGCTGCTGGTCGGCCGCGAAATTTCGGAGCTTTCACGCGTTACGGACCTGCTCGACGAACCCGAGCAGCTTGCCACTGCAGTGGGGGGCGTTCTCCCCAGTGCAACCGCACGTGCGTCTCATGCCCAACTCGGGGAGGCCCTTGCGCCGGCTGTCGAGAGGGCTGTGCAACGGTCCATCCAGAAGAACCCGCGCACACTGACGGACATATTATACCCGGTGTTCCTGCCGGCTATTCGCAAGTCGATCGGTGAAAAGATCGACCAGACCTTTCAGTCCCTGAATGAGTCTCTAAGGTATATATTTACCTGGCGTGGACTTAAGTGGAGATTCGAATCTTGGAAAACAGGTACGAGCTTCTCAGAAGTCGTTCTTAAGCACTCTCTCGTTTATCGTGTAGAACATGTCTTTCTAATCAACCGAAATTCCGGGCTTTTGATTACGCATGTAGCTGCCGAAAACGCGACGAGCGAAGACCCTCAGCTAATTTCTTCGATGCTTAGCGCAATTCAGGATTTTGCCAGGGACTCATTTAACGAGAAAGAACAGGGCGGCCTGGACACTATTCGTTTCGGGGAGCTTCGTCTCTGGTCGGAAGTTGGACCGTATGCGACCTTGGTTGCGGTGATCCGGGGAAATCCACCAGAGGAACTACATGAAATAATTCGCGATGTATTGCTTCGCATCCACGATGAATGCTCACAGGCTTTAGAGCAATTTGACGGCGACAGTTCGCAGTTGGCCGGCGTAGAGACGCAACTGCGGACCTTCGTTGAACTCAAGCAGGAGGAATCAGACCAGGGATTTCCGTGGTTGGCGGTGGCTGCAGTCCTGCTGGTTTTGATTCCGGCAGGCGGTTGGTTCGTTCTTTCCTGGCAATCCGGGCAGCGCTGGCAGGCCTATGTGTCGCGACTTGAGGCCCAACCGGGAATCATCGTCGCCCAACAAACGGCCAAGGGCGGACATTTCTACATTTCCGGCCTAAGAGATCCGCTTGCCGCCGACCCGCAGTCGCTGTTGTCCGGAACG
>NZ_PZJX01000017.1 GCF_003034915.1 Mesorhizobium helmanticense | reverse complement strand
ATTGATCCCGCTCGCGTTCATTCTCAGTGGCAATTCTATCAAAGCCTTGATCCGGAGTTCGTGCTGAAGCGGCTGACGGCATCGCTGACCCCGCCGAAATCGGTTCGGCTTTCGATCGTCGAGGACCGCATCGTTGCCGAGGGCGAGGCTCCCGACACCTGGATAGATCGGGCGCGCGCAGCGGCCCGACAGCTCTCGGCAGGCGGACCGGAATTCGACATCTCAAAGGTTCGTGATGTGAGCCCCGAAGCACGCGCGGCGGAGCACTGGCAGCATTATGTGTCGCGACTTGAGGCTCAACCGGGAATCATCGTCGCCCAACAAACGGCGAGGGGCGGACATTTCTACATTTCCGGTCTGAGAGACCCGCTTGCCGCCGACCCGCAGGAGCTGTTGTCCGGAACGGAGGTTGATCCTGCCCGCGTTCATTCGCAGTGGCAATTCTATCAGAGCCTTGATCCGAAGTTCGTGGTGAAGCGGCTGATAGCGTCGCTGACCCCTCCGAAATCGGTTCAGCTTTCGATCATCCAGGATCGCATCGTTGTCGTGGGTGAGGCTCCGGCCGCCTGGATCAACCGGGCGCGGGCCGCCGCTCAACAGCTGTCCGCGGACGGAGTGGCTCTGGATGTCTCGCAGCTTCGTGAGCTGAGCCTTGCGGAACTCAATCATTTGAGAGAGGTCATCCAGGCGACCGATATTCTCTTCTATTCCGGCAAGGTTGTGCCGGGACCAGAACAGACGCCGGTTCTCGACAAATTGGCGGATCAATTGAAGGAATTCGCCCAAAATGCTCGCAAGTCAGGCGTAACAGCTCGGTTCATGTTGACCGGACATTCGGACGCCACGGGCCGTGAGACGGCCAACGCGTCGATCAGCGCCGCCCGCGCCGAGACAGTTCGTGCGCTTCTCAACAAGCGCGGCGTCGCTCCGGAACTGCTGCTGGTTCGGGGCGCGGGAACCTTTGAGCCGGCGGTGCCTGAAAATAGTCGAACTGGGAGCTCCGCCAATCGCCGGGTTTCGGTTACGGTAAACCTAGACTAGTCCGGAGCCCCAGGATGTTGCAAAAAAAGATCTGCATGTTGGGCGGGTTCGGTGTCGGAAAGACGAGCCTGGTTCGCAGGTTCGTGCAAAGCATCTTTTCGGAAACCTACTTGACCACGGTGGGGGTGAAAATCGACAAGAAGAGTGTCGCACTCCCGGACAAAACCGTGGATCTGATTTTGTGGGATTTGGCCGGCGAAGACGATATCGGCTCATTCCGAGTCAGCTATGTGCGAGGTGCGACCGGGCTCGTGCTTGTCGTCGACGGAACCCGCGCCGCTACTCTTGCCGTGGCGCTCACGCTGCGCGAGCGGGCCGAGGCCGAATTCGGCGCCATGCCGTTTATATTGCTGTTCAACAAATCCGATCTGGCCGATCGGTGGGCAATATCGGATAGTGAGATTGACCAACTGAGGCAACTTGGATGGCAGATCTATCTAACAAGCGCGCTTTCAGGTGAATATGTTGACGATGCATTTCGTCAGCTTGCTTCGATGGTCACCGAATAGGCCATGCATGGATTTCCAAAAGAAGTCAGAAGCTGGATTTACAATTTCTTCAACATTGAGCACTCCGTCGCATATCTGAAAATTGACGCCCAGCTCTGCATAGTTGCGAAGGGCGGTAATATCAAACATTACGGACTGTCATCACTTTGCATTGGTAAGCCAGTTGCCGAGCAGCTTGCGTTCATGGAAGGTTTGCTGCCTTGCCCGGAGCTTCCATTTCATATGGCCATGGTCGAACTGCCCAGCGGGCGTGTCGCGGACCTTCATCTTTTTGCTGACAATGGTTGCGTGTGGCTGCTCTTTCTTGACGCCACTGCCGAACGCGACAACAGGCAGCGGCTTCAACAGAAGGCTTATGAAATGACGCTCCTGCAAGAGAGGGAGCGTCAACTCAACGAGAAATTACACTCGACGAACGAGGCGTTGAGGGAGAGCCAAGAGGGATTGTCGCGTGAATACCAGCGCGCCGAAAGCCTACTCCTCAACATTCTTCCGGCGTCGATCGCGGAGCGGTTAAAAGCGGACGAACAAATTGCAGACAGCCACGCAGAGGTGAGTGTGCTTTTTGCCGACATCGTCGGCTTTACGGAAAGAGCGCGGAGCGTCGGAGCCGAGACGACGCTCGCTATTTTAAACTACTTCTTCAAGGCGGCGGATCTGCTCTCGGAACGATACGGCTGCGAAAAGATCAAGACAATCGGCGATTGTGTGATGGTGGTCGCTGGCCTGCCCGTCGCGCGATCCGATCATGCAGAAGCTCTTGCGCACTATGCACTTGAACTGCGGGAGGCGGTTAAGCGCGAACGCTTCGCAGGACAACCGCTAAGACTCAGAATTGGAATTCACTCTGGACCAATCGTTGCGGGCGTCATAGGCAAAAGGCGGTTTGCCTATGACCTGTGGGGCGAGACCGTTAATCTCGCCGCACGTATTCAAACGTCCGCGGAGCCCGATGAAATCCGTATTTCGGATGCAACTCACAAACTGCTTGGACCAGATTTTGCTTGCGACCCACTCGCGGAAACGGAATTGCGTGGCACAGGTCGTGTGCGAATGTGGCGGCTCCCGGCCTGATTTGCCGCTCGGCGTTGCCGACCCTGGAGCGCATTGCATCTCAAGCAGTCAAAAATCGCGGTTTCGAATGTCAGTCGACCACCTGTAGCCGCCATGGTCCCGCGAGACTTGGTCAGCCGCCTACGTACCGATGCACTTTCGTCGCCTCTCAGGCTGCTGCCCGGGCGGCTCAATGAACCACCTCCAGTTACCCGGCGCATCGGCCTGGCTCGGAACGATGATGCCTTGCACCGAAACATCGGTTTCTCCAAGGTGGGCGACGACGGACGCCGTTGCTCGCCGATTTGGCCGGAAGGTTGACAGCACGATGCCACTAATGAATCGACGATTGGGAGCCAGGAACCTGGCGCACCCGGCACGACGTCTCGGAGATCTGACGGCGATGTTTGTCCTTGTCGCCGGGCCGCTGGTCTTTTGGATCGCCCTCCTGTTGGCCGGTCCGGCACAGGCGCAAGCGCCGGCGACCGTCCCGCCGGAAAGGGTCAAACAGCTGTTCGAGCTTCTCGACGATCCGTCCGTAAAGGCCTGGGTGGCCGAACAACGAAACCAGGACGCCGGGTCGACGGGAGCGCCTGCCGCGGCAAGCGCTCCGCCGGCCGACACCTCGTCCGGCGCCGTGGCCGCACCGGGCCAGATGAATACGATGGCATCCTCGACGCTCGATCGGATCAGGCACCATATCGAACGAATCGTGCGAACTTTGCCCTTGCTGCCGGGCCAGTTCGCGCGCGTTCGGGCTGAGACCATGCAGGATATGTCGAGCAAGGGGTCTGCCGGCGTATTTATGCTGATTGCGATGTTCATCGCCGCCGGCCTGGCGCTTACTTGGGCAACGTACAAAGTCACCCGTCCATTTCGTCTTTGGATTATCGCGCAACCGAAGGATACGCCCATCGGGCGAGCCAAGAAGATTGGCGGTCGCGCGCTTTATTCCAGCATGCTGATCGTCTCGTTCGCACTGGGCAGCGCCGGTGCGTTCATGTTGTTCGACTGGCCAATGCTCATCCGCGAGATTGTCCTGACATTTCTGATGGCGGCGGTCGTTACATGGGGTGTGCGCATGTACGTCATGGCCATGCTCCTCCCGTCCTACATGAACGTCGAGAACGCCGTCGAGGTTCGCGCTTTGCCGATCACCAACGAAGTGGCTGACCATTGGTCCTACTGGCTACCCCGGATCGTCGGCGTCTTCGCCTTCTTCGGCGCCGCGTTTATCCTCTTGCCGGGCCTCGGCGTCGACCAGGACGGAATGATGGTCCTGTCGCTGGGCGCCGATTTCGTGCTGCTGTTGCTCTTGCTGCTTGCCATTTGGCGTCGGCCAAGGACGCAGCGAGACGGCGCGCGCCACAGCGGTCACACGGAAGCGACATGGCTATTGACTGCTTATTTTGTCGTCCTGTTCCTGCAGCGTGTCGCCGGCTCTTATATATACTTCTGGTTTACCTTCGCCGCATTCTTCCTGCCTTTGGCAATCGTGCTGACGCAGCGCGGGGTTAATTTCGTCCTGCGGCCAGGTTCGGAAGACGCCGGCCGGCCTACGATCCCGGCGGTGACGATCGCTGTCATCGATCGCGCAATCCGGATGATTTTGATCCTGGCTGCGGCTTACTTTCTCGCGCGTGTCTGGGGGCTGGACATGCAATCCATGCGGGACAGCGATACGACGACGACGTTCATATTGCGCGGCTTGATCAATGTCGTGGTCATTGCCCTCGCAGCCGATTTCGGCTGGTCGATCATCAAGGCTTTGATCGAACGAAAGCTGGGCATCGAAGTACCGCACCCTGTGATCAGCGAGGAGGAGGTCCCGATCCTCGATCCACAGCAGGCGCGGCTGCACACGCTCTTGCCGATCCTCCAGAACATGCTGCTCGCATTGATCGTCGTGATGGCGGTGCTGATGATGCTCGCCTCCATGGGTATCCAGATCGGCCCACTGATCGCTGGCGCTGGCGTCGTCGGCGTCGCCGTCGGCTTTGGCGCGCAAACGGTCGTCAAGGACGTCATTTCAGGGGTGTTTTTTCTGCTCGATGATGCGTTTCGTGTCGGCGAATACATTTCGTCGGGCAATTACAAGGGTACGGTGGAGAGCTTTTCGCTGCGCTCGGTGAAGCTGCGCCACCACCGTGGTCCGTTGTTCACGATACCGTTCGGTGAACTCGGGGCAGTCCAGAACCAGAGCCGTGACTGGGTTATCGATAAATTCAACATCACCGTCGGCTATGACACCGATATCGACTTCGCCCGCAAGCTGATCAAGCGGATCGGCCTCGAACTGGCGGAAGATCCCGAGTTCAAACACTGGGTGCTCGAACCGATCAAGATGCAGGGCGTACAGGAGTTCGGCGAGTACGGCATCGTCTTGAGGGTCAAAGCCACAACCAGGCCGGGGGGCGCCTTCGGCATGAAACGCAAATTCTATATACGCCTGCGCCAAGTCTTCAAGGAGCAGGGTATCGAGCTCCCATTTCCGACCGTCCATGTCCAAGGGCTGCAGAACCCGCATGAGGCAGCGAATGCGCCGTTGGAGATCACACCCGAGCTGAAATTGGCCGTCGCCCAGTCGCACACCAATCGGCGCAGAAGAAAAGCTGGCACAACAGAGTAGGAGTTCGAACGCCTCGCCTAGAGCGGTTCATCGTTTCACGGAAACGCCGAACCGCTCTGTCTCATTGTTTCTGCGCAATTCCGAACGGAAAACCGTTTCACACTTTTCCTGGAATTGCTCTAAAAGAGCAGGTTCTTTAGATCTGCCAAGATTTGCTCGGCTGGCAGCGCCATGAACACGACCGGGACGAATGGAAGCAGCAATGCGACACCGAGGCTTGCGATACTCTTGAGGTCGACCGGGACTAACCGCAGCGAATAGACATTTGCGACGATCGCGTACAAGTCGGTAGTCGCCGAGAAGTCTGGTCTCTCCAAGGCGGAATTGTCGGCAAGTCGGTTGCGGCCAACCCACTGCTCTTCAAAGGCGAACCCAACTTGATTGGCAAGCGCTCCGTACTCGAACGAACCGCGCTGCAACGCCCGCATCAGAACCGGCGTGAAAAAGAACAACGGGACGGCAAACAGGGCGCCAACGGCCAGCAAGAGACCGGCACTGAAAATCGTCGTGTCTTTCGACAGCGCCCCATGGACCAGGACAATCTGCGCCGAACGCCCGGCGACAATCGTGGCAGGCGCCATCGCAACAAGGGAAAACGCCCGCAAAGAATATCCGAGAACCGCAAGGCCGGCTGCACCATCCGGATGGGATGCCAAAAGGCGGAGGTCGATCCTGGCGATCCGCCACAGGAGGTGCGCCCATAGGGCAAACCTCCACGCCCAGCCAAAGAGTAGAGTCAGGAGCAGAGGGAGGCTCACCAGCACGTGCCACCAGCCGGCTGGCGAGAAGGCAGGAGCCAAGGCGCCAGTCTTGTGCCATGCCGGAAATTGGTCGAACGACAGCGAAAAAGCCGCCGCGGAGACGCAAAGGTAGGCAAGAGCGATTACAACAATCTCTGCGGTGTTCGAACTGAGAAGAGCGCGGGTTGATGCCACGGCGGCATCATATCGCCCACGGTCCTTATCGGTTACAAGTCCGGCATCGGCAAAGTGCCGCACGATGGCGTTGAGCCTTGGCGCACATTGCGCTTCGGCTAAGATCAGAAGTGGCGCGGCGATCAGGTACCGCGCGTGCGCACCCAGTTCCCAAAGCAGCGACAAGACTCCGTCGGAGCGCATGGCGCTTTGAATACCGGCCAAGACGACAAGGGGGGCCCAGCCTACCGCAGCGACGATCAGCGCGCGGCGGCCAACGTTGAGTTGGCCATCCATCATCAAACCGAGGCGACGCTGAATACGTACAGGTGGACCATTCTCAAATATTGCGTCGCTTGCGTGCTGAGTTTCAATCACGTTTGCGGCCTAGCGCTAGACGGTCGGGACCGCGACCGCGCGACACCGAGGAGCACGGTCATGACGACATGGATCGCAACCGCTGGCCACAGGAGCTGCCCTGCGAACTCACCCTGAAGGCCCAGAAATGCGAAGTAGACTGCCACGAGAACGTTGTAGAGCAGCATCGCAACAAACATCGGGACAGTGCCGGAACCTCGCCCCGCAACCCAGCAACCAAAGCTCAGCGCCAACAGTGCGACCCCTGCCACCCGCGCCACGACCACGGCTATTGCCGGGAGTTCGACGCCAAAGAGCAACCAGGCGACGATGCCGGGGACAACGATAAGGGCGATACTGGTAATGCCCTCTATCGCCGCTTCAACGCGCAGCAGCACGGTCGCTGACATATTCACTCCTCGCTCCTATTTCAGCTCGAAAGTCAGCTTGTCGATCTTGCCGGTGAACTTGAATGGAGCGTCGTAGCGATACTCGACCAGTGCTACGCCGGTGCGGGTGTCCAGGCCGACGTCAAAACTCTCGTCTTCCGGGAATGTGATCGGAGTGCCGTGTTCAAGCGAATTGGTAGCCACTTCTTTGCCGTCCACCGACAACACGCCAGTGCCGCCCTTGCCCAGACCCGGACCTTCCGACTTGTAGTCGAAGACAATGGTGTGCTTGCCCGGCTCCAGTTCCGGTCCCTCCCAAACCGTGCGCTTGAGGTCGAGCAGGTTGTAGAGGAACACGACCTTGCCTTTGCCGAAGCCGAATTCACCCTTGCTCAGGAACAGGCCGTAGCCGCCGAAGCGCCCACCCTCGGTGACGACCATGCCCTCTGCGCCGCCGTCCGGGATCTCGACTTCGGCAGTGATCGTGTAGGACTTGTTCAAGATGCTCGGCGCGGCGCTTTTCGGCACACCGCTGAGTTCCCCAGAATAGTTGAATTCGGTGCGTCCTGCCGTGAGATCCGGACGCGGCGTGTTCCAGCGCGCCAGCGTCGAGTTGTCGAGCGGCAGCACGTTGTATTTTGCAGCCTCCGAATAGAAGATCGCCTGCATTTCCTTGAGCTTGTCCGGCATCTTAGCCGCGAGGTCGTCGAACTGGGTAGGATCGTCCTTTACGTTGTAAAGTTCCCAGTTGTAGCCGGTGATGACGTCCGGGGGTGCAGCAGTGCTTAGCTTCCACGGAGTCGTCGCTGGCGTCGTGGCCGCCACCCATCCATCGTTATAGATGGCGCGGTTGCCGAGCATCTCGAAATACTGGGTCTTGCGGGCTGACGGCGCGTCGGCGTTCGCCTTGTCCCATGCGTACATCATGCTCACGCCTTCGACCGGGCTTTGTTTGACGCCGTTGATCGCATCCGGCTGCAGTATGCCAGTCGATTCCAGGATGGTGGGAACGATGTCGATCACATGGTGGAACTGACGCCGGATGCCGCCCAAATCGGTGATGTGGCCGGGCCAGGACATGGCGACGCCCTGCGCCGTTCCGCCGAAATGCGACGGCACCTGCTTGACCCACTTGAACGGCGTATCCATCGCCCACGCCCAACCGGCCGCAAAGTGCGGAAACGTACGTCCCGATCCCCAGAACGGATACCAGAGGAACTGGTCCTTCACCGGCACAGGGATGCCGTTGAAAGTGGTGAACTCATTCGGCGTCCCATCCAGCATGCCTTCGGCGCTGGCGCCGTTGTCGCCACCAATGTAGATGATGAGTGTGTTGTCGAGTTCGTCAAGATCTTCGACCGCCTGAATGACTCGTCCAATTTCGTTGTCGGTGTAGGCGAGATAGGCGCCGTAGACGTCCGCCTGCTTGATGTAGAGTTTCTTCTGCTCCAGGCTCAGCGACTCCCACTCCGGAAGGTCTTTCGGCCAGGGTGTCAGTTTGGCGTTCTCGGGCATGATGCCCAGCCGTTGCTGATTGGCGAAGATGGTCTCGCGAACCTTGTTCCAACCCTCGTCGAAGAGGTGCATGTCGCCGATCTTCTTCACCCATTCCGGGGTCGGATGGTGCGGGGCGTGGGTGCCGCCCGGAACGTAGTAGACGAAGAAAGGCTTGTCGGGAGCGAGCTCCTTCAACTGCCTCATATGCTGGATGGCGTCATCGGCCATCGCCGTGGTCAGGTTCCAGCCCGGATTGCCCTCGAACGGGTAGATGGCCGTCGTATTGCGGTAGAGGTTGGGCTCCCACTGGCTGGCATCGCCACCGACGAAGCCGTAAAAATATTCGAACCCCATACCCGTCGGCCATTGGTTGAATGGTCCGGCCTGGCTCGACTCAAACGAGGGCGTGTTGTGGTCCTTGCCGAACCAGGACGTGGCGTAACCGTTGTCCCTCAGAATTGTGCCGATCGTGCCTTTGTCGACCGGTATGATCGAATCGTAACCTGGGAATCCCGTCGATATCTCGCCGACCACGCCGAAACCGACCGAGTGATGGTTGCGTCCCGTGATCAACGCCGCCCGTGTGGGCGAGCACAGCGACGTCGAGTGGAAATTGGTGAAACGCAGTCCCTGATTCGCGATACGATCCATGGCCGGAGTGGGTACGACACCACCAAAAGTGCTTGGTGCGCCGAAACCCTGGTCATCCGTCATGATGAGAAGCACGTTGGGGGCGCCCTTGGGCGGCACGACGCGGGGCGCCCACCAGGGCGTCGACTCGGACGCTTTTTCCTTGATCACCCCGCCGAAAGGTGGCGGCGGCGGCGGAAGCTGTTTGCCGTCGATCGGCGCGGTGGCGCCGGGCGAACCCAGCGTACCCGTCACTTCCTGGGCGATAGCGGTTATAGGCGAGATCGCCAACACCGCGCCTAGCAGGCCGAACGAGGCTCCCTGCCGAAGGAAATTCTGAAGCTTCATCATTGTTCGTCTACTCCCTTTTCTACAGGGTCGGTATCCTGCAGATAATCAGCCTACCTTCTTCACAGGCGGTATCTTCCACGTCTCGTCGATGATCGATGGATTGCTCTCATTGGGCCAATAGAGCCGCATCATCAGCACGAACTTGCCCTTTGGCGCCGGCAGCCAATTGGATTCCTTGTCGGCACCCGGGGATTCGTTCTGGATCAGGAGGTCGATGGAACCATCCGCATTGGCCTTGAGCGGCTGGCGGGCGCTGATCGAATAGCGGTTCAGAGGATTGTCGACGAAGAAGTAGTTCTCGTCATACATGGTCAGCGACCAGAAACCTGAGACGGGCGGCGTCAGGCCCTTCTTGAAGGTCAGGACGTATTTTTCCGAACCGTTGTAGGCTCGCTTTATGAGGCCGCTGTCGGACTTCATCGACGTCGGATAGATCGCGTCCTGCGGCCGGTTAGCGCCAAGTCCGATGGCGGTGACGAGGGCGCGCTGGATATAATTGGTGCCGTAGAGACCCGTCTTGGTCGTGAAGCCCCAGCCGTCAATATCCTGGACGTCGCCGCCACTGAACTTGAAATGTAGCATGATGCGGGCGAAGGCGATTTGCGGGACACGCTTGGCGAAAGCGGGATCGAACTTCGTCGTGTCGAAATCCTGCCCCGGCACGATGCCGATCTGGGCCAGTTTTTCGACCATCGGCGCGTCGGCCTCGGCCGGCGGGTTGGTCTTCAGAAGTTCGGCGAGCAGCGAAAAATATTCGACCGCGTCCATCTTGTTGACCTGCTCGCGTACCGCGGTCTTCATGTCGATCGAGGGGTCCACCTTGCCCGGGGGCGGCGTCCATTCCTTGCCATAGGCGCTGAGCGGATAGAGCTTTACCTCATCCTGGATTTTGTGAACCGCAGCATAATCCTCGGGCGTGCCGGTGCAGTAAATGCGGCCGAGCAGCCAGACGATGCTGGTCGGCGATTTGTATTGCTTGACGCCTTCCGGCAATGTGCCTTCCCAGCCTGGGCCGGTGACGACGAAGGTCTGCGCGCCGGTGCCGGTGGTCCGTTTTCCCGGAACGTCGAAGACAGTCGTCCAGCCGTCGAGCATCGGGAACAGGGCATAGCGGTCGTGCAGATCCGGCAGGCTGACGACCCAGGGCTCCTTGCCGACATCGAGAAAAGCCGTTGTATAAAGCGTGTCCGCATTCGGCGCGGTCACGTCCCGGAACGCCGCATTCGGATATTCACGCACCTTTATGAGGTGGCCCATCGGACCTTTCGTCCCCTTGGGCTCAACGACATTTGTGATGACACGACGGGTCATCTCCATTGTGACGAGAGGATAGCCATAGGTGTAGGCCTCGACGGCGAGGCCGAATTCGTCCGAGCCTTCCATCAGGTCGGAGATCAGGCCTTCGGCGAATGCGGTCGTCGTGTTGAGCGAGGTCGCGGCTAGCAGGCCGGCGCCTCCGAGACAAACGGTGCGACGCGAAACGGACATGATGCTCTCTCCTTTGGACGGGTTGGGGGAGTGTAGAAAGGCGTTGGCTGCGGCTAGAGAACCAGACATCGGAACGAGCGCCCGGCGAAACCGGCATAGCGGAAGCTGCCCGGCCTCACTTCTAGCAATAATAGACGCCGACCGCGCAGCGCCGCACCGTGCGCCGCGCCACTCCGGCGACACTGACTGGCGTGAGCGGGCGCCCTACCCTGGCCTCGGCGCTCGAGACGAACCCATACGAACCGGGGACCGTAAGCCGTTCCGAGCCTCCGATCCCGAAAACTCCGACCGCTGCGGCGAGGAGAATGAGTCTCAGCTTGATTGTCATGGTCATTGGTTTCCTCCTGGAGCAAACTGATCCGGCAATTCATCCGTATCTTTGAGCTCAGTTGCATCGACCTTCTTGGCATTGGTCGTGTTCTTGAAAGCAAAGTCGTCGGCCGCGACCTCGCTCCCGGCCTTCCAGTCCCTGACCTGGACGCTGTATTGCGGACCCTGATCAACCTCCTTGGAGGTGATCACATAGCGGCAGGGATAGGGACTCGCGCCTTGCGCAATCCAGATTTGCCAGTCGACCTCCTTGGCGCGAAATGCCAGGTGATCGCATTCGGTGCCACCGATCACGCCGCTGCCGAGATCCTTTACGTCGGTGACGCCGTCCATGAGCACGTCGTAGACATTGGACGTAAGCAGATCGGCACCCGGAACGGGCCTATGGAACTTATCTCGCAGCTCATCGACCAGATGATCAAGGTCGCCGGGCACTTCGGCCTGGGTGTAGAGGTTGGCATTCTTGCCCAGCAGGGTGAGCGTCTTTCCGTCGAAGATCATCTCGACACTGGCGAAGCCGCCTTCGCGTGTGGCGCGAATCTTGTCGGGGCGGCTGAGGGCTGCGGTGCCCGAACTCGCAAACAGAAGCTTCTGCTGATCCTTGGTGACCACCTCAAGGTTCGTGTCGTAGCCGAACGAAATCATCTGCTGCGCTGCGAGATAATCTGACATGGCTTTCAGCATGGTCTTGGCGTGAGTCTCGTCGGCCCGTGCGGCGGTGGGCGCTCCCAGGCCGAGCAGGAGAACCAGAGCCGTGGCGGACATCGCTGCCCTGGCGAACCCGACCGATTTCTTCTTCATTTGGAATTCCTCCGTTGAGGCCGCACCCACCTTGGCGACCTGTGCCGGCAGGGCTGGCGTTCGTAGGTCACGCAATCGCCTGCCATGCCGGTTATAATTGCGGCCCGCGATGTGCCTTACCGTTGCAAAAGCCTACCCTGAGGGGACGAACGGAGGAATGTAAGTTACGTGGGGGTTAGGTAATTCACCTTCGTGAGTCGACAGAATGCCGTTTCTGATCGATGCCGCTGGGGCGTCAGCGATGGAAATTGGCGATCTGTCCAGAGCGGTTGAACGGCCGAAGCAAAACGCCAGATCTGACGAAAATATATGGCCTGCTGCGTGCTATGTCCCGGCAACAGCGGCGGTTGCGCTTCGAGCCAGACCCGCATGGCGTCGACAGTTGTTTTCGGGCGGCTGCGCCGAGGTGAAACCCGATGCGCGGGCGATTGACCGCGAACGTCGGCTTCGACGGCATGGAGTTCGCCGATCCGGCGTAAGGTTACCGGCAGGTGTCACAGCTTTCCTACTCCGTTGTGCTAGCTTTTTTTCTGCGCCGATTGGTGTGCGACTGGGCGACGGCCAATTTTAGCTCGGGTGTGATCTCCAACGGCTCATTCTCTGCCTCATGCGGGTTCTGCAGCCCCTCGATGTGGACGGTCGGAAATGGGAGTTCGATGCCCTGCTCCTTGAAGACTTGGCGGATGCGTACATAGAATTGGCGTTTCATAGCGAAGGCGCCTCCGGGTCGGGTTGTGGCCTTGACCCTCAATACGATACCGTACTCGCCGAACTCCTGTACGCCCTGCATCTTGATCGGCTCGAGCACCCAAGGCTTGAACTCCGGATCTTCCGCCAGTTCGAGGCCGACTCGCTTGATCAGCTTGCGAACGAAGTCGATATCGGTGTCATAGCCAACGGTGATGTTGAATTTGTCGGTAACCCAGTCACGGCTGAAGTTCTCGATTTTGCCCATTTGACCATAAGGTATTGTCGCCAGGGAGCCTCGGGTGCCGCGCAGCGTCATGGATCGAACGGAGATTTTCTCCACAGTACCCTTGGCACCAGTTGTTTCGATGTATTCGCCAGCCCGAAACGCATCGTCGATCAGGAAAAACAGACCGGAAACGATATCCTTGACCAAGGTCTGAGAACCAAATCCGATCGCCAGCCCAAAGACGCTAAGCCCGGTTATCAATGGCCATACGTTGACGCCAATCGAAACCAGGATCGAAAGCGCAGCCATGACGAGAACGCTCGACTTGCCGATCGCTCCCAACAGGGGAACCAGTGTTCCAAGCCTCGAGCGCGGCATGTTTGGATTGGGTAGGCCGCTTGGATTGGGTAGGCCGTCAATGCGCGAAATCCTGTCGATCGCCGTTGAGATGAGATTCCACAGGAAAGCGGCCATCAGCGCGATCAACGCGACCCCAAAAGCCTCGCGGGCGACCGATCTGAGATCGATGCCGAAGCCGACCGCCAAAGGCGTCGCCCATATCGTCCCAAGCAAAGCAACCATCACGATAACCAGCGCCAATCTGGCGGTCTGGCGCGAAGCCACAGCGGCGGTCGAGGTGCTCCGGGATTCCAAACCGCGCTGGGCCCAAGCCCAAACGATGGCGTCCAGATGCGGAATGGCAACAACCATCAGTGCGCTCGACAGCACCGCCAAACCTGGAAGCGCCACACCCAAAGTACGCGCGATCTGGGCGTTAGCCGCGATGAAAAGCAGAATGCCAATCACGATTGCAGGCCATATGCGCGCGAATCCCGCCCGCCACCGGCCTCTGGGGCGATGGCCCGCTACCGATCCAGCCATGGTTCGCCGATTGCGCCAAACCGCCCTGATCAGCAGGACCAGGGTCGGGATGGTCACCAGAGACGTTCCAATCAAATCCGTTATGCCTGGTCCCGCGCTCCACATTCGCAGTGTGGCAACCACCGAAAGGCCGCCAAGCGCCCATATGAGCGCGAACGTCAGATCCCTCGCCTGGGTCGCGAGATGGATTGGACGGTCGCGAAATTCAGGGCGGACTTTTGCGAGGATGACGGCCTGCACGGCGAAGATCATGATGCATGCCGCAACGATCAAGACTGTCCAGAGCCGCAACGTCCGCAGAGGCAGGCCCGGACCGGCGAGCAGCTGTGCGACGAGCAGGCCGACCACCAAAGCCGCGACAGCCGCAGCCGAACGGTATAGAAAGCGGCGCCATCTGCTGCCCTCGGCACTCTCCGGCTTCGCCTGCCGGCTTATCAGTACGAATGTGCCGGCGACGATCCCTGAAACCAGAATGATTTGTAAGCAAAGGCCAATAAACGATGTCGACGCTGCGGCGAGCGAGCTCCGCAAGCTATCGAATTCGGCTGGCGCCTCGAACCAAGCCAGGTATCGCGCATGCACGCCCTCCACGAAGCGTCCTGAAACTTCCTCCAGTGCCGTGGTGAATGAGGTGACGTCCGCACCCGCCGTTGGATTGTCGCTCACGTTGCTCGTCCCATTTTATGTTAAGATGTCTTCTCTCGAGCGCCTGGATCTTCGCGGACCTCCAACATATCCCGCTCAAGGAAATAGTTGAGGAACGTTCGGATCACCGCAATCGACGCCAGGCGTCCAATCTCGTCCCAAGTTGGTTCGATCGAGGTCTGGATGATGTCGGCCGCAAGCTGGAAAGTCAGGCCCGCCACCAGCCAACGTGCATAGCGAAGCCAGACGACGGGTCCCTGCGTGCGCGTCGAAGGGAAAAGCACGGCGCGAATGGCGCCGACGAATGCCTCGATTGTTCCATACACGATTGCAACGAGGGCGATTGCATCGATAAGCAGGACGGCATACCCGGTGATGACGACGAAGCCCTCTTGCATCACTCCCTCACGAGTGAACGAACGATGCAGCGCAAGCCGAGATGGCAGGTCGATGTATCGACCGGCTGCGACATCCGCGCTGCAGGCCGATATCGCCGACAGTAATTGGGCGCGCATAGATAAGAGCCGCCTTTGGTTACCTTGCGCGGGATCGTGATCTCAGGGGTATGAGGGTCAAAACTAGCTTCGCGCTGGCCGCCCCGCGGATTGTCGATCGTACAGCACGGGCTGTCGATCCGCGAATGCTCCTGATACCAATCCTTGGTCCACTGCCAGACATTGCCTGCCATGTCAAAGAGCCCGAAGCCATTGGCCGGGAACGAACCGACCGGAGCCGTCCACTCGTAGCCATCCTCGTTGCTGTTTTCGTAGGGAAACTCGCCTTGCCAGGTGTTGGCCAAATGTGTGCCGCCTGGCGTCAGTTCGTTACCCCAGACAAATTCGGCGCCGTCTAGTCCACCGCGGGCGGCGAACTCCCATTCGGCTTCGGTCGGCAGTTCCTTGCCCGCCCATTTCGCATAGGCTTCGGCATCCTCGAACGCGATATGGACCACTGGGTGGTCGCCCAGCTTCCTGATGGAGCTCGCTGGGCCGCGCGGATGGCGCCAATTGGCGCCGCCTACATAGACCCACCAGTTGTAGGAGTTCCGGATATCGACCTTCTGAGCCGGCTTCTTGAACATGGAGGAGGACGGCACCAGAAGTTCTGGTATCGCTCCGGGGTAGTCTGCGGGATCTGCCGGACGTTCAGCCAGCGTCACATAGCCGGTCTCTGCCACGAAACGTTCGAATTCGCGATTGGTTACCGTGTGGCAGTCCATCCAGAAGCCGTTCACCTTGACACGGTGAGCCGGCGCCTCTTCCGGGTAATGGTCGTCCGAGCCCATGAGGAACGTACCGCCAGGAATCCACGCCATGCCTTCGAAAGGCGGCACGCCGTTGTTTCGATCGAGCGTGGTCAGATCAACAGAGTCATTCACAACATAGCACCTTTTGTGTCGTCCCAACTGCCGAAGGCGATCATCATCAACGCCATGGCGTTGATGATGACGACCGCATGCTCTGTCATGGCGTTAGCCACTCCTTCATCGTCGGCGCACCCCATTCTCGAACCTAAGCGGTCGACCGCCGCGGTCCGCACGTTCACCGCGTTCGCTACCCGCCTTTCGACGCTTCCGCCATCTTCGCGATCACCTCGTCAAGACTGAAGCTTGCCGCCTTCTGTCGCGGCGGAAACTCCTTAAAGGTCGCCAGGAACTCTCCGACGAGGACCTGTGCGGGCACCAGCAGGTAGATGTGTCGGAACATCCAATCGTAGTAGGTGTTCGACGTGATCTGCGCGCGCTCGTAAGGATCCATCCGCAGATTGAAGATGTATGGCGCCCGCAGCGTCACGAACGGATCTTGCCAGATCTTGAGCGTGCCCTGGACGCGCTGCTCCATGAAAAGGATCTTCCAATTGTCGTAGCGGAGCGCTGCGACATCGCCATCGTCGGTGAAGTAGATGAAAAGCTCGCGGGGGCTCTTTTTCTCCTTGCCCGTGAGGTAAGGCAGCAGGTTGTAGCCGTCGAGATGCACCTTGAAGGTCTTGTTGCCGACCTTGTGGCCAGTCTTCAGCTTCGCGGCGATGTCGGAGTCGCCGGCCACCGCCAGTATGGTCGGGAACCAGTCCAGGTGGCTAACGATCTCATTTGATTCCGAGCCGGCCTTGATCTTGCCGGGGAAGCGGACCATGCAGGGCACGCGATAGGCGCCCTCCCAACTCGAGTTCTTCTCGTTGCGGAAGGGAGTGTTTCCGGCATCCGGCCAGGTGTTCATGTGCGGCCCGTTGTCGGTGCTGTACTGCACGAACGTATCATCTGCGATGCCGAGTTCGTCGAGGAAGTCGAGCATCTCGCCGATACACTTGTCGTGGTCGATCATCACGTCGTGGTACTCGGATTGCCAACGGCCGGACTGGCCACGGCTTTCCGGCTTCACGTGCGTCCATGCGTGCATATGCGTCGTGTTAAACCACACGAAGAACGGCTCGCCGGCGTCGTGGGCGCTCTGGATGAACTTCTTGGCGGCCGCCATGAATTCATCGTCGCACGTCTCCATCCGCTTCTTGGTCAGAGGACCGGTGTTCTCGATCTTCTGGCCACCCTTCCCATCGGCCCAACAGTGGAGCACGCCACGGGGCCCGAACTTCTTCTTGAAGTTAGGGAAGTCCTTCGCATTTGGATAATCAACTTCCTCGGGTTCCTCCTCGGCGTTCAGGTGATACAGATTGCCGAAGAACTCGTCGAAGCCGTGCATCGTCGGCAGATGCTCGTCGCGGTCACCGAGGTGGTTCTTACCGAACTGACCAGTGCGATAGCCCAGCGGCTTAAGCGCTTCGGCGATGGTGATGTCCTCGGCCTTGAGGCCAAGCTCGGCGCCGGGAAGGCCCACCTTGGTGCAGCCAGTGCGCAGCCCGCACTGGCCGGTGATGAACGACGCGCGGCCAGCGGTGCAGCTCTGCTCCGCATAGGAGTCGGTGAAGATCATGCCTTCGTTGGCGATGCGGTCAATGTTGGGCGTCCGGTAGCCCATCATGCCTTTGGTATAGCAGCTGAGGTTCGACTGACCGATGTCGTCGCCCCACATGATGAGAATGTTCGGTTTCTTGTCTGCCATTTTCGTCTCCTCCCTATATTTTCGTGTTGCCACTCGGATGCCGCGCCATCCTTGCCTTCATGCCCTGGTTGTAGGCGATGACATGGTGATCCGACCCCATCTGGAAATTGCCACCGGGAACCCAAACCATGTTTTCAAAAGGCGCTGGCGCGAAATCTCGGTCGCAGTTGGTGCCAACAGAGCCATTCATGGAAACACCTCAGTATTGTCGCAACCACTGCCGTCCGCGATGCTGAAGTCGAATTTCGTGCCGATGGAGTTCATCCTTTAGCTCCTTGACTGCCTAAGCTACGCGGAAGAGCACCACGCCAAAAGCAAGCAGCCCGGTAAGCATCAATATGACCGCCAATGCGAGGATCGGCGTTCGCATCTCGTGGGCCTGAGCTCCTGCGATGGGGCGATACGGTGCGCTCCACAGATAGCGGACGCCCCAGCGATACTGGATGAGCGAGATCGCCAGTGCCAATATCCCCGCGGCTATGAGGGCGAGCCCGACGTATCGTGGAGCTTGGGGGCGAAGCGCCTCGGCGACTCCTTGCATGGAATCAAGACGATCGAAGAACTGAACGATCGTGAAGCCGAAGCCGATGCAAGCAATCGACGTGCGAATCCAGGCCATCATCGTGCGCTCGACGCTGAGACGTGTACGCAGCCAGGAGAAATGGCTTTCCGCCGTGACATGGACCGCGAACCTCGCTTGATTATCTTCCACAGGCTGGCTCGCCATTCTGATACCTTTCTCTGTCGATTGGCTCGTTCGCCCTTCCCCAGATGAGTCTTTTCGGTCAGTCACGATCGGCGGTCCTCAACGCGTCCGCTCCACCAACGGGCAATGCGCGCCGCCGGACCCCGGATCAGCAGATAGGGAACGAAGGCGAGAACGATCGCGACGAAGACGGCCTCGAACGGATAGAAGGTGCCGAGTTTGATAAGCTGATAGGCCGCGTCCAGGATCAGCGCGAGCACCATGATCTTGCCTGTCGACTTCACGCCTTCGCTCAGCCGCTGGCGGCGTTCGTCAGGCTTGGACAGGACCGTCCAGAAATACGGCGATCGCCCTTCGCGCGCGTCCTTGATGCCGTCGCGTATTGCAAAAAGCGTTGCCATTGCAGGCTGAAGCAGGAACCTGAGTGCCAAGGGTCCACTGGGGCGCTCGAGAAGATTCTCCCAGAAGCGTTGCAGGATATCGGCGATTACCATTTTCTTCAGTCCTACTGGAGAACCCATATGCTTGGGGACGGGCGGTGCGTCTGCCTGCACCGCCCGTCCTTCCTCTACTGCCGAGCCATCGCGACGCGGAGAGCTTCTTCCGGCGAGACCTGGTGGTCGGGGTGATTGGCGTCACCGCCGATCGCGAGCTGGATACCGCGGATCTTGCCGTTGAACTCGTTGCCGCGCGGACCGTAATCGGGCGAGACCGGCGCGCCGGTGTCGCAACCGACGTCGGTGCCGTCATCGGCGGAGAAGACGGTCGGCGCCGTGGCATCTACCCGCCCTTCGCCGACTTTCTTGCCGTCGATGAACAGGTTCGCCTTGCCGCCTTTGGCGACGCCGCCGCCGTCGTAGTCGAACTCCATGCGGATCTGGTGCGAACCCGAGGGGATCTTGCCGTTCGACTCGGCGAAGAAGTGCTTCACGCCGATCAGATTGTAGCAATATTTCAGCTTGCCGTCCTTCACGTAGAGCGTCCAGCCGCCAATATTGCCGCCCTGTGCGATGATGACGCCCTCCGCCCCGCCTTCGGGCACGTCGATCTCCGCCGACACCGAGTGCGACTTGTTCTTCATGTTGAGGACGGAATTCTCCGATAGACGCCCCATCCCGCCGAACAGGATCTGGGTGTTGCCCTTGATCAGCACCGGCCGGCCGGCCATGTCGGAGTTCATACGCTCCGCCACCCGATCGTCGAGCGGGAGCACATTGTAGCGTGTCGCTTCGATCAGCCAGAGCCGCTGCAGTTCGTGCAGCTTCTGCGGCATCTCCTTTGCGAGGTTCTTCGCCTGGCTCCAGTCCTTGCTGGTGTCATAGAGCTCCCAGACATCATCGTCGAAGGCCGGCACGTTTTCGCCGTGCAGCAGCCACGGCGTCTTGTGCCGCGTCACCGCCGTCCAGCCCTTGTGATAGATGCCGCGATTGCCGAACATCTCGAAATATTGCGTCTCGTGACGGTCCGGTGCCTTCGCGTCATTCATCGAGTAAACCATGCTGACGCCCTCGATCGGCGCCTGCTGGATGCCCTCGACCGACACCGGATGCGGCAGGCCCGCCGCCTCGAGAATGGTCGGCGCAACGTCGATCACGTGGTGGAATTGCGAGCGAATCTCGCCTTTGGCCTTGATGCCGTTCGGCCAGCTCACGATCGTGCCGTTACGCGTACCGCCCCAGTGGGAAGCGACCTGCTTGGTCCATTGGTAGGGCGTGTTCATCGCGTGCGCCCAGCCGACCGCGAAGTGGTTGTAGGATTCCGGACCGCCCAGCTTGTCGAGACGCTCCATCAGGAATTCCGGCGTTTCGAGCGCGGCGAGGCCGTTGAAGTTCGCCATCTCGTTGTAGCAACCGATCAGCGTGCCTTCGGCCGAGGCGCCGTTGTCGCCAATAATGTAGTAGATCAGTGTGTCGTCGGCGATTTTGAGCTGGTCGAGCGTGTCCAACAGGCGGCCGACATGATGGTCGGCATATTCGAGGAAGCCGGCATAGACTTCCATCTGGCGGCGCAGCACGGGCTTCATCTTCTCGTCCATGCTGTCCCAGGAGGGAATCTGCTCGTGCCGAGCGGTCAGCTCGCAGTCCTTGGGGATGACGCCCAGCTTCTTCTGGCGCGCGAAGGTCTCCTTGCGCACCTCGTCCCAGCCCTGGTCAAACTTGCCCTTGTACTTGTCGGCCCATTCCTTCGGCACATGATGCGGTGCATGGGTGGCGCCCGGCGCGAAATAGATGAAGAAGGGCCTGTCGGGCATCAGCGCCTTCTGCTGGCCGATCCACCCGATCGCCTTGTCGGTCATATCCTCCATGAAGTGATAGCCCTCTTCGGGTGTCTTCTTCACCTCGATCGGCGTCGTGCCTTCGTAGAGTGACGGATACCACTGGTGTGCCTCGCCGCCGATGAAGCCATAGAAATACTCGAAGCCGCCACCGCCGGTCGGCCATGCTGTGTACGGGCCGGCGGGGCTCGTCTCCCAAACTGGCACTTCATGGCATTTGCCGAATTGCGCAGTGCCATAGCCGTTCAGCTTCAACGTCTTGGCGAGCGGGGCCATGGTGTTGGGCAACACGGAACAGTAACCGGGCGAGCCGCTCGCGATCTCCGTGATGCCGCCCATGCCGACCGAGTGATGGTTGCGGCCGGTGAGCAGCGCCTGGCGCGTCGGCGAGCACAGCGCCGTCGTGTGGAAGCGATTGTACTTCAGGCCCCGTGCTGCGAGGCGCTCGGCGTTCGGCGTGTTGCACGGTCCGCCGAAGGCGCTGGAGGCGCCGAAGCCGACATCATCGAGCAAGACTACGATGACATTGGGCGCCCCCTCAGGCGGACGCAACTGCTCGATAGGCGGGAATTTGGTGTCCGGGTCCTTGGCGTCGTAAGTGACGAGGCCCGTTCGCGCCCGCGACGGGATCGGCAGGGCGGTACGGTTGATCTTGTCGTTCTCATTGCTCATGGTTGTTCTCCTCTGATGCATGCGCAACGCGAACAACGTCGCCATTGCGGGCTGCTGGCGTTGCCTTACTGCCGCGCCATCGCGACCTTGAAGCGCTCCTCCGGCGAGATCATGTGGTCGTGATCGTCCTTTTCGAGATCGATCTGCACCCAGTTCACTTCGCCGCTGAACTCGTTGCCTGTCGGCCCGTAGTCCGGCGACACCGGCGAGCCGCCTTCCTTGCCTACGTCGCAGGTCTCGTCGGCCGAGTAGACCATCGGCACCGTCTGCTCGAGACGGCCCTGACCCACCTGCTTGCCATCGACGTAGAGCGTGATGTCGCCGCCCTTGGCGAGGCCGCCGCCGTCATACTTGAACTCTACGCGCAGCTGATGGTGGCCCGCAGGGATGGACTGCGTCGACTCGATGAAGGTGAGCTTGATGCCGAAGAAGTTGTAGCAGTATTTGAGCTTGCCGCCTTTCGCGTAGAGGCTCCAGCCGTTCGTGTTGCCACCCTGCGCGATGATGACGCCTTCGGCGCCCGATTTCGGTACCTCGACATCAGCGGTGACCGAGTAGGACTTGTTCTTGGTCGAGACAACCGAGTTCTCGGAAAGCCGACCCATGCCGCCGAAGAGGATCTGGGACTTGCCCTTGATCAACTGGGGACGGCCAGCGAGGTCGGCATTGAACCGTTCAAAGGTCCGATCATCGAGCGGCAGCGCGTGGTATTTGCAGGCTTCGATGAGGAAGAGCCGCTGCAGCTCGGCGAGTTTCGTAGGGTTCTCCTTGGCGAGATCGTGCGCCTGTGTCCAGTCCTTGCTCGTGTCGTACAGTTCCCAGACGTCCTCGTCGAAGCTGCGCTTGTACGCTCCCACCCAGGGGACGCCGTGCCGCGTCACCGCAGTCCAGCCCTTGTGGTAGATGCCGCGGTTGCAGAACATCTCGAAGTACTGGGTTTCGCGCCGCTCCGCCGCCTTGGTGTCGTTGAATGCGTAGAGCATGCTGACGCCCTCGACCGGCGCCTGCTGCACGCTGTTGACGATCATCGGGGGGGGGATCTTGGCCACTTCCAGGATGGTGGGCGCAATGTCGATCACGTGGTGAAACTGGCTGCGGACCTCGCCTTTCGACTTGATGCCGTTCGGCCAATGCACGATCGTGCCGTTGCGCGTGCCGCCCCAGTGTGAGGCGACCTGCTTGGTCCACTGGTAGGGCGTGTCCATGGCGTGCGCCCAGCCCACTGCATAATGGTTGTAGGCATTTGGCCCACCAAACTCATCGATCTTCGACGTCAGGAACTCCGTCGTCTCGAGGGTCCCCATGCCATTCAGCACAGCCATCTCGTTGAAGCAGCCGTTCGGCGTGCCCTCGGCCGAGGCGCCGTTGTCGCCGATGATGTAGTAGATCAGCGTGTCGCCGAGCACCTCCAGTTCCTTCAGCGCGTCGACCAGGCGCCCGACGTGGTGGTCGGTATGCTCGAGGAACCCGGCGTACACCTCCATCTCGCGCGCGAAGATGGGGCGCATTCCCTCCGGCGTCTCGTCCCAGGCAACGATTTCGGCCGGCCTCTTCGTCAGTTCGGCATTCGCCGGGATGACCCCGAGCTGCTTCTGTCGGGCGAAGATTTCCTCGCGCAGCTTATCCCAGCCCTGGTCGAACTTGCCCTTGTACTTGTCGGCCCATTCTTTCGGCACGTGGTGCGGCGCATGGGTGGCACCGGGCGCGAAATACATGAAGAACGGCTTGTCGGGCATCAGCGCCTTCTGCTGGCGCACCCACTTGATTGCCTTGTTCGCCATGTCCTCGGTGAAGTGGTAGCCTTCCTCGGGCGTTTTCTCCGGCTCGATCGGCGTGGTTCCTTCGTAGATCGCCGGGTACCACTGGTTGGTCTCGCCGCCGATGAATCCGTAGAAATACTCGAAGCCCCCACCTCCCGTGGGCCACTGGTCGAACGGTCCCATCGGACTCGTCTGCCACACCGGCACTTCATGACACTTGCCGAACTGTGCCGTCGAATAGCCATTGAGCTTGAGCGTCATGGCGATCGGTGCCTTCTCCTTCGGCCAGATCGAGCTGTAGCCGGGCGCCGAGGTGGCGATCTCGGTGACGCCACCCATGTTCACCGAGTGATGGTTGCGGCCCGTCAGCAGCGCGGATCGCGTCGGCGAGCACAGCGCCGTAGTGTGGAAGCGGTTGAACTTGAGGCCGTTCTTGGCGAGGCGTTCGGCGGTTGGCGTGTGGATCGGACCGCCAAACGCGCTCGACGCGGCAAAGCCAACGTCATCGAGGAGCACGATGAGTACGTTGGGCGCCCCTTTCGGCGGCCGCAACGGCTCGATCGGTGGAAATTTAGTATCCGGGTCCTTCGCATCGTAAGTTGTCAGTCCGACATATTGCGGGTCCGGTATCGGAAGGATGCCGCGGTTGATCGTGTCTTTCTCGTCGCTCATAGGTCGTTCTCCTCTCCGATGCTTGGTACCCTGGCGGCGGAATTGAGCGGCGGCGTTGGATCAATGCTGCCCATCCGTGAACTTCGGCGTACAATTCCACTCCCCGCAGCCGATAAATCGCCTGCGCTAAACGTCGGTCGTGGCTAGCGGGCCTGTGGCAGGCAACTTTCTAAGTGGCATCTTGTTTGTGCCTATTTGGCGGGGCCAGAATATTGCTTGGGGAGAGCGGCGGAACGTAAGTTACGTGGTGGAAAGTGTAAGCGCGGCAGGCAGATGGCCTGAACGTATTGATAGACATGGAAAACAACCACTTGACCAACCCGCTCCGTGACGCGTCGACCCAGGCGTATCCGCCGGAAACAGCTTGGGCTCTTCCTCATGCAGGGCTTTGAAGGCATCCGACCGTTCGGCATGGAAAGGGTCATTGGGGACGCCGCGTCGGTTGGTCCAGTTGGTTTTGATCTCAACGCCGGGCGTCACTACTTGCATTGAGGCGCCTTCGCCTTGCGACTGTCACAGGCAATACCGGCTGCGGGTTTTGACTTGTTGGAGCCGGCCAGTGACTCAACGTGCTTGCCATAGTTGTCGCGCGTATTCTGATCGACCACCGCAACGGGCGCCGAAATCACCAGCCCTGCTGCGCTGCCAGCTGCAGCTGCTGCTCCGGTGGTTGCCTGAATGATCGTGTCGCCCAGGCCAACCCTACTGTCGGTGAGATTCTGGCCGCTGGCCATCCGCGCCCCTATCAATTGCACGATCTGCGGTGACTCGGCGAACTTGCCATGGTTTAGCTTGTCTCCGGATTTGACTTTGGTCAGGTCGATGACGGTTACATTGTTTGTCGCGAATTCCTCTTTGTAGGGAGGCTGCTCCGGGTTGATCGATCCGAGCCGCGGGATATCGCCCCAGACCCGTTTTGAAACCGCCAGCGCGCGGTCATCCTGTGAAACAAAAAGGGTGAACTGCGGGTGCTGCTTGCCCATGTCCGCAATCTGCGTGCGAAACACGTCGACGTCGACGTCAGGTGCTGCCAGCATGACGTTCTTGAACTTCGCCGGCAGGCCGCCATTGCGGATTGCCATCTGGCGCAAGGCTTCCAGCGCAAGCCAGTTGCCCATTGAATGGGCGAGGATCGAAACCTCCTTTATGTCAGGATCGCGAGCCAGGTACTGGAACAGCGTCTCGAGCGCATTTCGCGTGTAGTTGGTGCTTTCGCGATCGTAGCCATAGGCCAGCGTACTGCCTCGGGAAGGCCATGTGACCAAGATCGGAGCGCTGTCGGTGCCCGTATCGTGGGCGATCTGGGCAAAACGATATAGGGAGTCTTCGAAGCGGTTGTTGAAGCCATGGATGAAGACCAGGACGCTGTGGTCCGGGCTCTTTCTCACCGAGGCATGTAACCACGCCTTCGCGCCCTCCACCGATAATTCCTGGGCTTTCAGAACCGCGAAATCCTTAGCCGGGTTCGATGGCAGCTTCTTGGGCCACGCGACCTCGCCGATCTTGCGCGCCGATGCCTGAGGGATCGACACCGTAATATCCGCAAACGACGGGGCCAATCCGCGCTCACCCGTATACATCTCGGCCGGATTGGAGGAACGACTGCGGGTCGTCGCCACCAACATCTCGACCCTACTGGACGAAGGCGACGTATCGGCCACTGGCAGCAGCACGTTGGTTGGTCGGGACGCACATCCAGCGATCGAGAACAACAGTGCAGAGACGAGGAAGCATCTCGCCAACAAACCAATCCCCAAATCAAAACGACGCATATCAGGCTGGCTCCACGGATTTGACATTGCCGTCCGTATCCGGCAGGCGGCCTGTCTCTTTCCGCAGACACCGACGGAATCGAGTGTCCATACTCTTCTCCTAGCCTTGGACATGCACCGGCGTGTGCCGGTCTTCCCGGCATTGCTGCTTCCCAGCATTGCCCTGGGGTGAAACTGGAGAAGTGCCTTCCCATAAGGAAGGTAACTAACTGTATGCTACGGGCTGAGCCGCAGCGGCTGGTGCAAATCTGGCTTTCAGCCGGCCGTCTTTAGGTCAGCGCCAACAGCCACTCCAAAGCGCATGACCAGACCTACCATCGGGCCCCTGCTGCACGACACCGAAGACAAAGCCATCGGTCGTTGAACCTGTAACCAAAGCGCGGCTGCGACTTCCCAGTCGACATTGGCACGCCTGCACCAACCATGGGTTCGGCTCGCAGTGCCAGCTTCATTGGTTGAAGAGTGTAGTCGTCAATCGACGTAGACGACGACGTAGCGACCGCCGTAGGGCTGGTAGTAAGCCCCACCGCATTGCGACAGCCTCATGCCATTTATAGTCACTGTTACGCAGGCTGGCGGCAGTGCGGCTACGTAAACGGTCGACCGTCGAACCACGCGGCGTGTCGTGCGACGGGCAACGCCGGCGACACTTCCCGGCGTCATCGGTCTGCCAACCCGCGCTTCGGCGTTGGAAACGAACGAACCGAGGGAAACAAACCGACTGTCCAGCAGACCATCAGCAACAAGGAATCCCACGACGAAGCCCAAGGCCAATGCGAATCTCCGATATTGTGCCAAGGGTTTCATTTTGCGTCCTCCAGGGAAAGTTCGCCGATCTCATCCGAATAGATATTTTCAAGCTTTTTGGCATCTGCCGGCGGCGTGAAAGAAAACAGCTTGGCGTCGATTTTGGGGGCGACGTTCCAGTTGCTCAGCCTTAGTGCGTATTGTGGCGCTCCGGTCACCCACTTGGTGGTGATGACGTATTTGAGCGGCAGCGGTTGGTCGCCCTTGCGGATCCAGATCTGCCAATCGACGTCTTCCGTGCGGAACGCCAGATGATCGCAGATCTCGCCGCCGATGACGGCCTCGCCGACCAACTTGCCTTCCGTGGCGCCCTCGGTGAGGACCGAATAGGGGTCCGATGACATCAGGTCCGCGCCGGCAGCATCCAGCCCGGTCGACACCCTGAATTCCTCGACCGCCTCGTCGATGCTCGGACCGGGGCTGTCAATCTGGGCAAAGGCATTTATGGCTTTGCCATAGAGCGAGATGACCTTGCCATCGAAGGTTACTTCGACATCGGCATAGGGACCCTTCCGGGTCATTCGGAACCCTCCGCCACGCGAGGCCGTAAGGGAGCCCGAGGCGCTGTACTGGATCTTCTGACCGGCCTTGTCGACGATCTCGTGGTCGGTGTCATAGTCGACGCTGAAGGTCTTCAGACCTTTCAAGTAGGTCATCGAGGCGGCAAGGATCTCGTTCGCGTCCTTGTCTATCGCGTTCTCGCTCCAGGCCGGAGCGCAGGACAGCGCCAATCCGACAGACGCCGCCAGCAGGCTTCTGCCGCTAGGCTGAAGTCTCGATACCAAGCTGGAACTCAATTTGGTCCTGTTCATCGTCTTCACCCACTTTGCGATTGCCACTGCATGCGTCTCCCGAACTACTCCCAAGCAGGCTTTGAGGCCGGCACAGGTACCCTTCATCCTTCTTGACCAACCGTTCGCCTCCGAGCTCATTTCTTCGGAAAAAGGAACGTGATCGCGGTGCGGAAGCCGAAACCGTCAGGACCGCTGTCAGGGCTTTCCGCCCAATAGCGCACGCCCGCAGTCAGGCTGATCGGCTGCTTGTCGATCACGACCAGTTTCGAGATCTGGAAGTTGACCGGGACTGACCACTGATGCGCCTCCCAATTGTAGGTGCTCTCGGTGTTCAGCGTGAACGTCCAGGCGTCCGTCGTCGTGTAAGAGACAAACGGCTGCAGGAATGTGGAGTTGATGTCGCTGCGATCGCTGTCGCCGGCAAACGACCAGATGTGGTTGGCCAACATGCCAACCGTCCATCCATCGAACTGCTTCAAGACGACGGCAGTCGGTCCCGCTCCCCATTTTTGACCGCCAAGCAACGCATCCGTCGCCGTTGGCAAAAGAAACACCGGACCGATACCCCAGATGATCCCGCTGGCGGTGGGCTTGGAAGGCGAGAGGAACAGGCTTTCGGAGATGTCACCGAGACCGAACTGCTCGCCGGATGGTCCCGCAATGTCATTTTGCCAGGCGATCGGCACGATGGTGCGCGAAATCAGGTTCCAGTCGTCGTTGAGCGTGAACGGGATGACCGGCTGGACATTGACATAGGCCTTGTCGCCATCGTTCGGGCCGTAGCCACTGTCGTAATTGAACTGGATCGGAATGCTGATCAGCGAGGCAATCGGGTTGGACAGCTTCTTGGCAAGGTCCTGGGTATCGTCGGCCCGGGCGGCCGTGCCGACGAGCAGCGCAGAGAGCAGCATCGCGGCCATTTTCAGCTGCCGATCGCTGGACAGAACTTTCAAAGCCAACCCTCCGTTCGACAAAGGTGATCGCAGCCGATCAACGCCGCGAACCGGGATTGAAGCCAGCTCGTCGGGCAGCCTCTGATTCCAGGACGACGGCACCGACTTCACCGATCAACCGGTCCACCAGTTCCTGCCATTCAATTCGCCTGGCTTCGCGCAATTCCGGCGCGACCAGATCTACCCTTGACAGTGCAAGCTCTGCCTCCGCGAGTTCCTCGCACATCTCGCGAAAGCTTTCGTTGCGATCCATCAAACGATGAATCGTCAGTTCGAACCGCGGAAATCGACGCACCGCCGCCGAGGCCGCACTATGTTTTCTGGGCTGTCCGTTTTGTGTGGCCATGGCACAATTCAATGATCTGGCCGAATTATATTGGCGGGAGCCAGCTGCGGAATGTAAGTTACGTGGAGAAGTGTGTAATCGCCCGCGGAAAAGCCGGCAAAAAAGCGCGCGGCATGGCAGACATCCGGCGCCACAACCGTGGACAACCATAGCGAGAGAAAAATATCTCATTTCTTGGGGATAGCCGCTCTCGGATTGCCTTCATTTATCGATCCGCCGAATTATGTTGTCACGATCTATCCGCGAGGTGTAAATTACTTTGAGGAGTATGTTGTCCAAGGAAAAGCCCGATAAACGGGCGTCTGGGCACGCGGGGAAACGTGATACAACCGGGGACAGCCACAGCCAGAGAGCAAGATCTCTTTTTGGGAGATTGCCGCATCCAGCTTGCCCGCATTCTCAATAGTACAGATTTCGACGCTACAGGCCGAGAACATCGATTTTTTAGCTACGTCGTGGAAGAAACGCTGGCTGGACGGGGCGATCGTATCAAGGCCTATTCGATTGCGGTCGAAGTGTTCGGTCGCGGTCAGTCCTTCGACCCTCAGTCGGATCCGATCGTGCGCATCGAGGCCGGTCACCTTCGTCGGGCGATCGAGCGCTATTACCTGACCTCCGGACAAGCCGACCCTATTCTCATCACGATACCAAAGGGCGGCTACGTGCCTGTCTTCTCGTACCGCGAGCGGACCGCCCTGGCGGAACTTCCGGCCCCGGTCGTTTCGCGCCAAGTCACGGAGCATGCCGTCCGGTGGACAAAATCGCGATTGCTGATGGCAGCTGTCCTTGTGGTGCTTCTTGCAGTCGCTGCATCAGCGGCCTGGTGGTGGACATTCGATAGATCGGTTGCACCAGAAAGGCCTAGAGTGCTGGTGGAAGCGTTTGACAATCCGGCCGGCACCGATGGCGCACGCGCGGTGGCTGTTGGATTGAAGGAGGAGATTGTCCAACAGCTTTCCAAGTTTGGAGACATCCTGGTGATGGAGTCCGCCGCAAAGGCCGGCGATACCTCGATACCGCCACCACGATTTGTGGTTGCCGGAAGTGTTGTCCTCTCGCCCGATGACTTTTTGCTTCGGGTCAGATTGATCAATCGCGCCGATAATTCAATTCTATGGGCAGACAGCTACAATGGTCCGTTGCAAGTCACGGCGTTTGTGGATGCCCAAGCCGAGATTGCGCGCAACGTATCCAGGAACCTGGCTCAAACTTATGGCATAATCTTCCAGGCGGACCAGAATCTCGACGTTAACAACGCCCCAGACGATTGGACCGCCTACGCCTGCACCCTTTCCTTTTTTGAATATCGGATAGAAGTCGATGCGCAACGCCGTTCATCGGTGCGGGCTTGTCTCGAGAAGACCGTGGACCGATTTCCGGCTTACGCGACTGCATGGGGCCTTCTCTCGTTGATTTACATAGACGACTATCGTTTCGAGTTTGCAGCCGATCCTGCGTCGTCATCAGCAACGCTCCAGCGTGCCTTGGACGCAGCAAGCCAAGGGATGGCACTTGACCCCTCAAACATACGGGCGCGCCAAGCCAAGATGCTTGCGCTCTATTTCAACAAGGATATCGACGCGGCATTGAAGCTCGGCAAGCAAAGCCTGGAAATCAATCCCAATGACACTGAGTTCATAAGCGAATATGGAGAGCGCCTAGCTCTTTCCGGAAATTGGCACGACGGATGTGCGCTAGTCACGGAGGCGCGCCAACAGAATCCCGGGGCCACGGCTTACTATGAGACGGATCTGGCGCTTTGCTCGTATTTCGCCGGCGATCAACAGCAAGCAGCTGCGTGGCTGGCGAAATCTCCATCTCTCTCACACCCTCTCTATCATTTGGTCAGAGCTGCTGTGCTCGGTGAAGCCGGAAACGCAACCGAAGCCAACCGGGAGCGCATCTGGCTGGAGCAGAATAGTCCAGACCTGGTAAAAAACCTTCGCAAGGAAGTCTCGAAGCGTTTGGGACGGCCGCAAGATGTCGAATTCTTCCTGGGGTCCCTGAGGAAAGCTGGGCTGGAAATCACCGATTGATTTAATACGGGTAGCATACGGTTAGTTACCTTCCCCAAAGAACGGAATGGCAGCAGTTTGAGTGGGCGCCAAAATTCTAATCACCCACACGGGCCCAGCCTGCACACGAGAGGGGAATATTCATGCGAAATTTCATGACACTCATCGCGGCAACGTCAGTAGCAATGTCGTCCGCGACGGCAGCCTACGCACAAAATCAAAATCCCCTTCCCAAGGCCAGCGACGTGCTTGTCCGATACGGGGACGACATCGAGGGCTGGACGGTCTATGCGAATCAAACCCGCGGAGATTGCTTGATCGTGCGCCAAGACGGGCCAAGTTCGGTGCAAATGGGCGTTACCACAAATCAGGAGGTCGGGTATCTTGGCGTGTTCACGAAGGTGGATATCGGCCTTCAGAACGGGAACCAGTCACAAATCTTCGTCTCCATCGACGGCCATCTCTATGAGGGTGTGGCCACTAGCTTGAGCGGCGAACTCAAGGGCGGGTATTCTGGCGGCTACATCTTGACAGACGACCCGAAATTCAAGCGCGACGTGGCGAAGAAATATACAATGATCGTGTTTCCGGAAACCAAGGGGGCCTTTGTCGTCGATCTGAAGGGCACTTACAAGGCAATGGCAATGGGCCGCAAGTGCCTCAAGCAATGACCGACCGCCCGGCCGCTGCGCCGAGGACAATTGTAACCGTCGTGCGGCAATAACGCCTGTCCCCTACTCACTCCGGTCCGGAGACGGTACGCCAATTCGGATCAATTGCGAAAAATCGGCCGAAATGCCTGACTTTCGCACACGGCCGTCGATGTGGGCCAGCGCCCTCAGGTCCGACAATGGCAAGCGAGTGTCGAGCGCACCTTGTGCATACGCGTAGTCGGGAAGATAGCCGTTGACGATGAGGCGCCAGTCGAGAGGGATCACGTCACCAACCGCTCTCATCATCTTGACGATCGTGGTCGTGCAGTTGGTGGTGATGGAATTGTAGAATTCTGGAGTCGCGGAAAGCGCATTTGCGTCGGAGAGATATTCCAGAAGGAGCGTCCGGGCTGCATCCGGCGACGCCTTTAGTCGATAGATCTGCACGTCCTCTCCCCGGACATTCGACCTGACGCCGATCACGTCTCGCTCATCGGCCGCGATAATGACCAGAGGATTGCTCTTGAACAGGTCCGCCATGGGCGAAAACTTGCCACCGTTACTTCGCCGCACCTCGATGGACCAAGCAAGATAGTCACCTCCTGCAAAGCCGAAGCTCATGATGACATGAGCGATTTTGGGTCCGGACCAATAAGACATGAAGAGGTCGACGCTCTGGACGCTGGAGAGATCGTAGGTCCTCGTTGTCCAGATTTCGGTGAAGTCAGTATCGCTACGCCATTCGAAGGCGCGCACGTCTTTTATCGTCAACAGATTTCCGTCGCGCTTGCCCGTAACCTGACGGGCGACATCCGGCGCCCAGTCGGCTTCGCCCGAAGGCTTGATCGTGCTCCACCAAACCAGAATCGCGGCAAACGCGGCCAGGAACAGCACAAACGCCTTGATACGAAAATGGCTGAATAGCGCGACGACGATGCCGCAGCCGAACAGGACGAAAAGGGCACCGGCTGCAGCCCGACCAAGCTGTTCCACAGGCAGGCGGTACCACAAGGCAAGTCCGGCCCAGGCAGTCAAGATTGCAACGGCCAATGAAAGGATGACGGCAAGTGAGATTCGCGCGACCCGACGCATTCATTCTCCTTCAGCCGGACGGCAACGTTCCTGCGGATGCGCGTGGTCTACGATGACAGGTCTTGCGGGAAGTCTGTCTGGTGGCAGGCAGAGATCCGATCAGAACCGAAATCTGGCGCCGATGATTGGTCCTTGCATTGCTATGTCAAACACAAATCCATCGTCCTCGTAGTCTACGGCAAGGTAGCGATAGCCCGCTTCCAGCGTGACCGAGTCACTATACCGGTATTGAAGGGTGCCCAGCACTTGCCAATCGATGTCGGCGCCAACGCCGAAGCCACCGACATCCGCCTCGCCGTGGAGGCTTAATCCGTTGCCGAGAGCAACATTGCCGGCAATACCAACCAGAGGATCGACCCACGTCTTGCTGCCGCTGGCCTGCCTTACGGCGAGAGGGCCAGTAACGGTCAAATCCGTGTCCAGGTACCAGAGCCGTCCGCCGGCCAGAACGTCCAAGGTCGCGGTGCCAGTATCGACGACCCGATAGGAGCCGCCGAAGGTCCACACCACCGTGTTCATGTCCGCATTGGCCGAAAGAGGCAACGGGCCGGGCGACGATCCATCGGCCTCGAGTCCGAGGTAGATGAAGTCGGTGAAAAGAGCGTAGCGGCCATTGCGCGCCTCGCCGGCAAACATGACCGGCGGGGGAGACCAGTCGATGTGGTCAAAAATCTGGCTGAAATCGACATCGATATCCGCCGGCGGCAGGCCCCTGACGCCGACCCTGCCGGTCATGCCTGCCATCCAGAAATAAGGCTCCGCCGTGAAGGTCCAGACCGGAGCGGGCGCAGCTTCAGCAGGGGCGGGTGCGGCTTCAGGAAGTTGCGTCCCAGCGTCCGCCGCGATCGCTGGCGCCGCAATCAGCACTGCCGCCATCCCTGCCAAGGCCGACACGAAAGCTCGGAAGATTCCCATATCGAAGTCCCCTCTCCTGCCGCTTTTTAACTTCTTATCCGATGCGATCGTCTTGAACGGCAGTCACAACATATACGTATTCGCAGCTTAGCCAATATGGCAGCCAAATAGATCTTCGTGCGGACATCGCATCACGGTGCCTTCAGGGCAGCGGCCTTGAAAGGCTCCTCCCAAATCCGACCTATTTGACCAGTCCGATATTGAGCAATTGAACCCGACGATTGTCTGCCGCCTTCGGGTTGGCGGGATCGACCGGCATCTCTGATCCCACGTCGACCGAGAACAGGCGATTCGGTTCCACCGAAAAAGTCGTGCTCAGCATCGCGACTGCCAGCGTCAATTGAATTAACAGCGATCGCATTGCGGTCTCCTCAAAGGTCTTGATCCCGGCGTCGCGTCGCCTCCACGCCGGTCGTAGGGTCAGTGCCCACTGCAACTCAGGTCAAAGCAGTATCGCGAACGAGCAGCTGCGCGAGCTTATCCGCAACAACCTGCTTCCCGTCGGCGCGTCCGAGCGGCTGCTGCGCAAGCTCGGGCTTCCCGGCGATCCGACGGTCATCACCGAACTGCGTCTGATTGTGGAGCTTCTCATCCGCGGTGCAGTGACAGCCGCGGCCGCGATGCTGGAAACACATCTCGACGCCGCGATGAAACGGATGATTGCCCAGATGAAAATCGTCGCGATCATTCCAGGCCCGAGTGTGACCGCCGGTTACCTAACGCGGGTCGAGTAGCGGGGCCACAATTATCTCACGCGCACGCAAGCGAACACGCTTCTGATCCGATCCAGCAATGCTGGAGCGTGTCGCTCAAAAGGGGCGACGGTTTTGAGACAACGACATGCATAAACAATGACTTAAAGCGCGATTGGCCCTAGTGCCTGACCATCCCGGCGTCGACATTCAGTGTCTGGCCGGTGATCCAGCGGGCGTCCTCGCTCGCCAGGAACGATACGACATCGGCGATGTGTTCGGGCTGGCCCTTACCCTTCATCGCCTGCAGCATCTCGACGAAGCCGAACGCCTCGTTGTGTGGGCTCGCCTTGACGCCATCGCTCTCGATCAGGCCGGGTGTCACCGCATTCGCCGTGATGTTGTATTTGCCAAGCTCCGTGGCCAGCGCCCGGGTGAAGCCAATGACGCCGCCCTTGGCCGCGACATAGGCCGCCATGTTCGGCGTGCCGGCAAAGAAGGTGTTGGAGGCGATGCTGATCACCCGCCCGGCCTTGCCTGCCGCCCGCATCTGGTCCGTGCCGGCGCGGGTGACAATGAAGGTCCCTGTCAGATTGACGTCGATGATCTTGCGCCAATGGTCGAGATCGACGTCGTCCCAGGCGACGAAAGGCACAATGCTGGCATTATTGACCAGGATATCGACGCCACCGGTCAGGGCCTGGATTTCAGCGAAGAGCGCTTTGACGGATGCCGGATCGGAAATGTCGGCAGCGATCGCCTTCGCCTTTCCGCCTATCTTCGCGGCCGCTGCCTTGGCGCCTTCGGCGTTGATGTCGCTAACGATGACGGTCGCACCGTCGGCGGCAAGCCGCGCCGCGATCGCCTTGCCGATACCCTGCGCGGCGCCAGTAACCAGGGCCGTCTTTCCCGCGAGTCGTTCAGTCATGAAAATGCTCCCTCGATCCGTGATCCAATGGTGTCTGTTCAGGCGTCGGTGTCGATAACGGCCAACGCCGCCTCGATGCCTTTGCCTATCGCCAGTTTCTGGCCGGCCGCGTTCATGGCCCCGCCAAGTGCCGTCAGCGCCGCGATCGCATAGATCGGCTGGGCGGTCGGTCCCATATGGCCGATGCGCGTCAGCTTCCCCAATGTCTCGCCACGGCCCGACGAAAACACCACGCCGTAGCGGGCGCGCGCAGCCTGGCGAAGCGCCTTCTCGTCGACACCTTCGGGGGTGCGAACGGCGGTCGCGGTTGGCGATGCGATGCTGTCGCTGGCGGCCCAGATCGACAGGCCCATCGCGGTGACGCCCGCGCGCATGGCCTTGGCGGTGAGCGCGTGGCGCGCCCACACCGCCTCCGGCCCCTCATTGAGGTAGAGGTCGAGCGCGGCATCAAGCCCGTTGATCTCCGAAACCGATGGCGTGAACGGGAACGGCTTGTCCCTCGACCAGGCATCTTCCCAGTCGACGATGCTCAGCATCGACGCGCGTGGCGCTGCCCCGTTTGCCTTCATCTTGACCCAGGCCCGCTCGCTGACGCCCATCATGGTGAGGCCGGGAGGGGCGCCCAGGCATTTGTTGGGGCCGGTGACATAGATATCGGCCTTGCAATCCTCGGGATGCGTCTTCATGCCGCCAAAGGAAGAGACGGCATCGACGATGAGATAACCGCCATGCGCCGAGACCAGGGCGCCGATGGCGTCGATCGGGTTGATCGTGCCCGACGGCGTGTCGTGATGGCAGACGGAGACGATGGTGATTTCGGGATGTGCCTTCAGCATATCGGCGACCGCCTGCGGATCGATCGCCTCGTTGTAGGGCACTTCGATCTCCAGCAGATGCGGCGAATAGCGTTTTGCCCAGTAGCCAAAGCCTTTCCCGTAGACGCCGGAGGCAAGGTTGAGCACGACGTCGTCGGACGTGATCAGCGACGCCGCCGCCGCCTCGAGGCCGAGTACCGGCTCGCCATGCAGGATGACCGGCTTGTTCGACAGCCGCATCGCTTTCTGCGCCTTGTCGACTACTTTCTCGTAGAAGAGCTGGAACGCCGGGTCGTAGTCGTAGAGCACGGTGCGACCGAGGCCGCGCAGCACTTCGGCATAAGCGTTCACCGGCCCCGCGGTCAGGGTGATGACCGGATCGGCGTGTTCGGGATAGCGCATCATCTTGTCTCCGGATTGGCGAGGCATCAGCCGTAGAATTGCGTGCCTGTCCTGTAGGTCTTGAAGTTGTCCATGTCGTGCGAATAAATCAGTTCGGCGCCATGGTCCTCGGCGAGCTTCTTCACCCTGCGCATCGAATTGACGCCCGCCACCGGATCGATGTGAAAGGATGCCTGGCACAGCGTTTCAAGGCTCTTCTGGGTGTAGGCGGCATCGATGGTGAACATGATCGGCTTGCGTTTGGGGAACTCCACCAGCAGGCTGTAGTGGCCGATCGAATGACCGGGCGTCGCGATCAGCTTGACGCCCCTGGCGAGGTCGATGTCGCCGTCGACGCCCTCGAAGGTCGAGTTGGCGCGCGTCGTGCCCTCCAGCAATTGCGCCGTCGCGCCACGCGCCTCCGCCGCTTCAGCCGAGAAGCTCAGGTCGGAATAGCCAAGATGTTCGAAAGGCTGGGGATTGCAGGCCTGCGGCACCTCGCTCCGGTGACAGATCTTCTTGGCATGCGGAAAATACTTGTTGCCGCCGCAATGGTCGAAGTGAAAATGCGAATTGACAACGACGTCGATGTCCTTCGGCTCGAGCCCGAGCAAGGCAAGCGCGCCGGGAATGGTCTGGTGCTTTTCCTGGATCGGCTTCTCGAAGGGCAGCACCTTCATGACGTGATCGTAGTCGTAGCCGGTGTCGACCAGAAACCGGCCCTCGGCATGCTCGATCAGGATCGAATAGACCGGAAAGCGCACTTCGCCGCCAGGGCCGCGATTCCAGAACACGTGATAGCCGTCGAGAACGAGCGAGCCGCCGTCGAGCAGGTAGACCTTGGTATCCGACATTTTTGCCTCCTGTTTTGGCGCGGGTCCCTTCCGCGCATCTGATTGTTGTCAGCGCGCACCGCGCTCGTATGGAATGCCAAGTGCCGCCGGCAGACTGGCCCGCCGGCCGAACAACACCAGCATGATCATCACCGCCAGGAACGGCAGCATCTGGATGACGTCGGTCGGTATGTTGATGCCCGCCACCTGCATGGCCGTCGTCAGCGACAGGCAGACGCCAAACAAAAGGGCGCCGAACAGCACCCAGACCGGCCGGCCGCGCGCCAGCATGGCCAGCACGATGCCGAGAAAGCCGGCGCCGTTGGTGATGAACGGAATGAACAGGCCCGCCCCGACATTGGCGAGATAGGCGCCGCCGAGCCCGGCCAGCGCGCCGGTCGTCAGCACCGCAATGGTCCGGGTCTTGATGACGTCGATACCGGCGACGTCGAGCGCGGCCGGCTTGTCGCCCGCTGCCTGCAGGTTGAGGCCGAGCTGCGTGCGCCGATAGAGGTAGCCCATGCCGAACACCAACGCGACCGCCAGATAGACGATCAGGTGATGCTTGAAGAAGGCGGGCCCGATGACAGGAATATCCGACAGCAGCGGAATGACGGTGGCGTCCGCCGCGGGCAGACGGGGATAGCTGCGTGAGAATTGGAAATGATGAAGCAGCGCCGTCAGGCCTTCGAGACCGAGCGTCAGCGCGATGCCGATGACGATCTGGTTCAGCCCGATGCGCACGCAGAGCAGCGCCATGATCAGCGCCACCGCGACGCCGCCGGCGGCCCCTGTGAGGAACCCCAGCCATAGCGACCCGGAATAGAAGGCGCCGACGAAGCCAAGATAGGCACCGGCCAGCATCATGCCTTCGATGCCGATATTGAGCACGCCCGCCTTTTCCGACATCTGCTCGCCAAGTCCGGCAAGCAGCAGCGGGAGAGCCGCGGTGACGGCGCCGAACAGGAGCGCGCTGAGAAAGACTTCGCTGAACAGCCCGGTCATGCCCTAAGCCTTTCGCGACTGGTTGTAACGATGGTCGATATACTCGGCGAGAGCGAGCACGATCAGCACGATGGAGACCAGCACCAGCGTGAAATGATTGGGCACGCCAAGCCGCCGTGCAGCGCTTTCGCCGCCGATCGACAGCACCGAAAGCAGGAACACGAAACCTATCGCGGCAAAACCGTTCATGCGGGCGAGGAACACGGCCGGAATGACCGCCAGCCCGTAAGCGGGATTCCAGTCGGCGCGGACATTGCCCTGCACGCCGATGATGTCGACGGCGCCGGCAAGGCCCGCGAGCCCGGCGGAAATGGCGAAGACGGCAATCGTCAGGCCAGGCACGCCCAGCCCCGCATGAACCGCCGCTCGTGGATTGGCGCCGACGATCCGCAATTTCAGCCCGAACGCCGTGCGCGTCATCACCAGATGCACGATGATGATTGCTGCCAGGCCGAGCAGCAGGCCGCTGGTGATGGTCGTATCGAACAGGCGCGGCAGCCGGTCTTCCACCGGTAGCGTGCGCGTCTGGGGGACGGTCGTGCCAGGATCGCGAAACACAAGCTTGACCAGAACATTGGCGAGCGAGGTGCCCAGGAATGTCATCATCAGCGTGGTGATGATCTCGTTGACGCCCTGATAGGCCCGCAGCAGCGCCGGCACCAGCGACCAGATCATCGCTACGACCGCGGCAATCAGGAACGAACAGATGAGAGCCAGCCAGGCCGGCATCAACTGGACGAACACCGGGGCGCTGGCGGCCGCCGTGACGGCACCAAGCAGGAACTGGCCGTCGCCGCCCAGATTCCACATGCCGGCGCGAAAGGCCACGATCAGGCCGGCGGCAAGAAACAGCAGCGGCGCCATGCGCGTCAGCGTCTGCTGGATGCCAAGCGGCGAGAACAGGCCTTTTTCCAGCACATAGCCATAATAGGCGAGCGGGTCGACGCCGACGGCAAGCAGGATGCAACCGGCGATGACCAGTGCGGCGAGGATCGGGCCGAGCGTCATCAGCAGCCTGTGCAGGATGTCGCGGCGCGTCGCCGCTCCGCTCGTGGCATCGAGTGCGGTGGCGCTGACGGTGGGTGCGGTGTCGATGCTCATGCGGCAAGTCCGATCATCAGGCGACCGACCTTGGTGCGGGCGTCGTCTACGTTCTCGACGGTGCCGACCAGCGCTCCGTTGGCGATGACGGCTATGCGGTCGCATATGCTCAACAATTCCTCGAGGTCGGTGGAGATCAAGAGCACGGCAAGGCCGCGTGCCGCCGTGTCGCGGATACGCTGGCGCGACGCCAGCGTGTTGGCGAGGTCGAGCCCATAGGTCGGCTTGTTGAAGATCACCACCTTGGCGCCTTCGGCCAGTTCGCGCGCCAGCAGCACCTTCTGGATATTGCCGCCGGAAAGCCGCGCGACCGGCGTCTTCAGGCTTGGCGTCCGCACGTCGTATTCACGCACGAGCTGGGCGGCGCGCTTGTCGATCTCGGCGCGCTGTTCGAAGCCGTTGCGCCAGAACGGAGCGGCGCCCACCTGCTTGAGGAAGAAGTTTATCGAGACCGGGAAGGTTCCGACGGTGCCTTCGCCCAGCCGGTCGTCGGTCAGGTAGCGTAGACCGCGCCGACGGCGTTCGCCGACGCTCAGTGCCTCTATGGCAACGCCCTCCAGCCGCACCGAACCGCCAGTCGCCGCGCGCTGGCCGGCCAGCGCCTCCGCCAGCTGCTTCTGGCCGTTGCCATCGATGCCGGCGATGCCAAGGATCTCGCCTGGACGAATGTCAAAGGAGATCGACGACAGGCCCGGCGCGTTGTCCGTCGGCGCGACCGCGAGATCCGCGACCTGAAGCAGCGGAGCGGCTTCGGCGCGGACTGTGCGGATGGGGCGCTCGACCGCTTCCGGATCGTCCTTCTGCTTGCCGAACATCAATTCCACGATCTCCGAGATGATCGCCTGTTCGCCCAGCGCGCGGAACCGCTCGGGCGGAATCTCGCCGACCTTGCGGCCGAGCTTCAGCACCGAGATGCGGTCGCCGAAGGCCGCCGCCTCCTTGAGCTTGTGGGTGATGAAGACAATCGCCAGTCCCTGCTCGACGAGGCGGCGCATCAGCGCGCCCAGTTCGTCGATGCCCTTCGGCGTCAGCATGGAGGTGGATTCATCGAGGATCAGTAGCCGGCTGTTGCGCACCATGGCGCGCAGGATCTCCACCTGCTGCTGCTCGCCAAGCGAAAGCTCCGACACCTTGGCATGCAGCTTCACCGTGATGCCGAGGCTGCGGGTGATCTCGGCGACGCGCGCCTCAAGCTCCCCGGTCCTGGGGCGCTGCCACCAGGGCCCGCCAAGCAAAAGGTTCTCGGCCACGGTCAGGGCCGGCACCAGCATCATGTGCTGGAAGACGGTTCCAATACCGAGCGCCAGCGCATGGCGTGGCGAGGTGATCGGTGTCGGTTTGCCGTCGACCAGTATGCGTCCCTCGTCGGGCTGCAGCAGGCCAGACAGCATGCCGATCAAGGTGGATTTTCCCGCGCCATTCTCGCCGAGCAGCACATGCACCTCGCCGGGACGGATCGACAGGTCGATGCTGTCATTGGCGACGATGCCGGGAAACCGTTTGGTCACGCCTTCAAGCGCGACGATGTCGCGCGCGGCAACGGACGATGAAGAAAGACTGCTCATGAAAGCCCAGCACAAAAAATGGGAATCGTCCGGAGGGATGAACGGATCACCCCTCCGGCGGCCGACCTTGATCGCCCTACTGGGCGACGCTTGTCATCAGCGCCCTGACGGCCGCTGCATCATAGACCGGCTCGACCGGAATCTTGCCAGAAATGACGTCATCGCGCAGCGCCTGGATCTCGGTCCAGACATTGTCCGGGATCGCAGCGGTCTTCAGAAGCTTGACCGAATCGTCCTTGAGGCCGATTGAGTAGCTCTTGGTGCCGAACGTGTCGGCCTTCAGGTCGGCGATCATCGCCGCATAGACCGGCTCGATGTTCCAGACCACCGACGACAGCAGGAAGCCCTTGTCGATCGGCGTCTTGTCGCCGATGACGTCGATGAAATAGACCTTGCCGCCGTCGCCGGCCTTGGTCGTCTCGACCGCCTGCAGCATGCCGAAGCTCGAGCCGTTGCCCTGGCCGAAGATGATGTCGGCCCCCGACGCGATCACGCTTTCGGTGACGCGCTTGCCGCCTGCTGCGTCGCTATAGGCGGCGGGACCGATCACCGCATAGGTGATCTTGACATCCGGGTTCTCGGCCTTCACGCCCTGCGCGAACGCCGCCGACTGAGAGTTCCACGAGGGCGGCTCGCCCGAAACGACGATGCCGACCGACTTGGAGCGCGACATCTTGGCGGCAAGACGGCCGGCTAGATAGGCGCCCTGGTGACCGCTCAGCGTGTAGTCGGCGACGAGGCCTTTCTCCAGGCCGGTCGGTGTATCGACGATCGCCACCGGAACCTTCAATTCCTTGGCGATTTCAGGTGCCGAGGTGTTGTAACCGCTGGCGTGGGCGATCAGCAAGCTGGCGCCGTCGGACGCGAGTTCCCGCAGCGTCGGACGAACATCGCCATAGCCGAGGCCCTGGGCCACGACCACTTCGACGCCGGCGGCCTTGCCCGCCGCCTTGGCGGCATCGATGCCCTGCTGGTTCCAGCCGAAATCGGTGCCTTCTTCAGGTGTCAGGATGGCGATCGACTTGACTTCGCCGGCAAGCGCGCTGCCCAGCAAGACGCCGCTCAGTATAGCTGCACTCACACTACTCTTCAGGATCTTTAACATGTTACCCTCTCTGTTTGATTTACCAATCAATATTCTTGTTGTTATTGCGCACATGCGAGGTAGACTGCCTGAGAAAATTGGAGCTCAGGCAAAGTGAAGATTCGTTATGTTTTCCCTGTGGCGCTGGCGTTCACATCCTTCGCCAGCGCGGTTGAGTTGCACCATGTCATTGTCCGAAAGGGCACCGACGGGCTCAACATGGTGCCGTTGACGATTTCGAACGCAGGCAATGAAGGGCTGTCCTGCAATGCCGACTTCGCCCACTGGTATTCGGCCGGGATCGCGACGGTCGAGCCGGGCAAGAGCGCTCGCCTCGAACTCTGGTTCGACCCCAAGACGGGCACGTTCACGATCCTCAACGACAAGCGCGAGAACCTGCCCGTCGAGCGACTGTGGTGCGGCCTGGCGGGTCGCGCATATGCCACTCGCGTGCAGATCACGCTCGACCGCACCGACGCGGCGAAAGGCGAACGCGCCGTGTCCTGCGTCATGGGGCAGGACAGTCTGGTCTGCCGGTAGGCGCTCATCGATTCGTTGGCCCGCGCCATTGCGCGACCTACTCCTTGGCCAGGAATTTATCGGTGAAGACATCGTCGGCCGAGAGAGCCGTCTTGAGCACGCCCTGATCGGTCAACGTCTTCAGCGTTTCCTCCCACTGCGTCTTCGTCATCCAGCCGAGGCCGTGTTCCTTGGTGTCCGGGCTGTTGAAGGTCGACGCGATATCGGCGTTGATCTGCGCCAGCAGCACATCCTTCTTGTCGGCGTAGCCGGGTGCGGCCTTGGCCGTGATCTCGGCGGCCTCTTCGGGGTGGGCCACGACATAGTCGAATGCCTCCCTGTATGCCCTGACGAAGCGGGCGACGATTTCAGGCTTGTCCTTGATCATCGTCTGCGAGGTGAACAGGCCTGAGCCGTAAGCCTTCCAGCCGTGATCGGCGCCCATCATGATGCTGAGCGAACCGGGACCGCCGGCCTTGGCTTCCAGTTCCGGAACCTCGGCGTCGACATAGCCGACCACGGTCTGCACGCGGCCCAGAAGCAGGTAGCTTTCGTAGGGTGGAGAGACGCTGTTCAGCGTCATGTCCTTTTCGGTCAGGCCGTTCGCGGCAAGGAAACCCTTGAAGAAGATATAGGTCGATCCCGCGGGATGAATTCCGATGGTGAGACCCTTGAGATCGGCCGGCTTCGTAAGCTTCATGGTCTTGGCGAGCGAGATGATCGCCAGCGGCGAATGCTGGTTGACGGCGGCCAGCGCCACGACCGGCACATTCTGCGATCGTGCGACGGCGAGCGTGGGAAGATCGCCGAAGCCGAAATCGGCGTTCCCGTTACCCACCAGGCGCATGGCGTCCGGAGAACCGGATCCCTTGCGGATCTCGGCGACGTCGATGTCGTTCTTGGCGAAGAAGCCCTTTTCCTTGCCGACGAAGAACATGGCGTGGTTGCCGCGCACCACCCAGTCGAGCTGGACGTTGACCTTGTCCGCCGCAAAGGCGACGCCGGACAGGCCGACAGTGCCGGCGAAGGCTACAAGCGTGGCTGCCTTGATTAGTGAGCGTCTCAGCATTTGATCGTTCCTTCCTGACTTGACCGTCCCGGAAACTAGGACTGGCTGAATTTCGGTGCCCATGGCACCACGATGCGTTCGAGAATTTCGGCTGCGTAGTAAAAGGCGATGCCCAGCACCGAGACGAGGAGCAGGGCCGCGAAGACCAGCGCGGTGTCGAGTTGGGTCGAGGCGAACTGGATGACGTAGCCGAGCCCATCCGAGGCGCCGGCGAATTCGCCGACGATGGCGCCGATGACACTGAGCGTCGCGGCGATCTTGGTTCCAGCCATCAGGTTCGGCAGCGAATGCGGAACGCGAATCCTGAACAGGATCTGCGTCGGGCTGGCGCCGACCGAATTCATCAGCGACAACAGCGAGCGATCGACCGACTGCATGCCCGCCAGCATCGACAATGTCACCGGGAAAAAGGCGATGACCAGGATGAGGCCGATCTTGGGTGCGAGCCCGTAGCCGAACCAGAGGATGAAGATCGGCGCCAGTGCCACCTTGGGCACGTTCTGGAACAGCACCACCAGCGGATAAAGCGCTCGTCCCAGCCAGTCGAAGCGCACGATGACCAGCGCAATGGCAATGCCAACCACGACAGAGACAAGGAATCCAAACAGGATCTCACCCGCCGTCACCAGTGTCGCCTGCATCAGCGTTCCCCATTGCGCGACCAGCGATCGCGCGATCTCGGACGGGGCGGGAATGATGAAGGCGGATATGGCGAAAATCCGCACCACGGCTTCCCATATCACGATCGTCGCCAGCAGAAGAATGACCGCTGGAAGCCAGCTGCGTGTTGCGGCACCCCAGCTTGATACAAGCCGCGACCCGGAGGAATTGGCGACAGTTTGATCGCTCACGACGCACCTCCCGGTTGATGGCTGGCGCGCAGCATAGTCCGCAGCTGAACCGCCAGCCTGACGAACTCCGGATTTTCCGCCACCGACAGATCGCGCGGATAGGGCAGACCAATGTCGAGGCTCTCGGTGATGCGCCCAGGCTTGATCCCCATCACGTGGACATGGCGCGACAGATGAATGGCCTCGTCTATCGAATGGGTGACGAGCACGATGGTCTTGCCGGTGCGCTGCCAGATCTCCAGCAGCGACTGGCCCATCGAATCGCGGGTAATGGCGTCGAGCGCGCCGAACGGCTCGTCCATCAGCAGCACGGCCGGATCGAGCGCCAGGGCCCGCGCGATAGCGACGCGCTGGCGCATGCCGCCGGACAATTCATGGGGGCGCTTGTGGGCGCTGTCGCCCAACCCCACCAGTTCCAGCATCTCCTGCCCGCGCGCCCGCAAATCCGCGCGCGAGAGCGACTTGTCGGCGATGCCAAGCAGCATCGATGCGTTGTCGACGGCATTCTTCCAGGGAAGCAGATTGGCGTCCTGGAAAACGAGGCCGATCATTCGCTTGCGCGCCGCCTCGACCGGCGAAAGCCCGGCGATCGAAACGCTGCCGCTCGTCGGATTTACAAGCCCGGCCAGAACCTTGAGTAAGGTGCTCTTGCCGCAACCGGAAGGACCAATAAGGGAGACAAACGACCCCTTCGGTACCGAAAGATCGATATTCTGCAGAACCAGCTGCCTGGCCATGACCACCGAAACGCCCTTGGCGGAGATCAGGTCGTCATGGCGGATATGGGCCGGCCGGCCGCCGGCTGCTCGAATGGTTTCAACGCGCATGGCTTGCCACCCCATGCGCTGTCGTCAACCGTGGCCGCACCGTCCGGTCCGTGAGGGCGCGCTTGGCACTAACAGCCGCCGTTACGAACTCCCCAACCCAGCCGGCCTTGTGATCACGATGAACCATTGGCTACCCCCGGCCTTCGAGGATACGCCGCACCGCGACGAGTTTGCGCGCCCGTTCGCCTTGCAGCGCCTTGGTCTGCTCGGGGGTATAGGAAAACATGCCCTCGCCCGACTTGATGCCGAACTTCGACGCGTTCGTCTTTTCCAGCACCATGGGCGCGACATCGTCCCGATTGGAGAGATCCGCGTTAAGGAAGGAGGAGACGGACTTGTAGATGTCGAGGCCCGCCATATCGAGCAGCGCCATCGGACCGATCACGGCGATCTTGTAGCCGATGCCCCATGACACGCAGGTATCCAGATCTTCAGGATCGATGACGCCGCGCTCGACAAGGTCGACCGCCTCACGCAGCAGCGCATAGAGCACACGGTTTTCGACGAAGCCGGGAACGTCCTTCTTCACCACGACCGGCAGCAGGCCGATGGAGCGGATCAGGTCGCGGATCGTCGTCACGGTTTGCGGCGCGGTCTTCTCGCCGGCGATCACCTCGATCATCGGGATGATGTGCGGCGGGTTCGACCAGTGCATGCCGACCATCCGCTCGGGATGCGATATGTGCTCCTGCAGTTTTGTGATCGGGATTCCCGACGTGTCGGAAGCGACGATCGTGTCGGATGCTATCAGGCTGTCGATCGCGCGGTAGACATCGGCCTTGACGGAGATGTTTTCAGGCACGTTCTCGATGATGAGGTCGGCCCCGGAAACCGCATCGCCGAGGTCGTCCGTGAAGCGGACGGTTCCAACGCCGGCCTGGGGAGGCGCGATGCCCAACGCGTCGAGAACCGAGTCCGCCACGCCCAGCATGGATCGCGCGCGCTCAATGGCCACGGGTGCAACATCGTAGGCAGCCACCTGCAGGCCGCCCCTGGCGAGCCGGGCGGCCATGCCCGGTCCCATCGTACCCAAACCGATGATGGCGATACGCTGGATCATTGCAGTTTCCCGCTTTCTCTTGAGCTGACGATCAGGTCGGCGGCTTTCTCTGCAATCATGATCACCGCCGCATTGATATTCCCGCAGACGAGGTCGGGCATGACGGATGCGTCGACCACTCTCAGGCCGGCGACGCCGCGAACCCGCAATTCCGGGTCCACGACAGAGGCCGCATCGGCCCCCATGCGGCAGGTGCCGGCCGGATGGTGCACTGTGATGGAGGTCTTGCGGATATGCTCGTCGATCTCATCGTCGCTCTGGCACTTCGGGCCGGGGAAGAACTCCGCCTCGATGAAAGGCTGCATGGACGGCTGTGCCGCGAGATCGCGCGCCACCCGGAAGCCGGCCCTGAGAGACTCCCAATCCTTCGACGAGGCGAGGAAATTCTGATGGATCAGCGGCGCCGCCGTCGGGTCGGCCGACGCGAGTTTGACGGTCCCGCGGCTTTCAGGCTGCGTGGCCACCACCCGCGTCGCGAAGCCATCCTGGAACGGCGCCTTGAATGGCTTGAAATAGGGCCATGCGGCTAGCGGAGCGGCCGTGAACAAGAGCTGCACATCCGGCAAGGGCCGTGTCGGACCACTCTTCAGGAAGGCGACGACCCCGCCGGGCACGTCCGCCGAAAAACCTCGGCCGGTAAGGTAAGTCTTGAGGAAGTCCAATCCGATACGGTCGGCGCGCATGTTCCGCATGAACGGACCCGGGGTCCGGCGCCGGTACATCAGGATGACCGAGACGTGATCCTGCAGGTTCTTGCCGACCGCCGGCAGATTGACCCGCGTCTGGATACCGTGCGCAGCAAGTTCATCCTGCGCCCCTATGCCCGACAGCATCATGAGTTGCGGCGTGTTTATCACACCGCTGGCAAGCAGCACTTCCTTACGGGCGACGACCGTGCGTTCGCCTCCGCGATGGTTGATGGCGACGCCGGTGGCGCGCGCGCCCTCCAGCACGATCTTCGTTGCGCTCGCTTCCGTCAGAACGGTCAAGTTGGGCCGCTTCAACACCGGCCGCAGATAGGCTGACGCTGTCGAGGAACGCCGGCCTTTTGAAATCGTCATCTGGAGACGGCCAAACCCTTCCTGCCGCTCGCCATTGTAGTCGTTCGTCTGCGCATAGCCGGCCTGCACGCTGGCTTGCGCAAAGGCGTCGATCAGCGTGTCCCTGTAGCGGCAGAACTGGGTGCTGACCGGGCCGTTGCCGCCACGATACTGGTTCTCGCCCCCTTCCCAGCTTTCCTGCTTGCGGAAATACGGCAGCACCTTGTCATACGACCAGTCGCTGAGCCCAGTCGCTGCCCAACGATCGTAGTCCCCGCGATTTCCCCGCACATAGGCCATGGCATTGGTAGACGATGATCCGCCGACAACCTTCCCGCGCGCACACTCGACCCTGCGTCCGCCCACATTGTCTTCCGGCTCGCAGAAATACATCCAGTCATGGCGCCGCTCGGTCAGGATCTTACCCCATCCAAGCGGTATATGGATCATGGGATCGCGGTCCCAGCCGCCGGCCTCCAGCAACAGCACCGAACATCTCGGGTCGGCACTCAGCCGGTTGGCGAGCACGCAACCGGCTGATCCGGCCCCAACGATAATGTAATCGTAACTTTCCGCGTGCGGCATGGTGTGTTTCATTGCCTTCGTCTGGCGCTCCTGCGTCAGGGAACTATTGAAACCGAGCCTGGAAAATCCTGGCAAAAGACCAGGACGCTCGGGGTAATCTTCAGGGCAGCGGCACTAAGCCAGGCCGGCCTGCCTGAGACGCTGCGACCAGTGATCCCATCCCCGATCGATCTGCGCGCCGACAAGCTTTCCCGCCGTCTTGATCTCGCCCGGCGACAGATACTTGATCGTGCCGATCCGCAGGCCGGCCGTAAGCGCTGCCGCTTCCTGCTCGAGATAGAAGGCTCGGAAGACAACCTCCCTGACGGAATTGCCCACATTAACGACGCCATGACGCGCCATGAGAACGACAGGATAGCTTCCGAGGCTTTCGGCGATGTCCCGGCAGACGCTCGGGCTGCCGCCGAAGAGATCCGTGTCGTCACCGTGCTTGTCGCGGATCTCGTAGACGGGGACGGCATCGCCGAGAAAAGCGCCCATATGGGTGACTGGCCGAAGCGGCTGATCGACGAAGCAGTAAGGCAGGACAGCCGGAGAATGGGTGTGGAGCACGCATTGAACGTCGGGACGCGCCTTGTAGATTTCGCTGTGGATATAGCGCTCCAGATAGGAGGGGCGGTTGTCTGACGTCTCACCGTCAAGGTTGAAGCGCTGGATGTCATTGACCGTTATCACGCTCGGAGCAAGCTTCTGCGCCAGGAAGAAGCTTTGAGGATCCTCCGGAACACGGGCACTGATATGGCCGAATGTATCCATGATCCCTTCGTTTATGAGGATTTTCGTGGCCGTAACCAGCTCCTCGAAAATCTTGTCGTGAGCGGATTTATTCTCTGTCATTTTCAAATTCTCCCGTTTCATGGCATCTGCGATCATATTTATTGTTGTTATTGATCGCCGATGCGGGAATTCACTTGTTTTCGTAGATGCCGACGATCCGATTTTGCTCGATGACATTTCCGGCATATTTCTGGAGGAACTCCTCCCTGGTGGGCGTCCCTTCGACCTTCGTGTCCAGGGCATAGACCCAGAAGTAGTAGTGATGTTCTCCATGGCCAGCGGGCGGCTGAGGCCCGTAATATTGCATGCCGCCGGCGCCGTTGGGGCCAACGCGAAACTTTTCCTGCGCGTCCGAAAGATCAGAGGTCGACGGATCGATGCCGTAGACGACCCAGTGCGTGAAACCGTTGGGCAATGGCGCGTCCGGATCGTGGCAGATGACGGCGAGCTCTTTCGTTCCTGCGGGGACGCCGCTGACCTTTAGCTTAGGCAATACATTGCCTTTGTCGCCGGCGTGCTCGTCGCGCAATTTCCCGAGCGGCTGGAAATCCGACGAGGTGATCTTCAAGTCCTTGATATTAAGCGGCATGGAAACTTCGTCCTTTCACCAATTTCGATCGAACTAGACGGCGGCTGCCTTGAGGTCGGCGACGGTTTTGCCGCCGACGCGTTGATGCACGCGCGCACCCGATGCGACAGCCACGCAGATCAGAAGCTCGTCCGGGCGCGGGCCATCCGGCACGGAAAAGGTGATCGCGTCGTAGTGGGAGCGGATGTAAAGCTCGTCCTTGTGGGCAAGCGGAATATCGATGGCGGTCCCGGCAACGGCCACCTTGCTGACCGAAGAGATCCAGGCTTTGCCACCGCCCACCTGCTGCCTCAGCGGATCGCCGAACACAGTGGTGATGCAGGCGACGACATGTTCCTGCTCGCCGGCGGTCCCTGCGATGCCACCTTTGCCATAGCTTTCGACAGGCCGGTTGCCGAGCAGCGCGACGGCCCGCTCTCCCAGCGCATGACCGATCGCTGCACTCGGGTCGGTCAGATCGGACAATTCGGCGACGAACTTCCCGGCGAACGGATTGCGTATAACAACGCCGGTCGCGACCTTGACGAGGGTTTCGCCGGGCGCGCCGCCGTCATGCCGGCATTCCTGGACCGAGGAGTACCATCCCCGGACATCATAATCTCGTTCGACTTGACTGGAATAATGCATCTTCATCTCCTGAAGGGGAGCGCGCAGCTTCTGCACGCCCAATGATTGGCCACCGGCTTCCCCGGCATCATTGCGGCCATGAGTAGACGCGGCGCAGCGGATCGTAGCGCGCAGCTTCCAGCGCCGCTGGCGTGAACATGTTTCCCTTCGAGAGCGAGCGGTTCGCCGCATAGTCGCCAGACAGGGCCTGGCAGCGATCCGTGATCGGGCGAACGCGCTTCTCCCACCCGACGAGCGCATCTTCGACTGAAGAGCCTTCCTCCAGATCCTGCGACAGACTGAAGGCGTTGACCATCGCGCAACCAGCGCCCTGGGCAAGAGCCGGGCACATTGCATGTGCGGCATCTCCAACAAGGGCGACCTTGCCTCTTGTCCAGCTATCCAGCTTGGTCGTTTCGTACTTGTCGTACCTGGCGGTTTTCAGCTTCGCCGCTTCGATCAGGCATGGCTCCAGGAAAGGAAACATCTCGATCCAGACTTCGAGATCGATCGGAACGCTTGATCCGCGAGGATCGGCGGCCGGAGCCATGAGGCCCAGATAGAGCTCATTCTCATTACAGGGCGAGTAGAGAATGCGCTGAACGCGCGGCCAGAAATTCCACATGTCGATCGTGTTGTCCCACTCGCCATGACCGAGCTCCTTCTTCATGCGCGGGACAATCAGTCGGATGAGACCATCTTTTGAAACCCATCGATCCTGTTTGAAGCCGATGGAATCCCTGACCTTGGAGCCAACGCCATCGGCGCCGACGATCAAGTCTGCTTCGAGAACCTCGCCGTTCTGGAGGGTTACACGTCCGTCCGGATTGGCGGCGACTGCTTCGGAATTGACGCGGATGTCGACACCCAGGGCACGGGCGCGATTGACGAGAGCGTCGTGGAGGTGACTGCGCGTCATGATCCGCCAGGGCAGACCATTGAACGTTTCCTTGGAAACGGATTTGTTATGCATCCAGGTCTCGTAGGTGGGAGGCGTGTGCGAGCCTTCGAGAACCTCGTCCAGGGCGCCCAGCCCTTCGAGCACGCGCAGGCCATTGTGCCAGAGATAGATGCCCGCTCCGAATGCCCGGAGCTCCGCGCTCTTTTCGTGCAGCCTGACATCCCAACCGTTCTGCCTGAGAGCGATGGCGGCTGTCAGACCGGCAAAGCCGCCACCGGCGACCTCGGCACGACGCGCTTTGCCCGAAGTTTTGTTTACGTTGGCCATTGTCTGGATCCTGCTGCGTAAAAGAAGACGGCGCTTGGCCGTCAGGCGTCTATGAAGTTCGTGATGGCTTTCAACGTGATCTCGGGAGAGACCTCGTTGACGTAATGGTCGGCGCCCGGAACGACGACGACAGGCAGATCAGGCCGCAGCCGACTTGTCTTCGCCAACGCCGCCGCCGAGACCAGCTTGCTGGCCTCGCCGCGAACTATGAGAACAGGTTTCGTGACCTCCCGAAAGGCCGCCGCTAGGTCCGATCGAAGGCCCCTGGCGGTCTGAGCCATAGCCGCGGCGGAGGCTAGTGGCCGCAGCCCCCCTTCGACCGTCTGATAGCCACTTTGGGCCCTGATCTTGATGGCATCAGCGGGAATATTGGGATAGCGCCTGGCGAGATACGCTTCGACGGCCGCCACATTATCGAAAAGCTGGTCCCCCGCGACTACTCGCGCTTCCAGCGCGTCGAACACTTCAGTCTCGATGTACGGCGTGAAGTCGATCGCGACGACCGACCGTACCAGGTCCGGATATTTCGCTGCGGCCGTGACGGAATTTCTAGCACCGAGCGAATGTCCGACCAGGATGGCGCGGCCCCGGTCGAGAGTCCGTAACAGGCCGGCAATGTCGTCCGCGTAGTCATCGGCTTCGTAGCCGCTTTCGGGCTTGGCGCTGAGACCGTGCCCCCTCTGGTCAACCGCTATGGTCGTAAACCGATCCGAGAGTCGGGCCATCAACGGCTCGAAGACGGCAGAGTTGGAGGTGATGCCGTGGAAGAACAGCATCGATGGGCCGTTGCCCTTCTCGCGCACGTTCAAGGTGATGCGGCCAATGTCGATGCGTCGCGAGATGAAGTGGTCGGAAGGTATGTCTGCCGCCATGTCCATGATCTCGCCTCCGCTGCCCGTCTCTTGCAAAAGGATCATATAAGCCGGGGTCGCGTCAAGCCGATTGTCTGACATTCTTGCAATCTTCAGATTTGACAATCTGGCTATCCTGCTGTCAAATTTCGACAGCGTGGCGTATGCTGCTTCAGCTTGCGACTCAAAAGCCCATGAGACGTTATCGATGCCCCCAGATTTGAATTTGCGAATTTCGCCACGGACCGTGCAACGGGAGACCGTCGACAAGTTGCGGCTCGCCATCTTCTCCGGGTTGTTCCAGCCGGGAAGCCGCCTTGTCGAAAGTCAACTGTGCACACAACTCGGCATCAGCCGCCCCTCGCTGAGGGAGGCTTTGCGCAGTCTTGAGGCCGAGCGCCTGATCGAGATTGTACCCAACCGCGGGCCATCGATACCGGCACTTTCGTGGGAGGTGGCAACCGCCATCTACGAGGTTCGAGAGCTGTTGGAAGTCGAGGCAGCGGGACGATGCGCGTTGAGAATTTCCCCGGAACAGTTGCGTGAACTTGAGAAATCTCTTTCCGCGTTCGAGGAGGCGGCATCCAGCAATGACAGCCTGGCGCAGGTCATGACCGCCGCAGACTTCTATTCAATCATACTCGCGAATTGCGGGAATCCGATCCTGGAGGAAGTGCATCGCGGTCTGGTGGCCAGGATAAGCTTCTTTCGAGGACGATCGATGTCATTGGACGGCAGAGCACAAAGCAGCCTGGCGGAGATGAGAGAGATATTCGAATCCATCGCCGCCGGCGACGAGAAAGCCGCCCGCAAAGCCTCCAAACAGCATGTCTTGAAGGCGAAAGCGGCAGCGAAGATATCCATGGACAGCGGGCTTTGAGTTCTTCGAAAGACTGTAGTTCCGTCTGAGACACGAAGTCCTTCATGACGTTTCGGATCGGGTATCTGCCGAACGCAGATCAGTGCGCGGGGTCTTCACCATGTCGGTGTCAGACATGCCGGCTATCGAAGCCAGCAAGTGGCAGATGGAGTGTTGATGACCGGGGCCAATGCTGAGCGCAAACCGAATTCCGATATCGTCATCGTCGGCGGTGGGTCGGCCGGTACGTTGCTTGCCGCGCGACTGAGTGAAGAGCCGGACAGTCGCGTTCTGCTGATCGAGGCAGGCGAGGAGGCGGCAGACCCAGACATCTGGAACCCCGCTGCCTGGCCGGCGCTTCAGGGCCGCAGCTATGATTGGGACTATCGCACGGAGCCGCAAGCCGGCACCGCAGGCCGGGTGCACCACTGGGCGCGCGGGCGGTTGATCGGCGGCTCGAGTTGCCTGCACGCGATGGGCTACATGCGCGGTCATCCTTCCGACTTCCAGGCTTGGGTCGACACGACTGGGGATCGCCGATGGAGTTGGGATGAACTGCTGTCTGTTTTCCAGGCTATTGAAAACCACCCGCTTGGTGGCGACGGCATTCACGGCAAGGGCGGGCCGTTGCCGATCCATTTACCGGCGGACGAAGTAAGTCCGCTTGCTCGTGCCTTCATCGAGGCAGGCGCAGCGTTAGGTCTGCCTCGCCTTGAGGGCCACAACAGCGGAGAGATGATCGGTGTCACCCCGAACTCCTTGAACATTCGCGACGGGCGGCGGGTTACGACGGCGGACGCCTGGCTCACAAAGGCGGTTCGAGGTCGCAAGAACCTAACCATCCTTACGGGGTCCCGGGTGCGGCGGCTCAACTTGGAGGGCAATCAGGTCCGCAGCCTCGAGGTCGTAGGGCGACAGGGTTCGGTCGAAGTCTTTGCGGATCAAATTGTACTTTGTGCCGGAGCGCTGGAAAGTCCGGCTTTGCTGATGCGTTCGGGTATCGGTCCGCACGATGTGCTCGATGCCGCGGGCGTTGGCTGCCTGATCGATATGCCTGAAATCGGTCGAAACCTTCAGGACCACCTGCTTGGTGCCGGCAACCTTTATGCGGCCCGCGAGCCGGTTCCTCCATCGCGCCTCCAACATTCGGAGTCGATGGCCTATATGCGAGCTGACAACTTCACCGCTGCCGGGCAGCCTGAAATAGTCGTTGGTTGCGGCATCGCGCCGATCGTGTCCGAATGCTTCCAAGCGCCTGCCGCCGGCACGGCCTACACGCTGCTGTTCGGGATCACCCATCCGACGAGCCGCGGCAGCGTGCGTATAAGCGGGCCTGAGCTCGGTGATCGATTGCTAATCGACCCGGCATACTTGCAAACCGGTCGGGACCGCGAGCTGTTTCGCCAAGCTCTCGAGGCAGCACGGACAATCGGGCATAGAGATGAACTCGCCGGCTGGCGAGAGCGCGAACTCCTGCCAGGCACCCTGAACAATGCGGCCAAGATGGACAACTTCATCGCGCGGTCGGTTATCACACACCATCATCCCTGCGGTACTTGCAGGATGGGTAAGGACTCGGACGCCGTCGTCGATGCAAATCTACGACTCAAGGCGCTCGACAATCTTTATGTCGTGGATGCGTCGATTATGCCCAACCTAACCGCAGGACCGATTCATGCTGCGGTCCTCGCGATCGCCGAGACCTTCGCTCGATGGCACCGGGAAACCCTACAATCTTGACCCGAAGGGCTGATGTTCTTGACCGGTTCATCTCATCATTCCTCGCGAAGATCGCGGCCGTTGCAGGCTCGTCCTTCGGGACAAGATTGCTTTGAGTCCGACATGCAGGCACGGCAGATGCGCGCGGCTCTTGCGGGCCAGCGTGCGGTCGGTGAGCGCGATCGCCGCGGCGAGCGGTTCGGCAACGTCGGTGAGCGATACGGAAATTTTGCAGCTGCGCGGACGTTAAGCCGATCAGACCGAAGCCCCTCTCTCCCTTGCGAACTTACTGTGCACAAATCTGGGTGGGGCGTCAGCGAATGCGGCTTCCTTCTCCATCGAACACCCGCGCGCGGGTCGACTGAAAGCGCAGCGTGATCGTCTCGCCGAAACCCGGCTGGTCCTCGCGCCGTTCGGCAACCACGCTCTCGCCGCTCGCCAGGGCGCCGTGCACGTAGGAGGTCGATCCCAAGTGTTCGGTGACGTCAACTGATAGCGAGAGAGTCACGCCATCCTTCTCGTCGAGATGTTCGGGCCTGATGCCGAGCGTGACGGCGCGGCCGTTTTCCAGCCTCGTTGCCAGATGCGTTATGTCCACCCTCGCCTCGCCGGCGAGCAGTGCCTTGCCGTCATCCGCCACCGTCGCCTTGAGGAAATTCATGCGTGGCGTGCCGATGAAGCCGGCGACGAAGGCATTGTCTGGATCGTCGTAGAGCGACAGCGGCGTGCCGGTCTGCTCGATCTTGCCTGCCTTCAGCACGACGATCTTGTCGGCCAGCGTCAACGCCTCGGTCTGGTCATGCGTGACATAGACCATGGTGCGGCGGATCGACTGGTGCAGGCGCTTGATCTCGGCGCGGAGCTCGGTGCGCAAGGCGGCGTCGAGGTTTGAGAGCGGCTCGTCGAACAGGAACAGGCGTGGATCGCGCACCAGCGCCCGGCCGATGGCGACGCGCTGGCGCTGGCCGCCGGAAAGCTCGCGCGGCAGCCGTGACATGAGCGGCTCAATCTGCAGCAGCCGCGCTACACCCGCCACCTTCTCGTCCGAAGTTCTGCGGTCGAGGCCACGCATCTTCAGCGGAAAGGCGATGTTCTGCGCCACCGTCATGGTGGGATAGAGTGCGTAGGACTGGAACACCATGGCGACATCACGGTCTCGCGCGGGAAGCTTGGTGACGTTGCGGTCGCCGATGACGATGGTGCCCGAATCGATGGGGTTGAGCCCGGCGATCGCATGTAGCAGCGTCGACTTCCCGCAGCCGGACGGGCCGAGCAGCACGACGAACGAGCCCTCCTCCACCTCGACTGAGACGTCGTCCAGAACCTGAACCGCGCCGTAGGATTTCGATACCGACCTGATCGAGAGTTGCGCCATCGAAACTTCCTATCCCTTCACGCTGCCAAGCGTCATGCCGCGTACGATCTGCCCCTGCACCAGGACGCCGAGCACGATCATCGGCAGCATGATGAGGGTGGCGGCCGCGGTCAGCGCGCCCCACTGGATACCCTGGAATGTCAGGAACGAGGTTATCGAAACCGGCAGCGTCTGCGTGTCGCGGCCGGTGAGCACCAGAGCGACGAAGAACTCGTTCCAGGTGAACAACACGCACAGGATCAGCGTGGCAACGATGCCGCCCCGCGCCGCCGGCAAATAGATGTGCCAGAAGACCCTGAACTCGCGCGCGCCGTCGACGCGGGCAGCATCGCGCAATTCCTTCGGAATGTCGTCGAAGAAGGTGATCAGCAGCGAGATGGCGAAGGGCACGTTGACGAAGGCATAGGCGGCGATCAGCAACCAGTGCTTGTTCAGCGCGCCGATGCGGGTCGCCAGATAGTAAATCGGGATGACGAAAAGCAGCGCCGGCGCAATGCGCAGGCTGAGGATGAATTTTTCCTTTGAGCGGCGCAGCTCGGCCGGCTGCTGCGCCAGCCCGTAGGCGGCGATCGAGCCGATGGCCACGGCAAGAGCGCTTGAGAGGATCGAGATGGTGAAGGAGTTGGCGAAAGCGCTGAGGAAACCGCGATTGGCGAACACCGTGCGGTAGTTGTCGAGCGTCGGGCTGAACAGCCAGACGGGCGGGATGGCGAAAGCATCGCGCGTCGTCTTGAAGGAGGTGACGACCACCCAATAGAGCGGGAACAGCACCGCCAGCAAAAGCAGGACAAGCCCGACATAGAACAGCGCGCGCCTTGCCATCAGCGGTCTCCCGTCTTGGGGAACAGCACGCTGTACATGGTCAAGAGCGCGACGTTGGTGAAGATGGTCAGGATGATGGCGACGGCGAGCGAATAGGAAATGTCGAAATTGGTGAAGGCGACAATGTAGCCGTAATAGTTCAGCGTCTCGGTCGACAGCGCCGGGCCGCCGCGGGTCATGATGTAGAAAAGGTCGAAGGCCTTGATGCTGTCGATCGCCCGGATCAGCGCGACGATGGCGAGCGCCCGGCGCAGCATCGGCAGCAGCACATACCAGGTGACCTGCCATTCGCGGGCGCCGTCGACGCGGGCGGCGTTGAGCGGATCGGTCGGTGCCGATTCAAGCGCCGCCATCACCAGAAGGATGACGAAAGGCGTCCATTGCCAGATGTCGGCGATCAGCACCGCAAACAGCGCGATCCGTGGGCTGCCCAGCCAGTCGACCTGGGCGATGCCGACCAGCGACAAAAGGTAGTTCGCCATGCCGGTGGCGGGGTCGAAGAGGAAGCGCCAGGTGAGGCCAACCACCACCGGCGTCATGATGATGGGAACCAGAAGCAGCGTCCGCACCAGCCGCTTCATGGCGAAATCCCGGTCGAGGAAAAGCACCACCGCAAGCCCGAGGGCGATCTCGATCACCGTGGCCAGCGTCGTGAACAGCACGGTACGCCAGAGTGCGGCCATCGCCCGTGGATCGCCGAGGAAGCGGAGATAGTTGTCCAGCCCGATGAATTTTTCCCGCCCTGCCCGCATCAGCGAGAGGTCGTGCAGCGATATCCAGATCACGAACAGCGTCAGCGCCACCGAAGCCACGGTGAGGCAGACGATAACCGGCTGGAAGAAATGCCTGGTCGGATCCGACGCTGTGGCCACGGTGCTCAATCCATCAACCTCGCCATTGATCTCGCCCTGCCGCGCACAGGGAGCGCACGCGGCAGGGCACGCCTCTTCCCCTTAGCGGGCGAGCGCGGCGTTGTTGGCGTCGTCGGCTTCTTTCAAGGCATCGGCGGCGCTTGCGGTTCCGGCGAGCGCCTTGGAGACGGCGATGCCTGTGTTGTTGATGATCTCGTTCGCCTGTTCCACTGTCGGCAGATATTGCGGATTGCCGCCGTTGATGGCGGCGATCATGCCTTCCTTGAAGGCGCCGTAGCGCTTGCCGAAACTGTCGCTGTTGAGCGCCGAGAGCGAGGTCACGCCGGAATTCGGATCGGTCTCGATCGACTTCAGCTGCTGCTCCTTGGCGGTCGCCCAGGCGGCGAAGAGTGCTGCCGCCTCCTGGTTCTTGGATTCGGCCGAGACATACATCGAATGCACCGCCAGCGAGGACGAGCCGCCCTTGGGCGAAGCAGACTTCATCGGCACCGGCACGTAGCCGACCTTGCCGACCACGGTCGAGACCGCAGGATCCTCATTGTAGGCGCCATTAACGGTGGCATCGAGCGTGATTGCCGCCTTGCCCTGCTGGAACAGCAGCCGGTTCTCTTCCCAGCCGAAATTGGCGACGCCGACCGGGCCATAGTCCTTCAGCACTTTGGTGAAGGCGTCGAGCGCGGCGATGCCTTCCGGTGTCGCCAGCGCCGACTTGCCGTCTGCGCCAAGGAAGGAGCCGCCGAAGCCCCACAGATAGGCCGCCCAGACATAGACGCCCTGGATGCCCTGCTGGCCGCGCATGGTGATGCCGGCAATCTCCTTGTTGGTCTTCTCCGAGAGGGTCTTTGCGGCGTTCTCGATGTCCTCGAAGGTCTTGGGCGCCGCCAGCCCGTACTTTTCGAACAGGTCCTTGCGGTACATGACGAAGGTGCTCTCGCCATAGACCGGTAGGCCGTAGACTTTGCCGTCGAGCACGTTGGTGTCGAAGTAGCCGGGCACGAAATCGGCCTTGTCGAAATTCTCCTTGTGCTTGGCCAGGAAATCATCGAGCGGCACGATGTAGCCGGACTTCACGAAACCCGGCAGATAGATGATGTTGTTCTGGACGACGTCGTAGCGGCCGGACTTGGAGGAGAACTCCAAAAGCTCCTTCGCCGTGATATCGGCCTCAGGAACGACTTCGATTGCCACATCGATGCCGGTCTTGTCCTTGAATTCCGGCAGCATCTTCTGGATAGCGTCGGTGGTCGGATGGCCCTCAAGCAGCACCGAGATCTGCACGCCGTTAAAGGTCTTCTCGTCGGCCGCGGCCGGCAAGGCCGTGACAAGTGCGGCCACCGCCGCGGTAAGCATCAACACATTGCGTCTATTCAGCATGTTTTCGTCTCCCATTGTTGGGCCGCTTGGCCTCGTTCAGTTTCGCGCCATCGGTTTGCTTGAGATTAACCGAGGCGCACGATTTCGCCGCTCTCGGCCGATTGCATCATCGCAAGGGTGAGTTCGAGCGAACGAAGGGCTTCCTGGCCGGTGGCGATCGGCATCGCCGCGCCGTCCAGCCAGTCGATCAGGCCGCTGAGCTGACGCGCGAGGTCGCCGTCGATGCGGCCGTTGAGCAGAGGCCAGTGCTGGGTGTCGATCTCGCGCGACCCCTCGTTGCTCGCGAAGTAGAGCCCGCTGTCGCCGCACTGAACCTCGAAGGATCCATCGGTGCCGATGAGTTCCATGCGCGCGTCGATCATGTGGCGCGCGCCGGAGGGCAGCGACCAGGCACTCTCGAAATTGACCACCGTGCCGCCGGAAAAGCGAACGATTGCGGCGATGCTGTCCTGCGTGCCGGAGCTGCCGAGCAGCCTGTCGGTCTGTTGGGCATAGACCGAGACCGGCTGCTGGCCCTCGAGCATCCACAACACCATGTCGACGTCATGCACGGTGACATGCAGCGCCAGCGGCAGCTTGCCGCCATAGCGCTTCGGGCCTTCGGTGCGGGCGCTGTTGCGCCGGGCATAGATGTGGATCGGATCGCCGATCCGGCCCGAAATCATCAGGTCCTTGGCAGCCGCGTAGCGCGGGTCGAAGCGCAAGAGATAGCCAACGCCAAGCTTGACCTTGGCCGCCTCGCAGGCGGCGATGATGGCCCTGGCGTCCTCGACTTTCGAGGAAATGGGCTTCTCGACAAAGACGTTGATGCCGGCTTCTGCCACCGCAACGGCGGGCGCCAGATGCAGGTTGTCGGGCGTGCAGATCGAGACGAGATCGAGATCGCGCTCCGTGCTGAGCAGCGCCTGATGGCTGTCATAGATCTTGCAGCCGGGTGCCTTCGCCGCCACGGCCTCGGCAAGCGCGCGGTTGGGGTCGACGATGGCCGCGAGTTCGGAGCCCACCATGTTGGCGAAGATGCCGGCATGCATGGAACCCATGAAGCCAGCACCGATGACAGCGACGCGGCGGCGCTTGATCATTTGGGGTTCCTTTTCAGTTGCGGCCGGGCGCTCCAGGCGGCGACTTCGTTGGCGAAACGGCGGGAGATGGCATCGGGCCGGGTGATGGCACCGCCGACAACGATGAAGCGGGCGCCGAGCTGGAAGCAGCGGACGGCTTCCTGCGGGCTCCAGATGCGGCCTTCTGCGACGAAGGGCAGGCCGGCGCGGGCGAACTCTTCCATCAGGTCGAAGGCGGGGCCGCGCTGCTCGCTGGAGTAATCCGTGTAGCCGGCCATAGTGGTGCTGACGAGGTCGGCGCCGGAATCGAGCGCTCGCCGGCCTTCGTCCAGCGTGGCGACATCGCCCATCGAGAGCCGCCCCCTTGCCGCGACGGCGGCGAACATATCCTTCAACTCGGCCGGGCGCGGCCGGCTGGTAGCGTCGATGGCGACGATGTCGGCGCCGGCCTCGACAACCGCAGCGACGTCGTCGAGCGAGGGCGTGATGTAGACCTCGGTGTCGTCGCGCTTCGCCTTGATCAGGCCGATGACCGGAACTTTCACCATCTTGCGGACAGCGGCGATGTTCGCTGCGCCTTCGATACGGATGCCAGAAGCGCCGCCCAGCACGACGGAGCATGCCATGGCCGCGATGTGGCCGGGAGCGTCGAGCGGCATGCCGGGCTCGGCCTGGCAGGACACGACCATCGTTCCGACGAGTGTGGCGAGCAAATCGCCCTGCTTGGCCTGCACCGGGGCATCTCCTGGTAGAGCATTACCCCGCCAATCAAACGTTGATGAAAGTTTTTGTCAAGAAGATATTTTAGATGAAAATTTCCGTCATATTCTTAATCGGGCGAGCATGGCTGCGCCCAGCAGCCCAGCATCGGCGCCGGCCTGCGCTGCAACGATGGGGCGCCGGTAGACTTGCGGCAGATCGAGCGAACGCACCCGCAACGCTTCGATGTAGCCAGGCGCGAGGCCAACGCCGCCGCCAATGGCGAAGCAGTCGACATCGACCGAAGCCGTCAGGTCGGCGAAGCCGTTGACCAGCGCATCGACCGCGCCGGCAATGATCTTGGTGGCAACGCCGTTGCCCTTCGCGGCCGCCGAGAACACATCGGGCGCCGCGACCTTGCGGCCGAGGCGTTCGCTGCCGAGCCGTGCGAGCGCCGTACCGGAAGCGACGGTCTCCAGGCAGCCGCGCCGGCCGCAGCCGCAGAGAATGCCGCCAGGCTCGGAGCGCGTATGCCCGACATGGCCGGCGAGGCCGGTGGCGCCGCTTTGCAGCCTGCCATCCACGACAAGGCCGCAGCCAATGCCGGTGGAGACGGTGAAAAAGGCGAAGTTGCGAAAACCCTTACCGGCGCCAAGCGTGTATTCGGCCCAGGCGGCCGCCTGCGCATCGTTGACGACGAGCGGCGGCATGCCGAAGGCGCGTTCGATCACCGAAGCCAGCGGGTAGCCGTCCTCGATCGGCAGGGTCTGAGGGTTGAGCGCGGTCAGCGCGCCGTCGCGCACGATGCCGGTGGTGGCGACGGCGACCGCGCCGAAGCCGCCGTCCTGCGCCAGCTCGGCGATGGCTGCGATGAGATCGTCGCCCCTGCCGGTGCGCGGCGTCGGCGCCTGGCGCCGGTTGGCGATACTGCTGCCGCCGCTCACCTCGGCGGTGGCGATCTTGGTGCCGCCAATGTCGATGGCGAGCACCGGCAAATCAGAAGCTGCGGTCACTCACGACCTCCGCCGTGCGGCTGAGTTCGACCAGCCGCTTCGGATCCTGCCTGATCATCTCGGCCACCAGCGCATCGACGATCAGCAACTGGCTGATCTTCGACGGGAACGCTCCGCCGGTGAGCGGCGTCTCCGGCCAGGAAGCGATCAGCGCGAGATCGCAGGCGGCGATCAGCGGGCTCTTCGAACGGTTGGAGATGCCGATGACGAAGGCACCCTTGGAACGCGCGAGCTCGGCGATGCGCACGGCATCGATGGTCGAGCCCGAGCTCGAGATCACCACTTGCACAGTGCCCGGCTGGGCGGTTCCCGCCGCCATCACCGCCAGATGCGCGTCGCCCATCGCGCGGCTGAACTTGCCGATGCGCGTCATCTTGTAGGCGAGGTACTGCGCCGTCACGGCGGAAGCGGCGATGCCGAAGCATTCGACCGCAGTCGCGCCGAGAAGCTTACGCGAGGCGGTGGCGATGTCTTCCCGCACGATCAACTGCTCGGTCTCGCGCAGCGACATGATGGCGGTTTCGACCAGCCGCTGGATGTCGTCTG
>NZ_PZJX01000016.1 GCF_003034915.1 Mesorhizobium helmanticense | reverse complement strand
AAGCCGCTGTCTCGCGCCCGCTCGTCGGTCGCCAGTTCCTTGGCCAGCGCCAGCTTGAAGTCCTGGAACCCGGAAAAGCCCTGATCGCGGCAGAAGCGCATAACGCTAGCCTCCGACGATCCCGACACCTCGGCGAGTTCGGTGATGCTCTGGCGCAATGTTGCGTCGGGCTGCGCCAGCACCATCTCGGCGACGCGCGCCAGCGCCGGCGTCATGTCGCCCGCCGCTGCTCTCAGCGAAGCTATCAGCGCGTGTGTCATGAAGGGTCCTGCGTCTGTTGGTTCAAAAATGCTCCGCCACCCAGGGCGGCGGTCCGGCGAAGAGCTGGTCACAGCGGTGTATGTCAGCCGAGTCACCGGCAAGGAGCCCATACTGCGCCAGTTTCGAGGTGCTGCGAAAGCCCGTGAACAGCTGGACGAAAGCCGGCGCCTGCATCGACACCGTCGGGCCAGTTGCGCCCTCGCTTACCTGAACCCTATTGCCGTCTATCTCAACCTGAAACGCGGCCTCGCCAAGGCGGAGTGTCAGCCTTGCCTGGTCGACATGGTAGCCACGCTGGCGCAAGGCGGCGACGGGGTCGAGAACCCGCAACAGCCACTCCTCCTGATGGGCAAGCCGCCAGCCCTTGTCAGGCATCGCCGCCACCAGATCGTCCTGCGGGGCGCCGTGCCAGCGCACCATTCGATAGACGGAGCGGAACCGGGCGAGGAAGGAAAGCAGGCCAAGCGCCGCTTCTGGCGAGGCCGCGTGCCAGTCCCTCATATCGAGGCGGGTCTTGTCGCCCATGTCGAGGATAAGATAGGCACCCTCGGCCAGATAGGCGGCGAGCGCGTCGGTCGGGGCGCGTCGCAACTCGTTCCAGTGCGCGGCCGCGCGCGTAAGGAGGCCGGATTCCCGAAGCGTCTTTTCGGCGTAGGCGGTGACAAGGCGTGGATCGTCGAGTTCGACGCGCTCGAAGGCGAGACGACTTGAGGAGGGCAGCGCCGCCGTCTCGGCCTCGTAGATTATTTCGTGACCGGCGAGTTCGAAGCCGGCCTTGCGGTAGACCGGCCGCGTTGAGGCAAAGAGCGTGGCGATGGCAGCGCCATTCGCCTTTGCTTCCTCGCAGAGCGCATCGACGAACGGCACGGCCAGCCCCTGCCCGCGCCGCTCCGGCGCGATCGCAACATGGGCGATGTTGGCCGCCCGCACCGGCCTGCCGTGGAAGACATGCGCCGTCTCGAGCAGCGCCGCGCACACCACCGGACGGCGGTCCTCGCCGCGAATGAGCCGCAGCGTCTCGATCCCAATGTTGATGATGTATTCGTGCGAACGCGCCTTGCTGAAAGCGAAAGCCCAGCTCAGCAAGCTGGCGATATCGGCGACATCTTCATTAGTCGCCGCCTCAATTGTGAAGTTTTTTTTCATACTATCAACATTCATGACGGTTTTCATCATAACGGGAAAATGAGGACGCGCAATGGGGCTGCTCAACCCCGACAAATTCGGCTCGGCGCTTTTAGCGATGGATTGCCAGGCGTTGTAGGTTTCAGTCGGTCGATTTCGGCTTGGCCGCGTCTGCTTTATGGGGCGCTTCATGATTGAGCTCGGCGACGGGATGAGGCGCAAAGCTGCCGTCAAAGTCATAGAACATCATCTATGGAATGGTGGCGGCGACTCGAGTACGCGACCTGAACTCGCCTGACGTCGGGGCGATCGCTTGGCGCCATAGCTGGCCTGCAGGTACTGGACACGTAACAGTTACAGAATTGCCACCCGTGTCAGGATCAGAGATGATCGGGCGTAGTCAGAAAAGAAACAACAGCCTAAGCACGAACGAGACGCCAATCTCGTTTTTGCGATTTGCAGCCTCTTCTTGTCGAGGATAGACAACTGCCACTGCCGAAAGCGGATTGTTGATGAAAGCTCAATCGAGAGGTAGCCTCTGGGTCGATGCATTGCTGGTGGACGGGAGGGCTGGCACGATGACGGCGAGGCGGTCATTTCGAAGACTAATCTTGGCGACGACCACGGTCATGCTGAGCGTCGGTGCTCATGCCGCCGACCTTGTCATAGCAATGCCCAACTGGTCGTCGGGCGAGGCGACCGCCAACATTTTGAAAGTCAGCCTGAAGAAGGAGTTCGGGCTGGACGCGGATGCCGTTCCGATGGGTACGCTAATAGCCTTCGCGGGTCTCAACACCGGTGAGGTCGATATCCATCCCGAAGTCTGGCTTCCCAACCTGGACAACCTCGTCAAGAAATACGTGACCGATGCAGGCACTGTCGCGATCAGCCCGATGGGAGTGCCCGCATGGCAGGGAATTTGCGCAACGTCCGTAGCCGCCGACAAATACGGCATCAAGAACATCTCGGACCTCAGCGATCCAAAGAAGACCGCATCGCTCGACACCGATGGTGATGGCAAGGGCGAGATGTGGATCGGCGCGGAGACATGGTCGTCGACCACCATCGAGCGCATCCGCGCCAACAGCTATGGCTATGCCAGGACGATGAGGCTGCTTGAAATGCCCGAGGATGTCGGCATGGCCGCGGTGGACGCAGCCGAAGCCACGGATCGCCCTATGGTCTTCGGCTGCTACGCCCCGCATGTGGTTTTCAAGCTGCACGATATCGTTCGCCTGACCGAGCCACCTTTCGATGCGGCCAAGTGGAAGATCGTCCTGCCCTCGGAGGATCCATCATCGTGGCTGTCGAAGTCGAGTGCAGCTGTGGGGTGGGATACGGCCCACTACCACATCGCCTACGCGAATGCTTTGCGCGAGAAGCATCCCGAGGTGGCTCGTTTCCTGGATCGTATCGATTTCAAACCCGAGGAAGCGATCGACATGAGCTATGCACTCCAGGTTGAAAGACAGGATCCTTACAAATTTGCCGAACAATGGGTGGCGAAGAACGAAGATCGCGTCAACGGGTGGGCAAAGCCGTGACTGCACGCTCGAAAGGAATAGATCCCGCAAGGCCTTCAACACGCTTCGCGCGCAAGCGGTCCTCGCATATTGCGCTGCTGATGGCCGCGGGCCTCGCAGTCTCGGTGTCAATTGCCTTTGCCGCTGGAACGCAGGTGTACAATCCGCAGACGAGGCAGTGGATCGACTACGATCGCACCAAGGCGTACAAATATTATAAGCTTCACAAGCAGGTGCCGGAATCGTTCCGCAAGCAGGTCGTCAAGTTCCGGACCGCCGAGCGGCCGGGCACAATCATCATCGACGGCAACCAGCATTTCCTCTACCTCGTCCAGCCTGGGCAGCAGGCAATCCGGTACGGCATCGGCGTTGGCAGGGACGGGTTTGGGTGGGCGGGAATCGTGCGTATCGGCCGCACGGCGGAATGGCCGACATGGACACCACCGTCCGAAATGGTTGCTCGCGACACCAAGGCAGCCAAATGGGCCAACGGCATGCCGGGAGGCCCCGACAATCCGCTCGGCGCACGGGCGCTTTACCTTTATGAGGGCGACAACGACACAATTTACCGGATCCATGGCACGCCGGAACCCTGGACGATTGGACTCGATGTGTCTTCTGGATGCATCCGGATGAACAACGATGACATCGTCGATCTCCATTCCCGCATCGAGGTTGGGGCGAAGGTCATTGTGTTGATGCAGGGAGCCGCTCTTTACAAGGGTGTGTGAAGCGGCATTCAGGGAGGGTAAGCAATGTCGACAAGACCCCATGCAGTGAGAAGACCGATTTCAGTCGTCGCAGTTGGATCACTGGCGGCGATACTGAGCGCCTGCGTCAGCGCGCCGCCTGCGCCAGAACAGATGTCCAGGACCAAGGTCGAGACCGCTCCGGCGGATCTTCAGTTGCTTTGCTCTGACGCGGTCGCCAAGGCGAGCGGCATCGATACGACCAAGATACTTCCGGTCTCCTCCAGCAAGCTCGATTCGAACACCTATCAGGTCGAGGTCGATGCCAGCGGCAAAAAAACCAGCTGCCTCGTCGACGCGGAAGGTAATGTCAAATCCATTCAGCCAGTCTGATCGGCTCGGGTTGGTGACGGTACTTTTTTCGTCTTAAGAGGTTGAAGATAAAAGAGTATCCCTGCCACGGGCGAGGTGCGGAAAGCCGTGTTGTGACCGGCAGGTGTCACAGCTTCCTACTCCGTTGTGCTAGCTTTTTCTACGCCGATTGGTGTGCGACTGCGTGACGGCCATTTTCAGCTCGGGTGTGATCTCCAACGGCGCATTCTCTGCCTTGTGCGGGTTCTGCAGCCCCTGGACATAGACGTGGGCCCCGTCTTGGAGCTAGGCAGGTGCGACATTCAGGGTTCGCACTTGTAGTACCGAGCTACTTCTCCCCAAACTCGCCAAAATCTTAGCCTCTTTCAGGCGACGCTTGTTACGCTGCTTCTCGATCGCTGGCGACCGTCCCTCGCCAATGGCGCGCTTCGCGTCGAGGCACTTCTCTCGGGCCAACGCAAGCGAGATTCCGTCCCGCCCATACGTCGCAGATTGGCGCATTTTCGGCGGCGTTTGGGTGGGCCTGAATCATTCCCACTCGATTGTTCGAACAGCACATAACCCAATGAAATCACTGTCAAATATTTTTCAGCGTCGCGTAAATACCGACATCAAGACCGTCAAAAATTTACACTTTTGATTTTAAAGGAAAAATCGCAGCAAAGAATATTTTGCGGTGTCACCAACTATCGGGATCAATCGGACGATTTTTGCACTTCTCGACTTTCGAGGGGGCGTCTCGGTGTGTCTCGGAAAATACCGTCAACAGCTCCAACTATGGAGCGCCGGAAAGCCCGTGTAGCAGCCACCTGCTACCAACGATGTGAATTTGGCGCTACCTATTGTGAATGGCGGATATGGCAATGGCAGTGTAGGGTTCGCTGCAAATAAGAATGACCGTACCCACGGCACTGCCAAGCCAACGAATCTGGGAGGATTCATGGTCGAGATCATCTCCAAGCGGGACGGCCCGCGGCGTGAGGATGCTCAGGTCAAGCGGCTGATCGAGCAGAACCGCTCGACCATCGTTCGCCTCGCCGACCAGATCAGTGGCGGTGGCTATTCGGCCTCCAGGAAGCCGCGCCAGCAACCCAAGGCGGAAGGCCTGATCATCCATGTTGGCGGCAACGCTGCAACCTCCACCGAAGCGAGCCCGTCCGTTTGTGTCACCATGAACGGACGTGTGATCTCCAAGGATCAGAACAGCGGCCGCCAGCTTCATCATATCGGCGATGTCCGCAACCGGAATGGCGATCAGGTCTTCGTGCTGGCAACGAAGCAGAACGGCTTTTTCTCGCCGGTCGACGAAGCCATTGCCGAGGCACTTGCCGGGCTGGACGGATCCCGGCTGACCGCGACTTATACTGAAGAACAGCTTGCCGCCGACATCGGTGCGAAACTCGGCATCGACTGATCGCCGCATTCGGGCGTCGCTGTGGACGTCCAATCCGCGAAGCATACAGAAATGGCATACCCCAAAAGGTACTGTGATGACTGAATGAAACACGCGAACGGCCCCAATCGGATGAAAAGCGATGTGCTTCCGACGCGTGCGTCGATGGCCACCGGACAGCTGGCTCTGGACAGGATCGACTATGATGAGCGCGCCACCATGCGCGCCTGGGAGAGTTTTCTTTCCGACGAGCCTACAAGCGCTCGCGATCCGGTCCATGTTCGCTCGCTGATCCACGATTCCTGGTACCGCAGCGCCAACGGCGGCATCAACGCGCAAGGCATAGAAGCGCCGCTGAGCAGTGATCGCGACGAGATCGAATATCTGACCCGCGCCAACGCCGAACTGCTTTCGGCGGCGCGCCGGTCGTTCGCCTCCCTTGGTAAGTTGCTGGACGGGACCGGCGCGATGCTGGTGCTTGCCGACAGCGACGGCGTTTTGATCGACGCCATCGGCGACAAGAAGACGCTGCATGACGGTATGGATATCCACCTTGCCATCGGCGGCAAATGGAACGAGGGCGCCGTCGGAACCAACGGCATCGGCACGGCGCTGTGGACCGGTGAGCCGACTTTCGTCCACGCGGCCGAGCATTTCTGCGCCGGCATCAAATCCTGGACCTGCGCGGGGGCGCCGATCCGCGATCCGCTGGACGGCAAGATCATCGGCGTTGTCGACCTGTCGGGCTATTCGCCGATCTTCCGGCCGCACAACACCGCACTCGTCGCCGCCACCGCCAGGCAGATCGAAAAGGCCCTCGCCGAGCAGCAGCAGGAGCAACGCACACGCCTGCTCGAAGCCTTCATTTCCTCGGCGCCCAGCTACCGTCGAAAAGACGGGCTGGTAATCGTCGATCATCGTGGCCGCGCGATCTTCTGCAACAACGTGCCCAATGGCGACACGACCGAGATGATGGACGGTCCGATGGAACCCGGCCGTGGTCGTTGGCTGATGAACCTGCCGGCCTCCGGCTCGGACACCGATCTCTCCAACGCGCTGCCGCCGCATCTGCGCTCCTGCCACATCACGCCGCTGAAGTTCGACGGCGATCTTCGCGGCGCGGCGCTGGTGTTTCCCTCGGTGCCGGCCGTCTCCAGCATGACGGTGATGCGCCGGGAAGGGGACAAGCACCTGCGGGCAGCCGCGGCGATGATCGTCGGCGAAAGCGAGAAATTGCTGGCCGCCGTCGATATCGCCTCCCGGGTGGCAGGGTCGAACGGTGTCACCTCGTTGCTGATCGAAGGCGAAACCGGTGTGGGAAAAGAGCTGTTTGCACGGCTTGTCCATGCCGGCAGCCGGCGCACCGAAAACGACCCGTTCATCGCCATGAACTGTGGCGCGATCACCAAGGAGCTGTTCGGCAGCGAATTGTTCGGTCACGTCTCCGGCGCCTTTACCGGCGCTTCGCGCGACGGCAAGCCGGGCATCTTCGAACTCGCCAATGGCGGCGTGCTCAGTCTTGACGAGATCGGCGAGTTGCCGCTCGAAATCCAGCCCTTCCTGTTGCGTGTGCTGGAAGAGCGCGTGGTTCACCGCATCGGTGACTCCAGGGGGCGGCCGGTGGACGTGCGGCTGGTCGCGTCGACCAATCGCGACCTCAAGCAGGAGGTCGCGGTCGGGCGCTTCCGCAGCGATCTATACTACCGCATCGGCGCGGTCTCGATCCATGTCCCGGCCCTGCGCGAGCGCGGCGACGACGTGCTGCTTTTGATCGAGCATTTCAACCGGCAGATCGCGAAGCTGGCCGGCAATGACCCGCTGGAGTTTTCGAACGAAGCACTCGATGCGCTGCTGGCCTATCGCTGGCCGGGCAATGTGCGCGAACTGAAAAATCTGGTCGAGCGCCTGTACATACTGGCACGCGGCGGCACGATCGAACTGCAGGATCTTCCCGGGGAAATCAGTGCCGGCGATCGCGGCAGCATGGCGATGCACGGCGACCATCCGGCAGCCATGCTCGAAGCCCCGGTGTGCACATTTGAGGATGCGGAGCGCCAGGCGATCAAGAATGCGCTTGCGGCGGAGAGCGGCAACCTCAGCAAGGTTGCGCTGCGGCTTGGCATTTCACGGCCGACGCTGTACCGCAAGCTCGGCCAATACGGCATCCGCCGCGGCTTCCTCTGATTGAGATTTGTCCATCGGCACAAAAAACCCGCAGCATTCGCGCTACGGGTCGGAGAAAATTCGCAGGACGAATTGCGTTTCAGGGCACAATGACGCCGCGGCCGGTGAATCGGCGGTTCTTGAAATCGTCGAGCGCGGTGTTGATGCTGGCGAGGTTGTATTCGGTGTAGTGCATCTTCACCTTGCCGTCGGCGTTGAGTTCCATCAGTTCGACAAGCTCGGTGAAATTGCCGACCAGGCTGCCGCCGATGTTGATCTCCTCGATGACGAGATGCGCGGTCGGTACGTTGATGTTGCCGCCATAGCCGACGACGAACAGTTGCCCACCCTTGCGCACCATCTTCCAGCAGATGTTCTCGACGCCGAGTTCGCCGACAAAGTCGATCACCACGTGCGCGCCGCCGCCGGTGATCTGACTGACTTCCTCGATGACGTTTGGCCCGCCATCGAGGATGAAGTCGGCGCCAAGGTCCTTGGCCAGCACCCGCGCCGCTGGCTCACGATCGACGGCGATGATGCGGCAGCCCGAGATCGCGTGCAGCGATTGCAGCGCGATATGACCGAGTCCGCCAATGCCGAGCAGCACACAATAACTCCCTGGCCGCAGCAGTTTGGCGGCACGTTTGGCGGCGCGGTAGGCGGTAATGCCGGCATCGGCCAGCGGCGCCACCTCGATCGGCGTGACATTTGCGTTCAGCTTGATCAGCGAGCGCTCGCTGGTGATGAAATACTCGGCGAAGCCGCCATTCATGCCAAGGCCGGGGAACTGGCCGTTATCGCAGTACATGTCCTCGCCATGGCGGCAGTTGAGGCAGATGCCGCAGGAGCGGAAAGGATGGCAGATCACCGCGTCGCCACGCTTGACCGACCTGACGCCGCTGCCGATCTCTTCGACCCAGCCGGCATTTTCGTGGCCCATAATGTAGGGCAACAGCGTGCCTTCGGGATCCATGGTTGGCTTCCACACACCCTCGATGATATGCAGGTCGGTGCGGCAGAGGCCGGCGGCTCCGACCCGCACGATCACTTCGTCGGGCGCGGTGATTGTCGGCGCCTTGACCTCCTCGATCTTGAGCTGGACGTTCATCTTCGGGTCATAGTCGTAGAGTCTGGCAGCTTTCATCGTCGTGTCCTTTCAACGTCGAGATTGTCTGGATTGTCTCAGGCGCGGCCGAGCTTTTCGGAGCCACCGCCACGCGCCGGTCCGGCCGTCGGATCCTCATCCTCGGCAAGGTCGCCAATCAACGTTTCGGTGGTCAGGATCAGGGTCGCGACCGAGGCTGCGTTGGCAAGCGCAGTGTAGGTGACGCGGACCGGGTCGATGATCCCCGCCTCGAACATGTTCTGATACGCACCGGTCGATGCGTTGTAGCCGTAGCCGCCATTGATGCGGGTGACTTCGGTTACCACGGCTTCGGGATCGGCGCCGGCATTGGCGGCGATGCGCCACAGCGGCCGCGACAACACAGAGCGTACCAGGCGCACACCCTCTGCGACATCGCCTTCAACACCGGCCGCCACCTTGTCGAGTAGTGGCGCGATCTGGGCGAGTGCCGAGCCGCCACCGGCGACGACGCCCTCCTCGGAAGCGGCGCGCACCGCGTTCAAGGAATCCTCGATAAGCTGGATAGTGCGCTTCTGCTCGACCGGCGTGACGCCACCGGCATAGAGGATCGCGGTGCCGCCGGAGAGCTTGGCCAGGCGTTCTCGCAGCTTGTCCTGGTCGATGTTGGGCGGCGAGGCCTCATACTGCCGCTGCACCTGGGCACGGCGCGAGGCGATCGTCGCATGGTCGCCGCCGCCGCGAATGATCGAGGTGTAGGAGGAACTGGTCTTCACCCGGTCGGCGGTGCCGAGATCCTCGGCGGTGACATCCTCGAGCCGACCGCCGAGATCGCGCGCGATCACCTTGCCGCCCGTGATGATGGCCAGATCCTCCATCATCGCCTTGCGCCAATGGCCATATTCCGGCGGATGGACCACCAGATATCGTCCCGGTCCCTGCTTGCCGAGCAGCGTCACCACCACTTCCGGCGACATCTCCTCGGACACGATCAGCAACGGCCGGCCATCCTCGTCAGCGATGCGGCGAACGGCATCGAGCTGCCCGGGCTCCCTGATCTTGAGGTCTGTCATCAGGATGTAGGGCCGTTCGAGAACTGCCTCCATTTTCTCAGGGTCGGTCACCATGTGATGCGAGAGATAGCCGCGTTCGAAGGACATGCCTTCGACGACATCGAGCGTGGTTTCGGTGGTGACGCTGAAATCGGTGGTGATGACGCCCTCAGCGCCGACACGCTGATGGGCTTCGGCCACCAGAGCGCCAAGCGCGGTGTTGGTCGCAGCTATATTGGCGACCGACGCCAGGATGCCGTTGCCCTTCGCAGGCTTGGCCGAAGCCTTGAGCGCGGCCACCACCGCCGCCACGGCAAGGTCGATACCCTTGCACAGATCGACGGATTTCACGCCACGCTCATTCGCATCGACGCCACCCTGGATCAGCGCGTTGGCGAGCACGATGGCCGTGGTGGTGCCGTCGCCGGCGACCTCATTGGTCTGCATCGACACCTCGCGGACAACTTGTGCGCCCATGTTTTCGAAACGGTCGTGCAACTCGATCTCCGAGGCGATGCTGACACCGTCGCGGGTCACCATCGGCGTCCCGATCGGCCGGTCGATCATGGCGTTCATGCCTTTGGGGCCGAGCGTTGGCTCGACGGCGGCCGCAAGCCGGAAGACGCCACGGGCGAGAGCACGGCGGGCCTCGGAATTGTGAAGCATTATTTTGGGCATGATTCCTCCTTCCGCCTTACGGGCGGGTTGTTGGTTAGGGGCCTCGTGCGAGGGAGGCCGTTGTTTCAGCTCTGCTTCAGGCGGTCGGCGCGGTCCCGGCCGGCACGCGATCCAGAATGAAATCGACCAGCGTCGGTTCGCCGTCGACCACATCCAGTTCCTTGTATCTGGTCTGCTTGAGCCCACGGCACAGCGCGCCGTTGAATTCCATGTTGATGCGCACGCTGCGCAGTTCGGCGAGATGGGCACTGAGCGCCGTGGGCGGGATTATCTGTCCTTCCCAGGTCACGAAAACAGGGTGGTCCGCCCGGCGGTCGGGAAAACGCTCGAGCAGGGCCGCCCTGTATCTTGGCTGTTGTTTGGTGGCTTCACCCGCCTCGAACCGGGCGACGTCGTATGCCGGCAGGTCCATGCCGAGGATTTCCCGATCCGTCAGGCCGTGCTCCCGCAGGCCGCGCAAGACTGCCTCTTGGCGCCGCTTGAATGCCTTCATCCCAAAGGTTTCGCGCAGGGCGCCGAGATCCTGATCCTCGGCAAGCACGGCGAAGATGTCGCTGAATGTCTTGCCGGCTCCCATGCCGCGATTGACCTCGTCCGCGAACATGTGGTCGTGCAGCTTGACGCGATAGGCAGGCGACCATGAGAGCTGGTCGAGCGCCTTGCGGACGCCGTCCAGCATCAAGAACGCGAAGTTGGGCGAGCACCAGTAGGTCGGCAGGCGAAAATCGATCTCCACGCTGCCATCGCTCGTCACCGCGGCCCGTTCGACGAAGCCCATCTCGGTGACGGGCTCGTCGAGTTCCGGGTCGTTGACATCACCAAGGCGCCGCCAGAGTTCCTTCTCGCGGCCGCCGGAAACGCTGGCGGTTGCCATGGCTCCTACTCCGCCGCGATACTGAAGGGCGAACTGGCGAGCGCCTTCTTCTTGGCTTCGACGTCGATGTTGTAGAGACGCGCGGCGTTGAGGCCGAGAATCTTCTCCTTGATCTCGTCTGTCAGTTGCACACCGCGTTCTGCGGCGATGTCCTCCGGGATCTGGTAGGCCCAGAATTTCTCGACCAGCCAGCGCGGCGTCCAGATCGCGTAGTCGGAACCGAACAGGATTTTCTCCGGTCCGATCCAGAACAGCAGTTCGGCGATGACCTCGCCGAAATAGCGCGGGCGCGCATGGATGAAGGGCAGCGCTACCGCCAGTCCGCCATAGACATTGGTTTCCTGAGTCGCGATCCAGCAGAAATCGTCGAGACGCGGCAGCCCGCAATGCTCGATGATCCAGTTGAGGTTCTGGAAATCCGTCGCAGCGTAGTCGACGTCATGCACGTCGAAGGCGTCCTTCGAGAGCGGGATGATCGTCGGACCCTTGTGGACGTGGATGTTCTTGATGCCGAGCTTGTCGCAGAGTTCGAAGCATTTGTAGGCATCGGGATCGGTGAGCTTCCATCCCTTGGAGGCGCCGTTCCATTCGGCGGTGTACATCTTCACTCCCTTGACGTCGTAGGTCTCCTTGAGGAAGTGGATGTACTCAAGCGCCTTCTCGCCGTCGCGCGGATCGAAGGCGCCGTTGACGATGAAACGCTCCGGATAGCGCTTGGCCACCTCGGCGTTGCGCTCGATCGTGTTGAAGCCGTTCTTGTAGAAGTCCTTGAGATAGGTCGACTGGACGATCGCCACATCGTCGGGACCGTCGATGAACAGGTCGCGATAGAGATCGTCGGCGCTGTATTTCTCGAACTTGCTCTTCTCCCACAGCTGGTCCTTCGGGCTCAAGCCCGTGTGATAGGCATAGAAGCATTCGATGAACTGCTTGCCGTGGATATTCTTCTGGTTCTCCGGGCTGCCGTCCCAGAAATGGGTGTGGCCGTCGACTATGAAAATGTCCTTGCCTTCCGGTGTTCTGTACATGGTTGCCTCCGCAGCAATCGCGTTGATCGGTTGGGCGCGCCGCACCCAGCGGCGCGCCGGATTTTTGTGGCGGCTATTCGATGTACTCGAACATCTCATCCATGTTGCCGAACAGGATCACGGTGTTGTCGTCGACGCGCACCATGCGGCCGTAATGGGTGGAGGTGTTGACCTCGAAGGTCTCGGCCGAGATCTCGCGGCCAAGATATTCACCGATCGCGTCCATCTTGAAGATCAGCTTGCCGTCGCCGTCGATGCGGATCAGCGCCGGCTGGTAGGTGATGGTCACCCCCGGCTTCTGGCCCATGAATTCGGCGATCGCGCGTGCCTCGACCGAGTCGTTCATGGTGACGCCGCACTGGTGCGAAATCGTCTGCTCGAAGGTGATGTCCTTCATCGCCTTGAAGATGTTGGAATGCGTTGCGTCGCGTGCTGCTAGTGACATGACAATTTCTCCTGTTTCAGCGCTTGAGGCCGAGTTCGCCGAGGATCTGGCCAATCCGCTCCTCGGATTTGGCGCGGACGTCGGCGAACGCGACCGGCTTGGAATGCGGCATCGACCAGATCGGCTGCAGGCCGGCGGCTGCCTTGTCGGCGAGCGCGCCGTGTTTCTTGACCCAGCCCTGGAAAAGCTTCTTGTTGGCGGCGCCATGCTTCTCGTCATTGGCGAGCATGTGCATCAGGTCGATCGTGTTGGCGAGGTTGCGCTCGTAGTCGGCCTCGGCCGCCGAGATCACCGCCGGCGTGATGAAGTCATGGTTGGCGGCGGCGATCTGCATCAGGAAGCCGGAGCGGAAAACTTCGCCGACCAGAGGCTCGAAGACGATGTTGATGGCGAAATACTGCTCGAGATAATCGGTCGCGCCCATGATGGTTTCGACAGCTTCGCGGGTGCCTTGCCAGTTCTTGTCCTCCAGCCAGGCCTTCTTGCCGAGTTCGTCGTCCCAGCCAGGCAGGTCCATGCCGATCTCGGCAAGATAGAGCGTGATGTCCTGGGCAAGCCTGAGCTTGTAGGACGAATTGGTCAGCGTCGCGTTGTTGATCATCTGGGTGTAGCCATAACGCTGCGCCTGCATCAGCGAGGTGCCGAGGCCGAATTCGGCGTGTTTCCAGGCGCCGAGCTGCGTTTGCAGGATCTTGGCCCAGGCCTTATCGAAGGTCTTCGGCGCACCCGATTTGCGGGCATTGTTGATGACGCTCTGCACCATCGTCTCGATCTTCGACTGACGCTGGTAGTGTGTGCGCTCCCATTCCTGATCAGGGGCGCGGAAGGCATGCCAGTTGGAGCTCTGCGCGGCGGTGTTCTGCTTGACATAGGCGCCCTTGCCGTCGGCGAAGGAGATGATCCAGTCCTGGATCAGGTAGCGTTCCGGGTCGGGCTGGACATCGACCGTCATGTCTTCGTAGTGGGTGGCGCGCTGGCCCTTCGGTTCGAAATACCGATATTTGCGACTGTCGGAGTCGGCGAAGATCGCAGCACCGGCGGCTCCTGATCCGACTGAACTCGAGGTTGCAGGCATAGTCTCTCTCCCTTGTTGCAGTTGTGGTTGGCTTGCGCGTTGCCGCCCTCAATGGGCCGGCGTTGCACCCGCCGATGTGGTGAACTTGTCGAAGAAGATCCGCTCCGTTTCGAAGCCGTTCATGAACAGCACCGGCTGCAGCGCATCGATCATCGGCGGCGGGCCACAGGCATGGACATCGCCCTGCCCGTCGACCGCGAGTTGCCTGAGCATGGCGTCGACGCTCTGGTGAACGAAGCCGCGTTCGCCTTGCCATTCGGCGTCGTCATTGGCGTGCGACAGCACGGGAATGAAGGTGACGTCGGAATGATTGCCGACCAGCTCGGCGATCCTGTCGAGGTAGAACAGGTCGTTGCGGGTGCGGGCACCGTAGAAGAAATACACCGGACGCTTCTCACCGCTCTTAAGGTGGTCGTTGAGGATCGACCAGATCGGCGACATGCCCGATCCGGCCCCGACCAGAATCAGGGGTCCTTGCCGTTCGTCGCGGCGGAAACAGGTTCCGTAGGGTCCGACGACGGTGACTTCGGCTCCGGCCCTGATGCCTCCGGAATCGAGTTCACCCGAGAACTTTCCTTCAGGGTATTTTTTGATGATGAAGGAGAGTTTTTGGGTTTGGTCCGGCGTATTTGCCATGGAGAACGAGCGCGTAATCGTCTCCCCTTTTTGCGTGGTAACCGTGATGTCGACATATTGCCCCGCCCAGAACTTCATCGGCGAGCCGAGTTCGATCTCGATGCCGCGAATGTCGTGGGTCAGCTGCTCGATTTGAGCAATCCGGCCCTTGTACGTCTTCACGGCGATCGCTTTCGCCAAAATCTCCTCGTCGTAGTTGAGAAGCTCGACTTCCAAGTCGGAGAAGGCGATGCAGCGGCACAACAGGACGTGCCCGCTTTCCTTCTCCATGTCGTTCAGCGCGAAGGTCGAGTATTTCAGCATGTCGACTTCGCCTTCGAGCAACACGCTTTTGCAGGCCGAGCATTGCCCTTCCTTGCAGCCGTGCGGCAGGGCGATGCCCTGGCGAAACGCTGCGTTGAGCACCGTTTCGCCATTCTCGACCTCGAATTCGACGCCGACCGGGCTCAGCCTGACCGTGTGGGTTTCCGACATACGGACCTCCAGTGAAAGGAAGGGGCGGGACGAACCCGCCCCCCTTTGGCCTGATCAGTTGCAGGGGTTGATCGTGAAGCCGGCCCGGTATTCCGCCAGGTGCTTCTCACGGTCCGCGGGCGACATGGCACGCAGCGCGTTGAGTGGCGATCCGAGCTTGTTGCCGCGCACATCGTCGAGCGTCCACATCTCCTTGTCGTCGAAGCGCAGATGCGGCTGCGGAACCAGCGTCTTGCCGTCGGAGCGGACGAAGTTCAGGTCCTTGATGGCATCGGCCAGGTCCCAGCCGTCATAGAGCGTTTCCCATTCGCGCTTCCCGCTGAAACGGCCCATCGCCGGCGTCGGACGGCCCTCATACTCGTCGTTGAAGGCGACCATCGTGGTCCAGCGGTCGAGCTCATGGGCGAAGGTGTAGAGTTCGCCGTTGATCTCGCCGACCACCATGTCCTCGCGGATCAGGCAGGGAACGAGGCACGACCAGCAGCGGTGCGGATAGACGTAGCCGACATCGCTGTTGAACAGCAGCACCTTCTCGCCCTTGTGGCTGAGCTTGCCATACCATTTCCAGAAATCACCGAACTCGGCGTACCAGCCCGGGTACTTGTGTTCGAACCACTCGAAGTCCTTGTCGGTCTGAGCTTCGATGCGCCAGAAATTGACCGGCCAGCCGACCGCGAAGAACTGGCCGACCTTGTGGACGTAGTTCTTCTTGGTGATGCGCTCCCAGGCTGCCTGGACGTCGTCGTGATGGACCTTGATGCCGTATTTCTCGAGCGGCAGCATGTAGGTGCGGTAGTAGTCCTCATAGATCCAGCGGTGCCACATTTCCGCGTAGGACTCCTTGTTCTTGTCGCGGTTGGTGGTGCCGTATTCGATGAAGGTGCCGATTGCGGCATCGACGATGGCATGGTTCTGCCAGAAGGCGTAGCGCAGGTCGCGCTCAAGCAAGAGATGGTTCTCCGGCTCCTTAAGCGCCGCCATCAGCAGCGAGTGGCCATTGCCGATGTGCCGGCTCTCGTCGGATTGCACCGACAGGAAGACGGTCGGCAGCGCATAGTCGCCGTTGCGGGCAGCTTCCGAAGGCATGGCGACGAACAGCGTGTTGGTGAAGGCGGTCTCGGCGACCACGGTCAGGTACATGCAGGCGGCCGTCATCGTGTCGCCGGTGATGAAGCCTTCGGCGAACTGGCGGCCGATGGTGGTGGCGTAGCATTTTCCGAAGGCTTCCTCGGTGATGTCGAAGCCGGCCGGATCGATGTAGTTTTCCATGTACCATTTCTTGAGATTCATCTGGATCGTCGAGTGACGGAACTCGTCGATCATCTGCATGGTGAAGCCGGTCCGCAGTTCTTCGCCAGGTGCGATGCGGGCGACCATCGCCATCGAGCGGGCGGCGGAGATTTCCGGGAAGGGAATGATGGCCAGGAAGAGCTTCATCCACTCGACCCAGCGCGGCTCGACATTGCGGAACATGTCGCCGCGCAAGGCAGCATCGAGCGCGCCATAGACGCGGTTGTCCTTCTCTTCCTGCATCGGGAAGTAGGACCGCAGGACCTGCTTCATCGGGTCGCGCGGCGTCTTGTTGATCTTGTAGTCGGTCGGAAACGTCATCGCTTCCTGCACGTAGGAAGGATTCCAGCCGAGATCGGCAATCTTCTTGGTCGCCTCGCCGACGGAGATTCCGCGTTGCGAGGTAATCTTGTTGAGCGTCAGAGACGTCATGGTCATAAGCCTCCACCAGGTTTGAGCCGCAGGTCCCTTGACCCCGGCATGAAGCGGCAAAGCACCGCCAGTGAGAGTGCGAGCGGCATGACAAAGCGTTGCGCTCCGAGGCGCGACCCGAGGTCAGGCCGTTCAAGTGGATCGGGGCAAAGGTTTCGAGGCGTCTGGCAGGGATCCGCGACGCCAACCGCATGTGCGATGGGCGTATCGAAGCGGCTCTGCTTCCTCCGTTCCTTCGTTCTTTTGGCACCGCGTCAAGCGCGACGGGCTTCTTATGAAAATGAACAAAGCAAGCGCCGTGCCAGTTTTAAAATAGTGCTCATAGCTGGCATTCAAAACAAGACCGCCATCCTTTCGGCACGCAATCCGACTCCCAACTGTAACGTTCTTTTACAGTTGTAACTTACGCCTGTAATATTTAACATATATTCGCATGTGCAGCATATTTAGTTAGCATTCGCAGCAAATAATCAGATTCATATTAGATGTTTAACTCTTCGTCTTTCCAGACTATTTGAAGACGACGGCCCATGAGCGGGCCCGGCGCTGGAGAACGACCATGCCGAACGACAAGGACAGCCGAGGGTCACCCGAGCCGATGTCCAGCCATGCCGATGGTGTCACCGGCGATCTCGTCAAGCTGATGCCGCGCGATCTGGTCTTCGTCATGCGCTTCATGGGCGAGAGCCAGCACCGCCTGCAGAGCCATTTCCAGGACTTCATCCAGGCCGAGCTTGCCGCCGGCGGCGTCACCATGGAGACGCATCCGATGATCCATCTGTTCATCGAAAGCCATGCGATCCTGTTGCGCGACTTCGTGTTTTCGGGCGTTTCACTGACGCGTCAGTTCCGTGTCGACGAGATCGAGCGGCTGACCGGCGACACGACATCGATGATCCGCGTCGACATCTGGGACCAGCTCAAGAGCCACATCGAAACGGCTGAAAAACAGTTTCAGTCGCAGGCCGGCACATTGCCCAAATTGCTGTCGGCTTTCGAGAAACCGCAGGGGCCTTCGGGGAGCGAAAAATGACCCAAGGATCCGAAACGGCCAGGCGTGACACGCTGCTTGCTCGCCGGCTCGATCTCGTTGCCAGCGTCTCGGCGCTTACCGCGGAAGCGTTGCGGCTCAACCAGAAACGCGCCGGTATCGAAATGGACGTGCTGCGCCTGGAGCTGGAAATCGGCAGAAGCGGTGACAATGCGCAACTGGTGCGGGACTTGCATGAGGCTGAAGAGAGCGCCGTGGCTATCATGCAGGCATGCGCGGCTTGTGAGGATCGCATCATAGCTGTCGAAGCCGACATCGAGGAGCTTGATCGCCGGCTTGTCGCAACGGCGAACAAGAACTGACGGGAGAGAGAACATGAACCAGCAGACGATGCAGAACCTGACCTTGTTCGACCTCCTGGCCCGCAGCTGGCAGCGACCGTCAGCGATCGCCGATCTGCGCTTCGGCACCGACGGAACGGCTGTCGCCTTCACCTCGGTGGACGGAACCGTCGCCATAGCCGCGGTCGCGGATCACGAGCCGCCGGAATCGCGGCTCAGGGTGAGCCATGATCTCGGGCAGACGACGATCCGCCCCAGGGAGAAGCCACTAGTGCCGCTGATCGCCACAGCGGCATTCGGTGATGGCGATGTTCCGATCGCCGCCCACACGCGTTCCGGCTTTCTGGTCGGCGCGGCCAGCGGCGACGTGCAGCATCTGACCGCCGGCGGTGAAACCGAGGCCTCCCTGGTCAAGATCGATGGACCGACCGTAGCCATCGACCACAGCACAAGGGCGGAAAGGACAGCCATCAGCAATGGGCATGATGTTTTTCTCTCGCGTGGCCAAGGCGATGCCGTGCAACTGGGACTCGGTGTGGCATTGTCAACAGATGCACTCGCCTTCTCGCCAGGCGGGCGCCGCCTCGCTTGCGGCGTTGGTGAAGGGCTGTCGATCTGGGCGGTCGAAGGCGATGCAGCCTTGATACACGATATCTCCCTCCCAGCACGCCTGGTATCGATCCGCTGGAGCAGCGATGGCACATGGTTGGCATGCGGGCTTGAAACAGGAGGCTTTGCGCTGGTCAGCATGGCCGATGGCCGAACGGACATCGTCGCGGGATTTCCATCACCGGTTCGGACAATGTGCTGGAGCCAACCCGCGAATGCGCTGTTTGCCTCGGGCGCCTTTCGGATCGCCGGCTGGTCGATGACCACCCCGCCTTTTGGCGGCGACACCTCCGGCGCGCTGGAGACAGGCCGCGCCGGGCTGGTTCTGGTCGAGGCGGTGGCGGCGCACCCGGAGAAGAAGCTGATTGCCGCGGGTTACGCCAACGGCCGGATCACCATCGCCCAGATCGGGGCGCGGGACGAGCTCGTCGTCAGACCATTGGGCAGCGCCGTCACCGCTCTTGCCTGGTCGGGCGACGGTAGACACCTCGCGGTGGGTTCTGTCGATGGCACCGCCGCGATCGTCACCTTTCCTGCGCAGATGTTCAAATAGCGGACTCAGCCCACATGAAACAGGAGGATCAGATGCAGACCGAACTCACCGCAGAGGACAAGAGCAAGGACGAATTTTTCGAACGGCTGGCCGAACTGTCGGAAGAAATGGTGGCCAAGCATGGCAAGGATTTCAGCATGGGTGCGCTGGTGCTCGCCGCTCGCTGGATCGCTGAGAACCGCGTCGGCAAGCTGAAGACCAACTAGATCGACGTGACGATCCGTTCCTCGGGCGGCCCAGCGATCTTGTGGTGCAGGATCGTACGCCACTGCGCTGCCTTGGACGATGCTGCATCGGCGGTAAAGGCTGGCTAGGTCCGCGAAGCACACTGCCGATTTGCACGCCATAGTACGCCGCTACTCTCTATGAGTTTGGCGGGATTTACTTCCGACGCAACGACATGCCAGATCAGCAGACGATCAGGACGGAGAACAGGAAACGGCAGGAACCCTCAGTGGGAAAATGGAGCGAGCTGCAGTTTCTGTGTTGCCACCGTCGTTCCCCTTCACTCCCACTCGATTGTATCTGACCCAGCTAGGTTATTGATCTAGCAGGGTTTTTCTTGCTTGCGGCATTGAAAGCCGACGCATGGGCCGTCAAAAAATTACGCTTTTGATTTTAAAGGGAAAATCGCCGCAAAAAATATTTCGAGGTTTCACCAACTATCGGGACCAATCGGGCGATTTTTGCACTTTGCGGCGTTCGACGGCGTGCCCAAGCTGTCTCGAAAAGTACCGTCGCCGCTCTGACTAACGCATTTTTCCGTTGCAAGATCGATGGTCACGGTGGGCCCGGAGGATGTACTAAGAACTTTGATTTCATTGACTTTTCTGTGGGCCAAAATCAGAAATATTGCCGTATCGTTCCGCACAGTGCCGCGGCGCTTTCATTGTCAAAACTTGGATAGATAAGCGCCAGGTGCGCGCCTGCCTTAGGTAAGTTCGAAGGCTGTGACAATGCAGCTTGGGCAGTTTGGGTCTGCTGCGTTTTGATCCAGCATAGCTGCAGAAACCGCAGTTCTCCTAGCGCCGCAAGAGTGCCTGCGAAGGCGTGAACACCCACGAATGCCCGGGTCCTGGACTGAACTACCCGAGAGTTTGGCTGGCGAGGGCATACGTCACCGGTCCAGTTGCACCGCCGACGCCAAAATCGGTGAGGCGTTTGCCCATCGACATGGTGAGCACCGTGTCGAAAACCGGCATTCCGTTGTGCGACAGAAAGGCGGCGAACTCGCCATTGTCCATATGGGTGTCAATTCGCAGGAAAGACCCCGAATGGTCGGCCACGTGTGGCTGGACAACTGCTACCGCCTCAGCGTCGCTTTCCGCCACGACCGGCCCCACGACGTGGCCCCGCCCGAACGGCCGACAGAGCGCGAAAGCGCTCAGCCTGTCACCCTTGAAAAGACCATAGCCGGCCGTGTGTGTGAAAAGCTTTTCGATGAGCGCCGCCCGCCTCACGCCAAATCCTGCCGCGTCGAGCGCGATCGCTGCGGGAAGATCCCTTGCGTCCAAAGTCCGGACGTCGCCCGGAATATTTGCCGGCCTACCGGTCTTCTGCGTGCGGGCGATGCCCTGGCATTGATAAACGGTCTTCTCCGGCTGGAAGTCGAGCGAGAGATAGAGCCGCCTTGCCGCGCGCGTTGCATTGAGGCGCAGATCGCGCCCGGCGACTTTCTCGAAGACCCGCTTCATCAGCCATTGCCCCGCCCCCAGCGTCTGGAGCCGCGGCGAGGTGATGACCATTCCCACCGTCGCGAAATCGGTGCCATGTGCGAACCACATGGCCGAGCCGAGAACCCGGCCGATCTCATCGAGCGCCACGAACCCCTGTCCCGACTCGCGCAGGAATTGCCAATCCTCGGCGCGATGCGGCCATCCCACAGCCAGGGAGAGCGCGTGCAACCTATCCAGATCGACGCCTTCGATGTCGCCGATGCGCATCGAGATGGTGTCGATTTTCAAGCTTCCGGACGGCTTCAATTCCATGCCCCTGCAAGATTTCCGCACTATAGGCGACACACCGACGGCCGGCCCTGCCCGTAAACGCTAAACGAGCAGACCGGTACGATTTGCTCGAAAGCCGCGCGCCAACGCAAGATTCAACTGAAACACTTTCGCTTTCGGCACGCAATCGCGTCAAAACACGCACATCCTTTCCGGCAATGTTGCAACTATGGTCGACGGCATCGATCCCGGCGAACCCCAGACGCTTTGAGGGCTGGAATGGACGTCTTCGACATCCTCGACCGTCTCGTCGCCTTTCCATCGGTGGCCGGCAAACCGAACGGCGACATCGCAGGTTGGATCGAGACCCATCTCACGGAGCACAGAGCTCAGGTCAACGTGATCCTCGGGCCCGAAGGCGACCGTTCCAATCTTTTCGCGACGGTCGGTCCCGCCGATGTTCCGGGCTACATCCTGTCCGGCCACATGGACGTCGTTCCCGCCGGCGAGGCGCAATGGAGTTCGGCTCCTTTCACGTTGCGCCGGGACTGTGAACGGCTCTACGGACGCGGCACCACGGATATGA
>NZ_PZJX01000015.1 GCF_003034915.1 Mesorhizobium helmanticense | reverse complement strand
TTTCTGGCAGCGGCACTCGCGGCCGTACCTGCGCTGGCGAAACTGCGCCTTGTTAAGCCAATCCACCTCGCCTTCTCCTATGACGAGGAGGTGGGATGTCGCGGCGTACCGCACATGATCGCCCGGCTTCCCGAACTTTGCGCAAAACCGCTCGGCGTCATCGTCGGCGAGCCGAGCGGCATGCGCGCCGTGCGCGGCCACAAGGGCAAGGCGGCCGCACGCGTAACCATCAAAGGGCGCTCCGGCCATTCTTCACGGCCTGACCTCGGGCTCAACGCCATCCATGCGATGTCCGAAGTGCTGAGCGTGGCGGTGAACGAAGCCGAGCGGCTGACGCACGGTCCGTTCAACTCCGCCTTCGAGCCGGCCTATTCTTCGCTGCAGGGCGGTGTGATCGCAGGAGGACAGTCGGTCAACATCATTCCCGACAGTTGCACGCTGGACCTGGAGGCACGCGCCATACCCGGTGTCGACCCGGCGAGCCTGCTCGCGCCGGTCAAGGCGCGGGCCGAGGCCCTCGCAACCGACGGCTTTCTGGTCGAATGGACGCCGATGAGCGCCTACCCGGCGCTGTCGCTGCCGCAAGACGCGGCGCTGGCGTCACTGCTGAACGCACTGACCGGCGAAGTGCCGCTAGCCGGCGTCAGCTACGGCACCGAAGCCGGCCTCTACCAGGCCGCCGGCTTCGATTCGATCATCTGCGGCCCAGGCGACATCGGTCGTGCTCACAAGCCGGACGAATATATTCTTGCCAGCGAACTCACTGCTTGCCAGCGGATGATCGAAGCGCTGGGCGCCCGCTGCGCTGCTTGAAGGGGAACCGGAATGACATTCCTGTTCAATTCGGATGCGCGGCGCGGGGCGATCTTCGCCGATGCCTTCGCCAGGGAATTGCCGGACGTCCCCTTCACCATGGATGCCGCAACAGTCGATCCCGACGCGGTACTCTATCTCATTACCTGGACCGCGCCGGAAGACCTCGCGCGCTACAAGAACCTGGAGATCCTGTTTTCGATTGGCGCCGGCGTGGACCAGTTCCGCCTCGATACGGTGCCGGCGAAGGTGAAGATCGTGCGTACGATCGAGGAGGGCATCGTGCGCATGATGCAGGAATACGTGACGCTTGCCGTGCTCGCCCTGCATCGCAACCTCCCGGGATATCTGGCACAGCAACGCGCCGGTGAATGGCGTGACATCCACCAGCCCCAGGCTGGGTCGCGCCGGATCGGCATGCTCGGCCTTGGGCAGCTAGGCGAGGCTGCCCTCGACCGGCTGAAGCCCTTCGGCTTCCCGCTCGCTGGCTGGAGCCGCTCGCCGCGGCAGATCGAGGGCGTGACCTGCCATTATGGCAAGCTCGGGCTGGAGGAGATGCTCACGGCCAGCGACATATTGATCTGCCTGCTGCCGCTGACCGGGGATACGCGCGGTTTCCTCGATGCCGACCTGTTTGCGAAACTGCCAAAAGGCGCGGCGCTCGTCCACACGGGCCGGGGGCCGCAGCTCGACCACGAAGCGCTTGTCGCCGCGCTCGACAGCGGTCAACTCTCGGCCGCGATGATCGACGTGACCGATCCTGAACCGCTGCCCCCTAGCCATCCGTTCTGGTCGCATCCGAAGATCATCCTGACGCCGCATGTCGCCAGCGTCACCCAGCCGGCGACCGCTGCACGCGCCGTCATCGACAACATCAGCCGCCACCGCGCGGGTCTCGAACCCATCGGGCTCGTCGATCGGTCGCGCGGTTATTGAAATCCAACCCGAAAGGCATCCTTTGTCCCTGCTCAAAAGCGTCGATACCAATCCAGCCTTCCCGCCGCGTGCATCCAAGGCACTGCCCGAACGGCTGATCGCCGGCGAACCCGCCTTCAAGACCTGGGCGCAGGATGCCGCCAAGGGCGACCTCGTCCATACCGGCGTCTGGGAGGCGACGCCGGGGGAGACGCGCTCGATCAAGGGTGACACGTTCGAGTTCTGCCACATCCTCTCCGGCGTGATCGAGATCACGCCCGACGCTGGCGAGACCGTGACCTACCGCGCCGGCGACAGCTTCGTGATGAAACCCGGTTTCACCGGTGTCTGGAAAACCATCGAGACGGTGCGCAAGATCTACGTGACGGTCGGCTGAAAGCGTCCGCGTGAGATGCCGGCCTGGCGCGGAAGATTTTGCCGTCTCCCACGCCTGGCACGCAACATTCGTCGGCGGCGGATCACCGAACAGCGGATGCTGCGTGCCGGCACGCGCTAAGCTCCGGCCGATACCGCAGAGTGGTTGTCGATGAGCCTGAGCTTCGATCCCGATACAATCCCCCTCCCCGTCGGCCACTTCATCGGCGGGGAACTGATCTCGACCGAGGGCGGGATCGAAATGCGCCGCCCCTCGGACGGCAAGTCATATACTGCCTGCCCTGTGGCTGGCTTAGACATGGTCGACCGTGCGGTGGCAAGCGCCAAGGCGGCGCTGAAGGCCAGCAACTGGGGCGGTGTTCGGCCGCGCGAGCGCACCAAGGCCTTGCAGGCCTGGGCCGACCTGATCGAGGCGGAAGCCGAAACGCTCGCCAGGATCGAGGCGCTGTGCTCGACGCGGCCCGTCGGCCAGCTCGTTGCCGGCGACATCGCCGTGACCGCCGAACAGATCCGCTTTTTTGCCGAGTTCGCCGACAAGGAAGGCAGCGAGCTCGTGCCGACCGATGACACCAGTCTCGGCATGATCATGAGCGAGCCCTACGGCGTTGTCGGCGCGATTACACCCTGGAACTTCCCTGTCTCCATGGCCGGATGGAAGCTCGGCCCGGCGCTGGCCGCGGGCAACGCTGTCGTGCTGAAGCCGTCGGAAATGACGTCCTTCTCGGCTGTCTACATGGCAGAGCTCGCGATCAAGGCGGGCCTGCCGGCAGGGCTCATAAACGTGGTGCTCGGAGACGGTCCGACGACCGGCACGGCGCTGACCGGCCATCCCGAGATCGCCAAGGTCAGCTTCACCGGTTCAACCCGCGCCGGTTCGGCCATCATGGAGAACATCGCCCGCACCGGCGTCAAGCCAATGACGCTGGAACTCGGCGGCAAGAGCCCGCAGATTGTTTTTGCCGATGCCGATCTCGACAAGGCAGCAATGGCCATTGCTGGCAGCGTCACCTTCAATGCCGGCCAAGCCTGTGTGGCCGGTACGCGCCTGATCGTCGAGAATAGTGTCGCCGACAGGCTGGCGACCGCCATCCTGCAGCGGATGAAGGCGGTGCGACCCGGCCCGACCTGGGACGAGACGACGCAGTATTCGCCTGTTATCTCGGAACGGCAGCGAGCGCGCATCGACAGCATCGTGCGAGCCGCGGTCGAGGCCGGCGGCGAATGCCTGACCGGCGGCGCCGCCATGGACAACCCCGGCTATTTCTACGAGCCGACACTGATCACCAATGTCGATCAGGCCAATCCTGCAATCATCGAGGAAATCTTCGGCCCGGTCCTGACCGTCCAGACGTTCGAGACCGAGGAAGAAGCGCTGACGCTGTCGAGCCATCCGACCTACGGGCTGGCCTCCGGCCTGTTCACCACCGACCTCTCCCGCACCATCCGCTTCGCGCGCAAGCTCGAAGCGGGCACCGTCTGGATCAACCGCTACAGCCGCTCGCGCGACCATATCCTGCCAACCGGCGGCTACAAGCGTTCCGGTATCGGCAAGGACCTCGGCCGAGAGGCCTATCACGCCAACCGCAGGACCAAGAGCGTCCTGATCAGCCTATGAAGAGATGCCGATGAAGTCCTATTCGATCGCCCTGATCCCCGGTGACGGCATCGGCCGCGACGTGACCGTCGCCGCCTGGTCGGTGCTGGAAACGGCGGCCAAAAACTTCGGCTTTGCCTTGGCGGGCACCGAGTTCCCCTGGTCCTGCCGCTTCTTCAAGGAGACCGGCCGCATGCTGCCCGAGGACGGTATCGAGACCTTGCGCGGCTTCGATGCCATCCTTCTCGGCGCGGTCGGCTGGCCGGCGGAGGTACCGGATTCCGTCTCGCTCCACGGTCTCCTGCTGCCGATCCGCAAGGCGTTCGTACAATATGCCAATATCCGGCCGCACCGCCTGCTGCCGGGCGTCAAGGGCCCCCTGCGGGCCGAGGGCTTCGACATCCTGTGTATCCGCGAGAACACCGAGGGCGAATATTCGGGCGCCGGCGGGCGCGTGCATCAAGGCACGCTGGACGAGGTCGCGGTGGAGACATCGATCTTCACCCGTGCCGGCGTCGAGCGGATCCTGCGCTTCGGCTTCGAGCAGGCGCGGGCGCGTCGGCGCAAGCTGGCCTCCGTCACCAAGTCGAACGCGCAGAAATACTCGATGGTGTTCTGGGACGAGATCACGCGAAAGCTGGCTGCGGATTATCCGGACGTCGAAGTGACCAGCTATCATGTCGACGCGCTCGCCGCACGTATGATCATGGCACCGGAGAGCCTCGACGTCGTCGTCGCCTCCAACCTGTTCGGCGACATCCTGACCGACATCGGCGCGGCGATACAGGGCGGGCTCGGCTACGCCGCCTCCGCCAACATCAACCCCGACCGCTCGGCGCCGTCCATGTTCGAGCCGGTGCACGGCTCGGCGCCCGACATAGCCCATCTCGGCATCGCCAATCCGATCGCCACCATTTGGTCTGGCGCGATGATGCTCGATCATCTCGGCGAAACGGCCGCGGCCGGCCGCGTCATGAAGGCGGTCGAGGCCGCAACCGCCAGAGGCATAGGCACCGTTCCCGGCAAGGACCGCACAGACGCCATCACCGCCGCTGTCGTCGCGGCGCTCACCTGATCGCAAGGTCGTTTTCGATGAAAAACCTGAAAGACGAAAGTCTCTTCTGCGAAGCCGGCCTGATCGGCGGTGAATGGGTCGCTGCCGGCTCCGGCAGGACGGTCGACGTAGTCGATCCGGCGACCCAAGCGGCGATCGGCACGGTGCCCGATATGGCCGGTCCGGAGACCCGTGCGGCCATAAAGGCCGCGGCGTCCGCCTATGGCGACTGGAAGAAGAAGACCAACGCCGAGCGCGCCGGCCTCCTAGAGGCCTGGCACGGCCTGATGCTGACGCATCTGGACGATCTGGCGCTGATCCTGACGACCGAACAGGGCAAGCCGCTGGACGAGGCCAAAGGCGAGATCCGCTACGGGGCGTCCTTCGTCAAATGGTTCGCCGAGGAAGCGCGCCGCATCAATGGCCACACCATCCCCTCGCCCACGTCCGACCGCCGCATCATCGTGCTGAAGGAGCCGGTCGGGGTGTGCGGCATTATCACGCCGTGGAATTTCCCCAATGCCATGATCACCCGCAAGGTCGCGCCGGCATTGGCCGCGGGCTGCACCGTGGTCATCAAGCCATCCGAGTTCACGCCCTATTCGGCGCTGGCGGTCGGCGTGCTCGCCGAACGGGCGGGCATTCCCGCCGGCGTCATCAACATCGTCACCGGCATGCCCACAGAGATCGGCAACGAGATCATGGCGAACGAGACCGTTCGCAAGATCTCCTTCACCGGCTCGACGCGGGTCGGTTCGCTGCTGATGCGCGGGGCGGCCGACAGCGTGAAGCGGCTGAGCCTCGAGCTCGGCGGCAACGCCCCGTTCATCGTCTTCGACGACGCCGATCTCGATCTTGCCGTCGAAGGCGCGCTCGTGTCGAAATTCCGCAATGGCGGCCAGACCTGCGTCTGCGCCAATCGCATCCTCGTCCAGGCCGGAGTCTATGAAGCCTTCGCAGCGAAGCTCAGCGCTCGCGTCAACGCCATGACGGTCGGGCCCGGCACACAGCCCGGCGTCGCCATCGGGCCGATGATCAACATGGCGGCGGTCGAGAAGATCAACCGCCACGTCGAGGACGCGCTCGCTAAAGGTGCTGCGATCATCACCGAGAAACCGGCGCTGCCGGAGGGTCCTCAGTATGTCGCGCCGCTGGTGCTGACCGGTGCCACAAAAGAGATGCAGCTTGCCGGTGAGGAAACGTTCGGCCCGGTCGCGCCGCTTTTCCGTTTCGAGACGGAAGAGGAAGCGATCGCGCTGGCCAACGGCACGCCCTACGGGCTTGCTTCCTACTTCTACACCGAAAACCTGAAACGCGCCTGGCGCGTCGGCGAGGCGCTGGAGTTTGGCATGGTGGGTCTCAACACCGGCTCGGTCTCGATCGAGGTCGCCCCCTTCGGCGGCGTCAAGCTATCCGGCCTCGGCCGAGAGGGGGCGCAGGCCGGCATCGAGGAATATCTCGAGATGAAGAGTTTTCATATGGGCGGGCTCATCTGAGACAATTTGGCTGAAGCCCGGCCAGGCCGAAAAGATCACTGAATCCGATCGAGCGCCTTGTAGTAGAGGCCGACCATTGGCAGGAACCAGGGCTTGCCGGAATAGCCGGGAATGGCCGGCCACTCGAACCCCTTCATCGGATTGCGGTCCTCGCGGCCGAGCATGGCATCGGCCATGATCATGCCGAGATGGGTGGAAAGTTGCGCACCGTGGCCGGAATAGCCCATCGCGTACCAGACCCCGTCATGGTAGCCGGCCCGCGGAAAACGGTCCTTGGTCATGTCGACCAGCCCTCCCCAGCAATAATCGACTTCGACCTTGGCGAGCTGCGGGAAGATCGCCGCGAGGCCTGCCCGCAAGATCTGTCCGCTCCTGGCGTCGGAGCGCTGGTCCGACGTCGCGGAGAAGCGTGCGCGGCCGCCGAAGATCAGGCGCCTGTCGGGCGAAAGCCGGAAGTAATTGCCTATGTTCATCGAGGTCACGCATGTCCGGTTGCCGGGCATGGTTGCGGCGATCTCGGCGTCGCTCAACGGCCGCGTGGCAATGATGAAGCTGCCGACGGAAATGATCCTGCGGCGGAAGTAGCCGAAATTCGACGTGGTGTAGGCGCCGGTCGCCACCAGCACATTGTCGGCGCTGATCCGGCCGCGCGAGGTGGTCAGCTCATGCTTGCCGCCGGCCTGCTTGCGGTCGGTCACCGCCGCGTTCTCGTGGATGACGGCGCCGTGGCGGGCGGCGGCCGTGGCCAGGCCCGCCACATAGCGGCCCATATGCATCATGGCGCTCTTCTTCGACAGCATCGCGCCGTGGAAGGGCGAGCCTATCTCGGATTTGAGATCGGCCGCCGACAGCAGCGCCGTATCAGGATCCACCTCGGCGTGAAGGGCTTCGAAATTGCGGGCGATTGATTCAAAATGCTGCGGCTTGGAGGCGAGCTTCAGCTTACCGGCGCGGCGGAAATTGCAGTCGATGCCTTCCTCCGCGACCAGCGCCTCGATGGTGTCGACGGAGTCGTCCAGTGCCCGGTAGAGCGCGATTGCGCGGTCCTTGCCGAGTTCCGCCTTGGCCGAAAGATAGCTGTGGGCGAGGCCGTTGTTCAGGTGGCCGCCATTGCGGCCGGATGCGCCCCCGCCCACCCGCTCCGCTTCCAGCACCACCACTTTCGCGCCGGCCTTCGCCAGTTGGCGCGCCGCGGCGAGACCGGTGAAGCCACCGCCGATGATGGCGGCATCGTAGTGCCCCTCGAGCGGGTCTTGCGCCCCGCCGGAAAAGACGGGAGCTGTGTAGTGCCAGTAGGAGACGAACTTCATTGGCAACCCGCCTGTTTCAGAGACCGACCACACCTGGAAGACCCGAAATGGCTGATATCTCGACATAGCCGTAATACGGGTTGGCCGGCTCGTGGCCGCGATTGACCCAGACCTTGTTCTTGATGCCGAGATCGTGGGCCGATATCAGGTCGTAGCGGAACGACGACGAGCAGTGAAGAACGTCCTCCGGGCCGCAGCCCAGCATGTCGAACATGTATTCGAAGGCCTTGAAGCGAGGCTTGTAAGCCTGCGCCTGCTCTGCCGTGTAGACCGCATGGAACGGTGCGCCGAGCTTCTCGACATTGGACATGATCTGCGCGTTCATGGCGTTGGAGAGGATCACCAGCGGGATTTCCTTGGCGACCTTGGCGAGGCCCGCCGGAACGTCGGCATGAGGGCCCCAGGTCGGTACGCGCTCATAGACCATGCTGGCGTCGTCGGCGCTGAAGACGACGCCGTTGCGCTTGCAGGCGCGCTCAAGCGCATTGTGGATCACGTCGGCATAGGGCTTCCAGTCGCCCAGGATCTCGTCCAGCCGATAGGCGGCGAAGTTCTTGATGAACTCCTGCATGCGTGGCTCGTCGAGCCGGCGGCCATAGAGATCGCGCGCCGCTTCCGCCATCTGGAAAAAGGTCAAAGTGCCATAGCAGTCGAAGGTGATGTATTTGGGCCTGAAAGAAGCCATGTCCGTCGATCTCCAGTGGAAGCACATCCGCGTTGGATGGATTTCATCATAGGCCGGCCGGAAGCGAGCCACCTGACCGAAATGGGGCTCCTGAAAGCAGAAAGTTCCGTATCCACCATCCGGTTTGGTACGCTGTAGCATCTGGTGTGCCGAACGCGGCGCCGCGCGCGACGTGAAGCGCGTCCGCCGTGGAGGGTGCCAGCACAAGATGCGGCGCACGCCCCATGCAACGGCGAATGATACTGCCGAAGCCGAAACCTTCAGACGATCTGCGGCGCGCCGATGGCCGAGACTTGAGGTCAGACGGAAAGGTGCCTCATGCAGCAGGGCGAAATCGCAATCCAGGACTTCGGGCCGGACCATATCGAGGGCGCAGTGGCGCTTTCGCGCCAGGAGAATTGGCCGCATCGCCCGCAGGACTGGCAGATGGCGCTGCAGCTCTCCAGTGGCGCGGTCGCGCTCGACGACCAGGGCCGTGTCGCCGGAACCATCCTGGTAACGCCCTACGGCGCGGATTGCGCCATGATCAACATGGTGATCGTCGACAGGAACGTGCGGGGCAAGGGGCTCGGGCGCCGCCTCATGGAACAGGCCTTTGACTTGGCAGGAGACCGTCCGCTGCGGCTCGTCGCGACGGTGGACGGCATGCCTCTCTATCAGAAACTAGGCTTTGTAGCCTCCAGCACCATCCTGCAGCATCAGGGCAAGGTTGCAGAGCTTGCTGCGCCCGAAGGTGTGGAAGCAGCAGGCACCGACGATCTGCCGGAGATCAAGGCGCTGGACCGCGACGCCTATGGCGCCGACCGCCAAGCTCTGATCGACGCGCTGGCGGAGCGCGGCCACGTCGCGGTCATCCGCCGCAACGGCGCCATCGAGGCCTATGCCGCGATCCGCCCGTTCGGGCGCGGCGAGGTGATCGGTCCGGTCATTGCGGGAAGCTATGACGAGGCGAAGGCCCTGATCGCATTCTTTGCCTCAACCCGCCCCGGCGCTTTCCTGCGCGTGGACACCGACAGCAGGACCGGCATTGCCGGCTGGCTCGAGGAAATCGGTCTCGCCCATGCCGGCGGAGGCGTGGCCATGGACCGTCCGCCCAAGAACGGCGCGGAACAGATCAGACCGAAAATTTACGCCCTCGCCAACCAGGCGCTCGGCTAGTGCGGAGGACAACAATGCTCGCCAATTCCCTGATCGAACTCGACCGTGCCCATCTCATCCATCCGGTCTCGTCATATCGCGGCCACGAGGCGCTTGGCGTGCGCGTGCTGAAATCGGCGAAAGGCGCGACGGTAACCGATGCCTCCGGCCGGCAACTAATCGACGGTTTCGCCGGGCTGTGGTGCGTCAATGCCGGTTACGGCCACGACAGCATCGTCGAGGCGGCGGCCCGGCAGATGCGCGAGCTTCCCTACGCCACCGCCTATTTCGACCTCGGCTCGGAGCCGGCCATCCGGCTCGCCTCGGAGCTGGCCGAGCGCGCGCCTGGAGATCTCAATCACGTCTTTTTCACGCTTGGCGGGTCGGACGCGGTCGACAGCACGATCCGTTTCGTTCGCTACTACTGGAATGCCAGGGGCGAGCCGAAGCGCGACCAGTTCATTTCCATTGAGCAGGGCTATCACGGGTCGTCGGTGGTCGGCGCGGGCCTGACCGCGCTCCCCGCCTTTCACGCCGGTTTCGGCATTCCCTTCGAATGGCAACACAAGATCCCTTCCCCCTATCCCTATCGCAACCCGGTAGGCGAGGACGGGAACGCGATCACGGCCGCGTCGCTCGCGGCGCTGAGGGCCAGGATCGAGGCGATCGGGCCGGAGCGGGTCGCCGCCTTCTATGCCGAGCCGATCCAGGGCTCGGGCGGCGTCATTGTTCCGCCGAAAGGCTGGATCAAGGCCATGCGCGAGCTCTGCCGGGAGTACGGCATCCTCTTCATCGCCGACGAGGTGATCACCGGCTTCGGACGCACGGGGCCTTTGTTCGCCTGCACGGACGAGGACATCGTTCCCGACTTCATGACAATGGCGAAGGGGCTGACCTCGGGCTATGTTCCAATGGGCGCCGTGTTTATGGCCGATCACGTCTACGATGTCATCGCCGATGGCGCGGGCGCCTCGGCGGTCGGCCACGGCTACACCTATTCAGCCCATCCCGTCAGCGCCGCCGTCGCACTCGAGGTGTTGAAGCTCTACGAAGACGGCCTGTTGGAGAATGGGATCAAGGCCGGTGCCCGCCTGATGGCGGGACTGGCAAGCCTGAGCGACCACCCTCTCGTCGGCGATGTGCGCGGTCGAGGCATGCTCGCCGCGGTCGAACTGGTGACCGACAAGCAGAAGAAAACACCGCTTCCGGCGTCAGCCATGCCGGCGCGGCGCGTCTTCGACAGGGCGTGGGACAATGGCCTCATCATCCGCGCCTTTGCGCACGGGGTTCTCGGCTACGCACCTCCGCTCTGCTGCACCGACAGCGACATCGATGCGATCCTCGAGCGGACGCGCCGGACCCTCGACCAGACGCTGGACGATCCCGACGTCCGCCAGGCCTTGTCATGACGGGCGAAGAATGCCGCGTGTTTCGAAATAGCGCCGGGGCAGACGATTTCGCAATTTTGTGCCGCTCCCTCGCGCCTTTTCGGCGAATCCAGCGCGGGGGAAGTGCCAGACTGCATTTAAGACAAGGCCAGAAAGCCCAAGTTTCCGGGCTTTTGAAAAAGGTCAGCGCCCCGGACAGCACGGAATTTTGTTCTGTTCAGCACCATGCAAATTCGGCCGCGCACAGAGGAGAGAGCTAGTCTTGGCCAAGGGCTTTAGCGAATTCAAATACATGACCTTCGATGTCGTCGGCACACTGATGGATTTCGAAGGCGGCATCACGACCTGCCTGGCCGGGATTGCCGCCGACTCTGGCGTTTCCATCGATGGCGAGGTCGCGCTGGCCCTGTACCGGCAAGCCCGCTACATGCCCGATGCGGGCCTGTTTCCCGACGATCTCTCTCGTGTCTACATGGTCATCGCGCCACAGCTCGGCCTGCCGGCCGAGGAGAAATACGGCGCCCGCCTGCGGGACTCCGCCAGCACCTGGCAAGGTTTCCCCGACAGCGCCGCGGCATTGGCCGAGCTTGCGAAATCCCACAAGCTGATTGCCATGACCAATGCCCGGCGCTGGGCGCTCCACCATTTCCAGAAGCAACTGGGATCGCCCTTCTTCGCCACCTTCACTGCCGACGACACCGGCACGGAAAAACCGGACCCGGCCTTTTTCCAGAAGGTCTTCGATTACGTGGCCTCTCGCGGCGATAACAAGGACGACATCCTGCACGTCGCGCAAAGCCAGCACCACGACATCGGCATATCCCGGGCGCTTGGCCTGACCAACTGCTGGATCGAGCGCCGGCACGCCCAGAAGGGCTATGGCGGCACGATCGAACCCGAGCGCTTCACCGTGCCGGACCACCACTTCACGTCCATGGCCGACTTGGCGGCGGCTGTGCGGGAAAGCCTGAAGGAAAGAACCTGAGCCAGCCGGAAAGCACGCAGCAAGACGAGCATCCGGACAAAACCAACAGAAAGGGGAATGATATGACGGACAAGATCACGAACTGGACCGGAGCAGACGATGCAATGGTCGAAAGCGCCATTCGGCGGGGCGCGAGCCGCCGCGAACTCCTCAAGATGCTGCTGGCCGGCGGCGCCGCGGTTGCCGCGGGCAGCGTGGTGCTCGGCCGCGCCACCAATGCCGTCGCCGCCACGCCGGTTTCCGGCGGAACTTTCAAGGCCGCCGGCTGGTCGTCCTCGAACGCCGATACGCTCGATCCGGCGAAGGCATCGCTCTCCACCGACTATGTCCGCTGCTGCTCACTCTACAACCGCCTGACCTTCCTCGACAAGGACGGCGTCACGCAGATGGAGCTGGCCGAAAGCTTCGACAGCAAAGACGCCAAGGCCTGGACGGTGAAGCTGCGCAAGGGCGTCACGTTCCACGACGGCAAGGACCTCACCGCCGACGATGTCGTCTTCTCGCTGAAGCGCCATCTCGATCCGGCGATCGGCTCCAAGGTCGCCAAGATCGCCGCGCAGATGACCGGCTTCAAGGCGGTCGACAAGTCGACCGTGGAAATCACGCTGGCCGATCCGAATGCCGACCTTCCGACCATCCTGGCGCTGCATCACTTCATGATCGTCGCGGACGGCACCACCGATTTCTCAAAGGGCAATGGCACCGGCGCCTTCGTCCTGCAGACGTTCGAGCCCGGCGTGCGGTCGGTGGTCACCAAGAACAAGAACTACTGGAAGTCGGGCAAGCCCTATCTCGACTCCTTCGAATTCATCGCCATCAGCGACGACAGCGCCCGCGTCAACGCCCTGCTTTCCGGCGACATCAATTTTGCGGCCGCGATCAATCCACGCGCAATGAAGCTCATCGGTGGCCAGCAGGGCTTTGAACTGTCGAAGACTACCTCGGGCAACTACACGGACCTCAACATCCGGCTCGACATGGATCCGGGCAGCAAGGCCGACTTCGTGGCCGGCATGAAGTATCTCGTCAACCGTGAGCAGATCGTCAAATCGGCATTGCGCGGCCTCGGCGAAATTGGCAACGACCAGCCCGTTTCGCCAGCGAATGTCTTCCATAACCCCGACGTCAAGCCAAAGGCTTTTGACCCGGACAAGGCAAAGTTCCACTTCCAGAAGTCAGGCCTGCTCGGCCAGTCCATCCCAGTGGTTGCTTCCGACGCCGCGACCTCGTCGATCGACATGGCGGTGATCATCCAGGCCGCCGGCGCGGATATCGGCATGAAGCTCGACGTGCAACGCGTCCCGTCGGACGGCTACTGGGACAATTACTGGCTCAAGGCGCCAGTCCATTTCGGCAACATCAATCCGCGCCCGACGCCGGACATCCTGTTCTCGCTCCTCTACGCTTCCAACGCGCCGTGGAACGAAAGCCAGTACAAGTCCGAGAAGTTCGACAAGATGCTCATCGAGGCGCGCGGCTCGCTCGATCAGGCCAAGCGCAAGGAGATCTACGGCCAGATGCAGGCTATGGTCTCCGAGGAGGCCGGCACCATTATCCCGGCCTACATATCCAACGTGGATGCCCTCTCCAGCAAGGTGAAGGGTTTGGAAGCGAACCCGCTCGGTGGCATGATGGGCTACGCAATGGCGGAATATCTCTGGCTCGAAGCTTAGGAGAAGCCTGCCTGGGGCCGGTCAGCCGGTCCCCGGCACTGCATTGCGCAAGATTGCTTGGCCGAACAACCGCAGGGAGCGCTTCCATGAAGTCTCGGGTTCTCAACCTCGTGCTGAAGCGGCTGGGGATCGCGGTCGTCACGCTTTTGATCGTCTTGTTCGCCGTGTTTTTCGCCACCAGCATGCTGCCTGGCGACACCGCGTCGATCCTGCTCGGACAGGCGGCGACTCCCGAGGCGGTCGCCGGCCTGCGCGAGGCCATGCATCTCAACGATCCGGCGATCCTGCGCTTCTTGCTCTGGCTTGTCGGCCTGCTCCACGGCGACCTCGGCACTTCCTATGCCAACGAGATGCCAGTCGCGGCGCTGATCGGCGGGCGCCTGGTCAACACCATGAAGCTCGCCGGCATCACCACGCTGCTCTCGGTGCCACTGGCGCTGACGCTCGGCATCACCGCCGCGATGCTGCGCGGCTCCGTCTATGACCGCACCGTCACCATTCTTTCGATCGGCGTCATCTCCGTGCCGGAATTCATGGTCGCGACCCTCGCGGTCCTGCTCTTCGCCGTTTATCTCAAATGGCTGCCGGCGCTGTCCTCGGTCAACGAGGCGCATTCGCTGACCGACCTCGTGCGCATCTATGCAATGCCCGTGATCACGCTCACCTTCGTCATCTCCGCTCAGATGATCCGCATGACCCGCGCCGCGGTGATCGAGACGCTCTCCACGCCTTATGTGGAGATGGCGCTTCTGAAAGGCGCTTCGCGCAGCCGCATGGTCCTGAGGCACGCGCTTCCAAACGCTCTTGGGCCGATCGTCAACGCGATCGCGCTCTCGCTGTCCTATCTGGTCGGCGGCGTCATCATCGTCGAGACGATCTTCAACTATCCAGGCATCGCCAAGCTGATGGTCGATGCGGTCGCGACCCGCGACCTGCCGCTGATCCAGAGCTGCGCAATGATCTTCTGCCTCGGCTATCTCTTCCTCATCACGGCCGCCGACGTCGTCGCCATCATGTCCAACCCGAGGCTCAGATGACGATGGCGAGCACCGCATCCCCCCGACGGCTCTTCCTGGGCCACAGCTACAACCTCGTGGGCGTCGTGGCCGCGCTGGTCATCCTGGCGTGGACGCTCATCGCTATCCTAGCGCCCTATATCATTCCCCATCCGATCGGCGACATCGTCGACGACGACTATTTCGGGCCGATGCGCCAGGGACTGTGGCTCGGCTCGGACTATCTGGGGCGCGATATGCTCTCGCGCGTTCTGATGGGCGCACGCTACACTGTCGGCATATCGCTCGCCGCCGTCTCCATTGCCTGCTTCTCGGGCGTCATGCTGGGGATGATCGCGGCCGTCACCGGTGGTTGGCTCGACACCTGCCTCAGCCGCTTCCTGGACGCCATGAACTCCATCCCCAGCAAGCTGTTCGGCCTTGTGGTCGTCGCTGCGGTCGGCTCGTCGATCCCGGTTCTGATCCTGACGCTCGCCGTCATCTATATCCCCGGCGCCTACCGCTTCGCGAGGGCGCTCGCCGTCAACATCAACACCATGGACTTCATGACCGTTGCCCGCGTCCGCGGCGAAAACACTGCCTATCTCATCGGATCCGAGATCCTGCCCAACATCATCCGCCCGGTGCTCGCCGACTTCGGGCTGCGCTTCGTCTTCATCGTGCTGCTGCTCTCCGGCCTCTCCTTCCTGGGGCTCGGCCTGCAGCCGCCGCTCGCCGACTGGGGCGCGCTGGTGCGCGAGAACATCGGCGGCCTACCCTTCGCGGCGCCAGCCGTTATCGTGCCTTCGCTGGCCATCGCCAGCCTCACCATCAGCGTCAACCTGCTGATCGACAACCTGCCGCAGAAGATCAGGGACAGGAACGCATGACCAATCTCGTCGAGGTCAGGAACCTGAGGATCGAGGCGACGACGGACGCCGGACGGCTTGTCGAAATCATCAGGGGCGTCAGCCTCGACATCGCCGACGGCGAGATCGTCGCCCTTATCGGAGAGAGCGGCTCCGGCAAGACGACGGTAGCGCTCTCGCTGATGGGCTATGCGCGGCCCGGCTGCCGGATCACCGGCGGCGAGATCAATGTAAACGGCAAGAACATGGCAGCGCTCTCCGAAAAGGAACGCGCCAAGTTGCGCGGCACCGATATTGCCTATGTTCCGCAAAGTGCCGCCGCCTCCTTCAACCCCTCGTCCACCATCATTGAGCAGGTGATCGAGGTTACGCGCATCCACGGGCTGATGCCGCCCGAGCAGGCGCGAAAGCGCGCGGTCGAGCTGTTCCGAGCCTTGTCGTTGCCAGATCCGGAAGGGATCGGCGCGCGTTATCCGCACCAGGTTTCGGGCGGACAATTGCAGCGGCTGTCGGCGGCCATGGCGCTTATCGGCGATCCCAAGCTGATGATCTTCGACGAACCGACGACGGCACTCGACGTGACGACGCAGATCGACGTGCTTAAGGCATTCAAGTCGGTCATGCGGGCTGGCGGAATAGCTGGGGTTTACGTTTCCCACGACCTCGCCGTCGTCGCCCAGATCGCCGACCACATCGTTGTGCTGAAGGGCGGCGAAGTGCAGGAGACCGGCACCACGGCTCAGATTCTTTCGGCTGCACAGCACCCCTATACGCGCGAACTGCTGGCTGCCTTCGAGCCGAAGCCGCGGCAAGCACATGCAGACGCAGATGCCGGCGCGAAGCCGTTGCTGCGCATCGACAATGTAACGGCAGGCTATGGCGCGGTGCGCGATGACGGACTGCCGCTAATTCGCGCTGTCGATTCCGTCAGCCTCGTCGTGGAGACCGGACGCAATCTCGGCGTCATCGGCGAATCCGGCTGTGGGAAATCGACGCTGGCGCGAGTCATTGCCGGCATCCATCCGGCGGCGGCCGGCGACATCGTCTTCGACGGCAAGCAACTGGAGCGCGCCGCCAGGAAACGCAGCCAGGACCAGCTGCGCGAGATGCAGATCGTTTTCCAGTATGCCGATACCGCGCTCAATCCGGCCAAGCCGGTGGAGGACATCATTGCCCGACCGCTGGCCTTCTATCACGGGCTCGACAGGCAGGCGCGATCGAAGCGCGTCGACGAACTGCTCGACATGGTTCGCCTGCCCAGGACGCTGCGCTACCGTCGCCCTTCGGAGCTCTCGGGGGGCCAGAAGCAACGGGTGAACTTCGCGCGCGCGCTGGCGGCCGGACCCAAGCTGATCATCTGCGACGAAATCACCTCGGCGCTCGACACAGTGGTGGCATCCGCCGTGATCGAGCTGCTCAAGGAGCTGCAGCGAGAATTGGGCCTTTCCTACATTTTCATCAGCCACGACCTCTCCGTCGTCGAAGCGATCTGCGACGAAATCATGGTCATGTACAATGGCGAGCGGGTGGAGCAGATCACGCCCGACAAGCTGAAGGCGCCCACCCACCCCTATTCGAAGCTTCTGTTCTCCTCCGTGCCGAAGCTCGATCCAACGTGGCTCGATGGCCTCGCCCGAGACCCCGAACTGGTCCGCCAGTACGGCCATCGCTGACGAAACGGCAGAGCCTCACCTCGGAAACAGGCTGGGCAGCGGCATATGCGCCTTGACGATGGGAGACTTCAGCACCACGAAGCTGAAACACTTGTCTATACCGATATCCATGTCGGTCAGCCGCTCCACGATCGCCTGATATTCGGCAATCCCACCCGTGACGAATTTCAAGAGATAGTCGTAACGGGCGGAAACGCGGTGGCATTCGACAGCCGCATCAACCTTATCGATGGCGGCAAGGAAACGCGCGAAGTCGATCTGACGATGGTTCCCTAGCGTGATTTCCGTGAAGACGGTGAGCGTCCGCCCCAGCTTTGCGATATCGATCTGGGCCGAATAGCGCACGATATAGCCTTCGGCTTGCAGCTTCTTTACCCGCATCAGGCAGGGGCTGGGGGAGAGATTGACCAGTTCCGCCAGCTCCACATTTGTGATGCGGCCGTTCTTCTGCAGCTCGTACAGAATCTTGATGTCAATCCGATCGAGTTTCATGGGCTGCCCAGGACCGTACTCAGGTGGTCTCTCGACGCCACTCCTGGCGAATTGTATAAGAGGCGAACCCTGTAAGGCATGAGTTTCCGATCTGGCTCGACCTGGGTCTTCTTGAGCCGATGTGTTTTCCAGACGAGGTGACGCGCTTCCTGCCAGGGCAAAGCAGCATGCCGCAACGGGCTTTCGCCCCGTCTATATTTGCGAGCAGAGCCGGTAGGCCTCATAGATCGACGAGTAGATGTCCCTGCTGGCAACTGCGTCTCCAATGCGGTGCAAGACGAACGATCCGGCAGCTTGGGGACCATTGTCCCCCTTCGTTTCCGTTCCCGTCATGAGTGCTATGTCGGTGACGCCGTTGTTGGCTGAGCGCGCACGCAATTCCTGGTAGGTATCTTCCATGGGTGTCGTGCCGCGCTCGACAATGAGTTGGGCCGCGGTCATTTCCGTCTCTGCACCGGTGAGCTCATGCCGGAATCTGGCGGCGATGCCGCTGCCTTGGCGCGCTGCCTTGACCAGGCGCACGTCGCTGACGACCCGGATGCCGCGTTCCGAGGCACGTTTGCGGAAACTCACCCTGTCCGGATAGGGCGTCTCGATCGCCAAGGTGTCGTCCGCTATGGCCAGGCTGACCACGCGCCCGTGGCGGGCAAGATGCAGGGCGCAGGAAATTGCTGCCTGGCGTCCAGTCTCATCGTAGATGAGCACGTCGTCCTTCGTCGGCACGACCCCGGTCAGGACGTCCCAGACGCTGTCGCAATGTTCAGCGCCCTCCAGCCGTTCCATGTCCGGAATGCCGCCGGTGGCGATGATGACCGCGTCTGGTTGCTCGGCAAGGACGACCTCTGCGTCCGCATAGGTGTTGAGACGGACTTCCACGCCCAGGCGAGCGAGCTCGTCGATACGCCAGTCGATTATGCCAATGAGATCCTTGCGGTCGAAGGCGGAGGCCGCGACGAGGACCTGACCGCCAAGTCGCGCTCCGGCTTCAAGCAGGCTCACCTTGTGTCCGCGCTCGGCGGCGACCCTTGCCGCTTCCATCCCGCCCGGGCCACCGCCAACCACGACCACGCGTTTCGGCGTTTCGGCTCGCACGATGGTATGGCTGATGATCGATTCGTGGCCGCTGGCCGGGTTGTGAATGCATTGCACCTTCTTATACAGGCAGTAGGATGCGCCGACACACGGGCGGATGCGTTCTTCTTCTCCGCGCATCACCTTGTTGACAATATGCGGGTCGGCAATATGCGCTCGGGTCATGCCGACCAGGTCGACAAGGTTCTCGCGGATGGCATGCCGCGCAGTCGCTATGTCCCGAATGCCGGCCGCGTGGATCACGGGCAGCCTGGTTTCCCGTTTGAACTGCCCGACCAGTGGCAAAAACGGCGCGCTGTGGCTAAACATGCCGGGCATGTTCTGCTCAGCCAGCGACAAGTCGGTGTCCATGCGACCAAAGATACAGTTGAAGAAGTCGATATGGCCTTCCCGCTCGAACAGCCTGGCAAAGGCAAGGCATTCCTCGAAATCCGACCCGTCTTCGACCGCCTCGTCGATCACGAACCGGATGCCGACAGCGAAATCGTCGCCCACCGCGCGGCGAATCGCCTCGTGAGCCATCAGGCCGAACCGCGCCCGGTTTTCCAGCGAACCGCCGAATCCATCCGTGCGTCTGTTGGTTCTGCGCGACAGGAATTGACCAATCAGATGCCCGCCGGTGACCGTCTCGATGCCATCCAGATCGCCGTCCAGGCAGCGCTTTGCGGCACTGGCGTAATCCTTGACGATCCTGTCGATGTCCGCGGCGTCCATCTCCTTCGGGAAATTCCGGTTTCGCGTCTCGCGAACGCGTGACGGCGCCACCGGCGGGAGCCAGTTTCCTGCATAGGCGGTGGCGCGCCGGCCGAGATGCGAGACCTGGCACATGACGGCCGCGCCACGGTGATGGATGCGCCGCGACAGCGACTGGAGATGAGGGACGATGCGATCGGTCGAAAGATCCAGCTGGCCGCCGCCCCAGCTCGAATCGGGCGAGGTCATTGCCGAGCCGCCCGCCATGGTCATCGCCAGGCCGCCGCGTGCTTTCTCCTCATGGTAGAGCTGGTAGCGCTCGAGCGGCATGCCGCCCTCGTCCAGCATCGAGGCATGACTGGTGCTAACGATGCGGTTGCGCAGCGTCAGACCCTTGAGCCGAAACGGCTGAAGCAGAGGATCACTGGTTGCCCCTCCAGCACGAGGCGCCGTTATGTTCATATCCGAACCATTCATAAAGGTTATGGTCTACCATTTGCTACGGCCCAGAAAGCTTGAAAATTCTTGGGGTGGCTATACGCTGGGCGCATGGCTGGCTTCGCAAAACTCGTTCCCTCCGCGCGCGGACTTCTTATCTTCGAAGCGGCTGTCCGATCGGGTAGTTTCACGGCCGCCGCTCGGGAATTCAACGTCACGCAACCGTCCATCAGCCGCACCATTGCCCAGCTCGAGGCCGATTTTGGCGTCGCTCTTTTTACGCGGAGCCCAACGGGGTTGGCCCCAACCGCAGACGGTCGTGACCTCTACTCGGCGGTGCGGGAGGGATTTGACGGCATCGAGGCGGTGATCCGCAGAATCAAGCAGAACAGCACTGCAAAGCCGGTGGTCACCCTTTCACTGTCGAGTTCTCTGGCAACGTATTGGTTCGTTCCGAGGCTGGGGGCGTTCAACGCGAGATTTCCTGATGTGGACCTGAGGTTCGAACTGATCGCGGGCGTTTTGCGAGGACCCGCCGAGAATGTCGACCTTGCCACGAGAATCCTAGCCAATGACGATACGCACTATCACCGCTGGGCGTTCTCGCCGGAAATCATCGTTCCAGTGTGCAGCCCATCCTATCTGTCGGGCCACGGTCGGTTGATGCATGCCGGAACCGGGGAACGTCATGTCCTGCTTCACCTGACCGACGCCAAGGAGCAGTGGCTGGACTCCTGGGGCAGTGTGGCGGACCGCAAGACGAGCAGGGCAAAGTGGCTGGAGTTCTCGGACTATGCGGTCGTCCTACAGGCCGCGATGAACGGAGAAGGCGTGGCGCTTGGCTGGCTCAGCAATGTTTCAAGGGCGTTGCTTCAGGGAACCCTTGTCCCGGCTTCGGACAGGCAGATCAACACTGGCCGGATCCATCAGCTGATTGCACCGCGCTCACGGCCGGTACGGCCTGTCGTCTCCGACATCTGCGCCTGGATGATCGCTGAGATGCAAGCCGAATTGAAAGAATTGCACGCAATATTGCGGCCGGACATCTTGTAGCGGGCTGAAGGTGGCAAGTGCAGCGCGGCGCAGCCACCGCTGACTACATCGGAAACAGGCTGGGCAGCGGCATGTGCGCCTTGACGATGGGTGACTTCAGCACCACAAAGCTGAAATACTTGTCGATGCCGATATCCATGTCGGTCAGTCGCTCCATGATCGTCTGATACTCACTAATGCCGGAGGTCACGAATTTCATCAAATAGTCGTAGCCGCCCGACACAAGATGGCATTCGATGACCTGCTCGATTTTCTCCACGACAGCGAGAAAGCGGGCGAAGTCAATCTGACGGTGGTTCTTCAAGGTGATTTCGGTGAACACCGTCAGCGTCTGGCCAAGCTTGCCGATATTGATCTGCGCGGAATAGCCTTCGATGTAGCCTTCCGACTGCAATTTCTTGACCCGCATCAGGCACGGGCTTGGCGACAGATGCACCAGATCAGCCAGTTCCACATTGGTGATGCGGCCGTTCTTCTGCAATTCGTGAAGAATTCTGATGTCGATCCGATCCAGTTTCACGGCCGTCTCCGAACAACGCATGCCACAGCACAAAATGCTGCCATACCAACAACATTGACACTACCACAGCCCGCTGGCCTGTCCATCCAAGCGGACACCGCTAAGAAACGCAGCGGCTCCCGATTTCAACCAAGCTGCCGGAATAAAATTCTGCTTCAGCCTCAACTGCAGCAGCGGCTGCCTGGGCAACGCGGTAGATTGGCGCTTCAAAGGTTGAGGGATCATGCGCGCGCCGCTGCAGCAAATCGAGACATCTGGCGAACTGCCGCAATCCGCGGACGCGGTGGTGATCGGCGGCGGCGTCGTAGGTGTCTTCGCGGCCTACTATCTGACCAGGCGCGGCATGAAGGTCGCGCTTGTCGAAAAGGGACGCATCGGTGCGGAGCAGTCCTCCAGGAACTGGGGATGGTGCCGCCAGCAGAACCGCGACGCCCGCGAGCTGCCGATGGCGACCGGCAGCCTCGATCTGTGGGACAGTTTCGCGGCGGAAACCGGCGAGGATACCGGCTTTCGCCGCTGCGGTCTGCTCTATCTCAGCAATGACGAGGCGGAACTGGCCGGCTGGGCGCGCTGGCGTGACTTCGCCAGAACGGCCGGCGTCACCACGCATATGCTCGACGGCGCCGAGGCCAGCGAGCGGGGCCGCGCCACGGGCCGGACGTGGAGGGGCGGCGTCTTCTCGCCAACCGACGGCACCGCCGATCCGTCGCGGGCCGCGCCCTCGGTCGCCCGCGCCACCCTCAAGCTGGGGGGTTCCGTGCACCAGAATTGCGCCGCACGCGGTATCGAGACCGAAGGTGGGCGCCTGAGCGGCGTGGTCACGGAAAGCGGAACGATCCGGACGAAAGTGGCGGTGCTGGCCGGCGGTGCCTGGGCGTCCTCCTTCTGCCATCAGTTCGCTTTCCGCTTTCCCCAGGCGTCGGTCCGATCGTCCATCCTGTCCGTCTCGCCCGGCGCGGAAGGCCTTCCGGATGCGCTGCACACGGCAAGGATCTCGGCCACGCGTCGCAGCGACGGCGGCTACACGCTCGCCATAAGCGGACGCGGCCGCGTGGACGTCACGCCGCAACAGCTGCGCTTCTCGTCGCAATTCCTGCCCATGTTCCTGAAGCGGTGGCGAAGCCTCGCGCCCGGCGGTCTGGAGGGCACGCGCTCGGGCCACGAAACGCTCCGACACTGGCGGCTCGACCGGCCGACGCCGATGGAGCGGATGCGCATCCTCGATCCGACCCCGGACCAGGCGACCATCCGCCTGACCCACGCCCGGGCGCTCGAGCTGCTGCCGGCACTTCGCCAGACTAGGATCAGTGCGGCCTGGGCTGGCTACATCGATAGCACGCCGGACGGCGTGCCCGCCATCGGCGAGATACATTCCGTTCCGGGATTCTTCCTGGCTGCCGGATTTTCGGGGCACGGCTTCGGCATCGGACCCGGCGCCGGGCACCTCGTCGCCGATCTGGTGACCGGGTCGGAACCGATCGTCGATCCGACAGCTTATGATCCTCGGCGCTTCGACGCTTCGGCTTGGGGCAAGGTCGCCGATTTCTAAGACGTGATACAGGCCGACATCCAGGCAAAGCCTCCGGAATCCATCAGCCTTCACGGAGAAAAGCCCCGATAGGCGCCGGCCGGACAGGCGCCTGCCCGCGAAACCGGCCGACAGCGCCGGGGGTGCAACCGGTCTGCGTCGCGACAAGCTCAACGGCAGCCAACTGACAATAGCGCCCCTGGCATCGCCCCATGCCGACGCGTGAGAGCGATTTCGTCCTATTGGCCTCGCCGCCGCCGAAACCCCCGTTCTCGCGCACAGCTCCGGCAGTCACGTTCTCGCAACGGCAGACGACCGCGTCGTCGGGGAGTGCCCGCACCATCGCGGTCGGCCAGGGAAAGGCGCAAGCCAGACCGCCGGCAAAGCGCTCGAGCCGCGCGAGCTTGCGCAGATCGACGCTGGCGCGGGGTGCCGGAAATCCGAGATCGGCAAGGCATGCTGCCGCCGCGAGTCGCCCAGCGATCTCCGCGCCGTCTGCTCCCAGAAGACGAAGGCCATCGCCCGCAAGATAGACTCCGTTGCCGGCGCGACCCATCTGGTCAGTCTGTGGTAGCCATTGCCGCCACTGCTCATCAAAAGTGAAGGCGCATCCCACCAAGTCGGCCAGATGGGTCTCCGCCCGCAGATGCCAGCCCATGCCAATCATGTCGCATTCGGTGAGGCGTTCATGGCCGCCGGCGTCGCGCCACCGCATCGCTGTGACACCCTTCCCTTCGGCCTCGATCCGCATGAGCGTCACGCCCGCATGGTAGCGGCCGCCGAGCCGCGCCCGCAGGGCCAGACCGCGCATCGCGACGAACGGCCGGGCGGCAAGCTTCCGGAGCCCCCGTACCTGCTGATGCCAGGGAGAGGTGTCCAGCACCGCCGCTACATCCGCTCCAGCCTTGAGGAGCTGGGCGCCGACCAGCGTCAGCAAAGGCCCCGACCCGATCAGGACGATGCGCTGCCCAAGAGCCACGCCCTGTGCCTTGAGCGCGATCTGCGCCGCGCCAAGGCTATAGACGCCGGCGCTCTGCCAGCCCGGGACCGGAGCGACACGGTCGGATGCGCCGGTCGCAAGGATCAGGCGGTCATAGGAGATCACCTGCACGCCACTCTCCCCCAGCACGTGCAGCCGACCCTCATGCGATGCGATGACCGAGCTCGCCGCGCAATGGGTGAGCCGCCCCGCTTCTGCCAACCTGTCGAAGAGCGCATGCAGTGCGCCCGCCTTCGCCGCCTCCGACCCGTAAAGTTGCTCCGCTGTGCGGGTAAAACCGGCAGGCGGGCGCCGATAGATCTGGCCGCCTGCGCGCTGCCCTTCGTCGATCACCACTGGTTTGAGCCCAGCATCGACCAACGCAGCCGCCGCCCTTATGCCGGCCGGACCGGCGCCCACGATCACGATCCGCGGCGGCAACGTCTCGCTCACGGCCAACTCTCCGGTGACATCGTACGCAATCGCATGCCTTCGCTGACAAGTGCCGAGCACGCCTGAAGTCGCGGTCCCTCGTCCTGCCACACCCAGCAATCCTGGCAGGCTCCCATCAGGCAGAACCCGGCTCGCGGCTCCGGTCCGAACTCGGACTTTCGCAACGCGTGCCCTGATGCCAGCATGGCGGTCAGAACGGTGTCGCCGGCCAGTGCAGCACGCGTCTGCCCGTCGAGAAAGAAATGCACTTCTGCCCGGTCGCGCTCGGCCAGCCGGACGATACGGCCGGCGATGATCATTCCGCGGCCTCTAGCACCGGGCCGGGACGAGGCAATTCGGGGAACCGCTCGCAGACCGCATCGAAAGCTGCCTGGACGCCCTCAGGCCCCGAGCGCCCCTTCATGCGACGGAAGACCTCCGTCTTAGTGAAGAACCGCCAGTGGATCGGCAAGTCCCTTAGTATAGCGGTGAGCCGGTCATACGCCGCCGAGGTCCACTGCGCTTCGTAGCCTTCGCGCTCCGGGCCGAAATGGAAATGGCCGGCGGCCGGTCCCTGCCGCGCGCGCAGCCTTGCCGTCGCCTGCTCGTCGACCTCGCCGTCGCGGATGACGACACCATAGTCGCGCTCAGCGGCCGTTGACGAGACATAGCCGCGCCGCACATCCTGCGCGATCCGCCAGGGCTCGCGTTCGTGCGGATCGCCGCGCCCGCCGCCTCCGGCGGAGCGGATATCGAGCACGTCGCCAGGTTGCAGAACCGCTGTGTCGATGTTGCCCAGCCGCCGCTCGTGCACGGTCCCCGGATTGACAACCATGTCCGACAGGCCCGCCGCCTTGCCGCCCAGCACGCCCCAGGGCCGGAAGAAGCTGCGGTCGCGGTTGCGCGCCGTGATCCGGGAGTCCGGCGCGAAGACGCGGAAGGCCATCTCGGTTGCCAGCCCGCCGCGCCAGCGGCCCGCCCCACCACTATCCCGGGCGAGCCCGTATTTCACGAATTCGACCGGGGTTTCCGTCTCGGTGATCTCGATCGGCGTGTTCTTGAGATAGGCGGCGTCGGCGCCCGATCCGTTGGTCCCGTCGCGATGCGGCATCGCGCCGCCGCCCCCCACCACGGGGTTGACTGCAGCGATGACGGTCCGGCTGGTGCGCTCATCAGTGGTCATGACGTTGACGATGCAGTTGTTGCCGGCCGGAGCCGCGGGCAGGCGCTCCGGTACCGCTTGCGAAAAGGCGCCGAAGATGACCGACCGCAACCGGGCGCAGGTGAGCGAACGCATGCCCACGGCGGCGGGGAATACCGGGTTCAGCATCGAACCCCGGGGGGTAATGCAGGTGAACGGCCGAGTGAGGCCAGTGTTGAGCAGTATCTTCGGGTTGAGCGTGTAGAGCACGTAGTAGACGCCCACCAGCAGCATGGTGTGACGCGGGTCGCCGCCTGAAGGCACGTTGAGCGAGGAGCCGAGCTGCGGATCGGAGCCGGTGAAGTCGAGCAGCGCCTCGTCGCCCTTGATCGTCAGCGTCAGCTTCAGCCGGCAGGGATTAGCCTCGACCGAATCCTCGTCGGCATAATCCGCGAATTCCCACGTGCCGTCGGGCATGAAGCGCAGCACGTCGCGCGCCTGCGCCTCAGCATGGTCGAGAAGCGCGGCAACGCCTTCGATGAAGCCGGCCTTGCCGAACTTCCGCACCATCGCCTGGATCTTGCGCTCGCCGGTGTTGAGCGCGCCGACAAGCGCCTTGATGTCGCCGATGTTGAGGTCTGGCTTGCGCACATTTGTGCTCATGATGCGCAGGATCATCTCGTCGAAGACGCCCTCCTTCACCAGCTTCATGGGAGGAAAGCGGATGCCTTCCTGATGGATTTCGGTCAGCGCCCGGCTGAGCGAAGCTGGCACTGCTCCGCCGATGTCGGTGTTGTGGATATGCCCTCCGGTCCAGGCGACGATCTCGCCATCGACGAAGACCGGTTTCCAAAGATGCGTGTCGGGCGCGTGGGTGGCGACGTGGCCGGAATAGGGATCGTTGGTGAAGGCAACATCTCCCGGCCGGTAGTCGTCGACCATCGCGATCGCGCGGTGATACGAAAGCCCCGGATACCAGGTGGCGCCGAGTTCCATCGGCACGGCGAACGTCGCGCCTGAACGGTCCATCAGCATCACGGTAAAGTCCTGCGTCTCCTTGACGAAAGCGGAGTGCGCGGTGCGGTGCAGCGTGTGGGCCATGTTCTCGGCGGCCGCGCGGGCATGGTTCGCCAGAACCTGAAGGTTTGTCCGGTCAAACATGGCATCACTCCGGGAAGGTCAGCAAAAGGTTGAGATGGCGGTCGACCCTTGCCTGCGTTCCGGTGGGAATGGCGAAGGTAGTGTCTTCCTGGACGACCACGGCAGGCCCGTGGAACGTGCTGCCCGGCACGAGGGCTTGCCGGTTGTGGAGGTCGACGGTCTCGACGCTGGCACCCGTGTAGACGGAGAGCCGGCGCGCCGGAATGGCCGGAGCATCGATCTCGTCGGTCTCCGGGAGAGAGAGTTTCGGCCCTGCACCTATGGCCGATAGCCGGACATTCACAAGTTCGATCTCGCCCTCCGGGTCGTGGAAATCGTAGAGCCGCTCATGGGTGAGATGGAAGGCCTGCTCGATGGCGGCGACATTGCCGTCCGTCAGCCATTCCGGCAGAAGGACGACCTCGATCTCATAGCTCTGCCCGACATAGCGCATGTCGCAGGTGAGATTGAGCTCCGCCGCCGCATCGTGCCCCTGCGCCGCAAGCCAGTCGCGGCCCTCACGCGCCAGCGCCTCGAAGGCCTCGCGAATCCCGGCGAGCGCCACGCCCGATAGCGGGCTGAAGATGGTGCGAATGAAGTCCCCGCGCAGGTCCGCCACCAGCCCGCCCAGCGCCGACACCACACCGGGTCGGCGGGGCGCCATGACGCGCTTCATCCCGAGTTCGCGGGCAAGGAAGGCGCCGAGCATTGGGCCGCCGCCACCGAAAGGCATCAGCGTGAAATCGCGCAAGTCGACGCCGGCGCGCGAGGCAAGCTTCTCGACCTCGACGAACATCTCCGACACCGCGATGTCGAGGATTGCCTGCGCGGTCTGCTCGATGGGGCGGCCGAGCCGGGTGGCAAGCTCGCCGACCGCGCGATGCGCCAGTCTGGTGTCGATCCTGAGCTGGCCATAGGCCATCTCGCTGTGACCGAGCCATCCGCACACCACCATGGCGTCCGTCACCGTCGGCCTCTCGCCGCCACGGCCGTAGCACGCGGGTCCTGGCGTCGAACCGGCCGATTCCGGTCCGACCCGCAGCACACCCTGCGCATCGACACTGGCGATCGAGCCGCCGCCGACACCGATCGAGCTCACCGACACGGAAGGGATATGGAGCGGAAATTCGCCGATCAGTTCGCCGGTGCCAAACTGCGCCTCGCCGCCGATGATAAGCGCAAAGTCGGCCGAGGTGCCGCCGATGTCGAGGGTAAGAACCTTGTCTTCGCCTGCCTGGCGCGCCAGCCATGAGGCGCCGATGACGCCCGAGGCCGTTCCCGACAAAAGCATGTTGACGCAGGCGCGCTTGCCTTCGGCAGCGTTCATCAGCCCGCCGTTCGATTTCGTCAGCATGGGGCGGGCCGGCACACCTCGGCCCTTCAGCCGCTCTTCCAGCGCCGTCAGATAGCCAGAGACACGCGGATGGACATAGCCGTTGAGAATGGCTGTAGAGCTGCGCTCGTATTCGCGAATGACCGGCCAGACCTCGGCCGAGGAGAAGACGAAGAGGTCGGGGGCAAGATGCGCTATCGCTGCCTTCACGGATGCTTCCTGCGCGGCATTGCGCCAGGAATGGAGGAAGGACACGATGATGCCTTGCGCCCCGTTCGCTTTCGCCACTGCCACCGCCATTTCCACCGCCGCCATGTCCGGCGCCCGGGATTCGCTCCCATCGGCACGCATGCGGACCGGAATGCCGAACACCATGTCGCGCGAGATCAGCGGGTCCGGCCGCGAGCAGAACAGCGAATACATGTCCGGCATTCGAAGCCTTGCGAGTTCGATAACGTCCTCGAAGCCCGCATTGGTAAACAGCGCGAGCGGCGCGCCCTTGCGCTGGATGATCGTGTTGATGCCGACGGTCGTGCCATGCACGAAGCGTGTCATATGGGCAGGGTCAAAGCCTTCGCGCTCGGCCAGCAGAGTGAGACCGGTCATTAGCTCGGCGCCCGGATCTTCTGGCGTCGTCAGCACTTTCAGCGAGGCGAGGCGTCCGGAATTTGCTTCGAGCGCGCAGAAATCGATGAATGTTCCGCCGATATCGACGCCGACCTTCCAGTCGGCTCTGTTCTGCGCCTCATCCGCCATGATGACACCATCCATGATGCGTCCCTTCCTGTCTGCCAAGCAAACCTGGCACGACCGGATGGTGCGGGTCCAAGACGTATGATGAGTAGGGATATAAGTCTTGCTTATGTCTTCGCGCGATGCTCATGCAGGACGGCGGAACAGGCCACGCGGATCTGGTCGCGCATCATCTCATCGGAGCGTGAAAGGGCCCGCGTCCGCGAAGTGAGAAGCGCGATCGGAAATTCCGGTCCTGCCGTCAGCGGCCTGACCGCAAGCCCGGCAAACTGATGCCAAGGCAGCAGCGCGTCGACCAAGGCGATGCCCAGACCGGCCTGGACAAAACCGACCGCGGAGATGGATACGTCGATTTCGAGCGACGGCGAAAGCGTCACACCTTGCGCGCGGGCAGCGTTGGCCAGTTCGTCGGCAGGACGAGTGTTGCCGCGATACGATATCAACTCCTCCCCGGCGAGGTCGGCGAGCGTCAGTTCGGCTTTCTTTTGCAGCGCGTGCCCAGCGGGCAGCAGGCATGCGAAGCCGACGCTGCCGATCACCTCCGCCTCAATATCCGGAGGGAGCCGGTCGTCCATGGCCACGCCGAGGCTGGCATCGCCCGCTCGCAGCATGTCGATGATGGCAGCGATCGGCGCGCTATGAGCACGCAACATTATGTTGGGATGCTGGGCCCGGAATTTGATGAACGCACGCGGCAAGATAGCCATGGCCGGCGGCGGCGAGGCGGCGACCCGCACCAGCCCTGCCCGACCCAGGCGTAGATCGGTAGTCTTGCGGCGCAAGCCTTCAAGCCCCGCCGACAACCTCTCGGCATCAGGGAAGATCTCGAGCGCCTCCGGGGTCGGCCGCAACCGGCCCTTCACCCGCTCGAACAGCGTGAAGCCGAGTTCGTCCTCGGCGTGGAGCAGGATCTGGCTCAAAGCAGGCTGGGAGATGTTCAGCATCCGCGCCGCGGCGGTCACGGTGCCCGCGCGCATGACGGCGATGAACACTTCGAGCTGCCTGGCCCGCATTGCTACTCCATAGGTAAAGCTTATGGCTTCTGTCCAAACCCATCTTTGACGCAATACCGTGGTGCGGACAAGATTGGTCAAAGATTCACCGCAAGAGGGCGCCATGGATGTGATCGTGCTGGGCGGCGGACTGATGGGGACGGCTTCGGCCTATTTCCTGGCCCGGCGCGGCGCGCGCGTGACGTTGATCGAGCGCAACCGGATCGGCGCTGGAGCAACGGTTGCCTCCTTCGGCAACATCCGGCGCACGGGGCGTCATCTGTCCCAGCTTCCGCTGGCCCATCGCTCGCTCAGGCTGTGGGGCGAGGCCGAAAAAATGCTTGGCCGCGACGTGGAATTCCGCGCTGCCGGCCATATCCGGCTGGTCTTCGATGAAGATAGCCTCGCCGACATGCGGGCCTATGCCGAGGCAGCGCTGCCGTGGGGGCTTGAACTGGAGGAGCTCAGCCCGCGCGAGATTCGCGCTCGTTTTCCCGGTCTCGGTCCTGATGCTATTGCGGCGTCGTTCTCGCCGCACGATGGCAGCGGCAATCCGCGGCTGATCGCACCGGCCTTTGCCGAGGCTGCCCGCAGGCTGGGCGCCGAAATCGTCGAGGCGGCTGAGGTGGAGAAGATCACCTGCACGGGCTCCAGCTTCCTTGTAGCCAGCTCAAAAGGTACGTTCGACGCCGAGTGTCTGCTCAACACTGCCGGTGCTTGGGGCGCGCGCATCGCCGCACAATTCGGCGAAGCGGTTCCGCTCGACGCCCGCGGCCCGCAGATGGGCGTGACCGAGCCACTGCCGCATCGGATCCTGCCGGTTGTCGGCATCTGGACGCGCAATAAGGACCATGGCGCCTATCTGCGTCAGGTCGAGCGAGGCAACATTGTCTTCGGCGGAGCGGCCGAAAGAGTCGCGGTGGACCTCGATCCAGGCCACGCGGCCGCCGACCCCATGCGCTTGCCCATGCAGTTGCGCGCCGTCGCGCGACTGCTGCCGGCGATCGCGCAGGCTACGGTCATCCGCACCTGGTCCGGCTGCGAGGGCTATGTCAGGGACATGCTGCCGGTCATGGGATGCTCGGCGACGACGCCAGGCCTGTTTCACGCTTTCGGCTTCAGCGGACACGGCTTCCAGCTCGGTCCGGGTGTGGGCGATGCCATGGCCGAGCTCATCATGACCGACCGTTGCGAAACGCCGCTCGACGATTTCAGGGTTGATCGCTTCGGCCGCGCCGCCTGAAGAAGCAACTCACGACATCCGCGCAACGACGGCCCTTTTTGGCCGCGAAGGCGGGATAGTCAGTCTCGCCGGCGCCTTCGAGTATGAGGATCTCAAGCGGGCGTTGCGCGCCCGCACGGCTGGCCGCCATCAGGAATGGCCCGGTGATTGCATCGGCATTCATCATCTCGTCGGTGCTGGCCTCCCTCAACGGGCTGCTGCTCGGCGCCTATATTGGCGGCGCCTTCCTCGAAATGGGCCAGCCCTATCTGCTGCAGTCGATCGCAGCGGTGGTGCTGGGCGGAACGCTTATCTTCGGCGGTTCGGCAACCGCGCTCGGCACCATGTTTGCCAGCATTCTTCTCATCCTGATCGTCACCACCATGCAGATCATCGGCCTGCCTCCCGGCGCCCAGGATATCGTCCAGGGCATCGTCGTCATCTTCGTGCTCGCTCTTGCTGGAAGGCAAGCGATGGCGCGGCGAACGTCCGTCGATGTCGCGAGCGGCGACGATGATGCCGCAACGCTGACCAGGGGTGGCCCGGCATGAATCAGCGGCATTCCATGCCGATCCAGATTGCCAAACTTTGGTAGAGTGATTATACCAGTTGATAACATGACGATTGGCGGAGCCGTCGTTGGACATCAGGAGTAGCGATACATGACAACGATTGCACTGTTCGGTGCCGGCGGGAAAATGGGTTACCGCCTGTCGACCAATTTTCGCGGCTCGCCCTACACGATACGCCATGTCGAGGTCAGCGAGGCCGGCCGCGAGCGGCTGAAATCGGGGCTGGGTTTCAATGCCGTCAGCGCCGATGAGGCGCTCGAAGGCGCCGAGGTGGTGATCCTGGCGGTTCCCGACACGCATATCGGCAAGGTCGCGGCCAGCATCGAGAGCAAGCTTGCATCAGGCACGATGGTGGTGGTGCTCGACGCCGCAGCACCTTTCGCCGGCCATTTGCCGAAGCGGCCGGACCTGACCTACTTCGTCACCCATCCCTGCCATCCGCCGATCTTCAACGACGAGACCGACATGGCGGCCAAGAAGGACTATTTCGGCGGCGTCAAGGCCAAACAGCATATGGTCAGCGCGCTGATGCAGGGGCCGGAGGAGGACTTCGCCAAGGGCGAGGCGATCGCCAAGATCATCTGGGCGCCGGTCATGCGCTCGCACCGCGTCAGCGTCGATCAGATGGCGTTGCTGGAGCCCGGCCTTTCGGAAACCGTGTGCGCCTCGCTGCTCGTCGTCATGAAGGAAGCCGTCGATGAAGTGGTTGCGCGCGGCGTCGACCAGCAGGCCGCACTCGACTTCCTGCTCGGCCACATGAACGTGCTCGGCGCCGTAATCTTCGGCGAAACCAAGGGTGTGTTCTCCGACGCCTGCAACAAGGCGATCGAGTTTGGCAAGCCGGTGCTGATGCGCGACGACTGGAAGCGGGTGTTCGAGCCGGAAGAGATCGCCGCAAGCATTCAGCGCATCACCTGAAAAAGGCGGGTGAAGGGGAAATCGCATACTCATCAGGTACATGTCATCTGAATTTGTGATTGACTCATCATACCAGTTGGCCTAGCTATTGCTGTGCTCAGGCCAACACGCCTTTGCAGGGGGATTCGTGGCCTGGACGAACGGAGGACGGCCGGAAAGCGGGTGCACGACGGTCCGTTCAGCTGGCAAACAAACGGTTTTGCAACTGAGACGATCCGCAGTCTGAAATGCGGACAGTGGCCTGAATTGATCAAGGCTTTTTCAACGGGAGGACTTCATGAAACTCACTCGCAGAATGACACTCGCGGCTTTCGCCGGCATGCTGGCACTTGGCACCGCAGCCCCAGCCTATGCGGCGGACCTCATCGCCATCATCACGCCCTCACACGACAATCCGTTCTTCAAGGCGGAAGCCGTCGGCGCGGAAGCCAAGGCCAAGGAACTCGGCTATGAAGCGCTGGTGCTCGTCCATGACGATGACGCCAACAAGCAGTCCGAACTGATCGACACGGCGATCGGTCGCGGCGCCAAGGCGATCATCCTCGACAATGCCGGCGCCGATGCCACCGTCGCTGCCGTGCAGAAGGCCAAGGACGCGGGCGTTCCGTCCTTCCTGATCGACCGCGAGATCAACGCCACCGGCGTTGCCGTCGCGCAGATCGTTTCCAACAACTACCAGGGCGCCCAGCTCGGTGCGCAGGAATTCGTCAAGCTGATGGGCGAGAAGGGCAATTTCGTCGAGCTCGTCGGCAAGGAATCCGACACCAATGCCGGCATCCGCTCCAAGGGCTATCACGACGTCATCGACGATTATCCGGACCTGAAGATGGTCGCCCAGCAATCGGCCAACTGGAGTCAGACCGAGGCCTATTCCAAGATGGAATCGATCCTGCAGGCCAACCCCGACATCAAGGGCGTCATCTCCGGCAACGATACGATGGCGATGGGCGCCTATGCGGCGCTGGTCGCGGCGAACCGCAAGGACGTCATCGTTGTCGGCTTCGACGGATCGAACGACGTGCGCGATTCGATCACCGCGGGCGGCATCAAGGCGACGGTCCTGCAGCCGGCTTATGCGCAGGCGCAGATGGCGGTTGAACAGGCCAACGACTTCATCAAGAACAAGAAGTCGCCCGCCAAGGAAAAGCAGTTGATGGACTGCGTTCTGGTCAACAGTGAAAACGCTCCGAAGCTGGAAACCTTCGCGCTGACGAACTGAGCCAGCGTGACATGAATAGCGAGGGGCGAATTTCGATTCGTCCCTCGCCGCCGTTTTCTGTGGGTACCGACCACCATGCTGCACAACAGGCCGCCATGCTGAACAAGCCGACCTGGTCGATCCTTGCCGTGACAGTCGGCATCAGCCTGACCGCCTGCAAGATTCTGCCTACACAATCGGCGGACGGCGGCGACGCTGCCGCTTTCAATCCGGACAAGATGGTCGAGGAGATATGGGCGGCGAAGGTCGTGCCCTATCTCCAGCAGAAAGCCGGGCCGTTTCCCGAGGTGCACGCCCTGGCGAAAACCGATCCCGCCGCTGCCGGTGCCAAATACGGTAACCCAAATAAGCAGGCGAACTCGCCATGGACCTTCACCGTTCGCCTGGAGGGCGAGATCGTCGCCGCAAACACCCAGTCGCGCGCGGCGACGGTGGATGTCGATGTCGATGGCGACGGCAAGGCGGATGCGCGGGTGCAGATCGGACCAGCGATGCGGGGAACCGCGCTGCGCGACAGCCTCGATTTCGTCCAGTTCAACGACTTCACCAACCAGATCGATTTTGCCCAGTTCGGCAAGGCGTTCAACGCCTATGCCGGCAAGACCGTGCTTTCCAAACTGCCGCGCGACGCCTTGGAAGGCCGGACGGCCAAGATACTCGGCGCCTACACGCTCGAAAGCGGCCAGGACCTGCCGCTGGTGACGCCGGCGGAGGCAGAGATCGGGCCGAAGCCATGAGTACCGTGGCAAATCACGATGTCATTCTGAAGCTGGAAGACGTCTCCAAGGTCTATTCGGGCACCGTTGCGGTCAAGCGCGCGAATTTCGAGGTGCGCAAGGGCGCGGTCAATGTGCTGGTCGGCGAAAACGGCGCCGGCAAATCGACGCTGATGAAGATCATTGCCGGGGTAGAGCAGCCGACCGCCGGCCGTATTCTGCTCGAAGGTGAAGACGTCTCCTTCGCGTCATCGGGAGACGCGGTGAACCGCGGCATCGGCATGGTGTTCCAGGAGCTGAACCTGTTCGGTAACCTGACCGTCGCCGAGAACATTTTCGCCACCCGCGAGATCACCAACCGGTTCCGCAAGATCGACCGCAAGGAGCAGGAGCGCCGCGCTGCGCAATTTCTCGAACGCCTGCAGGCCGGGATCCGGCCCGACATACTGGTCGAGGATCTGCGCATCGGCCAGCAGCAACTGGTCGAGATCGCCAAGGCGGTTTCGCTCGATGCGCGCATCCTGATCATGGACGAACCGACCTCGGCCCTGAGTGCAGCGGAAGTCGAGATCCTGTTCAAGGTGATTGCCGACCTCAAGGCGCGCGGTGTCGCCATCGTCTACATTTCGCACCGGCTCGAGGAGCTGATCCGCATCGGCGACTACATCACCGTGCTGCGCGACGGGCACATCACCGGTCAGGAGGAGATGAAAAACGTCGACACGCGGTGGATCGTGCGGCAAATGATTGGCTCCGACGCCAAGGATTTTGCCAAAGCCGACGGCCATGTTCCAGGCGAAGAGATATTCCGCGCCGAGGACATCTGCCTGTCGCGCGCGACCGGCGGTCTTGCGGTCGACCATGTCTCGCTGTCGCTGCGCGCCGGCGAGATCCTCGGCATCTATGGCCTGATGGGCGCCGGACGCAGCGAGCTGTTCGACTGCATCATGGGCCGTCATGGCCGAGCCACCGGAACGATCTTCATCGCCGGTAAGAGGGTCAAGGAGCGCGATACGACACGGCGCATCCGGCGCGGGCTGGCGCTGATCCCCGAAGACCGCCAGCGCGAAGGGCTGGTGTCGATCCTGTCGGTTGCCAGCAATCTGACGCTGGCCAGCCTGTCGCGGTTTGTCCGCCTATTTCATATCCGCGGCGGCCCTGAAAGGCAGGCGGTGGTGCAGATGGTGCGGGAACTGGCGATCAAGGTTGCCGATCCGGCACAGGAGGTCTCGTCGCTGTCCGGCGGCAACCAGCAAAAGGTGGTGATCGGCAAGGCGCTGCTTACCGGGCCCAAGGTGCTGCTGATGGACGAGCCAAGCCGCGGCATCGATGTCGGCGCCAAGGCCGACGTCTTCCGCACCATGCGCAAACTGTCGCGCGACGGATTGGGCATTCTCTTCGCAACCTCGGATCTCGATGAGGTGATGGCGCTGTCCGACCGCATCGCGGTGATGAGCAATGGAAAACTGACCGGCATGTTCGATCGCGCCGAGGCGACGGAGGCAGTTCTTGTCGCTGCCTCGGCGCTTGGCCACGGGCCGGCCCCGCACACGGAGAACACCGCCCATGACTGACATCCCGGCCAAGGCGGCTGTTCCCTCTGCTGCCAGCGGCTCGCTGCTGCTGACGCTGATGAAGGCGCGGACCTTCATCGCGCTGATCGCCGTGCTGATCTTCTTTTCGATCGCGGCGCCGAACTTCCTGTCGACCGCCAATCTTATCTTGATGTCAAAGCACGTGGCGCTGAATGCGTTCCTGGCCATGGGCATGACCTTCGTCATCATCACCGGCGGCATCGACCTTTCGGTCGGCTCGATCGTCGGCCTGTGCGGCATGGTCGCCGGCTATCTCGTGCTCAACGGCATCGACCTGCAGATCGGCTACACCATCTATTTCAACGTGGTCGAAATCGCGCTCATCACCCTTGCCGTCGGCATATTGATCGGCGCCGTCAATGGATTGCTGATCACCAGGCTGAACGTCGCGCCGTTCATCGCAACGCTCGGCGTGCTCTATGTCGCGCGCGGCCTGGCGCTGCTGTCGTCCGATGGCCGCACCTTCCCCAACCTCGTCGGCAAGTCGGAACTCGGCACCACTGGCTTCGGTTTCCTCGGCGCCGGCCGACTGCTCGGCCTGCCGGTGGCGATCTGGATCCTCATCGTAGTTGCGCTGGCGGCGGCCTATCTCGCCAAATACACGCCGCTCGGCCGCCACATCTTCGCGGTCGGCGGCAATGAACGGGCGTCGCGAATTTCCGGCGTGCGTGTCAACATGGTGAAGATGTTCGTCTACATGTTCTCGGGTTTCTGCGCGGCGATCGTCGGCCTGATCATCTCCTCCGAATTGATGGCCTCGCATCCGGCAACTGGCGAGAGTTTCGAGCTGAACGCCATCGCGGCGGCGGTGCTTGGCGGCACCTCGATGTCGGGCGGGCGCGGCACGATCGGCGGCACCATTGTCGGTGCCTTCGTCATCGGCATTCTTTCGGACGGGTTGGTGATGATGGGGGTGAGTTCGTTCTGGCAGATGGTGATCAAGGGCCTCGTCATCATCGTCGCGGTCGTCGTCGATCAGGCGCAGCGCCGGCTACAGAGCCGCGTGACGCTGATGCAGATGGCAAAGGCAGGCTGAGCATGACGGAGTTGCGTGGAGCGCTGATCGGCTGCGGCTTCTTTGCCGTCAACCAGATGCATGCCTGGCGCGACATTGCCGGCGTCTCGATCGTCGCCATCTGTGACCGCGACCCGGAACGATTGAGGATCGTCGGCGACCAGTTCGGCATCGCCCGGCGCTATACCGACGCGACGACACTTTTTGCCGGCGAAAGCCTGGATTTCGTAGATATCGCCACCACAGCACCCAGCCATCGTCCGCTGGTCGAGATGGCAGCACGGCACCGTGTTCCGGCAATCTGCCAAAAGCCGTTCGCGCCGACGCTTGCCGACGCCAAGGCGATGGTAAAGGCTTGTGCGGACGCCGGTGTGAAGCTGATGGTGCACGAGAATTTCCGCTGGCAGTCACCGGTCCAGGCGGTGCGCGCCGTGCTCGACAGCGGCGAGATCGGCACGCCCTTCTTCGGCCGCATCTCCTTCCGCTCTGCCTATGACGTGTTTTCCGGCCAGCCCTATCTGGCGACGGGAAAGCGCTTCATCATCGAGGACCTCGGCATCCATAGTCTCGACATAGCCCGCTTCTTGCTGGGCGACGTGTCGACGATCACGACACGAACCGCGCGGATCAACCCTGCTATCGCCGGCGAGGACGTCGCAACCATGCTGATGGACCACAAGAGCGGCCCCACCTCGGTGGTCGACTGCAGCTACGCGACGAAGCTCGCCACCGAACCATTTCCCGAAACGCTGATCGAAATCGACGGCAGTGACGGCACCATCCGGCTTGCGCAAGGGTACCGGCTTACCGTCACCGGCAAGAACGGCACGAAGGTGACTGACGCCTCGCCGCCGCTGCTGCCTTGGGCATCGCGGCCCTGGCACAACATCCAGGAAAGCGTCGTTGCCATCCAGCAGCACTGGGTGGACTGCCTTGCCGCGGGCCGCGAACCCGCCACCTCAGGTGCGGACAATCTCAAGACGTTCGCGCTGGTCGAGGCCGCCTATGCGGGTGCTGCGAGCCGCGAACCGGTGCAGCTCGACGCCTTGCTGAGATGACTACCGACGCCTTCCTCCTTTACGGCACGCGCGCGGTTGAAGCCGAACCGGTCAGGCTGCGGGCTGGCACGCTCAGCGCCGACTTCGTCAATGGCAACCTGCGCTCCGTCCGCTATGGCGGCATCGAAGTGCTGCGCGCCATCGCCTACATCGTCAGGGATCGCGACTGGGGTACCTACGAACCGACGCTGACGGATCTCGTCATCGACCTGGGCGCCGATGCCTTCACTGTCAGTTACTCGGCAAGCTGCTTGGGGCAAGGCGGAAGCAGGCTCGACTTTCGTGCCACGATCAACGGCGATGCCGACGGCCGGCTGGTTTTCGACGCAACGGCTCTCCCCGAAAGCGATTTCGAAACCAATCGCTGCGGTTTCTGCATCCTGCATCCGATCGCCGGCCTGGCCGGCAGCCCGGTCACGGTCGAGCATACCGACGGAAGCGTGGTGGCGACGAGGCTTCCTGACCTGATCGACCCCTGGCAGCCCTTCAAGAATCTGCGGTCGATTACCCATCAGGTTCAGTCTGGCGTCACCGCCGAATGCCGGATGGAAGGTGACACCTTCGAGATGGAGGACCAGCGCAACTGGTCCGATGCATCCTACAAGACCTATGTTCGACCGCTCGCGCTGCCATGGCCCTATGTGCTGCCTGCCGGCCGAAGCCTGCGCCAGACGATCAGCCTGCGCATAACCGGCGACGCGAAAGTCCCGGCCGCTGCAGCAATCGCCGAGCCGGTTCGCGTCGAACTCGGCGAAGCCGGACCGAAGCTGCCGGATATCGGCGTGATCATCTACCCGGAAGACGCCGACACTGCGCTCGCAAACCTCCCGATACTCGCCGCGCTGGGTCCTCAGCAGCTGATCTTCCACTACGATCCGACGCGCGGTCATGGGCTCGACGCCTTGCGCTCGTATGCCCGGCTTGCGGTGGCCTATCCGATATCCACCACCCTCGAATGCGTTGTTGCCGGCGCGAGTGATCTCAGTGTTGAGCTGTCAGGCGTCGCCGACAGGGTACGCCAGGCCGGGCTGACGCTCTCGGCAATCGCCGTCTCGCCTTCGGTCGACCGGCAGTCGACGCCGCCCGGCAGTGCTTGGCCCGAGTGTCCGCCGCTCGAAGAGGTCTATGCCGCTGCCCGGCGCGCCTTTCCCGATCTGCGCCTCGGCGGCGGCATGTTCAGCTATTTCACCGAACTCAACCGCAAGCGCGTGCCGCCCAATCAGCTTGATTTCGTCAGCCACTGCACCTGCCCGATCGTGCATGCCGCCGACGATCTCAGCGTCATGCAATCGCTGGAGGCGCTGCCTTTCATCATCGCATCCGTGCGGGCGATCTTTGGAACAAAGCCCTACCGCATCGGTCCGTCGACCATCGCCATGCGGCAGAACCCTTACGGCGGCGCGACAAAGGCCAATCCTGGGGGACAGCGCATTGCCATGGCTGACCGCGATCCCCGCCATGCCGGCCTGTTCTCGGCGGCATGGACGATCGGCTATGCCGCGCGAGTCGCATCGGTTGGGCTGGAGCAACTCACGCTCTCCGGTTTAACCGGGCCGTTTGGCGTGCTCGCGGCATCTGGAGAACCCGTCGCAGAGGGAACACCCCGGCCGATCTTCCACGCCATCAAAGGGCTTTGCGAAATGGCCGGCCTTGCGCATTTGGCGGCAAGGACGAGCGATGAGACCAAGGTGCTGGCGCTGGCCGGGCGCTCCGCCTCGGGCAAGACCGTCCTGTGGCTGGCGAACCTGACAGCGGACGATGTACCTGTCGACATTTCAGCGCTTGGCCAAGGTCAGCTTGTGATGGCGCCTTACGCGATCAGCCGGATCAGCTGAACTTGCGGATTCACTTTTCCGAATTCATCACATAGAGCGCGCGCGAGCGTTCGAGGTGCTTGATCATCGCCTTTTCGGCGCCCTCCGCATCTTTCTTCTCGATGCGGCCGATGATCTCTTCGTGCTCGGTGAGCGTGAACTGTTCCTTGCCGGTCCAGATCAGCATTTCGGTGTGATATTCCTTCAGCCAACCCAGCATCGCTTCGCTGACCGCAACATAGATCGGGTTGCCGGATATCGCGGCGATCTGGGTATGAAACTTCATGTCGACGGATATGAAGGCTTCGGAGTCGCCGCGAAAGCTGCGCTGTTCGGCAACGGTGGCGCGCAGCCGCTGCACATCCTCTGCGGTGGCCTTTTCGGCGGCTTCCCTGACCATGCCGCGCTCGAAGAAGATGCGCGCTGTCTTGAGGTGCTCCAGCGTGTCCTTCGACGACGACAGGATGATCTTGGCCGCCCCGTCGACCTGCTTGATGATCGACTTGGCGGTCAGCTGCAGCACCTTGGCGCGCTCGCCATGCGAGATCGCCACCAGCCCCATATTGCTCAACGCCTGCATCGCCTCGCGGATCGCCGGCCTGCCAACCTCGAAGCGCTCCATCAGCTCGCGCTCCGACGGCATGTCGTCGCCCGGCAGCAATTCACCGCTGGTGATCAGGCGCTTCAGCCGTAAAAAGACTTCGTCGGAAAGCTTGCGCCGGACGATCGGCTCCGAACGGTTCATCGTCGCGAATCACTCCCTTGACCGGCCTCTATCTAGCACTGCCGTCATGATTTCCAGAATGCCTGTCCGCCAGTCGGATCATATCCCGCAAGCAGGATATCCCTTGCAATACTTATGTACTCATTATACCAGATTTCGAGGATCAGGGAACTTTTTTCGAACTCCTTCGACCTGGATAGCAGATCATGATCACCCTTACCTACCGCATCGAAACGTCGGGGAGCATCGATGCGCTGGCGGCCAAGATCGCCAGCGACCAGTCGACCGGAACCTTCGTTGCGCTGCCGGGCGAGACCGAGGAACTCAAGGCCAGGGTGGCCGCACGCGTTCTGGCAATACGGCACCTGCCCGACGCCCTTCAGCCCTCCATTCCCGAGACCGGTGATGGGCCGTTCAAGCGTGCGGATGTGGATATCGCCTTTCCGTTCGACGCCATCGGCACCGACCTTTCGGCGCTGATGACCATCGCCATTGGCGGCGTCTATTCGATCAAGGGCCTGTCCGGCATCCGCATCGTCGACATGAAGCTGCCGGAGGACTATCGGGGCGCGCATCCAGGTCCGCAGTTCGGCGTCGCCGGCAGCCGCAGGCTGACTGGCGTCACGGATCGGCCGATCATCGGCACGATCGTCAAGCCGGCGCTGGGGTTGCGGCCGCACGAGGCGGCCGCAATGGTGGCAGAACTGATCGCGGCCGGCGTCGATTTCATCAAGGACGACGAGAAGCTGATGAGCCCCGCCTATTCGCCGCTGGCCGAGCGCGTGAAGGCAATCATGCCGCTCATCCTCGACCACCAGCAGAAGACCGGCAAGAAGGTGATGTATGCCTTCGGCATTTCGCATGCCGATCCGGACGAGATGATGCGCAACCACGATCTGGTGGCGAAGGCCGGCGGCAATTGCGCGGTGGTCAACATCAATTCCATCGGCTTTGGTGGCATGGCCTTTTTGAGGAAGCGCTCCAGCCTGGTGATCCACGCCCATCGCAATGGCTGGGATATCCTCACACGACATCCCGGCCTCGGCATGGATTTCAAGGTCTGGCAGCAGTTCTGGCGGCTGCTCGGTGTCGACCAGTTTCAGATCAACGGCATCGCCTCGAAATACTGGGAGCCGGACGAGTCTTTCGTCGAGTCCTTCAAGGCGGTGACGACGCCGATTTTTGCGCCTGATGATTGCGCGCTGCCGGTTGCGGGTTCCGGCCAGTGGGGCGGACAGGCGCCCGAGACATACGAACGAACCGGCCGGACGGTCGATCTCCTCTATCTCTGCGGCGGCGGCATCGTCAGCCATCCGGACGGTCCGGGCGCCGGCGTGCGCGCCGTGCAGCAGGCGTGGCAAGCGGCGGTCGACGGCACGTCGCTGGCGGAATTCGCCCACAATCATGCGGAATTGGCGCGCTCGATCGAAAAATTCGGTGACGGCAAGGCGGCCTGAAGCGATGCAAAACCTGCTGCTCAGCTATTATGGCGACGACCTCACCGGCTCGACCGACGTCATGGAGGCGCTCGAGCTCGGCGGCGTGCCCACCGTGCTGTTCATGCGCCAGCCGGACGAGGCCTTGCTTGCGCAGTTCAGCCATTGCCAGGCCATCGGGCTGGCCGGGACCAGCCGAAGCGAGACGCCGCAATGGATGGACACGCATCTCAAGAGCGCCTTCGCCTGGCTGAAGACACTCAACGCCGAGATCTGCCACTACAAAGTCTGCTCGACCTTCGATTCCAGCCCGACGATCGGCAGCATCGGCCGGGCGATCGAGATCGGCCGCTCTGTCTTCAGTCAGGACAGCGTGCCGCTGCTGGTCGGCGCGCCGCAGCTCAAGCGCTACACTGCCTTCGGGCATCTGTTTGCGGCCTATCGTGAAAAGTATTTCCGCATCGACCGCCATCCGGTGATGAGTCGCCACCCGACCACGCCGATGGATGAATCCGACCTGCTGATCCACCTGTCGCGGCAGACGGAGCTTACGTCAGGGCTGGTTGACCTCGCGACCCTGCAATCCGCGTCGCGGTCGAGCTCGTTCGATCGGCTGATCGCCGACGGCACCGGCATCGTGCTCGTCGATGTCGACAGCCGCGACACCCAGGCCCTTGCCGGCAAGGAGATCTGGCGCGCCCGCAAGCAGGGGGGGTATTTTGTCGTCGGCTCTTCCGGCATCGAATATGCGCTGCTTGCAGAATGGCAGGGAAATGCAAGCGCGAGTTTCCCACCGCCGGGCGCCGCCGACCGGATAGCTGTGGTGTCGGGCAGTTGCTCGCCGACAACGGAACGGCAGATCCGCCATGCTTTGACCGACGGCTTCGACGGGATCGAGGTCGATCCTATCGAACTGGTTTCGGAACGTTCCGATCAGGCGATCGCGCGTGCGGCAGTACGCGGCCGCGCCAGCCTGCAGGCGGGGCGCAGCGTCATCCTCTACACGGCGCTCGGGCCTAAGGCGGATCGCGGCGCCGAGATCGACCGGCAGGAGGGCGCGCGCCACAAGCTCGGCCGAGGCCTCGGTGCGCTGCTGCGCCAATTGACGGAGGAGCAGAGCTTGCGGCGCGTGATCATTGCCGGCGGCGACACGTCAAGCCATGCGCTGGGAGAAATGGGCGTCGACGCGCTGACTGTCAGGATGACCCTGCCCGCCTCGCCCGGTTCCCCACTTTGCGTAGCTCATTCCAGCATCGAAGCGATCGACGGGCTAGAGGTCGCGTTGAAGGGCGGGCAGGTAGGAACCGACCGTTATTTCTCGTCCATCCGTGACGGCCTTCGCAGTTGACAGTGGCGCTAGGCTGGTAAACCGCGAAACCTGAAGAGAAACATGCACTGTCCATTAGTGCTTCAACTTGCGCCGAAGCACCATGCGAAAACATGTATGCCCGAAAGTGGACCAGCAGAGCCCTCCCGACCAGGCCTTTGGGGGTAAAGTTGAGCGATGACCGCCTCCGGGAAGGCTGCGCTTCGCCCGGAATGACGGACATGCGGCGCGAAGCAGACCCGCCTTTGTGCACGTCGTTCTACGCTGTAGCCCTCTCCCTTTTTGAAAGGTCTTTACTTCGTTGGGGACGTGGGCGCAGATCGGACTTGCCAGATCGCAGATGGAGAATGCCAGTTCAGCGGAAATGCGATACGGACACGAAAACAATTTTCGACAGTGACGCCGCCACCGAAACTACGCTAACGCCGCCGTTTGTATCCCTCTACTCCCACTCGATTGTACCCGGGGGCTTGCTCGTCACGTCGTAGACGACGCGGTTGATGCCGCGCACTTCGTTGATGATGCGCGTGGCGGCGGCGCCGAGGAACGCCATGTCGTAGTGGTAGAAATCCGCAGTCATGCCGTCGACCGAGGTGACGGCGCGCAGCGCGCAGACGAATTCATAGGTGCGGCCATCGCCCATCACGCCGACGGTCTGCACCGGCAACAGCACGGCGAAGGCCTGCCAGATGGCGTCGTACAGGCCGGCCTTGCGGATCTCGTCGAGATAGATGGCGTCGGCCTCGCGCAGGATCTCCAGCTTCTCGCGGGTGATGCCGCCCGGGCAACGTATTGCAAGGCCGGGGCCTGGAAACGGATGCCGGCCAATGAAGCTGTCGGGCAGACCGAGTTCCTTGCCGAGCGCCCTGACCTCGTCCTTGAACAGTTCGCGCAGCGGCTCGACCAGCTGCATGTTCATGCGCTCGGGCAGGCCGCCGACATTGTGGTGCGACTTGATGGTCACCGACGGGCCGCCGGTGAAGGAGACGCTTTCGATGACGTCGGGATAGAGCGTGCCCTGCGCCAGGAAATCGGCGCCGCCGAGTTTTTTGGCCTCCTCCTCGAACACCTCGATGAACAGCCGGCCGATGGTCTTGCGCTTCTTCTCGGGGTCGGCCTCGCCCTCCAGCGCCGAGATGAAGCGGTCCGAGGCGTCGACCAGGATCAGCGGCAGATTGTAATGCTGGCGGAACATCGCCACCACGCCTGCTGCCTCGTCCTTGCGCATCAGGCCGTGGTCGACGAGGATGCAGGTGAGCTGGTCGCCGACCGCCTCGTGGATCAGGAGTGCCGCCACCGAGGAATCGACGCCGCCCGACAGCGCGCAGATCACCTTGCCCTTGCCAACCTGCTTGCGGATCGTCTCGACGGCGTGCTCGCGGTAGGCGCGCATCGTCCAGTCGCCCTCGATGCCGGCGATGTTGTGGACGAAATTCCTGAGCAGCCTTGCCCCATCCGGCGTGTGCACCACCTCGGGGTGGAACATGATGCCATACATCTTGCGCTCGACATTGCCGAAGATGGCGAAGGGCGAGCCCTCCGATTTGCCAAGCACCTCGAAGCCCTTGGGCAAGGAGATGACGCGATCGCCATGGCTCATCCACACCTGATGGCGCTGGCCGGGCGCCCACAGGCCCTCGAACAGTGGGCTGTCCTTCTCGATCTCGACGAAGGCGCGGCCGAATTCGCGATGGTCGGAGCTTTCGGCGACACCGCCCATCTGCACGCACATGGCCATCTGGCCATAGCAGATGCCAAGCACCGGCACGCCGGCGTCGAAGACGATCTGCGGCGCGCGCGGGCTGCCAATGTCCGACGTCGAGGCCGGGCCGCCCGACAGGATTACCGCCTTAGGATTAATGCGCTCGAAGGCCGCTTCGGCCGACTGGAAGGGCACGATCTCGGAAAAGACGCCGGCTTCGCGGATGCGGCGGGCGATGAGCTGCGTAAACTGGCTGCCGAAATCGACAATCAGGACGGTGTCGGGGTGATTGGCTGTCTTCATGGCGAGCGTTTAGAGAAAGAAATGAGTCGGCGCAATGGGTTGCGAGACGTCTCTCTCAATCCGATTCCGCATCTTCACGCGATGAATCAAACTGAAGTGCGCCCGATCCGATCGCTTGGTCGAGCCGCATGACGGCATCGGCCAGCTTCTCGTCGATGACGTGGAGATATTCCTTCCAGTCGCCGACATGCCTCAGATCGGCGGCGCCGTCGGAAATGCCGCGCAGCCCGACAAGCGGCACGCCGAACAATTGACAGGCGCGCAAACAGGCAAAGGTCTCCATGTCGACCATGTCCGCGGCGATCGCATCATAAGCGCCACCGGAAATGATCGCACCACCGGTCGACAGCGTCGCCTCCCGGATGCCTGGAATCCGGAACGGCAGCGGCACCGTCACCGGCAGGTCGAGAAACGGCGTCGCGCCCTTCTCGAAGCCCAAGGGCGAGGCATCGATATCGCGATAAGCGACCGATGCGGCCTGGTAGATTTCCGTCTGTTCAAGCGTGCGGCTGCCAGCCGAACCGAGAGAAACGACGAGGTCCGGCAGCGCCTTCTCGGACTTCAGCCAGGACAGTTCAGCGCCGAGCCTGACAGCCGCCTCGACCGGTCCCACGCCTGTCATCACAGGCGTGAACAGTCGCTTGAGATGCGGACCGTATTCGGCTTCGGCGGCCATGACGAAGAGGACGTTCCTGCCCGCGATCCGGACGGCGTTGCCCATCGGCTCACCCTTCAATGCCATCACGCCCGACCACCGTCATCATCGTTCCGGTCATGGTGGCGATCAGCTTGGCCTCGCCGTCGGCGGCGAAGGCATACGCCTGGCCGTCGGCGACGACGATGGTACGGCCGGGCTTGGTGACCGAGCCGCGAAACAGGAAGCGTTCGCCCCGGCCAGGCGCCAGCAGGTTGACCTTGAACTCGATGGTCAGCACGCTGGAATTCTCCGGCATCAGCGAGAACGCCGCGTAGCCGCAGGCCGAATCCAGCGCCGTCGAAATGACGCCGGCATGGAGGAAGCCATGCTGCTGGGTTAGCGCCGCCGAATAGGGCATCTCGATCTCGATGATGCCGGGCGTCACCAGCGTCAGTTCGGCGCCGATGGTCGTCATGGCCTTCTGGCGCGCGAAGGACGTTCTGACGCGGTCCTCATAGTCGGGGGCGGGTACGATCTTTGCTGCCATGGCCATTGCTTTCACACCTCAGGCACATCTCAGGGAAGCTTATTGCAGAGGCGCGTACGACAGGCAATCGCTTTTGCTGCACTGCAACAAAGGCATATCAATTCGACCAAAGGATAGACGCGTTGAGCAAGGTCGCGAAAGCGACCCATGCCGCATATGGCACGAATAACCAGCCGGAAAGTGGCTCACGATCCCAGACCCGGATGATGAAGGCAATGATGCTGACCAGAAGCAGGACAATGACGACAAGAGCCGGCCCCATCAATTTGGCGCCGAAGAAGGTCGGTGACCAGAGGAAATTCAAGGCCAGTTGGGCACCCCAGATCTTCATCGCCGGGCTGGCCGGATTCCACCGCCATGCTCGCCAGCCGGCTATGGCGATCATTACATAGAGCAGCGACCAGACCGGCGCGAAAATCCAGTTGGGTGGATTGAAGGGCGGCTTCACCAGGGACGCGTACCATTCGCCCGGTAAGGTCGCGTAGCCGATCAGCAAGCCCCCGCCCAGCACCAGAACAAGGAAAAGAAAAAGCGACAGGTATTTTTGCAAGCAAGGCCCCTTAGCGGCTTCAGCGCCGCCACCTCCGAACTGGAGCACTGGCGTGGAATGTCAACCGCGGCGTCAGCCAGCCTTACGCAGTGCGCAAAGATAAAACCCGTCGGTGCCGCTGAGCAGCGGCGACAGCGAGATGCCGCCCGCGCCGCCAATGCGCGCGGCAGCCGCGTGGCCGGGAAAGCGGCTGTCCCAGAACTTCCGGTGGTCGACCGGGACAAAGCCGTCATGACGCTCCAGGAAGGCCGCGACCTGGTCGCCATTCTCCTCGTCGAAGACCGAGCAGGTGATGTAGACAAGCAGGCCGCCGGGTTTGACGAAGGCCCTGGCATCGTCGAGGATCGCCGATTGCTCGGCCTTGCGGGCATCGAGCTGTCTCTGCGTCAACCGCCATTTGGCATCGGGCCGGCGCCGCCAGGTGCCGCTGCCGGTGCAAGGCGCATCGACCAGGACGATGTCCATGTGGTTCTCGAGAGGGGCGAGTTCCGCCGGCTTGGTGACGATCTGCACATTGCGGTTTTCCGAGCGGCGAATGCGGTCGAAGATCGGCGCCAGCCGCGCTTTCTCGGAGTCATGCGCAAAGACCTGGCCTTTGTTGCCCATGGCCGCCGACAGCGCCAGCGTCTTGCCGCCGGCGCCGGCGCAAAAATCGAGAACCTGCATGCCAGGCTCGGCGCCGGCAAGTGCTGCCACAATCTGCGAGCCCTCGTCCTGGACCTCAAACCAGCCTTTCTGGAAGGCCGGCTCGGCCTGTACGTTCGGATGGCGTCCGTCGCCGTCGATCGGCGGGATGCGGATGCCGTGCGGCGCGATGTCGGCGGCTTTCGCGCCGGTTTGCGTCAGTTCCGCCAGCACCTTGGCGCGATCGGCCTGCAGCGTGTTGACCCTGATGTCCAGCGGCGGACGGGTGGCAAGTGCGGCGCCCTCACCGACCCAGTTCGCGCCGAAGGCGCGCTCGAAAAGCGGTTCGCACCAATCGGGAATATCGGCCCGCACCGCAGCCGGCGCATCGGCAAGCCGGCGGTCGGCGACTGTTTTCAGTTCGCCGTCGCTCAGCAAGGGCGGCGCGAACTTGTCGCCGTCGAGCGCCCCGTTCAGCGACTGCGCCGTCTGGTCCCATTCGAGCAGCAGCGCGCCGAAGCCGATGGCGCGTGGCGTGTCCTCGCCGAGCAGCCAGCCGGCGGAGCGCTTGCGGCGCAGCGCATCATAGACGATGTTGCCGATTGCCGCGCGGTCGCCGCCGCCGGCAAAGCGGTGCGACAGCCCCCAGTCCTTCAGCGCGTCGGCCACCGGACGGTGGCGCCGGCTAATGTCCTCCAGCACTTCAATGGCCGCCGCCAGACGTCCTCCCAATCGCATTTTTTATTTCCGTTGTTTGGCCTTGTCGGCAAATTGCGTTCGGCCCTGCTCTATCGCATCAGCCCAGAAATCGGAACGATTTTCGGAAAGGTACGGCGCGGGCGTGGAGCGTTCCCTGCGCGCTCTACAGTGCGCGACTGGAGCGCACAAGCGCGCCGGCTGGCGCAATGCTCGCGCTTTCAAACTTTTCAGGTTGCGATACTCTTCCGCTGCGTGATTCGCCAAGAACAGCAAGCGGATCGACGGGAAATTACGAGGAGAGGGCAATGAAGACTTATCTGGCGGAAGTTCTGGGTACATTTCTACTGGTGTTCATCGGCACTGCTTCGGTGGTGACGGGCGGCTTCGGCGGCGCGCTGCCGATTGGCCAGGAAGGCATCGGTCTGGCGTTCGGCATCGGCCTTATTGCGGCGGCCTATGCGATCGGCCCGATCTCGGGCGCGCATCTCAATCCGGCGGTGACGCTCGGCGTGTTCCTTGCCGGCCGGATGCCGGCCAAGGACGTCATCCCCTACTGGATCGCGCAAGTCATCGGCGCCATCATCGCGTCGCTGGCGCTGTGGATCATCGTTTCCGGCCAGGTCGGCGGCCACACTGGCGGCTTCGGCGCCAATGGCTGGGATACGACAAAATGGGGCGTCAGCTCGGCGTTCCTGTGGGAGCTGATCGGGACCTTCACCTTCGTGACGGTGATCCTCGGCGTCACCAGCGCCAAGCATACGACGGCTTTCGCCGGCCTCGTCATCGGCCTGACGCTGGCCGGGCTGCATTTCGCCATCATCCCGGTCACCGGCACGTCGCTCAACCCGGCCCGCTCGATCGGCCCGGCGCTGTTTTCGGGAAGTGCCGCGATCGGCCAGCTCTGGCTGTTCATCGTCGCACCGTTGATCGGCGGCGCCATCGCAGGTGTCGTCGCCAAGGCCGGCATTTTCGAGAAGGATTGATTTTCGAAGCCTGAATACAAAAGAGGCGCGGACCACGGCCCGCGCCTCTTTTGTTACATCAAGTGCCTGGATCAGGCCGCCAGGTCGAAGCGGTCGGCGTTCATCACCTTAGTCCACGCCGCCACGAAATCCCTGGTGAATTTCTCCTTCGCGTCCGCCGTCGCATAGACTTCGGCGAGAGCGCGCAGCTGCGAATGCGAGCCGAAGATGAGATCGGCGCGGGTGCCGGTCCATTTAACTTCGCCGGTCTTGCGGTCGCGGCCCTCGAACACATCCTTGGCGTCCGACGTCGCCTTCCATTCCGTGCCCATATCGAGCAGGTTGACGAAGAAGTCGTTGCTGAGCGTTGCCGGCCGCTTGGTGAAGACGCCGTGCTTGGATTGCCCAACATTGGCGTCGAGCACGCGCAGGCCGCCGACCAGAACCGTCATTTCCGGCGCCGTCAGCGTCAGCAATTGCGCCCGGTCGACCAGCGCCTCCTCGACAGTCAGCCGCAGCTTGCCACTGACATAGTTGCGGAAGCCGTCGACGGCCGGCTCCAGTGGCGCAAAGGAGTGGATGTCGGTCTGCTCCTGCGAAGCGTCCATGCGCCCCGGCGTGAAGGGAACCTTGACGTCGTTCCCGCCGTCCTTCGCAGCCTTCTCGATGGCGGCACTGCCACCGAGAACAATCAGGTCGGCAAGCGAAACCTTCTTGTCGCCGGACTGCGAGGCATTGAATGCCTTCCGGATCGCTTCGAGCTTGTCGAGGACCTTGGCCAGCTCGGCTGGCTGATTGACGGCCCAATCCTTCTGCGGCGCCAGGCGAACACGCGCGCCGTTGGCCCCGCCGCGCTTGTCGGAACCACGGAAGGTCGAGGCCGAAGCCCAGGCTGCCGCGACCAGTTGCGGCACCGAAAGGCCGGTCGCCAAGATCTCAGCCTTGAGCGCTGCAGCGTCCTGCTCGTCGATCAGGACATGGTCGACCGCCGGGATGACGTCCTGCCAGGGCAGTTCTTCCTTGGGAACGAGCGGGCCGAGATAGCGCACACGCGGGCCCATGTCGCGGTGGGTCAGCTTGTACCAGGCGCGCGCGAACGCGTCGGCGAACTGATCCGGGTTCTCGTGGAAGCGCTTCGAGATCGTCTCGTAGGAAGGATCGAAGCGCAGGGCGAGGTCTGTGGTCAGCATCGAGGGCGCATGACGCTTGGCCTGGCTGTGGGCATCCGGAACGGTGCCGGCCCCGGCGCCGCCTTTCGGCGTCCACTGATGGGCGCCGGCCGGGCTCTTGGTCAGCTCCCATTCGAAGCCGAACAGATTGTCGAAGAAGTTGTTGCTCCACTTCGTCGGCGTCGTCGTCCAGGTCACTTCCAGGCCGCTGCCGATCGCATCGCCACCCTTGCCGGTGCCGAATGTGCTTGCCCAGCCGAGACCCTGCTGCTCGATGTCGGCGCCTTCCGGCTCGACGCCGACCAGCGACGCGTCGCCGGCGCCATGGGTCTTGCCGAAAGTGTGTCCACCGGCGATGAGCGCGACTGTCTCCTCATCGTTCATGGCCATGCGCGCGAAGGTGTCTCTGATATCGCGCGCCGCGGCGAGCGGATCCGGATTGCCGTTCGGGCCTTCCGGATTGACGTAGATCAGACCCATCTGCACGGCGGCAAGCGGGTTCTGCAGATCGCGGTCGCCGCTGTAGCGCTCGTCGGCCAGCCACTTGCCTTCCGGACCCCAGTAGATGTCCTGTTCGGGCTCCCACACATCGGCGCGGCCGCCGGCAAAACCGAAAGTCTTGAAGCCCATCGATTCCAGCGCCACGTTACCGGTGAGGATCATCAGATCGGCCCAGGAGATCTTGCGGCCGTATTTCTGCTTGATCGGCCAAAGCAACCGGCGGGCCTTGTCGAGATTGACATTGTCCGGCCAGCTGTTCAGCGGCGCAAAACGCTGCTGGCCGGCTCCGGCGCCGCCGCGGCCGTCGCCGATGCGGTAGGTGCCGGCGCTGTGCCAGGCCATGCGGATGAACAGCGGCCCGTAATGGCCGAAGTCGGCCGGCCACCAGTCCTGCGAGTCCGTCATCAGCGCATGCAGATCCTTGATCACCGCGTTCAGGTCGAGGCTCTTGAACTCCTCGGCATAGTCGAACGCCTCGCCCATCGGATCGGACAGCGAGGACTGCTGGTGCAAAACCTGGACATTGAGCTGGTTCGGCCACCAGTCGCGGTTGGCCCTGGCGATGGTTGTGTGCACGACCGGGCATTTGCCCGTGCTGGGATCGTCGGTTTGAGCGTCCATTTTCGTCTCCGATTTCATGAGTTTTCCGGGCGGGCCCAGCGGCCGCACCATTCTGGAATGATTCCAGAGTAGGCCGCATCGCCGATAAAAACAAATTGCCTTTCCTGTTTTTTTCGATAGGTTTTTCTTATGATAGGCCTCACTGTCCGGCAGATGCGGTATTTCGAGGCGCTGGCGCAGACTCTGCATTTCGGCCGCGCCGCAAAACTTGCCGGCGTCAGCCAGCCGGCGCTGTCCTCACAGATCGCCGGGATGGAGCAGCAGCTGAACTGCCGGTTGTTCGAGCGTGGCGGCAAGCTGGTGCGGATGACTGACGAAGCGCTGGCCTTGCAGCCCCGCATCGAGCGCATTCTCGCCGATATCCGTGACGTCGAGACGACGGCCCGGCGCGGCCGCCCGGCCATGGAGGGGCGCTTCCGGCTTGGCATCATCCCGACGGTCGCGCCCTATCTGTTGCCGCATGCGCTGCCGGAGCTGAAACGGCATTTCCCGGCCTTGCAACTCGAACTGCGCGAAGCGGTGACCGCATCGCTCATCGAGGACAGCGCGTCGGGCAGGCTCGACGCCTTCATCGCCGCCCTGCCCCTCGATCAACCCGGACTGGTCAGCGAAGAGCTGTTCCGCGACCGGTTTTTCCTCGCCGTGCCGGCCGGCGATCCCGCATTCGCCTCGCCGCCGGTGCCGCCGGAAAGTCCGGCGCTGGAAAGGCTGATGCTCTTGGAGGAAGGCCACTGCCTGCGCGAACAGGCGCTCGCCGTCTGCGGCAGCGTGCGTCCGGTGGCGATGGCAAGCTACGGCGCCACCAGCCTGACGACGCTCTTGCAGATGGTGGCGCACGGGCTCGGCGTCACGCTGATCCCGGAAATGGCAACAAGGCCGGCCAGCGCCATGCCGGATCTCAAGATCGTGCCGTTCAAGGAGCCGATGCCGCAACGCACGATTTGTCTCGCATGGCGACGCAACAAGGCGCGGCACGACGAGTGTGTTGAACTGGCTAAGATTATTCGAGGGTTGGATGCGGCGGTGTTGGCGGCTTGAGGTCGAGGTCGGAGCCGCCATTCGGCTCTTACTTCAGCGAGATGCTCATACCGCTAAGATCTGCGTTGACTTGCAGGCCCACCTGTCTGCCTGAGAGTTCGAGTTGAGCGCCCTTGTCATTGGTCATGACGATCACCTGGGCCCCTTTGCCAAGCGCGCCGCCACCGCCCGCTGCACCGTACACCCCGGCCACATCCCGGGCGCGCCGAATGTTGCGCACAGTGCCTCGGAAATAGGTTTTGGAGACCCCGAAGGCGAAGCCGCCGGAGACAGCGCCGACCGAGATGGGATATCGGCGGCCATGGAAGGTCAGCGTGCCCTCGCCACCGGAGCCGCCGATGAAGAAGGCTGCCTTATAGACGGCGAAGCGGATGGTGCCGCTGTCGGCATACGCAGTGCTGGCAAAGCCAACTCCCGCGGCGGCGATAACGCCAACCGCGACCGAACGAAATCTCGACGAAATCTTCATGATGAGAACTCCTTGGATTGCCGCTTCCCCAGCCTGCCGGGCACGTCAGCGTCGTATCAAAATCATAGCTGAACAGTCTCGCCCATCATTGGTTCCAAGCACGCGGCCTGAAACCGGCTGGAAACGACCGCTACGAAACGAGGTCATGGCGACCAGTGGTATCGGCTACCCGCCGCTCTGGATGACCAGACAGAGCAGTCTGTGGCATTGAGCACGCAGCCTTTCGGAAGAACGAAATTTTCGTTCGTTCGAATGACGAAAACCAGGAGATAGGAGTTAACCTCTAGGTGCGCGGCATCCAGCGCCGCGGCGTGCAGTAATGGAGAATACAATAGCGGTGAGGGCCGCGGTCGGCGAGGTTCAGGAATGAGTCATGTGCAGAGTCCCAGGTCAAAGTGTCTCCGCTGTGACTTCAACTTTATTAAATCGCGTCCTTTGATCTTACTTCACGGGATATGTGACAGGGGGCGTAACGCTCTGCCGTCTCTCGTTTCGTTGGTGCTCATTCTGCTGTTGGCATCTCCGGCAAATAGCCAGTCGGCGCCCGAAGCGTCAGCGGTTGCCGCAGCGAACGACAGCTCGTCGGTCGTGGTTTCGGACCGCCCCGATATCGAGAAAGAGCCGGACAAGGCGCAACCTAGCGCGCTCGAATCCCAGGAAGCCTTGCGCCGCGAATTGGCCGCAGCACGAGCGGAGCTGGCCAGGCAGGCAGAGGCCCTGGAGGCACAGCAGCGAAGAGACGAGGCGCTCGCGCATAGTCTGGAGACGGCGCATCGTGTTATCGAAAATCTGAAGACGACAGCCAGTCTCTGGGACAGCACGAAAGGCGCCGTGCCTGAAGCGCAGACCTCAATGGAAACCGCTCAGGCTTCCGCCAAGCAAGCGCTTGAGCGCCAGAAGGTTGAGTCCCTCCAGCAGGAACTCACCACGGCACGTCAAGCCATCGATGCTCTCAAGACAGGCGCAAATCAGGAAACCGCTCAGGCTTCCGCCAGGCAAGCGCTTGATGACGAGCGCCAGAAGGTCGAGGTCCTGCAACAGGAGCTCACCACGGCGCGTCAGACCATCGACGCTCTCAAGACTGGCGCAAATCAGGAAGCAGCTCAGGCTTCCGCCAAGCAAGCGCTTGAGCGGCAGAAGGTTGAATCTCTCAAGCAGGAACTCACAACGGCGCGTCAAACCATCGATGCTCTCAAGACAGGCGCAAATCAGGAAGCCGCCCAGGCTTCCGCCAAGCAAGCGCTTGATGAGGAGCGCCGGAAGGTCGAGGTCCTGCAACAGGAACTCACCACGGCGCGTCAGACCATCGACGCTCTCAAGACAGGCGCAAATCAGGAAGCCGCTCAGGCTTCCGCCAAGCAAGCGCTTGATCGGCAGAAGGTTGAGTCCCTCGAACAGGAACTCGCCACGGCGCGTCAAACCATCGATGCTCTCAAGAAAAGCGCAAATCTGGCCGCGGGCGAGCAGGCCAACGCCGTGAAAGGCCGCCAGGCAGCCGAGGCCGCTTCAAAGCAAGCCGGAGAGACACTCGCACTGGAGCGCGAACGGGCAGATTCAGCTGAACGTGACCTCGACATTGTTCGCCGGGACCGCGATGCCTTGAAGCAGAACTCAATAGAATTGAGTGCGGCACTGGACCAGGAGCGTGAAAGAGCTACTGGTTTGGCCCGCAGCCTCAGTGCCGCGCGTAAGTCGATCGTCAAGGACAAGCGTCGCGCCGCTGCGGAGCGCACGCTGAAAGCACGTACCCCCGCGAGTGCAATTGCAAGTGCATTATCGGACTCGGGCGTGCAGCCAGCCAGTAAACCGCGCTCGCAGAAAAAACAGAAAGTGAAGTACCGGAAGTCGCCGCAGCTTGAGGTGCTGGCCATCGAACTTCCCGCACCATTGCTCCCAACGCGCCCACTGAACTAGCGCGAGCTGCGCCGGTGCCGACGAAGAAGCTGAATGTATGCCGCACGGGAGTATCAAAATGAAAAAATATGTGGCTGCCGCGTTGACGATCGGGATTGCGATCGGCCCTGCCTCGGCTCTGGGTGCAGGTTTGGGCGTTAGCGTCGGCGGTCTAGGGATCGGTGGTGGAGTGAGCGTCGGTTCGCAAGGCGTTTCTGCAGGCGCGAGCGTTGGCGGTCTCGGGGTCGGTGCTGGAGTGAGCGTCGGTTCGCAAGGCACATCTGTGGGGGTGGGCACGAGCGTCGACAGTGTGGGTGGAGCAAACGTTGGCGCTTCGGTCGGCGCAGGATCAGTCGACGCAGACGTTAGTGGCAATGCCAGCAACACAAGCGGAAGCGTTTCAGCGGGTGTCGGCGTGGGCGACGATCCGTCCGCCGCAAACAAATCGGTTACTGCTCCCGGCAGTCCGCCCGCCGTCGCGAAAGCCATTGTCCCCGCCAAGACCACCAGGCAATCGATCTCTCTGCCATCCGTTCTCAGGCCTTCCAGGACAGGCCGGGGTAACTCGACCCTGGGCTACCCGTTTGGATCCGTGGGACCCCTGAAAGCGATACCCGGTACGCCAGCCGCGGTCGTGCAAGCCTGCCGCGCGGCGATCATTTCCGCCGCGAAGCCGCTTGGCGCCGTCCGTGTCCGTGCGGTAAGCGCGGGTGCCTTGCATCAACGTCGAGGTGCACTCACGGCGCCGATCCAAGTGCGAATAGATTACGCAGGAAAAGGCGGCATCGAAGTCCGGCAGGCGAAGGTCGGTTGTCGCCTCGATAAGGCAGGCCGGGTCACCGCAATAATATAGTTCCAGGCCTGTAAAAGGGACACACGGCACTCTGCCCCAGTTCTACTACTATCGCCACACGCATCAGGTCACCGATTGCCAACTCGCACCAAGACCTTCACGGAACAAAGATCAAAAGCACATAGGTGAAAAAGACGACAAGGTGGACCAGGCCGGTCAGGAACGTCGTTCTTTCGTTGCTGAAGCTGACGCTGCTTATGAAAAGCGCCAGGACCAAAAGTACGGTGTCAGCCGCGGGAATGCCCAGCGTCAGGCCCCTTCCCGTCAGCAGGCTGGCGGCAGCGACCACCGGGATGGTCAAACCAATCGTGGCGCAGGCCGAACCCATCGCGACATTCAAACCGCGCTGCAACTCGTTGTTGAGGGCGGCACGAATCGCCGAAACGGACTCCGGCATCAGGACGAGGCCGGCGATCAATGCCCCCACAATGGCGTCGGCCTGGCTCACCTGGTAGGCAACCAGCGTATCCTCGATGCTTGCGGCGACTTGCTCGGCAAGCATGACAATGCCGATCAGACCGATCGCCAGCAGCAGAACGCGCGTGAGGATGCTCTCGTGAGGGTCGGCTCGCGTCGAGACGCCGTGTGCCTGTCCTTCAATGAAATCGTCCCGGTGGCGGACAGTCTGCGCGAATAGAAAACCCGCATAAAGCAGCACCGAAAGTACGCTGACAAAGCCAAGCTGAGCCGCCGAAAATGTGCCTGGATCCGTAGTTTGCGTGTAGGTCGGCAAAATAAGCGTCATGACGGTCAGCGCGATCAGAACCGCCAGATAGGCGCTGGTCCCTTGTCGGACAATCGCCTGCGTGCGATGCCGCCAGCCGCCAAATGTCAGACACACGCCGACAACGCCGGTGGATGTGATCATCACCGTCGAGAAGACGGATTCGCGTGCAAGTGTAGGGTTGTTTTCGCCATGCAACATCATGGACACGATGATCGACACCTCGATGGCCGTCACGGCTATGGTCAGCACCAGGGTGCCGTAGGGCTCCCCTACCCGACGCGCCACCGCCTCGGCGTGGTCGAGCACCACAAAGATGGTGGTGAACATGATCGCGCTCGAAATCGCTCCGACCAGGATCCTCATGTTGATGGAACCCTGGTCTACCGACAGCCCGCTGGCCCTGACCGCGATGGCCACAGCGAGAGCGGCCAACGGCATCGCGTAGGAAACCGCCGATCTTGCGAAACCGCTCATTGCAGCCTTTTACGCTTGTGCTCTTGTGGAAGTCTATTTGGAGCACATCTGGCGCGCTGCGACCACTCCCTATCCTGCGCCCGCAGGCCTCGCCCGAGGCGTCCGATAGTCTAGAAACATAATGCCACCCGCGGCCCGGAAAGATCGTGCCGGTCCTATCCAGGCGTATTCGCCTTGACGACCTTTTGGCATTCGGGCGTCAGCTCGCTCATATGGCCGGACAGGCATGCGATGATGCGGCCGCCGCCCTGCTGCACGCCGCTGCAGAACTTCTTGTAATCCGCCTCGCAGGCCTCGCGCTCGGACGCCGTCTGCGCCATCGCCACGGTGGCCGCCATCTGGGTCGCCAGGAAAAGCACGCTTAACGCAATCCGCATGACAACCTCCCCGCAAATATGTAAATTAGCTCACTTTCATATAGTGCGATATACACCGGGAAGTATCCAGAGGGGGAAAATGCTTTTCGTATCAGGTAGAATCGCGCCGGCGGCAGGCCTGGTCGCCGTTACAATACTATTGTCCGCTTGCAACGAGCAGAATGCTTACGTAGCACCGCCTCCGCCCAAGGTCGACGTGGCGCTTCCATTGAAGCAGAGCGTGACGCCCTATCTCGAGGCCACTGGCAACACTGCTGCGGTAAACACGACGCCGCTGGTTGCGCGCGTCTCGGGCTTTATCCAGGAAATCGACTACAAGGATGGCGACGAGGTCAAGGCCGGCGCCCGGCTGTTCCTGATCGAGCCCGATACCTATCAGCTGGCGCTCGAGCAAGCCCAGGCCGGCCAGGGTTCAGCCGATGCGGCCGCCAAGCAGTCCGGCGCCGACCTGAAGCGGCAGCAGGAGCTGCTGTCCCAGAAAATCATCTCGCAATCGACCTTGGACCAGTCCTCCGCGGCGGCCCAAGTCGACATCGCCAAGCAGAAACAGAGCGCGGTCGACGTCAAGCAGGCTCAACTCAATCTGAGCTACACCGAGGTCAAGGCGCCGTTCGCGGGCACCGTCACCTCCCGCCAGGTTTCGATGGGGCAGCTGGTCGGCGCCGGCGGCGCCACCACGCTGGCGACCATCATTCAGCTCGCTCCCATCTACGTCAATTTCAACATCTCGGAGCAGGATGTGCTGCGCATTCGCGCCGCCATGGCCAAGCGTGGAATGACCGCGCAGGACCTCAAGAAAATACCGGTCGAGGTCGGCCTGCAGAGCGAGACGGGCTATCCCCATGCGGGAATGCTGGACTATGCCGCGCCAGAAGTCACGGCCGCCACCGGCACACTGGCCGTCCGCGCCGTATTGCCCAATGAAGACCGGGCATTGCTGCCGGGCTATTTCGTGCGCGTGCGCGTGCCGCTGGGCGAAGAGCCGGACATGCTGCTCGTTCCCGACCGGGCGATCGGCAGCGACCAGAAGGGGCGCTACCTGCTCGTCGCCGGAAAGGACGATGTCGTCGAGCAGCGGCCGGTTGAGATGGGCCAACTCGTCGGAGCGTTGCGCGTCATCACCAAGGGTATTGCCGCGGATGACCATGTCCTTGTCTCCGGCCTGCTGACCGCCGTGCCCGGCCAGAAGATCGAGCCGCAAGAGAAGAAACTGGAAGCGGCTGCCACGGGCGCAGCGCAATGATCTCCAAATTCTTCATCGAGCGGCCGGTCCTGGCCAACGCCATCGCCATCCTCATGGTCGTCATCGGCATCATCTCGCTCTTTGCCCTGCCGGTGGCGCAGTATCCCGACGTGGTTCCGCCCACGGTTTCGGTAACGACGCGCTATCCGGGCGCCAGTGCGCGCGCGGTGATCGACACGGTGGCGCTGCCGATCGAGCAGCAGGTCAATGGCGTCGAGGGCATGATCTACATGCAGTCCTATGCTGCATCGGACGGCACCTACAATCTCACCGTCACCTTCGCCATCGGCACCGATCTCGACCAGGCGCAGGTGCTTGTGCAGAACCGGGTGTCCTCGGCGCTCGCGGGGCTGCCGCAGGCGGTGCAGGTGCAGGGCGTCACCGTTCAGAAGAAGTCGACCTCGATCCTCGAAATCGTCACCTTGACCTCGCCTGACAGCCAGTATGACAGCCTTTATCTCGCCAATTACGCGACCATCCGGCTGAAGGATGAACTCTCCCGGATACCGGGAGTCGGCAATGTCAATGTGTTCGGCGCCGGCCAGTATTCCATGCGCGTCTGGCTCGATCCCGAGAAGATGCAGGCGCGCGGCCTTACCACGCAGGACGTCGTCCAGGCGCTGAGCCAGCAGAGCGAGCAGGTCACCGCGGGCCAGATGGGCGCGCCGCCGGCGCCGGACGGCCAGTCCTTCCAGTACACGGTCGAGGTGTCCAGTCGCCTTGATGACCCCGACCAGTTCGGCGCCGTGATCGTCAAGACCGGCGCCAATGGCGACATGACGCGCGTGCGCGATGTCGGCCGGGTCGAACTCGGCGCCCAGACCTACGGGCAGTTCTTCAATCTCGACGGCCAGCCGGCCGCCGGCATGGCCGTCTTCCTGTCGCCGGGCGCAAACGCGCTCGATGTGGCCGGCAAGGTCGAGGCCAGGATGAAGGAACTGTCGGGCGAGTTCCCGAAAGGGCTGGCATATTCGATCCCCTTCAACACCACGATTTTCGTCAGCCAGGCGATCCACGAGGTCTACAAGACGCTGATCGAAGCCGCCGTCCTGGTGCTCATCGTCATCCTGCTTTTCCTGCAGGACTGGCGGGCCATGCTGGTGCCGGCAACGACCGTTCCGGTGACGATCATCGGGGCGTTCGCGGCGATGGCCGCGCTCGGCTTCTCGGTCAATCTGTCGACCCTGTTCGCCATCGTGCTTGCCATCGGCATCGTCGTCGACGACGCCATCGTCGTGGTCGAGGGAGCCGCCCACAATATGGAGCGTGGCATGTCGGGCCACGATGCGGCGATTGCCGCCATGAACGCGCTGTTCGGGCCGATCATCGGCATCACCCTAGTGCTGATGGCGGTGTTCCTGCCGGCTGCGTTCCTGCCCGGCCTTACGGGGCAAATGTATGCGCAATTCGCACTGGTGATTGCGGCAACCGCCATAATCAGCGCCATCAACGCGGCAACGCTCAAGCCGACGCAATGCGCAACCTGGCTGAGGCGGCCGGTGCCGCCGGAGCAGCGCAATTTCTTCTTTCGCGGCTTCAACGCGGTCTACCAGCGCATGGAGAACCGCTATGCCGGCTTGATCGGCTCCATGGTGCGTCACAGTACGGTTATGGGCATCATTGCGCTGCTGATCATCGGCGCGGCGGGCTACGGCATAGCGCGCGTGGCCACCGGCTTCATCCCGATCGAGGACCAGGGCTACATGCTCGCCGCGGTTCAGCTGCCTGACGGCGCCGCGCTTGGCCGTACGCAGGAGACGCTGCAACAGGTTTCGAAGATCGCCAAGGCAACGCCTGGCGTCGATCAGGTGGTGACGATCGCCGGCATCTCGGCGCTCGACAACAACTCGACGCTGGCGAACGCAGGCGTCGCCTACATCATCCTCAAGGACTGGAGCCTGCGCGGCAAGGGCGAGGATCTTGCCTCGCTCTACGCCACGCTCAACAAAAATATGTCCGGCATGGCTGACGGCACCGTGCTGGTGCTGCCGCCTCCACCGATCCAGGGCATCGGCAACGCCGCCGGCTTCACCATGCAGGTCGAGCTGCGTGACGGCAGTTTCGACCTCGCCAAGCTGCAGGGCGCGGTCGAGGCGGTGACCAGGGCTGCCCAGACGCAGTCTGGCATCCAGCGCGTATCGGCGCCGTTCCGCGCCAACGTCCCGCAATACACGGTCGAGATCGACCGCGAGAAGGTGCAAACCCTGGGGCTGACCACGGACCAGGTCTTCCAGACGCTCGCCGGCTATCTCGGCTCGACTTATGTCAGCCAGTTCAACAAGTTCGGGCGGGTGTTCCAGATCTATGTGCAGGGCGACGCGCAATTCCGCCTGACGCCCGAGAATATCGCCCGCCTGAGCGTGCGCAACCAGAACGGCGACATGATTCCGCTCGGCACGTTGCTGACGATCACGCCAAGCGTCGGGCCTTCGCTGATCAGCCTTTACAACCTCTATCCCTCAGCGTCGATCATCGGCGTGCAGGCGCAAGGCTTCTCGTCGGGCGACGCGATCAAGCTGATGGAAGGGGTCGCGGCCGACACATTGCCGCCCGGCACCGGCTACGACTGGACGGCGCTCTCCTATCAGGAGAAGCTCGTCGGCAGCCAGATCTATCTGGTGTTCGGCCTGGCGCTGCTCCTGGTCTATCTGGTGCTGGCAGGCCAATACGAGAGCTGGCTGGCCCCGATCTCGATCCTGCTTGCCGCGCCGCTGTCGCTGGTCGGCCCGGTCCTGGTGCTCAACGGCCTCGGCATCGACAACAATCTCTATGTCCAGATCGGCCTGATCCTGCTGATTGCGCTGTCGGCCAAGAACGCCATCCTGATCGTCGAGGTCGCGCGGGAGCTACGCGCCGCCGGCAGACCGATCGTCGAAGCCGCGATCGAGGCCGCACGTGCTCGTTTCCGCCCGATCCTGATGACATCCTTCGCCTTTATCCTCGGTGTCGCGCCGCTGGTGGTGGCGACAGGCGCCGGGGCCAGCGCACGCAAGTCGATCGGCATCACGGTCTTTTCCGGCATGATCGCCTCGACCTGCCTCGCCGTTCTCTTCGTGCCGTCCTTCTTCGTCATCCTGCAACGGTTCGAGGAATGGCGCGCCGCGCGCAAGACGAAGCGGGAGGTCACATCCACGCTTCCCGGCTAGGCACGGCAAAATCGCCGCGCCGGCCGGGGAGAACCACCTTTTATCGACGCATCAGTTTCGCAACCTCAATCAGGGAAATCTGACATGCTTTTCCACTCCGTCTTCCGCATCTTCGCGCTTGCGGGCGCGTCATTTCTGTTCATCGCGACCGCGCCGGCCTGGGCGGTGAACGCCCAGGTCGGCATCCTGAAATGCGACACCTCGACCGGCATCGGCGAGATCATTGAGCGCAAACAGACAATGACCTGCGTATTCACCAGGAATGACGGCACAACGGAAAACTACACCGGCTCGATCCACGAATTCGGCATCGAACTCGGCGAGGTGAAAGAAGGCCATCTCATATGGGCCGTCGTCAGCGGCTCGACGGCCAAGGACAATGGCCTGCTGACCGGCAAATATGATGGCGTCGACGCGGAAGCGGCCGTGGGTCTTGGAGTTGGCGCCGATGCCCTGCTAGGCGGAACCGAGAAAGCCTTTGCACTTCAACCGCTCGCAGTCGAAGGCGAAACTGGCATCAACATCGCGGCGGGGGTCGAGCAGGTTGAACTGACCGCGGCAAACTAGCTGGCCGGATTGCGGCGAAGCCCGCTGTCGACCCTCAACCCATCGTCTGCGTCACCATAAGCCGCCAGAACAGCCCTTGTCAGCCGGTCGATGCGGCGGTGAAAACCGCCAGCTGAGCATCGAATGCACGCTTGAAGGCCGGGCGCGCTTCGCCACGGGCGACATAGGCCAGGAGGTTCGGGAACTCGTCCAGCAAATTCGACCGGTTCAGCCGGCGCAACACCATCACCATCGAGAGATCGGCGGCGCTGAAGGCGCCATCGAGCCATTCGGCATCGCCAAGGCGAGCGGAGAGGTCGCGCAGCCGGCCACGGATGCGATCCTCGACAACGGCCAGGCGCTGCTTGTGCCAAGTCTCCTCGCCTTCCAGGAGTATGGCGGTCTCGCGCTCGACGATCGTCCACTCCATCGTGGTAACCGCGGCAAACATCCACATGACCGCGTGCGCCCGGGCATTCGCCTCGTCCGGCAGCAGGCCAGCATGGCGCTCCGCGATATGGAGCACGATGGCGCTTGAGTCGAACAAAGCGAGATCGCCGTCTTCATAGGTCGGAATCTGGCCGAAAGGCTGTAGTGCGTGATGCGGCGGTTCCTTCATCGCGGCGAACGAGACAAGTCGAACTTCGTAGGGCTGACCCACTTCTTCAAGCGCCCAACGAACACGCATGTCACGCGCCTGTCCCTTGCCGCGGTCGGGCGATTTTTCGAAGGCCGTGATGGTCGGGGTCATTGGAGGCTCCGGTGTTCGGGTTGTTGCGCCTTCAAAGGACGAACGACCGGCGTAGTTCCCGACAATTATTCCGGCCCCGTTGCCATATGGGGCGGCAACTTTTCTCCGATCGCCCTCAAGAATGGGATGGATTTCCTGCGATATCGTCTCTTCCCGATCTATATATCGGTTGAGATCGATGCAGGTAAAGATGGACCACGACATCATATTGAAGGCGCTGGCGCACCCGTTTCGACGTGATGTCCTGGCGTGGCTGAAGGAGCCTGAACGGCACTTCGCCGAGCAGGCGCATCCGCTTGAGATGGGCGTGTGCGCCAGCCAGTTCGAACGTCGCGGCCTGGCGCAGTCCAGTGTTTCGGCGCATCTGGCGACGCTGGCGTCAGCCGACCTCGTTAACACGCGGCGGGTCGGCCAATGGGTGTTCTACAAGCGCAACGAAGAAACCATCGCCGCCTTTCAGGTCGCCTTGTCCGATCTCTGACCATCCTCCCCCACTGCCCCCACAAATGCATGAAAGGCATTTCTCATGACTACCATCTTTGACCCCCTGCGGCTTGGCGACCTGGCGCTTGCGAACCGCATCGTCATGGCGCCGCTGACGCGCAATCGTTCTCCGAATGCGGTGCCCGGCGACCTCGCCGTCACCTATTACAGCCAGCGCGCCACGGCCGGGCTGATCGTAACGGAAGCCACCGCCATCAGCCATCAGGGCCAGGGCTATGCCGACGTGCCCGGCCTTTATGGCGCCGACCAGCTTGCCGGCTGGAAGCGCGTCACGGACGCCGTTCATGCCGCCGGCGGCAAGATCGCGGTCCAGCTCTGGCATGTCGGGCGCATCTCGCACAACACGCTGCAGCCCGGCGGCGGCAAGCCGGTGGCGCCGTCCGCTATCAGGGCAAAATCCAAGACCTATCTGGTCAAGCCGGACGGCATTGGCGAGTTCGTCGAGACGTCCGAGCCCCGCGCGCTCGACGCAGCCGAACTTCCTGGCATCGTCGAAGATTTTCGCCGTGCGGCCAAAGCGGCGATCGAAGAAGCGGGTTTCGACGGCGTCGAGATCCATGGCGCCAATGGATATCTCATCGACCAGTTCCTGCGCTCGGGCACCAACCATCGCAACGACAACTATGGCGGTTCCATCGAAAACCGGGCGCGCCTCCTGTTTGAGGTAGTCGACGCGGTGACAGGCGCTGTCGGCGCTGGCAAGACCGGGATCAGGCTGTCGCCGGTGACGCCCGCCAACGACGCTTCGGATACCGATCCGCAGCCGCTGTTCAACCATGTGGTGGCGGGCCTGGGCAACCGCGACCTTGCCTATCTCCATATCGTCGAAGGCGCCACCGGCGGCGCGCGCGACTTCAGCCAGGGCGACAAGCCGTTCGACTATGCGGACCTCAAAGCCGCCTATCGCAACGCCGGCGGACAGGGCGCCTGGCTGGTCAACAATGGCTACGACAAGGAACTGGCCGAGAAGGCCGTCGCGGACGGCTATGCCGACCTCGTCGCGTTCGGCAAGCTTTTCATCGCCAACCCCGACCTCGTCAGCCGCCTGAAGCGAAATGCCGAACTGAACGACCCGGACAAGGCGACGTTTTATGGCGGCAACTCCAGGGGCTATACAGACTATCCGACGGCGGCCTGAGGATCGGCACAAGGCCATGCTGCGACTTGCTGCCAAGGGTGGCGCAATTCCGGGAAAAGTGTGAACCCGTCCGGAATTGCTTCAAAACAAGAGACCGAGCAGTTCACCGTTTCCCCTGAAACGGCGAACTGTTCTGTGTCCCTCACGCCGTCTTCTGCGCTACCAGCCCCAACTCCTCGACCATCGCTTCGCGCATCAGGAATTTCTGCGGCTTGCCGGTCACCGTCATCGGCAGTTCGGTGCGGAAGCGGATGTAGCGCGGGATCTTGTAGTGGGCGATCTGGCCGGTGCAGAAGGCCTTGATCTCCTCGGCGGTGGCGACCTGGCCGGGCTTGAGCACGATCCAGGCGCAAAGCTCCTCGCCATATTTGGCGTCGGGAATGCCGAATACCTGAACCTCCTTCACCTTGGGATGGCGATAGAGGAATTCCTCGACCTCGCGCGGATAGACGTTCTCGCCGCCACGGATGACCATGTCCTTGACCCGGCCGACAATGTTGCAATAGCCCTCGACATCGATGGTGGCGAGGTCGCCGGTGTGCATCCAGCCGTCGCTGTCGATCGCCTCATGGGTTTTCTCGGCGTCATCCCAATAGCCCTTCATCACGGAATAGCCGCGCGTGCAGAGCTCGCCTGGCACGCCGACCGCAACGGTTGCGCCCTCGGCGTCGATGGCCTTGACCTCGACATGGGGGTGGATGCGCCCGACCGTCGAGACGCGTTTTTCCAGCGGATCGTCGACGCCGCTCTGGAACGACACCGGGCTGGTCTCGGTCATGCCGTAGGCGATGGTCACCTCCGCCATATGCATCAGTGACACCACCTTCTTCATCACCTCGATCGGGCAGGGCGAGCCGGCCATGATGCCGGTCCTGAGGCTGGTGAGATCGAACGAGGCGAAATCCGGATGGTCGAGCAGGCCGACGAACATGGTCGGCACGCCATAGAGGCCGGTGCAGCGCTCCTGCGCCACCGCCTTCAGCGTGGCGCCGGCATCGAAGCCCTCGCCCGGGAAAACCATGGTGGCGCCCTTGGTGACACAGCCCATCGTGCCCATCGACATGCCGAAACAGTGGTAGAGCGGCACCGGGATGCAGAGCCTGTCGTCGGCGGTGAGCTTGATCGCCGAAGTGACGAAATTGCCGTTGTTGACGATGTTGGCATGGGTCAGCGTGGCGCCCTTGGGTGCGCCCGTCGTTCCGCTAGTGAACTGGATGTTGATGGCCTCGCCGGGCTTCAGTCCCTCCGAAATGCGGTCGAGGCTGTCATGCTCGTCGCGCCCGGCCATCGCCAGCACGTCGGCGAAATTGAACATGCCGGGCGAATTCTCCTCGCCCATTCGGATGACGATCTCCAGCGCCGGCAATTTTTGCGCCTTGAGCTTGCCCGGCGTCGCCTTGGCGATCTCCGGCGCCAGCGTCTCGATCATGCCAAGGTAGTCGGAGGTCTTGAATTGGACAGCCGTGACCAGCGCCTTGCAAGCGACCTTGTTCAGGGCATATTCCAGTTCAGTCAGCCGGTAGGCCGGGTTGATGTTGACCAGGATCAGGCCAATGCGGGCGGTGGCGAACTGCGTCACCAGCCATTCCCAGCGGTTCGGCGACCAGATGCCGACGCGGTCGCCTTTCTCCAGGCCGAGCGCCAGGAAACCGGCGGCCAGCGCGTCCACCGTGTCAGACAGCTCGCTCCAGGTGAAACGCTTGTCCTGAGCGACGAAAACGGCGGCATCGAGCGTGCCGTATTTGCTGACAGTGTCGGAAAACAGCGCCGGAATCGTCTGGTTGAGCAGCGGCACCGTGCGCTCGCCCGAAACATGCGCCCTGCCGTCGACCGGCGCGACGAAAGTTGCGCCATTGCGCGGGCCGCGACCGCGCAGGTTGGTGGCATTCTTCAACTCGTCGAGATTGATCGGCATCGCCGTCTCCTCCGCAGACGGCCGAACCTATCAGCCCGGCAAGGTGGTGGAAATCCCATCGATGGTAGTGGGCAGGGTTTCGAACCCAGGTCGCGCCGGCAACCGCCGGAACCTGAAATAAAAAAACCGCCTCGGCGGGCGGATCCTTGGGCGCAAATCAGCACCGTGCCGAAATCTCTACCATAACTGATGGCACAAAGCAAGAACAAACATGCCGTGGTTCAGGCCAACCTATCTCTCCACCGACGCCATTTTGGCGGCGATGTCGCGCAACACAGCTTCGTCGGCGGCCGCGCGCGTCTTCCTCGAAGCCACAAGACAGGCCTCAGACCGCAGGACGACACCGTCGCCCAGCACTTTCAGATGATTGGCGCGCAGCGTCGAGCCGGTTGTGGTGATGTCGACGATGACGTCGGCCAGGCCCGCCGCCGGCGCACCCTCGGTGGCGCCCAGGCTTTCGACAATACGGTAGACCTGGATGCCGTGCTTTTGCGAAAAGAATTGCTGGGTCAGCCGCCAGTATTTGGTGGCGATCCTGAGGCGCCTGCCGTGACGCTGGCGGAAATCTGCGGCGACGTCGTCGAGATCGGCCATGCTATCGACATCGAGCCAGATGTCGGGCACCGCCACCACCACATCGGCATTGCCGAAACCAAGGCGAGCAACGATCTCGGCGCGCGTCTCCCAGTCGGCGAGGGTCTCGCGCAACAGGTCCTCGCCGGTGATGCCGAGATCGACCGTCCCCTGCCCGATCTCGCCGGCGATTTCGGAGGCCGACAGGAACGCCACCTCGATGCTTTCGGCGCCTTCGATGCGGGCGCGGTATTTGCGCTCGTCGCCGGGCAGGTTGACGGCAAGCCCGGCTCTGGCCAGCACCTCCAGCGCCTGCTCCTTCAGCCGGCCTTTCGACGGGATCGCCAGCGTGATCATGGCGCCCTCTCCCGCAACGCCTCGATGCGGTCGAGCCAGACGGAAAAGCCGACGCCGGGGATCGGCGTCTTCGCGCCAAGCAGCGTCAGCAGGCGATCGTAACGGCCGCCGCCGACCAGCGGCCGGTCGCCATTTTCCGCCGCGATCTCGAAGACGAGACCGGTGTAGTAATCGAGCGGACGGCCGAAGGCGGCGTCGTAGCGGATTTTTTCGACCGGCAGGCCGTGTGTTGCAATTGCGCTGGCGCGGGCAGCGAAATTCTCCAGCGCCGCGCCGAGGGAAAGGCCGGCGCCCGATGCGAAGGCTTCGAGCGCCTGGGCAGCACTGCCAAGCGGCACGTCGATCGCCAGAAAGGTTTTCAGCGCCGAAAACGCCTCGTTCGACAGCCTGACGCTGCGCAGTTCGGCCTTTTCGATCAGCCGCCGGGCAATGTCGGCAGGCGCGCGTCCGACCGACGCCGACAACCCGGCCTCCTCCATGCCGCCGGCGATGTGCGCCGACAGGCCTTCCAGATCACCGTCCAGCACAAGCGACGCGACAGGGCCGGAGAGCTGGCCATTGCGTGGTGGATTGGCGAGATCGGCCAACGCCGCCTCCAGCATCGGCGCCGAACCGAAGGCCCGCGCCAACCGCATGCGCCAGCCACGCGGCAGGCCGAGTGCCGCCAGCACCGCCTCGAAAATGGTCTGGTCGCCCAGCGTGATCGTCAGGGCCTGGTCCGGCAGCACCAGCGACAGCAAAGCATGCGCATCGGCCAACGAGCGGGCGTCGGCGGCGGCCGTGTCGCGATCGCCGAGATCCTCGATGCCGGCCTGGAAGAACTCATTGCCGCCTTCGCGGCGCTGGCGGAAGACCTCGCCGAGATAGGAATAGCGGCGCGGCGTGCCGGCCTGCGAGCTGATATGGTCGAGGCAGACGGGAATGGTGAATTCGGGCCTGAGACACAGCGTCTTTCCCGTCTCGCTTTCGGTGAGAAAGATGCGGCGACGCAGATCCTCGCCGGCCATGTCGAGGAACGGGTCGGCCGGCTGCAGCACCGCGACCTCGACAGCATGGGTGTTGCGCGCCGCGAAGAGGCTGGTGATGTCGGCTGATATGGCGGGGTAGCGGGAGGTCATTGCAGGCGCCCTTCCCTTCTCCCCGTGTGGGAGAAGGTGGATTGGCGCGCAGCGCCAAGACGGATGAACGTAGGCGCTCTACGGCGCCCCCCTCTGTCCTGCCGGACATCTCCCCCACGAGGGGGGAGATCGGATGTCGCGCCGGCTTTCGCCAATCGCCTACGTTGCAAGAAAAGCGAGATCGACGAAGCAGCCGATCTCCCCCCTCGTGGGGGAGATGTCCGGCAGGACAGAGGGGGGCGCGAAGGAACGCGGCCTCTATTTGCCACGTGCCCTCTCCTCGGCCTGCGCCGCGAGTATTTTGCGTACCTCACCGACCAGTTCACTCTCCGCCACCGTCACCTGCGCGGGCCGGGCAGCGCGCCATTCGGCATTGTCCGCTATCTCGGCCGACATCCGCGCGCCCTCGATCAGGTCCTTGATCTGCACCTCGCCCTTGGCGCGCTCGTCGCCGCCCTGGATGATGGCGACGGGGCTGCCGCGACGGTCGGCATATTTGAGCTGCGCCTTCATGCCGGCGCCGCCGAGATACATTTCGGAGCGAATGCCGGCGGCGCGCAGCTCGGCCACCATCTTCTGGTAGCGGCCGAGGCTTTCCGTGTCCTTGTCCATCACCAGCACGACGACCGGTGCGATCACATCCGACGTGTCGAGCTTGCCGAGGTTCTTCAGCGCGGTCATCAGCCGCGAGACGCCGATGGAAAAGCCGGTCGCCGGCACCGGTTCACCACGGAAGCGCGAGACGAGGCCGTCATAACGACCACCACCGCCGACGGAACCGAAACGGACAATCTGGCCGTCCTCATTGGGGATCTCGGCCAGAAGCTCGGCCTCATAGACCGGGCCGGTGTAATACTCGAGGCCGCGCACCACCGTTCCATCGATGCGAATTCTATCCGCACCATACCCACTTGTTCTAACTAGCTTTTCGATAGTCTCCAGACTTTCCAAGCCAGTTGAAAAGTTCTCATTTATCGAAAATTTTGAACTTAGCGCCCTCAAATTGTTCATAAAGGCAGAGTCTTCACTGAAAGCCATCTTCATATGCAAGGGGCCGGCCTCACTTGCACCAGAAAAAATGACCTCCCCCGAGTACGCCATCCTATCAATTTCACTGCCGTGAAGAAGACTCATAATGGCCAATATCTGTTCGGACTTAAGCCCGGCGCCCTTCGTAAAATCCCCGCTCTCATCGGCTCGACCAGGGCCAAGTAGTTCTTCGACCCCTTCCAAGCCGACGCGATCAAGTTTGTCGATTGCCCTCAACACAGTGAGGCGACGAGTGACAGTATGCTCCGAAGCTAGTCCTATTGCTTCAAGAACTCCGTCCCAAATACGGCGATCGCTAAATCGCACAACGTATTGGCCGCGCTTGATACCGAGCGCTTCCATGACGTCGGCCATCATCATCGCCATCTCGGCGTCCGCGGCCACGCTCGGTGCACCCACCGTGTCAGCATCGAACTGCATGAACTGGCGGAAGCGGCCGGGACCGGGCTTTTCATTGCGGAACACCCAGCCGGAGCGATAGCTGCGATAGGGTTTCGGCAGGCGCTCGTAGTTCTCGGCGACGAAACGCGCCGTCGGCGCCGTCAGGTCGTAGCGCAGCGACAGCCACTGGTCGTCATCGTCCTGGAAGGAGAAGACGCCTTCGTTCGGCCGGTCTTGGTCGGGCAGGAACTTGCCCAGCGCGTCGGTGTATTCGATCAGCGGCTGCTCGACCGGCTCGAAGCCATAGAGTTCGTAGACGCCACGGATCGTCGCCATCATCTTCTCGACGGCACGGATGTCGTCGGCGCTGCGGTCGGCAAAGCCGCGCGGCAGCCGCGCTTTGGTCTTTTCCGATTTGTCGGCCATGGGATGGGTCTTTTTGCTAGGTAAAACTGACTTGTTGCGAGCGCGCGTTTCCTAACCGATGCGGCTTGGTGCGGCAAGGGTTGGCAACTTCTTCTGGCTCATCCACTGCCGGGGCGGCCAAGCGGCTAGGGACATTGAGGCCAATTGCAGTGATTAGTAATTTCGAAACGCTTAGGGCACTTGCGAAACAAATCGCGCCAAAAAGGAAACAATTCCGCCATCAGCGCGGCATCGTGCAGACACAATCAGGGCCGATAAGTGCGCCGAAACAAAGGGTTCCGGCAATGACCACGGCACAAGGAACAGACATCGACAGCTCTGCTCGCGCGCTGCCCGCGGGTCCGTTCGAGGCCGCAGTTGAAGAACGCCGAGGCCCGACCATGCGCGATGCGCTGATGACCGGCCTGTTGGTGATCTATCCCGCCCTGGCCACGGTGGCGGCGATCGTCGCCGGCCTCTTTCTCGCCGGCGCCGGCGGCGTTTGAGCGCCGGCCTTCTCCTTCTCCCCTTGTGGGAGAAGGTGGATCGGCGCGCAGCGCCGAGACGGTTGAGGGGTGCTGGAAGAAATGAGGCGTCGGCGTTCCCTGGAACACCCCTCATCCGATCGAGCTTCGCTCGGCCACCTTCTCCCACAAGGGGAGAAGGCAAAGGAAGCTTATTTCGGCCGCTTGAATGCCTTTCGTTCCTTCTCCACCTGCACCCGGCAGACGCAGCCCTCGAGATGGTCGTTGACCAGCCCCATCGCCTGCATGAAGGCGTAGACGGTGGTCGGGCCGACAAAGCTCCAGCCGCGTTTTTTCAACTCCTTCGAAATGCGCACCGAGACCGCCGTGGTCGGGTTGGCGCGCAGATGGGCGAGGTCGACGATTGCGGGCCGCTCGTCGGGGCCTGGTTCGAACTTCCAGAACCAGGCGGCGAGCGAACCGAATTCATCGACCATTTCGCGGGCGCGTTTGGCGTTGTTGATGGTCGAGACGATCTTGCCGCGGTGGCGGACGATGCCGGCATCGCCGAGCAGGCGCTCGACATCCTTGTCGGTGAAGGCGGCGATCTTGTCTAACTCGAAGTTTGCAAAGCCGGCGCGAAAATTCTCGCGCTTGCGCAATATGGTCAGCCAAGACAGGCCCGACTGAAAGCCTTCGAGGCAGATCTTTTCGAACAGCCTGCGATCATCAATGACCGGCCGGCCCCATTCATGGTCGTGGTAGTGCAGATAGTCCGGCAGATTGCCGTGCCAGAAGCAGCGCTTCACACCGTCGGGACCGGCGAGCAGGCCTGTGTTTTCATTTTCCATCGCTAGAAATCCGTTCGTTAATGGGCTTCGCGCTGCTTTTACCCCGGCTTTACCAGATTCCTGAACCGGCCGGTAACCACACCAAAAGGTTTACTGACAAAGCGGCATTTTACGCATTCCGATTCATGTTTCGGTTGCGGCTTCGCGCCAATGCTCGCGCCATCGGGGGCTTCCCCGCGTGTTCGACGATCAAGGTGCGTTCCGATGAAGTCAGTGTTCCTTTCCCTGTTCGGCGCCGCGGCCATGCTTGCCGCCGGCGTCACCGCCTCCAGCGCCAATGACCGCTATGCCGACCGGCCGCCGGTGGTGGTGAGCCCCGACCTTTCGGCGCCCTGGGTGCTGCAGCTCGGCCACGCCCCGGGCATCGTGCGGCAAAGCCGGCAGGAGGTGCAGCCACAGCGGCGTTATCAGCGGCAAGCGCAACCCGATCGGCTGCGCACGGCAGCGGTGCAGGCGCCGGCCAGGCGCATGGTCGCGCGGCCGCAGATCAATCCGCTCTATCTGCCGCAGGAAGTCGCCTATGACGGCGGGCAGAAGCCAGGCACGATCGTCATCGATACGACGCAGAATTTCCTCTATCTGGTCGAGAAGAACGGCAAGGCGCGGCGCTATGGCGTCGGCACCGGCAAGCCGGGCTTCGAATGGTCGGGCACCCACAAGATCACCAACAAGCGCGTCTGGCCGGACTGGCGCCCGCCGGCGGTGATGATCAAGCGCGAGGCCGCCAAGGGCCGCTACCTGCCGACCTATCTCGCCGGCGGCATGGAAAATCCGCTCGGCGCGCGGGCGCTCTATCTCGGCTCGACGGAATACCGCATCCACGGCACCAACCAGCCCTGGACGATCGGCGGCGCGGTGTCGTCGGGCTGCATCCGCATGCGCAACGAGGACGTCGTCGACCTCTATGAGCGGGTCAATGTTGGCACCACGGTTGTGGTGATGTAATCTCCAGTTGCTTTTACCGGTGATTCTGTCCACAAGATTTCTGGAATAGGGATAACGGGGGACGGGCCGTGTGGGGATACGGTCAGTCACGAAAGGGCAGCACGGGAAACCGCGCTGCCCTTTTCGTTTCTGGATGATGGTGAAGCCAGGCCGCGCCGGCAGGTCGCACGCGAGGCACATCGGTTCGCTTTTCCCGCTGCCTTTTGCCTGCTCTTTTGCTATGTCGGCGGCAATGCTTCAAGACAAAGGCCAGACATCCATGTCCCTGCCCGACGACAGCCGCTATCTCAAGGGCGGCCCGGTCGCCCAACGCATCATCGCCGCCGTGCGCGAAGACGCGGTGATTGCGACTGCCGAAGGTTTTCCGCCCAAGCTTGTGTCGATCACCGTCGGCGACACTGCCGCGGTGGACGTCTATGTGCGCAACCAGCGCGCCAAGGCGGCACTGGCCGGCATCGCCTTTGAGGAGCGGCGCTTTCCCGCCGACATCACGGCCGGTGAACTGGAAGCGGCGATCCATGGGCTGAACGCCGATCCGCGCGTCACCGGCATCATCATCCAGCGGCCGGTGCCGGCGCATATCCCGGTCAAGACGTTGCAGGCGGCGGTGCATCCGCTGAAGGATGCCGAGGGCATGCATCCGGCCTCGATCGGCAACATCGTCTACAACCAGCT
>NZ_PZJX01000014.1 GCF_003034915.1 Mesorhizobium helmanticense | reverse complement strand
TGCCCCCTGCACGGCGGCCGCTTCGGTGGAGCTGCTGAAGGAGACCGGCCTCGACCTCAAAGGGCTCGAAGTCGTCATCGTCGGCCATTCGGAGATCGTCGGCAAGCCGATCGCCTTCCTGCTGATGAGCGAGGGCGCAACCGTGACGGTCTGCCATCACATGACGCGCTCGGTGGCCGCCCATGCGCGCCGCGCCGATGCGCTGTTCGTGGCCGTCGGCCGGCCGCGATTGATCAAGGCCGACATGGTCAAGCCGGGCGCTGCCGTCATCGATATCGGCATCAATTCGGAGATCGGGCCGGACGGCGAAAGCCGCATCGTCGGCGACGTCGATACCGACAGCGTCAAGGAAGTCGCCTCCTGGATCACGCCGGTGCCGGGCGGCGTCGGACCGCTCACGGTGGCGATCCTGCTGCGCAACACGATGGTGGCGCTCAGCCGCCAGCGCGCGCTCTATCAGGCGACCTACGGCGTGGTGGACAAGCTCGCGGCGGAATAGGCGCAGGGCGGCGCCAGCCCCCTCACCCAGCCTCCGCTTCGCTCGGCTGACCTCTCCCCCAGGGGAGAGGAGACTTTCGGCGCCGGCGTCAACCTCTTCTCCCCAGCGGGGAGAAGGTGGCCGCGAAGCGGCCGGATGAGGGGGCTGGCGCCCACGACTGTCTGGTCACTCCGCATCGACCAGCCTTTCCTCCGGCACGCCTTCCGGCTTCGGGCCGCCATAGGCCCAGTCGAGCAGTTTTATCGTGTGCACCACCGGAAGCTTCGCGGCGGATGCGATCTGGGTGATGCAGCCGATATTGCCGGTGGCAACGATTTGCGCGCCCGTGGCTTCGATATTTTTCACCTTGCGGTCGCGCAGCTTTGCCGAGATCTCGGATTGCAGGATGTTGTAGGTGCCGGCCGAGCCGCAGCACAGATGCCCCTCGCGCGGCTCGCGCACGACGAAGCCGGCCCTGGCCAGAAGCTCCTTCGGCTGGCGGGTGATCTTCTGGCCGTGCTGCATCGAGCAGGCCGAGTGATAGGCAACGATGGTGCCGGGCTTGCGGACCGGCTCGGGCAGATCGAGGCTTGCCAGATACTCCGTGATGTCCTTGGCCAACGCCGAGACGCGCGCCGCCTTTTGCGCATAGGCCGGGTCGAGGCGCAGCATGAAGCCGTAATCCTTGATGGTGGTGCCGCAGCCCGACGCGGTGATGACAATGGCGTCCAGCCCGCCCTGCTCGATAGCGCGCGTCCAGGCATCGACATTGCGCCTCGCCGAGGCAAGGGCAGCCTCCTCCCGCCCCATGTGATGCACCAGCGCGCCGCAGCAGGCCTCGCCTTGGGGCACGACCACTTCGACGCCCAGCCGCGTCAGCAGCGAGATCGTCGTGTCGTTGATGGCGGGATCAAGCACGGATTGCGCGCAGCCGGTGAGAATGGCGACGCGACCATTTTTTCTCGTGCCCTGCCCGGCATGGATGCCCGGAGAAGCCATCGGCGAGGCGGCCGGGATCGAAGCCGGCGCAAGCCTGAGCATAGAGCCCAGCGGCTTCAGCGCCGGGATTTTTTCGAACAGGCCGATGAAAGGCTTGCCCAGCTTCGCCAGCCTCAGTGCGGTGCGAAAGCGCGAGGGATAGGGCAGCACGAAGGCCAGCATGGCGCGCGTCAACCGATCGAGCAGCGGGCGCTTGTAGGTCTCCTCGATATGGGCGCGGGCGTGGTCGACGAGATGCATGTAATTGACGCCCGATGGGCATGTGGTCATGCAGGCGAGGCAGGACAGGCAGCGGTCGATATGGGTGACGATCTCCTTGTCGGCCGGCCGGCCGTTCTCCAGCATGTCCTTGATCAGGTAGATCCGTCCGCGCGGCGAATCGAGCTCATTGCCGAGCGTCACATAGGTCGGGCAGGTGGCGGTGCAGAAGCCGCAATGCACGCATTTGCGCAGGATCTTCTCCGATTCCGCGACATGCGGATCGGCAAGCTGGGCGGGGGAGAAATTGGTCTGCACGCAAAAATCCTATTGCCCGAGAAACCAGCTTTCCGGGTTCTTGACCGGCTCGCCGCGCTGCAGTGCTTGGATGCCGAGAATGCAGCGGGCGATGAACCAGACGCCGACGGCGAACATCAACACGATGCCGACCACCGCCATCATCAGCACCACCGAGATCAGCGCATAGAGCAGGCCGATCCAGAAGGTGCGGATCAGGAAGGTGTAATGGCTCTCGACGAAGCCACCTGATTTGCCGCGGTTGATATAGGCCAGCACGATGCCGACAATGCCGGAGATGCCGATGACCAGGCTGGCGAGGTAGAGGATGTAGATGACCAGCGCATTGGTCGGGCCAGGCTCCAGCCAGCGGTCGGTCTGGCGCGGTGTGGGCTTGTCGCCCTGGCCGGAATTGATGTCGCTCATGATGATCCTCCCTCGGTTAAAGGACCGAGAGTAGCAGAGCCGGCACCCGGCGCCATACGGCCAGGGTTGAGGATCGCCTTCGGGTCGAACTCCTGCTTCAGCCTTGCAGCCAGAGCCGCCAGATGCGGTGCCTGCGGTTCGAACACCGGCACGGCGGCGCGATGCGAAGGAGCGGCACGCACCAGCGTCGCGTGGCCGCCGCCATGTTTCCCGATCAGCCCGCGAAGCAGGCCAGCCTCAGGGTCGCCATGCTCCATGCGCAGCCAGATCAGCCCGCCCTGCCAGTCGTAGAAGGCGTCGACCGCGGCCTGCATGCGCAGCGCCAGCACCATCTGGTGGCCTTGTGACGGCGCCATGGAGACGCGCCACACCGGTTTTTCCGTACCATCGGCGAATGGGGCGCAATCCCTGACATCACGCCAGATGGAATGCGAGGCTTCGCCCGCAATCTCCTCCAGCGGGCCGGCATTGCGGAGCAGGTCCTTCAGCGAGGCGATGCGGTAGGCAACCGACGGCCCGAAACCCTCGACGCGCAGCAGCGTCGCCGCATCGCTGCCGAGATTGCCGCCAGCAACCCGCGCCGCGACGCGTTCGGGAAGGTGCGCGGCGCTCGATACTTCGGCGCTGGAACCAAGCGCCAGCGCCATCGCAGCTGCTGCATGGTCGTCGAGCAAGCCGCGGATGGCGAGCGTGACTTCGGTCTCGGCCGCCGGCAGCACCTTGAAGGTAACGTCGCTGAACACGGCCAGCGTGCCCCAGCTGTTGGCCATCAGCTTGGACAGGTCGTAGCCGGTGACGTTCTTGACGACGCGGCCGCCGGATTTGAAGGCTTCGCCACGGCCGGCAACCGCCGAGATGCCGAGGATGTGGTCACGCGCGGCGCCCGCCTTCAGCCGGCGCGGACCGGAAAGGTTCGCGGCAAGCACGCCGCCGATGGTGCCTTTTCCGGGTTTGCCGCCGAGCAACGGGCCATAGTCCATCGGCTCGAACGCAAGCTGCTGGCCGTTTTCGGCAAGCAGGCTTTCGATCCCGGCCAGCGGCGTGCCAGCCTTGGCCGACAGCACCAGCTCGGCCGGCTCGTAGAGCGTGACGCCGGAGAGCTTCGACAGATCAAGCGTATGCTCGCTCTGCTGCGGACGGCCGATGCCGCGCTTGGAGCCATGACCGAGGATTTCCAGCGGGGATTCTTCGGCTGCCGCCCAGGCGACGGTGGAGAGGGTTTCGGCTGCGGTGGAGGGGGTGAAGGTTGTCATGGCGCCGAACCCAGGTTCCTCGCCCCCGTGAAGCGGGGGAGAGGTGGCTCGGGCGAAGCCCGAGACGGAGAGGGGGCAATCATAGAGCGCCACCTCCAACCTTCTTGGCGGCAAGAACGAACCTCAGGTCCGAGGCGATCACGTCTTCGGCCAATCGCCCTTCCAGCGCCGCAAGGATAGTCTCGCAAACGCTCGTCCGGCCCTTGAGTACGTCGACATTCCAGAACCGCACGACGGAGAACCCTTCGCCACGCATGAATTCGTCGCGTCGCCTGTCGTAGGAACTTCCGACATGCTGACTTCCGTCCAGCTCAACGACCAGCTTTTCGCTTCGGCAGGCGAAGTCGGCGAAATATGGCCCGATCGGCATCTGTCGCACGAATTTGTATCCGCCTAGCTTTTTGGCCTTCAGTTCGTTCCAGAGGGTTGCTTCCGCCGGATTGTCGCCATGGCGGAGCGCGCGGGCACGCGCGATCCTTTCAGGTGAGCGTCGGCTTGGCACGTCAGCCGCAGGCCCCCTCTCCGTCTCGGGCTTCGCCCGAGCCACCTCTCCCCCGCTTCGCGGGGGCGAGGAACCGCCATTGTGAGACGTTGCCATCAAAACCTCGGAATATCCGGAAACGCCACCTGCCCCCGATGCACGTGCATCCGCCCCAGTTCGGCGCATCGCCTCAATTGCGGAAACACCTTGCCGGGATTCAAAAGATGGTTGGGATCGAAGGCGCATTTGACCCGCATCTGCTGGTCGAGGTCGATCTGGTTGAACATTTCCGGCATCAGGTCACGCTTCTCGACGCCGACGCCGTGCTCGCCGGTCAGGACACCGCCGACCTTGACGCAGAGCCGCAAGATGTCGGCGCCGAAGCTCTCGGCCTTGTCGAGTTCGCCCGGCACATTGGCGTCATAAAGGATCAGCGGATGCAGATTGCCGTCGCCGGCATGGAAGACATTGGCGACGCCGAGGCCGTATTTCTCCGAGAGTTCGCGCATGCCGGCGAGCACCCTCGGCAGTTCCTTGCGCGGGATGGTGCCGTCCATGCAGTAATAGTCGGGTGAGATGCGGCCGACCGCCGGGAAGGCCGCCTTGCGGCCGGCCCAGAAGCTCAGCCGCTCCTGCTCCGACTGCGAGATGCGGCAGGTGGTCGAGCCGTTCCGGTAGGCGATGGCCTCGACAAGGCCGATCAGATGATCGACCTCGACGCCCGGACCGTCGAGCTCGACGATCAGCAGCGCCTCGACATCCAGGGGATAGCCGGCATGGACGAAATCCTCGGCCGCGTGGATCGCGGGACGGTCCATCATCTCCATGCCGCCGGGGATGATGCCGGCGCCGATGATGTCGGCAACACATTGGCCGCCCTGCTCGCTGGTCGGGAAGCCGATCAGCAGCGCGCGCGCCGTCTCCGGCTTCTTCAGGATGCGCACGGTGACCTCAGTGACGACGCCGAGCAGGCCTTCGGAACCGGTCATCACGCCGAGCAGGTCGTAGCCCTCGCAGTCGAGATGGCTGCCGCCGAGGCGCACCACTTCGCCACTCATCAGCACCATCTCGATGCCGAGAACATTGTTGGCGGTGAGGCCGTATTTCAGGCAGTGCACGCCACCGGAATTTTCCGCGACATTGCCGCCGATCGAGCAGGCGATCTGGGAGGATGGATCGGGGGCGTAGTAGAAGCCCTCCTGCTCGACGGCGGTGGTGATGCCGAGATTGGTGACGCCCGGCTGGGCGACGACGATGCGATTGGGAAAGTCGATCTCGAGGATACGGTTGAAGCGGCTCATGACCAGAAGCACCGCGTCTTCGAGCGGCAGCGCGCCGCCAGACAAGGACGTGCCGGAACCGCGCGGCACGACGCGGATATTGCGGTCGTTGCAATATTTCAGCACGCGCGAGACCTGCGCCACCGTTTCGGGCAGCACCACGACCAGCGGCAATTGCCGATAGGCGGTAAGCCCGTCGCTCTCGAAGGCGCGCATTGAATTGGCGGCATCGACGACGCCCTCGCCCGGCACGATGATGCGCATGTCGGCGACGATCTCGTCGCGCCGGCGCATCGTGGCATCGTCTGGCTTCGGCATGGCAAGGCCGGACATCAGCAGCCTCCTTCGCTCGACTGGTAAAAATGTTTTACCAGCGACAAGCGTCTGTTGCAAATCCTGCTTTGGACGAAAAACGGGAACCAATGCCGGGACAGCTTCCGCAGCGGCAATCTGCCGCTGCGGTTTTAGCCCTTTGGGAAGGTCAAAGGGCGTGGATCACTCGCCGGGCTGCTTGGCCGGCTCGGAGTGCATCCGACGCACGCGGCGCACGCCCCACCAGACGAGCAGGATGGCCAGCGGCACCGAGGCGGCGGTGACGACTTCCGGCGCGATGGCATGACCGAAGATCGAGGCGCCCTTGGCGAGGTAGCTGATGAGGCCGACGACATAGTAGGAGACAGCGGCGACGGACAGGCCTTCTACCGTCTGCTGCAAACGAAGCTGCAAGCGGGCGCGGTTGTTCATCGACGCCAGCAGGTCGCGGTTCTGCTTCTCAACCTCGACATCGACCCAGGTGCGCAGCAGCGTGGTGGCGCGGGTGAGCTTGCGCGACAGATTGGCCTGCCGCTCCTCGACCGAGCGACAGGTGCGCATGGCGGGCGCGACGCGCCGCTGCAGGAAGCCGCCCCAGGTGTCGTAGCCGGGCACCGCCTCTTCCTCCAGCGCTTCCAGCCGCTCGACGACGATGCCGTCATAGGCGCGGCTGGCGCCAAAGCGATAGAGGCTGGAGGCGGCATCGGCCTCGAGTTCCGCGGCAAGCTCGGTCAGGTCGGCAAGCAGCGTCTGGCTGTCACGGGTCTCGGCGACCTTCATTTCAAGTGTCGTCTGCGCCAGCCTGTCTTCGATACGGCGGGCGCGGCCCGACAGCGTCAGCGCCAAGGGCAGGCCGAGCATGGCCAGCGTGCGGTAGGTTTCGATGTCGATCAGCCGCTGCGACAGCGCACCGGTGCGCGCCGGCGTCAGGCCGCGATCGAGCACCAGCATGCGGGTCAGGCCATCGCCGTCCTGACGGAAGTCGGTGACGATGGCGGCGTTGCCGCGCTCGACCAGCGAATAACACAGGCTGGTCGGATCGAAGCCGGCGATGAGCCTCTCGCTGGCCTGCGTCCATTTGCGGATTTCGAGCCTGATACCTGAAATGACCGTTCCCGGCGGCGAAAATCCATTGCCGAAGGGAGAATCCTCCTGCGCCCTGCCGCTTTCGGAAAGCGGCCCTTCCCACAGATAGGTCGAGAATTCCGTGTGCCGCTCCCAGCGCAGCGAGCCCTGACCCCATTTCATGGCGTGGTGGCGGGCATGACGGTCGGGCGCGGCGATGCCGAGGCGGCGCGACAGTTCGGACAGCACGGCCATGTCGACGCCGGATCCTCCTTCGGTCATGAAGGAAAGCTGGATCAGAACGCGCGGCTTCTCGACCAGCGGATGCGGCCGGGCATGGACCTCGCCAAGCGCGCCGGGCCTTCCCTCGTATGCCGGGAAGCCCATGACGCTGCCCTTGGCGCGCGGCTGGAATTCGAGATTGGACGGATCGTCCGACACGGCTGGTCCCCCTCTTTTTGACCCTTCGTGCAATGGCGTCCTCTAGAGACAATCTTCCAGGGACGCAAACAACAAAGTTTAGCCGAAGGCGATACTGCGCCATGGCGTCGAAACGACCTGATTGGGCGAATTGGATAAATAATTTGACCAGTTCGCGACACTGGCTTTATCCTGCGCGACACCGGTTCAATTCCCAGGCGCCCCTTTGAGCGACATTTTCTCCAGGATCGAGCATTCGCGCACTGCCGACGAGGTGGTGCAGCAGATCGAAAACCTGATCCTCGAAGGCGTGCTGCGCACCGGCGACCGGCTGCCCGGCGAGCGCGAGCTGGCGCGCCAGTTCGAAGTGTCGCGGCCGATCCTGCGCGACGCACTCAAACTGCTCGAAGGCCGCGGGCTTTTGACGACACGGCCCGGCGGCGGCACCCATGTCGCCGATGTCATCGGCCAGTTGTTCACCAAGCCGGTGACGGACCTGATCTCCATGCACCGCAAGGCGGTGACCGACTATCTGGAATACCGCCGCGAGATCGAGGCCGTAGCGGCCGAATACGCGGCGCGGCGCGCCACCAAGGACGATCTGGCCCTGCTCGACCGCATCATGGCGCGCATGGACGAGGCGCACCGGACCGGCGACTTCGACGACGAGGCGGAAATCGATGTCGAGTTCCATCACGCGATCTGCGAATGCGCGCACAACATCATTCTTTTGCACACGTTGCGCGCCTGCTACCGCCTGCTGTCCGAAGGCGTGTTCCAGAACCGGCTTCTGGTGTTCAGCGTGCCGGGCGCGCGCGAGGCGCTTTTGGCACAGCACCGGGCGATCCATGCCGCGGTGAAGGCCGGCGACCCGGCCGCGGCCCGGCAGGCGGCGATGGACCATATCAACTATGTCGAACGATCCATGGCCGAAGCCGAGCGCAGCGGCGACTGGCAGCGCGTGTCACGGTTGAGGCTCAAGCAACGCTCCGACGCCGGCGACAACGAACCGGCCCGTAGACATCCCTAAGGACAAGTCGAGACCATCATGAGCGCCATACTCACCATCGCCGATCTCAAGGATCTCGCACGCCGCCGGGTGCCGAAGATGTTCTTCGATTATGCCGATTCAGGCGCCTGGACCGAAAGCACCTATCGCGCCAACGAGGAGGATTTCGGCAAGATCAAATTCCGCCAGCGCGTGCTGGTCGACATGAGCAACCGCTCGCTGGAATCGACCATGATCGGCGAGAAGGTGGCGATGCCGGTGGCGCTGGCGCCGACCGGGATGACAGGCATGCAGCATGCCGATGGCGAGATGCTGGCGGCGCAGGCAGCGGAAGAATTCGGCGTGCCGTTCACGCTGTCGACGATGAGCATCTGTTCCATCGAGGACGTCGCCTCGGTGACGAAGAAGCCGTTCTGGTTCCAGCTCTATGTGCTGCGCGACAAGGATTTCGTGCTGGGCCTGATCGACCGGGCGAAGGCGGCGCAATGCTCGGCGCTGGTGCTGACGCTCGACCTGCAGATCCTCGGCCAGCGTCACAAGGATGTCCGCAACGGGCTTTCGGCGCCGCCCAGGATGACGCTCGCGAACGTCATAGACATGGCCATCCGGCCGCGCTGGTGCCTGGGCATGGCCGGCACGCCGCGCCGTACCTTCCGCAACATCGTCGGCCATGCCAAGGGCGTCGGCGACGTAGCCTCGCTGGCGTCGTGGACGACCGAGCAGTTCGATCAGCATCTGTCATGGAAGGACGTCGCCTGGATCAAGGAGCGCTGGGGCGGCAAGCTGATCCTGAAAGGCATTCTCGACAAGGAGGACGCGCTGATGGCGGCCAAGACCGGCGCCGACGCGATCGTCGTTTCGAACCATGGCGGACGCCAGCTCGACGGTGCGTCGTCGTCGATCATGGCGCTGGAAGAGATCGCCGATGCGGTCGGCGACAGCATCGAAGTGCATATGGATGGCGGCATCCGCTCGGGTCAGGACGTGCTGAAGGCGCTGTGCCTTGGCGCCAAGGGCACCTATATCGGCCGTCCCTTCCTTTACGGGCTGGGTGCGCTCGGTAAGGAAGGTGTTACCAAGGCGCTGGAAATCATCCGCAAGGAGATGGACATCACACTGGCCCTGTGCGGAAAGCGCCTGGCGACGGACATGGGCAAGGACCAGCTTCGGCGCTAAAGCGCGTCGCGCTTGAACGGAAACATGCGACGACCGCGAGGCGGCCCTATCTTCTTGTTTGACCATCACTTTTCCGAAAACCGGTTTCCACTTTGCCGGATCATGGTCTAGACTCGTCATGGCATGAATACTGAAGCGACGCAGGCATTGGCCGCACCCGGCATCCACTTCCTCGACGCGCGCGCGCCTGACGGCGTGCGGCTCTATGCGATCGGCGACGTGCATGGCCGGCTCGATCTGCTGGCCGCCATGCATCGAGGGATCGCGGCGGAGATCAGCAAGGAGCGGCCGGCCGACTGGCGTGTCGTCCATCTCGGCGACTATGTCGACCGCGGGCCGGCCTCCAAGGGTGTCATCGACTTCCTGATCGAGGTGCGGAAGCGCGATCCGCGTTACCTGATGCTCGCCGGCAACCACGATATCGGCTTTCTCGATTTTCTTGATGCCCCCGAACCGGATGGGCTGTTCATGCGCTATGGCGGCATCCAGACCGCGCAGTCCTATGGCGTGGCGCTGCCCCAAGGCAGCGCATGGTTTGGCAGAAGCGAGGCGGCGCTACGCCAAGGGCACGCGGCACTTGTCGAGGCTGTGCCGAAAACCCATGTCGACTTCCTGCGGTCGCTGCCGTTTTCACTGACATTCGGCGACTTCTTCTTCTGTCATGCCGGCATCCGGCCCGGCGTCGCGCTGGAGGAGCAGGACACGCAGGACCTGATGTGGATCCGCGATGTCTTCCACAACCATCCCGGCCTCTATCCGAAGATCGTGGTGCATGGCCACACGCCCGTGCCGGAGGCCGAAGTCATGGCCAATCGTGTCAATGTCGACACGCTCGCCTGGCAATCGGGAAACCTTACCGCGCTCGTCGTGGACGGGGCGGACAAGCGCATTCTGGCGATGTCGGGTGAAAAGGGCTAGAGCGGGGAGAACACGTTCAAAAAGCTACTGCGTGTGCTCGGTTCAAGCCCGGCAAATCGTATCAGCGAAGCGCGGCGGTAACGCCGTAGCCGTCGACGGCGTTGTGGTTGTTGGCCACGTCGCCGGCATAGGTGCCAAATCCGAAAAGCACGATGGCGGACAGCATGGCAAAGGACAGAAGCGCTGCTTTCACGGACGTCATCTCTGGTTGAGCTTTCTGCATTTGTGCATGAAGACTGTTACGAATCTGTTGAAGAAGCGAGTTACCAAGATCTTTCAAGATTTCGCGCTTCTAGGCGTTTCCTGTATCGGCCGTGTGTCGCTTAGCGGCGAAAAAAGGTTCATCGCGTTGCGCGGAAGATGCAGAGCGCGCGTCTTCTAGGATGGCAGGCGGACACAAGCCAAGGATGAAACAAGCAGTCCACAGCGGATTTTCGCTCGCGTGCTAAATATGCAACGTCCGGTATGGCAATCGGAGCGCGCCTTGCAGGCGCAAATATCTTCTGGTCAGATCGTCGCCACCCAGGCACGGGCGATGGCCAGGCCAGCGGCGTCGGCTTGTGGTCCGTTGCTGGCCATTTCGCCGTCGAGCTTGCCGGCCCAGTCCGGATTCCGGGCGGCGATGAGCGGGGCAAAGGCCGCGCTCCAGTCGCGGACCATCGGCTGGTCAGCCTCGAAATGGAACTGGAAGCCGTAGACCGCGCGGCCAATGCGGAACGCCTGGTTCTCGGCGACGTCATTGCCGGCCAGCCGCACGGCGTTTTCGGGCAACGCAAACGTGTCGTCATGCCACTGGAAAATGGGAAAGTTCTCAGGCAGCGTTTCGAGCACCGGATCGACCTTGGCATCGGGCGTCAGCGAGACACCACACCAGCCGAATTCATTGGCCGCGCCGATCCTGTTCTCGCCGCCGAAGGCGCGAGCGACCAGCTGGCTGCCGAGACAGATGCCGAGTACGGCGCGGTCCTTGCCGGCGAAATCGCGAGTCAGTTCGAGCAACGCGGGAAAATAGGGATAGTCGTCATCGGCCAGCGCGTTCTGGCCGCCGCCAAGCACCACCATGGCGTCATGCTGGGCGGCATCCTCCGGCAGGGCTTCGCCCTGATAGGGGCGGCGCAGATCAAGGTCGGCTCCCGCTTCAGCAAGGGCGGCGCCGACCTGGCCAAGGCCGGTGTTGTCGTAATTCTGGACCACCAGCACCCGCATGGAAGAAACCTGCTGACATGAAAATGATGTCACGAGCGATATCATGGCGCCGGCGTTTCAGCCAAGATGCGTATTCGGGGAGAAAGCTATGCCACTGCAGAACCGCGTCGATCCGTTCGGCGCCATCCACGCCGTGCCCGAACGCGGCCTGTTCACGGGCAATCGCGGCATCATCCATGACCCCGAGACGAAGACGCTGCTGAAAAAGCGCTGGGCGTTGCAGGCCTGGATCATCTGTATGTGCAAGTTCCGTGACGTGCGGCGCGAGCCGATGGGGCGCAATCGGCCTGGCGGCAAGGCAGGCTGGACCGAACTGTTCTTCCTCGACGAGGTAACGGCGCTCGCCGCCGGGCATCGGCCCTGCTTCTTCTGCCGGCGCGAACGAGCCACGGACTTCGTCCGGCGCTTTGGCGAGGCCTTCGGCATAGCCGAGCCACGCGTGCCGATGGTCGACAAGCGGCTGCATCGGGAGCGGTTGGCATCGGGCGGGCTACCGCCGGCTGCTGATGAGCTTGCCGGGCTGCCGGACGGCGCCATGGTCGCGGATGGTGCCAAGACCTATGCGCTGCGCGGCGGCAAGGCATTGCGCTGGTCGTTTGCCGGCTATGACGAAGCGGTGGCGTTCGATCGCTTTGCCGGCCGTCCGCTCAGCCTGCTTACGCCGGCAACCACTCTTTGCGTGCTAAGGCAAGGCTACGAGCCGGTCTGGCATCCCACCGCCGAGACTTGACGGCAACGGCCGGCTCGCCCATTCCTCGGCGATGCGCGCCAATTACAAGATGCAGCGGCTGTTCGTGCCGGACGACCTCGGACCCGACATCGAGTTCGAGGCGAACCCGCAGCAAAGCCACTATCTGATGCATGTGCTGCGGCTTGGGGAAGGTGCCGAAATCCTGCTGTTCAACGGCCGCGACGGCGAATGGTCGGCGGCGATCGCCGCCAGGTCGAAAAAGGCGGTGCGCCTGAAGATACTGGCCCCGCAGCGGCCGCAGCCGCCGTTGCCCGATCTCGTCTACTGCTTCGCACCGCTCAAGCAGGGGCGGCTCGATTATCTCGTGCAGAAGGCGGTCGAGATGGGCGCCGGCATCCTGCAGCCGGTCATCACCCAGCACACGCAAGTGGCAAGGCCCGGCATCGACCGCCTGCGCGCCAACGTCGTCGAGGCGGCCGAACAATGCGGCATATTGGCGGTGCCGGAGTTGCGCGAAGCAGAAAAATTCGAACGCCTGCTCGGCAGCTGGGACAGAGAGCGGCGGCTGATCTTCTGCGATGAGGACGCTTCGACCAACAATCCCCTGCCAGCGCTGCAAGGGTTGAGAGAAAGCAAGCTCGGGCTGCTGGTCGGGCCGGAAGGCGGCTTTTCCGACGACGAGCGCAAGATGCTGCGGGCGCTGCCTTTCGTCACCGCCATTCCGCTCGGGCCCCGCATCCTGCGCGCCGACACGGCCGCGGTGGCCGCCCTTGCGGTGATACAGGCGACGGTCGGCGATTGGTGAGACCAGCCATGAATCAATTCCTCTTGACCTGTGGCTCAGGATTTTTCTCTTGATCGGCTACTGACATTTCGTCCATCTAGCGCCGGCGGTCATTCGGCCGCCTACAGCACTGCTGCGTCCTTTCGGACGCGCAAAGGACGCTGTAGCACTTGATTGGGCACATGATCCTTTCCGAAAATCGAAGCCGATTTTCGGGGGTCATGTGCAAAGGACTTGTCATGGCGCGCGACACAACCGATTTCCGGCCCATCGAAGGCGTCGACGAGCTTGTCGAGCATCTGGCCGAAGGCAACAAGCCGCGCGACAAATGGCGCATCGGCACCGAACACGAGAAATTCCCCTTCTATGTCGACGGCAACGCGCCGGTGCCCTATGGCGGCGAGCGCGGCATCCGCGCCATCCTCGAAGGCATGCAGGAAAAGCTCGGCTGGGATCCGATCATGGACGCAGGCCGCATCATCGGCCTGGTCGAGCCGACCGGCCAAGGGGCGATTTCGCTGGAGCCCGGCGGCCAGTTCGAACTGTCGGGCGCGCCACTGGAAACGATCCACCAGACCTGCCGTGAGGGCAATGCGCATCTGGCGCAGGTGCGCGAGATCGCCGAGCCGATGGGCATCCGTTTTCTCGGCCTCGGCGGCAGCCCGAAATGGTCGCTGGCCGAGACACCGAAAATGCCGAAGTCGCGCTACGAGATCATGACGCGTTACATGCCCAAGGTCGGCAGCAAGGGCCTCGACATGATGTATCGCACCTGCACCATCCAGGTTAACCTCGACTTCGAGAACGAAGCCGACATGCGCCGCAAGATGCAGGTGTCGCTGAAGCTGCAGCCGCTGTCGACGGCGCTGTTCGCCAACTCGCCTTTCACCGAAGGCCGACCCAACGGATTTCAGAGCTGGCGCGGCGACATCTGGCGCGACACCGACAATCAGCGCTCCGGCCTGCTCGAATTCTGCTTCTCGCCCGAATTCGGCTTCGCCGACTATGTTAAATGGGCGCTCGACGTGCCGATGTATTTCGTCATCCGCGACGGCCACTATCATGACATGACGCACGTCACCTTCCGCCAATTCATGGGGGGTGTCGCCCGCAACGAGATACCGGACGGGCTGCCGACAATGGGCGACTGGGCCAACCATCTGTCGACGCTGTTCCCCGACGTGCGCCTGAAGCGGTTCCTTGAAATGCGTGGCGCCGATGGCGGGCCGTGGCGGCGCATCTGCGCGCTGCCGGCCCTCTGGGTCGGGCTGCTCTATGACGAGGCTGCGCTCGACGCAGCCGAAGCGCTGACCTCGAACTGGACCTATGAAGAGGTGCTGGCGATGCGCAACGCCGTGCCGGAGCAGGGCATTGCGGCGTCCTTCCGCAACACGACCTTGCGCGAGATCGCCCGCGACGTGCTTGTTATTTCACGCATGGGATTGAAGAACCGCGGCAAGAAAAACCGCGACGGCTACGACGAAACCTCGTTCCTCAACACATTGGACGAAGTCGTCGCGCGCGGCACCACCAGCGCCGAAGAGCTGCTCTCCGCCTATCATACGCGCTGGGGCGGCTCGATCGAGCCGGTGTTCATGGAGTACGCGTATTAACCGTTCGCTATCCGCTTGGCCGACTACTCGGGAAAAGCCGCTTCAATCAGTGATGGAAACGAATTAGAGCGCCGCGCGTCCTATTTGACGCGCAAAGGACGCTCTAACTCTCTTTTAAGCTACGCATCGTGCTTTCCGAAAATCGATTCCGATTTTCGGGCCGATGCGGTAGGTTCTCTCCACGAGGATTTTCCGGAGGAGAAACCAATGCCTTCCTTGTTCGACATTCTGGCGCAGGCCCAGAACGGCAACGGCATGCAGGCGCTTGCCCAGCAGTTCGGGCTTTCGCAGCAGCAGACGCAATCGGCGGTCGAGGCGCTGCTGCCGGCCTTCTCGCAAGGGCTGAAGCGCAACACGTCCGACCCTTACGGGCTCGGCTCCTTCATGACGGCGATGGCCAGCGGCCAGCACGCCAAATATTTCGAAGACGCAAGCCGGGCCTTCTCGCCGCAAGGCGTCGATGAAGGCAACGGCATTCTGGGGCATCTGTTCGGCTCGAAGGATCTGTCCCGCGCCGTTGCCAGCCAGGCCGCGCAGGCGAGCGGCGTCAGCCAACAGGTCTTGCAGCAGATGCTGCCGGCCGTGGCTTCGATGGTCATGGGCGGCCTGTTCAAGCAGACCACAAACCAGATGCAGGCGGCAGGCGGCTTCGGCGGCGGCGGCAATCCGCTCGGCGAGCTCATCGAGCAGATGATGCGGCAGGCGGGCGGTGGCGCCCCGGCCCCCCAGCAACGCCAGGCGCCGCAGCCTGCCAGCCCGGCCGACAATCCGCTTGGCAAGGTGCTGCAGGATATGTTCGGCGGTGGCGGCCAGCAGCCGCAAGGCCAGCCCCAGCAGACACAGAACCCAATGGGAGACAATCCGCTCGGCAAGGTGCTGCAAGACATGTTCGGTGGTGGCGCGCAGCAGCCGCAGCGCCAGCCACAGCAGACGCAGAACCCCATGGGCGACAATCCGCTCGGCAAGGTGCTGCAGGACATGTTCGGCGGCGGCGCGCAGCAGCCGCAGGGTCGGACCCAGCAAACGCAGAACCCCATGGGCGACAATCCGCTCGGCAAGGTATTGCAGGACATGTTCGGCGGCGGCCAAGGAGGCGGCACGGCTGGCGGACAGCCAGCGCCGCAGCAGCGCCAGGCGCCGCAGCCGGCGCCCAATCCGAGCGGCAGGCCGAGAAACCCATTCGACGATCTGTTCGGCAAGATGTTCGAGACGGGTGCGCAGCAGCGCGACGACTACCAGAAGGGCGTCGAGTCGATCTTCGACCAGTTCAAGCAAGGAATGGGTCGGCGGTAGGCAGTACCCTGGTCGACATGCCGTGAGGAAGAGACTGGAACAGATGCGCCGCAACCCTCGCGGCGATTGGTCGATAGCGGACGTAAAGGCAGTTTGTGACGAGGCCGGCGTTCAATGCATGCCGCCGAGATCAGGCGGATCGCACTACAAAGTCTATCATTCCGCGATGGCTGACATTTTGACCGTGCCTTTCAAACGCCCGATCAAAGCCGTATATATTCGGAAACTCGTGGCATTCATCGACGAGGCAAAGGCACATGACGGACAGACTTGAATATCCGGTTGTCATCGCGCCGCTCTCTGCGGAAGACGGGGGCGGATTTTCGGCCCTGGTACCTGATTTGCCGGGCTGCATAAGTGACGGCGACACTCCTGAAGAAGCCATCGCGAATGTGCAGGACGCCATCGCGAGTTGGATAGAAGCCGCCCATGAGCTCGGCAGGACGATACCAAGGCCATCGCGAAAGCTGGCGTTCGCCTGAAAGAAAAAGAAAATGCCCGGTCCTCGCGGGACCGGGCAGGATGCAGGCGGCCGGGGGGGAAACCGGCAGGGAGTGGGAGCCTGCGATAGTCCTTGGCCGCGTCGCCCCTCGAAAAGGTTCAACGCGACCGAAACAGCAAGGCGATCAGGCTACTTTGCGAGCCAGATCCTCGATCGTGTCGGCGCGGTCGGTGGCGATCGCTCGCAGCCTGACCGTCGGATCGCGGCCGAACGGCACATTGGCGACGTGCAGGTCGGCGCGCGTCAAGCCGATGTCGGCGAGTTCAGCGTCTGACATCTCGCCAAGGCGATAGAAGGCGCGGCGATTTTTCCAGGCGCGGCAGGCATTGGCGACCGCATTGGCCACGCGCGTCGCAACGGACGGACGCGTGGTGATGCGCGAGGTCTCGGTGGCGAAATCATACGTGGTCATGTCGATCTCCTTCAGTTCGAGCAGACAAAGCCGGCCGATCGGCGCTGGCGACAGCGACCGTTCCGGTTTCGATTCACATGCCTTCATGTGGATGCTGCTAATTTGCCATCACTCGATTGATTAATCCAACGAATGTTTCTAATCCTAGACATCAACACTAGTGATGGATTGGGCCGATGAAAGCACCTCTCGATCTCGATCAGTTGCAGACCTTCATCTCGATCGCCGACACCGGCAGCTTTACCCGCGCAGCCGAGGAAGTGCACCGCACCCAGTCGGCGGTGTCCATGCAGATGCGCCGGCTGGAGGAGCGGATCGGCAAGCCGCTGTTCGAGAAGGACGGGCGCACCAACAGGCTGACCGAGGAAGGCGACAAGCTGCTTTCCTACGCAAGACGGTTGCTGTTCCTCAACCGGGAAACGCTGGCCGCCTTCGACGACCGACGCCTCGAAGGCACGATCCGCATCGGCACGCCGGACGACTATGCCGACCGCTTCCTGCCCGAGATCATGGCGCGGTTCGCGCGCTCCAATCCGCGTGTCGAACTGACCGTGATCTGCGAGCCGACGCCGGGGCTCGTCGAGCATATCAAGCGAGGCAATCTCGATCTGGCCCTGGTGACGCACAATGATGCGCATGGCCAATCGGAAGTGGTGCGGCGCGAGCCGTTGCTATGGGTCACCTCGGCCAACCATGCGACGCATGAGCAGGACGTGCTGCCGATGGCCTTCGGCCGGCCGAACTGCATCTGGCGGCGCGCCGCCGTCGACGTGCTCGACCGGCAGAACCGCGACTATCGCATCCTGTTCACCAGTTTCTCGGCAACCGTCATCACCGCCGCGGTGCTGTCCGGCCTGGCGATCTCGGTGCTGCCGGAATGCGCGCTCAGGCCCGGCATGCGGGTGCTGGGCGACGCCGACGGGTTCGGCGTCCTGCCCGATTGCCGCATCGGTATCATGCGCGGCCAGACATCGCGGCCGGAGATCGTCGACGCGCTGGCCCGCCATATCTCGGAAAGCCTGGACAATATTTCGGTGCCGCTCGGCGAAGAGGCGGGAAGCTTCGACTTCGCCGCGCTCGCCGTTGCGAAGATGAAGCGGACCAAGCCGAACCAAATCCTGCCAGGCTGGTAAGCTCTCTGTTTTAGGCATGGCGTCTTTCCAGAAGCGCCAGGCACCGGCTCAAGCCGAGGGCATGCTTTTGGGCGGCTTTATCAGGCGTGGGCGATGGCATGCCCGCTTTGGTCACCGGACGACAGGCCCGGGAGGGTGAGCAACTGGGTTGTCTCCAGCGGTGGCGACAGCAGGTAACCCTGCAATTGGTGGCAGCCCATGCCAACGAGCTGCACTTTCTGTTCCTCTGTCTCGACACCTTCCGCAGTGACTTCGACCTTGAGGGCGACGGCGAGGTCGATCAAGGCCCGCACGATCGCCGACGAACTGCCGTCGCCGTCGTCTAGGAGGCGCACGAAAGAGCGGTCGATCTTGAGCTTGTCGATAGCATGGCGGCGCAGATAGCTCAGCGACGAGTACCCCGTGCCGAAATCATCGAGCACGATGCCGACACCAGACTGCCGCAGGGCAGCCAAAGCCATTCTTGTGGCATTGCTGCTTTCCAGAAGAACGCTTTCCGTGATCTCGATCTGCAGGCGCTCCGGCGCCAGCCCGGTTTCCGTGAGAATCGACGCAACCTGCTCGGCAAAACCGAAGTCGCGCAATTGCAGCGGTGACACATTGACCGCTACCCAGGGCAATCTGGTGCCAATGGCGAACCGGCAGGCCTCGTGCAACACCCATTTGCCGAGTTGACCGATCATGCCACGCTCTTCCGCGATGGCGATAAATTGCGCCGGCGGCAAAGCGCCATGGACCTCGTGCGCCCAGCGGATGAGTGCTTCCGCGCCGAGGATCGTCTTGCCATCGGCTGCAAAGATCGGCTGATACACCAGTTTGATGCCGGTTCCCCCATTCAGGGCATTGCGAAGCTCGCTCTCGACTTTGCGTTTGCGCAGCAGAAGATCGTCCATGTCGCCGGCGAATACCTGATAGCGGCCACGACCGTTCTTCTTGGCTTCGTAAAGAGCGATGTCGGCCTTGCGCAGCAAATCGTCGGAGTCGACATCGGGACCCGACGAGATCGCAATCCCGATGCTGGCGCTGATGAAGACCTGATCGTCCATCAGCTTGAAGGGTTCCTGCAGCCTTTGCAGAAGCTGTTCCGAAATATCCTCGGCGGTCCTGATATCGCGGATATCGATCAGGATCAGGGCGAATTCGTCGCCGCCGAGCCGCGCCACCGTATCGATTTCGCGAATTGTCTGCTGGAGCCTGGCCGCGGTCTGGCGCACGAGTTCGTCACCGGCCGGATGGCCAAACGTATCGTTGACATGCTTGAAGCGGTCGATATCGAGGTAAAGCAGCCCCACCTTGGCCTTGTCGCGACTGGCTGTCAGGAGGGCCTGCCGGAGCCTGTCCTCGAAAAGAGCTCGATTGGGAAGACCCGTAAGCGTATCGTGAAATGCCAGATACTGGGCCTGGTCCTGGCTGGTCTGCAATGCGAATGAGGCCCGGCGAAGACGTCGCAACAGGAATGCCAGCACGCTTGCGGCGAGCAACGCGCCGATGACCAGTGCCGGCCCCGCCTTGCGCACCAGCGTCAGGCCAGGACGCTCCTGGTCCCAGCCGATATAACCCAGAATGACACCATGCGAATCCATCAGCGGAATGGCGGCCGAGCTGATCGGCTGCGACAATGGCAGCTGACGGGCGCCCGCCAGCAGGTACTTCTCCGCTATCTTGCCGACAACGGCATCATTGATGAACTCTATTGAAACATGGAGATATTCGCTGCCCGGTGCCTGGGTGACGCGGTCCGAGCTCGGCACCAGCGGCATGACGCTGAGGATGGCAGGCCTGCCACCAAGCGACACCAGATCCTCGGCGAGCAATTTGACCGGACCGCCGGCCTGGTTTTCCTTCGGCGGCTGGCTGATCAGTTGGCGCAGTCTTTCGACGGTCGGTTGAATGGCCGATTGGTCCTCGCGATACGCGCTCGGCAGCACCAGCTGTCCTTCGTGCATCGCATGGACCGGCCGGTTGGCGGCGTCCAGAACATAGATCCGGTTGTGCCCGTAGTAGGAATACATCCAGACGCTGATATTCTCGGCCATCCACTGCTGGTTGCCGGCCTTGGCGTTGATGACGGAATCGTCCCATACGGCGATGCTCTCCTGCTCGCGCTCCACCGCTGCGATCTGGTCCTGAAGGCCATTGGCGAAGAAGATCTTCTGCCGCTCGAGAGAAGCTCGGTCCGCCTGCATCATGGCGTAGAAGCCGAAGCCTACGACCATGGCCAGCGCAAAAGCGGCGAGCGCCAGCACGGTCAGAGTGACGTGGAACGTCAATGGGCTGCGGTTTACACGTGCACTCATGCGTCGTGGGCACCTCCTTGCCGCAGAGTCAACCAAATCAGGCTTAAGATGACGTTATGAGATCAGCCATGACGGGGAACGCCTTGACGCGGGCGGACAACCGCCCCTCAATCGGTCCATGAGCGACGCCGCATCCGAATCACGCACCAACGCCACCGAATACACGGTGAGCGAGATTTCCGGCGCGCTGAAACGCACGGTCGAGGATGTCTTCGGCCATGTGCGGGTGCGCGGTGAAATATCGGGCTATCGCGGGCCGCACTCTTCCGGCCATGCCTATTTCGCGCTGAAGGACGACCGCGCGCGGCTCGATGCGGTGGTCTGGAAGACCACGATGAGCCGGCTGAAGTTCCGACCCGAGGAAGGCATGGAGGTGATCGCCACCGGCAGGCTCACCACCTATCCCGGAAAGTCCAACTACCAGATCGTCATCGACAATCTCGAGCCCGCCGGCGCCGGCGCGCTGATGGCGCTGCTGGAGGAGCGCAAGCGCCGGCTGCAGGCCGAAGGCCTGTTCGATGCCGGACGCAAGCGGCGGCTGCCTTTCATGCCGCGCGTCATCGGCGTCATCACCTCGCCGACAGGTTCGGTCATCCGCGACATCATCCACCGGATCAAGGACCGGTTTCCGCTGCATGTGCTTGTCTGGCCGGTCAGGGTACAGGGCGAGACGGCGGGCGCGGAAGTGACCGCCGCCGTCAACGGCTTCAACGCGCTTGTCATGGACGGCGCCATTCCGCATCCCGACCTGTTGATCGTGGCGCGCGGCGGCGGCAGCCTCGAGGACCTCTGGGGTTTCAACGACGAAGCGCTCGCCCGTGCCGCCGCCGCCTCGCGCATTCCGCTGATTTCCGCCGTCGGCCACGAAACGGACTGGACGCTGATCGATCTGGTGGCGGATGTGCGGGCGCCGACGCCGACGGGTGCCGCCGAAATTGCCGTGCCGGTCAAGGCGGATCTCGAAGCGACGCTTGCGGGTCTCGGCGCGCGGCTGAAGGCTGCCGTCTCCCGCAATTTCGAACGCAAACGCCAGCTCGTGCGCGCTGCCGCCCGCGCGCTGCCCTCGCCCGACCAGTTGCTGGCGCTGCCGCGCCGCCGCTTCGACGAGGCGACAAGCCGGCTCGGCCGGGCGCTGTCGGTCAGCATCGATCGCAAGCGGGCCAGGTTGCAAGGACAAAGGCTGACGCCGGCCACCCTGTCGCGACGCATGAACGAAGCCCGCACGCTCACCGGCCGCGATCTCGCCCGCGCGCAGGCTGCGTTCTTCGCCATCGTACGCGAGCGGCGGGCGCGGTTTTCGCGCAACGCGGCGCGGCTGTCGCCCGCGCCGATCGCAAGGCGACAGAAATTGCAGGCCGATGCGCTGACGAGGCTGACGCGGCGACAGGACCAGGCGATTTCGCGGCGGCTGGACCGCCTGCGCGGGCAACTGACCCAGGCCGACCGGCTGCTGGCGACGCTGTCGCACAAGGCCGTGCTGGCGCGCGGCTTCGCCCTGGTGAAGGACGCCGACGGCGCGGTCGTCAAGCATGCGGCGGAAGTGGCGCCGGGAATGGCGCTTTCGCTGGAGTTCGCCGACGGCGCGGCGGATGCCATTGCCACCAGCAGCACGGCGAGTCCGGCAAGACCGAAGGCAATTACGAGACCGGCCGCCAAATCCAGAGAGCCCGGCAACCAGGGTTCCCTGTTCTGAGCAGCCATGGCTTTTGAACACCTATGACTTCTATGCACCCATGACCGGCAATCCGCACCAACAGACGCCTTCCGGCAAATGGCGCGCAAGAGCCTTCGGTATCGGTTTTGACGGCACGCCTGGCCGGCTCAATGCCATCACCGACGTGCCCGGCGTCGCCGTGGGTTACACCACGCTGATTATGGGCGACGGGCCGCTGGTGGTCGGCAAGGGACCGGTGCGCACCGGCGTGACCGCCATCCTGCCCAGACCGCGCGCCGATCTCGCCACGCCGGTCTTTGCCGGCATGTTCAGCCAGAACGGCAATGGCGAACTGACCGGCTCGCATATTATCGAGGAAACCGGCGCCTTCAATTTTCCGGTCACCATCACCAACACGCATTCCTGCGGCGTCAGCCGCGACGCGACCTTGCGCTGGATGCAGAAGACACTGCCGCAATCGCTCGAAAGCGCCTGGGCGCTACCGGTGGCGGGCGAAACTTATGACGGCTTCCTCAACGACATCAATGGCCACCATCTTGGGGTCGAGCATGTCTTTTCCGCTCTCGATGCGGCTGCAAGCGGGGCGATTGAGGAAGGCAGCGTCGGCGGTGGCACCGGCATGATCAGCTTCGGCTTCAAGGCGGGCTCCGGCAGCGCGTCGCGCATCGCCGAATGGCAGGGCAGGCGATACACGGTCGGCGTGTTCGTGCAGGCAAATTTCGGCAGGCGGCATAATTTGGCCATTCGCGGCATGCGCGCCGGGCCCGATCTCAAGGAGCCGGCGATCCGCGAAGGCACGCCACGCGCCGAAAAGGGCTCGATCATCGCCATCGTCGCCACCGACGCGCCATTCCTGCCGCATCAGATGAAGCGGCTGGCGCGGCGGGTGCCGCTTGGCGTCGCCATGACCGGCGGGTTCGGCTATCATAGTTCGGGCGATATTTTCCTGGCCTTTTCTACGGCCAACCCGGAGGCGGCGCTGACGCCGTCAGGGCGCATCGCCAAGGCCGACTTCATCCCCGACATCGATATCGATCCGTTCTTCGACGCGGTGATCCAGGGGGTGGAGGAAGCGATCCTCAATGCGCTCATAGCCAATGACGACATGACCGGGCGCGACGGCAATTTCGTGCCGGCGCTGCCGAAGGCATGGCTCATGAACAGGTTTGGTGCGGGTCCAAAGAAATAGAGGCCGTACGGGCCGTCAGACAGGCTTGAAAGCCGCGACCTCTTTCGCCGGATTCGGCATTTCTACTCGGCAGCTTTGCTCGCGTTCTTTTCGTCTTCTTCGGCCTCGGCTGCCTCTTCCAGCCGCGACGCGATGAGCTCCTGGATGTCGCCGACCTCTTCCTGAATATCCTCCAGGGGTATGCCGGCTTCCGCAGCCTTGGCCGCGCACTCCTTCGCAAGGGTCTCGGCCTGCTTCTCGATCCTCTCCGGCGAGGGCTGGCACTGGACCTTTTCGCCGATCCACCCCTGCAAGAACTCGATCGCGTGTTCACTCATACTGCTGTTCCCTGGCGGCTATGCCGTTGGTAATCATAAACGTCGCCACCCTGCAAAGGATGCATATTCCATTCCAGCCGAGTCGTCGTCACCCGGCAAGCCAATCTTGTCCAAGCTCCACAGAGCTGAAGGAATCGCAGGTTCAAGGAGCACGTTCTGTTCTAGAGGAGACTGGTACCGTTCGCTGGGATCCATGGCGATCCCGCGCTATTGTTTCTATTCGCTTTTTCCCGGTTTTTTAAGACCGACATTTATCACAAAAGGTGTCACAACATGTAGCGCATTTACGGTCGCTCCACGGACGTGAGCCGTCGAAGCCGCCGCTATATAGTGTCATCCCCATGCAATGTCGACTCTGCTCGCCATCCTGCTTCCTTCCGCCGCGCCGGGGTGAATTCGCGAGTGTCAGCCAAGCCGGAATCGCGACCTTTATCGGTCCGCCTTTGGAAGTGCTGCCAAATCAATCTCCGTGATATGCCAGCGACCAAGATTTGCGGTGTAAAGTTTGTCGCCCTTGAAGGCGATGTTGGTGGGGTGCGCCAGCGTGGTCGCCGCCGGATCCTCGATCAGCACTTCAAGACCTCTGTCCTGGCGCCAGCGATAAATCCGGCTCGGCTCGTAGCATGAGATGAACAGCGAACCGTCGGGTGCGAAGGCCACGCCATCGGGAACATTGTGCACGCTCTCGACGATGACTTGCCGCGCCCCTGCCGTACCGTCGCCAAGGATCGGCACATGACTGATGCACGGCGCGTTGCTTTCCACGACATAGAGACCGTTGCCATCCGGCGCCATGGCCATGCCATTAGCGAACGACATGATCTCCCGGCACCACAAACTGCCCTCGCCGGTCTTGAGGTCATAGCGGAAGATGCCCGAGCGATTGTCCTCGCCGACACTGTCCGACACGTAGAGCCAACCCCTCGCTTCATCAACGATCGGATAGTTCGGCACGCGAATGCCGGACGAAGCGAAGCGTTCCATGTGCGCCGTCGCGACATCCCAGCGAAAGATCGCGGCATGCTTCAAATCGCAGGCAAAGCAGTTCCCCGCGCTGTCGAAAGCAATGCCAAGCAGAAAACCATCCGTGCCGCCCATGCGCTCGACCGAGCCGCCATCGGCGGCCAGCCGCAAGAGGTCGCCGGTTTCGGTGCCGCACCAGATCGACCCATCGCGGTGCACAGCCACACCCTCCGGATGCGCGACGCGCGGGCTGGTGAAGATGCCGTCGAAGAAGACGCGCGCGGCGGACATATCGAGCAATGGCTTTGCCATGGAACGTTCCTCAGCTTGCGATGGGCGAGTTCTGCGCGGCGATGCAGCGCTCGACCATGATGCGGTCGGCGGCGAGGATCTCGGCGATGAGCGCGCCGCGCTCCTTGGCGCTGACGAATTCCAGACGACGCAGGCCGAGCGGGTCGATCCGGCTTCGCAGGACAGCGAGCGTCTCTTCGGACGGAAGTGCCATCTCCCGGCACTCGGCTTCGAACGTCACCGTAAACCCGGTGGCATCACGGATCTGCTGGTGCGTGACACCAGGCATGGTTTCGATGACGGTCAATTCCCCGGATGTCTGATCGAGCTGAAAGACGCATAGGTCGGTGAAGACCAGCGCCTTGCCGGTGCGATACCCCATGGGCTCGCGCTCGGCCGGCGTCAGCAGTCCACGGGCCGAGCTGGCGATCTCGACCTCATCCACCAGCGACTGGACCGAATGGCGGGGGATGTAGAGCAGGTAGTCGCGGTGCATGTTGGCGACGTCGGCCATGCCGCCCTGCCCGGGCAGCCGGATGAGGCCGCCGCCTGGTTTGCGCAATGCGATCGTGTTGACACGGCCACGCCGGTCGACTTGTGCGGCGCCGACAATCTCATGCGTCACAGCACCCGCCTGGTAATAGGTCGAGTAGGTGTCGTCGCCGCCGGCATGCGCCACCGCCGTCTCGCAATCCAGACTTTCGATCAGCGACAGGATCATCGGGCTCGGCGCGATGTCGAGGTGGCCGCAACTCATCGTCGCGATGATCATGTCCGGCGCGTGCGTCGCCTTTGCCAGCCGGTAGGCGACATTGGCCAGCGGCGATACCGCGCCGGCGCTGGCAAAGCTCTCATTGTCGAGTTCGGCGGCAATGCGCGCGGCGATGATCTCATCGACGGAAGCGTTCTTTTCGCTGCGCATGAGCGCGGGCATTGCGATGACCGTTTCAGCGCGGACCTTTGCAGCTTTTTGAAGCAGTTCCGGTACGCCATCGGATGGCAGGCGCAGATTGTCCGCCAAAGGCGTGTCCCTGGTCGCGAACACCTCCGACAATCTCCGATAGTCCGTGACATGGAATGGCAGGCACGAGGCCGGATAGGCGCCGCCTGGCACCAGCGCTATGGCCGAAACCTGATTGCGGGTGAGGATGCTCTGGCGCCCGTCCCGCCGCAGCGCCCCAACCGGGACGATTTCCTCGACCGTAACCAGCACCTGCCGTGCCGCGCCCGCCATGGCGAAGTCCAGCGCGCGCGGCCCGATGATTTGCACGTTGCCGCTTTCATCCGCGCGCTGGGCGTGAACAACAAACGTATCAAGCCTAAGCGGTGGGATAAATCCGGTATCTGTCCCGGCAATGGGATCGGGCCTGGCATTTGCACCCGGCACGCACGCCAGCATGTCCGAACCCGCCGGAAGCTGGAACGGCATCGACGGCAGGTTCTGCTGCGCCGCCCGCAGCGCCTGGATCATGGCAAGCGCTGTCCAATCGCGAACGGGCACTGCATTGGTCTCGGCTGCCGCGCGGAAGCGTGGCGGAAGGCCAAAAATATCCAGGCTGGAAAAGCAGAGGTCGATTTCCGCCACCGCATCGGCTTCGAGAAGCAGTTCGAGCGGCAAGCCGCCGGCCCAGCAAACGTAGCGCAAATCCTTGACGCCGGATCCGGCTATCGCACGCAGCAATGCGATCGGCAGCCGCGCGAAATGGTGACCACCGACGCCAAGCGAGTCACCGTGGCCGACCATCGCGGCCAGTCCCTCGACATCGGTGAAGCGCGGCCGGTTCGGCTTGACCAGAGACATTGCGGCACGGTCTGTCACAGCGCGGATGCCTCGATGCGGTAGCGGGTGACGAACGGTCTTTCCGGCAAGAATTCCAGCGCCGTCGCGGTGCCGGATTGCGCGATGGGATTGTCGGCCAGTGCGGTCGCCGGACCAAGCCCGAAGGGCGAGCAGATCGGCTCGATGCCGATGGCGACATGACGCCCATTCCAGGGTGCTGCCTTGCGGCCGCGGTTGGAGTACCAGAGCAGAAGGCTCGGGAAATGCTCCTTCTGCCACGAGAGTTTTACCCTGTACCCCTCCGCTCGATTGGCGAGCGCGACACTGCCGTCGAGGCCGTCGATCTGCAGCAGCTCCTCCGTATCGGCGGCCAGAGGCACGTGGGAGGCGTCAACCACGCCACCGGCACGCGCGGGCACGCTGGTTAGGTCGGCGAAGGTTTCGTTTCTGGCAAACAGCGCCGCGCCGGGTTCGACGTCGTGTGGATAGGTGCGGCCATGGTCGAAGCAGCCGAGTTCGAGCGTGGCGGCACCGGTTTCTCCCGGCAACCGGAACACCGGGTGCAAGCCGATCGGCAGGCGGCAGGCGCGGCGAACGACGACCTTGAATTCGATGTCGATTGCCGGTCCCGACGGATCGGGCGTAATCGTGCGTTCAACGCGCTCGACCGGGCTTCCCTGGGGATAGGCGAGCATCAGCGACAATGCCCCGCCCGTGCTGTCGCACCAGGCCCAATCATGATTGGAGCAATGGCCATGGATTTCTTCGTCCGGCTCCGGCGGGCCCATCACACGCGCCCAGTTCTCGGGCCATCCGTCGGCAGGCACCGAATAGCCGAAGGGAAGACAGGGCCATTCGCCGCGCAACTTGCGCAGAATGCCTGGCAGTGCTTCCGCCTCCGGCTCATGCGACCAGGGTGCTACGTGCATCGGCGAAACCTGCCGGCCGTCCGCAAGCAGGAATGTGACGGGAGCCAGCATCGCGCCGAGCCGCTGGACGGTCAACGCGCCATGCGCCCAGCCCAGTCCGCGATAGTCGTCGTCTCCCTTCACGGCGCGGCCTTCTTCACCTTTGTCGTGCTCCTGTCGGCGAACTCCTTGACGCGCTGCTGGCCGATGTCGCTGCGGTAGAGATCACCCAGAATGTCGCGCTCCATGGCGAGGCCATTGGCCAGATCGCCTGATACGGCGTGCGCCGTCAGCACCTTCAGGCCTTCGATGGCGGCGGGGGGTTCGGCGGCGATCATGTCGGCCAGCTCCAGCGCGCGCGGCATCAGTCGGTCGACATCGACGACCTCGTTGACCAGGCCGGCAGCGATGAATTCGGAGGCCGGCACAATGGCGCCGGTCATCAGCAGAAAATTGGCGCGGTTGCGGCCGAGCCTGGCGACGCTGCGTTGCGTGCCGCCACCACCGGGGACCAACCCGAGCTTGATCTCCGGCAGACCGAGCTTCGCGAACTGGTTGGCGATCACGATGTCGCAGCACAGCACCAGTTCCATGCCACCGCCCAACGCGAAACCATTGACCGCCGCAATCACCGGTTTGCGGTTTTCCTCGATTGCCGCGTACATGCGCGTGCCCGCGGCCTGAAAGGTGTCGAACTCCTCGGTGGTCTGCGCCGCATATTCCTTGATGTCGGCGCCGGCCATGAAGCCGCGCCCCTCGCCGGTCACCACGATCGCACCGACGCTCGCATCGCCCGACAGCGCCTCGAAAGCCTCGGTGATCTCGCCTTGCATCAGCCGATTCATGGCATTGAGCTGGTCGGAGCGCCGGAAGGTGACGATCGCGACCCGGCCCGATGTTTCGACCGTGAGTGTCCGGTAGGCGCTCATCGTCAGGCCGCGTCCACGGTCATGTCGCCGGACGCCTCCAATGCCGCGATCTCGTCCTTGGAGAGGCCGAACTCGGCCAGGATCTCGCGGCCGTGCTGGCCGACCAGCGGGGCCGGCCGATCGATGGTCGCCGGCGTCTCGCTCATCTTGACCGCGGGTGCGACCACCCTCACCCTGCCGCCGCGCGGATGATCATAGCTGGTGATCATGCCCATATGCCTGACCTGCGGATCCTCCGCGGCGCGGCGGATATCCTTCACCTCGGCGCACCAGATGTCGACCGCCAGAAGCCGCTCCAACAGATCTCGCGTCGCGAATTTCCTGGTCTCGGCATTGACCTCCTCGAACACCTCGTCGCGCTTGTCGAACAGGGTTTTCAGGTCGTCATAGACGGCAAGCTGCGGCGCTTCCAGCACCTCGTACAGCGTCTTGAACGGGCTCATGGCGATCGACACGTAGCCGCCATCCTTCGTCTCGTAGATGCCGAACGGCGCCTGCATGCCGGGATGGCCTATGCCGGAATTCGGCCGCACGAAATCCTCGCCGAGGTTGAGCACTGCGACATATTCCTGGTTGAGATGCGCCAGCAGGCCGGCCAGCAAATTGACCTCGATCTTCTGCCCCTTGCCGGACTTCTCGCGATAATAGAGCGCCGACAGGATGCCGTAGACCATGTTCATGGCGCCGATCTGGTCGGCGAGACCGGCGCCGGCGGGAACCGGAGCCTGGTCGCCACGGCCGGTGTTGGCAATCAGCCCGGCAAGACCCTGGATCAGCATGTCCTGGCCAGGGCGTTCGACATAGGGGCCTTCCTCGCCATAGCCGGACCCCGAGCAATAGATGATGCGCGGATTGACGGCTTTGAAGTCATCGTAGCCATAGCCGAGCTTGGCCAACACGCCGGGGCGGAAATTCTGCACCACCACGTCGGCGCTCTTGGCCATCTCCATGATGATGGCATGCACCTTGCGGCTCTTCAGGTTGAGCGCGATCGAGCGCTTGTTGCGGTTCCAGGCGAGGAAATTCGGGCTCTCCGAGCCGCCCACCCATTTGGCAAAGAATGTCATGCCGCGAAACATGTCGCCGGCGCCGGCGCGCTCGATCTTGATGACGTCGGCGCCCATGTCGCCAAGCAATTGCGTGGCGAACGGCCCCTGCAGCAGATGGCTGAAATCGAGGATGCGGACGCCTTCGAGGGCCTTGTTCATTTCATGTCTCGTTTCGTGTTTTCACAGCAGTTCAGGAACGTAGCGGGGTGCCGCGGTCAGCCCGCCGTCGACGCGCAGGTCGGTGCCGGTGGTGAAGCCGGCGGCATCCGAGGCGAGATAGACGGCGGCCTCGGCCACTTCGGAAGGCTCGCCGATACGGCCGAGCGGATGCATCTTGACCCAGGCCTTGGCCAGGTTGCCGCCGATCTCCTTGATCAATTTGTCGTTCATCGGCGTGTTGATGGTGCCCGGCGAGATCGAGTTGACGCGGATGTTCATGGGGCCGAACTCGACCGCCATCTGGCGCGTCATCGCCATCACCGCGCCCTTGGCGCCAGCATAGGCGGTCCAGCCATCGAGGCCGATGTGACCCTGCGCCGAGGCCATGTTGATGATCGAGCCCGACTTTTGCGCGATCATGTAAGGCAGGGCAAATTTGCAGCCGCGAAACACGCTGGTCAGGTTGACCGCGATCAGCCGGTGCCACTGCTCGTCCGTCATCTCATGCACAGGCATGCCGCCAATGGCGATGGCGGCGTTGTTGACCATGATGTCGAGGCGCCGCGTCTTCTTGACAGCGCTGTCAATGAGGCGGGCAATATCGGCTTCCTGCGACACGTCGCAGTGCACATAGTCGGCATGGTGGCCGGCCGCGCGCAGTGCAGCGGCGAAATCTTCGCCGGCCTTGTCGGCGATGTCGCCGAGGAAGACATGCGCGCCCTCTCGCGCCATGGCCTCGGCGATCGCGTGGCCAATGCCGTCGGCGGCGCCGGTGATGACGGCGGTTTTTCCTTCAAGACGAGCCATGTCAGCCTCCATTCGCGCGCCGGCGCTTTGCTTCGTCAAAGGCGACAGCCGCGATGATGATCATGCCGGTGATGACCAGTTGCCATTCGGTCGGCAGGCCAAGACCGCGCAGGCCATTGGACAGGAATTGCAGGATCAGCACGCCGAGCGCCATGCCGCTCAGGCTGCCGATGCCGCCGGCAAGGCTGACACCGCCGAGCACCGTCGCGGCGACGACCTGGAATTCGAAATTCAATCCTGCCGTATGTTGCGCCGAGCCGACACGCGCTGCCAGGATAATGCCGGCAACCGTCGCCAGCAGCGCGCTGATGATGAAGCAGATGAACTTCACGCGCCGCACGTCATAACCCGCCAGCCGCGCCACTTCCTGGTTGCCGCCGACGGCATAGATCTGCCGCCCGAACGGCCGGTGCTGCATCATGTAGGCGAAGGCGGCGAGCAAAACGATGGCGATGACGGCCGAATACGGGATGACGTTGAACAGGCGGCCATCGGACAGCGCGATGAAGCTGTCGAGGCTGGCATCGTCCGGGATGGCGCGCTGGCCGGTGTAGAGGTAGACGCCGCCGCGCATGATGAACATCGTGCCCAGCGTCACGATCAGCGAGTTGATGCCGGCATAGGCGGTGAGATAGCCGTTCACCACGCCGACGATCAGGCCGAACAGCAGCGCGCCGCTTACACCAACCAGCAATGAGTTGGTGTCGTTCATGATGATGATCAGCGGCAGGGCAATGGTGGCGAGCAGCGAGCCGATCGAAATGTCGACCTCACCGGAAATGAAGACGATGGCACAGCCAATGCCGGCGATCAGCGGCAACGACGCCTGGCCAAGCACGTTGGTCAAGTTGCGCACAGAGAGGAAATTCTCGACCGTGACCGAGAAGAACGCCAGCACCAGGATGAGGCAGGCGAGCAGCGCCAGTTCCTGCCGGGCGAAGAGCCGCGCCAGCATGGACGGCTGGTCTTTGAGGGAAGCCGTGCTTGCAAGGCTCATTGCTTGCTCCCTTCGAAGAAGTAGGGCCGATCGCTGCTGTAATGAAGCATCATGGTCTCATCCGATCGCCGCATTGAGGATCTTCTCCTGCGTGGCTTCATCGCGCGACATGATCGCGGTCAAACGGCCTTCGCACATCACCGCGACGCGGTCGGCAAGACCCAGCAGCTCCGGCATTTCGGACGTCATCATGACGACCGCCAGGCCCTCGCCGGCAAGCCGGTCGATCAGTGCAAAGATCTCCGTCTTGGCGCCGACATCGATGCCGCGAGTCGGCTCGTCGACGACGATCACCTTCAGGCCCCGCATCAGCCAGCGCGCGATCAGCACCTTCTGCTGATTGCCGCCCGACAGGTTCTTCACCTGCTGGAACAGGCTGGGGGTCTTGATGCGGAAGCGGTCGACATAGTCCTGCACCGCCCGGTGTTCCCTGGCCTTGTCGACGAACCCCAGGCGGGCGAAGGCGCCGAGCGAGGCAAGGCTGGCATTCTGGTAGACGGGCAGTTCGCCCATCAGTCCTTCGCTCTTGCGGTCCTCGGTGAGCAGGCCGATGCCGAGCCGGACGCCCGTGCGCGTGTCGTGCGGCAGCAGGCGGCTGCCGTCGACCGTAATCGTACCCGAAGTGATCGGGTCGTAACCGACGATCGCCTTGGCGAGTTCGGTACGGCCGGCGCCCATCAAGCCGAAGAAGCCAAGGACCTCGCCGGCGCGTGCCTCGAAGGAGACGTCGTTCAGCTTCTTTGCCGTGCTGAGGTTCTCCACGGAAAGGGCGACCTTGCTGCCGGGCGCGCCGCGCTTGCGGGGGAACAGATTGTCGATGCGCCGGCCGATCATGTCCTGGATCAGCGTATCGTTGCTGTGCTCGCCGATCGGCCTGGTCGAGATGTGGCGGCCGTCGCGCAGCACCGTCACCGTGTCGGCGATCTCGAAGACCTCGTCGAGCTTGTGGCTGACATAGACCACCGCGATGCCGAGTGCGGCCAGCCGGCGGATGACCGTGAACAGCAGAGAGACCTCGTTCGGCGTCAGCGAGGATGTCGGCTCGTCCATCACCACGACGCGGGCTTCGTGAGCGAGCGCACGCGCGATCTCGACCATCTGCTGCTGGCTCACCGGCAGCGATCCGGTCCGCGCCGCCGGATCGACGTTGAAGCCGATGCGGTTGAACAGCGCGGCTGAATCGGCACGGATCTTCTTCCAGTCGATTGAGCCGCCCTTGCCGGTCGGGTAGCCTTCCAGGAAGATATTCTCGGCGACGGTGAATTCGGAGATCAGTGCGATCTCCTGGAACACGACCTTGATGCCCTCTTTCAGACTGTCGCGCGGCGACTTGATGTCGACCTCGCGCCCACGCATGCGGATGGTGCCGGCATCCTTGCCGTAGACGCCGGCCATGATCTTGATCAGGGTCGACTTGCCGGCGCCGTTCTCGCCCATCAAGGCATGGATCTTGCCGGCTTCGAGGGTGAAATCGACATTGTCCAGCGCCACCACGCCCGGAAAGCGCTTGTCGATGCCGCGCAGTTCCAGCGCCGGCACATCTGTATCGATGGCCGTGCCTTCGCCGGGGTGAAGGAAATCAACGGACATTGGCTCTGTTCCGGATGATGTCGAGATAGGTTGCCAGGATGATGACGACGCCCGGCACCACCATCTGCAGATCCTGGTTCCAGCCGAGAATGATGATGCCGTTGTCGATCACCTTGAGCACCAGCACGCCGAGCAATGTGCCGAATAGCGAGCCGCGGCCGCCGAGCAAGCTGGTGCCGCCGAGGATGACGGCGGCGATCACCGTCAGTTCGAAGCCGCGCCCGGCGGTCGGCTGTCCGGCATTCATCAGCGACGACAGGATCATGCCGGCGACACCGACGCAGAGGCCCGTGACGACGAAGGCAAACAGCTTGAGGCGCTCCGAGCGCAGGCCGGACAGGCGCACCGCCTTTTCGTTGGCGCCGACCGCATAGAGGTAACGGCCGAGCGTGGTGAAGCGCAGCGTCACATAGGCAACCACAAAGATCAGCGCCGCCAGGATCACGGGCACCGGCACCGCGCCGACATAGCCGGCGCCGAGATCTGTAAAGCTCACCAGCCGATTGTGGTTCTGCACCGCCTCGCGCGTGAACAGATAGACGCCGCCCTGCAGCATCATCATCGTGCCGATGGTGGCGATCAGCGAGTTCACTCTGAGCCTGGTGACGACCAGACCATTGAACAGGCCGACGCCGCCGGCAAAGGCGAGTGCCGCCAGCATGCCGAGCGCGAGACTGTGCGTCGAATTGAGCACGGCCATGCCGATACAGCCGACAAAGGCGAGCGACGCACCGACCGACAGATCGACCTCGGCGGTGATGATCAGCATGGTCATGCCCGAGGCGACGATCAGCACCAGCGCGCATTGGCGCAGAATGGCGATGATATTGGCCTCGGAGTAGAACTGTGGCGCCGCGATCGAGATGGCGATGCAGAGCGCGGCCAGGATGAGCCCGAGCACGAGCTGGCTGCTGCCCAGAAGCTGGCCGCCAATGGAACGTCTGGGCGCGGAGGCGTGTGTAAGCTCGCTCATTTCCATTTCATTTCCGGGCGGCATCGGTGCCGTCGCCATTTGGAGACCTGCCGCCTAAACAGGACAGTTGACCTGTTTTGCCGTCGGCATCCGTCCCGCTGCCCTTCCCGCCGAGCGGGAAGGGCAATCCGGGACCCTACTTCTTCAGGTCGGCGGAGGTCTTCATGCACTTTGCCGGCGGCTGCAGCGCGTTGACGGCATCCCATTTGATGGTGCGGGTGGTGCCGTCATAGTCGTAGTATTTCTTCCAGTCGTCGCCGTTCATCGGTGCGGTCGGGCTAACGATGTGCTCCGGCACTTCCTCGTTGTTGAAGAGCTTCACCGCGGCGTCGATGGCGGTAAAGCCTTCCTTTTCCGGGAACATCGCGGCCTCGATGCGGTAGGAAGGCTCGTTCTGCATTGCGTTTATGAAGGCAAGTCCCTCGCCGCCGGTGCCGACCGTCAACAGGCCATCCTGCGACTTCCCTGCCGCTTTCCAGGCCTGCAGGCCACCGAGCGACGACGAGTCGTTGATGCCGTAGATGATGTTGATATCGGCGTTCTTGGCCAGCGCCGCCGAGGACACTTCGAGCGCGCGGTCCGGGTTGCCGCCGCCGTCGAGGTCGTGGACCATAACCGCATCAGGGATGATGGTTTTCAGCCCATCCATGAAGCCCTGCGAGCGCAGCACGGTTGCCGACAGCAGCGGCAGGCCGACATTCATCACCTTGGCGGTGCCGCCGAGCTTTTCCTTGGCGTATTTGCCAGCCTCGACGCCGGAGAAATAGCCGGTGTCATAATCGCAGATCGCGACCATGGTGGTCATGCCCTTGACCGGGTTGCCTTCAAGCACCACCGGGACGTTGGCGGCTTTGGCTTGACGCAGCAGCGGCACCACACCCTCTTCATTCACCGGGGTGATAATCAGCACGTCAACGCCCTTGGCGATAAAGTCCTCGGCCGCGGCGACCTGCTTGGCTATGTCGAGATTGGCGTCCTGTACCTCGACCTCGATGCCGAGTTCCTTGCCGTGAGCCTTCATGCCCTTGATGACGTTCTGATACCACTCATGGGTGGCGTAATTGGTGACGTAGCCGATGCGCTTTGGCATGTTCTCGGCATGCGTAGCCGCCGCACTCAAGGCCAGCACGGCCGCGGATGCAAACAGGATTGACTTGGACCACTGCATGTTTCTTCTCCCAGGTTTATCGTTTTTGTCAGTCGCTGAACGGGTAATCCCGCCGTTCCGGGTCGGCACGTAACGAAGGGGTGGATTCGCCCCAGCCGAGTGCCGCCGAGATCTTCTCGGCGGCGGCGCAGGTGCGTTCGAAGACGGTTTGCCGATCGAACCGCGCCGCCTTTTGCGGCAACAGCGGCACCGTCAGCGCGGCGATAACGGCGCCGGTGTGGTCGCGCACCGGCATCGAGATATTGGTGCAGGCCTCGACGGCCAATGAGGCGCGCATCTCGTAACCGAGGCTGGCGACCTCATTCAGCCGTGCCTCGATTTCGGCCCGTGTGCCCTGGCCTTCGCCGGCGGCCACGATGCGCTCGACGATGCGGTCGCGCTCGGCCCGGTTCGAATGGGCGAGCAGCACCGCGCCGGAACTGGTTTCGAGGATCGGAAAATGCGACCCAAGTGCCACCGAGTAGCGCATCGGCAGCGGCGAATCGATCTGCAGCACCACCAGCGCATTCTGTCCTTCGCGCACCACCAGGTGACAGCTTTGATCGGCATTGGCGGTCAATTCGCGCATCACCGGCAGCGCGCATTCGACGAGCCGGTTTACCGGCGGATGCATATGCGCCAGTTCGAACAGCTTTAGCGACAGCCGGAAGCGGTCCGATTGCGTGCGGAAGATGTAGCCGCGTTTCTCCAAGAGAAGCAGGATGCGGTAGATTTCGTGAATGGAACGCCCCAGGCCGGCCGCGATCTCGGTCTGGGTCAGCGTTTCGGCGCTCGAAGCCATGAACTCCAGAACGTCGAGGGCCTTCTCCACCGCCGGCACGCGATAGCCGTTGCGGCCACCTTCGCCTTCGTCGAGCGTTTCGGCAACGCTGGCGGCCATCACGCGACGCTCCGCTGGGGTTGGCCTTGCCTGGTTTCACGGTAGAGGCGGTTCACATGGTCGGCGAGTTCGGCTGCCGGGATGCCGCCGGCAATGGCAGCGGCCGCATATGGCGCACATTCGCGGAAGAAGGCGATGAAGCCAGGATGCGTCGGACGCAGGTAGGAGGAGCTGATCGTCTGCAGCGTCGAGGTGAAGAAATTCCCGGAAAGGTCGTTCACCCCGGCGTCCTTCCAGGCGGCCAGCGATCCCGGCTGTCCGCCTGCCCTGACATAGTCGCCACGCTGATACTGCGGTGAACACAGGAAAAGCGCGTAGTCGATGGCCGCCTGCTGGTGCTTCGACCGGGCGCTGACGCCGATACCGGCGCCACCAAGCAGGGCGCCGGCGGAGTGCGCTGTCGGCACGTCGGCAAAGCGTAGATACGGCCTGTCGGTTTTCGCGGAATAGTTCACATAGCCGAAGGCGAATGGCACATAGACCACGTCGTCATGCGCGATCATGTGGTCATAGCAGCGGATCGGGTTCCATTTCGACGAATTCGGATGCGATAGCGCCGCAAGTTCGCGCAGTTGCGCGATGGCTTGCTCGACCATTTCCCTTGCAATGAATTGCTCGCCATCCTCCCGCGGATGACCAAGGGTCAAAAGCATGCACATGGCGTCCGTCGGCACGAACGGCAGGCCAAGCGATTTGCCGTCCTTGCGCGCATTGCGGCCAAGGTCGACCACCTCTTCATGCGTGCGCGGCACCGATCCGTAGCGTTCCAGAAGATCCGGACGATAGGAGGCGACCTGGCAGGCAGCATCGATGGGCAACGCCCACTGGCGTCCATTCTTCTCGTAGGAGCGCCAGGACGCACCGACTGAATCGTCCTCGAAGAAGCGGATTTGCTCGGCCGACAAATAGGCATCGAACGGCACCATCAACTCGCCCTGCGCGATATCGCCGATGAAGGGATGATCGAAGACAACCAGATCGTAGGTGCCGAGCACCGGGCCGAGCGCGCCCTCGCCGAATTCATAGAGGCTGCGGCGGTCCCATTCGATTTCTAGGCCAGGATTGGCGGCGCAATACGGCCCGACGCTGGCGTCGAGCGGACCCCAGCAACGTCGATGATCCCACGCAAGACCGCGCAGTCTTGTCATTTCAGGCAATTCCTCCCTGGAACCGGGCATGCGTGTCCGGCCCGCTTTAGTAGCAGGTATTTTCACCTAGACAAATAGTTTTTACATACGCAAACAGCGATCGTTTATCGCCGAGACTCTCAAGCCAAGCCGAACCGCTCCACGGCGCGCATGATGCCGCGCAGCTCGGCGAGGCCTTTCAGCCGGCCGATCAAGGAGTAACCGGGGTTGATCCTGGTCTTGCCGATATCGTCGGCGAGCAGGTGGCCATGGTCCGGTCGCATCGGAATTTGCCAGTCGGCGCGGCCCTCCTTGCGACGGCGCGCTTCCTCCTGCATCAAGGCGAGGATGACGTGCGCCATGTCGGTGCCGCCCTCGAGATGCTCGGCCTCATAGAAGGAGCCGTCGTCCTCGATGGTGATGTTGCGCAGATGGACGAAATGGATACGGTCGGCGAACTCCTTGACCATGGCGACAATGTCGTTATCGGCGCGTGTGCCATAGGAACCGGTGCAGAACGTCAGGCCGTTGGCTAGGCTATCAACGGCGTTGAGGATGAAGCGCGCATCCTCGGCGGTCGAGACGATGCGCGGCAGGCCATAGAGCGAGAAGGGCGGGTCGTCGGGATGGATGCACATGCGCACTCCTTCCTCTTCGGCCACAGGAATGATCTCGCGCAGGAACCAGGCAAGGTTGTCACGCAATTCCTTCGGCCCGATCGCATCATATTCCGCCAATGCCTCGCGAAAACTGTCGCGGTTGTAGCTGCGCTCGGTCGCCGGCAGGCCGGCGATGAGGTTGCGCTCGATCTGGTCGATCTTCTCGGCGCTCAGCTCCTTCAGCCGCGCTTCCGCCTCGGCGATGCGGGCGGCGCTGTAGCCTGCCTCGGCATTCCCGCGCTTCAACACGAACAAGTCATAGGCCGCGAAATCAATCGCATCGAAACGCAAGGCATAACCCGTCGTCGGCAGCCGGTAGGCCAGATCGGTGCGGGTCCAGTCGACCACGGGCATGAAATTGTAGCAGATCGTCGCGATGCCGGACTTCGCAAGCGCTCGGATGCTGTCGCGATAATAGCCGGCATAGCGCACGCGTTCCGGTGCGCCGATCTTGAAGGAATTATGGACCGGGATGCTCTCGACGACCGACCAGGTCAGCCCTGCCGCCTCGATGATCCGCTTGCGCGCCTGAATGCTCTCGAGCGGCCAGGCGCGGCCATCATAGATATCGTGCAGGGCCGAAACCACGCCTGTCGCACCTGCCTGCTTGACATGATCGAGCGTCACCGGGTCGTCCGGTCCATACCAGCGCCAGCACTGTTCCATAAGGCCTCCTAAATGTGAGAGGGCGACCATATTGTTGGACCACAGTGCTGTCAACACGCTAGAATGCGGCTCGTATCAACCGCTTCAGGTCGTTTTGACAGCGTGCCGTTGATTTATTACCCATTTGACCTTAGTACTGGTCCAACAAATAGCGAGGAGACATCCCATTGGAGCAGACTGGTCAGGACCGGGCGGAAGCGACGGAAGATGCCGGGGTCAGCAGCTCGGCCGTCGACCAGACCGTGCGGCAGATCCTCGACCTCATCCGCAATCGCGCCATGTCCGTCGGCGACGTCCTGCCCACCGAACGGGAGCTTTGCGAATTGTTCGGCGCCAGCCGCAACACGATCCGCGAAGCGCTGCGCACCATCCGCACCTATGGCCTGATCGATCCCAAGCCGCGCGTCGGCGCGGTGCTGGCCGATCGCCAGAACGTGGCGATCCAGAATTTTTTCGCCGCGCAGATGGATATCTCGAAGACCTCGTTCCACGACATCCAGGGATTTCGCCGCATCATCGAAGCGAGCATCGGCGACCATGTCATTCTCAACGCCAGCGCCGCCGAACTCGACGCTCTGGACGAGGTCAACGGCCTGATCGAAACCAGCAAGGATGTCCAGGAGGCGGCGCAGCGCGATTTCGATTTTCACCTGGCGCTGGTGAAGCTCGCCGGCAACCGCATGCTGGTACAGACCTATCAGTTCCTCTCGCCGGTCATCCTGCACATCATGACCGTCGGCAAATCCATCCGGCCGATCCTCAGTGAAACACGCCGCGCCCATGGCGAGATCATCGCGGCGCTGCGCGCACGCGACCGTATCGCCTATAGCTACCTGATGAGCCGACATCTCGATTTCGGCCTGCGCTTCGTTCCCGACGATCTCGAAAACGCCCGGACCCGGACCTCGCCGGCAATCCCGGCGCAGCCCAACCCGACATCTTCCAAGGATTTGCATCATGTCTGACTTTGAGAACAAGGTTGCGCTGATCACCGGCACGACCGGCATCGCGCTCGCCACAGCGAGGCGCCTGGCGCAGGGCGGCGCTGCGATTATCGCCTGCGGCATCGACCGGGCGGCCAATGCCGCCATGCAGGAAAGCCTCACCAAAGCCGGCGCGAATGCACTGGTGCAGACAGTGGATGTCTCCGTTTCCGACCAGGTTCGCGACGCGGTCGCGGCCGGCGTGAAACGGTTCGGCGGCATCGACATCATCGTCAATTCCGCCGCGGTCCATCCGTACGGAACGGCGACGACGACCGACTGGGAAACCTGGAACCGGGCGATGACAGTCAATGTCGGATCGATCTATCTGACTGCGCATTTCGGCATCCCGGAAATGATCAAGCGGGGCGGCGGCGCCATCGTCAACGTGGCTTCGGTGCAAGGCTTCGCCTGCCAGCAGAACGTTGCCGCCTATGCCACCACCAAGGGCGCCATCCACACGCTGACGCGTTCGCTGGCGCTCGACTACGCGGCGGCCGGCATCCGGGTCAATTCGGTGAGCCCAGGCTCGATCCGCACGCCGATCCTCGAGAAGGCGGCGCGTGGCGACAATGGCAGCGATGCCGACGTCGAAGAGGCCTACAGGCGCTTCGGCGCGGCCCATCCGCTTGGCCGCATCGGCGAGCCGGAGGAGGTAGCGGAGCTCATCGCCTTCCTGTGCTCGGCGAAGGCCGGGTTCTGCACCGGCGCGGACTACAAGATCGATGGCGGCCTGACCGCCGGCATCGGCGTGAGATAGAACCATGAAGATCGGGCTTGGCCTTTACCGGGAATCGCTGACGCCGGACAATTTCCGCTTTGCCCGACAGGCGGGCGCCACCCACATCGTTGCCCACCTGACCAACTATTTTCGCGGCCGCGATCCTTCGCTCTCCGCCGGCGGCGAAGAGGCAGGCTGGGGCGACTGCTCCACCGATGAACTGTGGAACCATCAGGATTTCGGCGGCCTGGTGAAGACCGTGCGCGACAGCGGACTGGAGATCGCCGCGATCGAGAATTTTTCGCCTCGCTTCTGGTCCGACGTGCTTCTCGGCGGTCCCGATCGTTCGAAGCAGATCGAAGGGCTGAAACGCCTTGTCCGCGATGCCGGGCGCGCCGGCATCCCCTGCATTGGCTACAATTTCTCCATCGCCGGCGTCTGGGGCTGGTCGCGCGGCCCTTTTTCCCGCGGCGAGGCCATGTCTGTGGGTCTCGACCTCGCCGCCATCGATGCCGACCTGCCTCTCCCCGACGGTGTCGTCTGGAACATGCGCTACCGCGCCGGGCGGCCGAACGCCGAGCCGGTGACCGTCAGCAGCGACGAGCTTTGGCAGCGGCTCGAAATCTTCCTGCGCGAAATCGTGCCGGTGGCCGAGGAAGCGGGTGTGATGCTCGCGGCGCACCCTGACGATCCGCCGACAGAGGCGCTGCGTGGCGCCGCGCGGCTCGTCAACCGGCCGGAGAAATACGACCGGCTCATGGACATCATCGACTCGCCGGCCAACGGGCTGGAGCTCTGCCTCGGCTCGCTGCAGGAGATGCCGGGAACCGACGACATTTACGGGCACGTCAGGCGCTTCGCCCGACGCCGGCGCATCGGCTACATCCACTTCCGCAACGTGCGCGGCAAAGTGCCGAACTATCACGAGACCTTCGTCGATGACGGCGATATCGACATGGCCGAGATCGTCCGCATCCTGCGCGACGAAAATTATGACGGCGTGATGATCCCTGATCATACGCCGGAAATGTCCTGCGACGCGCCCTGGCACGCCGGAAAGGCTTTTGCGCTCGGCTATATGCGCGCGCTGGTCCAGAACGCAGCGGCGCTGGGGCCTGCCCGCGCCACCCAATCCACCGACATCAGGAGGCAAGCCTCGTGACAACGCGCCTCTATGCCGACGACGCCGAAATGTATCGCCTGTTCGAGACGGAGCTCTTCGTCGCCGTGGTCGGAGACGTGATGGACACGCTGGCGCTGCAGCACCAGTTCCTGCCGCCCGTGTTCAAACCGGTCGACGAGAAGACACGCTTGCTCGGCCGGGCGATGCCGGTGCTGGAATGCGACATCTTTCCGTCCAATGAGCCGACACGCAATCCGCTGATGACCAAGCCGTTCGGGCTGATGTTCGAAGCGCTGGATGATCTGAAGCCCGGCGAGATCTACGTTGCCAGCGGCGCCTCGCCGCGCTACGCGCTGTGGGGAGAACTGATGTCGACCCGCGCGAAGATCCTCGGCGCGCATGGCGCGCTGGTCGACGGCTTCGCCCGCGATACGGACGGCATCAAGGCGCTGGAATTCCCCTGCTTCTGCACCGGCTACTACGCACAGGACCAGGGTGTGCGCGGCAAGGTCGTGGACTATCGCTGCGCGCTCGAGATCGGTGGCGTGCGGATCGAATCGGGAACGCTGCTGTTCGGCGACAAGGAAGGCGTGCTGGTCATTCCACGGCAAGCGGAGGAAGAGGTGGTTCGGCTGGCGCTTGAAAAAGTCCGCGGCGAAAGGCTCGTCGCCAAGGCGATCCGCGAGGGCATGAGCGCGGTGGAAGCCTACAGGACCTTCGGCATCATGTGACAGGCATGGACGAAGATCCTCACGCCGGGATGTCGTCGCGGATGCAGGCCTTGAGATGTCCTGCCTCGGTCTCGCGCAATTCGGGCACCACGCCCGCGCAAGCTTCGATCGCATAGGGGCAGCGGGTGCGGAACACGCAGCCCGACGGCGGGTTGGCCGGGCTTGGAATATCGCCCTTGAGTGTCTGGCGCTTCGAGCGCTTCGTCGGGTCCGGCGAGGGAATGGCCGACAGCAGCGCCCGCGTATAGGGGTGTTGCGGGCGGGCGTAGAGGCTCGCCGCCGGTGCGATCTCCATGATGCGCCCGAGATAGAGCACGATGACGGTGTCGCAAATATATTCGACCACCGCCAGATCGTGCGAGATGAACAGCATCGTCAGGCCGAGCCGCAGTTGCAGGTCGCGCAGAAGGTTGATCACCTGTGCCTGGATCGATACGTCGAGTGCGGACACCGGCTCGTCGGCGACGATGAATTCGGGCTCCAGCGTGAGGGCGCGCGCGATGCCGATGCGCTGGCGCTGGCCGCCCGAAAACTCGTGCGCGTAGCGGTCATAAGCATCGACCGGCAGTTCGACGGCGGCGAGCGCCTTTTCAGCCCGCGCCCGGCGCTCGGCGCGATTGCCAATCCTCTGGATATCCAGGCCTTCGGTGAGGATCTGGCCGATGGTCATGCGCGGCGACAGGCTGGCGAAGGGATCCTGGAAAATATACTGCATGTTGCGGCGCTGGCGGCGGAGATCCCCTGCCCCGAGCCTGACGATGTCCTTGCCGTCGAAGCGTATCTCGCCGGAGGTCGGTTCGATCAGCCGCAGCACGGAACGGCCAATGGTCGTCTTGCCGGAACCGGATTCGCCGACCAGCCCGACCACCTGGCCGCGTGGAATGTCGAAGGAAATATCCTGCAGCGCCTTGACCACAGGCCCGCGCGAGAACGCTGTCGGCGCGAAATGCTTGGTCAGGTTGCGAACAGTGAGATAGGGAGCCGGCGCGCTCATAGCTCCTCCCAGCGGATGCAGCGGCTCGCCTGTGTTTGCGATACCTGGAACAGCGGCGGCACGGCGGCACGGCAGGCGTCGATCGCCATCGGGCACCTCGGAGCGAAGGAACAGCCCTTGGGCAGCATGGCTAGCGAGGGGACGTTGCCGGCGATCGTCGGCAGCGGCGTGCCGGCCGCCTTCAGCGCCGTTGCCTGGCCAAGCCGCGGCACCGAGCGCATCAGGCCGATCGTGTAGGGATGGCGCGGACGGGCGAAGACTTCGCTTACCGGGCCGGTCTCGACAATGCGCCCGGCATACATGACCGCCACGCGATCGGCGATTTCGGCAACCACGCCAAGATTGTGGGTGACGAAGAGGATGCCCATGCCGCGTTCGGCCTGAAGGTCGGCAAGCAGATCGAGGATCTGCGCCTGGATCGTCACGTCAAGCGCCGTCGTCGGTTCGTCGGCGATCAGCAAGGTCGGGTTGCATGCGAGCGCCATGGCAATGGTGGCGCGCTGGCGCATGCCGCCCGAGAGTTCGTGCGGGTATTGTTTCGCGCGCCGCGCCGGATCCGGAATGCCGACCTGCGTCAGCAGGCGCACCGCCTCGGCTGCCGCCTCGCGATGCGATTTGCCAAGATGGATGCGGATCGGCTCGGCGATCTGCTCGCCGATCGTGTAGACCGGGTTGAGGCTGGTCATCGGCTCCTGGAAGACCATGCCTATGTCGTTGCCGCGCACGCGGCGAAGCTGCTCCGCGTCCAGCCCGGTCAGCTCGGTGACCGACCCGTCGCGCCGCCTGATCGAGATGCGGCCATCAGCGATATGACCGATCTTCTTCGCCAGCAGGCCCATGATGGAGAGGCTGGTAACGGATTTGCCGGAACCGGACTCGCCGACCAGCGCCACGGTCTCGCCGGAGCCGATCTCCAGATCGATATCCTGCACGGCAGCGATGTCGCGCCCCGCAATGCGGAACACGGCACGCAATCCGGCGATCTGGAGGATCGGCGCTTCCATTGTCAGGCGAGCAGGCCGACGTCGCGCAGGATGGCGTCGACCTTGGCGGTTTCCTCGGCATTGAGGTCGCGCTGCGGACGGGCCATCCTGTTGGTGGCGATGATGCCCAGGCTGCGCATGGCGGTCTTGAAGGAGCCGACGCCGGCCGAGCCGGCGCTGGTGCGGCCGAGCGCGATCCAGACGATCTCGAACAGCTTCAACAGCCGTTCCTGCTCGACGCGGGCCTCGGCATGCTTGCCGGCCTGCATCAGGTTCCACATCTTCACGTAGCCGTGCGGGTCGACATTGGCGATGCCCGGCACGACGCCGTGCGCGCCCATGGCAAGGGCGGTGTCGACCATGATCTCGGAGCCGGTCATGCCGAAGAAGCTGGCGTCGCCGGCCATGTCTTTCAGCACATAACGCAGATTGCCGTCATCGCCACTGGAGTCCTTCAGGCCGGCGATTACTCCTTCTCTCGCCAACGTCACGGTCGTCTTGCGATCGAGCTTGATGTGGACGCAGACCGGGATGTCATAGGCGATGATCGGGATGTCGATCGCATCCTTGATGTAGCGGAAATGATCGATGATCTCCGGCTGGCTCGTGCGGGCGTAAAAGGGCGCGGTGACGACGATGGCGTCGGCGCCGGCCGCCCTGGCGATCTTCGAATGGTTGATGACGCGGTCGGTGGTCGGGTCGATGACACCGACAAAGATCGGCACGCGGCCATTGTTGATCTTGACGGCGTGCTCGATGATCGTCTTGCGCGCCGCCTCTTCGTGGAAGACCACCTCGCTGGTCGAGCCAAGCACGAACAGCCCATGGACGCCGCCGTCGAGCAGGTTTTCCAGCGTTCGGGTGAACGACGGAAAGTCGATGCTGTAGTCCGCATTGAGCGGGGTAACGACGGGCGGCACGACGCCGGTAAAGAGTGGCATTTTGAGAACCTTCAGTTGAGATCGGATCGGGGATCGAAAGCGTCACGCAGGCCGTCGCCAATGAAATTGATGGCGAGGACCGTGAGCACGAGGGCGGCGCCGGGGAACATCCACTGCCAAGGATATTGTTCGAGGACGACGGTGGAGCGGGCGAGATTGAGCATGTTGCCCCAGCTCGCTTCGGGTGGAGCGATGCCGAGGCCGAGGAAGGAGAGGCCAGCTTCCAATAGGATCGCGTTGGCGATCTGCAAGGTCGCGTAGACGACGAGGATGTCGATGCAATTGGGCAGGCCGTGGCGGAACAGGAGATGCGGCAGCCCTGCCCCCATGCCGCGCGCGGCGACGACGAAATCGCGCTCGCGCAATTCGAGCAGGCGGGCCCTAACCATGCGCGACAGAACCGGCCAGGAGAGCAGAGAGATGACGAGGATTGTCGGCGCGATGCCGGTGCCGGCGATCGAGGCAAGAACCAGCAGGAAGATGACCGGCGGCAAAGTCATGGCGAGATCGACGAAGCGCATCGCGGTCGCATCGACGACACGGCCGCCGAAACTGGCGATGGCGCCGACGAGGAAGCCAATGACGATGGAGATCGCGACCGAGCAGACGGCAACCAGCAGCGAAGTGCGACCGCTTTGCAGAAGCCGCGCGAAGACATCGCGGCCGACGCCGTCGCTGCCGAGCCAATGGGTGGCGGACGGTCCCTTGTTCATGGCCTTCAGGTCAATGGCGTTGGGCGCGTATGGCCACCACCAGTGATAGGTCATGACCGCTATCAGCACCGGGATGACGATGAGCAGACCGGCCCGCGCGGCGCGGTTCTCGATGAAGCGGTCGAGCGCACGGCGCAGCGGACCCCTGGTGCGCTGGATGGCTGGTGGTTCGATCGCGGCAGCGGTCATCATGCCACCTGGATGCGCGGATCGACGAAGGCGTAGGCGACGTCGGTGAGAATGTTGACCAGGATGACGCAGATACCGATGACCAGCGTAGCGCCCATGATCACCGGATAGTCACGCGTGCCGACGGCATTGACCAGCAGCAGGCCCATGCCCGGCCAGTTGAAGACGCTCTCCAGGAAGATCGCGCCGCCGATCGCGATGCCCACAGTCGAGCCGATCAGCGTGATGACCGGCAAGAGCGCGTTGCGAGTGGCGTGCTTGATGATCACCCAGAACTCGCGCACGCCCTTGGCGCGGGCGGTGCGGACATAATCCTGGTTGAGCACTTCGAGCAGCGAGGCGCGCATATAGCGCATGATCAGCGCCGCGTGGCCGATCGACAGCAGGCATGCAGGCAGGATCAGATGCGCGAGCACGTCGGAGATCGAGAATGGCGCACCGGCAGTCTGCATGCCGCCGGATGGCGCCCAGCGCAGCAGCACCGAGAAGAAATAGAGGCCGAGCAAAGCGGTCAGGAAAGCCGGGCTCGATATGCCGATGAAGGACAGCACCGACATCGCAATATCGGGCCAGGCGTTGCGGCGTACGGCGCTGTAGATGCCGGCGGCAATGCCGACGACGATGGCGATCGCCAGACCCATGCCCATCAGCAGAGCGGTGGGTCCGATGCGCTCCATCACCAGCGGCAGCACACGCACGCCGCTGCGCTGGATCGAATAGCCGAAATCGCCAGACAGCGCCGCGCGCAGCCAGCCGAAATACTGAAGCGGCAGCGGCTGATCGAGGCCGAGCCGGTCGCGCAGCGTCTCGAGATCGGAGGCCGACATCGGCACGGAAGGATTGATATAGGCATCGATCGGATCGCCTGGCGCCAGGCGCAGCAGGACGAAGATGAGGAGGCTCAGGGCGACCAGCATCAGCAGTCCTGTGGCGCAGCGGCGGGCGATGAAGCTCAGCATCGGCTTTCCCGTGGATGGCGTGGGCCGGCATCGCAGAAGCCGGCCCGATTGGTGGGTGGGAGACCCGCCTGTCTACTGGATGTCCCAGGTCTCTGGATGGGCGGCGTAGGGACCGCCGCCGGGCGCGGGCGTCCAGACGAAGTCCTTCAACTTGTTGGAGGCAACGCCATAACGATTGGCCACCCATAGCGTTGCCCAGGGAAGATCCTTGTTCATCACCTTGCAAACATTCTGCCAGGCGGCGTCGAGTTTCGACGCATCGGTTTCACCGAGCGCCTTGTCGAAAGCCGCGCTCAGATCATCGAACTCGATGCGCATGGTGTTGAAGCCGGCGGGCGGCAACTGCGACTTGTTCAGACCCGGATTGATGCCGGCCGGGTTCGGACCGTTCTGCAGGCCGGCATAGACCATGGGGAATGCGCTCCAGTCCGGCGTGCCTTCCTTGTAGACGGTGCCGTTGTAGGTCGGTGTGTCGACGACGCGCGGCACGACGTTGATGCCGACCTGGGCCAGCATGGACTGGATAGCGGCCATGACGTTGGCGGCCTGCGGCGAGCCGTAATAGGTCAGCAAGGTGATGGGCTTGTCGCCATTGATCTTGTCCCAGCCGGCCTCGGTCAGCAGTGCCTTGGCCTTGGCCGGATCGTAGGCGTAGGTCTCGATGCCCTGGGGAACCAGTTGCGGCGCGACATAGCCGCAATTGGCTGGTTTGGCTGCGCCGCCATAGAGGCTCTCGATGATAGCGTTGCGGTCGATCGCGTACATGATCGACTGGCGTACCTTCAGATCCTTGAACAGGTCGACCTTCTGATTGAGGCCGATATAGTTGACCACGTAGGAGCCGCCCTCGATCAGCTTGAAGCTGGCATCGGTCTTGAACGAGGCCGCATCGTCGGGCTCGACATAGGTGAACTGGATCTCGCCGGCCCGCAGTGCGGCGACCGCCGCCGCCGGGTTCTCGAAATAGCGGTTGATCAGCACGTCGACCTTCGGCTTGCCGCCACGATAGTCGTCGTCGGCGGCCAGTTCGACATATTGATCGGTGACGTATTTCTTGAACTTGAACGGACCGGTGCCGACCGGACTGGTCGACCACCAGGTGCTGGTGGCCAGCGACTCCGGCGGCATCCCGCCAAGGGCATGCTCCGGCAGGATCAGCACCTGCGAAAGAATGGACAGGAAGGAGCCGTTCGGTTTTGAGAGCTTGATGATCACGGTGCTGTCGTCGGGCGTCTCCACGGACGCGACATCGCCGAGGCGCGCCGCAAGCAGGCTGCCGGAAGCCTTGTTCTTGGCAAGCTCGATGGTGAATTTGACGTCCTTGGAGGTGAAGGGCTTGCCGTCGTGCCAGCTCTCCTTGACCAGGTTGAACGTGTAGGTCAGCTGGTCGCTGCTCATCGTGTAGTTCTTGGCCAGGTCGCCTTCGAGTTCGGTCAGTCCGGCGTTCCAGATGACCAGCGGTTCAAAATAGGTGCTGAGCCAGGTGAAGCCGCCGGTCGCGACCAGCGGGTTGAAGTTCTTGGGGAAGCCGCCGGGACCGACGTCGAAACCGCCGGCAATGGTCTTTGGACTTTGTGCCTGCACGATGGTCGGCAGGCCGGTGCCGAGCAGCAGCGCGGCGGCAATGGCTATCGTCTTAATGCGCATGGTTTCCTCCCTTGGCATTTTTCAAATTGTGCGGTTCTTGGCGATGACTTGCTGGATACCTCTGTAGTGATCGTCGAGCCGGCTGCGTGCCCGGTCGACATCCTTGGCGGCGACCGCCTCGACGATTTCATGATGATCGCGCCAGGTGGCGAGCGGCGTCGGATTGTCGAGATTGGTGAAGTCCGACGCCTTGTTGAACGCCACCCAGAAGATGTCGATAAGGGCGCTCAGCATGTGGTTGTTCTGGCAGCGGAACAGCATCTGGTGAAACTGCTGGTCCTCCTCGGCAAAGCTCTCGCTGCGCTCGGCACGCTGGCGCATGCTTTCGGTCAGCCGGCGAAGCTCGCCGATGTCCTCGGCGCTGATCATCTCGATGGTCTTGGCGATCAGCCCCGTTTCGAGCACGCGGCGGATCTCGCGCAACTCCTCGACATCGCGCAGCGAGTCCTGCAGGCCGTAAGCCAGATTGTCGAGCAGCGGCTTGAAGGAGAATTCCTTGACGAAAACGCCGATGCCGCGGCGCGTCTCCAATATGCCGATCGATTCCAGCGCCTTGATCGCTTCGCGGACCGAATTGCGGCCCACGCCGAGCTGCTGGGCCAGGAACGTCTCCGGCGGCAATGGGTCGCCCGCCTTCAGCCTGTTCGCCTCGATATACTTCCGCAGGCTCTCCTGCACGCTCACATGCAGAAGCGGTGGTCGGCTGAGCGGCTCGATCGACTTCATTACCGGCATGTTGCTCCCTGCTCCCGCTGCTGTCCGACACCGAATAACCACATCGCGCGGGAGGTTGACGACTTGTCCTATAACGGCTTGTAGGATATCCTGCAAGTCGTTGGAGGAAATATCAGGGACATGAAGATCGTCTTGGCCGGCACAAGCCATTGGCACGCCGACATGCATCTCGATGCGGCGCGTGCCGCGGGGGCTGAAATCATCGGCGTGTGGGACGAGGACGAGGCGCATGCAAGGGGTTTTGCGGCGCGCAATTCGCTGAGCGCGATTGCTGCATTTGAAGGCGTCCTGGCAGCACCTGCCGATCTGATCCTGCTGATGGGGCACCCTTCGACCGTACCCGCCAGGGCGCGCAGCGTGATCGAGGCGGATATCCCGCTTATCCTCGAGAAGCCGGCAGCGAGCAGCACGGCGCCGTTGCTCCAGTTGCAAGACCTGGCGCATCGACGAAAGGCCTTCGTCAGCGTGCCTTTGCCCAATCGCTTCGGTCCGGCGGTGATCGCCTTTGAAAGTCTGCGCAGGGAAGGCCGCGCCGGCCAACTCGCGCATTGCCATTTCCGCGTCGTCAACGGGCCGCCCGAGCGCTATGCCGCCGACGGCGTTGACTGGGTGGTGGATCCCGCGATTGGCGGTGGCGGCGCATTGCGCAATCTGGGCATTCACGGTGTGGATGCTGCACTGAGCCTCGCCAGCGGAGTGCTCCGTCTCAAATCCGTTTCGGTTGGCAACCGCATCCACAGGTCTCCGGTTGAGGACTATGCGCTGCTGGTGTTCGAGGACGAGGCCGGCGCGGTGTTCACAGTGGAGGCGGGTTATACTTTCGCCTCGATGCGGCCCGGCGGCGATTTCGAATGGCGCATCGTCAGCGCCAACGCCACGCTGATCGACCGTGGCGACAAGGCGGTCTGCGCAACGCTCGACGACGCTGCAATTATCGACCTGCCGGTCGAGCTGCCGGCCACGCGCTACCGGCTCTGCATGCGCGATACGTTCGAACGGTTGCAGCGGAAGGTGGCGCCGGCAATTTCATTAGACGACTATGTTGCGGCGATGTCGCTGATCGACGCCGCGTACCAGGCAGGACGATGATTGGAATAGGCATTATCGGAGCAGGCGATTTCGGCGCGGCGCATGCGCGCGCGATCAGGGAGGTCGATGGCATACACATCGTCGCGGCCTGCCGTGGAGACGCGACGGCGCTGGCCGCCTTTACGGCCGAACATGGCGGCAAGGGCTACACCGACTGGCGCGAACTTCTCGAAGACAGCAGCGTCGATGCCGTCGTCATCGCTACCCCGCACGCGCTGCATGCCGAAATGGCGATCGGCGCGGCCAAGGCCGGCAAGCACATTATGCTCGAAAAGCCGATGGCGCGAACCGTGGCCGAATGCGATGCGATCAATGCGGCGGTGGGGCAGAGCGGCGTCAAGCTGATGGTCGCCCATCTCCTGCATTTCTCGAAACCCTGCATGGCGGCGAAGCAGGTCATCGACGCCGGCGAAATCGGAAGGCCATTGGTCGCATCGAGCTGGATGATCAAGCTGTGGATGGAGCACAACCGGCGCGACTGGCACCTGCGCAAGGCCACCGGTGGCGGCATGCTGATGACCGCCGGCATTCACGCGCTCGACCGTCTGGTCTGGCTGATGGATGACGACGTCATCGCGGTGAGCGCCATGCTCGGCGCGAAGTTCCACGAACAGGAGGCCGACGACACCGCGATGCTGGCGCTGCGCTTCAAGGGTGGCGGCCTCGGCCAGGTGCAGAGCGTCGGCTATCGCAACGGCGCGGTTGGCTTTGCAATGGACCTCGTCTGCGAGCGCGGCACGCTGCGCATCGACATGGATCGCGGCGCGATGATCGGTCGGGATACGGTGTGGACCGAGCTGCCGGATTCGTTCGAGCCAGCCTGGATGCATAATGCTGTGAAACGCGAATGGGCAGCGTTGCGTGACGCCATCGTTGGCGACAAACCCGTCCCGGTGACGGGCGCCTATGGGCGCAAGCTCATCGGCATCATCGAGGCAGCCTTTGCTTCGGACAAATCCCGCCGCGAGGAGACGATCGCCGATGCCGGCTGATATCGGTGCAATTGCCGAGGCCATCGCCGAGGCTCACAGGAATCCGCGCCAACGCGTGCCGGCGTCACGTTTCATCGACCTGACGCGCAATGAAGCACTGGCGGTCCGGGGCGAAGTCATGAGGCTGCTTGGCGAAAGCGCGCCTGTCGCCAAGGTGGCGATGCCGCCCGACGGGATTGCGACGGGTGCGCCAATCCCCGCCGGAATGGTCATCAACGGTGACGGAACGATCGACCTTGGCGAACGCGATTTCGCCGGGCTTGAGATCGAAGTGGCCGTCCGGCTCGGCGCCGACCTGACGCCCTGCATCGCCAGGGCCGGCCATGCGGCTGTGATGGAAACGGTCGAGCATTTCGTCCTCGGTATCGAGCTCATCGGCTCGCGCATCGACGACCGGACCAAAGCCGGCCCTTTCGGTTCGCTCGCCGACAATATGGTCACCGGCGGTTATGTCATCGGCACGCAGTTATTGGCGCACGAGCCTAAGGTCGAGGGCATGGCGATCACGCTCTCCTGCGACGGGACCATCGTCCAGCGCGAGACGGCCAAATACCCGTTCGGCGATGCCATCTCTCCCATCATGGCTTTCGCCGGGATGGCCGACGATCATTTCGGTGGTTTTGGAAAAGGCATGGTGATCACCACCGGATCGCTGTCGCCGTTGCTGATCGTTCCAAGAAAGGGTCGCATCGAGATCAGTCTCGGCGACTTTGCGCCGCTCTCCTTCACGCTGCGCTAGCCGAACATGAGCGACCATCTCGCCGCCCTGCCCGAACACGCGCCGCGCGGCATCTGGGGCGCCGTGATGCTGGCGGTGGGCCCGGATGGCAACATCGACTGGAGCGCCACGCAAGAGGCCGTCGCGCGGCTCTGCGCATCGGGCGTTCACGGCGTCTATTCCAACGGCACGGCATGCGAGTTCCATTGCCAAACGGAAGCCGAATTCGACCGGCTGAGCGAGATGGTGGCGGACGTCGCAGACGCCGCGGAAATCCCTTTCCAGATCGGCATCTGCCAGGCCAATCCGCGCGTCGCACGCGAACGGCTGAAGCGCGTTGCGGGACTGAGACCCTCGGCAGTGCAATTCACCTTGCCGGACTGGTGGCCACCGAGCGACGGGGAAGTGCTGCGTTTCGTCTCGGGCCTGGCCGAGGCAGCGCCTGATACGCCTCTGGTGCTTTACAACCCGCCGCACGCCAAGCGGCGGCTGAGCCTCGAAGCCATTGCCGCGCTGCGAACCGCGGTGCCCTCGGTTATCGGCGCCAAACTGCCCGGTGGCGACGCCAACTGGTACGCCGACATGCGGCGCAAACTGCCAGGCTTTTCGGTGTTCGTGCCAGGCCACACGCTGGCGACTGGTTATGCAAACGGCGCGCATGGCAGCTATTCGAACGTCGCCTGCCTTAGCCCGACAGGGGCACTGCAATGGTGGGCGCAGATACGAGCCGGGGAGCAAGCAGCCGTCGAGATGCAGGCACGCATACAGGCCTTTCTCGCCGACCACGTCCTGCCGTTTCGATCACGCTTTGCCGTCAGCGACGCCGCCCTCGACAAGGCGATGGCGGCGGCCGGCGGCTGGGGCTCGATCAGGCCCCGGCTTTTGTGGCCCTATTCGTCAGTGCCCGACGAGGACATCCCACCACTGGCGGCGGCCGCACGCGCTGCCTTGCCCGAATGGTTTTAGTCATACGGCAAATTCAATGTCTGTTGGCGCTGCGGCCGGTTTTTCGTTGTTGCGTGGCACAAGACTTAAGTCGGTTCTTCGCTCGCAGTCCGGGCAGCCGACCGCACCGCTGACCTGCTCAAGCCGTTCATTCCGTCTACGACTCATCCCAACGAGGTGGCCGGGTCATCCTCGAAGCTGCCAAGAGTCTGGGCAACTAGCACCATACATGCAGCTGGCGGCCTGCCCTACCCACGCAATGTCGATCCGCCTTGATTTTCTGGATCGTTAGCTCCCGCCAAGGACGGCGTTCTTCATTCCGAAGCCCGGAGGATTTACCAGAAACATTGGTCTCGTTGACGTTTTCGTGTCTCAAGATCACAGTGTTCCCGGATCATTCCGCTACGGCCAACGGGGGGGTAACTTGGCGAGCCTGATTTCCACCTCACCGAGCGAGGTCAACGAGGGCATTTCGATCAGCGAGCGTTCAAACTATGGCCACCGCCAGAAGCACATGTATGCAGCGTTTGCATACGACAGGACTTTGTCGCTAATTTAGTAGTGCGGGCTTAAGGGATGTCGACGCATCAGCGGCTGACTCGGCTGCAACGGATGATGAAGTCAATTGCAATACTGGATCGCAATGCATGATCTCGCTTCGGGGGCTTAGTCGTTTTCGGAATGGCACAACCCGCATGAGAACTAATAGGCCGTCGCGCATGGCTCGACTCAAGTCTCAATGTGGGAGCGGCATTTGCGGAATCGCAGTTTTTGCGATGCTGACATTTCCAACACTCGCTGCCGATGCGACGCCGCATTCGATTTGGGAGTGGGGCAATTTGACCGGCGACTGGTCCGGTGCACGAACAGCGCTCACCGATCGTGGGATCACGCTTACACTGGACTACGTAAGCGAAATGATAGCGAATTTGCGAGGCGGACTCGAGCGTCAAACGACTTACGAAGGCCGTCTGGAAGCTTCGGCGGACTTCGATTTCGACAAGCTTACGCACTGGCGAGGCGGGTCAGCGCATGTGACGGTCTATCAGATCCATGATGTGAACCAAAGGAACGCGGCTGACAGCGTCGGAAGCCTTGGAGACCCTAGCAACATCGATGCGTTGCCCACCACACGTCTTTTTACGGCCTGGGTTCAGCAGGAGTTTCCCAATAAAAACTTGTTTCGGATAGGCCAATTGTCAGCCGATGAAGACTTTTCGGTAATGAAGTCAGCAGGCAACTTGCTGAATGGAGCTTTTGGCTGGCCGGTTCTAAACGGGGCAGATATGACGAGCGGCGGCCCCGCATATCCGCTCGCCACCCCAGGCGCCCTGGCGGTGTTCTATTTGCAGCCGGATGTCGTTCTTCGTGCCGGGGTATTCAGTGGGAATCCAGCTGGGAACGATTGCCAGGACGACCCGCAGGTTTGTAACCGGCATGGAACCACATTCAGCACTAGCGGCGGTGTGCTGCTGATGGGGGAACTAGCCTACGAGATCAACCAGGAAGACGGGGCCGGCGGTCCCGCCATCGCCCTTAAGATCGGCGGTTGGTACCATACGGGCACATTTGCAGACCAGCGGTTCGGCCGCGACGGTGTCGGCAACGTTGTATCGTTGGCAAATCCCAGCGTGGTTGAACCTCTTACGCACCGAGGCGATTGGGCGTTATATGGCCTGGTGGACAATACGCTTTTCACTTCTAGTCAGATGAGTGTCAGTGCGTTCCTGCGGGGGCAGGTGGCACCTTCCGACCGCAACCTTGTATCATGGGGGGTGGATGCCGGTATCGCTATCGAGGGTCTCTTCGAAAATCGGAAGGACGACACACTGACCATGGCTGTAAGTCATTCTCGCATTAGCGCCAGGGCGGCCGGCCTGGATAGGGATACATCCGCTGGTTCAGCCGGCTATCCGATTAGGGATGCCGAGACGGTTTTTGAACTGAATTACTTCGTCGCGGTCTCGCCTTGGTGGTCAATTCAACCCGACATTCAGTATGTTGTTCATCCCGGCGGAAATGTTCCTGATAAAACGGGAAAGCAAGCTGTCAACGATGCGTTCCTGGTAGGCGTGCGCAGCTCGATCAGCTTTTAGCATCAGGGAGCGGGCCTAAACCATCATGCGAGGCGCTGCGTGTAGCTCAAACCGGGCTCCCGTCGCGTTCCGCGGGTACACCCAGCCCGCGCGGGATCTCGATCTGCGATCCTGTATTTGGATCGGAGACAGGCTTACTGTTTACGCCCTCGCTGCCTGAGGTTGTGTCGGCCGCCGTGTCGCCGGCACAAGTAAGGCAAGGGTAAACGCTAAGATCATGGCACAAGCCAGCATGGCCCACGCCTCATTAATGGCTTGGGTGAGCGCCGCCTTTTGGATAAGCGGCTGCACGATGGCTTCGACGGCGGGGTCGATATGCTTTGAAACGGGGCCCGTCACGAATCCGGGTGGCAGACCGATGAGCGTCGCAATCTTGCTGTCGCCTGCCAGGAGATCCTCGCCAAGTTTTTTCGCAATCGTTGGAGATCGTCCCCAAATGACCGTGTCGATCAACGCCAGGCCGATGGCCCCGCCAAGATTGCGCATGAGATTGAATAAGGCGCTGGCGTCAGGGAGATTTTCTGGTGAAATGTCGCCAAGCGCCAGCCGGGTAGGAGGCAACAGGCATAGCATGATGGCGGAGCCACGGATGACCTGTGGCCAAAACATGCCATCGAAGTCTGTCCCGGTCGTAGAGAAAGCACTCATCGCCAGGCCCGAGCCAAAAACCGCGAACCCAAACATGGATAGAACTTTCGCGGAGGTGCGCGGCTCTAACCAGACAGCGACAGGCGATGTCGCCATTTGCGTGATGCCAGTGACGAGCATGATGAGCCCGACGGTCAGCGAGCCGTGATCGCGTACGAAAGACAGAAAGACGGGCATCAGATAAACCGAGCCGTACAGTCCCATGCCAAAGATGAAGCTCAGTGCGCAGCCGAGGGCAAAGCTCCGCTCGCGGAAGAGGTGCAGGTTCAGGACTGGCGATCGCTGTCTTAGCACGCGGGCTCCCAGGGTAACGCCTGCTCCCAGACTGAGGACCAGCAGGAGCGGGGTAGGTCCTTGGAGCCAGCCGAGGGTAGGCGCCTCCTTCAGCCCGATCTCCAAGGAGGCCAGGCAGGTCGCCATAAGAGCCAGACCCAGGACATCCAGAGTGCGTAGCAGCGATCGGTCCAAGTTTTCTTTCGCCAGCATCGTCATGCCCAACGCACAGGCGATGATGCCGGGAGTCACATTGACCAGAAACAGCCAATGCCAAGAGGTCGTCTCTGTAATCCAACCGCCAGCTACCGGGCCGACGCTCGGCGCGAGGACCGCCAGCATTCCAGCGATCATTGTCGCAATCCCCTGGAGATGTATGGGGAACAGCAGGAAAACGGCGGAGAATACGAGCGGGATAAGCATTCCGCCGGAAAAGCCCTGCAATATCCGCCAGGCGATCAGGGTCTCGAATCCGTGGCTTGCCGCACAGCCGATCGAGGCAACTGTAAAGACGCCGACGCCCACCGAAAACAGGATGCGCACCCCCAAGGCGCGTGTCAGAAATCCGGTCAGCGGGATCGCTATCACCTCGCTGATTAGATAGGCGGTCTGCACCCAACTCATCCGATCGTCGCCGATGCCAAGAGCAGAGCGGATTGCTGGCAGCGCAGTCGCGACAATCTGCACGTCCAGCACGGCCATGAACATGCCGAGGCACATCGCAGCAAAGCCTACCCATGTTGCGAATTGGACCCGGACCGGTTCGTCGGCGGTCATAATGCGCGACCGACTGGCCTCGGACGCGCAATGCCAAGAGCTTTGTTCTCAGCCGGGATGCGCACAAACAGGATAGCCGCATTCAAAGCGGAAAATATCAGGGCATACCAGCCTAGATGGAAAGCCATCGGCAGCAGTGCAATCTCGGCGACGACCACCAAATAGTTGGGATGCGAGATCACCGCGTACGGTCCGCGCACAACCAGAGGCGAGTTCGGCAATATGATGATACGTGTCGTCCAGCGTCGTCCCAACGTCGCCAGGATCCAAATCCGAAGGGGTTGGACGGCGAGGTAGGCGAGCAGGAACCCCACGTCGACGGAACGGCCCGGCGCCAGCCACCACAATCCCCCGAGCCAACTTGCGTGAAGTATAACCAGGAACGGGTAATGAGCAGGCGCCGCTTCCCACGCGCCTTTGTCGAGAAGCCTTTTTGTGTTGTGATGGGACAGGATCAGCTCTCCAAGCCGTTGGAGAGTTACCAATGCAAGGACCAGAACCGCTTCCATCGTCATGTCGCCCGCACGAGAGACACGCATGATGCGCTGAAGCCCGGTCCCATGGCCAAAAGAGCGGTCCGCTTCGGCAGTCCCTCGGCAATTGCCCTCGCCAGAACGAACAGGACGGTTGGTGCCGACATGTTTCCGAAGTCGCTTAGCACCGTTCTCTCGTGATCAAGCGATCCTTGGTTTAATTCCAGCGAGCGCTCAATTGCAGTTACCACCTTCGCCCCTCCGGGATGGCAGATGAAGCGTCCGATGTCGGCCGTGCCGAGCCCTATGCGTGCCAAGACACCTTCTACCGCCGGGCCCAGGTTGGTCGTGGCGAAAGCTGGCAGGTTCGGTGCAAGCAGGACGCCAAATCCCACGGGATCCATGTTCCATCCCATGATGCCGAGAGTATCCGGCCACAGATGTTCGCCTGCGCCGTCGATCATTGCGATGCCTGCCTGACCAGAGCGCAGGACACACGCTGCGGCGCCGTCACCGAAGAGCGCCGTGGAAATCACGTTGGTCTTGTCAACAAGGTCCGAACGAAAGGCCAGCGAGCACAGCTCGAGAGACACCATGAGGACTGTCGACCCGGGCCGAGCCGCAGCCATGCGCGAAGCAATGGCCAGGCCGCTCACGCCGCCGGCACAACCAAGGCCGAATACCGGAACGCGTTCGATATCGGGTCGGAATCCCATCTGTCGATGCACGACCGCGTCCAGGCTCGGTGTCGCGATCCCCGTGGAAGAAATGAAGACAACGACATCCACGTCATTTGCCACGCATCCTGCGGCGTCGAGCGCCTTGTTTGCAGCCTCGACGAACAAACGGCTACCTTCCTCCACGTACACAGCGGTGCGCTCAGGCCAACCCCGCGGTTCGAGATACCAGGCAACTGGGCGCGCGACGTGCCGCTTACGTATGCCAGTGTTAGCGAAGACGCTCGCCATACTCGGTGAGCGCTCGAAAAGATCCGTGAAAAGGAGTTGCGCCATCGCGGCTACTTCCTCCTGCCCGACTACATACGGTGGAAGCGCCGTGGCCAACGAAAGCAGGCCGACGAGGTGGCTTGCGCCGGAGACGCCAGCCGAAATATCAACGTCGTGCTGCAAGGGTGCGGTGAAGTCAATCCTGTTAAGCATGGTACCATAACGATCCCAGTCGCCAACTGCAGCGCTGGACGTCGTCCTCAATCCGGGTTTCATCACTCCAGCGAAGCCCGGGCATATCTTCGTTATGCTCGATAGAAATCTTCCGGCCTTCACAGAAGATCAGTAAATAGCCAAATCGAACTATAAATTATACGCTATACCTTGGTTTTAATTGCCAGCTAACTGTTCAACTAATATATACCTTTGTATGGATTGGCCTTGCGATTGCCGTGGTGGCATATCTGCGCCTGCGCTTTGCCTAGCGCCTTGAAGCTGTTTCTGCAGTTGCTGGAAGTCCCACCCGGAGCGCAGGCCGCGTATAACCACGCATAACCGATTGGCGATTTCCCACATATAACTTTCTCCATCATGGACGAAGCATCATGCGCAAAACGATCAAGAACCTGGCACTCGCAGCAGCTGTCGGCCTTTCGGGAGCTGCGCAGAGCGCCGACGAACCGATGCCCACGATCGTCTTGGTACACGGTGCCTTCGCAGGATCGTCGAGCTGGAACGGCGTCATCGGAGAGTTGGAAAAGGATCGTTTCCACGTCATAGCGGCCGCCAATCCGCTGCGTGGAGTGGCCAGCGACGGAGCCGCCGTGTCAGCCGTGGTCAAGTCCTTGACGGGCCCAGTGATCCTGGTCGGTCACTCATATGGCGGTGCAGTGATCACCGAGGCTGCGAACGGCAACGCGAATGTGAAGGCCCTTGTCTATGTGTCGGCATTCGCCCCCGAAACGGGCGAGACTAGTCTCGGCCTGACGGAGAAGTTTCTGGGCAGTACACTTGGCGACACGCTCGCTCCGCCGGTGATGCTGAGCAATGGCGTGACCGATCTCTACATTGAGCAGTCCAAATTCCCTCAGCAATTTGCCGCCGATGTACCGACGGAGCAGGCACGGTTGATGGCTGTGACCCAGCGGCCGGTGGCGCAGGCAGCTCTTACCGAGGCCTCGGGTGTGGCTGCCTGGAAGGCGGTGCCCTCATACTGGATCTACGGCACGGCTGACCGGAACATCCCGCCGGCCGCGATGGAGTTCATGGCCCACCGGGCCAAGTCGCGGGCCACGGTGGCCATCGACGGCGCTTCCCATGTCGTCATGATATCCCATCCAAAACAGGTGGCTTCACTGATCAGGGACGCGGCAAGCGCAAAATAGTCACTGGCCGATGGCAGGCAACGAGCCGGCCGTCCCGTCGGCCCGGGCTGCCCCGTCGTCCATCCCGCATCAGTCGAACGCGGGCGGTTCCAGGGTATACGGTAAAGTTATGACTAAGGACCTTGACTATGACATCGAGCACACCTCACCTCAGCGACCTCCAATGGGATGTGCTGACGGTCACACGGCCGGGGCTTACCCGCGATCTGCCGCCGGGCAAGGAGGACCTGGCGTGGGTGGCAAACTCCTCGACGCTGATCCACGGCGCGCGCGACGCGGTGCTGGTGGATACGTTCCTGACAGTAGAGCAGTCACGCACGCTGGTGGACTGGGTTGCTGTCAGCGGCAAGAAGCTCGTCACCATCTATGTGACGCATGGTCACGGGGATCACTTTTTCGGCTTGGCGGCATTACTGGGACGCTTCCCGGAAGCACGCGCCGTCGCCGCGCCAGAGGTGGTTGGAGCCATGCGCAGCCAATTGACCGAGGCGTGGCAGAAAGACTTCTGGCGCCGCCTCTTCCCCAACCAAATTCCGGAGCATCTGCGCGTCGCCGATCCGCTTGAGAGCGGCACGATGGACTTAGAAGGCCACAAGCTGGATGTTGTGGACACCGGCCGCACGGACACCGCCCATTCCACCGTCCTGCATGTGCCGTCGATCGGCCTGATCGTTGGGGGCGATGTGGTCTACAACGGCATCCACCCGTATCTCGGCGAGACCAATACCGAAAGCAGGCTCGAGTGGATTGCCACGCTGGACAGGCTGGCTGCCCTGAAGCCGAAGGCGGTGATCGCGGGCCACAAGGTGCCGGCGAACAGGGACGACCCAAGCATCGTCGCGGAGACGCAACAGTATCTGCGAGATTTCAATCGCCTCGACGCGGTCACGTCCAACGCACGAGAACTCTATGACGCGATGCTGGCGCTGTATCCGGGTCATGCAAATCCCGGTTCGCTGTGGGGCGGTGCAAACAGGGCCAAGCAGCGCAGCTAGGACAGACGGGCGACGCCACTTGCCATGGGCATTGACTAGCCGGGGCTTGCTAGGTTTCCCTAAATCGCGTGTGCCCTGCACGAGCGAACATCAGGATGCGACACGATTCATCAAAATCTGCGGACCTGCGCAGGCTGCCTATCGCCCTCGAACATCAGAGTTGACGTCGACAACGCGCACGCGTCCGGACACGGAGATGGCGCCAGCACGTCGCTCGGACCAATCGAGACAAGCAAACGTTTCAGGCTCTTTTGAGCGCCCGACGGATGTCCTTGGCGAATTCCTTGATCGTGAAGCCATCGGGCAGCGAGTCGATCAGGACGAGGTCGGAGATGGCGTTGCGGACACGCAGAGGCGCGATCGCCTGATATACGGCTGAATTGTACCAAGCGCTCGCAGTATCGCGGCTTGGGAACTCCATCAGCACGACCGAGCCCGGCCAAGCTCCCTCGAGTACGTCAACTGAGCCCTGCGCCAGCCACTTACCGCCATAGGGTGCAACGGTAGCCTCGACCTGCTCGAGATAGGACAGACCTTCACCGTTGGGTACTTCGCCAGGGATTCGCAGATGGTTGATCAGATAGGTCGACATGGAAAATCCTCAATGGAACGCATGGTGTCGCGGCAACGAAGAAGAGGGCGTGCGACATCGCCCTCGCACCGCTTCCAGATCACTCCGGACTGATATCTGGCCCGTCGTTTGGAAATTTCGCGAGTACCGTCTCTTCCATGACGTGCTTCCTTGGCACTGTGTTAGGCACCCCCAAACACGGCGACCGGCATCGGTGGTCGGCTCGCCGGGATGGAGCTCGCACCGGAGGGGGTGCGACCCTCACCATCGGTACGCCCGCACACGGCACGGATCAGGTATTGACCGACGCAAGGAACGCCGATGCCTGGGCGCCGCGATACTCGCAAAAGCAGAGGCAAGAGGTCTTTTGAGAACGCCGCTGTGATTTCAATATTGCCCGATTCGAGCCGCCCACAGGGGGGCAGAAATAACCGACCGATCGGCGCCGACGCGAAAGATAGCGATCTTTCTGGAAAGACAACCGATGCGAGGGCCGCAGGTTTGTCAGCCTGTGTACACAAGGCACGATGCACCTGTCGCTCTCTGTTTCTATGACGCTATGACATTGAGTCCACGTAGACCCGGCAGACTGGCGGCAAGCGACGGCCTGGTTCGCTCGAAAACGTGAGCACGACCGCTATGAATGACAATTTGCCGCTGCGCGAGATCGCGCAAGCAATGGTGCATCTCGGCGCGAGAAAGCGGCATTCCATCCCGGACCTTCTGATCCGCGCATGTTGCCGGCGCGTGAAGCACCTGCGTGGCAAGGAAGGATCCGCGCCATACCTTTCTGCGGGAGTTCCGTGAGGAAGGCTGAAGAGACTCTTTGAACGCCATTGCCCACTATCACAATGATAACGCATTTATCATTGCCGGCTATGGCAGGTCGCGATTTTCTCTCGCCTGCGGCCCAGCGCACGACGTCCAGACTATGGCCGGCCCTCTGACATAATCCGGCCCAGCCAAAGTGACGTTCGTCGCGCCTCCATTGCTGCGACCGCATTCGTCATGGCACGGCCAGTCATCACCAGTCTTTCAGACAAAAGCCTAGCGGTTAGAGAAAATACACAAGTCAGGTTGGGGGTTAATTTTTCTACCCACCAACGCAGTTTGCCGCTGGTACCACCATTGAAACAGGGAAGGACCATACCCCATGAACATCAAAGCTATCTGCCTCGGTGCCGCAATTGCGTTTTCCCCGTCTGTCGGCATTGCCATTGCCGGCACGCTGGATGAGCCGGACACCATGAAACCGTTCTTTACGGATGCCAGCATGAAAACCATGAAGCCGCTGAAGGAATTCAAGCACGTATTCATGGCCATGCCCGCCGAAAAGCAAGAAGCGATGAAGAACGAGTGCGCGGGCATGAGGCAGCCATACACCGACTTCTGCGCGAATGTGAATACGCTCGGTGGCCATAACTAAGACCTAGTCAGTCGCGCTCAACACCGGCCGCCGCGGCGTGGAAGACCAAGCCGAGTTGGGACATCGTCGCCGGCAACGACTAGATCATCAATCCTGACCTCGAGCGCTTCCACCATGAGCGCGCCAAGGCCCCCTTCATCGTCGTGCCAAGTGCCAACCACTCGGTCTACGAAGCTCATCCCGTGCGGGTTGCCGCCGCCGTCGAGGAGGCCGCCCACAAGGTCGGCGAGGCGACCGAACAGGAAAATTGCAAAGCCGTCGCGCGCGAAGGCGCGGCGGTTTTCCGTCCCGGCGCACGAGGTTCGTCCATGAATGCCCGATCGAACGGTCCATCGCAACGCGCTTGGGATACGGCCCGGCAATCGCGCGAGCAGCGCCTGGCCGCCGCCGCCCGCTACGCAAGGGGCAAGCTGGTCTCCCACGAGGACGCGACGAAGCTGCTGGAGGCTGTGGTCCGTGCCGGTGACCGGGTCTGCCTCGAAGGCGATAACCAGAAGCAGGCCGACTTTCTCGCCGCCCGGCTCGCCGAGGTCGACCCCGCGGTGGTGAAGGGCCTGCATATCGTGCAGTCGGGCGTGGTGCTGGCCGAGCATCTCGACCTGTTCGAGGCCGGCATCGCCAAGAGGCTCGACTTCTCCTATTCCGGCCCGCAGGGGGCAGCGATCGCGCGCGCGCTCAAGGCCGGCAAGATCGAGCTCGGCGCGGTTCATACCTATCTCGAGCTGTTCTCGCGCTACTTCGTCGATCTGACCCCGCATGTCGCGCTCACCGTGGCGCGCTGTGCGGATCGCGAGGGCAATCTCTATATGGGCCCGAACACCGAGGATTCGCCCGTCGTCATCGAGGCGACCGCGTTCAAGCAAGGCATCGTCATTGCGCAGGTCAACGAGTTGGTCGACAAGGTGCCGCGCGTCGACGTACCCGGCGACCGGGTCGATTTCGTCGTGGCGGCACCGTCGAACTTCTATGTCGAGCCGCTGTTCACCCGCGACCCGGCCCAGATCACCGAGACGCAGATCCTCAGCGCCATGCTGGCGATCAAGGGCATCTACGAGCCCTATGGCGTCAAGCGGCTGAACCACGGCATCGGCTTTAATACTGCCGCCATCGAGCTGATCCTGCCGACCTATGCCGAGCGGCTCGGCCTGAAGGGCAGGATCGCGACCCATTTCGCGCTGAACCCGCACCCGACCCTGATCCCGGCCATCGAGAGCGGCTGGGTCGAACAGGTCCACAGCTTCGGCTCGGAAGTCGGCATGGACGACTACATGCGTGCTCGGCCGGACATATTCTTCACCGGCCGCGACGGCTCCATGGCCTCGAACCGCATGTACTGCCAGTCTGCGGGGCTCTACGCCACCGACCTGTTCATCGGCTCGACCCTGCAGATTGACCTCGCCGGCAATTCCTCGACCTTCACGAAGGACCGCATCGCCGGTTTCGGCGGCGCGCCGAACATGGGCTCCGATCCGCGCGGCCGCCGCCATGCGAGCGATGCCTGGCTGAAGGCGGGCCGCGAGGCCGCGGGCGAGACGACGAGCCTGCCGCGCGGGCGAAAACTCGTGGTGCAGATCGTCGAGACTTTCGGCGAGAAGCTGAGCCCGACCTTCGTCGAGAACCTCGATAGCATCGAGCTGGCGAAGTCACTCGATCTCGCTCTCCCCCCGGTTATGATCTACGGCGACGACGTCAGCCACATCGTAACCGAGGAAGGCATCGCCAATCTCCTGCTCTGCCGCACGCCCGCTGAGCGCGAGCAGGCGATCCGGGGCGTCGCCGGCTACACGGATGTCGGCCGCGCTCGCGACGCCAGGGCGGTGGAGGACCTGCGCGCCCGCAAGGTGATCCAGCGCCCCGAGGACCTCGGCATCGACCCGCTCGACGCCAACAGGAGCCTTCTGGCCGCCCGCTCCATCAAGGAGCTGATGCGCTGGTCGGGCAATCTCTACGATCCGCCCCGCAAGTTCCGCAACTGGTGAGACCGCAGCCCATGGAAAACCTCAAGCTCCGCTTCACGACACGCGGCCCGATCCCCGGAACGGCGCGCTCGACGATCGTCGGCGTCGTCGCGTCCGGCAATCTCGAGGTCCTGCTGGAGCGCGTGCTCGACCAGAACGAGTGCGCCGTGGAGATCGCTACGCCGGTGCGCGGCTATGACGACGTGTGGAAGGCCGTCGTCGCCGATTTCGTCGAGCGCGCCTCGCCGGGTGGCATGCGCATCTCGATCAACGACGGTGGAGCCCGGCCGGACACGGTCGCGCTCCGTCTCATGCAGGGCGTGCGGACCATGGAGGCGGGCGATGAGTGAGACCGGCCGTCCCTTCGCCGCGTCGGCGAGCTGGTTCCTTTCCACTGCACGAGAGCGCCTCGCGAAACTGCTCGACGCGGGCAGCTTCACGGAGTTCGTGCCGCCGTCGGAACGCGTGCAGAGCCCACATCTCGCCTTGTTCGACCTGCCCGCCGCCTTCGACGATGGCATGATCGTCGGGTGCGGGCGCCTCGGCGGAAAGAGTGTGCTGGTCGCCGCGCAGGAAGGCCAGTTCATGGGCGGAACCTTCGCCGAGGTGAGCGGCGCCAAGCTGCTCGGCCTGATCCGCGCCGCGCGTGATGACGAGAAGCTGCCGCGCACTATCCTTCTGCTGCTCGACAGCGGCGGGGTGCGGCTGCAGGAAGCCAATGCCGGCGAGCTCGCCGTCGCCGAGGTGATGCGGGCCATCGTCGAGGCGCGCGCCGCCGGCGTGGCCGTCATCGCCCTTGTCGGCGGACGCGCCGGGGCGTTCGGCGGCGCTGGGCTCACCGCTGCGACCTGCTCGGCGATCGTGATCTCTGAACAGGGGCGTACCGGCGTGACGGGGCCGGAGGTCATCGAGACCAACAAGGGCGTCGAGGAGTTCGACTCGCGGGACAAGGCGCTGGTCTGGAGCGTCACCGGCGGCCGCACGAGGCGCCTTATCGGCGGCGCCGACGCCTATGCCGAGGACACGGTGGCGAGCTTCCGCGAGGCCACCCTCGCGCTCATGGGCAAGGCGCGCCCCTTCGATCTCGCCACGCTTCGCGCCGAACTGGCACGTTTGGCCGGGCGGGTCGGACGGCTCGGCGGCTGCGATAGCGCGGTCGCGATGTGGAGTGCGCTCGGCGTCGCCGACCCGCGGGCGACCGCAGACATGGACGACCCGGCGTTCGTCGCCCTCGTCGCGGATGTGAAGGGAGCCGGCGATGACGCTCGATGAGATACTGGCCGGCCTGTTCCCGTCCGGCCACGACGTCGTCGTCGGGCCCGGCAAGCTGCTGCTCGGCACCGGCCGGCGCGTTGGTGGCCACGCGGTCGAAGTGATCGGCATCGCGGAGGGCGAGCCGCTCGGCATCGACGGCGTCCTGCCGCTCGCCGAGCGCGTGCTCGACATCGCCGCCGCCGGCGGGGACGCGCCGATGCTCGTCGTCGTCGACACGCAGGGCCAGCGCATGGCGCGGCGCGACGAGATGCTGGGCCTCAACGAATATCTCGCCCATCTGGCGAAATGCCTGCTGTTGGCGAGCCGAAGCGGTCATCCCACCATCGGGCTTAACTACGGCAGGGCAGCAGCCGGCGCCTTCCTCGCCACCGCGCTCGCCACAGACATCCTCGTCGCCCTGCCCGGGGCCGAGCCGGCGGTGATGGACCTGCCCTCCATGGCGCGCGTGACCAAGCTGCCGCAAGAAAAGCTCGAGGCCCTGTCGAAGACCACCCCGGTCTTCGCGCCGGGGCTGGATTCGATGACCAAGGTCGGCGCGGTCACGCAGGTCTGGGACCCCGCGAAGCCGCTCGACGTCCAGCTCGAGGCGACGCTCGCGACCATCCCGGCGCACGACGTGCGCGACGCACTGGGTGCCGAGCGCGGCGGGCGGCTCCTTGCCGCCGGCATCGCCCGGCGCGTGGCGGACCAGGCGGGCGAATACCGCCGTGCATAGCCGCCATCAACTCCTGCGCATCCGGCCGGAGGCATGGGCGGGCGTGCTCGACCGCGCCCCCGGCATACCGGAGCTCGCGGGCGATGAGCGGGAGCTTCTCGCCGGCTGGGCGGAGCGCGGCTGGCCGGTGATCGTGCGCCGTCCGGCGCCGGGCGAGACGCGCGGCATCTCGGTCGGCCTGCCCATGCCCCCTTCGCTCGGCAAGCGGCGCATCGGTCTCACAGTCCCGGTCCGGGCCGTCGCACGGATGTTCCCCCTGGTCGCACTGGAGGAGGCCGCCGCATCGGCGGCGCCCAGGATGCGGCCGCAGATCGACGCCGTCCTCGCCCTCGGGCGGCGCCTGGCGCTGCGGCCGGCCGTGTTCGGTGCGCTGCTCTGGCAGCACCTGACCGGGCTTTCCTATCTGCGGCCCGCCTCCGACCTCGACCTGCTCTGGCCGACACCGGACCGCGACATCCAAGCCGATCTGCTGGCCGGACTCGAGCGGATCGACGAGCGCGGTCCCGTCCGGCTCGATGGCGAGGTCCTGTTCTCCGGCGGGGCCGGGGTGAACTGGCGCGAGCTCCATGCCGAAATCGGCCGGCCCGCCGGCGCGGTCCTTGTGAAATCCATGGAGGGAGCAGAATTGAGATGCGTGCGCACCCTCTTCGCCTGACCACCGTCACCCCTGGACCGCCGGGCCCTGCGCCGGTTCGCGAGGCTGCCATCGCATGGATCGGCGAGGTGGCGGCGCAGGCGCTGACCGACGAGCTGGAGACCTGGCCTAAGCCCGGCCTCGTCAGCCTCGTCGACGCCGGCAGCCATGACAACATGGATGCTGGCACCTTTCGGCGCAGCATCACCGCGCTTCGGCCGTTCTACGTCGAACTCGCGCGGGCTGGGGCGGCAGGCGCAGGCATGGACGCGTTGCGGCGGACGGGGCTGCGGGCGGAAGCGGCCATGCTCGCCGCAACCGGCGGGGTGAACACTCATCGGGGTGCCATCTTCGCGCTCGGCCTGCTGTGCGCTGCAGCGGGTGCCGCCCTTGTGGAATGCACGGCCGGCCTGACGGCGGCGCGGCTCACCTCCATGGTCCGCGACAGGTGGGGCGCGGCGATCCTGCGTGGCCCGATTCCATTGAACAGCCACGGCAGCGCCGCGCTGCGCCGGTTCGGTGCCGGCGGCGCGCGTGCCGAGGCCGCGAACGGTTTCCCGCACGCCGTGCGGGTCGGACTGCCTGCCCTTCACGCCGGGCGGAGCCTGTCCGGCAACGAGGAGGCCGCGCGCGTGCACGCCTTCTTCGCACTGCTGGCGGCGATGGAGGACACCAACCTGCTGCATCGCGGCGGCACGGAGGGCCTCGGGGATGCACGCGAGGCGGCGCGCGACTTCCTCCTCGTCGGCGGCGTTGGCCTGACGAACTGGCTCGCCCATGCCGTCGCGGTGCATCACCGGTTCGTCGCGCGGCGCCTCAGCCCGGGCGGCTCGGCTGACCTGCTGGCCGCGACGATCTTCCTCGATCGTCTCGGGAGCGGGCCGTGAGCGGAACCGCCATATTGTGTTCGGGCCAGGGCCGCCAGAGCCCGGAGATGTTTGACCTCGTCGCCTTCGAGCCGGCGGCGGCGCCGGTCTTTGCCGCGGCCGCCCGGGCGCTCGGCGGGCGGGATACGCGCGACCTCGTGCGGGAAGGCGACGGCATCATCCAACGCAACGACGTCGCCCAGGTGCTGTGCTGCACGGCGGCTCTAGCCGCCTGGGCCATTGTCGGGCCATCAGCTCCACGCCCGCTGATCATCGCCGGTTACAGCGCGGGCGAAGTGCCAGCCTGGGCTGTCGCCGGCGTCATGGACGCGTCGATCGCCTTCGACCTTGTGGCGCGCCGCGCCTCGTTCATGGACGAGGCAACGCGCGAGCCCTACGGGCTCGCCGCCATCGTCGGCTTACCGCGCGATGTTGTCGACGGACTTTGCCGTGCCCACGGGCTCGACGTCGCCATCGTCAACGGTCCGCTGCACGTCATCGTCGGCGGGCGCGTGGCGGAGCTCCGGCCGGCACTCACGGACGCCACGGCACGCGGCGCCACCCGCGCGGCGATACTGCCGATCCATGTCGCCTCGCACACGCCGGCTCTCGAGGCCGCCACCGAGCAGTTCGGCGGGCTGCTGAGGGAAACCGTCGCGAACGCCCGTTTGCCGCGCGACGTGCGGCTGATCAGCGGGATCGACGGGATGCCAGTTCGCAGCATCGCCGATGGTCTCGTCAAGCTAGCAGCGCAGGTCTCGACAACCATCGACTGGGCGGCCTGCATGGATGCCTGCCGCGCCTCGCGTCCCACCCGTGTGCTCGAACTCGGACCCGGCGACGCGCTGGCGCGGATGATGACCGAGTTCGAGCCCGGCATACCGGCGCGCAGCGCCGCCGATTTCCGCTCCATCACTGGCCTGCGCCGCTGGATGGAAGCGGCATCCTGAACGCCTGCTCGGATGATGGAACCGAACCGCTCACGAAGGAAACAACGACCATGACCATTCTCTACTCGACCAAGGTCACAGCGACCGGTGGCCGCAAGGGCACGATCCGCAGCGAGGACGGCATACTGGACCTCAAGCTCGCCATTCCCAAGGAACTGGGTGGCGTGGGCGGAGCCACCAATCCCGAGCAGCTCTTCGCCGGTGGCTACGCCGCCTGCTTCGAGAACGCGCTGCTGCGGGTGGCGCGCCAGTCCGGTCATCGCTTCGCCGACGGCGATGTCGAGGTGGTCGCCGAGATCGGGCTCAGCCGCAACGAGGCCGATGCATTCGTGCTGCACGCGACGCTCGCGGTCAGCATCGCCGGCGTCGACCAGGCGACCGCCGAGCAACTGGTGCGCGACGCCGATGCCATCTGCCCCTATTCCAATGCGATCCGCGGGAACGTCGATGTCGCCAAGACGGTCGTTGCGCTGTGACCGACAAGGCATACCAAGGAATGTCTGGACCTAAATCAAGCGCTTAGTCTGGTTGCCCTGCGTAGAATGTCGCCGCGAAATGCCGTCGGCTATCCAGTCCTGGTTGGCGACGCACGGGACGTGCCTGACCCGGAAGGACAACGATCATGAACGACAGCCTCTCACCCCTCGAAATCGCGCGGGCAATGGTGGATCTCGGCGCCGCCAAAGCCGCTCACAGCGTTCCCGATCTTGTGGTCCGCGGTATGCTTTCCGGAGCGCTTCTCGCCTTCGCGACGAGCCTGGCGCTGCAGGGTGCGCTTCAGACAAATGTCCCACTCGTTGGCGCTCTCATCTTTCCGGTGGGATTTGCCATCATCGTCATCCTTGGCCTCGAGCTCCTGACCGGGAATTTTGGTCTGGTCCCACTGGCCGTCCTGGCTCACCGCACGACGGTCGGCCGGATGCTGGCCAACTGGTTCTGGGTTTTTGTCGGCAACATGCTCGGCTCGTTGGCCTTTGCCGGGTTGTTCTATGTCGTCCTGACCGATGTCGGCAACGTCGGGGCGGGTGCGCTCGGAGATCATCTGCGCGCGCTCGCAGAAGCGAAGACGATCGCCTATGAGCCGTATGGATATGATGGACTGGTGACCGGCTTCGTCAAGGCCATGCTCTGCAACTGGATGGTCTGCCTCGGCGTCGTCATGGGAACGAGTTCGAAGTCCGTCGTCGGCAGAATCGTCGGATGCTGGTTGCCAATATTCGCCTTCTTCGCGCTCGGATTCGAGCACTGCGTCGTCAACATGTTCGTCATTCCCATGGGGATGATGCTCGGGGCCAAGATCAGCTTCGCAGACTGGTGGTACTGGAACCAGATACCCGTGACCTTGGGCAACATTGCCGGCGGGTTCCTCTTCACGGGGCTTCCTCTCTATTGGACCTACCTGAAAGGTGGCGCTGAAGGCGCGCCCGCCCCTGCGGCGAGGATGTCATTTGGCCCAGCCGAGTGATGGCCTGGCACTCTCGCGAACACCTCCTTCCTAAACATCGATCCGCGCACATTGCATCGCGAAAGAATGTAGTCGTTTCGAAAAGAAGCCCTCTGTCGGGTCCGCCATGGTAGCGCCGACGGCACCCAGCCGACAGCATCGATTGGACGCAGCAAAAGTCAGGAGAGGCAGCCGCACATGCATCGGAGACCAGACGTGCAGTCTCGAACTAGCGGATGGTTGTGGCTGTCTGGTTCGTGTCCGACCGGGTTCAGTCCGGATGGCGAGTTGCAATCGCCGCCATTGCGCAGCGCCTGAAGACCATGAACACGACCCATCTCGAACTTCCGCCCAGTGTTTCGCGGCAGCCGCGTTTTCGCACGGCAAGGGTCGCGGAGGCCGAAATCGCCGACGAACGCAGGCGAGCGATCGTTGAGGAGATTCCACGGCTGCGCGGCTATGCGCGCGCGCTGATGCGGGACCGCGATGCCGCCGATGACCTTGTGCAAGACAGCCTCGAACGGGCGCTGTCGAGGATGGCGAATTGGACGGTAGGCGATACGCCACGCCGCTGGCTGCTCACGATCATGCACAATGTGTTCATCGACCAGTTGCGGCGCGCCAAACGCCACGCCCAGGCGGTGACCACGATCTCGGAAACGATAGATGCGATCGCGATGTCGCCAGAGGCCGAGAGGCTGGTATCGGTGGATGTATTCTCCGCGCTTCAGCGGATCAACCCCGAACGGCGCGCAGCACTCGTGCTTGTCGCGGTTGAAGGCCTCTCCTACGACGATGCCAGCAGGGCGCTGGGCATTCCAGCGGGCACGCTGACGTCCCGGATCGCCAGAGGCAGAGAGGAGTTGCGATCGATCCTCGAAGGTGTTGCGCGGCCGCGACGACCAGGGCGAGCGAAGACTGAACCGGCGCCGTTTTCATGACGAGCCCAAGGCACACCATCCATGCCGGCGCGGCGTCACGGGGTCATTATCCGGCGAACGGCGGAGCGCAGTGTGTGGTCGGACTGCGGCAACAGCATCGAGAACATCTGGAAGGGCGGGATCGGAAGATTTTCGTCCATACCGAATGACGACTTTGACATCTCTAGCGGTTTACGCTTCGAACGCCCAACCGTTCTGCAATCCGTACCAGGTCGGGCAAGGTTCGGACCGCCATCTTGCGCATGAGATGTCCGCGATGAATCTTGACCGTAATTTCGCTGAGGCCCATCTCGCCCGCGATCTGCTTGTTCATCAAACCCTTGGTCACGAAGAACATGACCTCCTTTTCGCGAGAAGTCAGTGTTTTGTAGAGGGCTGATAGCGTTGCCGCTTCCTGGTCGGTTTCCCACCTTATGCGGTCGTTCTCGAGTGCGCCGAAGACCGCATCAAGCATGTCCTGTTCACGGAACGGCTTGGTCAGAAAATCGATTGCCCCGGCTTTCATCGCGCGCACCGACATCGGGACATCGCCGTGGCCCGTCATAAAGACAATCGGCATTTGAATGTCCGACTTTGCAAGATGAGCCTGGAAATCGAGTCCGCTTACGCCGGGCAACCGGATATCGAGCACGAGGCAGCTTGGCGTTTCCGGCAGTTTGCCCTGTAGGAATTGGCTGGTGGAGGCGAACAGTTCGACATGCAGCCCCACAGATCTGAACAGGCCGCTCAGGGCATCCCGCACAGCGTCATCATCATCGATGACATAGACGGTCGACGCAAAAGCGGTCGACGCGGATGGGCCTGGATTGGAACCTGCTGTCACGATAGCAATACGCCTCTCACGATTCCGGCCGCGGATGGCACAGCGCCATCTTAGCATATTAATTTGGCAACGAGACCCGCCAGGGCAAGACGTAGGCGATCCTCGAAACCCACCTGGAATTCAACCGCACAGGTTGGCGGTAATCTTCCTGGAACGAACGCAAGTGCCGATTGGGAACGTGAGCGACTTTGCTCCAGGAGCATGGAGATGGCAGCGCTTGGATAACCACGAAGAGGTCATTCCGGCTTGTTTTCGCGTTACCAGTTTATCGCGTCGGCTATGCACCGGATCATGGCGCGGCGTCAGAGGCTTGTAGAAGACGCTGCCGCCGCCAAGCGGCCTCCCTGCCCAAGATTGCTGTGATCGCCAGAGCGCCGAAGGCGCCGCCGCCAATAGTTGATACCATCGTATGCGCCGCATAGCTGATGATATGATTCATTCAGACTGCCATTTAATGGAGCAGTTTTCCCACCCGTGTACCTTGGCCCGGCAAGCAGAGGAAAACTCTGAAGGCAGAGGAGCATGGTCCAATGCAGTTCGACTCATCGTCTGAATCCGAACGTGACGATCGGCGGCCGGGAGAGGATCGGCCCGTCCTCCCTCGACGCAAAGGCATAGCGCAAGCGATACAAGCCGACGGTCAGCACCGAACGTCCGAATTCGGCTCGTCATTGTTCGACCCATTCGACGCAAGGCGCGACGCTTATCCGATGGCGCCAGATTCCGGCATGATTTCGATCCCCCTCACTCATATGAATGTCGTTCTCTCGGTGTCCGCCGCAGCGATGCAACGACCGCTTCGCGGTGGTCTGATGATGCATGCAAATGCCGCGGCAGACCCTGATCCCGCGGCGGTACCCGCCTTGGCACAATGCACCGAAGCAGACCGAAACGCGATCGACGGGCTGAGTATCTCGGACACGCCCCGGGATCTCGGCCTTGCCGAACTGGTCCCGCAACGGCATTCCTCTGATCCGGTCGTCGAGCGTCTTTCCCGAGCGCTCGAGGCGGCTGAAGGCAGTCATGATGGATTTGGCGACCTCTATGCCGACGCAGTCCGCCTTGCTATCGTAACCCGCTTGCTCACGCTGCGCTCAAATCCAGACCCAGACCTGAGGGCACGCGCTACGGCCGCCCTGCCGAGATGGCGGTGGAAGCGGGTCGTCGAATACGTCGATTCACATCTCGATGAGACGATTACGCTCGCCGACATGGCAGCAGTGGCGGGGCTCAGCCGAATGTATTTCGCCGCACAGTTCCGGGCGGCCACCGGCATTCGCCCGCATGAATTCCTGCTGCGGCGACGTATTGACCGCGCCAAGCAGATGCTCATCGAGACCGACATGACACTGGTCGATGTGGCGCTGAGCGTGGGCTTTCAGAACCAAGCCCATTTCACCACCGTCTTCAGACGTTTCGTTGGCGAGACACCCTATCGCTGGCGTTGCGGCAATCGCACGGATGTTGCAGATCGCCCTTCCGACAGCGATCCCGCCTGTTGGCGCTCCCCGCCTCGTGGGTTGGATACGCGGCCCATTCAGCTGGCATCTCCGGGAGAGTTGCCACTCCGCAGCGCTGCCGGCGCAACATAGTCGACATCGCTGGCAACACCACAGCGATGGAAACATGTTGCTTGCCGGAATGCTCCTTGCCCCGGGAGGATTCTTCATCTCTCTGCAAAGGCATCTCCAATGACCAATGATATCCGTCCCTACAATGCCCCGGCCGGCGGATGGGGAGCGCTCAAGGCGCTGGGCGAACACCTTGTCGAGCAGGGAATCCCGATCAAGGGGGCGGTCACTCTGGGGCGCATGAACCAGCCGGAGGGATTTGATTGCCCCGGCTGCGCCTGGCCGGACCCCAAGCACACTTCATCCTTCGAGTTTTGCGAGAACGGGGGCAAGGCGGTTGCCTGGGAAGCTACGGCGAAACGCTGCACGCCGGAGTTTTTCGCTGCCCATACCGTTGCCGAGCTTTCAAGCTGGAGCGATTTCGATCTCGAGATGGTGGGGCGACTGACGCATCCGATGGCCTACGACGCCGCATCCGACCACTACGTGCCGGTCGGTTGGGACGAGGCCTTTGCAACCGTTGCCCGCCACCTCAACGGGTTGCCGGATCCCAACATGGCCGAGTTCTACACATCCGGCCGCACCTCGAACGAGGCAGCCTTCCTCTACCAGCTCTTCGTGCGCGAGTTCGGCACCAACAATTTCCCTGATTGCTCGAACATGTGCCACGAGGCTACCAGCGTCGGCCTGCCGCACTCGCTCGGCGTCGGCAAGGGTACCTGCCTGCTTTCCGATTTCGACAAGACGGACTGCATCTTCATCTTCGGACAGAATCCGGGCACGAACAGTCCTCGCATGATGACGAGCCTGCGCAACGCCTCGCGGCGCGGCGCAACCATCATGTCCTTCAATCCGTTCCGCGAGCGCGCCCTGGAGCGATTCCAGTCGCCCCAGAGTCCGGTCGAAATGGCAACGCTTACGTCGACGCCGATCAGCGCCAAACTTTATCAGGTGCGTGTCGGCGGCGATGTCGCGGTCGTCAAGGGACTCATGAAAGTTCTCATGGAGGCTGACGATGCGGCGCGCGCAGACGAACTGCCGGCTGTCCTCGACTGGGACTTCATCAAGGGCCATACGACGGGTATCGAAGCGCTCACCGCCGACCTGCGGGCGACGCGATGGGAGGACATCGTGTCTCAGTCGGGGCTCGCTCGCGACGACATCGAATACGCCGCTCGCGCCTATATGCAGGCCGAACGAGCGATCGTTGTCTATGGCATGGGCATCACGCAGCATCGGCGGGGCGCGCAAAGCGTGCAGCAGCTGGCCAACCTCACGCTGCTGCGCGGTCATATCGGCCGTGAGGGCGCCGGGCTTTGCCCCGTACGCGGCCATTCCAACGTCCAGGGCGATCGCACGGTCGGCATCACCGAAACGCCGACAAGGGAATTTCTCGATCGGCTTGAGCGCCGCTTCGGCTTCAAGCCGCCGTCCCAGCACGGCCACAACGTCGTGACCGCACTGGAGGCCATGAAAGACGGCAAGGTAAAAGTGTTCTTCGCCATAGGTGGCAACTTCGTGTCCGCCATCCCCGACTGGGAGGTGACACGCGCTGCCTTGCGCAAGCTCGACCTGACAGTCCAAGTGTCGACCAAGCTCAATCGCAGCCATCTGGTACACGGGCGCGACGCGCTGATCCTGCCTTGCCTCGGGCGCACCGAAATCGACGTCCAGGCAACAGGGCCGCAGTCGGTCACGGTCGAGGATTCGATGTCGATGGTGCACGCCTCGGCGGGCCGCAATGCTCCGGCGTCAGAGCACCTGAGGAGCGAACCTGCAATCGTCGCCGGCATTGCGCGGGCAACGCTGGGTGCACGTTCCGTCGTCGACTGGGAAAGCTTTGCCGCCGACTACGACCTTATCCGCGACGCGATCGAAGACGTGTTCCCGATCTTCCAGGGCTACAATGCCCGCATTCGCATCCCGGGCGGCTTCCATCTGACGTCAAACGCGCGCGAACGCATCTGGGCGACAGCTTCCGGCAAGGCGAATTTCCTTGTCTTCGACGGTCTCGGCGAGGATCCGCCCCAGGACGGTCTCGACGTATTATGGCTGACGACGGTGCGCAGTCATGATCAGTACAACACCACGATATATTCGATGTCCGACCGCTATCGCGGTGTCTTCGGTCAGCGCGACGTGGTCTTCCTCAACGAACAGGAGATGGAAAGGCGTGGTCTCCAGGCCGACGACCGCGTCGACTTGATCACTCAGTCCACCGACGGCGTTGAGCGCCGCCTGTCCAATTTCCGGATCGTCCCGTATGCGTTCCCGAATGGCAGCTGTGCTGCCTACTATCCCGAGGCAAACCCTCTCGTGCCGCTCTATTCGCACGATCCGATGAGCTTCACGCCCTCCTTCAAAGCAATTCCAATTCGCATTTCGCGCTCGTGTGCCGAGGCGGTTTGACCATCGGCGCGGTCGAACTCGCGTGCCTTCAGTCCTCACCATGGGCTTTTTCCTGCCGTTTCGATGCCGTGTGCTTCTCGTTGACGAACGTTCCTTCACGAAAGAGAGCGGGCTCAATCGCAATACTTTTCGAGGCGTTCGTTGTTCACTGGCATCTACGAGATTTACTGCGAAAGCAACCGGAGTGGCAAAATGATTTCCCATGACCAATGCCGATCTGCCCCCAGGAGGCTCCGCAGTAGCGACCTTGGAGTCGCGTCGCGCTGGGTCGCAGCCAAGTGGCTGGATGGGTTCCGTCGCGGCACCGATGGCGCGAGCGGCAGTGTCCAGTTGGCCCAGTTTGGGGTTTTGGAACCCTATCTTGCCGAAGCAATCGTGCTGGAGCGGGGAGCTGACTTCGTGTTCGCGAAATGGGGCGCGGCGCTAGGCACGCTTTGTGGGGGGGACCGTAGCGGTCACAAGCTGTCCGCGCTCCCTCAGCCCAGCCGCGGGCAGCTCCGCCGCCTGTGTGTGCGGGCCGCTGCGGAGCAGTTGCCGCAAGCGCGACACGCGACCTGGGCGCTCGATGGGCGGATTTGGCAGTGTGCCATGCTGGCGCTGCCGACGGCCGGCGACGAGCTCTCCGCCACGCGACTTCTCGTCGCCCTGTTCTTTGCCCCTCACCCAATGTTTGCCGCCCAACCTGTTCCGCGCGGCGAAGCGTTGCGTTGGAGGCGAAGCTCCCATGCACGCCGCGCACGCGCCATTCTGCCGAACTCCTGAGGCGCTCGTCCGCTCCTCCCGCGGGCGCCCGAACTGGCGGTGGGTCGCATCGGCGATCCCCGCCCTTTTTTGGCTTCTAGGACGGCTGGCGCGCCCGTCACGTTCGCCACCGGACCTGTCCGTGCGGGGCGAGAAAGGCAGGGGCGTTTCTGAAAGACGCCGAACCGCGAAATCGGGATTGTCGCAACGAGCTGCCTCCGCCAACGCCCCCGGCAACGGAGCCGGCCGCAGGATTTGCTACCGCATCGCCGGCCCTCATCTCGGTCATCGGCGCGTTCAATTGTTTGAAAAAACGGAAGGAAGAGACCCGTGCGCGCGATCATCAATGCCATCGCAATTGCCATCATTCTCGGCCTGTCGGGGGTCACCGTGGCGGATGCCGCCGACAATCCCAGGCCCGCGCCCAAGCCCGCGCATACCGTGGCGCGCAACGTCGTGCTCGTGCACGGAGCGTGGGCGGACGGATCGAGCTGGGCCGAGGTGATCCCGCTCCTTCAGGCAGCCGGCCTGAAAGTGACCGCGGTGCAGAATCCGCTGACGTCGCTGGCGGACTCGGTCGCGGAGACGCGCCGGGCGCTGGCGCTGCAGGATGGGCCGACCGTGCTGGTAGCGCATTCCTGGGGCGGCACCGTCATCAGCGAAGCGGGGACGGATCCCAAGATCACATCGCTGGTCTATGTGGCTGCGCGAGCGCCGGATGCCGGTGAGGATTTCGTCGCTCTCTCCGCAAAATTTCCCGCAGGACCCGTCCGGGCCGGCATCCAGGTGAATGATGGTTTCTCCAGATTGTCCGAAGAATCATTCCTGAAATACTTCGCGAACGGTGTCGCACCCAGGCAAGCGAAGGTCCTGTATGCGGTTCAGGAACCCACCGCGGCGACTATCTTCGGCGGACGAACCACCGAAGCTGCATGGCATTCCAAGCCATCGTTCTATGCGGTGTCGAAGCAGGACAAGACGATCAACCCTGACCTCGAACGGTTTCTCGCAAAACGCATGCACGCGACAACGGTGGAGATCGATGCGGGCCACCTGTCGCTGGTTTCCCATCCCAAGGAGGTCGCCGACCTCATTCTGGCTGCCGCGGGCCGATGACATTGGATTTGAAACCGCCCCGGCGAAGCGATGCGGACGGGCCTGACGGCCTGGGCGGGCCGTCCCGGCGACGACCCGCCCGCTGCCCGCTGCATCCACACGCTGGCAGGATTGGTCTCGCTCGCAGCACTGATGTGCCCAAACCGGTCCGTGCCCGGCAAACTGACGATGACTGACCAGTCGCGCCCGCCGGGGCGGATTGCGTCCAGCCATGAGCCTGGCGGCGTCACAGGGCAACGCTCGGTGCAGACGCTTTTTGGGCGCAAGCACCGGACATTCAAAGCAATGGGCGCAAAGCCATTTTGCAGACACTCACTAAAATCCGGCAACACGGCGACGTTCATCGCTCGAGCCGTTCCGACTAACGTCGCCAGGAAGGTCATCGGCTGAGACATGGGCATCGTTCGGTTCGCGCTGCGATTTCCGCACACGTTCTATGTGCTGGCTGCCTTGATTCTCTTTCTCGGCGCCGTCGCAAGTCGCGAGATGCGGTTGGACGTCTTTCCGGAAATCAACATTCCGGTGGTGACTGTAATCTGGAGCTATAGCGGCCTCAGCACGCCAGAAATGGAACAGCGCGTCACCACGTACAGCCAGTATGCGATCAGCTCCAACGTCAATGGCATCAAGAACATCGAGGCGCAGACCTTAGGGGGGCTGTCGGTCCAGAAGATCTATTTTCAACAGGATGTGAATCTCGACCTCGCAATCGCGCAGATCGTTTCGGCGACAAACGCCATTCGCGCCCTCCTGCCACCGGGAATCCAGGCACCGCTCGTGGTGCAGTTCAACGCCTCTAGCGTGCCGGTCCTGCAGATCAGCCTGAGCTCCGACACCCTCAACGAACAGCAGCTCTACGACTACGGCATCTATCGGATCCGCCAGCAACTGGCCCCGATCCCGGGTGTCACGCTGCCAACACCCGCGGGCGGAAAATATCGCCAGATCATGGTCGACCTCGACCCGTCGAAGCTCCTGGCCAAGGGCCTGACGCCGCTCGACGTCGTCAGCGCGGTCAACGCCCAGAACCTGACCTTGCCGTCGGGCACCGCCAAGATCGGCAACACACAGTATGTCGTGCGCACCAACGCCACGCCGGCAACCATCGACGAGCTCAACAATATTCCGGTCAAGGTCGTGAATGGCGCCACGGTGTTCGTCAAGGATGTCGGCCAGGTCCATGACGGATGGCTCGTTCAGCAGAACATCGTTCGCGAGAACGGCCGGCATTCGGTTCTGCTCAGCATCATCAAGAACGGCAATGCCTCGACGCTGGAGGTGGTCGATGCCGTTCGGGATGCCTTGAAGACGGCGCGTGCCGCGGCGCCTCCCGGCATGGAAATCAGAGAGCTCTTCGACCAGTCGGTGTTCGTCAAGCAATCGATCGCCGGCGTGCTGCGGGAGGGCGTGATCGCGGCCGCGCTCACCGCCTTGATGATCCTGCTGTTTCTCGGATCGTGGCGATCGACGCTGGTCGTCATGATCTCGATCCCGCTTGCGATCCTGTCGTCGGTCGTGGCGCTGTATTTCCTGGGCGAAACGCTCAACACGATGACGCTGGGGGGCCTGGCGCTGGCGATTGGCATCCTCGTCGACGATTCGACGGTGACGCTCGAGAACACCCATCGCCTGCTCACCGAGGAAGGACAGACGCTGCCGCAGGCGACACTGCATGGAGCCGCCGGCATCGCCGTGCCGACCCTGGTGTCGACGCTGGCGATAAGCTGCGTGTTCACATCGGTGGTCTTTCTGGAAGGTCCGGCAAAATATCTGTTCACGCCGCTCGGTCTTGCCGTCGTGTTCGCGATGCTCGCATCCTATGGACTTTCGAGGACGCTCACCCCAATCACCATCGGGTTGCTGCTAAAAAGAGAGCGCCACGACGCCTCGACGGGCTGGTTCGGCAGGTTTCACGCCAGGTTCGAACGTGGTTTCGAGGCCATGCGCCTGCACTATGCCGAGCTGCTGGCCGTACTCCTCAGGCGCCGGTTCATCGTTCCCGTCATTGCAGCCCTGGTGGTCGCATTGGGCGCTGTGCTGTCGACGCTCGTCGGTCGCGATTTCTTTCCCGCGATCGACGGCGGCCAGATCCAACTCCATGTGCGGGCCCCCGCGGGAACCCGGATCGAGGAGACGGAGAAGATCTTCCAGGCTGTCGAGGACAAGATCCGCGAAATCGTTCCCGATCGCGACCTGGAGCTTGTCGTCGACAATATCGGCCTGCCGGCGCGTGCCTACAATTTGGCGTTCACGGATGGATCGACTATCGGCGTGAATGATGGCGTGATCCAAGTCGCATTGAAAGACGGCCACGCGCCGACTGCCGACTATGTGCGCAAGTTGCGCGCCGCGCTGCCCAGCGCCTTTCCGGACGTTCTGTTCTACTTCCAATCGGCCGATATCGTCACGCAGATCCTCAATTTCGGACTGCCGGCACAGATCGATGTCCGTACGGTCGGCTATGACCGGGCTACCAATCTGCGGATCGCGATGGAACTGCGGCGCCGCATCGCAGCCATTCCCGGTGTAGTCGACGCACACCTGCAGCAGGAAGTCGACGCGCCGGCGTTCTATGCCGATATCGATCGCACGCGGGCCGCGCAGCTCGGCCTCGATGCCAGCACGATCGCCAACAACATCAATGTGAGCCTGAGTTCCTCCGAGCAGGTGTCGCCGAACTTCTGGACCGACCCGACCACGGGCATTCCCTACTATCTCGCCGTTCAGACGCCGGAAAACAAGATCGCGTCACTGAACGATCTCGGCAACACGCCCGTGTCCTCAACCATCAACACCGCCGGTGCACAGGTTCCTGGGCAGCTCAGCAACGTCGCGACGTTCAAGCGCGACAGTCTCCCGACCAACGCCAACCAGGCGAACGTCCAGCCGGTCTACGAAGTCTATGCAAGCGTCCAGGGCCGTGATCTGGGAAGTGTCTCCACTCAGATCAGCGCGGTCGTTGCCGACCTGCAGAAGCAGCTTTCGCCTGGAAACAACATCCAGGTCATAGGCCAGATCCAGAGCATGAACGACGCCTTCTGGGATCTCGGCGTCGGCATCCTGTTCGCCGCCGTGTTCGTCTATCTGCTGATGGTCGTGAACTATCAGAACTTCGGCGACCCCTTCGTCGTCATCCTTGCCTTGCCTGCGACCTTGTGCGGTATCGTGACGATGCTGTTCATCACGGGCACGACGCTCAACGTGCCTTCACTGATGGGAGCGATCATGGCGGTCGGGGTCGCTTCGGCCAACTCCATCCTGCTCGTGACCTTCGCCCGGGACCAGCAGTTGGCGGGCAAGTCCGCGTTCGACGCGGCGATCGAAGCCGGTCATACCCGGATCAGGCCCGTGCTCATGACCGCGGCCGCGATGATCGTCGGCATGGTCCCCATGGCGATCGGCGGAGCGGGCGAAGAGCAGAATGCCGCGCTGGCGCGCGCGGTCATCGGGGGACTTTTGTTTGCAACGCCCACGACGCTCCTCGTCGTGCCGTACCTGTTCGCGATGCTGCGCAGCGGACAGGACGGCAAGACGGCTCACGGCGTCTTCGACGAGGAAATCGCATGAAACCGAGGGACCATCTGGATCAGCCCGACGACACGGTGAGGGATGGCGCAACGGAGCGGCCGCCGCGGCGAGGCGGAGGCTGGCTGCTAGCATTGGGCGCGCTGACCCTGCTGACGACGGGACTGGCCTATGGCGTCCAGGGATACTATTCGCGCAACCGCGAGCTCGCGGCGGCCGCCGAACAGGCGCGTGACTTCGTCCCGCAGGTGCGTGTTGCGGCGGTAAGGCCGAGCGACGACATCGTGCAAGTCAGTCTGCCCGCCACCACAACGGCCTACGACGTCGCCGACATCTTCGCACGGGCCAGCGGCTATATCGAGACGCGTGCGGTCGATATCGGGGACAAGGTCAAGAAGGGACAGTTGCTGGCCAAGATTGCGGTGCCGGAACTCGATGACCAGATTTTGCAGGCCCAGGCAACCTTGGGACAGCTCCAGGCGGCGCTGCAACAGGCACAAGCCAATCTAGATCTTGCCAAGGTGACGTGGCAAAGGGACAAACCCCTGGTGGACCAGGGCTGGATCACCAAGCAGCAGGGTACGATCGACGTTCAAAGCCTCAAGGCACAGGAGGCGGCTGTCGGCGTTGCGCAGGCCAATGTGAATGCACAGCAGGACCAGCTGCGTGTGCTCGACCAGCAACAGGCCTACCAGCAGGTCGTCGCCCCGTTCGACGGCGTCATCACTCAACGCAATGTCGATATCGGCAGCCTGGTGCAGGCCGACACGACCAACAGCACTTTCCTGTTCGCCATCATGCAGGGGGATGTGATCCGTGCCCAGGTTTACGTCCCCCAGGACCAGGCCTTTGGACTGACCCCGGGGGTCAAGGCTGTGCTCCAGGTCCCCGAAATCCCCGGCCGTACCTTCCCGGGCACGGTGACGCGGATTGCCGATGCGCTGGCACCGGGCACGCGGACCTTGCTGACCGAAATCGACATTCCTAACCCTGACGGTGTCCTCACGCCCGGCACCTACTGCACGGTCGAACTCCAGATCCCGCGCAAGACGCCCAGCTTCTCCGTGTCGGCAGATGCGATCATCTTCAACGCCGATGGGTTGCAGGTTGCCGTGGTCGAGGGCGGCGTTGCGCATATTCGAAAGATATCGGTGGCGCGCGATCTCGGAACGGAGGTCGAGGTCCGTGACGGCGTCAAACAGGGCGACCTGGTGATCCTGAATCCGCCGGTCGAACTTGCCGAGGGCAGCAAGGTGCAGATCAGTCCTGCAGCCGTCGGAACACCCTAGTTCCGTTCACCCTGGTTCAGTTCAAGGGCGCTCGGCGTGAAAATCGCGACCATCGTCCTTGGCGCCATATATACGGGCCGAACGCCAGCACTCCATACTACATTATACATGCATGATACCTTGATATACTATGTATTACTTCTGATCGTTGCTAAATAACTGATGCAGGCCGAGAACAGCAGAGGCGAGACGAACATCGCAGCCCGAAGGTTCCCGAGTGCCTGTAGCCGGAATGCGCGGTGGACAAATGGCCGCCTTCCTCAACGAAAAGGAGATCTAATCATGCGTTCTATCCCTCTGAAGGCGGCGCTTGCCGCGATGATCGTCGCCATCCCACTCACCGGCGCCTTTGCCGCCTCGTCGCACGGCGGCCGCGATGGCGATCACGGCCGTAACGAAGGGCGTGGTAGCAGCGAATACGGCGACTTCTCGCAGAATGGATGGTTTGACGGTATCAACTCGTTCAAGGCCCATCCGACTGCGGGCAAGAACCTCCTCCAGCAGTTCATGGGTGAATGAGAAGGCCCTACCGTCTCGCCGCAGCCCCGCCGTCTCTCAGGGAACGGCGGGGTCTGCAGCATGAGGCCTACGCATGCCAAAGGCGCGCCTGCAGGAAAGCCTGGCTACCTGGAGTATTCCTCAAACCAGGCATGTTTTCGACTTCTCATGCCGCCGAACGAGATCATGAACATGCAGCGCCGCTGACAAACCTTTCGACCTGGCGGTTCGTTCGCATCGTCTGCCGGCATCGACTTGGCGCAACTGTTTTTGACCCAACCGTGCTTGGGACGACGAAGCGGAAAATGCTGCCGTGCGGAAGATTGGGCGTGGCCCACAGCCGGCCGCCGTGGGCCGTGACGATAGAGCGGCATATCCACAGTCCCAAACCCATGCCCTCGCATTTGGTCGTGAACAGGGGATCGAAGATGCGCTCGACAAGCGCCGGATCGAGCCCAGTGCCGGTGTCCTCGACCGCAACCTGCACATCGCCATTTTTGTCGAGCCGGGTGCTGATCCGCAGTCTTCGCTGTCGATCCTGCACCGTGCTCATCGCCTCGATGCCGTTCGCGATCAGGTTAGCAACCACCCGTTCCAATTGACCGTGATCGCCTCTGATCGGTTCCAGGTTCTCAGCGAGTTCGACCTCGACCGCGATGTGGTGAAGGCGCAGATCGAGGCTGACGAGATTGAGGAGGTCCTTGATCAAGTCGTTGATGTCGAGGTTAGCCGCCATGGGCGGGGATTTTCGGACCAGATCCCGAACACCTCTGACGACATCGGCGGCGCGAAGGGTATTGCCGATGATCCGTTCGATCGCCTGTGTCGCCTCATCGAGATCCATCGGATCTCTCTTCAACCACAGGAGAGCGGTTTCCGCATTGGTCAGAATGGCGGTAAGCGGCTGGTTCACTTCATGGGCGATGCACACCGCGCGATTGCTTAGTGTTGTCGATTGTTTGCCATACATGCGGTACGGGCTCCTGCGGCAAGAGGATGCGATCTGGTCGTTTTGCGATACCGAGGGCTGCAGAAGATCAATTCAGCCTGACCTTGCGAATGGACACCACAAGACTATTCCTCTGGGGCGGAGGAAGTCTGCCGGAGAGTTAGGTGCAATGAAGCTATGCAATATCCCAACATCATCACCCCCCTTCAGCGTGGCGATTGCCTGGAATTTCATGCCATGGATTATGCGCCCTATGAGCCATGACGCGAGTTTAGCGTTGCAAATAGCTGTAAATATTCACGGCCAAGACAGACCGTAAATAGGCACATGGAGGATCGCTCCAGACGCTTGGCGGTAGACATGAAAGAGGTTGAAGGCGAGACGCGACTGGTTTGCCGAGTTCAGTCGCTCGAACTCAGCTCTTCGAGAAATCGGCGCGCGGTAACGAGGTCTCGCGTTTCAAATCCCTCTGTAAATCGCTGATAGATGTCTTCGAGCATAGAGCGGGCGTCCTTGCCCCGGTCGTGCTCCTTCCACATGCGCGCCAGCGGGATTGCGGCTTTCAGCTGCCAGCTCAAGGCCGATTGCTTGTGGGCACAATCGAGCGAGCGAAGCAGTATACGCTCAGCCGTCGCAAGGTCAGGTCGCGGCTGCATCAGTAGGATTTCGCCTTGGGCCCGCAGCAAGTCGGGCAGCCACAATATCTCGCCAACCTGCTCAGCACGCGCCACAGCCTCGCCTATCGTGGCCAACGCTTCGTCCGACTGTCCGGAATGGGCCAGTCCTTCAGCCAAGGCGCGCCGCGTCGGCAGCGTCACGATCCGGTACTGATCGGCATCCATCGCCTTCAAGGCCGCCCGCAAGGTCGCAACGCCGGACGACGCTTCGCCGTGCGCGACCATGAGTTCACCTTTCAGCGCGAGGCCGACTGCGCGATAGGGAGCAAGGGAGTATTTGGTAGCCTGCTCGAATACGATTTCAGTATACTCCTGCGCTGCTCTAAAGTCGCCACTCCAGTGGAAAACAGGGACGAGATAGATGAGAGCAATGCAACTTGAGACTGGGTGATCGTGGCTCTGCGCCGTTTTGATTCCCTGACGTGCGACTTTGCAACCCTGATCCGCGAAGCCACACAGCCACAGGGACCTGGCGAGCGTCGCGAGCCCCGATACATGGTGGTCGTGGCCAAAGAAGCTCACCCTCCCCAGCCTGAAATCCGACGCCAGCTTCGAGCCTTGCTTGCAGTGTCGTAGCGCTGCCGCCTGATTGCCGGTCAGGTGATATGATCCACCTAACATCCATTCCGTCATTGCGTTTTCGATCGGACCTCCGCTGGCCTTGGCAACGGCAGCGTTCCGTTTGGCGGCCGCCAACGCGCCGCTGAAGTCCCCCTGGCGCATGAGGAAGATGTAGAGTCCGGAAAGCAGCTGGAGTTGATGCCTTCCATCCTGCAAAATCTCGGAGAGTTCCAGTCCGCGCTCGATCCCGGCCCTGACTTCCAGGCTGTTGCCGCGGGAGTACATGGATGACATCGCCAATGCTCCCTGGAGTTCCAGTTCCCATTGCGTCCCGTGATCCTCTTCCAGCAGCGCGCGCAGGGCTCGCCGGCACCATTGCTGACACTCATCCAGCAGGGAAAGTCCCAGAAATAGCGGGGCCGCATGGGCAGCCAGCTCAATGGCGAGGGACCGGTCATCCAAGCTCGAAAAACTCCATGCGAGCGCTTTGCGAACGTTATCGATGTGCGGAGCGTGAACGGCAACGTTGTGGCCATCAAAAGCCGACCCTTTGGCCATGCCCTGCTTGAGAAGGCCGGTGAAGTAGCCTGCGTGACGTCGTTCGGCGGCTACCGCTTGCCCGTCTTCGGCGAGCTTGGCCGCAGCATAAGCGCGTGTGGTATCTAGTAACCGGTAATGAGTAAGTCCGCTCGTCGGCTCGACCCGCATGAGTGACTTGTCGACCAGGCTGGCGATCGCGGAGGTCACCGTCTGTATCTTACCCCCCGCGTCCCCGACGACCGCATGCGCCGCCGCCAGCGTGAAATTGCCAACGAACACGGACAGCCTGCAGAGAACTCTCTGCTCGTCCGCCGGCAGGAGCCTGAAACTCCAGTCGAACATGGCCTGCAACGTTTGATGCCGAGGCAATGCACTGCGCCAGCCTGGCAGGAACATCCCGGCGCCGCTGTCCAGCAGTCCGGCGGTTCCTTGAATGCCGTGAGTACCCACACGACTGGCGACAAGCTCTATTGCCAAAGCGATCCCGTCTAGCCGACGGCAGATATTCGCAACAATTGGAGCATCGGTGTCGCTGAGCTGGGCATGGTGCCCACTCGCTGCTGCCCGCTCCATGAAGAGCCGAACGGCGGGCGAGGCCAGCGCTTGAACGGCGGATGGCGTTTCGTCAGGAGGACTGTCGAGAGGCATCAGCAACTGCACATGCTCGCCCTCAACACGCAACGCCTCGCGACTCGTCGCCAATATGTGCACCGACGGCGCTGCGTGAAGGAGGCGTACGCAGAGCGGGGCGACCGTCTCGATCACATGCTCGCAATTATCGAGAACGACGAGAATCCGCTTGTCAGCCAGGAAGGCGCGTATGTACGGCTCGTGATGCGGGCCTTGGACAAAGCAGCCGAGTGCCGAAGCCACGGCACTTGGTACGTCAGCCGGGTCGGTGAGCGATCCAAGGTCGACAAAGCAAACCGCATCGTCGCCAAATTCCCGGCGCAGTGCGTTGCCGACCGCCACAGCGACGGTCGTCTTGCCTATCCCACCTGGTCCGACCACACTGATAAAGCGCTGCGACAAAAGCAGCGTGCACATTGTGGCCACGGTCTCGGTGCGGCCGACGAGCAGTTGCAATGGCGTCGGGAAATTCGGGGATCGCGCGGGACTTGCAGAAACAGCAATTGACGCAGTGCCGCCGCCCGCGCCGGAACGCCGGACCGGTGCAACGAAGGTGTAGCCCCGGCCGGGAACATTGACGATGTAGCGGACATTATCCTTGCCGTCCCCCATCACCTTGCGAAGGGCGGCGATGTGCACGCGAAGATTGGCTTCCCCTACGAAGACGGCCGGCCAAACGAGATCGATCAGTTCTCGCCCGCTCACGACCTCGCCCGGTCGGCCGGTCAACGCAATCAGCACGTCGAGAGCGCGGCCGCCGATGGCAACAGGTTTGCCATCCCTGACCAGCATCCGCTCTGCCCCGATCAAGCGAAAGGGGCCGAAAGACAGGACTTCACCCGTCTCTGTCTGGTCGCTACTTGTGACGACAGCCGAACCGGTTCCCGGCACTCTGATGCTCAAAGATCCGGTCGGCCTTGTTTGCATCTTTTCACGACCTTTAGCTTGTCAAGACCCGCCATGCGGTGTCATGTCGAGCGGCGTCCGAAGGAAGTAGCGAACGAGAGCCACCAACCGGGGCTGCGCCGCGCGCCGCGAAGAAACTACAATTCGTAGGCGGCAATGGAATCCATGCGCAAGCCCTTGTTGAGGAGGCTTGGGACCGAGGTCCGTTCAAAGCTGAAAGGCGAGTCGAAGGTAAGAGATTTTCCTCGCGCAAATCCGTATTGCATTTGACGCTGGCAAGCCCTCTTTCTGATCGTCGCATTGGAAATGCTCCTGTGGCAGCTGGGAATGGACCGCCCGCTCAAACTCGCCGTAGCGCTTCATGCAACGGTTCCACGAAGGGCAGCGACTGGGCCATGAACGGAGCGAACGCCATTTCGGTCAGCCGCCATGCCGACAACGAAGGGCAAATCTCCTTCGGCCACGCTCCAGTCGAGAATGTCATGCACTCCGACATCGATGACCCCGCTCCAGGTTCCCTCGACAGCGATCGGGCAGAATGTCGTTCCACGCTCTGCCGGAGAGACAGAGCGCAAGGATAAAGGAAGTGTGTCCGAGCCTCCATTCTGGCTTGGTACAGATCCGTATCCAATCGGCGGGTTGGACTACCACTTAAGTCTATCCGCCATAACCCCGAGGCTGGTTATGGGAGCCGGTGCCGAGCGCAGCAGCTCGGCCATCCTGACCAGGTCTGCCAGGGATTGCGCGCGCATCCTTCTCATGACTTGAGCACGATAGATCTTAACCGTGGATTCTACCACGCCAATCCTTCCGGCAACCTGCTTGTTCATCAATCCTGCCGTCACGAGATCCATCACCTCGCGTTCGCGCTCGCTTAGCGTCTGAAATCGGGCGAAGGTCTCGATCGCCTGCCGATCGCTATCGAGGCGCATGCCGTCCAGCTCGATGGCCCTTGTGACGGCATCCAGCATTTCCTGTTCGCGAAACGGCTTCGTCAGAAAGTCGACTGCACCTGCCTTCATGGCCTTCACCGCCATCGGAACGTCGGCGTGGCCGGTCATGAATATGATTGGAATACGGACGCCGGCTGCGACAAGGCGGGCCTGAAAGTCGAGACCGCTGATGCCGGGCAGACGAATATCCAGCACGAAACAGCCCGCAAGGTCCGGCAGTTCCATATTCAACAGCTCGGTCGGAGACGAAAATGCCCGGCTCTGCAAACCGACGGATTCCAACAAATCGACCAGCCCTTCGCGCATCGAAAGATCGTCCTCGACGATGAAGACAAACGCATCTTGGGTAGCCCGAGCATAAATGGGAGCAGCCACCGGACGAGCGTATGACTGCGTCGGCCGCAGCAGCAAGCGTTCATATTTCCGGCTCATCAGATCACTTGTCATCGCTATTCCCCTCGGGATGAGGCCAAAACGGCCAGGGCGACCGCCGCAAGCAGGGCTGAAGCATCGAAGGGCTTTCGAAAGAAGCCATGATGACTCTCAGCAGCAGCGCGCCTTTGGTCTGTGGCTTCATGGCGCGCCGTAATGAAAATGACGGGCAAGTCCGGGCGCACATTTCGCGCTCGCCGGCGAAGCTCGAAGCCGTCGACAACTGGCATGCCGATATCGGCAATCAGGCAATCTATCTTACGCAACACGTCGTGTTCGAGGAGAGACTGAGGAGATGAGAACAAACGAACCGAGTGTCCCGCCGACTCCAGGAGGTCCTCGATCGACTCGAGGACCCGAACGTCGTCATCGACAACCGCGATCGTTGATTTCCGTGCAGCGTTCATTTCGAAGATGTTCCCGCGCGCCGAGAATGGGTTACTGGTACTTGCAGCCTTTCGGCGATCCTCACGAGATCGGCCAGCGATGCAGCCTGCATCTTGTGCATGATCTTGCTGCGGTGGATTTGCAGCGTCACCTCACTGATCCCAAGTTCCGCAGCCGCCTGCTTGTTGAGCAGACCGCTGACGACCAGCGGCAGAACCTGCCGTTCGCGGGAGGTCAGGGAGGAAAGGCGGCGCTTTAGCGTCATAAGCTCGGCCCGCTCCAGGCGGGCGTCGCAATCCCGATCGATGGCCGTGTGGATGGACTTGATCAACTCGGTTTCGCTGAACGGTTTGGTGAGGAAGTCCACGGCGCCGCGCTGGATGGCACGTACAGAAGATGGAATATCGCCGTGTCCTGTGATGAAGACGATAGGCGGATGTTGATCGTGGTCGGTCTGTTTCTGGAATTCCAGCCCGTTGATATCAGGGAGTTCGATATCGAGGATCAGGCAACCGGGCAGGTCCGGTCGGGGAAAAGCCAGATAATCGGCAATCGAGTTGAAGGCGACGGACGCCAGGCTTCTTGCCGCCAGAAGTTCGCTCAGCGCCTCGCATATGCGCTGGTCGTCATCAACGATGAAAACGATGCAGTCGTCCTGGGTCATGCCGCGTCGCCCGATTGGATCGGCAGCGTAAACGAGAACATCGTTCCCCTTGGCTCGATGTTCTCTGCCCAAAGCCGGCCGTCGTGTGACTCCAGTATCGAGCGACAGATTGCCAGGCCCATGCCCATCCCCCCCGCCTTCGTCGTGAAGAACGGATCGAAAATTCGCTCTGGTTCGGCAATTCCGTCGCCGTTGTCGCGGACGTCGACCAGGATAGCATTCTCTCCATGGCGGCGGGATCCAAACTTCAGTGATTTCGACACGTCGATTGTCGACTTCATTGCGTCGATCCCGTTGCGGACCAGATTGACCAACACCTGCTGCATCTGTACGCGGTCCGCGAGCACCGGCGGCAGGGCCGCATCGAGATCCGTTTCAACGAAGATGCCCTGCGAGATTATTTCATCGAACATCAGCTGACGCACCTCGCTGATCACCTCGTTGAGATTGATTGAAGTTCTGGACGAAGCGGTCTGTTTGAACAGTGCTCGTATTCGGCTGACGACCTCGGCCGCTGCCATGGAATCGCGAACCATTCGCTCCGCGGTAATGCGTGCCCGCTGCAGGTTTGGAGGATCCGCCGACAGCCAGCGTTGGCAGGCGTGACTGTTGGTGATGACAGCCGCCAAGGGCTGATTGACCTCATGCGCGATCGAGGCCGACAGCTCGGCGAGGCTGGCAAGCTGCGAAGCGCGCGAAAGCTTGTCCTGCGTCGCGCGAACGATGTCATGGGCTCTCATCTCGTCATCGATGTCGATGATGACGCCATACCATTTCACGATGCGGCCATCGTCGTCCCGTAGCGGCTGGGCGCGATTATCAACCCAGCGATAGATGCCATCGCCCCGGCGGTTGCGGTACCGCATGGCGAAAGGCTCCCCGGTCTTCAATGAGTGGATCAGGCTTCTCTTCACAGCCTCCAAGTCATCGGGATGCATAAGGCGTCCAAGTGCCCCGTCCAGCTTGGTACCCTCCTTGGGCTCGCTGTGGTCGATCTTGCGGCCATAGTAGGCTTCCAACTGCTTGTTGATGTAGGCTGGTTCACCCTCGGGAGTGACGGACCAGACGAGTGTCGGTATGGTGTCGACAAGCTGCTGGAGTTCATACTGTCTGGCTCGCAGCGCCTCCTCGGCCAGCTTGCGATCGTCGATATCGGTGTTACTCCCGAACCAATGGATCACAATGCCGGAGGCATCGAGCACTGGTTCGCCTTGGAAAAGGAACCAGCGGTATTGGCCATCGAAGCGGCGCAGCCGTGCCTCGATCTCGCCCGGCGCACCCGTTGCCAGGAGAGATCGCCAGTATTCGACAAGCCGGTCCCGATCGTCCGAGTGTATGGCGGCAATCCAACCCCAGTCGCTTGCCTGCTCCTGAGACAGGCCCGTGTATTCGAGCCATCTCCGGCTTAGGAATTCGGTGGACCCGTCTGGGTGGGCGGACCAGACCAGTGTCGGAAGAGCGTCGATCAGCCGCTGGAGCTGAAGCTCTTTGGCCTCCAAAGCCTGTTCCGCTCTCTTGAGGTCATCGATGTCGGTGAACAGGCCGTACCAGCGTATGACTTTGCCATCCTCGTCGAAAATTGGTTCGAGGCGCGCATGGAACCAGCGGTATACGCCATCGTGTCGCCGCATGCGGTACGCGCGGTCCATTGGCTCGCCGGTTTGAATGCAACGCTGTCGCGCTGCCGCAACGCTGTCGCGTTCGTCGGGATGAATGATGCTGAGAAAGCCCAGCCCACTCAGTTCGAGGAGGTCCAGTCCAAAATAATCCCTTTGCGTCTTGTTGGCGTAGTCTTGATTGCCTTCGGAGTCAGCGGTTGCGATCATCCCCGGGATGTTGTCGAGTATTGACCGGACGCTGTGCTCGCTCGCGCGCAGAGCTTCCTCCTGGACCTTCTGGTCATCGATATCGAGCAAGATTCCATACCACCCGTTGAACTTGCCGTTCCGATCGTGCCTGGGGCAGGCCGCGACACGGAACCAGCGATAGGTGCCATCGTGGCGACGAAGCCGGTACGCGCCATGAAATTCCTGGCCATTCTCCAGGCATTGCGACATGAGGCCTGCAGTTCGGTCGAAGTCCTCCGGATGAATAACCTGCCGACAATGGAGATTACCGGTGTCGCCGGTGCCGAGATAATCCCGAAGGCTCGTGTTCACCTTGGCCAACCGGCCTTCCGTGTCGACGATCCATGCCAGTCCGGGAATGCGCTCCACGGATTCACGCGCGTCACACACGGCGCGATCCAACGCAGCCTTTTGAATAAGAAAGCCGGTCACGATCGCAATTGCGGCAAGGAAGGCCAAACGCATGTAAGTATGGCGTACGGTGATTTCTTCCTGTTCGCCGACCAGCCAGAACACCAACAAGCCGACGCCGGAAATGGCTATGGCCAAGCCATATGTCCGCAGCGGCGACATTGCTTTCATTTTCGGATACTCCCGACGCGGCTCCTGCTGCCGCGCGAGCGACCTCAGGGCCTCGCCCCACAAGAAGGCAACATGATCGGTCCCCCGAGATGTCGGACTTCCACCGCACTATATCAGAATAGAATGCCGCCCAGGCATAATGGAAAGACGTGATGGACAGCCGGTCGCCCGCCGCTGCCGTTGCACCGTGAACTGAGCGGACGGCAGCGGGTGACGCTCAAATATGTGTATCCCCGGCGCACCGGCCGACTGACACCGGTCTGCCGAGCATCCCCTCGGGACCGACAGGCCCGGACTGGACATGCAGCGTCCATCGACAGGTACACGCTGCAACCTCAGGACTGATAACCGCAAGGAAGGACCAGTGGCCGCAAAGCAGACAAAGCCGTTCCACAAGCCAGCCTGTATGCTGCTGTCGAACCTGATCGAAGGCGGCCCAAGGTCACGATGTGACCGTCTGCGATGTACGGCTTCCAAGGTCGAAGCCGCCGATTTTCCGCGGTAGCGGTTGCCGGTGAAATAAGACGAGGAGACTACAATGAACTGCAATCGAGCGCTGCTGCAGATTTCATCGATTGGCGCCGGCGTTTTCGTGTCGATCTGTCTCGCCAGTACCGTAGCGACCGCCACAGCCAAAAACCAGGACACCGCGGCAAGCGTCGTTGCCGACCAAGTGCGAAGCCAAGGCTTCCCTTGCAAAAATCCGAGTTCTGCGGAGCGCATTGAGGCCGAGTCCGCCCCCAATCAGACCGTCTACCTGCTCACGTGCGAGGACATGACCTACCGGGTGCTCTTGATTCCAGATCAGGCAGCTGAAGTGGCCAAAGTTGACTGAAGCCCAATGCGGGGCCTGGCGAGGAGACACTTCCATGCGAAATGGTCGGTCTTTCTCGAAAGAAACTGCGCCGTCCCGCAAGTAACCGCCACAGCCTTGCAAACAAAACACAACCCGGAAGCGGCCAGTACCAGCTTAAGTAAATCGGTTCGATCGGAAGTCCATCAGCGAGGCTAGCGCATCCGATCGGCCATACGCCGGATAGACGGTTCCGCACGGGGAACACGCCACGGCGCCAGGACCAAGGCCTCGCACGGATCGCGACCATGTCAACTTTCAATATCCTCCGCAGACACCGCGCCGTGCTGCTTTTCTCCGCCGTCATCGTAGCGCCGCTCGCTGCTGGAGCTGTCCTGGATGCGGGTTGGGCCGATACGCAAGCAGGCCCGTTTCCGGTTGCCTCCGCCATGCCCGCTTCGGTCACCTCCTATGCTCCGATCGTTGCGGCCGACAAGCCGGCGGTTGTGACGATCACGTCGATCGTGAAAACTTCATCGGCGCCCGATGATCAAATTCAGCCCTCAGACAGCGGTCTGTCGTCCGATGAGCGGTTGCCTCAATTCTTCGGTAATCGGGGAATCCCGGCACCCAAGACACCACCGCAAGGAGCGACGCAACTGGCAGAGGCCCTCGGTTCCGGCTTCATCATCAGCTCGGACGGCATCATCGTCACCAACAACCACGTCATCGACGGAGCTTCCGCTATCAAGGTGACGCTTGACAATGGGACCGAGCTGCCGGCGACCCTTGTCGGCCATGACGCAAAGTCGGACCTTGCGGTCCTCAAAGTAAAGGCTGGGAAGCTCCTTCCCACTGTTGCCTGGGGTAATTCCGACGGACTGAGGGCAGGCGACCCGATTCTGGCAATTGGCAATCCGTTCGGCATCGGAACGACAGTCACTGCGGGAATCGTTTCCGCCCGCGGGCGCGATCTCAACAGTGGTCCCTACGACGATTTCCTTCAGATCGACGCGCCGATCAACCACGGCAACTCGGGTGGACCTCTTGTCGACACCAGCGGCGCTGTCGTGGGTATCAACACCGCGATCTACTCGCCCAATGGCGGCAGCGTCGGCGTCGGATTTGCGATCCCTTCCAATGAGGCCAAACTGATCGTCGCCAAGCTGGTGAAGAACGGTTCGATCGAACATGGGCTGCTCGGCATCGAGATGCAGCCGATTACAACGGACCTCGCCAACGCCCTCGGTCTGCCGACGCCTGAAGGTGCTTTGGTCGCTCATGTCGGCGATGGATCGCCCGCCGCTCATGCGGGCATCGAGACCGGCGACGTCATCACCGGATTTGCCGGTCAAACCATCAAGGAGCCCAAGACCCTGTCTCGAGCCGTGGCGGATCTCTCGCCGGGAAAAAGGGAGACGCTGTCAGTTTGGCGCAATGGGAAGACAGTTGCGTTGTCGGTGGTCGTCGGCGGCAATGAAGACAGCGTCAAACAGGTGGCCGCAGTCAACTCTTCCCAGCCGGTGCATTCCAGTTTTCCAACACTCGGCCTGGCGCTTGGTGACCTCGATCAAACCGTCCGCCAGGCCCTGAATGTGCCTTCGCAGGTGCATGGTGCCATGGTCGAGGGTGTCGATCCAGACCAGCCGGCCGCCACCTCCGGCATCGAATTGGGCGACATCATCGTCTCGGTCAATCGCGTGCCGGTACAGACTGCCAAGGAGGCGAGCCAGGCCATCAGCGCCGCAACAAAATCCAGCAAGAAGTCGGTGCTGCTGCTGATCAAGCGCGGCGAACAGCAGACCTTCATCGCCGTGCCATACGGCAATGGTTGACATGAAACATAAGGCGCCCGCCAATTGCGCCAGAAGCCAGATCTCCGATCAAGGGTAGAGAAGGTGAGAGCCAGCACAAAATCTCGATCGAAGAGCGCTGGCTTCACCGGGGGCGAGTTTCACGAACTGCCAGATTCCCAGCCAGACCGGGCTTTTCAGGGCCTATCCGAGGCTCCGCTGGTAAGCACTCGGCGTCAGGCCGGTCGCCTTGCGAAAAGCGGCCGTGAATGAGCTGGTTTCGCTGTATCCGATAGTCAATCCGATGTCGGTCACCGAATGAGCGCGCGTGGCGAGGAGACCTTTGGCATGCTCGATTCGACGGCTGGTGAGGTACCGATGCGGAGGCATCCCAAAAGACAGCTTGAAGGCGCGGCAAAAATAGCATGGGCTCAACCTGGCAAGCTGCGCGAGAGTGGCGAGCGGTACCAGTTCGCCCAAATGCGCCTCGATATGCGCCGTGACTATCCGCTGCTGCCAAGCTGCAAGCCCGCCTCGAAGCTGGGGTTCGGCTCTCGGCGTCCCCTCGTGGAAACGGATCAGCTCATGAGCCAGGACGATACCCAGTGCTTCCAGGTAGTACCGATTCTCCGGGGTTGGACTTTCGAGCGACCTCATGAGTTTGAGGGCCGTGCCTAAAAGCGTCGCGTCCTCAAAGAAAAGCTTCGCCGCGAACGCCACATCTGTCATGCCGGCGTTGAAAGGAACTTGCAGCTTGGCAGGATCGAGATAGACAAACATGAGACGCGCAAACGTCCGCGGCGCATGCCATTCAAGATATTCGCGACCGGCGGGCACCAAGGTCAGCCGGCGGCCAAAATCCCGCAGTTTCGATCGGGGTAAACCTTCGACGAAGGTATCACCGTCTTGCCGCGTGCCCTGCTCGTAGACCACCAGCAAGTGCATGGGCGCGCGAAACCGGAATTCGAATTTGTCACGACCGGCGGCTTGGACCACCTCGGCAACGATCCCATCCGAAATCGCCGTGCGATTGCTCACGGCGTCGGCTGAGGATATCTCGACACGGTAATCGGCAGCCTCGGCGCTCCGGCGTCGGAACTGCGCATGCGCCACGGAGTTGGTGCGTTGTGCCTTTCCTCCGTTGAACGGAGCACGCCAATCCGCCGACAGGAATGATCCCGTTTGCTCCGGTCGCCGAGCATTGGCCGCGAAGGCAGCAATCGCGAGTGTATCGATGTCACTGGAGGCCGGATTCATCAACATGGCTTGGCGCACATCCTTCGGGTTATCCCAATCGGATGTTAGCGTAAGGCACCGGCTATGATTTATCCCATTCTACATCCGTCGGTGGGTATAGAGTATTGGTTTGAACTACTCATACCTTGGTTTGTGATTGGGCGTCACAATCGATAGTAATGGTATTTGTGCCGCACGGACCAATTGGCTGCTTCTTCAATTGCGGCCGATCCCAGGTGACTGGTCGATTTGGCGCTACTGGATGTCACGCCTTGATGATCTTGAACGAGGTTCCCTGCATGGCTTGGGCTTTTGACGTTTCGCGCGAAATCCGCAAGCTGGATGCAAAGCCGGCAAGAATGACGAAGCACCGGCGGCAAAAAGCACTAGGTTGCAGGTCGGCGCTGCGGTCGGTGGTTTCGATCCCATTTCCGTCCACCATCGTGGCAGCGCTCCAACTCGTGCCAGATTGATCCTGCGGGCCCCTCCCCTCCCTCGCCCGCTGATCGATTGTGAAGGCGCTCTTCCCCCCGGGAGCGTTTCTCGCCGTTCGAGTTCTTGGGCCGATGACATGCTGTCATCGGCCCATTTTTCCTCCTGCCTCCCGAGCAGAACCGGTTCACGGTCACCGAAGCGTTGCCGGCGTCGGCACCCTTGGCGATGCATCTTGCTTGCGGCGCGATGCATCGCGCGATTTCACAAGGATCCGACGTCGCAACTGGCGCTCGACCGCCTCATCGCGACGTCCTGGACAGGAAGGAATGGACAGCGCTGTCGGCGTTCGCCAAGCTTTGTCACAGCTGGGGCCAACTCAAGTCGACGGCGTGGTCAAGGCAGCCTCAACCGCAATCACCGCGTCGTGTGAGGCCTTGTCAATCAAAACCCGTTAATGCCCGAAAACAGGCCGGAATCGGCCGAGGGATACTCGTCCCCGTTGTTATCGGGCTGCGATACGGGCTTCTTGGCCGATCTGGTTGTCGGTACTTGAACGTGCCTCGGCAACAATGAGTGGTTGCTGTTCGTTTCTCGTTCGACATGATCGAACTTCGCCTGCGTGTGTCCAGGAGGCGAACCTGCTGCAGCGGCCCAAGCGGTCGACAGGAGGACTGCCGCGACTGCAGCCGCGATTGAGAGAGAGCTCATGTGTTTCACCTGTTGTTCTGTTGCTCAGCCGGAGAAACTCGAATTGGCGACAGAATTGTCGCTCATGCCGGCGGTGTTTATATAGGTTTCGAAACACGTCTTGAGGCACTATACGAAACTCATCCAACGTGGCTGCAATTGTTTATCTTCATAGCCTTGGAGTATAATTCCGCTAGCAAGAGGCTATGCGGCGCGTAAGACCAGGCGTTCCTCTCACGATTGGTCCGCATGGCGGCCTCGCCTCCCGCGAAGGACCCTGGTCATGTTGATACACAACGCGGGCGCGGTCAGTCGAAGATCGGCTTTCCGATCGCGTTCGAAAAGATGTTGCCGAGATAGAAGTGAAGCTGTGCACGCACGCCGATGTCGCGGCCCGAGCTCTCATTGATGGGAATGATCGCCTCCACCCCGAGTTGGGCGTACTCGCCCACCCAGATGACGCCAGGATTGATCGTGCCCGTGGTCTCTCCAGCCGACGGCCCGTTCAGCGGCGTCTGCATCGCAAATTCCACCAGCGGCACCAAACCCTCGGCGAAGCGATGAGCATTCCCCTTGCCTACGGAATGCGAATTGGTGAGCAGGCTGTATTCCAGGGCAAAGCCCCATTGCAGGATGTCTGGGTTGTCGACCGAGGTGGCACCGGTCACGGTGGTGGATTCGGTTGGCAGTGCGACACCGAGGGTCGCGGTGACATTGACCGGGCGCAGCCATGCCATCGAGTCCGACAGATCGCCGAAGCCCTTGCCCACGTAAACGGTCGGCGTCAGCGTGGAGAACGACTTGGCAATGTCGGACGACCCGGTACCGCCCAGCGCCAGAGTGCCGCCTGCCGAGAGCACGAACTCGTGCTCGGCGCTGGAATAGAGTTCGTACTGTGTGCCAAGCACCAGATTGTCGAAGCCCGCCCGTGTGCTCCCCTGATCGATCATGCGGTAGTTCGCGGTGAACGAGACCGACCAATCCGGGGTGATGAGCTTGCTGTAGGAGAAAGGAAAGTCGACCTCGCGCGAAGCGGTGTCAGGCAACTGCGTCAATTGGGGAAAATTGATGAAGTCGGCCGGGGTGGGAACGACGGTCGCCAGGGTGGAGGGAAAGAAACGGTCCCCAACGTAGGACGCCGACGCTTCCGAACTTGCAACGAGAGAGAATAAGAAGCTGGGCACCGTCAGGTGCCAGGCCCGGTTAGCCATAACACTCTCCTACCGAAAAATTCACCCTTCAGGCCAGGCGCTCACAATTGAAGGCGACGGTGATCAGGATTGGGCCTCGATCACCTCGAAGCGCCCGATGCCGAGCGCTTCGTCGTCCATGGGTTTTCGCTACAGCCACTGGCTGCAGGAATTGCGGACGATCATCCCCTTGGCCCCTCACGCATCGGACCGTCCGCCAGGGGCGCGGATGACACGGGAGCGGTTCAATCTGGGCATCGTCTTTCTCTACAAACCAAAGCAAGGCGATCAACGCATCCGAATAGATGGCGAGGCAGATCAAAAACGATCTGGCGCCTGCGTCCGTGGTCCAGCCCGCGAGCACGGCGAAAAGACAGGGCGGTGCCATCAGGGCGAAGAGTTCGAACCAGCGCGACTTACCGAGACACCCGCGCCATGACAACGCATCGACGATCGGCGAGTCGAGCGGGCCTATGCCGGCAGCAACTGCGGAGGACTTGTAGGGTCGCATCGACTTCCTGGACGCCATGCATTGAAATCCTCGTGGTCGAGCGTCGAGTGTTGCGCTCAAGCAAGGAAATATCTTTCGCAAACGCCGCTCTGGTTCGAGTTTCGCCCGTTGCGTTCCCTGTCTTCAATCGGCTTCCAAGCAAAGCCGACGTGTCGAGCGCTGATCGCGCGCGGCTCTAGCAGTGTTCGCCGTTCTTGCCATGAGTACCCGTCCTACCTACTCGATAAGACGCCATAAGTAGCCGTTTCACCAATTGGCTTACCCAGCCATACCAATGGATGATTCAAGTCGATGGCAAAACCTATGCATGCTTCCAGAAGGAGAAGGAGCAACGAATGAAATGCCTAAGCTGCGTGCGTGAGGTGAAAATACCTCATCAGTACTACTTTTGCTCTCTGGAATGTTTCGACGAGACAACCCGCAACACCAAATGGAGGATGCTGAGCGATGGACTTCCGCCTACTGGTTTTCCTGCTGGTGGCCAGCCCCGCACTGGCTCAGGACCACACTTCCCACGTTCCGGCTGGCCCTCCCGAGGGCAACTACGGCCAGGGGCACGAGAAGTGGCACGACATCTACATGGGGATGCGTAACACGCTGGGTGGCTCATGCTGCCACGGCGGCGACTGTCGGCCAACGGTCGCCAAGTTCGAGGGTGGAAAGTGGTGGGGTAAACTCAACGGAGTATGGACGCCGATCGAGCCGTCCAGAAGGGTGCCTGAACACCCCTACTCATGGAACGAAACAGCCCACATTTGCGCGGCTGGGAAAAACGTCTACTGCTTCATACCCTCTGACAACGGGACCTGAACCTCCCCCGCTGAGCCGCGAACCAAGCTCATCGTACTGTCTCGCGTCGGCGGATCGGACGAGCCGCGCAGGTCTGCCCCCGGACCGCGCGCAGTGACTTGACGCCGGGCAATCTATGAGAACATGACCGGGGCAATCACCACCAATCACCGCTTGGAGCCTGTTCCATCCCGAGGAATCGGGACGGGCCCTATCTCAATGTTTGACCATGATCTTATCCTGAAACCGGTTACCACTGTCGGGATCGTGGTCTAGCCGGCTGGGGGCGTCGTTTCGGAGAAGAGTTCGCCTTGCTCGGGTTCAATAGGCGGTGTTTTTGCGCCTCGCAAGCCACCCAGGAATTTGCCGAGCCGCTCAAGATACAGGTAGACCACCGGCGTCGTGTAGAGCGTGAGAACTTGCGACAGCACCAAGCCACCCACGATCGTGTAGCCGAGCGGCTGGCGGATTTCCGATCCGGCGCCGGTGCCCAGCATCAACGGCACGCCGCCCAGCATCGCCGCCATGGTGGTCATCAGGATCGGCCTGAAACGTATGGTGCAAGCCCGGTAGATCGCCTCCTGCGGACTCACACCTTCGTTCCTCTCGACCTGGAGCGCAAAGTCGACAAGCATGATGCCGTTCTTCTTGACGATGCCGATCAGCAGGATAACGCCGATCAGCGCTATCACGCTGAAGTCCATATGGACCGCCATCAGCAACAACAAGGCGCCGATAGCGGCTGAAGGCAGCGTCGACAGAATGGTAATCGGATGGATCAGGCTCTCATAGAGCACTCCGAGGATGATGTAGATCACCACCAGCGACACTCCGATCAGGATTGGTGTGCCTGACAGCGCCGACTGAAAGGCTTGCGCATTGCCCTGGAGGCTGGTCGCAAGCGAAGCGGGCTTTCCGGCATCGCGTTCGAACTGCTGGATAGCGGCGACCGCATTTCCGAGCGCCGCCCCGGGTTTTAGATTGAAGGAGATCGTGACCGCCGGAAACATGCCCTGATGATTGATCACGATCGGCGCGGCCTTCGTCACGCTGGTCACCAGGGCGCTCAACGGCACCTGCTGCCCTGTCGAGGAATTCAGATAGATATCCTTGAGCGCTTCGGGACCGTACTGGAATTCCGGGCTGACCTCGAGAACGACGTGATACTGGTTGAGCTGTGTGAACATCGTGGAGACGATGCGCTGGCCGAAGGCATCGTCGAGCGTGTTGTCGATCGTCGATGGAAGGATACCGAAACTCGATGCGACTTCGCGATTGACGGTCACGTCGAGCAGTGGTCCGGCATTCTCCTGATCGGTGGCCACGTCAACGATTCCTGGTATTCCTCTAAGCTTGTCGAGGAAGATCGGCGCCCAATGGTTGAGCTCGTTGGAATCGGCATCGGCCAGAGTATATTGATACTGCGTCTTCGAAACCCGACCGCCGACAGTGATGTCCTGCGCCGCTTGCATGTAAAGCGCTATGCCTTGGGTCTTGGCGAGTTGGGATGACAGCCGGCTGATCACCTGATCGGCGCTGACATCACGCTGGTTGTTGGGCTTCAAGGCAATGTACATCGTCCCTCGATTGAGTGTGCTCCCGCCAGTTGCTCCTATCGAGGCTCCGACTGACGCTACCGCCGGATCCTTCAGCACAACGTCGGTTATCGCCTGCTGGCGCTCGGCCATAGCCGGGAACGAGATATCCTGATCGGCCTCTGTGACGCCGATAATCAGGCCGGTGTCTTGTTGCGGGAAAAAGCCCTTCGGGATGACAACGTAGAGATAGCCGGTGACGGCAATCGTTCCGAGCATGACGAGCAGCGTAATGAAAGTGTGCCGCAGGACGATCTTTAGGCCCCGCTCATACAATCCAAGCAGCGCGTCGAAGCCGCTTTCGCAAATATTGTAGAGCCGCCCGTGCCTGACGTTGGCCTCATTCTTGAGCAGACGCGCACACATCATTGGCGTCAGCGTGAGCGAGATCACCAGCGACAGGATCAGTGAGACGCTCACCGTCACGGCGAATTCCTGGAAGAGTTCGCCGACATAGCCTCCCATCAGAAATAGTGGAATGAATACGGCGATAAGCGACAGCGTAATCGAAATGATGGTGAAGCCGATCTCGCTCGAGCCCTTCAGCGCAGCCTCCATGGGGGTAAGGCCTTCTTCGACGTGGCGGACGATGTTCTCGATCACGACGACTGCATCATCGACGACGAAGCCGACTGCGATCGACAAGGCCATGAGCGACAGATTGTCGAGGCTGTAACCAAGCGCATAGAGCACGGCAAAGGTGCCGACGAGCGAAAGGGGCACGGTTACTGCGGGAATGACTGTGGCCCAGAAATTGCGCAGGAACAGGAAGATCACCATCACCACCAGAGCGACGGTCAGCATCAACGTGAACTGAACGTCCGCGACCGAGGCACGGATGGTTTGTGTGCGGTCCGAAACGACCGATACCTTGACGCCGGGCGGGATCGAGGCTTGCAGTTGGGGCAACAGAGCCTGGATGCGGCCGACCGTCTCGATCACATTGGCACCGGGCAGGCGTCGGATGGCCAGCAAGATAGCGGGCTTCTTGTCGAACCAGGCTGCTACAAAGTGGTTCTCCGGCCCGTCGATCGCGATGCCGATGTCGCGGATGCGGACAGGCGAGCCATTGCGATAGGCGACGATAATATCGTTGTAGGGGTCAGGCTTGAGCAGTTGATCGTTGGTGTTGAGCGTGAAGGTTTGACGCGGGCTATTGAGCGTGCCCTTCGCAATATCAACATTGGCCTCGCCAAGCACGTTGCGAACATCTTCAAGCCCAATGCCGCGGGCCGCGGCGGCTTGCGGATTGATCTGCACACGGATCGCCGGCTTCTGCTGGCCGCCAATGCCGACAAGACCGACACCGGAGATTTGCGAGATCTTCGGCAGCAGGATGTTTTCCGCATAGGCATCGACCGTCGTCAGCGGCAGGGTGTCGGATGTCAGTGCGAGCACCAGGATCGGCGTATCGGCCGGATTAACCTTGCGGATGGTCGGCGGATAGGGGATGCCCAGCGGCAGATCGGGGCTGGCGGCGTTGATTGCCGACAGCACGTCAACCGCTGCACTGTCGACGCTCCGGCTGAGGTCGAACTGAACGGTGAGCTGTGTGCTGCCAAGCGCGCTGGTCGAAGTCAGCTGGGTCACGCCGGGGAGCTGGCTTATCTGTTGCTCAAGCGGGGTGGCTACCGACGACGCCATGGTTTCCGGATCGGCGCCGGGCAACTGCGCTGATACCTGAATCGTAGGAAAGTTGACATTCGGCAAGGATGCGACCGGCAGAAGCTGATAGGTAGCGAGCCCACACAGCAGCAGACCCACCATCAGCAGGCCTGTCGCGATCGGCCGGTGAATAAAAGGGGCCGAGATGTTCACGGGATTGCTTGCTGCACTGCGCTTTGCAGGGCGGCTTCATCAGCGGCTTTGCCCTGGAGCACTTGGACGGGGGTGCCCTGCGCGAGCCTGTACTGTCCGTCGACCACGACAGTTTCGTTCGCCTTGAGACCCGAATCGATGAGAGCTTGTCCCCCGGTCAGCTGTGCGACAGTGACAGGCCGCATCTGCGCGGTTCCGTCAGGTGCGATCACGTAAACATAGGAGCCATTCGGACCTTGCTGCACCGCCGACCCGGCGATCGTCAGCCCCCCTTTGCGGGTATCAACAAGCAACCGCGCATTCACGAGCGCACCCGGCCAGAGTTGCTTCCCAGCGTTCGGAAACGTGGCCCGGAGGCGGATCGTACCCGTCGTCTGGACGATCTGGTTGTCGACAAGCAGGAGTTTGCCTTCGTCGAGCTTGGTCTTGTCGTCCTGGCTGTACGCAAAGACCGTAAGCGGCCCCTTGGCCATCTGCTGCTGGATTTGAGGGAAGGTTTCCTCGGGCAGCGTGAAGATCAACGAGATCGGTTGGACCTGTGCAACGTCGACCAGACCAAAAGTATCGGTCGGATGAATGATGTTGCCTTCGTCGATCTGCCGGATACCCGTTACACCGTCGATCGGCGAGGTCAGGCGGGTGTAGCTCAGATTGATCTGAGCGGCCTGTAACAGAGCCTCGTCTGCCTTGATTGTCGCCTGGAGCTGGATGACCTGAGCCTTCTGCGTGGCCACCAGCTGGGAAGTGGCAAAGCCTTTCGCCAGCAGTGGCATGTAGCGATCCAGATTTGCCTGCGCGTTGACGAGTTGCGCCTTGTCGCGATCACGGGTCGCGGTAATCTGGTCGATTTGTGCCTGATAGGGATCCGGGTCGATCTGCGCCAGCAGATCGCCCTTTTTCACTGTCTGACCTTGCGTGAATGCGATCTTCGTAATCGGTCCTGAAATCAGGCTGTGCACCACCACGTTGTTGTAGGCGATCACCGTTCCCACTCCGCGAAGGTAGATAGGCACGTCGTGACTGGCCACTTTTCCGGCAACGACCGGAACCGCCGGCGCAGGAACAGAGGCCGCCGCAGGCTCGGAAGGATCGTAGACATGCTTGGCTGCGAACCCAACGCCGCCGATCAAGATCAGCAGCGCGGCAACAATGACGGGTCGCTTGCGCATCGAGGGCTCCTACAAAGACGGGATCGCTTTTTTCAGCAACCGGAAGCCGACAACGTGTCTGTGCCTGTCACACCCGTGCTACCGCAGGTTGGAACCGTTACCAGTGGACTTGTCACCGGATCGGCTAAATCGGGTGCCGGAATGCTAATTATCGGGCTCACTCCCAAATTGCTGAGTTCCGAAGACCCCAGCGGAATCCCAACCGGGGTCCCAAGACCCGTGGACGATGTGCCAGTGGTGGTGGACAGTATCGATGTGGTGCCGGGAGGCGACGCGCTCGACGCCGTCGAGCCGCAGGTGTCCAATGCTGTTGAAGGCATCGGGTTCACAGACGACGTCCCACTCATGGTCGTGGTTCCGTCAACGCCTCCGCCATCGAAAGTGGAGAGGGCGGAGGTCGTTCCGGCAACTTCGGAAGGTGACGCCAGAACACCAGGCGCCAGGACATTGGTACACCCGGAATTGCTCGTGCCTATGGAGCCAGATGTCGTTGGCGAGCCAGGCGTGGTCAAGCCACCAGGATCGAGTTCGACCGCGCCCAGAGGAATACCAACCGGATTGAGGGGCGAACCAACGGCAGAGAGGGGCGAAGTCATTCCTATTGCGGGCGTGCTGACCTGCGCCAGGCTCGGTCCGCTGAACAACAGAGCGGCTACAATTGCGGTCAGCAAGAATGGCATCGCAACATCATTGTCATTTCGCATTGGAACTACCGTCGTTTCGTGTGTCCAGGTGAGGCATGCGTAAAGGAACGTCGTTGGGCCGTTCGAACGCATTTCGACCGGTCAGATCGGAGAGGATGCCAGATGGAGGGGAAGCGCTCTTCCGTAAAGGCGGCTGGATTTCCCTATTCGCACGCCGACCCCGAGCATTTGACGGTTCCTCGTCATTGGACTGTCCCGGCGATGGTGACGAGGCCGAGAAAAACCCGGGCGGCACTTCCAATGAAGTGCAACGATGCGAGGCAATCTTCGTTGTTCGGTAGCGATTTCGTGTTGGCGGGTCCGAGAACCGCATCCGCAAGGTGAAGTCTCCGCTACAAACCAATGTATGAGCCATTCAGACTTATGCTGCGCTCTCGTATACCTTTGTGGGATGGATCGCATGATCGCCAACACTCTAACCTAAACAGAAGGAGAGACAGCCAATTGCCCGAATAACGCATGGGTCGAAAAGAGCCCGTGACCGCTAGTTCCTGAGTGGCAAGCTGGCTTCCGCCGAAGCCTGTGAGCGGCCTCGCGGGCCGACTGCGGTCGCTACAGGCGAAATCGTCAACATCGGGAAACGTCTCAGGTCAGTTCGCATGAGAGAGGCGCCCGATGTCCCAGACCGCCAGGATCAGTGTACTCCGCCAAGCCAGCGGCGGGCCCAGGATGCCGCCGGCAAGCGCCCCTATCGGTAAGACATTTGCGATCGCTCGCGCTCCGAACCGCACTATCTCCATAACCGCCGACAGCCGCCCTGGTGAAGGCGATCATGGCCAAGAAGCTCCTGGAGGCCCGCTGCCCGCGGACGAGCAGCCCGAGGCGACCGTCGCAAGCGAGCACGCGGGCGGACCAGGCGATTCAGATACTGGTCACCGGAACCGCCGGCCAGCCGTCTTCATCATCGGTTTCATTGTCCTGGCTGCTCTTGTCCTCGGCGGGTCCTACTACTGGTACGCGAACCTCAACTTGGTGAGCACGGATGACGCCTATGTCGATGGGCGGGTTGTCACCATCGCGCCGCAGGTTTCGGGCCTCGTCGTGTCGCTGGACGTGACTGACAACCAATATGTCCACAGGGGTGATCCGCTGATCCATATCGATGCGCGCTCCTACATGAGCGAGCGGAACCAGGCGCAGGGGACCCTGGACAGCGCCAAGGCGCAAGCTGCGGGGGAACGGCTGGCGACCGAGATCGCCCGCAAGAATTTTCCGGCCCTGTTCCAACAGGCCCAGGCTCAATTGTTGACGGCACAGGCCAATTTGACAAAGGCCCAGGCCGACTATGACCGGCAGAGCACTCTGCCGAAAGCCGCGACAACGCAGCAGGAGGTCGATGCCGCGTTGGCGGCGCTGCGCCAAAGCAAAGCGCAAGTCATGCAGGCCGAAGCCCAGGTTCAGCTGAGTTCACCGGTCGATCAGCACATCGGCCAGAGCGATGCGCAGGTCGAACAGCAGAACGGTCAAGTCGAGCAGGCTCAAGCGCAGCTTGATCAAGCCGAACTCAACCTCTCCTGGACGGTCGTGACGGCGCCGCAGGATGGCTGGATAACCCGGCGCAACGTGGAAATGGGCAACTACGTCACGCCTGGGCAGCAGATTTTCTCGATCGTTTCGCCGGAGGTGTGGATCACGGCCAACTTCAAGGAAAACCAGCTTGATGGTCTGCGGCCCGGCCAGAGCGTAAAGATCGACGTGGATGCCTATCCTCGGCTCGACCTGCATGGCCATGTCGACAGTGTCCAGATGGGGTCCGGCTCGAAGTTCACCGCCTTCCCACCCGAAAACGCCACCGGCAATTTCGTAAAGATCGTCCAACGCGTGCCGGTCAAGATTGTCATCGACAGCGGGCTCGATCCCAAGCTTCCGCTGCCGCTCGGCATATCGGTGGTTCCGACGGTATCGGTTCGATGAGCAGCGCTCCAGCCGAGGTCGGCGCGACCTGGAAGCCCCGCTACAATCCCTGGCTCATCGCGGTTTCGGTGACCCTTGCCGCTTTCATGGAAGTCCTCGACACGACGATTGTCAATGTTGCCTTGCCGCACATCGCCGGCAGTCTATCGGCGAGCAATGACGAGGCGACCTGGGCGCTCACCTCCTACCTGGTGGCAAACGGGATCGTGCTGACCATTTCTGGCTGGCTGAGCGATCTCTTCGGGCGCAAACGCTATTTCCTGATCTGCATCACCATGTTCACGGTCTTCTCGTTCTTGTGCGGGACGGCGACCAGTCTGGGCGAACTGATCGTCTTCCGGCTGCTGCAGGGCTTCTTTGGCGGCGGCCTGCAACCGAACCAGCAGTCGATCATCCTGGACACGTTCCCGCCGGCCAGGCGCGCGGCCGCATTCGGCGTGACGGCGATCGCTACGATCGTCGCACCGGTCCTCGGCCCGACGCTGGGCGGCATCATCACCGATCAGTCGACCTGGCGCTGGATCTTCTTCATCAACATACCCGTGGGCATCCTCGCCGTTTTTTTGAACGCGATCCTCGTCGAAGATCCGCCTTGGGTGAAGAACAGGAAGAGCCGGGGGCTCGACTACATTGGCCTGTCACTCATCACGCTTGGTCTCGGATCCTTGCAGATTATGATGGACCGCGGCACGGACGACGATTGGTTCGGTTCGCCCTTCATCATGTTGATGGCGCTGCTCGCCTTCCTGGGAATCGCGGGCGCGATCGGCTGGCTGCTGATTGCCAAGAAACCGATCGTCAATCTGGACGTGTTCAAGGACAGGAATTTCACCGCCGGCTGCGCAATGATCGCGGCGATGGGCAGTATCCTCTACGCTAGTGCCGTCGTGATCCCGCAGCTCGCGCAGCAGGTTCTCGGCTATACCGCAACCTGGGCGGGACTCATTCTTTCTCCAGGCGGCATCGTCGTCATCGTCCTCATTCCATTGGTTGGACGTCTCATGACAATCGTCCAGACGCGGTTCGTCGTGGCTGCCGGTTTTTTGGTGATGGGCTTTGCGCTCTTCTTCTCGAGCCATCTGGCACCGAACATCGATTTCCCGACACTCGTGCTGATGCGCAGCTTGCAGGCGGCCGCGCTGGCATTTTTGTTCGTGCCCATCAGCACGACCACCTATCTCAGTTTGCCACGCGAACTCAGCGGCGACGGGGCTGCCCTCTTTTCCATGGTTCGCAACGTGTCCGGTTCGATAGGTATTTCCGTCGCAACCTCGCTCGTCACCGAGCGGAGCCAGATCCGGCAATCCTACCTGTCGGAATGGGCCTCACCTTTTCATCAACCCTACAACGCGTTGGTTGATCAATACGAACGTGCGTTGACGGCAACGGGGCATGCCGCGGGATCAGTCCATGGAATGGCGGTTGGAAAGGTCTACCAAGACTTCCAGACGCAAGTTGCCGTCCTCGCCTATTCGGACGTCTTTCTGTTCTTCTCCTTTGTCGCCTTCCTCGCCGTTCCATTTTGCCTCCTGCTATCCGGTAAGAAGGCAGCCGATGGCGAGGGCGCCAGCCACGCGGATTGATCATGGGCCAAAATTTGCGCGCTGTTGCAGCGATTTCAGTCATGTTCGCGCTGGCAGGTTGCACTGTCGGACCGGACTTCGTTCGGCCTGATCCGGGCTTGCCGAAACGCTGGTTTGCGGACGGCGCGGCAGCTGCGCCGGCGGACTCCGAGGGGTCCAGCGCGACGGTTCTCGAGCCCGTCGATCCCGCTTGGTGGCAGGCCTTTCGAGACGCGACCCTTACCTCGCTCATGCAGCGCGTCGCCGACGCCAACCTCGATGTGAAGACCGCGACCGTCCGGCTCGCAGAAAGCCGTTTTCAGCGCGCCGCCGTGGCCTCCGCCCAACTGCCTGGCCTGAATGGCAGTGCCAGATACCAACATCAGAATCTTAGCGATGTGAGTGCCAAAGGCAGCCTGATCGAAGGTCTCCTTGGTTCGCCGAGCATTTCTTCCGCAAAGCCGGCCGATCTGTTTGCCGGCGGTTTCGATGCTTCGTGGGAACTCGATCTTTGGGGGCATGTCCGCCGCCAGGTCGAAGCTGCGGATGCGCAGGTTCAGTTTTCCGAGGAACAGCGGCGTGACGCGCTCGTCTCGAGCCTCGCTGAAATCGCACGCGACTACATCCAGCTGCGCGGCACGCAAACCCTGATCAGGATCGCCAACCACAATCTGAAGATCCAGCAGGACATTTTGCAGCTGACGCAGACGCGGCAGCTGCAAGGCTTGACGACCAGTCTGGACGTCGAGAACGCCGCCGCGCAGGTCGAAGCCATCCGTGCCCAACTGCCCAGCCTGCAACAACAGGAAGCGCAGCAGATCAACGCCGTGAGCTTTCTGCTCGACCTGCCGCCCGATGCACTGCGCGGCGAACTCGCCACCGGCAAACAGGTCGTGCCGATGCCTGCCCGGGTTCCGGCCGGCATTCCTTCCGATCTCGCGCGGCGGCGCCCGGACATTCGCGCCGCGGAAGCGCAGCTTCACGCGGCCACCGCCGACATCGGCGTGGCAGTGGCCGAATTCTATCCATCCATCCAGCTGAATGGATCGCTGGGCTTCGACGCCCTCAAGGTCGGGAGCCTGTTGACGGCCAGGGCGATCACCACCAATCTCGGCCCGAGCATTTCGATACCGATTTTCCAAGGTGGCCGGCTGAAGGCGACACTGGAGCTTCGCAAGGCCCAGCAGGTCGAGGCGGCGATCGCCTACCACAGGACGGTGCTGCGAGCCTGGCACGAAGTTGTCGATGCCCTCATCGACTACCGCACCGAACGGCAGCGACGCGCCCGACTGGCAAGGCAGGTCGAGCATCTGCGACAGGCCTTGTCGCTGGCTCGTGAGCGCTACAATGACGGAGTGACCGAGTTCACCACCGTGCTCGACACCGCACGCACACTGCTGCAGGCCGAGCAGGATCACGCACAGAGCACGACCAACATCTCGATCGACCTCGTCCAATTGTATAAAGCGCTCGGTGGCGGGTGGGAATTGACGTATCCAAACGCGCCGCCCGAGCCACCGATCAGCGCTCAACGACCTTCGAAGGCAAGGAAACCGACATGACCATATCGAGGTTTCTTGTGGCACGCAGTGCTGAAAGCCGGCGCTAGATCACTTCCTGGGCCTCATCACGGCGTTGGAAATCGGTCAAGCCCCTATCGGCTGACTTGACCTTGCACCATGGGGACTGCACCGCCATCGGGGGGAAACCGCTTCGATCCGAATCACTCCAGTCGGCGAGGTTGGATCACGGGCAAGAGTGCCACATTCCACTGGGCCCATCGTAACTCTGATTTACGGCATCGAACGAGCAGTAAGCAGCATCGGTGTCGTAGTTCCACCAAGGCTGAAAGTGATATTCCCCATCGCTGAAAATGACCTTGTGGTGCGGGTGATGCTGGCGGCTGCCAATGCCGCCACCGCTAAAGTCGCTAAAGTGTACGGCATGACCGTCACTGCCGTTGCCGTGCGCCATGGAGACCGTCGCCGTGCCGGTCGCCAGCATCACGCCCAAAGTAATCTTCGCCAATGTTGTTGCTGATTTTCTCACGATACACTCCTGAGGATTGAGAATCCAAATATTATTTGGACATCACTTATATTGGCGATGTATTCCGTTCTCGAAATAGCGCCTATGTTTGATAGATATATATCATCATTTACGGCTATGACTCGTTGGGTGCACGGTGGCATCGGCAGTACGAAACGAATTCCAGCCGGGCCGCAGGTCGGTAGACGTGCCAGGCAAATCCTTAGGTGTTCGAATCCGGCCCCCACTCGCGCCGTGGGGTCCGGATTCGAAGAGGCCGTGGTAGATCACGGACAATATGGGTAAAGGCCGAGATACCCTTCGTATGGATACGGATACGGGTAGCCGCAGTAGCCGTCGTCATAGTAATCGCTGCCGAAACCGCGGCCCCTTCTGAACCTGTGACCGTCTCGGACATGGACGCCATGGACGTGCGCCTCACCGCCCAAGCCTGCGATACGACCGCCACCAGCAACGCCTACGCCGTGCTCACCGCCAAAGCCGCCGCCGCCAAAATGGCTGCCGCCAAAGCCCCCGAAATGGCCGCCGCCACCCATGATTGCGGAATGGCCGCCGAAGCCGCCGCCGCCAAAGCCGCCGCCGTGACCACCGCCACCGCCGTGCGCCATCGACATCGTCGCCGAGCCGGTTGCCAGCACAGCGCCCAGAGCAATCGTCGCCAAGACTGTTGTTACCTTCTTCATAATAAACTCCTGTAGTTGAAGCTTTCCAAGTCTTCGAAAGCTGCATTTAATGTATATACAGGAGGTGCTTTTAAGTATAATATGCTTGTTTGGTGCATATATATCTTATGGCTACACACATTACGTTTTGATCGCATGGCAGTGCCGGCAATCCGCCCTACGGGGCAGGCAGCGCTTCGGCCCTGGCGGGTGCGAAGTACGCAGCTCCGCGAATGCTAGCCATGTCGTGGCAGCTCACACGGGCGGCTGGAATTGCTTAAAGCCCGCTGCCTCGCCTCATTGCTTTTTGCGATTTTCTCGGAACCAGCCGGGCGCAGCCGTGTTGCTCAGCGCCGATTGCGCTCCGGTCCGGCCGTCCTGTCATTCGGCGCCGTCGTCCATCTATTGCACACTGACAACGGTCTGGATTTCATCCCGTCTGGCATAGACAACCTTCACCGCATTTTGCAGTTTTTCGAAGGCGCGCATCTCAATCTGGCGCACACGTTCGCGCGAAACGCCGAATTCGTTGGAGAGGTCCTCCAAACTCCTCGGGTCATCCGCAAGCCGACGCGCCTCGAGGATACGCCGTTCGCGCGCGTTGAGCACGCCAAGCGAATCGATCAGCGCCCTGCGCCGGTTGGAGGCTTCCTCGAACTGAACGAGCCTGTACTCCTGGTTGTCCTCGCTCTCGACCAGCAGATCTTGCCATTCGCTTTCGGGCAGACCTCGCAGGGGCGCGTTGAGCGACGTGTCACCGCCCATGCGGCTGTTCATGTAGATAACTTCCTTCTCCGTCACGCCAAGGTCGCTTGCAATGAGTTCCACCTGATCTGGACGCAGGTCACCGTCGTCCAGTGCCGAGAGGCGAGCCTTGAGCCGCCGCAAATTGAAGAACAACTTTCTTTGATTGGGTGTCGTACCGATCTTCACCAGCGACCAGGAGCGCAGGACATATTCGCGAATGGACGCCTTGATCCACCAGATCGCATAGGTCGCCAAACGAAAGCCGCGCTCCGGTTCGAAGCGATTGACCGCCTTGATCAGACCGATGTTGCCCTCTGATATCACCTCCGACATCGGCAGCCCGTATCCGCGATAGCGCGTGGCAACCTTGGCGACGAGGCGAAGATGCGACACCACCAGTTGGTGAGCGGCCTCCGCATCGTTGTCCTCGCGCCAGCGTTTCGCCAGCGTTTGTTCCTGCCCTGGCGTCAGCATGGGGAAATGTCTGATCGCGTCGAGATAACGGTGAAGCCCGCTTTCGCTCGAAAAGTTTGTTGTTACTGCGCGTGCCATCAAGCACTCCTTGTCTACGTTGCGGGAGATCAGTTGTCTCTCGACGCCCATAGACCTTCGATGTTGGCTTCTCTGTTCGACGCTACCCCTGTTTGCCGCGCTCTTCGCTTGAAGGGCGAAGGTGCACCCAGGAGCCGCTAGCGCGTGCCATGAAGCACAGAATCGATACAGCTGATCATGGCCTGGCTATCCAACGGCTTGCGGAAGAAGCCGATGGCGCCCGTTTCCCGAGCGCGTTTGCGGACGCGTTCCTCGGGAAAGGCGGTGATCAAGATGGTTGGTATGTGATAGCCATGTTCGATCAAATGATCCTGCAGCTCTATTCCTGTCATTCCGGGCATCTGGATATCGCAGATCAAGCATGACGTATCTTCCAGTCTAGATGATCTCAGGAAATCCTCGGCCGATTCGAATGCAAATGCGATGAAACCTAACGATCTAACGAGGCTTGCGGTTGCAAGTCGAACGGACTCATCGTCGTCGATGATCGAGATCATCGCGTTACGGGTCAATTCACTAATCCTCCGTGCTTGCCGATGGCCCAAGCATTGCTGTTTCAACGGCTGTTTCTCGGCGAGATATTGCGCCTGCGCCCGTGGAAGCGGAAGTTATACAGAGGTGTAACAAAGTTATTTCCCGGGAGCGTCTATTCCCAGGGCGCCGGCCATCTTGACCAGGTCGGCTAGAGTTCTGGCGCCCATCTTCTTCATGAGGCGCCCGCGGTGGATTTTCACCGTGATTTCACTGAGTTGCATCTCGCCGGCGATTTGCTTGTTCATCAATCCAGTCGCGACAAATGCCATCACCTCGCGCTCCCGAGGGGTCAGGGTGCGCAGAAGGCTCTGCAGATCCGAGAGCGCCCGATCTCTCTCTCGCCGCTGCCTGTCGCGCTCCAAAGCGCCGGCGACTGCATCCAGAATATCCTGATCTCGGAAGGGCTTGGTGAGAAAATCGACCGCGCCGGCCTTCATGGCGCGCACCGACATCGGAATGTCGCCATGTCCGGTCATGAAAATTATCGGCAGGTGAATGCCTGCCTTGCTCAACTGCGTTTGAAATTCGAGTCCGCTCACCTCCGGCAGCCTGATATCGAGTACAAGGCAGCTTGGACCGTCGGGAAGCCGACTGTTCAGCAGTTCGGGAGCAGAACCGAAAAGCTCGACGCGCGTACCAACTGACCGGAAGAGGCTGCTTAAAGCTTCACGTAGCGACGGATCGTCGTCCACGACCAGAACAGTTGGAGGCACGGCGCCGTTGTTGCCTTGTGACTGGGAGGGAGAGACGGGGCGTCGGATCATGACCCGGCATCCTTTTCGACGCGTGGCAGGGAAAATTGGAATATCGCGCCGCCGCCTGGATTAGGCACGATCCATACATCGCCTCCATGTGACTCAACGATCGACCGGCAGATCGATAGCCCCATGCCTATTCCGTCCGCCTTGGTGGTGAAGAAGGTCTTGAACAACTGACGCGCATTATCGGGATCGATGCCTGGTCCAGAATCCCGGATCCTCACATTTGCCTGGTTCGATTCATCGATCGACGTCGTAACGAGAATTTCGCGTAAGTCGCTGTTACCGGAGGCCATTGCCTGAATCCCGTTGATCAGCAGATTGATCAGGACCTGTTGAAGCTGGATACGGTCACCAAGCGCGGGCAGCGGCCGGTTGGCTAGGTCCAGTTTCAGGGTGATGTGATTTGCAATGAGCTCATGCTGCACCAACACGAGGGATTCGTTGACGATCTCGTTCACGTCGACAAGGGCCATCTGGATGTCACCCTTCTTGGACAACGCCCGGATGCGATGGACGATATCGCTGGCGCGTTGGGCGTCAGCGATGCTCCGCTTGACCGCGCTGCGGACCTCATCCAGATCGGGCTTGTCTCGATCGATCCATCGCAGGCACGCCTCGCCGTTCATAACGATGCCGGCTAGCGGCTGATTCACCTCGTGCGCGATCGAGGCCGTCAATTCACCCAATGTGGTGAGGCGTGTCACATGGGCGAGTTCAGCCTGGGCCTTCAGGACCTCGGTTTCGGCTCGCCTGCGCTGTGATATGTCCGTATTCGTTTCGAGAACCGCCAACGGTTTGCCATCGGCATCCTTCTTCAGCGACCAGCGGCTGGAAACGACAACGACGGATCCGTCCCGCTTCGTGTGCAGGAGTTCACCTTCCCAGCGGTCGGAGCTGAGCAGTTGCCGATTGATCTCGTTCAGCTTGGCTGGAAAGACTGTCTGCAGAAGCTGATGGGTGGACTTCCCCGCCGCGTGTTCGGCGGACCAGCCGTAAATGGCTTCAGCACCACGATTCCAATAAGTGATCAGATCGCCCATGCTGCGTACGAAAATTGCATCATGCGTCAAATCGAGCAATTGGGCCTTTTCAGAGAGATCGTTCGAGGTCGACTGGTTCTTAAGGACAAGAAGGGTGGTAATGGCGATGGCCGCGATGCTCATCAGGCAGCGGCTGAACGCGCCTCCACTGGCTTCTTCTCCGTGAACAAACCAGAAGCTCAATGAGGTGAGGGCTATACAGGCGAACGAGCACAAGACAATGCCACGCCTACGGAAGGTGGTACCTGCGAGCAGAATAACGACCACATAGAGGACCGCGACAGCTCCAGAAAATGGATCAATCGTATCGACAACGAATATCCCGGCCGCCAGAAGGATGGCTAGAGGCGCCACCAGCCGCGAATTGCCGGATGCTGGCGGAGATAATCTGTGCCGCATAAGGTCTCTGCTCAGTTCCTGGTCGACGCTTGCGCTGCTGATCGACTCTCTGTGGCGCGCCGTCCAACCTAGGCAACAGAATCCTTTCCGCTTGTTCGAAATTGCGGTCGTCAGTGCCTGATTGCACCTTTGTCACTGCAACACCTCCAAATCCCCAGGGATCGAGCGCGCCATCAACGGCACAGGCTTGAGAGCGAGCCTAAGGTCCGGCGGAAAACACGCAAGTCAGAGCCGGTCAAGGCAACAACGCACAAGTCCTGGCAACAACGAGAGCGGTATGACGAAACAGGATTATGTCCGGTTCAACGCCCCTGGGCGGAACCCACCGCTCGCCTTCTTGCATCTACATCCGGGCGGCGTTTCTCCACTGAACTGAAAGAGGAACTCATGGCACATGCGATTGAACGGTCCCGCAGTCTCGGCTCAACCTTCCCGGAGTTGCGTGCAAAATGCTGGCTTTTTATAATGCTTGGCATCGCGCTGCTGAGCCTGGGCTTTCTGGGATTCGCGAACCTGTTCGCCGCTCCGGTGCTATCCGTCTTCTATATTGGCGTGTTGATGTCGGTCGCCGGCATCGCGCAGGTCGTGCACGCTTTCAATATTCAGGGATGGAGATCGTTTGCATCCTGGCTGTTGAGCGGCGTCGCCTATGCAATCGCCGGCATCGCCGCGCTCCACAATCCACTGCTTGCAGTCTCGGTTTACACGCTCGTGCTGGCAATCACACTCATTGCGGCAGGCATTCTGCGGTTCTGGGTAGGCCTCCAGTCCAGGCACCATCTGGCCTGGGGCTGGGTTGCGTTTTCAGGGGCAGTCACGCTTCTTGCGGGCCTTGTCATCCTCTTCGGACGGCCACTCAATACTCTGGCGGCGCCAGGCGCGATTCTGGCAATCGACCTGACCATGCAAGGTGCGACGCTCCTGGCATTCGGCTTTGGCCTGAAGAGCAGCACGTTGTCGTGGATGTGAAAATGGAAACAGGCGGGCGCGATAGCCAGAGCATTTCCATTTGCTGCAAGCCGCCCGAGACGATCGCGAGCAGCGTTCCTCCGCATCGCTCCACCTGACAGCCACGATCATCGTGCGATTCAGCTATTGCGTGCGTCAACAAGAAAGACCTCGTCAGCGCCCGATCGCTACCGTGTGTCTTGCGCGCCAGGCGGACACTCATGCGGTCCGCGTCCCAACCAATTGGCGGCGTCGAAAAGCCCCCGCAGCAAGGAAAGAAACAAAATGAGCATAGTCACCGACAAGATATCCCGTCGAGCCATGCTGGCTGCGACAGCAGCCGGCGGCTTGCTCACGACGGCGACACTGGCCCAGGCGCAGAAAAGTGACCCGATAGCCAACGGCCGCGGCGGCACCAACCCTGGTCCGATGAATCCTTCCCGAATAGCTCAGAATCCGGACCTGATGGTGCCACCGAGTACGGATGCGGGTGAGCTGCCGAACCTGCGTTTCTCGTTTGACGATACCCACATCCGACTGTCTGGTGGCGGCTGGACCCGGCAGGTGACCGTGCGCGAGCTCGGTGTCTCCAAGGACATCGCCGGCGTGATCATGCGCCTGAATGCCGGCGGCGTGCGTGAGTTGCATTGGCACAAGGCCGCCGAGTGGGCCTATGTTCTGTACGGGAGAGCACGCATCACGGCGGTCGATGCCGATGGCCGTAATTTCGTCGACGACGTCGGCGCCGGCGACCTGTGGTATTTCCCGTCGGGCATTCCGCACTCGATCCAGGGCCTTGATCCAGACGGGACGGAATTCTTGTTGGTGTTCGATGACGGCGACTTCGACGAGGACAACACCTTCCTCTTGAGCGACTTTCTGAAGCACACGCCTCCCGAGGTGCTCGCCAAGAATTTCGGCGTTCCGGCGTCGAGCTTTGCGGGCGTCCCCGATCCCAGCGAGCTTTACATGTTTCCCGCGCCGGTTCCGGGGCCGCTCAGCGCGGACAAGATCGCGGGCGCGGTTGAAGTCCCGCACGCTTTCAGCCACCGCATGATGGCACAGGCTCCGATCAAGATGAAACATGGAACTGCGCGAATTACCGACAGCAGCGTGTTCCCGGCTTCCAGAACAATCGCGGCGGCCCTGGTTGAGGTCGAGCCGGGAGCGATGCGCGAGTTGCATTGGCATCCCAATACGAACGAATGGCAGTACTATATTCAGGGTCAGGCCCGCATGGGGGTGTTCGCGGCGTCGGGCGCGGCCCGCACATTCGACTTCCAGGCCAACGACGTCGGCTACGTACCCTTCGCCATGGGCCACTATATCGAGAACACAGGCAACACGACGCTGCGATATTTGGAGGTGTTCAAGAGCGACCACTTCGCCGACGTGTCACTGAATCAGTGGCTTGCCCTCACACCGCCGGAGTTGGTCCGCGCCAGTTTGCGCGTCGACTCGCAGTTTCTGCACGCCTTGCGCAAGGAGAAGTCGCCGGTCGTGCCGGCTTAGCATCGCGCAGCCGGGTGCGCGAGCCGGTGACGCTGCCCTCGCTTCTCTTGCAGTTCTTGTTGTCGTTCCGAGCCCGCTGCTCGGACGCGAAGCATACACCAGGATGCTCACGACGGCGCGAGGGAGCGCAGTGATGCCCGCCAGGTCGGATGGACTGCCAGACCGCGATTTGCTTTTGCCGGGTCGTCGATCGACGAGCGCCAGGGTGGCGCAATGCGCCGTCCTCCTGGCGCCGATCGTTTTGACTGCATGCCAGCCAGCGGTTCTCGATCCACAAGGGACGGTCGGGATTGCAGAGAAAACGATCCTGATAGATTCGCTCGCCATCATGCTCGCCATCGTGGTGCCGACGATCGTCGCCACCTTTATCTTCGCCTGGTGGTTTCGAGCCTCCAACACAAGAGCGACCTACCTGCCGAATTGGGAGTATTCGGGCCGTATCGAGCTCATCGTCTGGTCCATTCCCCTCCTAGTGATCATGCTCCTAGGCGGAGTGGCCTGGATCGGATCCCATGAACTCGATCCCGCGAAACCGTTGATATCAAACACGCCACCGCTGGAGGTCCAGGTGGTCGCATTGGATTGGAAGTGGCTCTTTATCTACCCAGGCCAGCGTATAGCGAGCGTGAACCATCTTGTCGTTCCTGCCGGCACTCCCATTCATTTCTCACTGACATCCGCGAGCGTGATGAATGCGTTCTTCGTACCGCGGCTCGGCAGCATGATCTACACGATGAACGGCATGACAACGCAGTTGAACCTGCGCGCGGACGCTCCGGGCACCTTCCACGGCCTTTCGAGCCACTATAGTGGCGATGGTTTCTCGGACATGCATTTCGAGGTAGAGGCGGTGTCTGCGCAGCGGTTCGCTGCCTGGATTGATGCCACGCGCGGCATGGGGCCAAGCCTCGATGCCAAGAGCTACGCTGCCTTGGCCAGGCAAAGCGTGAACACCACTCCTTTCACCTTCCGTGCGGCCGATCCTGGCCTCTTCCAGCAGATCGTCACACAGCAACTGCCGCCTGGACCTGGCCCGCAGACCGGCCGGCCCAATCCGAGCGTATCCCCACAGACGGAGGACTAGGATGTTGGGCAAACTCAGCTGGGCAGCTATTCCCCTCGACCAGCCGATCCCACTGTTCACGGCCGCCCTGGTGGGTGTGGTGATTGTCGGCGTCCTCGCATGGGTCACGCTGAAGGGCTGGCTTCCGTACCTTTGGCGCGAGTGGATCACCAGCGTGGACCACAAGCTGATCGGGATCATGTACATCCTGCTCGCTATGGTGATGCTGCTGCGCGGCTTTGCCGACGCGATCATGATGCGGTCGCAACAGGCGCTGGCGTTCCGCTCCGAAGGCTACTTGCCACCCGAGCACTACGACCAGATTTTCTCCGCCCACGGCACGCTGATGATCTTCTTTGTCGCAATGCCCTTCGTGATCGGGCTGATGAACTTCGTCATGCCGTTGCAGCTTGGGGTCCGCGACGTGGCGTTCCCGACCCTCAACTCGGTCAGCTTTTGGCTCACCGCCACCGGCGCGTTGCTCGTCAATATTTCGCTGGTCGTGGGCGAGTTCGCGCGCACCGGGTGGCTGCCGTATCCTCCCCTGTCGGAGATAGCCTACTCGCCCGGCGTCGGCGTCGACTATTATCTTTGGTCGCTCCAGATATCCGGTGTGGGAACCTTGCTCACCGGCGTCAACTTCGTCACGACGGTCCTGAAGATTCGTGCACCTGGTATGACCTTGATGCGAATGCCGATGTTCTGCTGGACGACGCTCGCCTCCAACCTGCTGATCGTCGCGGCATTTCCCATCCTAACGGCGACTTTGGCGATGCTGCTGCTGGATCGCTACGTCGGTTTTCACTTCTTCACCAATGAAGCCGGCGGCAACGTGATGATGTTCATGAACCTGATCTGGGCGTGGGGACATCCTGAAGTTTACATCCTGATCCTGCCCGCCTTCGGCATATTTTCGGAAGTGATCTCGACCTTTTCCCGCAAGCCGCTGTTCGGCTATCGGTCGATGGTCATGGCGACGATGGCCATATGCGTACTTTCCTTCACTGTGTGGTTGCACCACTTCTTCACCATGGGGGCCGGCGCCGACGTCAACGCGATTTTCGGTATCGCTTCGATGATTATCGCGGTGCCCACGGGCGTAAAGGTCTTCAACTGGCTCTTCACCATGTATGGTGGCCGGGTCGTCTATTCCCAACCGATATTGTGGTCGATCGCCTTCATGGTCACATTCGTCATCGGCGGGATGACTGGCGTCCTGCTGGCGGTGCCCCCGGTGGACTTCGTCCTGCACAACAGCCTTTTCCTTGTGGCCCATTTCCACAACGTCATCATCGGAGGCGTGCTCTTCGGTGCCTTCGCCGGCTACACCTACTGGTTTCCGAAAGCCTTCGGCTTCCGGCTGCACGAAGGGCTTGGCAAAGCATCGTTCTGGTGCTGGATCGTGGGCTTCTACGTCGCCTTCATGCCGCTTTATGTCGTAGGCCTGATGGGTATGACGCGTCGCATGCAGCACTACGATGTTCCCGAATGGCGTCCCTGGCTGCTGATCGCGGCCGGCGGCGCGGCCATCATCCTGGTCGGAATAATCCTGCAGATCGCGCAACTCGCCATCAGCATTCGCCGGCGTAAGGAACTTCGCGACGAGACCGGCGACCCCTGGAATGGACGCTCGCTCGAGTGGGCGACACCCTCTCCGCCACCATCCTTCAATTTCGCGGTGCTCCCGAGCGTCGAGGGCGACGAGGCTTACTGGGGCATGAAGCAGCGCGCGCGCCAGCAGGCCATGCCGGGCGAGGAACCTCCCTATGCGGACATCGAAATGCCGAGGAACAGTCCAACGGGCTTCATCTGCGCCTTCTTCGCCACCTTCATGGGATTCGCACTGATCTGGCATATCTGGTGGATCGTGGTCCTGGCTGCGGTGGGCGCGTTCGCAACCTTTGTTGTCTTCGCCTGGCGGGATGAAGTCGAGTATGTGATTCCAGCTGACGTGGTAGCACGCATCGATCGGGCCAACCGAACCGCGCGCGGTGAGACATTCGCCCTATCGGGGACGCCGTCATGAGCGCGTTCGACGCGGCCGTCGGCCGGGACGGCCCGAACCACGTCGGGCGTGCCCAGGGCTCGCCGGATATTCAACACAGCGCGAAGCATGCGGCCTATGCGCTGGCGTCGAAGCGTATCATCGCAGGCTACGGCTTCTGGATTTTCCTGCTGAGCGACATCGTCATGTTCTCCGCCTTCTTCGCGGCCTACGCGGTGCTGGTTGACGCGACGGCCGGCGGGCCGAGCGGGCGGGAACTGTTCGACCTCGGCAATGTCAGCATCGAGACGGCCTGCCTTCTCCTGTCGAGCTTCACTTGCGGCCTCGCAGGCATCGGCGCCCGGACGCGCAACGGATTCTGGTTCCATGGCGCGATGGCCGCAACCTTCATACTGGGGGCTGCATTCCTTGGCATCGAGATCCGCGAGTTCATGGGCATGATTGCGCTCGGGGCAGGCCCAACGCGGAGCGCGTTCCTGTCGGCCTTCTTTACGCTGGTTGGCTGCCATGGCCTGCATGTGGCCATCGGCTTGTTATGGCTGCTCACGATGATGGCGCAGGTGTTCGCAAAGGGCTACCGGCCCGACATTCTGCGGCGCCTGCTTTGCTTCAGCCTGTTCTGGCATGCCCTTGATATCATTTGGGTCGGATTGTTCACAATGGTGTATCTGATGGGAGTCACCCAATGAGCCACGCCGAGCAGGACGAAGACTCGCACTACGTCGACACCGCGCCGGGTGACGAGAGCCTCGACGGATACGAGGCTGCCGAAGAAATCAGGACTTACCTAATCGGGCTAGGGCTCGCAACGCTGCTTACCCTGGTGTCTTTCTTTATCACTCGCACCGCGCTGGTTTGGGAACCGAGCATTCCTGTCGCGCTGGCCGTCCTCGCGATCGCGCAGATGGGCGTTCACCTCGTCTTTTTCCTCCACATCACCACCGGCCCCGACAACGTCAACAACGTCTTGGCGCTTGCCTTTGGTGTGTTGATCGTTCTCCTAGTCATCGTCGGATCGCTCTGGATCATGGCACATATGAACCACAATATGATGCCCATCGATCAGATCATGCAGATGCAAAGTTGACCCAAAGCGAGGCGGACGCGATCTATCGCGGCAGAGGTGCCCGTGCGCGTAGATTCAAAGCTCAGCCAATGCGTAGCACATTTTCCTATGTTTCGTGGCGCAACCAGTGGAGCAGATTCGCTTACACAATCGCCGGCGTTGCCGCGTTCCACAATCCACAGCTTGCAGCCCTCGGCTTACACGCATGGTTCTTTCCCGGTCAGATGCCTCATGATGATGACCGGGTCGGGCGCCTCAACGTATGCAACGAAGTTCGAAGTCGACGTCAGGCGATTCAACGCGGTCACCACAACCACCGTCCCGGCACGATATCACGGGTTCGGACGGCCCGTGATTGAGATCGTGTCACGCCATCTTTTCTCCGCCCACTCAAATCTGGTGCCGTCAACCCAGAGGCAGTGGGGCAGAACCGCGATCTTGCGAGCAACCGCCACTTTCGCTTTCTTCATGCCGATCCGCGTTGACGATCAATCGCAGGTTCTGTTCGCTGCTGCGCAGGGTTTGCTCGGCCGCTTTCTGTTCTCTGGCCTAAGGTTCCCATCCCTTTGGGCTGTTAGAGCTGATCCAGAAGTTGACATGCTGCGATAAGATCTCGCGTTCCAAATCCTTCAGTAAATCGCTGGTAAACACTTCCTAGCAGCGATCTGGCCTCCTGATTTCTACCCAAATCCCTCCACATTTGGGCAAGGGGAATTGCTGCCTTTAGTTCCCAACTGAAGGCGGATTGCTCTCGCGCGCAAGAAATTGACCTCAGAAGAAATTTCTCGGCAGAAGCAAGGTCCGGCTGCGGCATCATCAACTCGATCTCGCCTTGAGTTCGTAGCAACTCTGGCCGCCAGCATTGTTCGTTAACCAAATCGGCGCGTGACAACGCTACTTCAAGCACTTGCCGCGCTTCTTCGCCTCGTGCTGAAGCTGCCAACGCTTTTGCCAACACACAGGACGTCGAAGAAGCTATTATGCTATAGTGGCTGGAAAGCATGGTTGAGTAGCCTTGCTGGAGCATCTCCAACCCCGTCGAATCGTCCCCATTTACAAGCAGGAACTCGCCCTTCTGTGCACGGGCGATGGCCTGAAAGGCAGGGAGAGAATACTTGGATGCATGTGATAGCGCGCTCTCAATCGGCTCGGCCGCCATCTTATATGCGCCGCACCAAAAGAAGACGGGGATCGTCCAGACTAAGGCAAAGCAGTAGGAAGCATGATGGCTGTAGGCGCGCATGTGTTCTATTGTCTCATGGGCGGATTCGAGAGCTTGATCGGGAAAACCTCGCAGCCACAGGGATCGCGTCAAGGCCAGCCGCGCACGCGCTTCGCTAGCTAGGTCCAATTTCAAAGACGAGGCGGGAAACGCCTGCAACAGGAAGCCATTCTTGCAATGACGCAGCGCAGCCGCCTGATTGCCAGTCGCGTGATATGAGGCGCCAAGCAACCACTCTGAAAGAATTTTTTCGGCGGGGTCGCCCGTTCGCTGAGCGATAGCGGCGCTTTCCTTCGCTGTAGCAATCGCGCCTTGGAAATCACCATTGCGAACGAGATAGACATTGAAATCGGCGAGCAGATCGAATTGACGACGTTCGTCGTGTAAAGTCTCTGACAGATGCAATGCGCGTTTGAACGCGTCCCTGACCTCGTTGACGCTTCCAGGAGTGTAGAGCGCCGATCGCGCCAGTGCGTAATATAATTGTAGCTCTAGTGATGTCCCACGATCTCTTTCAGGTAGCCCAGATATCGCTTGACGACACCATCTCTGGCATTCTCCAAATTGGGAAATTTCCAGAAATATTGACGCGGCATTGGCGGCAAGCTCGCGTCCGATGGCGGGATCGCCCCGATCGGAAAAACTCCACTCAAGCGCCTTGCGGATATTGCCTAGATGAGGAGTGTACTTGGCCGGCTCCCTGCCATCAAAACCTTGTCCTGCAAAGTGCGATTTGAGGAAACTGTCGAAGTAGAGGGCGTGGCGCCCGGCTATTGCCCTTTCCTCGTCGCCAACCTTGAGCTTGGAAGAGGCGTATGCGCGCGTCGTATCCAGAAGTCGGTAGTAGACAAGGCCGCTAATCGATGAGATTGAAATCAGAGATTTGTCGGCTAAGCTTGCAATGGTGGTCGCTAGTTTCTTTCTGTCATTGTCCACAACACCCGCAACCGCATAGGCTGCCTCGAGGGGGAATTGACCGATAAAAATTGAGAGTGTGCAGAGCGTCTTTTGCTCGCTTCCCGACAACAGGTTGAAACTCCAGTCAAGCATCGCCTGCAACGTTTGGTGCCTCGACGTGGCACCTCGCCGACCTTGCAATTGTAATGGATCCGACTCATTGAGGAGGCTGGCCACTCCTCTAATGCCATACGTTCCCACTCGGCTTGCAGCGATCTCGATCGCCAACGCAATCCCATCAAGCCGTCGGCAGATGTCAGCTACAATGGGGGCATCGCTGTCCTGAAGGCCGTCCAAATGCCCCCCGGCAGCAGCCTTTTCCATAAAAAGTTGCACTGCCGGCGAAGCGAGAGCCGAAGCCGCAGACGGCGCGGCGTCAGGCGGCCAAGCAAGCGGCGGGAGCAAATGGACGTTCTCTAACTCGAGGCGAAGTGCTTCTCTGCTCGTTGCCAAAATATGAATGGACGGCGCCCCAGCGACTATGTGTTTTGTCAGCGGCGCGACTGTCTCCATAACATGCTCGCAGCTGTCCAGCATGAGCAGGGCACGCTTGTCCGCGAGAAACGCGGGTATAGCGTGATCTGGTACAAGACCTTGCACAGAACATCCAATAGCGGCGGCAACAGCACTCGCAGCGTCGGCTTTGTCATCCAGGGAACCAAGATCGACAAAGAAAACCATTTCGTTTCCAAAGTCAGACAGAAGCGCGTGGGCAACCGCTATCGTGACCGTGGTCTTTCCAATGCCGCCCGGCCCCACAACACTTACCAAGCGGTTTGATTGCACCTGCGCGATCAACTCTGCCAACGTTTCGGCGCGGCCAGCAATTGACCGCAACGGTGCAGGCAAGTTCTTTGATTGCGGCAGCCCGGCTTCACTGTAAATAGAGCTAGTGCCGCTATGGGGTGAGCGCAAAGGAGCAACGAACGCGTATCCTCGACCAGGTACGGTAATAAGAAAGCGATTTCCGTCTCGAGCGTCGCCCAGGACCTTACGAAGAGCGGCGATGTGGACGCGGAGATTGGCCTCTTCGACCGTCACATCCGGCCACACGATATCAATCAATTTACGCCCGCTCACGATCTCCGTGGGCCGATCGGTTAATGCGATCAGAATGTCGAGCGCTCGGCCACCAATTGCGATTGGCTCGCCATCTCTCGTAAGCAATCGTTTGATTGGTGTCAGCACGAAGCGGTCAAAGGCAATTGTCGAGGTGCCAGATTCGCTGTCGTTTGCCATGATCAAAGCCCTTGGCCTAGCCGGAGCTCGTCTCGTACATTACCCTAATCCGCTATATGAAAGACGTTAAGTCAAGGCGTTGTGGGGGCGCCAGTCGATGCCAGACTGCCGTGTTCACTAGATCGGCGCTTTGTGCCGCCCAGGCTTTCGCACCCTCGATCGTTTTGAAATCACTCAACGACCGCGTAACCGTGCTGGGATCCGTCCTCGCTACCATCTCGCTGAGAGAAGATCCCGGGCCAAGTTCCAGAAAGCGGGTGGTCCCTGGCGGTACGCGCCTTCATGCGATCAGTGGTGTCGAGGGCGCGGCGCACGAATACGCCACGCTCGTCGAGGTCCCTGACCTCTCTGGGCACCCGCCGGTAGTAATGGAAATGGTCGCCCCTCAGTTGCAGGAAGCGGTTAGGATCATGTGCTCCGCGTCGTCTTCCCACGGCCTCTAGAGAATAGGGAAATTCTATAAAAAATACAAAGACTTAGCGGAGGAGCCGATGGTACCGTTGGCTGGGATCGAACCAGCGACCTCCGGATCCACAATCCGGCGCTCTAACCATCTGAGCTACAACGGCACATTTGCCTGAGCGGATCGAGGTTCATTCTCCAGGATACGCTCTGTCGTTCGGCGATGCGTCCATACGGGCTATCGGAGTTTAATTCAAGCTCTTGGCAGCGCATGGCCCCGAAAATCGGATCGATTTTCGCTGGGGAACATGCGCAAACCCAAAGTTCTACAGCGTCCAAGGGAGGCGCGGCGCTGTAGCAAAGATTGCTGGCCACCTTCGCCGGGCAAAGAAAAAGGCCGGCGGGAGGAGGTGCCGGCCTTTTCCTGTTACGAGCCAGCGGGAGGAGGTGCTGGCTGGTCACCCCGGAGAGCAGAGGGAGGAGGTTCCACCCACCGGGTATTCACTTTCACCAATTCTATCGCATATCTATTTGTCTGACGAAATGCGACGTTTTGATGCATCTTCGAGTTGTGCGCAAATATTAGGCGGCCTTGATGTTCTTTACGGCCTTCTCGAAGGCGGTCTTGATCGGCTTGGAGACGTCCTCGGCCGCCTTGGAGGCGACGGTCTGGAAGTCCTTGGCCTGCTCGACGGTCGTTTCGACGTGCTTGCGCAGGAATGCAGTCTGCAGCTCGACGACTTCCGAAAGCGACTTCGCGCCGATCAGAGCCTCGAGGTGCGAAAAGCCGGCTTCGGCATTGGCGCGCAAAGCAGCGATGGTCTTGAGCGACAGGTCGCTGGAAACGGTCTTGGCGGTCTCGAAGGTCGACTCAAGAGCCTTCTGGGTCTCCTCGGCGCCGGTCTTCAGCTTGGCATAGGCCTCTTTCGACTGCTCAACGCCCTTTTCGGCGAAAGCGCGGATCTGGTCGGTGGCCTTGGACGCGTCGAAGCTCGGGAATTCAACGTTTTCAATCGTCTCGGCAGTTTTGGTCTTGGACATTTTCCATCCTTTGTCGTAGCGGCGGCCTTGAAGGAAAGCCGTCTCGTTCATGTATGATGGCAATATAAAGGCAAATTTTGTGCATTGCAATATCTTTGTTGCAGCGCAACATAAAATCCTACCGGCGTTAACCAAGCGCCCAGAGATTCCGACTGCTGCACGCAATGGCTTGTAGACCTTCGCGCCGTCGGCTTTTATTAACAAAGCGTTAACTGCAAATGCCCGTTCCGTGAGGGTTCGCCCAGAGGGTCCGCCAAGCGCATGCCGTCCGAAAACTACTCCTTCCTCGACGTCGCTGTGCTCGACGCGGTCCGGCAGCGCTTTGCCGCCGGCGACGCGATCGCCGTTCTGTCGGTCGACCTCGAACAGGTGATCTGGGCCAACGGACCGGGAGCGGCCGTGTTCGGCTACCCGGACATCGAGGCCATCATCGGCAGTTCGGCAGGGCTGCCGATGATCGCCAGGCGCCAGATCATGGCGACAAGCGGCTTTCCGGAGATCGGCCGCGACCGCGCCATTACGGTCCGGCTGGCCACCGGCCTGACCAGCCGCGCGATTGGCTTCCTGGCCACCGCCATCACCATGCCGGACGGCGAGAATGCGATCATGCTGGCGGTACCGGCAGCGCAAGCCGGCTCACGCAACGCCGCCGAGATTGCCGATCGGGCGATCAGTGGCTTTACCGAGGATGGTCACTTCATCGCCTTTGTCGACGCCAAGGGCGGCATCGAGGCTGCTTCGGATGGTTTTTCGGCGCTTGGCATCCTGCCCGAGACGCTGGCAGCACTCGTGGCCGATGTAACGAACGAGAGCGAGCGCATCGTCAAGCGCCTCGTTCCAGGCGGCACCATCTCCTATCCGGCCGGCCTCGCCCGACTGACGGACGAGCGGCACCTGCTGGTGGTGATCGACGAGGACAAGCTCGACAGCGAAGCTCCTGGTGCCGAGGACCCGGCGGAGACCGAAGCCGGCGCCGATGCGTCGACGGAGGCCGTACCGCCAATTGTCGAAGAAATCCAGGCCGCGGCTGAGCATGACATTGCCGATGCGACCGAACAAAGCCCGCAGGCCGGCGATAGCGATCGGCCGGCGGCCGGCGGAACGCCGGCGCAGCATGACCATTGGTATTTCAGCGCCAGTGAAGATGAGACGCGAGAGCCAGCAGGGCCGGAAGCGCCTCTTCTTGGCGAAGCACCCGCCGGGGCGGATGGTCCAGCACAACGCAGCGCGCAAGACACCGCCGAACCCGCCTCCCCCGCCGGGCGCCCCATGCGGGGTATCGACCGCACTGCAGCGCCGCTGCGCTTCGTCTGGCGCACCGACGCCGAGGGCAAGTTCAGCGCCCTTTCACCCGAATTCGCCGAGATCGTCGGCAAGCCCGCCGCCGATGTGATCGGCAGGCGCTTCAGGGACGTCGCGGCCGCCTTTGGCCTCGATGCATCTGGCGAGATCGCCGGCTTGCTCGAGCGGCGCGACACCTGGTCCGGCCGTTCGGTGCTGTGGCCGATTGCCGGCACCGATCTCAAGATACCCGTCGATCTGGCGGCGCTGCCCGTCTATGACCGCAGCCGCGCCTTCGAAGGCTTCCGCGGTTTCGGCGTCGCCCGCACCAGTGATGCGGCGGTCGATCCGGAGGCGATCGGGATGGCGCTTGTCCCCAATGACCAGGTGTCGGCAGCGGTCGAGTCCAAGATCACCGGGCCTGAGATCCCCGAGACTGCGCCGGAAGCACCAAAGGAACCCGATCCGTTCAAGGGCGAGGTCCCGGCGCTGACCATCGTGCCAAAGCCGGAGCGTCGCTTTGCCGACAAGGTGATCCGGCTGGCGGAGCACAGGCAGCCCGCCAACGACAAGGGCCTGTCGACCCTTGAACGCAGCGCGTTCCGCGAGATCGGCGAACGGCTCAGGAAGGAGAATATTCCGGTCGAGCCGGCCGATGTCGAAAAGCCGGCGGAACCGATGGTGGAACCGGCCGAAACCAATAGCGAAGACGAGAAGGATGTCGCAAGGCTCGACGGCGAGCAACCGGACGAGGCCGTGCAGGAACAACCGAAGGCTGTCCAGGAGCAGCCGGCCGGCCAATCAACCGTGTCCAACATCACGGGCTCGCTGCTTAATTACGCCGACCGGGACCATGTCGCCGACAATAGCGACGACGCACCTGTCTCCGAGCCGGACAGATCGAAAGCGCGGGAGATCGCCCAACCGACCGAAGCGGACAGTGGATCGATCGCCAGCGAAGTACCACCGAGCGCCGGGGCCACGGAAGACGACGACAGCATGACGGCCGATGATTTCCGTGATGCGGAGGACAGCGAGGATTGGGCGCGCGCCAATAGCGACGAAACCCGTTCGTCGACCGATGACATTGGCGATGCCGGTGACATGGAGCCAGCGCCCGTCGACAGGCCGCGTCTCCAGGCGCCGCCGCTCAAGCTCGAAGGGTTCGTGCCGTCGGCTTTTTCAGCCGCAGACGAC
>NZ_PZJX01000013.1 GCF_003034915.1 Mesorhizobium helmanticense | reverse complement strand
ACCGGATATTTCGATCCTCAGCAAGCTGCCAGTGCCGCTGCTCATCCATTCCGGCGACGACCTTCACTACGCGAATGAGGAATTCCTCGGCCTGACCGGCTATGACGCGCTCGACGATCTGGAGGAGGCAGGCGGCCTCGGCGCGCTGTTTGCCGATCCTTACGACGACAGCGCCTCCGAGAGCACCGATCACGCGCTGCGGTTGAAGACGCGCGACGGCCTGGAGTTTCCGATCGAGGCCATTTTGCGCGCGGTTCCGTGGCGTACCGGCAAGGCGCTGATGCTGGTCGTACGCCGTTCCGGCGACGACGACGCACCACCAGCGGCCCTGCACGCTGCCGCCGACGAGCAGACGCAGCCGGACATCCCCGAGCTCAAGGCGCGGATCGCCGAGATGCGCACCATCATCGACACAGCGACCGACGGCGTCGTGCTGATCGGCCGTGACGGAACGATCCGCTCCATCAGCCGCCCGGCCGAAGCACTGTTCGGCTTCGACAGCGACGAGGTGACCGGCAAGCCCTTCGTCTCGCTGTTCGCGATCGAAAGCCAGCGCGCGGCGCGGGACTATCTCGACGGGCTGTCCGAACCCGGCGTGGCAAGCGTGCTCAATGACGGACGCGAGGTGATCGGACGCGAGGCACAGGGGCGCTTCATCCCGCTGTTCATGACCATCGGCAGCCTGCCCAACGACAGCGGCTTCTGTGCGGTGGTGCGCGACATCACGCAATGGAAGCGGGCCGAAGAGGATCTGACCCAGGCCCGCGCGGTGGCCGAGCGCGCCTCCTCGCAGAAAACCGACTTCCTCGCTCGTATCAGTCACGAGATCCGCACGCCGCTTAACGCCATCATCGGCTTTTCCGAGCTGATGGTTGACGAGAAATTCGGGCCGGTCGCCAATGACCGCTACCGCGACTATCTGCGCGACATCAACCGGTCGGGCAACCACGTGCTCGACCTGGTCAACGATCTTCTCGATATTTCGAAGATCGAGGCTGGCCAGCAGGAGATGGCCTACGAGGCGGTGTCGCTCAACGATACGCTGGCCGAAACGGTGGCGATGATGCAGCCGCAGGCCAACCGCGAACGAGTCATCATCCGCTCCAGCTTCGCATCGCGGCTGCCGGAAGTGGTGGCCGACCTGCGCAGCGTGCGCCAGATCGCGCTGAACATCCTGTCGAACGCCATCCGCTATACTCAAGCTGGCGGCCAGGTGATTGTTTCGACCGCCTATGAGGTTTCGGGCGATGTCGTCATGCGCGTACGCGATACCGGTATCGGCATGAGCCAGTCAGAGATCGAACAGGCGCTGAAGCCGTTCAAGCAGATCAACGCGCTGAAACGTGGACGCGGTGACGGCACCGGTCTTGGGCTGCCGCTGACCAAGGCCATGGTCGAGGCGAACCGGGCCCGCTTCACCATCAACTCGACGCCCGGCGAAGGCACGCTGGTCGAAGTCGCTTTCCCATCGACGCGCGTGCTGGCCGAATAAAGAAAAGGCGTCCAACAGGACGCCTTGAATAATGAGATTGCTGTCACAACGGGGCTTGAGCGAATTCAGATCCTCTGGGGATGTCGAGGAACGGGATTTCTCCCTCAAGTTACGCACGACTATCGATGCCGGCCCTTAACAAATCCTTACCGGCGCGCCGGAAAATTTACCAATGTGTACCACTCATGAAATCTAGGTAAATTCGAGCGAGATAATTCGTTAACCATGTTCAGTCGGCCAGCGCCGGCAGGTTGCGGAACAATTCGAGCGCCTCGGGATTGGCCAGCGCCTCCTTGTTCTTGATGGCGCGCCCATGCACCATGTCGCGCACCGCGAGCTCGGTGATCTTGCCCGACTTGGTGCGTGGAATGTCGCTGACGGCGACGATTTTGGCCGGCACGTGACGGGGGCTCGCCCCGGTGCGGATTTTCGTGCGGATGCGTTTTTCCAGCTCGGCGTCGAGCTCGACGTCCGCGGCCAGCCGCACGAACAGCACGACGCGCACGTCATTGTCGAAATCCTGGCCGATGCACAGCGCTTCCAGGATTTCCGGCATCTGCTCCACCTGGTTGTAGATCTCCGCCGTGCCGATCCTCACACCGCCCGGATTGAGCGTGGCGTCGGAGCGACCATGGATGATCAACCCGCCATGAGCGGTCCATTCGGCGAAGTCGCCATGGCACCAGACATTGTCGAAGCGCTCGAAATAGGCCGCGTGGTATTTCTTGCCTTCGGGATCGTTCCAGAAGCCGATCGGCATCGCCGGAAACGCCTTCGTGCAGACGAGTTCACCCTTCTCCTGGCGGAGCGGGTGACCGTCGTCGTCCCAGACGTCGACGGCGAGGCCGAGACCGGGTCCCTGGATCTCTCCGATCCATACCGGTTCCGTCGGCACGCCGAGCACGAAGCAGGAGACGATGTCGGTGCCACCGGAGATCGAAGCGAGGTGCACGTCCTTCTTGATATCGTCATAGACGAAGCGGAAATCCTCCGGCGACAGCGGCGAACCGGTCGAGGAGATGGTGCGCACGGTGGAAAGATCATGCGTGTTGATCGGCTTGAGGCCGGCCTTGCGCACGGAATCGATGAATTTGGCCGAGGTGCCGAAATAGGTCATCTTCTCGGCATCGGCGAAATCGAACAGTGCGTTGCCATCGGGATAGAAGGGCGAGCCGTCATAGAGCAGAAGGGTCGCGCCCGATGCCAGGCCTGATACCAGCCAGTTCCACATCATCCAGCCGCAAGTGGTGAAGTAGAAGAAGCGGTCACCGTCGAGCAGGCCGGCATGGAGGCGCTCTTCCTTGACGTGCTGGATCAGCGTTCCGCCAGCCGAATGAACGATGCATTTGGGAATGCCGGTCGTGCCCGAGGAAAACAGGATGTAGAGCGGGTGCGCGAACGGCAACCGTTCGAAGGCGACAGGCTTGGCGGCAAAGGGAGAAAGCGCCTCTTCGAGCGCCGCTGCCTTGTCGATGGTCACTGCCACGTCGGCCGAGGTGCCGAGATAGTCGACGATGAGAATCTTGCGGACGCCGGGAAGCTTTGCCGCCACGGCCGCGATCTTATCGGCGACCTCGATGGCCTTGCCATTGTACCAGTAGCCGTCCGGCGCGATGAAGACGACGGGCTCGATCTGGCCGAACCGATCCAGCACGCCCTGCTCGCCGAAATCGGGAGAGCAGGACGACCAGACGGCGCCGATGGAGGCTGTCGCCAGCATGGCGGCGACGGTCTCCGGCATGTTGGGCATCATGGCGGCAATGCGGTCGCCCTCTTTCACCCCGAGCGACAGGAAAAGCTGCTGCAGGCGCGAGGTCAGCGCATGGAGTTCGTTCCAGGACAGTCGCCGCTCGACCTTGTCCTCGCCGCGAAAGACGATGGCCGTGCCAGAGCCGGTTTTCTTCAGGAGGTTCTCGGCGAAGTTCAGCTTCGCGTTGGGGAAGAAGGCGGCGCCGGGCATCTTCTCGCCATCGACAAGGACGCGTTCCCTGGCATTCTCGCCAGTCCCCTTGTCGCCCAATATCCCGCAAAAATCCCAAACCAGGTCCCAGAACGCCGCGCGCTCGTCGACCGACCAGCGATGGAGGTCGGCGTAGGAAGAAAATGTTCCGCCGGTTTTCGCCTCGGCTGCCGTCATGAAGGCGGTCATCGGGGCGGAGTCGATCTGGTCCTGCGTCGGTGTCCAGAGTGGTGTTTCGGCAGCCATGATCGTTCCTCCACGGTCACCGTCGCTTATGCATATCGCAGCGCAGCAGAGCAAGATTTTGTTAAGCCCGCCGCGATGGATGTGCGCAAACGCCATCGCCGGGCCATAAAGACTTGAAATGCGTCAGCCCTAAGTCGTAGTGACGACTGGGGTTACACCCATCGGGCGATTTTGTCGGAATGGAAGCAACCGGGGCAATATGGCATCACCTTTGATCCGGCGCGGAATATGGGCGATCGGCGTTGCCGTCCTCGTCATCGCGCTGGTCGTCGCCGCCCTGCCGCTCGTCGCCTCGACCCGCATCGTGCGCGACCGCATCGCCTGGGAGATGAGTGCGTGGAGCGGTTTCAGGGTCACCATCGACGGCGCGCCGCAGATCGAAGTCTGGCCGAATTTTCGTGCCATCCTGACCGATGTGACTCTTTCCCAGTGGACGGAGACCGATGCGCCGCCGGTGATCGAAGCCGAACGGGTCGAGGTCGACCTCTCCGCCATGGCGGCGCTGCGTGGCGACGTGGTGTTTTCGACGGCGCGGCTGGTGCGGCCGACGATCCGGGTTCAACGTGGTGCAAATGGGCTTTTCCTGCCCGCCATACCTTCGGGCGGGCGCATCACGCGCTCGATCGACACGGCTCGCGCAGTGGTCAGCGCCGACCGCGCCAAGCCGGATCTGAGCAAGCTGCCGACAGATCCTTTCGGTACGGTGGAATTCAGGGACGGCCGGGTGGTGACCTCGATCGGCGGCAAGGACACCGAGATCCTGAGCAGCTTGAGTGGCCAGGCGAACTGGGCCGCCATGAACAGCAATGCGACGCTGTCGGCGACCGGTATCTGGCGCGGCGAAAGCGTCTCCATCGATGCCGCATCGCCGAACCCGCTGGTGCTGTTTGCAGGGGGTGCGGCGCCGATCACGCTTTCATTCAAGGCGGCCCCCGCCAGTTTTTCCTTCGACGGCGTAGCGAGCATGTTCGAGAATGCCTATTTCGACGGCCAGGCGAAATTTGCCGCACCCTCGCTGAGGCGGGTGCTCGAATGGTCGCAGGCCGGCATCGCGCCGGGTGCGGCAATCGGCTCGATTTCCGTTTCGAGCAAGGTGACGGCGACCGCCGGCCGCGTCAAACTGGAAAACACCGCGCTGGCCCTGGACAACAATCCGGGAATGGGCGCGCTGGATCTTTCCTTCGGCGAGGCGCGCCCGGTGATCGCCGGGACGCTCGCCTTCGACACGCTCGATCTGTGGTCGTTTCTTTCCGCCTTCACACCCCTGGCGCCCACTGGTGGAACCGGTCCCGCCGAGATCGACACCAGCTTCGCCGACCGGATCAATCTCGATCTCAGGCTGTCGGCGGCCCATGCCACCGCGGGCGCCATCCAGCTTGCCGACGTCGCCGCCACCGCCCAGGTCAAGAACGGTCTTGCCGTCTTCGACATTTCCGATGCATCGGCCTTTGGCGGCAACATCCAGAGCAGTCTTCGTTTCGATCGCAAGCCCGAAGGGACGCAGGTCGAGATCAGGCTGCTTGCCTCTGATATCGACGGTGGCGCGTTCGCCACCGCAGCCGGGATGACGCGGCTGGTGCCGATCGGAACGGGAACCGTCTCCGTCATCCTCAAGGGACCAGGCAGAACCTGGGATTCCATTCTCGAAAATGCCGACGGCTCGGTCTCGGCGACATTCGGCCAGGGTGCGCTGAGCAAGCTCAATCTGCCGGCATTTCTCAAACACACAGAACAGGGCGGATTCTTCGCGCTCGACGATGTCTCCGACGGAACGCTGCCGATCGATGGAGCCGAACTCAAGGCGAGCATTTCGAACGGAGTGGCAAAGATCGACAAGGCCGAGGCCAATTCGGCGAAATACAAGCTCTGGCTTTCCGGCATCGCAACCTATGCCGGACGGGGGCTGGCGCTATCCGGCGGCATCATCCAGCCGGATCAGGCGGCGACGCAGACAAACGGCCAGGGCCCTAGCCAGTCGTCGTTCTTCGTCGGCGGCACCTGGAGCACGCCGTTCATCTCACCGATAAGCCGCGGCGTTTCAGGAGAATAGGCCGCCGGAAGGTGGCGGCCCATTTTCAGCCGCGTTGCGCGGCCTGCTCGTCCAGTTGCCGCTGCACCTCGCGGCGCTTGTTGACGACCGACGCGGCGATGACGCCAACCGCGACGATCGCGATCAAAATGGTGCAGGCGGCGTTGATCTCAGGCGTCACGCCGAGGCGGACCTGACTGTAGATCTTCATCGGCAGCGTGGTGGCGCCAGGCCCGGAGGTGAAGCTGGCGATAACCAGATCGTCGAGCGACAATGTGAACGCCAGCATCCAGCCGGACACGATCGCCGGCATGATGACGGGCAGCGTGATCTGGAAGAAGGTTTTTACCGGCGGCGCGCCCAGATCCATCGCGGCCTCTTCCAGCGAGCGGTCGAAGGTGACCAGGCGAGACTGCACGACAACGGCGACGAAGCACATGGTCAATGTGATGTGGGCAAGGGTAACGGTCATCAGCCCGCGGTCCATGCCGATGGCGACGAACAGCAGCAGCAGCGACAGGCCGGTGATGACTTCCGGCATGACCAGCGGCGCAAAGACCATGCCCGAAAACAGCATCCGCCCCCTGAAGCGCGTGTAGCGTGTCAAGGTGAGCGCCGCCAGCGTGCCGAGCACGGTCGCCACCGTGGCCGAAATGACGCCGACACGCACCGTCACCCAGGCAGCGTCCATCAGGCCCTGATTGTGAAACAGCGAGACGTACCATTTGGTCGAGAAGCCGCCCCAGACGGTGACCAGTTTCGACTCGTTGAAAGAGAAGACGACGAGAAGGACGATCGGCAGGTAAAGAAAGGCAAAACCCAGCACGATCGAGGTGATGTTGAAACGGCTCCAGGTGGCGTTCATTTGTCTTGCTCCTGGGCGCGCGCCTGGGCCCGCTGGAAGAGCATGATCGGCACGATCAGCAGCAACAGCAGGATGACGGCGACGGCCGACGACACCGGCCAGTCGCGATTGGCGAAGAACTCGTTCCATAGCGTCTTGCCGATCATCAGCGTCTGCGACCCGCCGAGCAGATCAGGAATGACGAACTCGCCGACGGCGGGAATGAACACCAGAAGGCAACCGGCGATGACGCCGGGCAGCGACAGCGGAAAAGTGATCTTCCAGAAAGCGCTGGCCGGCGGGCAGCCGAGATCCTTGGCTGCCTCGATCAGCGAATGATCCATTTTCTCAAGGGCGGAATAGAGTGGCAGCACCATGAACGGCAGATACGAATAGACGATGCCGATGAAGATCGCCGTATAGGTGTTGAGGATGATCAGTGGCTGGCTGATGATGCCGGTGGACAGCAGCAACTGGTTGAGCAGCCCCTCGGGTTTCAGGATACCGATCCAAGCATAGACCCGGATAAGGAACGATGTCCAGAACGGCAGGATCACCAGCATCAGCAGCGTCGGCCGGATCGACGCCGGCGCGCGCGCCATGCCATAGGCGATGGGATAGCCGACCAGCAAGGTCAGCACCGTCGAGATGCCGGCAATGATGACGCTCGATACATAGGCGTTGAAGTAGAGCGCGTCCTGCGTCAACCAGGCGTAGTTGTCGAAATTGAGCTCGCCAAATCCGGCGAAGAACCCGGAGATGCCATCCCTGAAATCCAGCACGGGCGTGTAGGGCGGCATGGCGATCGCCGTCTGCGACAGCGAAATCTTGAAGACGATGATGAAAGGGACGAGGAAAAAGAACAGCAGCCACAGATAGGGGATGATGATGACCAGGCGGCCAACGAAGGCCTCCACCAGCCTCGCCGGAACGGTTTTGCCGTCATTGGTTGCCGGGGAGGCTGATACGGCGGTTACAGCGTTCGACATGCTCGTCCCCTACCGTGTCAGAACGACGCCGGCATCCGGCCGGAAGGAAACCCAGGCCCGGTCGTTCCAGGTTAATGGGTCCTCGGTGACGCGGGCCGCGTTCATCGCGCTCGCCCGCACGACATGGCCGTCGTCCAGCTTGATGTGATAGACAGTCATGTCGCCGAGATAGGCGATATCGTACACCTCGCCCTCGATGGCGTTGACGGCATCGGCCGGCTTCTTCGACGACACCTTGATCTTCTCCGGCCTGATGGCGAAGGCGACGGTGGCGCCAGCGGCGGCATCGCCGGCGTTCTCGGTGCGGATGGTGATGCCGTTGCCGGCATCGATGCTTGCGGCACCCGCCGCGCCACGCGCGACCTTGCCTTCGAACATGTTGACGTTGCCGACAAAGCCGGCGACGAAACGGGAGCCTGGCGCCTCGTAGACTTCCGCTGGCGTCGCCACTTGCATCACCTCGCCCTTGTCCATGATGGCGATGCGATCGGCCATGGTCATTGCCTCTTCCTGGTCGTGGGTGACGACGACGAAGGTCAAGCCAAGTTCCTGCTGCAGGTCCATCAATTCGAACTGGGTTTCCTCGCGCAGCTTCTTGTCGAGCGCGCCAAGCGGCTCGTCGAGCAGCAAGACCTTCGGCCGCTTGGCGACCGAGCGGGCAAGCGCGACGCGCTGGCGCTGGCCACCGGACAATTGGTGCGGCTTGCGCTTGGCGAACTGCTCGAGCTTGACCAGCTTCAGCATCTCGCCAACGCGCCTTTCGATATCGGGCCTGGCCATGCCGTCCTGCTTGAGGCCGAAGGCGATGTTGTTCTCGACAGTCATGTGCGGAAACAGGGCGTAGGACTGGAACATCATGTTGACCGGCCGCCGGTAGGGCGGGATGCCGCGCAAATCCTGGCCATCGAGCAGGATGCGGCCGGCGGTCGGCTCCTCGAAACCGGCGAGCATCCTGAGCAACGTCGACTTGCCGCAACCGGACGCGCCGAGCAGGGCGAAGAACTCGCGCTCGAAGATGGTCAGCGACAGATTGTTGACGGCGGTGAAGTCACCGAACCTCTTGGTGACATTTTCGAATTGAATGTAGGGCTTGGCGTTCGGGTCGTTCCAGGGCGCAAAATCCCTGCGGATGCTGCCAAGCGATTTCATGTCCCACTCCGTCCCTTGCCCCTGAAGAATTCGACCCCGGCAGCCCAGCCGCCGGGGTCGTGTCAGATTATTATTGTCCCGTAATAACCTTGGTCCACGACCTGGTGACGAGACGTTGCGTCTTGGGGTCGTATGGACCCACGGTAAACAACTTGGCCAGCATCGCATCGGTTGGGTAAACGCCCGGGTCATCAAGGATTTCCTTGCTGACGAGCGGCTGCGAGGCCTTGTTGCCATTGGCGTAGAAAACATAGTTGGTGGATTTGGCGATCACTTCGGGTTTCATCATGTAGTTGATGAATTCGTGGGCCTCGGCGACATGCGGCGCATCGGCCGGGATCGCCATCTGATCGAACCACATCTCCGCGCCCTCCTTGGGGATGGAGTAGGCGATTTCGACACCCTTGTTGGCTTCCGCCGCACGGTCGCGGGCCTGGAAGAGGTCGCCGGAAAACCCGACCGCCACACAGATGTCGCCATTGGCGAGCGCGTTGATGTATTCCGACGAATGGAATTTGCGGATCGACGGGCGAATGCTCAGCAAGAGATCCGTGGCCTTGGCAAGGTCATCGGGAGAGGTCGAGTCGGGCTTGAGGCCGAGATAATTCAGCACGGTCGGAATGATGTCCGTCGGCGAATCCAGGAAGTAAACGCCGCAACCTGCGAGCTTGGCGATATTCTCCGGCTTCAAAACCGCATCCCAGCTGTCGATCGTGTCGACGCCAAGGGCTTCCTTCACTTTCTTGGTGTTGTAGCCAATGCCGGTCGTACCCCACATATAGTTGACCGAGTATTCGTTGCCGGGGTCGAACTTCGCAACCCGGTCCGCCACCTCACCCCACATATTGGTAAGGTTGGGCAGCTTCGACTTGTCCAGCTTCTGGTAAACCCCGGCCTGTATCTGACGGGCCAGGAACGGGCTTGCCGTCGGCACCACGACATCATAGCCGCTGCCACCGGCAAGCAGCTTGGTTTCGAGAATTTCGTTGGAATCATAGGTGTCGTAGACGACCTTGATGCCGGTTTCCTTGGTGAAGTCGTCAATGATCGAACTGTCGATATAGTCCGACCAGTTGAAGACGTTGACGACGCGGTCCTGGGCATGAGCGCCGGACGCGAACAGAGCCAACAATGCCGAAGTCGCCGAAAGCCAGAGCGCTTTGCGGATCATGCCATTCTCCTTTGGTGATTGTACCGTCGCCGGCCCGGCAGCGTCCGCGCGGCCGGCATCTGCTTCAGATTATTGAGCTTTCCAGAAGGCAACAAGCGTGAATCGCCGGCACCATGCCGGAGCGATACAGGCAGGGCCTGGTGTTTCCATTGTGGTCGGGATGGCGCTCCGTCGCCGTCAGAAGCTTTCGCCGCTGCGCGGGCAGAAATACAATGATGCGCTCCGGTCTGGATCAGGCCGGCGGAGAGACTTGGCAAGATACGCCTGTCTTGTTGTTGCCGTATTTGCAGCCTGCCCGCGCGGCTGCCGCATTGTCAATGGCCCATCTCGGTTTGGCGCGTGCGCTGCCATCAATTAGGCGACGGCATGCCGGTGACACCTGGCCGCACGGGCCGCGCCTGACGCTTGAATTCGAGCCCGATATGGACGAGCAGCGCCGTGACCACGACAGCGCCGCCGACAATGGTGCGTGCCGATGGCACCTCGGAGTGGATGAGCCAGACCCAGATCGGTCCGAGGATCGGCTCGAATGTGCCGAGCAGGGCGGCGATTGCCGCCGGAACGAGCCGGGCGCCGGTGGCGAAGAAGGCAAGGCCAAGACCCAGGTTGACCACCCCGAAGGCAAAGAGGAAGCCCATGTCGCGGCTGGAAACGGCAAATTCCGATGCCTGTGACGCCGCGAATGCGGCGGCGAGCATCGTGCCGAGGCAGGTGGCCGGCGTCATGCGCACATGGGCAAAGCGGCGCGTGATGACGGTGGCGATCGAAAACATGACGGCGATGAGCAGGGCCAATCCGTCGCCGATGGGCGAGACGGCGCCGTCGAGGGATTCCGACACCATGATGGCGACGCCGGCAATGACCGCGCCAATCGCCACCCAGGTCGCCATGGCTACCCGTTCACGAAACAGCGCCCAGGCCAACAACGCCGCCAGCAGTGGCACGCCGGCCTGCATCAAGAGGATGTTGGCGACGGTGGTATAGGCAAGGGCCACGACGAAGCAAGTCGAGGCGGTGGCGAAGCAGAAGGCCACGGCAAGGCCGGGCGGGCCCATGTCGCGAAACAATTTCAGCGTACCGCGCCAGCCGTCGCGCCAGATCATGAAGCAGACCAGGAAGGCGGCGGCCCAGACCGAGCGCCAGAACACCACGGTCCAACTGTCGCCGCTGTCGATGAAGCGCGCAATGGTGCCGCCGAAACTCCACATCAGCGCCGACAGGAACACCAGGAGGAAGCCGATGCGCTCGCCCTGCGGCGAGACAACAGGCGTAACGGCCATCGGTGATGATGCGGTATCGGTCATGGGCGCGACTGTCGGCGATTTAGGTTCTTGTTTTTGTGCATGTCGTTGTCGCAAAACCGCGGAGCACTTTTTGCGCGACATGCACCAGAGCGGCAAGATACGCAACGGACGACGAAAACGTGCCTCATTCGCGTAACGCAAAGGCAGCGACCGGGCGTGATCCACCGGACGGCGACAATTGTGGCAAAGACGGCAAGGTGCCTGCGACCTCTCACTGAAAATCGAAGGCGCTCAGTCCGGTCACCATCTCATCGAGGCCGAGCGGGCGCGTGACCGGCGGCTCGGCGCGGGCGAGGCAGCCGATGCGTTCACAGAGCCGGCAGGCGGGGCCTATCGGTGTCGCCGGATTGGTTCCCTGTCCAGGTTTTGCGGCGGCAGCCACGCCCGGCAGTGCCGCGCCGTAGACGATCTCGTCGCGAAAGCCGATGTCGCAGCCCAGCAGAAGTGCCGTGCGGCGCGGGCGTTCCGCAAACGCGCCCTGTGGCCCTTCGAGCGTGCGGGCGACGCAGAGGAACTCGGCGCCATCGGGCATTTCCACCGCCTCGACGAAGATCTGGCCGGGCTGTGTAAAGGCGGCATGGACAGGCAGTTTGGGACAGCCGCCGCCGAAGCGGCTCTGCGGAAAGCCCTGGCTGCCCGCCTTGCGGAAGCGGTTGCCGGCATTATCGACCTCCAGCATGAAGAACGGCACGCCCGACGCGCCCTGCCGCTGCAGCATGGTCAGGCGGTTCGCGGCCTGCTCGAAGGAGACGCCGAAACGCGAACGCAATACGTCGATGTCGTAGCGCGCGCGGTGGGCGGCCGCCTGAAAGGCCTGATACGGCATCATCAGCGCGTGGGCGGCGTAGCGGCCAAGTTCGAAGCGCGCCAGCCGGCGGGCCTCGTCCGTGGTCAGCTTCAGCGCCTGGATCTCGCCCGCCACCGCGACCGTCATGCGGATCAGGCAGGCCTCCATCGCCACTTCGCGCAATTGGTCGAACGGCGACAGGCGCTCGGACAGAAACAGGCGCTGCGAATGGCGGTCGTAGCGGCGGCGCCAGTTCGGCATGGTGGCGACCGGCAGCACCTTGACGACGATGCCGTATTCGCGCTTCAGCCAGGCCTTCAGCGCACCGAACAGATCGTCGCCGGGATCGAGCACCGCCGTGAAGGCTTCGGCCTCCGCCTCGAGCGCGGCGAAATGGTTCGGCCGGCGCTCGAAAATCTCGTGCACTTCGTCGATAGGCAAGCGGGCGCCGGAAAGCGCGGTAGCCCTGCCCTCCCGCGCCAGCAACTCGTTGAGATCGGAAAGCCGCTCCGCCTGCTCGCGATAGGCGCGGAACAGTTTCACCACCGCTGCGGACGCATTGGGCGCCGCCTCGGCAAGCTCGATCAGTTCCTGGTCGCCCGGCAATTCGCCGACCAGCAACGGATCCGCGAAGACTTCCCGCAAGGCGGCGACCGCCCCTTTCGCCTCGCCCTGCAATTCGTGCGGGTCGACCTTGTAGACGGAGGCCAGCTTCAGGATCAACTGGACCGTCAGCGGCCGCTGGTTGCGCTCGATGAGATTGAGATAGGACGGCGAGATGCCGAGCCCTTCGGCCATCGCCGTCTGGGTCAGGCCCTTGGCGTTGCGGATGCGGCGAATGCGCGGTCCGGCGAATATCTTTTGCTCAGCCATGATTTCTTTACACGAATTTACAACAAGATCGTGTTTCGATTTGCGGGTTTCGCCTTTACAATATTTACAAATTTACAGCCGCACAGTGTCAAACGCAATACAGGTTTTCCCTTATTTCCCTGCTATTCCTGTGGTTTTTCTGGCCAATTTTCCGAGGCAGTGTAAATGATGTCACATCCGACGACGCGAAGTTTTCCACGACCTGGCGTTTTCAAAACCCGACATAGATGCACTCGGAGTACCCATGACTGATTTTTACAATCTCGTCCCCTCGGCGCCGGAAGGCCGGTTTGACGGTGTCGAACGGCCCTATTCACCCGAGGACGTGAAGCGGTTGCGCGGTTCCGTCCAGATCAGGCAGAGTCTCGCCGAAATGGGCGCCAACCGGTTGTGGAAGCTCATCCACGAGGAGGATTTCGTCAACGCGCTCGGCGCCATGTCGGGCAACCAGGCGATGCAGCAGGTGCGGGCCGGCCTGAAGGCAATCTATCTGTCGGGCTGGCAGGTCGCCGCCGACGCCAACACTGCGTCCGCCATGTATCCGGACCAGTCGCTCTACCCCGCCAATGCGGCGCCTGAACTGGTCAAGCGCATCAACCGCACGCTGCAGCGCGCCGACCAGATCGAGACCTCCGAGGGCAAGGGGCTTTCGGTCGATACCTGGTTCGCGCCGATCGTGGCCGATGCGGAGGCAGGCTTCGGCGGACCGCTCAATGCCTTCGAGATCATGAAGGCCTTCATCGAGGCGGGAGCCGCCGGTGTCCATTATGAGGACCAACTGGCGTCTGAAAAGAAATGCGGCCATCTCGGCGGCAAGGTGCTGATCCCGACCGCCGCCCATATCCGCAACCTCAACGCCGCGCGACTTGCCGCCGACGTGATGGGCACGCCGACGCTGGTTGTCGCCCGCACAGACGCTGAAGCCGCAAAGCTGCTCACCTCAGACATCGACGAGCGCGACCAGCCCTTCGTCGACTATGGCGCGGGCCGCACGGTGGAAGGTTTTTATCAGGTCAGGAACGGCATCGAGCCGTGCATTGCGCGGGCTATCGCCTACGCGCCCCATGCGGACCTGATCTGGTGCGAGACCTCGAAGCCCGACCTGGCGCAGGCCAAGAAATTCGCCGAGGGCGTGCGCAAGCACCATCCCGGCAAGCTGCTCGCCTATAATTGCTCGCCGTCGTTCAACTGGAAGAAGAACCTCGACGACGCCACGATCGCCAAGTTCCAGAGGGAGCTCGGCGCCATGGGCTACAAGTTCCAGTTCATCACGCTGGCCGGCTTCCACCAGCTCAATTTCGGCATGTTCGAACTCGCCCGCGGCTACAAGGCTCGACAGATGGCTGCCTATTCCGAGCTGCAGGAAGCCGAGTTCGCGGCCGAAGCCCATGGCTACACGGCGACCAAGCATCAGCGCGAGGTCGGCACCGGTTATTTCGACGCCGTATCCATGGCGATCACAGGCGGCCGGTCCTCGACAACGGCCATGCATGAATCGACCGAGCACGCCCAGTTCAAGCCGGCAGCGGAATAGCAGAACGGAAACAAGTAGAGGAAACGCCCAAAGCGGGCCAAGGAGAAAACCAATGGCATCGATCAGCCGTGTCAAGGAACGGGCCGAAGAACAGGCCACCACCATGAATGTCGATCAGCAGGCGACCATCCGCATGCTGGCGAATGACCTGCACAGACTCAACCAATCCGTCATGAAGGCCGTCGAGGCGGGCGTGTCGGTGGAGCTCGTGCGTTCGGCAAGACACCATGGCGGCGACGGCAATTGGGGCGACCTGCTGATCCCGGTGATCGTCACGCAGCGGAGCCAGGGCTGACCGAACCGATGAATTCGGACCTCACCTGCGCAGTTTTTCTGCGCAGGTGAATTTCGTTTCCACAGCCCTTAATGCCGGCTCAAGCTTAAAGACTTAACTTATATTTTATCGCTTGCGGCGACCTCTTCGAAACCCGCCGTTTCAACTTGACACGGGACGCGATCTCACGCCAATTGTCGCTCTGTTTCAACTCTGCATTGAAACAGAGACAAGTGGTTGTCCTGCCCATGCGCCCCGTGAATCGCGAGACCAAGACTGCAAGCCACCTGACTTTGGTGAGCCGGAACGGGGAGTCCGAAATGCTCACGGACTTCACCCGCGTGCTCGTCGTAGGAAAATCGCCGGTCAACCGGGTGGTGGTTTCGAAAATCGTTGAACGATCCGGGCTGAAACCGATCTCGGAATCGCCCGAAACCGCAGCAGCGGCGTTGCGATCGCTCATTCCCGGCGCGGTCGTCCTCGACGGCGGAGCCGACAACAAGGACTGCGACGCGCTGCTGTCCGGTATCGGCGCGCTGCGGCGGACGTCGGGCAAGTTGCTGCCTTCGGTAATCCTGCTTTCAACCAAGAATGGCACACCCGAGAGCTTGGGCTTGTCCAGCGTCGTCGACGCGGTGGTGGTCAAGCCGATCACGCCCGAACGTCTGCAGCCGGTGATCGACAACCTGATCGCGCTCGCACGCGGCTAGCCGGGATTTGACCGTCAGCCGGCTTTCCCAATGCTTTCGATCAGCCCCGGCAGTTCTCCGAGATCGGCTATCTGGCGGAAGCGAGATGCGGCAACCGGCGGCTCGACATGTTCCAGCACCCAGGTCAATTCATGCGGGACGTGGATGCCCCAACCACCAGCCTCAATGGCCGGCACCACGTCCGACTTCAGCGAGTTGCCAACCATCATGCTTTTTTCGGCGCCATCGCCGTGGCGGCTGAAGATCCTGGCATAAGTGGCGGCGCTCTTGTCGCTGACGATCTCGACCGCATCGAACAAATCTCCGAGGCCAGATTGCGCCAGCTTCCGCTCCTGGTCGAAGAGGTCGCCCTTGGTGATCAGCACCAGGCGATACGCACCTGCCAGCTTTTCCACGGTTTCGCGCGCATGAGGCAGCGCCTCGATCGGATGGTCAAGCATGTCGCGGCCCGCGGCAAGAATTTCAGCGATGACCGAGGCCGGCGCGCGACCTTCGGTGATCTCGATCGCCGTCTCGATCATCGACAGGGTAAATCCCTTGATGCCGAAGCCGTAGATTGCGAGGTTGCGCCTCTCCGCCTCCAGCAGCCTTGCAGAGACATGCCCCTCTTCGGCATGGTCGGCAAGCAGCGCGGCAAAACGCTTTTCGGTCATGCGGAAAAACTGCTCGTTCTGCCAGAGCGTGTCGTCGGCGTCGAAGCCAATCGTCGTCAGATGGGTAGAAGGCATGATGAACCATTCCCACTATGCGAAAATGGTCATGTAGACGTTGTCGTGGGGCGCTGCTAGAGGATGCTCAAGCGGCGCCCGCAGCACCCTTCCGTTTCGGAATCGAAAGCTGGTCATTGGTCTCGATGAATGAGCGAACATGCTGAAAACGAGTTCCTGGAAAGAAGACCTCGAGCGGGTTCTGGAATCGTCTCAAGGCCGCAATCCGACTGAGCTCATCAATGCCATCCGCGATCTTGGCATCGCCATGGGGCATGATGCCGGCGAAGCATTGCTGGACAGTCATGCGGAACTGTTTTCCTACCAGCCAGCACTCACCGAAGCGTTCGGCAAGATGGTACATGCCCAGGACGTTGCCGAGATACGGCAGATGCTGGGTCAGGACCTGAAAGGTCTGGCCTCGTTTGAGCAGATCGCAGCCAGGAAAACGTCGATAGGCGTGCTGTCGTCCAAGGATGCCTACAATCGGCTGAACGAGGTTTTCGACCATGTCGATTTTCGCGACTGCCGCCGTGCAGTCATGGTCGGCTGCGGTGGGCGGCCGTTCACAATGTTTCGCATTCACGACGAGGCCGCCGTTCCGGAAATCGTCGGTCTCGACATCGTGCCGGAGGCGGTCGAGACGGCGAACAGGCTCGCGGCAAAGCTCGGCTACGATCGCATACGCGCTGAGCTTTGCGACGGTCGCGACTACGACTATTGCGAGGCGCAATTCGTCTATGTCGCCAGCATGGTGTCTCCAAAGGCGGCTGTCGTGTCGCGCATTGCCGACACCGCACCGGAAAACGTCCAGATCGTTCTATGGGAGCCCTATTCGCTTGGCAGGTTGTGGGCTGAAAGCGCTGAACGGACGCTTGATCCCCGGCTCGAAGTCACCGGTCGCACCAGCATCTCACAGAACATGACGAGGGATGTGTTCGTCGGGAGAAAAGGCTTGTCGGCCTCATATGGGCGCGCGAGGTAACACCGTGTCAGCGTTGCGAATGACCGACCGCACCGTTCTGGCTCTGGCGAGGACGTGGTGTTTTGTCCGCCATCCCGTGATTAGTGTCCGCACCTACAACCACAGCGGCGTGTTGCCGAATCCGGCCAAGCCGGCTTCCTACGTCGATAAATTCCTGTGGCGAAAGATTTTCGACCACAATCCTTTCTTCGCGACCGCTTGCGACAAGCTCGCCTCGAAGACATATGCCTTGTCCGTCTGCCCTCAGCTGAACACCGCGAAAGTGCTGTGGTCCGGGCACAATGCGGCGCTAATCCCGGCGGAGCTGCTTGCTGGCGATGTCATGGTCAAGGCCAATCACGGCTGCCGCTGGAACATGATGATCCGCAACGGCGAGTTGGACGAAGCGAGGCTGCGCAGACGCGCATCCCGCTGGATGCGGCGGCGCTACGGCAAGAAGTTTGGCGAGTGGGCTTACAAGGGCGCCTCACGATGCATCTTCGTCGAGGAGGTGCTTCTGGAGGAAGGACAACCGATTCGCCTGGAATACAAGTTCCATGTATCGAGCGGGACGACGGCCTATGTCTATGCGACGCGCCGGGACGAGCATGGCAACGAACTGAAGTGTCACTTCGATCGTGACGGGCATTATGCCGCGCCGCCCGCCGGCAGCGGCGACCAGTGGGTGAAGATCGACCTGCCCGCATCATTCCTTCGCATGCGCGAGATCGCGGAAACGCTGACGGCGCCGTTTGACCATATGCGTTGTGATTTCTACCAGTTGAACGGTGAGATCTTCTTTTCCGAGTTTTCCGTCTATCCGCTGTCCGGCAAGGGCATCATCAACACCAGGCTCAGGGATCTGTGCGGCGAGACCTGGGACTTGCGTCGATCCTGGTTCCTCACCGTGCCACAAACCGGATGGCGCAAGGTGTATGCGGCGGCTTTGCGCAGATGGCTGGATGCAACCGCCTTGCCGGGAAAACCCGCCTAGCTGGGCCCGCACCGTCCGTGGGTTTGTTCCCGCACAGCCTATCGGACGGGCTGCCCTTCCCTTCCATCACCGGCCACGGCTATACTCCAAAATCCGCAACTCAATCTGGTGCATGATGCCGCCTGCAAAAAAGGAAGTCCGTCCGTCGAGCCGCGGAGGACGTGCCCGCACGCCTGCGTTCGTGAAAAATCAACGTGGCGTGAAAAACTGGAAGGAAGCCAGCGCCTGGCTGGAATGGCGCGGCATCGAGGACATCGAATGCATTACGCCCGACCAGGCCGGCGTTGCGCGCGGCAAGATGATGCCGTCGAAGAAATTCACCTCGAACACCTCGCTGGCGCTGCCTTCGGCGGTATTCATGACGACGATTTCCGGCGGCTATCCCGAGGACGGTAACGGCTTCCACTATCCAGAGGACGATGGCGACCTCAAGCTGATGCCGGATCTTTCGACCTTGACCGTGGTGCCGTGGGAAGAGGATCCGACGGCGGCGGTCATTTGCGACCTCGTCCATCAGGATGGCCGCCTGGTCGAGTTCACGCCGCGCAACGTGCTGAGGCGCGTGCTTACGGCTTACGACAAGCGCGGGCTGAAGCCAGTGGTGGCGCCCGAGATCGAATTCTACCTGGTACGCAAGAACCCCGACCCGGACTACCCGCTGACCCCGCCCGTCGGACGTTCGGGACGGCCGATCGGCGGCGGCGCCGGCTATTCGATCGCCGGCGTCAACGAGTTCGACGAACTGATCGACGACATCTATCATTTCTCGGAAGGCCAGGGCCTGGAGATCGACACGCTGATCCATGAGGAGGGCGCGGGCCAACTCGAGATCAATCTGCGCCATGGCGATCCGATCGAACTCGCAGACCAGGTGTTCATGTTCAAGCGCACCATTCGCGAGGCGGCGCTGAAGCACGAGATCTATGCCACCTTCATGGCCAAGCCCATCCAGGGCCAGCCCGGTTCGGCCATGCATATCCATCAGTCGATCATCGACAAGAAGACCGGCAGGAACGTCTTTTCGGCCGAGGACGGCTCGGAAACCGACGATTTCTTCCATTTCCTCGGCGGCATGCAGAAACATGTGCCGAACGCGCTGGTGATGTTTGCGCCCTACGTCAATTCCTACCGCCGGCTGACGCAGTCGGCTTCGGCGCCGGTCAACAACAAATGGGGCTACGACAACCGCACCGTCGCCTTCCGCGTTCCGCGCTCCGACCCGGCAGCCAGGCGCGTCGAGAACCGCATCCCCTCTTCCGATGCCAATCCCTATCTCGCGCTGGCCGCATCGCTCGCCTGCGGGCTGATCGGCATGACCAACAAGATCAAGGCCGAGCCGCCGGTGCTGACGACCGCCAATGCGGCCGAGATCGACCTGCCGCGCAGCCTGCTCGAAGCCGTCGACCTGTTCGAAGCCGACGAGGAACTCGGCACGCTGCTGGGCAAGTCCTTCGCCGCGACCTATGCGGCGATCAAGCGGGCAGAATTCGAAACCTTCATGGAAGTGATCAGCCCGTGGGAGCGCGAGTATCTGCTGCTGAATGTGTGAGAGAGCGAATAGTGAGTAGTGGGGATAGTCATCCCTGATATCGCACTCAGCTCTTTGGCCTCTATTCGCTACTCACTATTCGCTATCACCTCTTTCCCGGCGTCCTCCATGAATTACCAATCCCCCATCTCCCCCGGCCGCTCCTGGTATGAGGACACGGCCGGACCACGGCCCGAGTACAAGGCGTTCGACGGCGACCGGACATGCGACGTGGTCATCGTCGGTGGTGGCTTCACCGGCCTGTCGGCGGCTGCCCATCTGGCCAAGGCCGGCGCCAATGTCGTGCTGATCGAGGCGCATCGTTTCGGCGACGGCGCATCCGGCCGCAATGGCGGTCAGCTTGGGACAGGCCAGCGTGCGTGGGCGGAGGAAATGGAGGCCGAGTACGGCTTTTCCCGCGCCAAGGCGCTGTTCGACCTGGCGGAGGAGGCCAAGGCGCATCTCATCGAATTCGCCACCGTCAACCGGATCGAGATCGACTATATGCCGGGCCAGATGTCAGTGGCGCACAAGAAGCGCCATGTCGACGACTACAAGGCGCATGCCGAGATCATGGCGAACCGCTTCGGCTATCCGCATATCTCCTTCATGGAAGCCAGGGAGACGGCGGAGCGGCTGGGATCGACCGCTTATTTCGGCGGCACCCGCGATACCGGCACCGGCCACATCCATCCGCTGAAGCTGCTGATCGGCACGGCAAAGGTAGCGGCGGAGGCGGGCGCGCAGCTATTCGAGCAGACGCCGGCGACCGGCATCAGCTCAGTCGGCGGCAAGGTCAAGGTCACCACGCCGAGTGGCACGGTATCGGCCGAAAAATGCCTGGTCGGCGTCAATGCCTATGGCGGCGCGTTGGAGCCGGTGAGTGCGGCGCACATCATGCCGATCGGTTCTTTCATCGGCGCGACGGTGCCGCTCGGGGCTGACACAAACGTGCTGCCGGGCGGCGAGGCGGTCGACGATTCGCGCTTCGTCGTGCGCTATTTCCGCAAATCCAGGGATGGCAGGCTGCTGTTTGGCGGGCGCGAGATCTATGCGGTCAACGATCCAAAGGACATCCATATCCACATCCGCCGGCAGATAGCAGAGCTTTATCCCGACCTCAGGAACGTCGAGATCACCCATGGCTGGGGCGGCTATGTCGGCATCACGATGCCGAGGAAACCTTTCGTGCGCGAAGTGATGCCCAATGTGATCTCGGTCGGCGGCTATTCCGGCCACGGCGTCATGCTGTCGAACTTCTTCGGCAAGCTCTATGCCGAGACCGTTTCAGGCAACCGGGATCGGCTGAAACTGATCGAGGATCTGAAAATTCCCGCCTTTCCCGGCGGCCGGCGCTGGCGCACGCCCCTGCTCTTTCTTGCCCTCAACTGGTTTGCCTTGAGGGACAGGATTTAACCACGGATTGCAGAAACCTCTTGGCAGAACGCGTTCCAAGGGTGCAGAATCGCTTGCAAAAGGCGCAGTGATGCCACAATCGCGGTTGAAAGATGCGAACTGTGGGCAGTTAAGCGGGGCTTTTGCGGGCTTGCCCGCGCGTGTTTTTTGGGACCGATGCCGATCGAATGCCGGCTTCCGGCGCAGATCGAAAAGAACATCGGCCGCAGATGGAGGTAGCAGAGTGAGAGAGCCCTTCAGTTTCGGTGCGCCGGAACGACGGCGCTTTGCGATGCAGTTCGGCTACGACATGCGGCCTACCTTCTGGCAAGGAGTCCGCTCGAACTCGCATCTGGTGATCGCCGCGCTTGGCACCGCAGCGCTGCTTGGCGTGGCCGCGGTGGCGCTGTGGCTGGCTTTGCCGGCCAGTGAGAGACAAGCGGCCGCGAGTCCCGAGCACACCGTTCCAACCATTCCCGTGAAGACGACGAAGATCATTCCAACCGCTGCTGCCGCAACGGCCGCTGCATTGCCGCGGGCCGCCGCCAAGGGCGACGCGGTTTCGCCGGCGGTTGCCGCGGCGGCGGCCGAAGTACAGGCGCTGGCGCCGAATGATCCCCGCTGGACAGGGTCAAAGACCGCATCCGCCGCCGCTGCCCCATCCGAGCAGGCGGCCGAAAAACCGGCCGTTGCGGCGGCATTCGCCGATCCGGCGGCAAAGAACGATGCCGCAGCGATGCTTGCCAAAGTCGCGGCCCCGGGCAAGACGACCACGGACGGCGCGCAAACAGCCGCCATCCCGACCCCGAAACCACAAGTGCTGGCGGCAGTGCAGGACGACAGCGATCAAGCCAAAGCCAAGTCCGGGAAAGCAGCCGCGGCCGCCACCGGACGCATACTGAGGGCCGTCACCATGCGAGCCGGCCCGAAGAAGAATGCAGCCGCCATGGTCACCGTTCCCGCCAAGACTTCCGTACAGGTGATGGGCTGCAAGCAATGGTGCCAGATCGTCTATAACGGCAAGCGCGGCTGGATCTACAAGAGTTATATCAAGACCGGCGCCTGATGCCCGCGCCGGTCTGGAGAACCGTCGATCCCTGACGATCGCCCGGCTCCACGAAATCTCTGTCAGCCCCCGAGCAGGTGGCGAAGGCGCTGCCATCGCCTGGCATGCCTGCGTTGCCTGACATGGTCGCGGTGCTCCTCGAACGGCACCTCGAACAAGCCGCACGTGTCGCACCCTTCCCGCTTGCCGCAGACCGGGACCCAGCATTTGACATCATGCGTCCAGGCAAGCGCGATCCTCTCCAGGTGGAGCCTTGCGGAACTTTTGAGCAGGATAAGTTCGCCGGCGACGGCCGTTTTCTTGATATGCTCGGAGACCTCCCTTGGCGTGCGCAATTCCTGAAACCGGCCGCTATCACGATCCTCCTGCCCGGCTCCCGAGCGGTGGGCATTGTCGCCGACATAGATGACCTGATCGGCGATTTCACGCGCGGTCTTGTAGGCGTAGTGGTATTTTCTGGTCGAGCCCGCATAGTCCGAGATCTGCCCCAGAACGATGCGCTTTGGTTTCGCCGTGGCCTTGGCCATCATGTCGAAGGCAAGATCGATCGAATGCCAGGGTGACTTGGCGGCGTCGACGATAAATTGCGGGCCGCCCTCGGTGACGAGCACCTTGCAGCGGTTGGCCAGCGGCTGGAACGTCTCAACGCTGGCCGCTACTTTTTCGGGGGGCACGCCAAGCTCCAATGCCGCGCAAATGGCCGCGGCGGTCGGCAGCCAGAAATGTTCGGCCGGAAACGGCGTCTTCAATTCCAGCACACCGCCCCGCCAATGGACGGCCATCGTCAGCCTGTCCGGATAAGCGGCATGGACGTCGGTCACACGATAGTCGGCCTGTTCCGACATGCCGAAAGTAACGACGCGATGCCTGGCGGCGGAAGCCATTTCGATCACATGAGGATCATCCGCATTGAGGATGGCCAGGCCGCCCGGCTGCAGCGCGTCGACCAGGGTGCGCTTTTCCCGGGCGACGTTCTCCAGTGTCTTGAACGCTGAAAAATGTTCGAGGCGAACCATGGTGACAACGGCTACATGCGGCTTCAGCATATCCGCCATCGGCTTGAGCGTACCCGGTCCGCTGGCTCCGGCTTCGAAAATGACGTAGTCGAGTTCGGCCGGATTCTTGATGCGCTTGTAGAGCATCCTGACCAACGAGTTCATCGTGTTGGCGAGAACCTGGGTATGCACCGAACCATGACTGGCCAGTATGTGGCCAAGCAGTTTGGTGACGGTCGATTTGCCCGAACTGCCCGTTATGCCGATAATGGTCGCTCTGATTTTTGCGCGGGCGCGTTTTGCCCGGTAGGCGTCGAAGCGCTTATCCAGGTCTTCGCGAACCTTCCGCAATTTCGCATTCATTGCGCCACCGACCCCTGCCATTTCGGTGTCTTATGCCTTTCGCCGGACGCTCAAGTCAAATTGCGGTCCGATATGGCCGGACGGTTCAGATACAACGTCCGCCATCGACTTCGAGCGCCACGCCGGTGATGAAAGCCGCCTCGTCCGACGCCAGCCAGAGGGCCGCGTTGGCTATGTCGAGCGGCGTCGAGAGCCGGCCGAGCGGGATCGACGCACGGAACTTCTCGCGTATTTCAGGCGTGTCGGCGCCCATGAATTTCTCCAGCATGCCGGTCTCGCCGGCGACCGGACAGAGACAATTGACGCGGATGTTCTTCGGCGCGAGTTCCACCGCCATCGACTTGGTCGCGGTGATCGCCCAGCCCTTCGACGCGTTGTACCAGGTGAGGCCGGGCCGCGGCCTGATGCCGGCCGTGGAAGCCGTGGTCAGGATGACGCCGCCGCCCTGCCGGTCCATGATCGGCACCACCGCGAGCGCTGCATGATAGATCGCCTTCATGTTGATGGCGGTGATCAGGTCGAAGGTCGTCTCGTCGACCTCGAGCATGTCGCCGTTGCGATGGGTGTAGCCGGCGTTGTTGACCATGATGTCGATGCGGCCAAAGGCGCTCTTTGCGGCATAGACCATCTCGTCGAATTCGGAACGCAGCGAGACGTCCGTCTGGGTCCAGATCGCGTTGGCGCCGATCTCGCTGGCAACGCGTTCGGCGCCCTTGGCATTGAGGTCGGCGACGACGATGCTGGCGCCCTCCTCGGCAAAGCGCCGCGCCATGCCCTCGCCGAAACCGGAGGCCGCGCCGGTGATGATGGCGACCTTGTTTTCCAGGCGCATGCTTTTCTCACTCATTGAACCGCTCTATGCTGCATCTGCGAAGGCCTCCCGGAGCCTTTGCTCGCGACAAGCCTCCGGGTCGCGCCGGTGTCAAGGGCACATGTTAGGACCAATCGGTGAAGACAGATTGGCCTTGGGATGTGACACCATGGCACTGGAAAATTTAAATCGATTAGAATATATCAGCCGCGTACTTGCGACCGGCGTCAGAGCGGACAGACCATGACCAGCCAGATCATCCCTGTCGACCCTTTCGACTTCATCATTTTCGGCGGCACCGGCGACCTGTCGGAACGCAAGCTGCTGCCCTCGCTCTACCATCGCCAGCGCGACCATCAGTTCTCCGAACCGACCCGTATCATCGGCACCTCGCGTTCGAAGATGACCGACGAGGAATTTCAGGCTTTCGCCAAGCAGGCGATTTCCGACCATGTGAAGCCGGTCGACATCGACGCCAAGGAACTGAAGACGTTTCTGGCGCGGCTCTCCTATGTCTCGGCCGACGCCACTACCGGCGCCGGCTTCGACAAGTTGAAGAAGGCGATCGGTGACAGCGACCGCATCCGCGCCTTCTATCTGGCGGTGGCGCCGGCGCTGTTCGGCGACATCTCGCACAAGCTCAGGGAACACGATCTGATCACGCCGAACTCGCGCATCGTGCTGGAGAAGCCGATCGGGCGCGACCTCTCTTCGGCGCGCACGCTCAACGACCTGGTCGGCGATGATTTCCACGAGAGCCAGATCTTCCGCATCGACCACTATCTCGGCAAGGAGACTGTGCAGAACCTGATGGCGCTGCGCTTTGCCAACGCGCTCTACGAGCCGCTATGGAATTCCGCCAATGTCGACCATGTGCAGATCACCGTGGCCGAGACGGTCGGCCTGGAAGACCGCGTCACCTATTACGACAAGGCCGGCGCACTGCGCGACATGGTGCAGAACCATATGCTGCAGCTGCTCTGCCTGGTCGCCATGGAAGCGCCATCGTCGATGGACGCCGACGCCGTGCGCGACGAAAAGCTGAAAGTGCTGCGGGCGCTGAAGCGCATCAACGGCAACGAGGCGCCCAAGCACACGGTGCGCGGCCAGTATCGCGCCGGAGCCTCGGCCGGAGGGCCGGTGAAGGGCTATGTCGAGGAACTCGGCAAGGACAGCAACACCGAGACCTTCGTCGCCATCAAGGCCGAGATCGGAAACTGGCGCTGGGCGGGCGTGCCGTTCTATCTCCGGACGGGCAAGCGGCTGGCGACCCGTGTTTCGGAAATCGTCATCGAATTCAAGCCGATCCCGCATTCGATCTTCGGTGACAGCGCCGGACCGATCTTCGCCAATCAACTGGTGATCAGGCTACAGCCGGACGAAGGCGTCAGGCAGTTCATCATGATCAAGGATCCGGGACCGGGCGGGATGCGACTGCGCCAAATTTCGCTCGACATGAGTTTCGCGCAATCCTTCGACGGCCGGGCGCCGGATGCCTATGAGCGGCTGATCATGGACGTCATCCGCGGCAACCAGACGCTGTTCATGCGCCGCGACGAGGTCGAGGCGGCATGGCAGTGGATCGACCCGATCCAGAACGCCTGGGAAAGCGCAAGGCAGGACGCGCAGGGCTATACGGCGGGCACCTGGGGGCCTTCGGCCTCGATTGCCCTGATCGAACGCGACGGGCGGACATGGCACGAGAGCAATTGAACGCCTACAACTGGAACGGCTTCGCCGACCGGCCCCAACTGGCGGCGGCGCTTGCCGGCCACGTTGCGGGCCGCCTCACCAAGGCGATCGCCGAGCGCGGCACGGGGCTGCTCGCCGTTTCAGGCGGCACGACGCCAGCGAAATTTCTCGCAGCGCTTTCGAAGATACCGATCGCCTGGGACAGAGTGACGGTGACGCTGGTCGACGAACGCTTCGTGCCGGCCTCCTCGCCACGCTCCAACGCCGGCCTGGTTGCCGCCAACTTCTTGCAGAACGCGGCGGCAGCCGCAACTTTCGTGCCGCTCTATCACGAGGCCGCGGGCATCGAGACCGCCGCCGCGTCCGACGATGCGGCATTGCAGTCGCTGCCCTGGCCGCTCGATGTTGTCGTGCTCGGCATGGGAACCGATGGCCACACCGCCTCGTTTTTTCCCGATGCCGACGATCTGGCAAAACTGCTCGACCCGTCCTCGACAAGGATCGTGCTGCCGGTGCGCGCGGCGAGCGCCGGCGAGCCGCGACTGACGCTGTCGCTGGCGCGGATCGTCGCTGCCGGTTTCATCGCGCTGCACATCGAGGGCGAGGACAAGCGCACAGCGTTTGAAGGCGCCATGGGACCGGGCGCGAGGAAGCCCATTCGCGCCGTGATCGACGCAGCGCCCAAGACCGTAGAGGTTTTCTGGGCACCCTGATTTTCAACTCGCCAATGGTCCCGGCAGACGGTGGGAGGATGTTTTCCGGGACCCGAAAGGACCGACCGCCATGGCCGCAAGACGCGATATCGAAGCCATCACCGAGCGCATCCGCCAACGTTCCAGACCAGGCCGCGAGGCCTATCTCGGCCGCATCGCAGAGGCGTCGAACCGCACCGCCAACCGGGCCGTGCTTTCCTGCGGCAACCTCGCGCATGGCTTCGCGGTCTGCAGCCCTTCTGAAAAGGTGGCGCTGGGCGGCGACCGCGTGCCGAACCTCGGCATCATCACCTCCTACAACGACATGCTGTCGGCACATCAGCCGTTCGAGACATTTCCGGCATTGATCAAGGACGCGGCGCGCGAGGCCGGCGGCATTGCCCAGGTGGCCGGCGGCGTGCCGGCGATGTGCGATGGCGTCACCCAGGGCCAGCCCGGCATGGAACTGTCGCTGTTTTCGCGTGACGTGATCGCCATGGCCGCGGCAATCGGCCTGTCGCACAACATGTTCGACGCCGCCGTCTATCTCGGCGTCTGCGACAAGATCGTGCCGGGGCTGGTGATCGCCGCACTCACCTTTGGACATTTGCCGGCGGTGTTCATCCCGGCCGGGCCGATGACGACGGGCCTGCCCAATGATGAAAAGGCCAAGGTCCGCCAGCTCTATGCCGAAGGCAAGGCAGGCCGCGCCGAACTGCTCGAGGCCGAGTCCAAATCCTATCACGGGCCGGGAACCTGCACCTTCTACGGCACCGCCAACTCCAACCAGATGCTGATGGAGATCATGGGCCTGCACACCCCTGGCGCCTCCTTCGTCAACCCCGGCACGCCGCTGCGCGACGCCTTGACCCGCGAAGCGACGAAGCGAGCGCTGGCGATCACCGCGCTGGGCAATGCCTACACGCCGGCCGGGCGGATGATCGACGAGCGCTCGATCGTCAACGGCATTGTCGGCCTGCATGCCACCGGCGGCTCGACCAATCACACCATCCATCTGGTCGCCATGGCGGCGGCGGCGGGCATCGCCATTAACTGGCAGGATATTTCGGACCTGTCGGAAGCCGTGCCGCTGCTGGCCCGGGTCTATCCCAACGGCCTTGCCGACGTGAACCATTTCCACGCCGCGGGCGGGCTCGGCTTCCTGATCCGCGAACTGCTCGACGAAGGCATCCTGCATGAGGACGTGCAGACGGTGTGGGGCGAAGGCTTGCGGCCCTATGCGGTCGAGGCCAGGCTGGGCGCCGACGGCAGCGTGGTGCGCGAGGCCGCCCCTCGCGAAAGCGGCGACGAGAAGGTGCTGGCGCCGTTCAAGAAGGCATTCCAGCCGACAGGCGGACTGAAAATGCTCTCCGGCAATCTCGGCCACGCCGTCATCAAGACTTCCGCCGTGAAGCCGGAGCGGCGCATCATCGAGGCGCCGGCCAAGGTGTTCGACAGCCAGCAAGGGCTGAACGAGGCGTTCAAGGCCGGTTCGCTGACCGGCGATTTCATCGCCGTCATCCGCTTCCAGGGGCCGAAAGCCAACGGCATGCCGGAACTGCACAAGCTGACCACCGTGCTCGGCATCCTGCAGGATCGCGGCCAGCATGTGGCGCTGCTGACCGACGGGCGCATGTCGGGCGCCTCCGGCAAGGTGCCGGCGGCGATCCATGTGACGCCGGAAGCGGTCGAGGACGGACCGATCGCCCGGATCCATGATGGCGACGTCATCAGGCTGGACGCCGAGGCGGGAACGCTGGAGGTGCTGGTGCCGGCGGCGGATTTCGCGCTGCGCCGGACGGCGGATGCCGACCTCATCGGCAACGAATTCGGCTTTGGCCGCGAGCTTTTCGCCGGGTTCCGGCAATTGGTAGGCCGCGCCGACCATGGCGCCAGCGCATTCGGGAACGACGTGGCGACATTTGTCCCGTCATGAAAAAGGAGCAGCTCATGGCCGCCCCTTTTTCATTGCCTGCGAAACCTATTGAACCGTCAGTTCGGCTCTCTCGCCGGCCTTGACCGTCACGGTGCCTTCCTTGCGGCTGTTGTCCGATTTCTCGGAGACGACGACGTAGTCGCCGGCCGGCAGCGCCGCCTGGTATTTCTCGTCATAGGCGTAGCCGAGCGATTTGCGGTTGCCGTTGATGTCCTTTCTTGCCTCGAAAATCTCGATCTTCGAGGTTCCGGGCGCAGTGATCGCCAACACGCCGGCGTTCATGGCGATCTTCATATCCTGATGCTCGCCGACCTTGACACTGAACGGCTGCTCGACGACGGCGAGGTCGACGGTAGCGACCATCACATAGTCGTCCGGCGGCAGATCGAACTTGCTGTCGGGGCCATAGGCATAGGTTACCTCTTCGCGCGTGCCGTCGATCTTCTTTTTCGCCTTGAGCACCTTGAAGCCGATGCCAGAGCCGTCGGCCTTGTCGCCGCCGGCCGTATAGTAGGCATTGGCTACCACATGCCCAACGCCAACGATGATGTCCTTGTCGATGACCCTGCCGGCAGCGAGCGGGATCGTTTCGGTCGCCACACCCTGCCCGATCGTGACGGTCACCTTCTCGTCGCCGGCCGGCAGCACGACTTTCGTGTCGCCATAGTAAGTCGCGGGCATATCAGCGCCCGGGTAGGCGATCACGACAGCCGCGCCATCGGCCACATCGGCTCCTTCGCTCGGACGCGGATGAATGATCAACGTGCCGGCATTCAGCGTGAAGAGGGGCTTGTAGACCTGGCCCGCCTCGATCTTGATCTTCTGTTCGGTCTTGGCCTCGCCGATGCGCGCGACGACGATGTAGTCGCCCGGTTCGAGATTGCCCTTGTAGGCCCCGTATTCAGTGGCCACTGAATCGCCCCGCGTGCCGTCGGCCATTGCCTTGTAGATTTCCCAGGCATTGCCGTCGGTAAGCGGATCACCGCCCTCGGCCAGCACCACGGTCGGGGTGAAATTGAATTCCGGCTTTGCCGGCTCGGGCGCCGGTTCAGGTGCAGGTTGCGGCGCAGGCGCGGGTTCGGGCGCCGGCGCCGCGACGGTTTCGGCCAGCGCATCCTGCAGCGCCTTCTCGTCCGAGGCCTGGATGTATTTGCCGCCGGTGTTTTCGGCGAGGCAGGCGACCTGCTTGCCCTCTTCGGCGGTCAGGCCGAAGCCGACGACATCCGCGGTGAAATCGATGCCGGCAGCCTTCAGTTCCTTGCCAAGCGCGCAAGGATCGCCGCCACAGGTTTCGAGCCCGTCGGTGATGAGCACGACGGTGGCCCTGTCCTCGGTGTATTTCAACGCTTCGGCCGCTTGCTTGACGGCCGCGGTCAGCGGCGTCTTGCCGAGAAATTTCAGGCTGTCGGCGGCGGTGGAGATGGCGCCGGCAGAACCGGCCTGTGGCGGCACGATGAGTTCGATGTCCTCGCAACCGGCCTTCTCGCGATGGCCATAGGCCATGAAGCCGATCTCCCTGTCGGTCGGAATGGACTGCAGCGCGGCTCTGAGGGACTCGCGGGCGATTTCGAGCTTGGGCTTGCCGTCGATCTGCGCCCACATGGAGCCGGAGGCATCGAGAATGACGATGACACGATCGGCGGCAAGGCCAAGCGTCGTCATCCACAGCAGGAAGGCCGCCGCAGCGACGCTCCGCGCAAGTCCCACCATGAAAATCTCCTGAGTAAGCCCCCAAGGTCTGCTGATCGCCAGCACACCCTGCTCCGCCGGCGAAAGCTATTTGACGCGGCGTCAGGACACAAGCCCGGATGCGGGTATGGCCCAGACGCAGCGGGAAAATCGGCTGCCTCGGCCCGAGCAATCCGCTCAGTATGTCGTGCGCCGCTCCTCGGAAGGCGGACGGCCGAACTGCAGCCGGTAGCTCTGGGCAAAATAGGAGTGCGAGGTGAAGCCGGTGGCAATCGCCACGTCGAGGATCGGCATGTTGGTCTGGCGCAGCAGTTCGCGCGCCCGCTCGAGCCTCAGACGCATGTAATAGCGGCCGGGCGTCACGCTGAGATGGCGCAGGAACAGGCGCTCGACCTGGCGCACCGACAGGCCCGCCGATTTGGCGAGTTGCACCGCCGACAGTGGCTCGTCGAGATGGTCGGCCATCAGTTCGACAATGCGCCGGAGCTTCTCAGATTTGCCGGTCAGGTCGCGCTCCGGCCCGACGCGCTGTCGGTCGCCGGCGGAGCGGATGCGCTCATGCTGGAACTGGTTGGCGACGCCATTGGCGAGGTTGGAGCCGAAATCGCCGCGCACGATCTCCAGCATGAGGTCGATCGAGGTGGTGCCGCCGGCGCAGGTGTAGCGCTTGCGGTCGATCTCGAAGACATTGCCGGTGCAGTTGATGTCGGGGAAGCGCTCGACGAACCCGGCGCGGTTCTCCCAATGGATGGTGCAGCGATAGCCATCGAGTTGGCCCGCTTCGGCAAGCAGGTAGGAGCCGACCGACAGCGCGCCGAGCGCGTTGCCGCGCCGGCCCCAGCTGCGCAGCGCCGCCAGCACCTTGCTCTTGCCTGGGAATTCCGTCGTCAGCCCGACCGAGACGAAAAGGATATCGACCGGCGGCAGGTCGGCGACGGCATAGTCGATCTTGAGCGGCAGGCCGTTGGAGGCCATGACGGCGTCGCCGTCGGCCGACACCGTCGTCCAGCCATAGAAGTCGCGGCCGAGCAGCCGGTTGGCCGAGCGGAACGTGTCGATCGCCGCGGCCAGCGAGAACATGGAAAACTTGTCGACCAGCAGGAACGCGAATTGCCGCCCGCCTTGAACGGGATCATTCGTGACCGGCCGTTCAACAGGAGCGGTGAGATTCGGCAAAGCTGCGACTTTCCAGGGTTCGGACCCGATGAACTAGAACGACGGCCGTTTCAATCCGGCCGCGAGATAGGCGGAAGCTAGCGTGTTGGCCATCAGCATGGCAATGGTCATCGGCCCGACGCCGCCCGGCACTGGCGTGATGGCGCCGGCTGTCTTCGCCGCCTCGGCATAGGCGACGTCGCCGACGAGGCGGGTCTTGCCCTCACCTCTTTCGGGCGCCGCGATGCGGTTGATACCGACATCGATGACGGTGGCGCCCGGCTTGACCCAGTCGCCCTTGACCATTTCCGGGCGCCCAACAGCGGCCACCAGGATGTCGGCGGTGCGGGCGAGCGCCGGCAAATCCCTGGTACGGCTGTGCGCGATGGTGACGGTGCAGTTGGCGGCAAGCAGAAGGTTGGCCATCGGCTTGCCGACGATGTTGGAGCGGCCGACGACGACGGCGTTGAGGCCGGACAAATCCTTGCCGCGCACCCGCTCGATCAAAAGCATCGAGCCGGCCGGCGTGCAGGGAACAAAGGCGGTCTCGAGCTCACCGGTGCCGAGCTTGCCGACATTGATGAAATGGAAGCCGTCGACGTCCTTTTCCGGTGCGATGGTCTGGATGACCTTGCCGGCGTCGATATGGCCGGGAAGCGGCAGCTGCACCAGGATGCCGTTGATGGCCGGATCGGCGTTGAGTTCACCGATGACAGCAAGCAATTCCTGCTCGGAGGTTTCGGCCGGCAACGTGTGCTGGAGCGAATGAAAGCCGCATTCCTTGGCGGTGCGGGATTTGGAGGCGACGTAGACCTGGCTCGCCGGATCCTCGCCGACGATGACCACGGCGAGACCGGGCTTACCCGTGCCCTTTGCCACCAGTTCGGCGGTCAACTCCTTGACCCGCCGCACCACATCCGCGGCAACGCTTTTGCCGTCAATCACTTCTGCCATGAACCACCTTCAACACCGTTCCGCCCAAAGCACGTCGCGTCTAAAAGGATTCATGCGGCGCGCTTCGGATCTTTGTCCCATGCAGGTCGTTGCCCCTGCTTGCTCTCAGGGTCCGAGGGCAAGCTTCTGGGTACCATGCAGCGCGGCATTTTCACGAAAAATCGACCGGGCAATCCCGCCAAAGCGCCGTCCGATGCCGCTAACTCGAAACCGGCGGTGTTTATTCGGGGTTCAGAAATAGCGGCGGCGCGAACGGTTCTCGGTGAGTTCGCGAACCGCTTCGCGGAATTCACGCAGGCTGGCGCGGATTTCGTCGATCGAGCTTTGCTGTTCATCGGCATCCGAAGCGTGACGGGTCTCCTCCAGCGGGGCCTGAGGATAGGCTGGCGGCGCGGGCTGCTGCGGATAAGGCACCTGCCCTGGATAAGGCATCATGGCCGGCGGATAGGGATAGTAGCCGGCCGGTGGCGGCTGCATCTGCCAGGGATAGCTCATCGGCGGTTGCGCATATGGCTGCATGGGCGGGGCTGGATAGACGGCCTGCTGCTGCGGCATCGTCTGATGAGGCAGGGGCGGCTGTTGCGGATATGGAGCATAGACGCCTTGCTGGGGCTGCGGGTGACCTACGGACGCCGTCTGCTCGGGCGGGTAGTAGGGGGACGGATAGACGGGATGTTCCTCCATTGGCTTCTCGCTCTCGGCGGCAGCGGGGGAGATGGTATCCTTGGACCGCGCAGTTTCTTCGCTTGATGTCCCTTTTTCGCTTGCCGCCTTGCCGGGCACAATCCTGCGCACCGCCGACAGCAGCGCGCCGACCGGACCTGAACGTTGCGTGCCAGCGGCCTCGGCCGGCGGAACTGTCGGGGGCGCGGCCTGGTATGCCTTGTCCTCAAAGTGTGTCGGGCGCTCGTCGGCCCTGCGGCGCGAGCGCGAATTGGCGGTTTCGCGCAGGCTCTCATAGGCGCCGCGCATGGCGCCAAGACCGATGCCGGAGGCAAGCCCTCCCAGCAACCCAGCCAGCACCATCACGGCGCGCGAGGGGCCGTTCGGTTCGAGCGGAGCAAAGGCCTTGGAGATCACGTTGATGTTGGCGGTGTTGATGTCCTTCTGCTCGCCGGTTTCCTTGGCGCGCAGAAGATATTGCTCATAGACGGAGCGCTTGGCGGCGGCTTCGCGCTCCAGTTCGCGCAAGCTGACCAGGTCGCTGTTGACGTCGCCGCTGCGGACCTTCAGTTGCGCCAGGCGGGAGGCGAGATCCTGCTCGAGCTGCACAGCGCGCTTCAGGTCGACCTGCAGCGAGGAAGCGATGCGGCGCAGTTCGGCGGCGATGCGGTCGCGCGACCCGGCAAGCTGCGCATTGAGCGCCTGGAGTTCGGGGTGGCGCGGTCCGAGCCGGATCGCGGCACGATCGGCCTCCTGTTTAAGCGTCGCATATTGCGAGCGCAGTTCGCTCATCGTGTTGGAGTTGATCTCCTCGGGCAAGGTGCCGCTCAGAACCGAGTTCACGTCGATCGAACGCGCCGACGCCGCACGAGCATTGAGTTCCAGCGTGCGGGCGCGCGCGATGGAAAGCTGCTCGTTGAGCTTGAGCATCTCGTCGTCGCTGATCAAATGGCCTTGCGCGTCGACCAGATCGTGCGTCGCCCTGAAATCCTCGACCTTGCGCTCGGCCACTTCGACGCCCTTGCGCAGTTCGTCGAGCCTGGCCGTCAGCTCGTCGGTAGCGCGGCCTGCGGTGTCGGACTGGATCTGGCCGAAGGTCTGCAGGAAGACATCCGTCATCGTGTTGGCGATGAGCGCCGACTTCTCGCCATTTTGCGTGGTGGCGCTGACGGAGATGACGAAGGTCTTGCCGCCGCGCTCGACCGAAAGGCTTTCTGCCAGATTGCTGACCGCAAGCGCCCGGCGTCGACCTTCATCGGCGCCCGGCCCGTCGCTGCGCGACAGGACCGAGCGGATGAGCGGCATGACGCCCAGGCCGCCCGAACCTTGTCCGTTGAACTCCGGATCGTTGACGAGATTGAGCTTGTCGACGACCTTGTTGAGGACGGTGCCGGAGGTGAGCACGCGGACCTGGTTTTCGACGATGGCCAGTGTCGCGTCGGACGCGACCACGCTTTGGGTGAGATCGCGATCGGTGAGCTTCAGGTCGCGAGGGTCGACGATCAGCTCGGTGGTGGCTTCGTATTTCTTCGGCGTCGACAGCGCTATCGCGACACCGAGCGCTGTGCCCAGTACCGTCGTGGCGACGATCAGCATCTTCGATCTGGCGATACCGCGCACGACCTGCATCGGATCGATCAGCGGCTTCCATTCCTGTGCGTCGGTATCGTCGCGCAAAGGCCGCTGCTCTCTACCCGCGTATCGGGGCTCGGATGCGGCAGGCGGACGGCGGGACTCGGAAACACCTGTGGCGGCCGGCCGTTCCGGCTGCCGCGCTTGTGTTCCGCGTCTGAAAGCTTCGTCGCGTGAAGGCGGTTGCTGTTCACCTACATATCGAGGTGCGGCAGGCGGACGGTGGGTCTCGGAAACAGCTGTGGTGGCCGGCTCTTCCGGCTGCCGGGCATGCGTGTAGCCGCCTCCGGCAGTCTCGTCGGCGTCACGCTTAGTCTCGGCGGCCGAAACGGTATCGGCCTCGAATTGTGTCGTGTCAGCGGCCAGCAAAGGGTTCAGTCGCGCCTCGCGGCGCGAGCGGGCGAGTTGATGGCGTGTCGCGGCATCCTCGCGCCATGACGGGTCCGCACGATCGCCGATCGAAACCAGCGAAGCATCGTCCTCGCCGCGCACGGCCCGGCCGAGCGCCAGCAGGGAGCGCTCGCGCCTCCAGTCCTCACGGTTTTCCCTGTCGACCATTGTCTTTGAGCTTGCCCTTGGCGGCTTGGGAGCGGCTGCAAATCGTTAAGCCACGCTAAACAGGCATAGGAAACAAAAGGTTAATTTCGAAAGGCAGAGGATAAAATTTCTCGCAGTGGTTGTTGATATTGTAGACACATCCATAAGTTGCCGAACGGCACGTTAAGCTTTGCAATCTATGCTTTTGCGACGCATGACCGAGACCAGTGACATACCGCAAAGGCGGCCCCTCGCCCGGATCGGCGCTTTTGTGGCCGAACGACGGGGGCTGGTTCGCGACTATCTCTCGGCGATCAGCGGCGCGGGCGGGCGGCTGGTGTTTTCGCTGGCCTATTTCATCGCGCTGGCCAACACGCTGTCCATCGCCGAGTTCGGCATGTTCGCCACCGCCTCGGCCGCCGGCGTGATGCTGTCGCGCATCCTGGCCTTCGGCTTCATCTCGGCGCTCTATCGCACCGCCACCATTCGCCCCAATCTGATCGGCACCTTCACCGCCGGCTTCCTGCTGCTTGGCGTCATATCGCTGCCGCTGCTGGCCGCAGCCTCCTACGGCGTCTACCTGATCTTCTTTGCCGGCACCGTGCCGCTGTCGGTCTTCGCGGCGATCGTGTTTGCCGAGGCGCTTTTGTGGCGGCCGGTCGAAGTGGCGCTGATCGTCAACAACGGCCTCGGCAAATTCGGCCGCGCCGCCTTGCTGACGATCCTGGCGACAGCCCTGCGAGCGGTCGGCGCCGTGCTGTTCATGCTCGCGGCGCAGCGGACCATAGGTGTCTGGTCCTGGTATTATATCGGTGCCAATGCCGCCTCGCTGCTCATCGCTTTCGCATTCTTCTATCCGCGCCAGCGGCTGCGGCTCAGGCTGGAACTCTATCTCAGGCGGCTCGCCGATTCCATCTATGTGGCCGGCGCCGAGGTGCTGTTCTACCTACAGATGGAATTCGACAAGCTCCTCGTGCTGGCGATCGGCGGGCCGCATCTCGCCGGCATCTATGCCATCATCATGCGGCTGGTCGACCTGACCGCGATCCCGATCCGCACCTTCTCGATGATGCTGGTGCAGCGCATGATGCGGGCGCCGGAACTCCTGTCGCGACTGGCGGTCAAGAGCGGCATCGAAGGCGGTGTTTTCCTGGTCTCGACGCTGGCGCTGGCGGCGCTTGGCATCGTGCTGCATTTCTTCCCCAACGCGCTGGGCAAGAATGTCGCGGAGGCAGCCCCTCTGGTGGCGCTGGCGATCTGCGTGCCGGGACTGCGCAACCTGGTT
>NZ_PZJX01000012.1 GCF_003034915.1 Mesorhizobium helmanticense | reverse complement strand
GGCAATGCGCAGACCGGCGAAGGCGATCTAGGGTCAAACTCGATCAGCTGGCTGCCGTTGATCGCCGAGATGGGTGGAGTGTCGTCGCACGTACTGTCCATCGGAATGAGCAAGGAGTGCCACGAGCCGTCATCGAAACTTTCGCGGCGGACTGACCGAGTTGGGCCGACTGCAGTTGGTCGGCTTTTGGCAAGGTAGCTTGCAAAACCGCTGTTCCGGGGACCAGGGATAAGGGCGCTCATTGTGCCGTGGCCCCCACGTTCCTTGACATCGGGTATTTATCCGAAATTATGCAGGAAAGAAGGATCGCAAGCATGACGGGAATCGCGTTGTCGGGCGTATCAAAGCACTTTGGCGCAGTCGAAGTGATCCGCGACGTCAGCCTGGACATTGAGCCAGGAGAGCTGATCGTGTTTCTCGGTCCGTCCGGTTCTGGCAAGACGACACTGCTCCGGATGATCGCCGGCCTCGAAAGCATTGACGAGGGCACGCTGACGATCGACGGGGTGCGCTCGGAGAACCTTGCGCCGGGCAGGCGCAACGTTGCGATGGTCTTCCAGAACTATGCGCTTTACCCACATATGACAGTCGCGGAGAACATGGCGTTTGGGCTAAGGAACATTCGGGTCGCGCCGGATGTTATACGCCAACGGATCGCTGAGGCTGCGCGCATCCTGGAGATCGAAGCGCTGCTCCACCGGCGGCCGTCGCAGCTCTCCGGCGGGCAGCGCCAGCGCGTGGCCATCGGGCGTGCGATCGTCAAGGAGCCCAAGGCATTCCTGTTCGACGAGCCACTCTCCAATCTGGACGCGGCGCTTCGAGCCCGTACACGCGTCGAGCTTGCCGAGCTGCATCAGCGTTTGAAGTCGACGATGATCTACGTCACCCACGACCAGGTGGAAGCGATGACCCTCGCCGACCGTATTGTGATCCTCAACGATTGCCGGATAGAGCAGATGGGAAGACCCGACGAGGTCTATGCACGTCCGGCGTCGCGATTCGTCGCGACCTTCGTCGGGTCTCCGGCGATGAACATTCTGCCTGTTACGGTTTCGGGCTCAGGCGACAGGCTCAATGCGCGCTTGACTGATGGATCACTCGTCGGCCTTCCTGGCGCGCCGGTCAACATGGATTGGCGCGAACTGGGAGTGCGGCCGGAATCGCTGACTGTCGTCTCCGATGGCGAAGAAACATCCGCCACGGCCACCGTTGTCGAGCGCCTTGGCGAGCGAACGCTCGTCTATGCGCGGCTCGCGGATGGGACGCAGGTTACGGCACAAGATCGCGGGCTTTCGAGCGTCAAACCGGGCGACGCCGTTCGGCTGAAGTTCGACACTGCCGACCTGCATCTCTTCGCCGCGGACGGATCGACCTGGCACGCGCGCTGACGGACCTGCCCCCCTCCGAGTGGGTCGTGCCCTCTTGCATTGCGGTTCGCTTGCGGGCCGAGGCTAGCCCTTGATACCTGCCGAAAGCGTTATCGCTTCAGTTACTCGGCGCTGGAAGAAGAGGTAGGCTAGCGCCACCGGAAGTCCGGCCAGTACGGCTGCCGACAGCTGGCGCGCGTAGTAGACACCGAAGGCGTCATTGACCTGCGTGATGCCGACGGTGATCGTCATCATCTCGGTGCGGGTCACCGAGAGGAACGGCCACAAAAACGCGTTCCACGTCCAGATGAAGCAGACGATCGACAGCGCCGTCGTTACCCCCCAGTTCATCGGCATGTAGACCTTGAAGAGGATCCCGAATTCAGACGCATTGTCCATGACCGCGGCCTCGCGGAAGTCCTTTGGGACCTGATCGAAGAACTGCTTGTATACGATGACGATGACGGGGTGGATAAGCTGCGGCAACATGATTCCGGCCCAGCTGTTGAGCAGGCCAAGGTTGGCGACCAGCACGAAATGATTGATGATCAGCGCCGAAGTTGGCACCATGAAGGAGGCGAGGATAAGCCACCATAGCGCGATCCGCCCCGGGAATCGCAACTGCGAGATCGCGTAGCCGCACAACATCGAGATGAAGATGGTGATGACCGTTACGCCGACCGCGACCACTACCGAATTGATGTACCAGGTGCCGATCTGTGTCGTGGTCAGGGCGTCAATGTAGTTCTCCAGCGTCGGCGTCTCGGGCCAGAGTTCGATGTAAGGCCGGACGACCTCGTCGTCCGGCTTGAGCGATGAGATCACACCCCAATAGAGCGGGAACGCCCATAGGATGGCCCAGACGAGCGTCAGTGCCGTGATTATCCCGCCCCAAAGGTTCCAGCGTTGCGCAGCCATGGCGTTCATCGGCGCCGCCTTTCGGCGAACCGGAGCAGCTGGAATTGCAGGACCGAGACGACGACCACAAGCACGAAGAGGGTGACGGCGACAGCCGCCGCCCTGCCTCCCTGGTTCTGCTGGAAGGCCTTCTGGAAGACGTAGTAGACGAGCACCATATTGTCGTTCGGCCGGCCACCGATCGAGAACAGATAGACCTGATCGAATATCTTGAGCTGCAGGATGAGTTGGATGGTCAATACCAGCGAGGTGATCGGCCAAAGCAGTGGCCAGGTGATACGTCGGAACGTGGTCCATCGCGTCGAGTTGTCGAGCGCCGCGGCTTCGTAGATCTCCGCTGGTATGGACCGGAGTCCGGCGAGGAAGAGGAGGATCGAGAAGCCCGCGGTCCACCAGATCGTCACCCCGGCCACCGCCGGCAAGAACCAGACGCGCGACTTGAAGACCGGCACGCGCGAGATTCCCAGCCAGTCCAGCACATGCATCGCGATCCCGAACTGGAAGTTCAGCGTCCAGTCCCAGATCAGATAGACTACGGACACCGGCAGGATGTAGGGCAGGAAGAACAACGCCAGCACGATCGCCTGGAACCGGCCCTTGAGGCGTGACACGCCAAGCGCGACCAACAGGGCGATGAGTGTCCCGGGGACGACCGTCATCAGCACGAAGTAAGCGGTGTTCCAGACCGCGCGCCGGAACATCGGGTCGTTGTCGAGCCGCAGGTAGTTGTCGAAACCGACCCACCGACCCTCGCCGATCAGCGGCGCATCGGTGAAGGAGATGCGGAACATCTGAACCGTCGGATAGACGAACGCCAGCAAGTAGATCGCCAGAAAGGGAGCGACCAGCACCAGTGCGACAAGACGTTCAGTGCGGGAGTTGCGAAGCATGGCTCTTCCTCAAATATGGCTGGGACCGTCCTGGTGAGGGCGCTCCCAGCCTTTGAGACTTACATGCTGTTCAGCTCTTCCTTGATGGATTTCACCGCCTCGCCCGGGTCCATCTCTCCGTTGAGGGTCGGCACGAAATAATTGGACATGACGTCGAAGATCGGCCCGGCGACACCAGCCTTGGGCGACTTCGGATCGAAGATCATGTTGGCCGTCAGCGTCGAGTAGGTCGCATTAGGCTCCATTGCCTTGTATTCAGCCGCCTCAGTGACTGGGTTGTATGCCGGGATGTGGCCTGCCGTGGCCCAGAACAGCGAGTGCTTGTCCATCCATGAGATCACCTCGAGAACGGCGGCACGCTTTTCCGGGCTGATCTCCTTGCCCTTGTTCTTCGGGATTGCGAACGAGTGGCTGTCCGCATAGGTGCATGGCTTGTCGAAGATGACCGGAATCTCGACGGCGCCCCAGTCGAACAGCTTGCCTTGCTTGGCGAGGTCGGTCATCGTGGGAACTTCCCAGACGCCGTTGATCATCATGGCGGCCTTGCCCGAGGTGAATAGGGCGACGGTTGCGGGATAGTCCGTATAGGTCGACTGCAGGCCGGCCTTCGTCCACCCTTGCAGAACCGCTAACGCGTTCGCCAGCTTTTCGGCATTGTCGCCGGCGAGGAACTCGTTGCCCGTCAGAAGCTCGCCGCCTTGCTGGCACACCAGCGAATAAATGGTGCGGTACATGAAGTTGCCGTCGGCGGTGACGCTGCCTAACGGGAACTCGACGCCGGCGTCCTTCAACTTCTGCAACGTCGCGGTGAATTCCTCTTTGTTGCCCATGCCCACGGGACGGCCGTCGTCGCCGAGCACGCCTGCCTTCTTCAGGAGGACGCGATTGTAGTACAGGACAATTGGATGGGTATCGAGCGGCACTGCGTATTGCTTGCCGTCGACCGTCACGGCATCCATGGTCGTGCGGGCGAAGTCCGAGGCCGAGAGGCCCATCTTGCTCATGTCGTCGGCGGTGATTTCTTCGAGAATGTCCTGGCTCACCGCCAGGGGGACGCGGCTGGCATGATAGGTCATGACGTCTGCCGCCTCGCCGACCGCGGCCGAGGTCTGCACCTTAGCGTAGAAGGGCGTGCCCCACTCCAGCGTCGTGGCGTCGATCTTGATCTTGCCGGCGTGGGCGGTGTTGAAGTCCGTGATCATCTGCTTCATGCGCACACCGTCACCGCCACCGAGGAAATCCCACCATATGACGGTTTCTTCGGCCTGGGCCGCGACGGCCCAAAATCCTCCGGCCGCAACCACCGCTATGGCCATCATCCTGCGAAAGTTCATCTCAGCTTCCTCCCGAGTACAGCGGTTAGATCCGCCTTGAACATTTCAATGCTACACCAAACCAGATCACCTGCAACGGATTTTGCGGTATATATCCGATTGCCGGATATCGTCTCAGAGTGTCACACGCACCATCGAGTAGGAGTGCGGCGGCAACTTCAGCGTCATTCCCTTGCTGCTGAGCGCCGCCCCGTTGCCTTTGACCGGTGATACGGTGTCCGGCGCGTCCTTCGTGTTGCAGGCCTCGAGATCGTCGTGACGGATGATCGTATGCTCGATGGACTTGGCGGCGAACCGCTCGAGGGCGACGTCGGCCTCTATCGTCTCGGATCCGTGCCGGTTGATTGCGAAGAAGGTCAGCGTGCCGGCGTTCGAATTATGCACGCCTGCAATGTCGAGCCATGGCACCTTGTCGGCCGCGGCCGCGTCATAGGTGGGCACCTCGACCGCAAGCTGCAGCGCGGTGCCGCGGCCATGCCTGGAGGCCAGCATAAAAGGCCAGTAGATCGTCTGCCGCCAGGCGCCGCCGCCGGGATCGGTCATGATCGGCGCGATAACGTTCACCAGCTGCGCAATGCAGGCGATGCGAACAATATCAGACCGGCGGATGAAGGTGTTGATGATGCAGCCGACCTGCAGCACGTCCTCGAAATTGTAGATGTCTTCCAAAAGCCTGGGCGCTTCCGGCCAGTCCCAGGCACGCATACGCTCCGCGTCCCGCTGGCGCTGATGGTACCAGACGTTCCACTCGTCGAAGGAGATCTTCACGTCCCGCTTCGAGCGGGTCTTGGCCTTCACGTAGTCGATGATGCCCGCGACCGTGCCAATGTAGCGGTCGAGCTTGGCTGGAAGAGCGAGATATTCGGCCGTATTCTTCTCGTAATTCTCGAAATACATGTGGAGAGAGATGTAGTCGACCTGCTCGTAGGTCGCCTCCAACACGGTTGCTTCCCACTGCGGATAGGTCGGCATATTGGAATGCGACGAGCCGCAGACGACCAGTTCCACCGTGGGGTCGAGGCCCCGCAGCGCCTTGGCGGTCTCGTTGGCGAGATGGCCGTATTCGCTCGCCAACTTGTGGCCGACCTGCCAGGGACCGTCCATTTCATTGCCGAGACACCAGAGGCGGCAGTTCCAGGGCTGCGTGCGTCCGTTCCTGGCCCTGAGGTCGGACCAGTAGCTGCCGCCCGGGTGGTTGACGTATTCAACGAAGGCCCGCGCCTCGTCGAGGCCGCGGGAACCGAGATTGACCGCAAGCATCATCTCGGTGCCGGCTTTCTCGGCCCAGTCGGCGAATTCGTGAATACCAACCAGGTTCGGCTCCGTGGTGCGCCACGCAAGATCGAGGCGCCGCGGGCGGTTCTCCTTCGGGCCTATGCCGTCTTCCCAATTGTAGGCGGACACGAAGTTGCCACCGGGGTAACGGCAGATCGGAGTGTCGAGTGCGCGCACCAACTCGATCACGTCCTTGCGCATCCCCTCAGCGTCCGCTTGCGGATGTCCGGGCTCGTAGATGCCCGTATAGACCGCCCGGCCAAGATGCTCGAGAAACGAGCCGTAAAGACGTTTGTCGATATCCGCGACGGCATAGGCCGCGTTCGCCGTGACTCTGGCTTTCATGATCACTCCCACTGCGGACTTTCAATCCGACTTTCCGGTTTATATCCGGGTCATGGGTCAGTTAAGGGCGGAGCTCGTCCGCCCGTCAAGGGTCCAGTATGCTTTCAGGCCTTCCGCAGGCGCAGAACGATGTCGTTGCTGTAGTTGCCGAAGCCGCTGCCGAAGATGTTGATGCCGCCGGGGTGACGCGCATCTTCCTTCACGCCGATTCGTATCCGGATCGAGCGGTGCCGCTCGAGATCCAGATCAGCCAGCGAGCATTTGGAAACCTTGTCATCGCCGCGATAGGTGCCGTTATTCGTGACGCGCCAATGTACGAGGTCGCCATACTGCGATCCGGCCAGTTTCCACCAGCCGGGTGTATGCTTGCCGCGCTTGTCGCCATAGTCGGCCGGCGCCGTCCAGGTATCGATCTCGTGTCCGTTGATCGCGACCGTGATGTCCGATGGCCAATCCTTCGATGTGCCCGGCACCTCGGACGAAAGCTCCATCGCCAGCTCCAACCCGCCGACCTTGGCATTGGCAAGCGTCGCATTGTTGGGAAACTGGTATTCGACGAAGCCGCGGGTGAACCACAGCAGCCCGGCCCGCATACGGTCGGGATCGAGGAAGGTGTTGGGCACATCGAGAAGTCCGATGACGCCGTCCCTTGAACACAGGCCGCAGGGAGCGGAAACTTCGCATCTTGTATAGAGCCCAAGCGGCATCGCCACTTCTATGACGCTGAGATCCTGCGCCGGGGCGCGGTCCTTAAAGACGACAACCAATTCGGAGAAGGTCGAATAGCAGACCTTCTGGCTTCCCTTTCGCGCCTTCTGTGATTTCGTCTCGATCAAACCGACATCGACAAGAACCTGGATGTTTGCGGAAATTGTCGATTGCGGAAGACCCAGTTCTTCGGCCACTTGATTGACGTTTTTCGGCCCCTTGTGGTGCAGCAGATCGAGGATCCGGACCCGGACCTCGCTCGCAAGGCTCTTCAATAAATCAAGCCGCTCAAGAGGATCGACAACTATGATTTCATTCGACATGTGGCCCGCACTCGTCACACAGGTTATGTATCAGCAGATCAGATACAAATAAAGCCGGTGGCGTTTATAGAATGAACCGCCCAGAAGCACCCGATCGAGATTTTCCAGCGTCAGCCGGTCTGGGCCTCGACATCTCCGTCAATGAGCTGCATTTCTTCCCCAATGCGCTGGGCAGGAATGTCGCGGAGGCGGCCCCTCTGGTGGCGCTGGCGATCTTGGTGCCATGACTGCGCAATCTGGTC
>NZ_PZJX01000011.1 GCF_003034915.1 Mesorhizobium helmanticense | reverse complement strand
TGCGATGCGCAGACCGGCGAAGGCGATCTAGGGTCAAACTCGATCAGCTGGCCGCTGCCGATCGCTGAGATGGGTGGAGAGGAAGGCAACCTAAAAATCATCCCTTCGCGTCCGATTGGCGGACTACACTACATCTCCGAAATCGCCGGAGTCGGATCCGAGCCAAATGGTTGCCGCTTTTGCTTGAAAGACCTTCATGATCTTCGGCGTAGACGCGGGACAGAAGGTTGTTCCCTAGTGAGCTGTTTGGACGCCCGCAAGCAGTAGACTCTATGGGAGAAACTGATGAAACGCTTCGGCCTGTATCTCGTCGCGCTTTTCGTGTCGCTCGCCATTACCCCGGCTTATTCCCAGGATGGCCGTTTGAAGGTGACGTTGCTCGGCACAGGTGGCCCGGAATATTTCCCCGATAGGCTCGGCATTTCAACGCTTGTTGAGGCCGGCGGCCAAAAGCTTCTGTTCGACGTTGGCCGGGGGACAAACCAGCGCCTGTACGAAAGTCGCATCAATCCGAAGGACATCACTCATATTTTCATCACACACCTTCACAATGATCACATCGAAGGTTTGCCCGACCTTTGGATGACTCCTTGGTTTCTCCTCGGCCGAGATCACGGATTCGAGTTGTGGGGACCAGAGGACAGCGAACAGATGGTTGAGGGCATGCGAATGATGTTCGCACATGACCTTGATAGAAGGGTCAACAAGTTCAATCCGATAGAGAACCTGCAAATCAACGTGCATCCGCTGAATGACGGAGTGGTATTCGACGACAGCGGCATCAAGGTCACGGCGTTTCCTGTCGAGCACCACGACGGGAACCCCGCGTACGGCTTTCGCGTAGACTACGCCGGACGCAGCGTCGTCATGTCGGGAGACACGACGCTTAACGAAAATGTCGTGAAACACGGCACCAATGCCGATCTGATCATTCACAACGTCATCGCGTTCAGCGAGCGGCTCAGTCAGTTGCCGGAGATGCAGGGCGTGTTAGCGAAGCTGACCACACCGGAACAGGCCGCCGAGGTCTTCTCGCGGGCTTCTCCGAAGTTGGCCGTCTATTCGCATATCGTCACCAAGGAACTTCACGGCGCTAAGGGACTGGAGGAGATCATCGCGCGTACCCGTGCCGCAGGCTACGACGGGCCGCTCACGTTGGGCGCGGACAGGATGGTTATCGAGATCGGCGACAGCGTCGAGATATTGCCGCCTCAACCCTTGGACGATCTGCCAAACCTGGATAGCAAGGGGCAGGTGTTTCCTTGACAAATCATTTGGGATTCCACGGCGCCATAGGGAAGGTACTGAAGAGTGCTCCTCTGAGGGATTTTGGGGATTGCGGCTGTTGCGTGTCTCGTCTGGTAAGTTCTGCGCAATTTTAAGTTGCACAGAACGACCCTGACAAAGGTCCAGATTGGATCGAACCCGGTCGTCCAGAGTGATTGGGTTTTGACCCCGGGACTAACCGAGCCCTATCAGCCGGCGGATACGGCCGACATCGGTGCCGATGAAGGACTGCATGCCGATGGCCACCTGTTCCGGCGCCATGGCGGCGACGAAGCGGCGGAACTCGTCGTCCGACAGCGCTTCGCCCGTCCAGTGGACGCGGCAGAACTCCTCCGAACCGTGGAAATGGCCGGCGCCCTCCAGCACGTCGTCGACATAGCGGCCGTAGATCATGCATTCGGAGAATTTTCGCGCTGAGCCTACGACCTCGACCCAGTTGCGGCCGTGGACCTTCTCGATCCGGGCGCACATGGCCGTCACGGTTTCGCGGCGCCAGGCGATCAGCGTCGAAATGTAGTCGTGCCTCGAAACCCTGGATGCGTCGATGCCGAGCGTGAGACCCGCATTGCGCGACCAGATGCGATGCTCCTCGTGGCCTTCGCCGGCAAGCACCTCGTCGCGGCGGAACAGGCGCACCTTGCCGTCGCGCCAGAAGGCACTTGTGTCGAAAGGCTTGAGGAAGGCCACGTCGGAATCGCAGAAGATCAGCACGTCTTCGCGCGCATGCGCCGCTATCGCGATGCGGCGAAGCTGCTGCACATGCCAGCCCCGCAGCGGCATCGTCTTCAAGCTGAGCCAGATGCGCCGGCGAAACAGGCTGAGCGGATCATCGAACGCGCGCAGCCAGTGCGGCAGGAGATCCCGCTCGTCGACAATGGTGCGGCGGCTGTTCTCCAGCTGGCGAAACAACGCCACGTCGCGATGCTCGACAAGGATGTAGTGATGCGCCACGCCGGAGACGTGGCTGTCGAGGGTTTCGCACAACAGGCGGCAACGTTCGAAGTCCGGCGCGTAGCTGGCCGTCACGACCGCCGCCGCCGGCGTCTGGCGAAGGGAATCGTGCGCTATGTCGGCGCTGGGCACGAACCGGCTGTTCAATGGCCTGCTCCGGGACCCGCTCCAGCAGGTTCAGGCTTGCCAAACAATTTCTGACGCATGACGCGCAACAGGAACACAGGATTGCCGACGACGTAGCGGCGCCAGAGACGGCCCGGTTCGATCCACAGCCGAAACAGCCATTCGAGCCTGAGCCGGCGCATCCAAAGCGGCGCCCGCGGCACCGTGCCGCTCAGGAAATCGAGCAGCGCGCCGACGGCGATCGGCAATGTGCAGTGACGCGCATCGATGTGGCGGGCGATCCACAATTCCTGACGCGGCACGCCCATGGCGACGAGCAGCACGTCCGGCCGCAATCGAGCGATACGATCGATGATTTCAGGCTCTTCGGCTGGCGGGAAATAGCCGTCGTGAATGACGACGAAACGGTGCTGCACCGCCAATGCGGCCAGTCTGGTCGATGCAGCCTCGGCGTTGACGCGCGTTGCGCCGAGCAGCCCGACGGTGAGCGGCCTGGTCGATGCCCGCAGGAAGGCCGGGACGAAATCGGTGCCGTTGAGATTGTCGGGAAACGGCGCGCCGTAGAGCAGTTTCGCCGCCATGTCGACGCCGACGCCATCGGGCAGGATCAAGAAATCGTCCAACGCTTCGGCGAAGACCGGATCCACACTGGCGATGTTGGCGTTATGGGCATTGAGAAAACTTATCTTGGTGAAGCGCCGCTCCGCGATCAGCCGTGTCAGCAGGGCGATCGCGTCGTCCCAACGGATGGCGAGGACCGATATGCCCAGGATCGTCTTCAGACTGTCGACCCCAAAGGCGGCCTGGGCAGCATGCATGTTCACGCAAACGCCTCCTGCCTGACGGGGTTGAGCTTCTCCAGGCCAAACCTGATCGCGGCATCGAGCGCTTTCACCTGCCGGCGATGGAAGGCGCTGCCATCGACATCCCTGACATCGGCGGCCGCAGCTTCGAGCGCGGCGGCAAAGGCAAGCGGATCATCGGTGACGACGCAATTGTCCGGACGGTGGCCGATGCCGCGCAACGAATGGCTGGTGGCAACGGATGGCAGGCCGAGCTCGAAGGTCTCGATGGTCTTGAGCTGGACGCCGCTGCCGGACGTGCTGATCAGCGGGATGACGGCGGCGGCGCGCACGAAAGCCTGCGCGTCGGGCACACGTCCGACGAATTCGACGCCCGGATGTTTCGAGCCAACGCCCGAGGGCACGTTGCCGGCGATCCTGATGCGAAAATTCCGCCTGAGATGCGGCACGACTTTTTCCAGGAACCAGTCTAGGCCGATGCGATTCGGCTGCCAGGTCCAGGTGCCGATCAGCGCCGCGTCGCAGTCGATGCGGCGCGGGTTCCTTTGCTTCGGCGCCTCACTGAACGTCACCAGAGGCAGCACTGCCGAGCGGTCGTCGGAAGCTACGCCGAGTGCCGCGCGATCTTCCTCGGCCAGGGTGAAGACGAAGCGCGCACGGCGGCAGAGCCGTTCTTCGACTGCCTCGAGCAGCTTCGCCTCGCGGCGAAACAACAGACGCTGGAAAAGACCGCCAGCGGCCGCGGCGTTCTCCTGCGCCGAACGATGCTCGACATTGTGGGCGACGAAGATCGACGGCCGATCGTCGAACAGCCTTTCGAAGGCGCCGGCGAACTGCACCGAATTCAGGACGTAGCCGTCGAAGGGGCCGGCGCGCTCTATGGCGGCGCGGACCTCGCTGTCGGAAACGACACGCAACTTGACCGACGCGAAAGTGAGGCCGGAAAGCATCGCCCTTGCAACCCAGGCGAGCTTCCGCAGCGACGACGCACTTTCGGTGCGGACATCGACGGCGCCGAGCACAATGGTGTTTTGCGGATCGCTCACCGGCTTGCCCGGCCAGGTGAAGCCGATCACCGTGACGCGCGCGCCGGCGCGCCGCAAAGCAGCGATGATGACAGCGGTGGCGATCTCATAGCCCGAGGCAAGAGCACCGTCGGGCACGATCGATGTGGCGAACAGCAGATGCATCTCACCTATCCTGTCCGATGCAGCTAGCAAAGCGCGGTGAAGCGTTGATTAAACGGCAACAATCGAGGGTTGAAGCTCACAGGTTTTGCCCGCCCTTCCACGAAAGGTGATTAACGAAACGTTATCATCGCGATGCTATCGAGGGCCAAACTCACCTTCTGGGCTGGACACGGATGATCCCTTCGCCATCGGACGGTTCGGTATCGATCGCGGGGCGGTCTCCGAAGCTTGCCGCGGAGGCCGTCGAGGCCGTCGTCACGCTGCCGACCTTCAAGCGGCCGCGGCAGTTGCTGGCGACGCTGGCATCGCTCAAGGCCCAGGAAACCGGCAGACGCTTCGCCGTAATCGTCATGGAAAACGAGGCCGAGGTTCGCGCGGGCGCCAAGGCGGCGCTGCCGCTGTTTGAGCGCGGCGAGATACCAGGCATGGTGATCGTCGCGCATGAGCGTGGCAATTGCAGCGCCTACAATGCCGGCTGGCAGACGGCGATCCTGCATTTCCCTGCTTTCAGGCACCTCCTCGTCATCGACGACGACGAGATCGCCGATCCGCAGTGGCTGGAGCGCATGTGCAAGGCGGCCGAGACGCTTCGAGCCGACATTGTCGGCGGCCCGCAAATACCTGACTTTGCCGAGGCGGCCCATGCGAGATGGGCTACGCATCCGGTCTTTGCGCCACCCTACCGGGAAACCGGGCGTGTGCCCGCGCTCTACTCGTCGGGCAATCTCCTGGTGGGCCGCAACGTGCTCACCGCTATGGGCCCGCCCTTCCTCGACCTGAAGTTCAACTTCATGGGCGGCGGCGATTCCGATTTCCTGAGCCGTGCTGCGCACAAGGGTTTCGTGCTCGGCTGGTGCGCCGAGGGACAAGTGCATGAAACCGTTCCGGCCCGGCGCGTCGAGGCCGACTGGATCCGCGCCCGCAGCCTGCGCAACGGCGTCATCTCGACACTGGTCGAGAAGAAGAAGCGGGCGGGCACGCCGTTCGCCGGCACCAAGGTCTTCCTGAAGAGCCTGGCGCTGCTTGCCGCCTCGCCGTTTCGCGGCGCCGTCATGCTAGCGCAGACGGGATCGTTGGCGATTGCCTTTTATCCCGTCCAGGTAGCGCTCGGCCGCGTGCTTGCCGAATTCGGATATGCCAATGAGCAGTACCGGCAGCCTGAGAAGAACTGATCGCGCGCCGCTCAGCGCTGCCTTCACGCGCGACGGCGTCGCCACGGCGATCGCCGCGCTGCTGTTCACCGTCATCCTGGTATCGTTCCGGCCGTTCCAGCCGGCCGGCGCCGAATTGACCGGCAACGGCGGCGACATCGTCAACCAGCTCGGCTTCGGCTCGCTTGGCGCGATCTCGATCTTCTCGCTGATGGCATTCGCGGACCCACGCGTGGTGCGTTCGCTGCTCAGCCCGTCCTGGCTGTTGATGCTGGGTTTCTTCATGCTGTCGGTGGTGATGGCGACCGACCCGCCATCGGCGATGCGCGCCGCCTTCTTCACGCTGATCGGCATCTTGACGATGGCGACGATCCTGGCGCTTCCGCGCGATGCCGACGCCTTCTCGAAAGTCATCATCTTCACCATCGTCGTCGTCATGGGGCTCTCCTACATCGGACTCATCGTCTTTCCGCACGAGGCCCTGCACACCGCCGATTCGCAGGAGCCCGAACATGCAGGCCTGTGGCGCGGCGTCTTCACCCACAAGAACATCGCAGGGCCGATCATGGCCTGCTTCAGCTTCGCCGGCCTGTATCTCTACCGGCGCGGGCAGCGGCTGTGGGGCACAGCAATCTTTTGCGCGGCGATGTTCTTCATGTTCCACACGGGTTCGAAGACGACCGCCGGACTGGTGCCTTTTTCAATCCTGATCGTCGTGTTGCCGAGCCTCATCGGCATGCGGCTCGGCACACCGATCCTGTTTGGTCTTGCGATCATCGCCACGGCGGTGGGCACGCTCGGCATCGTCTTCCTGCCGCCGGTGAAACATCTGGCGTCGATCTACTTCCCGGACCTGACCTTTACCGGACGCACGACGCTGTGGGAGTTCGCCGGCGACATGCTGGCGAAGCGGCCATGGACCGGTTATGGCTATGAGAGCTTCTGGGGCACGCCGCTGCTCCTGAACCAGGACCAACCCTTCGACCGGCCCTGGGATATCAGAACCATCGTGCACGGCCATAACGGCTATCTCGACATCGCCGTGCTGATGGGCATTCCTGCGCTGTGCGTGGCGGTCTACACTTTCCTGATCGCGCCGCTGCGCGACTACATGCGCATTCCCTTGCGCAAGGAGAACATCTATCTCGGCGACTTCTTCATGATGGTGGTGCTGTTCACCGCCTTGAACGCCTTCCTCGAAAGCTTCTTCTTCCATCGCGCCGACCCGGTGTGGATGTTTTTCGTCTTTGGCGTGCTGGGGCTCAGGCAAGTGTCGCTGCGGCCGCTCGCGGTTCGTCACCAGTCCTGATTCGCCCCAATCGAAGGGCTTTCCCGCATCGTCGCGAGCGTCTATGGAGAGCCGCTCCTTTCAGGAACCGGATCCGGTTTCCGGGATCATTATCCAGCGGAGGGTTTCCATGACGATCAGGCTTGTTCTCGCCGGCTGCGGCAATATGGGCTACGCCATGCTGTCTGGCTGGCTGAAATCCGGCAAGCTGGCACCGGCGGCGGTTTTCGTGGTCGAACCCAATGCCGAATTGCGCAAGCGCGCCGAAGCGCTGGGCTGCGGCGCGGCGGCGGACGCCGGCGGCATTCCGGCGGATGCAGTGCCGGCGCTTGTCGTCATTGCCGTGAAACCGCAAGTGATCCGCGATGTGACCGCCGCCTACAAGCGTTTTGACGACGGCCGCACCACCTTCGTCAGTATCGCCGCCGGAACCCCGGTCGCCACTTTCGAGGCGATATTGGGCAATCGCGCGCCGATCATCCGCTGCATGCCCAACACGCCTGCTGCGATCGGCAAGGGCATGATGGTGGTGTTTTCCAACAGGCTTGTTGCCGACGATACAAAGCGTTTCGTCGCCGACCTGCTTTCGGCGAGCGGCGAGGTGGCCGACATCGACGACGAAAGCCTGATGGATGCCGTGACGGCCGTGTCCGGATCCGGCCCGGCCTACGTCTTCCATTTCATTGAGGCACTGACCGTGGCCGCCGAAAAAGCCGGGCTGCCGTCGGCAACCGCCAGGCTGCTTGCCATGCAGACGGTCCATGGCGCCGCCTCGCTCGCCGCCGAAAGCGGCGAGGAGCCGGGCGTGCTGCGCCAGCAGGTGACCAGCCCGAACGGCACCACGGCCGCAGCACTTGCGGTGCTGATGGGCGAGGAGCGGCTGGCAAATCTGCTTACCGAAGCAGTGGAAGCGGCGCGGCTTAGGTCGATCGAACTGGGGAAGTAGCCGACCGGATTCCATGTTGCTTTCCGGCGGCCACATTGAACGATCGGGCACTGCGCCCGCCGGTATCCCCTATTTCACGACAAGCACCGCGATGGGCGAGTGCGCCAACACCTCGGCTGTCTGGCTACCAAGTAAAACCCGCTCGACGCCGCGACGCCCATGTGACGCCATTACGATGAGATCGCAGGCCTTCTCTGCGGCGACCTGCAAGATGGCACTGGCGGCTCGTGAGTTTGGGACCTGGATTGTTTCGACAGCGACGCCTCTGGCGCCGGCAGATTCTATTATCTTCGAGAAGATCTGATCAGCGAACTGCTTCTGCGCAGCATCGAAATCGTGCATTTCCTCCGCTGAAGGTACCCAGCCAGCACCGATCGCCAGCCCCGCCAGCGGGTAGGCGTCGGTAGCGATGACGGCAGTAGTCCTGACGCCCAGGGCTTTGGCCAAATCAAGACCTTGCTCCACGCCCTTTTGAGCGAGTTCCGAGCCATCCGTCGGAATGAGAATATGCCTGTACATTATGCTCTCCATTGTCGAAGGCATTTACTCTCCAGCAGGAAGCGGAGGCAATAGCCACGGCGAGCCAAAACTGAGAAGCAATAGGCGGTGAGCGGAGGAGCCAGCAGGGATGCTAAGAGTTGGCCGACGTTGCTCCCGTGCCGTACAGCATTTCATCCTGCAGCCGGCGCAACGCGAACAGCCTGGTCGTCCTGTCGGACGCGGCATTATCCGCCGTCAGCAATTCGCCCTTCCTGACCGGTTTCAGCACCTTGCCGCCTTCGAGCAGGCCAACGGGCACAGCGCGATTGGCGCGGGCTTCTTCGACGGTCATGGTCCAGGAGCGGTAGCAGGTCTCGCCGATCGCATCGAACGTCTCTCCGGTGGCGAGATCGCGCTTGGCCACGGCGCAGACCTCGGCAACCGGTCTCGGCAGCGGCACCATGTCCGCCTTGCCATAGAGCGCTATGCGGGCGGCGGTCAGCGGCACTTCCAGCGAGGTCAAATGATACGGCCGGAAGAAACTGTAATAGGGGCCGTGGCCGATATGCAGGTCGTCCATGCGCTCGATGATGCGCGGATGCGTCGCCTCGACGATGACGAAGACGCCGGGCGCCACGCCCTTGCCGATCGTGTAGTCGACGACGCCCTTCCTCGACAGGATGCCGCCATCGGCGCGCGGGATGAGCACCTTGGCCAGTTCATCGCGGTCGGCCTTGGGGCCGTGCATGCCGGCGATGTCGGGCACCAGCCCGGTGGCGTTGGCGATGGCGCACATTTCGACCATGGTTTTCGAGCCGTCGACGAACTCGACCAGCATGCGCGGGTTCATGTTGCGGCGCAGCGCTTCCTCACGATAATCGTCGGGCACGGCGTCGTGGTTGAGCGGATTGTTCTTGCCCTTGCCGGCCGAGACAATGGTGTAGCCGAGTGCCGCGGCGAACTCGATCAGTTCCATGCAACTCGACGGCTCGTCGCCGGCGCCGACCGAATAGACGACACCGAGCCGGTCGGCCTGCTGCTTCAAATAGCAGCCGATGGTGACGTCGGCCTCGACATTCATCATCACCAGATGCTTGCCGTGCTCCATGGCCTTCAGGTCGAAATCGGCGGCGACGCCAGGTTTTCCCGTAGCGTCGATGACGACGTCGATCAGCGGATTGGTGACCAGCATCTCGTTCGAGGTGATGGCGATTTTGCCGCTCTCGATCGCCTCGCTGACTTTCGAAGTGGTGTCCGCTTCGACGGCCATCGCCTCGTCGCCATAGGCGATGCGGATTGCCTCGCGGGCGGTGTGCGGGCGCCGCGTCGAAATGGCCGAGATCGAAATGCCCGGCATCAGCATGCCTTGGGTCACCAGATCGGTGCCCATTTCGCCCGAGCCGATGACGCCGATGCGCACCGGGCGGCCTTCACCGGCGCGCTTGGCGAGATCACGGGCAAGTCCCGTCAGGGCGACATTGGTCATGCGCAGGCGTCCATGCTTTTTGATTTGCAGGCGGCAATAGCAGGGAATGGTCCCTGTTTGCCAACAAAACAGGCTGATGGCGGCAATTTCTCGCCGATCAATGAAATGCCCAAACAGCTCGCCCCATCCAACCCCTTGAGTCCTTGAAGCCAATGCTGCTGGCCGGGCGAGGCTTCAAACCACTCTGAAATAGCTCGTCATTCCCGATTTCTGGTGCTCGATGATATGGCAGTGCAGCAGCCAGTCGCCGGGATTGTCGGCCATGAAACCGAGCTGAACCTTCTCGTTGGGCTGGATAAGATAGGTGTCGGAAATCATCGGCTGAACCTGACGCGTCGAGGACGACAGCACCTTGAAGCTCATGCCATGCAAATGCATCGGATGGGATTGCGGCGTCAGGTTTTCCATGTCGATGACATAGCTTCCGCCGAGCTTCAATTCTGCCAATGGCGCGGTTGGATCCGGCGTATCGCCTGACCACGGCACCTTGTTGATGGCCCAGAAGCTGTAGCCGAGCGAACCGCAGATGCTGTCGCTCGGGATGTTTTCCGCCGTGGCGCTGAGCGCCAGTGAAATATGCCTGGCCGCGGTGAGGTCCACCTCTTGCACCGCATTGACCTCCAGGGGGGCAAGGTCGCGAAGGTCCCGTTTGAGAGAGCTTCCAACCGCATGCAATGTCGCCAGCACCTTGGGTTTGGTGCCCCTGACGTCCCGCAGGCTCACGATTGCCCCTTCTTCTTCGGGCATGCGTATGGCGAGTTCGATGCGCTGGCCAGGTCCAAGCAGCAAGGCATCGGGTGCAAAGCGCTGCGGCACGGGATTGCCGTCAAGCGCTATGACTGCCGCCTCGCCGCCCTCGACCAGAAAGGCATAAATCCGCGTGACGTCGGTGATGGCGGCCCTGAGCCGCACCAGCCCTCCGGCCGGCGCGTCATACTGCGGCTGATCCTGCCAATTGGCGGTGCGCACCGTGCCGTAGGTGCCGGTTTTCGCGGCATCGCGCGGCCGGAACTGGTCGATGAACTGACCGTCGTCGCCGAGCCGCCAGTCGCGCAGATTTATCACGACCTCGGAATCGAATTTGGGATCGCCCGGATTCTCGACCACGATCACGCCTGTCAGGCCGTGGCCCATCTGGGTCAGCGTATTGCAATGCGGATGATACCAGAACGTGCCGGCGTCGGGCGGGGTGAAGGCGTAATCGAAATGATCGCCGGTATAGACATAGGGCTGGACCAGAAATGGGACGCCATCCATCTTGTTTGGAACGCGAACGCCGTGCCAGTGGATCGTCGTCGGGTCGTCGATGGCGTTGACGAGGCGCGCGGCGAAGGGCTCGCCTTTTTTCATCCTGAGCACTGGAGGCATCCCTGCGTTGCCATAAGTCAGCACATCCCTGGTCTGGCCGACATCCATCAGCTTCGCCTGGATCCTGGCTGTCTGCAGCATCACCGGCTCGGGCTTGGCCGCGGCCCAGCCGGCAAACTTGCCCATAGTGGAGAGCCCGATCCCACTCGCTCCGGCAATCGCCGCAGTTTTCAAAAGCCCGCGGCGTGTGAGTACGGTCATGATGGGCTCCAGCGTGAAAGACAACTGCCGTGGGAATCGCCGCCTTGTATCGTGAGCGGGCAACCAGGGCCAATGCCGATATTGGCACATCGCATCTCGATGATGCCATTGCGACCAGATGACATTTGCTTGCGGGGGTGGTCAGTGGCTTGGGTGCAGTCGGCGTACTGAGGTTTTGAGATTTGGCTGGTGCTGCGAAAGAGGGTTGAATCCTCTCTTACATGAATAATCTCAATTGCTTAGCAACCTTTTTGTAACATTGTGACTACCGGCAAAATGACCAGAGAATCGTTTCCCAATGAACGAAAATGGTTCCGGTCTATCCGATAGGCATCACCCCTGATCACTGGCATTGAAGAACCATTGACCGATATGGTCCCAAGGTGGGTTTATCGTGAGAAGCAGTCGTCATCCGGTTGGCAGTCTCGCCGATAATGGCAACTGGCCGTGCGCCTGATGGAAGTGAGAGGTTCACGGCTGACGGCGTCAGATTTGCAACAAGGACACGGATATCGTCCCCAAGACGATATCCGATCGCGGCTACGCCTGCGTGGTCGACCGAAATCTGATAACGCTCAGCTCCAGCTGCTGCCGCCAGTTCAGCGTGCACCGCCTGGATAGGACGACGAGTTCCCGTCGGACCGAGCAAGCCGAACCAACCAGTCGGGGACGCGATTGCAAGATGATCGACGCCCGCTGCAGAAACCTGTGCCGCGACGCCGATAGCAAAGGCCGCTCCGAATAACGCGCCGTGCCGGGGGTCCTCGCCTGCAGCGGGCATTCGCACACGGGCAGGATTTGGAGCCACGCTCTGTCCGTAGGGATTGTGGCGCATGCCGATCGTGCAGGGTCCGAGCCAGATCGGCTTTCCCGGGCACAGGCGTCGCGCCGTGGCGATGACGGAGGGATAGACGCTCAGCGTCTCCATGACCGACAAATCGTCGGCCGCGTGCACGACGGCGGCGTTGCCGAAGAAGACGAAATCGGCCTCGCCCGTCGGCGGATTGCGATTGAACTCGGTGAACAGCGACGGCGTGCCGGCGCCGATGGCGGCGGCGATCCCGCTCGCCCGGAGCGCGGTCACCAGATCGCTGATCGGCCGTTCGCCCGGAGGCACCGAATTCGAGGATCGTGTCTTGAACTCGCGTCGTGGCGAAACCAGCACGGCGCCAGGTTCGATTTCCGACGATCGGATCGTGTCGGCAACGGCCTTCGCTTCAATGCCGGGATCGATGGCGTCCAGGATTACCTCGATCGCGAGGCGCGCGCCTGTCGCGGCGGCAAGGCTGGCGGCCTTGCGCAACACATCCGCGTCATGGCCGCGTGCGCTGTCGAAACGAATGATGACATCCTGCGCGGCACCGAGCAGCGCCGCGCCAGCCAGCGCCGATGGCAGATCGTCCGGATCGAGGAACAAGGCCATGGACGGCATCCGCCCGATTGGCCGGCCAAGCGTCAGGGTGGCGGTTCCGGCGATTTCAGGCCGGCTCATCAAGCCCTTGGCCTCGATGGAAACCGTGATGCGCTGGATGTCTTTTGCTCGCTTGGCGATGACATAGGGCCGCGGCTTCGACAGCGGACGGACATAGGTCTTGAACGAAGCGTCGGTCCAGTTGCGCTGGTCTTCCATCTCGAAGGCATCGCCTTCCATGGCGACGGTGCAGATGATGCCGGGTGCCGGCTCATGCGTCAGTGCGTTGATGTCGAAGGCCGGCTGGTCGGGGCTGATCGCATCGGGAAAGACCGTCTCCTCGATCCGCCCGTCGCTATGTCGGATAATCAGCCGTCCGCCCGCGGCGTCCGAGGGGTGGAGCACGACGAAACCGGTGCGATTGGTCGGGAAGTCGCTGAGCGCCACCCCTTCCGCCTCCAAAGTCAGCGCGCCGGACGCTTTGCCTGTTATTTTCATCCGATAGGAGAAGCTGCCCTGCGGCCCGGCGCAGAGCCCTTCATAGGCGACCTCGAACGCCCCCTGGTCTTGCTCTATCGTAAGGTTCGTGAGCTCGGCCTTGTAGGTTCCCCATGAGGCATCGCGCGCCAGGTAGTTTATCGCGCGCACCACTTCGACGCCGGCGAAGGAGATCGTACGCAGATTGCCGTCTTCGAGGATCGCGGTCAGCGGTCCGGCGGTGAGCGTCCGGCGCTCGGCAACCGGCTCGTCGGTACCGAACAGGTCGAGGGTGGCGGCTTGCCCGCTCACATCGGTTCCCTGATCTTGGCGTTCTCCTGCACGGAATAGGCGAGCACAGTCTTGCTGATCACGAGTTCGCGCGAGCGTTGATCGAACTGGCGGAAATGCTCCGAGCCAAGATGGAGATCGAAGGCCGCGCGATCCTTATAGATTTCATAGAGGAAGACCTGCCTTGGACTTGCCGCATCCGCTGGTGTCAGCACATCGAAGCGCAGGCAGTCCGGCTCCAGCTTTACGGAAAGAGCTGCGTTCTCGGCGACCAGCCGATGGAATTCTGAGAATGCCCCTTCAAGCAATTCGAACGCAACGGTGATCGCAAAGGCAGTGGCGCCCAAGCCTTCCTTTGCTCGTTTCGACGCCTTATCCGGACCCGATGTCATTGCGCCCTCCGGTCACTTGAGACAGCGGCGGCGCTTGCCTTCCGCTGCGCCGGAACAATCGCCCGGTGTTCTTCTGCCGCGCGGTATGCGGCGTCAACCAGTGCGTATGTCCTGAGATTGTCACTTCCCGAGGTCTCGGCGGACACGCCCCGCCGGAGACAGCCGAGAAAATGGCGGCAGGCAACGAACGCGCCCTCCTGGGTGACATGCCAGCGATCGCTGGTCCATGAGCGCAGCGGAGAGCCAATGTCTTCCTCGGTCGTTGCTCCATTGCTGGTAACCCGCATGCGCGAGCCCGGAAGAACGATGATCGACCCATTGTCGCCTTCGATCTCCACCAGCGTTTCGGGGAACGGATCGGGGTCGCGTCTCGCCTCATATGTGCACTCGACGACGCTGACGGCACCGCTGCGATGGCGCAGAAGCATCGTGGCTGTGTCCTCGGCCCGCACCTTGGGATTGCGGCGCTGCGTTTCACAGGAGATGCGTTCGACTTCGCCCAGGAAGAAACGTGCGAGGTCGAGCACGTGGATGCCCACATCGGCGATCGCCAAACGTTCCTCGTCATAGAAATAGGGTTGCGTGCGATAAACATCGAAGCCGGTGCGAAACATTATCCGGGCCCAACTCGGCGTGCCGATGGCGCCACTGTCAATGACGCGGCGCACATGCCGCATTGGCGTCTGGAAGCGGAAATTTTCATGCACCGCCAGCCACACCCCAGCCTTTTCGGCTGCGTCGACGATGGCGACGCAATCCTCCCAGGTTGGAGCAAAGGGCTTTTGCACTATGGCGGCGACGCCTTTGCCTATCGCCAACTCGCAAAGCGCCCGGTGCGTGTCGTGGCGGGTTACGATGTCGACGGCATCGAGCCGCTCGTTCGCGAGCATGGTTGCGGCGTCCGTGTAGGAAGTAACGCCGAAAGTTCGACCGGCTGCTTGTGCCTTGCCTGGATCGACATCACAGACCGCGGCAAGCACGGCGCCTTCGCCGACAAGGTCTTTCCACGCATGCAGGTGGTTCTGTGCGTAGAAGCCGCAGCCGATGACCCCGATGCGTATCCCCCTCGCCATTTTCTATCCCGCAACGATCGGCGTTCTGAGAATGCCAATGCCCTCGGCTTCGATCTCGACGACATCGCCGGCCTTCATGAAGATCGGCGGCTTCTGGAAGATGCCGACGCCGGCCGGCGTTCCCGTCGATACAATGTCGCCGGGTTCGAGCGGGATGTATTGCGACAGGAAGGATATCAGCAACGGCAGTGAAAACAGCCAGTCCGAGGTGCTGCCGTCCTGCAGCGTCGTGCCGTTCAGCCGCGTCTTCAGCGAAACATTGTCGGGATGCGGCATCGCATCTGATGTGACGATGCAAGGGCCGATCGGTGCGAAGCCGGCAAAATTCTTGCCGATGGTGATCTGGTTGTCCTTGAACTGCACGTCGCGAGCCGAAATGTCGTTGAGCAGCGTGTAGCCGAAGATCGCCGACATAACGTCTGCCTCATCCGCTTTGTGCAGCCTCTGGCCGATGACGGCCGAGAACTCCACCTCGTAATCCATCTGCTCGGTTCTATCAGGCTTTTCGACCGGCTCGTCGGGTCCGACCACCGAGGTCGGCAGTTTGGTGAAGAAGAACGGCTCGGTCGGCATTTTCGCGTTCGGGTTCTCCTCGGCATGGCCCTTGTAGTTGATGCCGGAGCACAGCACCTTGCCCGGCCGGATCGGGGCTTCCAGCCTCACATCGGCGAGCGCGTAGCGCGGCGCCTTGGCCAAGCCAGCGCGGATGCGGCCAAGCATCTCTTTGCCGCCGAGCACGACCTCCATGACGCTCTGCGCAAGGCCGGCCTCGGTCAGGCAGGCGATTTGGTCGCCGTCGAGCACGCCGGCGTGATGATCATGACCTCCCTTGGGGTGGGAGAAGGTAACGAGCTTCATCTAGTCCTCCGAAACGAATACGGCCTTGTGCAAAGCCATTGGATTGGCGGCGAGCTTCTGGAAGACGCCGGGTGCTTCGCCGAGCGCGAAGGAACTTGCAATCTTCGGATAGTGGATCTTGCCGGAGGCGAGCAGTTCAAGCGCCTCGGGAAAACAGTCGACCGAGGCGCGCGAACCAAGGATCGTCACTTCCTTGCGGGTGAAGTCGAGGCCGGGGAAGGTGATGCCCTGGCCCTTCTTGACCAGGCCGAGAATGACGATGCGTCCGCCGGCCGCGACGAGATCGATCGTTTGCTCCATCGCCGGCGCAGCGCCCGTCGCCTCCATGACCACCGGCATGCCTTCCCCATTGGTAAGCTCCATGGCGCGTTCGACCAGACCGGCTCCGCCGGCGACTGGTATCGCGCCGAGGTCGGCCGCGGTGGTCAAGCGCTCTGCTGACAAGTCCGTGGCGTAGACCTTTGCGCCATGCGCGCGCGCCACTTCGACGATGGCCAGTCCGATCGGCCCGGCGCCGAGCACCAGTATCGTGTCCTGCGCGCTGACCATGCCGCGGCGGCAGCCCTGCACGCCTATTGCCACCGGCTCTGCGAATGCTGCCTCGAAGTCGGTCAGCCCATCCGGCACGACATTGAGATTTCCGGCCGGCGCCGTCACGAAATCGGCGAAGCCACCCTCGCGATGGACGCCGACAATGGCCAGATTGGCGCAGCAATTGCGCTTGCCGACCCTGCAGGGATAACAGCGGCCGCAGCCGATGAACGGGTCGACAACGACGCGGGTGCCGATCGGCGGTCCACTGCTGCCGGGACCATAAGCTTCGACCACTCCAGATATCTCGTGGCAGCCGATCCGGGGATAGCTCACATAGGGGTTCTTGCCGGTGTAGATGTAGAGGTCGCCGGCGCAAAGCCCGGCAGCCTTGACGCGGACCAACACCTCTCCCGGCTGCGGCTCCGGCTTCGGCGCGTCGGCCATGCGGATCGAAAACGGCGCGTCGAAGATCGCTGCACGCATCGATCAGGCCGCCTTGGCCGGGCGCACGACCTTGCCGTCGCCGTCGAATTCGATCCAGTCGCCGGCGCGCAGCAGATAGGGGTCGGCGATCGCCTCGCCGCGCGCCCTGGCCTGCCGGTGGTGCTCCATATATTCGGCGACGTCCTTGTCGCCGTCGAGCTTGATGTAGTGGCAGGGCAGCACGGTCTCGAGGCCAAGCCACTGCGTGGCGAGAACGCCCTCGTAGGGGCTCATCTCGCCGGTCAGCATTTCGCCAGGCATTGGGTTGAGATGCAGGATCTCCTGCGGATTGGCGATGCCGATACAACCAACATTGGGCTTATAGAGCTCGGCCTGCAGCTTGAGGTCCGAGAAGATCGCGGTATCGCCGTAGTGGTAGAAGCGCAAATTGTCGTCGGCATAGACGATGAAGGCCATCGGCACGCCGGAAATGAAGGAATTGTCCTTCAGCCTGATCTGCGACCAGTGGTGGCATTCGAGCGGCTGGATTTCGATTCCGGCCACCTTGACGCGAATGCCCCAGGTCGTAGCGCGGATCTGGTTGGCCGGAATGCCGCGATCCATCAGCCAGGCCTTCACCTCGCCGCCGCAAACGACCGGGCAGCCATATTTCTGCGCTATATTGTCGGTGTCGCCGAGATGATCGAAGGCGGCGTGGCTGACGATGACGAGATCGACGTGATCGAATTCGGTCGACCTGGTCGCCGCGCCCGGATTCTGGTCGAGGAACGGATCGCACAGGATGCGCAAGCCGTCGCGCGTCAGGATCTCGTAAGCGGCCACGCCGTGGAAGCGTATGCGGGTGGTGGGGTGACGTGCCATTTTATGTCCTTGGCCATTTTGTGTGATTGGCCATCCGGCGGCGAGGGAGAGTGCGCCGCCGGAGGCTGCCTGGACCTTGGAATCAAGACTGAGCCTTGAACCAGGGCTCCGGCATGGTGCGGCCTATTTTACATTCAGCGCGGTCAGCACCTTGTCGACATTGTCCTTGGTGATCAGGATGACGCCGGTGTCGAGCGAATCCGGGATCGGGCGGCCGCCATCCTTCGAGGTGAGACCGGCCGACTTCAGCGTGTTGTGGTTATAGTCGTGCAGCAGCTTGACCGCGTAATAGATGAACAGCTCGCGGTTCTGCACGACGATGCCGTCGACCCAGCCCTCCTTGGCCGACTTGAAGAAATCGGGCGTCTGCTCCATCGCGGTCACCTTGATGTCGCCGGGATTCTTGCCGGCTTCACGCAGCGCGGTGACGATGCCGGCGCCGGATTCGGAATCGAAGCCTGCAAGACCGGCAATATCGGGATTGGCTGCCAGGATCGCCGCGGTCACCTGCGCCGCCTTCTGCGCGTCGCCGCCATCGTCCTCATTGGCGACGATGGTGTATTTGCCGCCGCCATTGGCCTCGATATAGGCTTTGAAGCCAGCCACTGCCTCGCGCATATTGCCGGCGTTGATGATCGACATCGACGCGAGCTTGCCGCCATTCGGCAGCATTTCCATCAGCTTCTTGGCCTGGGCGACGCCGACCTGCGTCCAGTTCGTGCCGATATAGGCAAGGCGGCCGGAGTCCGGCAGGTCGCCGTCATCGACCACGGTCGGCACGCCCTGTTCCATGCATTTCTTGACCGATTCGGTCAGCGACGGATCCCAGCCGCCGACCACCGAGACGCCGCTTGGCTTTTGCGCGCAGACCTGGTCGACGGCGGAGATGAAGCCCGGCACGTCGAAATCGGTCGGTCCGGCGACGATCACCTTGACGCCGAGCTCCTCGGCGATCCGCTTCATGCCGACATAGTCATATTGCACGAACAGCGGCAAATTGGCCTTGTTGGAGATCCAGTAATAGGTCTCCTTGGCATCGGCCGGCCCGAAGGATGATTCCTGCGCGCTAACCGGAAAAGTCTGCAGCAATGCCGTGGCGGCAAGCGCTGCGCCGGAGAGTATCGCTTTCACTATCGATTTCATGCCCGTTTCCTCCTGATGTTTTTGTCGTTCCAGTCTTCTGAAATCCAGTCTCCTGCATGCCGTCCGGTTGTCCGGACGCCTCCTCCCGCCCCCGCCTGAGATCAGGCGCGGCCGCTGGTCTTGAAACGATCGAGCGAGACGGCAAACAGCAGGACCAGGCCCACCACCAGCCCTTGCCAGAACACGCCGATTGCGTTGATGATCATGGCGTTCTCGATCAGCGCGATGAACAGCACGCCGAGAATGCCGCCAAGGATCGTGCCCTCGCCGCCCTTCAGGCTCGCGCCGCCGAGCACCGTGGCGGTGATGACCTTGAGCTCGATGCCGACGCCGGCATTGACGACGGCGCTGTTGAGACGAGCCGCGCCCAGCACGCCGGCGAGGCCCGCCAGCGCCCCCATGATGACGAAGCCGATCAGGATCAGCCGATCGACGCGGATGCCCGAAAGCTGGGCGGCGCGCGGATTGCCGCCGATGAAATAGAACTGCCGGAAGAAGCGCGTCCGCGCTACCAGCCAGCCGCCAACGAGCACCAGCACCAGCATTGCCCAGAACGGCGACTGGATCCTGAATAGCGGGTCGGCGGCACGGCCATAGGCAGCGAAAGCATCGCTGATCGGGGTGACGCCGGTGCCGGCGGTGACATAGGTCAGGCTGCGATAGATGGTGAGCGTGCCGAGAGTGGCGATCAGCGCGTTGATGCCGATGCGCGTCACGATCAAGCCGTTGACCAGGCCGCACAATGCGCCGACCAGGATGCCGACAAGGACCGCGCTCTCTGCCGGCCAGCCCCACCAGCCTGCCACGACGCCGGCCCAGACGCCGGAGAAGGCCAGCGTCGAGCCGACCGACAGGTCGAACGTGCCGCCGATCATCAGCAGCATCATGCCGCAGACGAGCATCCCCACCGGCGCCAGGTTGAGCAGCACGGCCCGCATGTTGGAGGCGGTCGGGAAATTGTTCGGGTAGACAATGCTCATCGCCAGCGCCAGCGCGACGACGAGCACGAAGAGCGTCAGTTCCCTGGAATCGGCAAGGCGCCGCACGATGCGCACCAGGAGGTTCTCTCGCCGGCGCTCGGCAGTTTCTGCCAGGGGTTGCGTGATCTGCATCGCCATCATGCCTCTGCCATATCAGCCTGGTTGCGAACCTCGGCCACCGAGGCCGTGTATCTTGTGGCCAGCCGCAGCACCTGTTCTTCGCTCGCCCCGTCGCCCGGCAGTTCGCCGACCGTCCGGCCTTCCGCCATCACGACGATGCGGTCGGCAAGCGCCAGCACCTCCGGCAGGTCCGAGGACACGACGAGCAGGGCGACGCCCTTGTCAGCGAGCGCCCTGAGCAGCCGGTAGATCTCGGAGCGCGCGCCGACATCGACGCCGCGTGTCGGCTCGTCGACGATCAGAAGGCGCGGCTCCATCGCCAGCCATTTGGCGAGCAGCACTTTCTGCTGATTGCCGCCGGAGAGATTGCCGACGATCTGGTGAACGCTCGGCGTCGCGATGCGCAGTTCGTCGACGAAATTCCTGGCCAGGGCCTCTGCCTTGCGGTTGGAAAAATTCGCACCCGACGAGACCCTGGACAGAACCGTCGCGGCGACATTGTTGACGATGTCCATGCCGAGGAACAGGCCGGCCGCCTTGCGGTCTTCCGGCACCATGCCGATGCCGGCATGCTTGCCGTCCCATGGGCCTTTCGGATCGATCGCCGTGCCGCCGATCCGAACCGAGCCGCCGTGCCGGCGGCGGGCACCGAAGATCGCCTCGCAGAACTCACTGCGGCCCGACCCGATGAGACCGGCAAGGCAGACGATCTCGCCGGCCCGAACGGTGATCGACGCCGAGCGCACCAAAGGCGGCGCATCGACGTTCTGGGCCTGGAGCACGACGTCACCGATTTTCCGCCCCGCGGGGGAGCGCGAGAAATGCACGTCGCGTCCGACCATCAGGCGGATCAGTTCGTCGGTCGATGTCTCGGCGACCTTGCGCGTCCCGGCGAGCCTGCCGTCCTTGAGCACTGTTACAGAATGGCAAAGCGCGAATATCTCGGCGAGCCGATGCGAAACATAGATCACCGAAACGCCGTTGCCGGCCAGGCGGCGCACCACGTCGAACAGTTTTTCGGTTTCGGTAAGGGTCAGCGCCGCCGTCGGCTCGTCGAGGATGAGGATCCGGAGGTCTCGTGATAGCGCCTTGGCGATTTCGACGATCTGGGCCTGCGCAGGCGACAGCGCCGACACTTTCAGCGCCGGATCGATGGCGACGCCAAGCTGCGCGATCAACGCTTTTGCCTGCTCGCGCATGGCGCGGACGTTGACCTGGCCAAGCCATTGCGTCGGCTGGCGGCCGGCGAAGATGTTCTCGGCGACCGAAAGCTGCGGCACCAGCGAGCCTTCCTGATGCACGATGCCGATGCCGAGATCGCCGGCGGCTTTTTCGTCCAGCGTGCCGATCTCGGCGCCGTCGACCAGCACCGTGCCTTGATCCCGCGAATAGACGCCGGCGACGATCTTGCCGAGGGTCGACTTGCCGGCACCGTTTTCGCCGAGCAGGGCGCGGATTTCACCGGCCTCGACATTCATCGAGACATCGTCCAGCGCCCGCACGCCGGGGAAGAACTTGGAAAGGCCGTTGATTTCGAGCCGCGGCGCCATGGCCCGTTATGCCTTGGCCTGGAGATAGTGGGCCTGCTTGGCCTGGATCATCCAGACCATGGTTTCGTTGACGGGCGTTGCCACACCGGTGCGCTTGCCCGCGTCGACGATCGCTCCGTTGATCACCTCGATCTCGGTCTGCCGCCTGGCCTCGACATCCTGCAGCATCGACGCCTTGCCGCCGACCGCCTTCTCCAGCAGCCCGGTGATGGCGGCCCAGCGCTCATCATAATCGAGCGCGATGCCTTGCGCCTTCGCCACCGCCACGACCTCTACAAGGATAGCGGCCATCAGGCTCTTGGTACCGTCGAAGGCGACAAGCTCGTGCGACATGAAATGCAGCAATCCGGCGACCGGCAGCGTGCAGGCATTCAGCGCCAGTTTTTTCCAGACTTCGTCCAGGATCCTGTCTGAGCGCGTCGTTTCGATCTCAGCCGCGCGGAACGCCTCGATCACCTTGCCGAGGCGCTCGGTCGGCTTGCCGGTGAGTTCGCCGATATAGGTCATGCCGGATCCCGGATGCTTGACGCGGCCCGGCGCCAGCAACGTACCGCCATGATAGGTGAGCCCGACCAGCACGCGGTCTTCGCCGACGATCGAGGCGATGCGGGGCGCGTTGCCCCAGCCGTTCTGCAGGCTGAGCACGGCCGTGTCACCGGCGATCATCGGTGCGGCGGCGCGCACGGCGGCCTCGGTGTGATAACATTTGACGAAATTGATGATGAGATCGACCGGGCCGACGCTCGCCGGATCATCGCTTGCCGGCACCCTGATCACCGGCTGCGAACCATCCTTCTCCTCGATGGTCAGCCCGTTGTCGTTGATTGCCGTCACCGCCGCCTTGGAGACGTCGATCAAAGTCACGTCGTTGCCGGCGCGGGCCAGATAGCCCCCGAATATCCCGCCCATGGCTCCGCCGCCGCCCAGAATGGCGATTTTCATGCATTTCCTCCCTTGGCGGCCGCAACCGTTCGCCACCGCCATCATCGTCCCCAAGCGTGTTGATTTGCAGGCTTTGGAGCACGCCCCAAACCGGCACGGTCAATGCTCCAGGAGCTCAACCATCTGTTCCCGCGTTCCAATCTTGTGATTTCAGCATTGCAAGCTGTTGCATGGTTGTCAAGCATGATGGTATGAAAGGTCTATGGTCGACCCGCTAGTCATAGAACGAAAGAAGCTCTTCGAGCACGTTGCCACGCACCTCGAAGGGCAGATCCTCTCAGGCAAACTGAAGCCCGGGGACCAATTGCCGCCCGAACGCGACTTGCAGTCGCGCTTCGGCGTCGGGCGCCCGGCCATCCGAGAGGCGCTGATCGCATTGCAGAAGGCCGGCCTTGTCGAACTCACCAATGGCGCCCGCGCCAAGGTGCTGATGCCGACCGCCAGCCACATCTTCACCGGCATGGCGCCTGCCGTCAGGCAGATGCTGTCGACCGAGGAAGGGCAGCGCTCCTTTCAGGGCGCCCGCATGTTTTTCGAAGTCGGCCTCGCCCGCGAGGCGGCCCGCACTGCGACACCTTCCGACCTTGAATCGCTAAGCGAGGCGCTCGAAGCCAACCGCCTGGCGATCGGCGACCGCGACCGCTTTACCAGCACGGATATCGCTTTCCACTTCGAGCTGGCACGCATCGCCCGCAATCTCGTTTTCGTCGCGCTTCACGACCAGATTTCGGAATGGCTGAAGGAACAGCGCATCGTCACGCTGGCCGCCGACGGCCAGGAACAGACCGCCTACGAGGCGCACCGCGCCATCTATGACGGCATTGTCGCGCGCGACCCCGACCGCGCCGAACAGGCGATGCGCGCGCATCTCGACCAGTTGACGACGATGTTCTGGCGCCAGCGGGCAAGTGATCATGAGACTGGGGATCGTGAGATGAGCGATCGCGACAAATGAAGATCGGCATCATCGGTGACGATTTCACGGTTCCGGTGACATCACCAACACGCTCGCCAAAGCAGGCCCGCGGGCTGTCCAGTATGTCGGCACGCCGATTGAAAACTGGCGGATGGAAGCATCGATGCTGCGGTGATCGCACTCAAAACGCGCTCTGTTGCGGCCCATGATCCCGTGTCTCAATCGCTGACAGCCTGCCGCTGTCTGGTTGCCAACGGCGCGGAGCAGATCGTGTTCAAGTATTGCTCGACCTTCGATTCGACGCCTGAAGGCAATATCGGACCTTTCCCGTCAACGGTCGCATGCTCTACGATGGACACCTCTCCGCGGAGGAGTTGGAGGAAACGGCAAACCTGGTGTTCCTGACAAAGCGGCTACGTGTGCGGCGACAGGATGAACGGGTGGTCGCAGAGTTGGAACAACGTCGACAAGAGTGAAGGTCTGTGTTTGCTCTTGCATGGGGTCATGCGGGCCCAGGAGGACTGATCAGAGCCTTCTCGTCCTTGCCGGCGAGCCACCGCACCATGTTCGCCATCAGCTTGCCGTAGAGCGGCCACCCGAGAAAATCCTGCGAGAGCCAATGCGGACCGATGTCGGTCGCCCAAGCGACCGTGCGGCCGCGGCCATGGTTGCGAACGGCAAGGAGCGGCCAGTCCGTGCCGCGATGATGACAGGTCGCAAGCAGCAGGGATGACCCGTCGCCTCTGAAATCCAGCTTGTTCATGCCAAGAATCAGGGGCAATGGCTCCTCTACGCCGACAAAGATCGGATGGGCAGCTTGCAGGATGGAGGCCTGCAGACCCTCCGGCACCTCCATGCCATCACAAAACGGCAGACAGCGCACGGGCAACACGTCTTCGACCGGGGTGTCGTAGAATCGTGCCGTCCCGAACATGCCCTGAAAACCCATATAGCCTCCTGCCAGCATCAGCCCACCGCCTCCTTGGACGTAGGCCTTGAGCAGCTCGAGACGGTTGACGCCGGCGCGACCGGCGCGGGCATCCGGCGTGACCAGCAAGGTCAGCGCGCCGACATCAGAGATCACCACCGCCTGATACTGGGCAAGCGCATCGAGGTCGAAGGGGAATTCGGCCGCACAGCGGTCGCCGCCGATCTGTGTCACCGAGATGCCCTCGGCGGCGAGGGCGGCGTTGAAGGCGGTTGCGCCATTTGTCGACGTCGCACTGGTCAGCACATCGCCACCGACGGCAACCGTAGTCATCGCCGCGAAGGTTTCGCCTGCAAGCAATATTTTCATTGCCGCCCCCGCATTGCCTATCGAGAGTTGAAAGAAGGGCGCCGGATGGACCCGGCGCCCGCCGGTATTCGAGACTTGCGGTTCAGAACTTGAACTCAGCCAGATTTTCGGGGGTGACGATCTTGGCCGGTCCCAGGATCAGTTCGCCACCGGCTCCGATGGTGTATTCGCCGAGCCTGCCCGCCGTGAACTTCTCACCTTCCTTGCCGGTGATCTTGCATTGCGCAAGCGCCTGGGCAGTTTGATAGGTAAGATAACCAAGATCGGTAACGTTCCACCAGATATCCTGAGCAGCGCCGTCCTTGATGTATTTCGAGATCAGAGTGGCCGGTGCCAGGCCGGTCAGCTTGACCTTGCCGATCATGCCCGCCTCCTCGAGCGCACGCGCTGCCGCCGGAAGACCTATGCCTGCTGGAACGATGATCACCTTGAGATCCGGAAACGCCTGCACCAGCGCAAGTGCCTGCTGCTGGTTGATCTGCTCGCTTTCTTCGCCATAAGCGACCTGCACCAACTTCATCTTGGAGAACTTCGGCTCGGCCGCCATTTTCGCCTTCATGAAGTCGATCCAGGCGTTTTGGTTGGTGGCCGTGGGCGTAGACGACAGGATCGCGAATTCGCCTTCACCGCCGCTGAGATTGAATGCACTTTCCAGCATCATTTCGGCGAGACTGTCGCCCTTAACTTGATTCACGAATACCGCGCGGGCGTCGGCCGCCACATCGGAGTCATACGAGATCACCCGGACACCCTGCTGGACAGCACGCTTCAGCGCAGGCGCTACAGCATTGGCGTCGTTGCCGGCAATTGCGATGACCCCGACCTTCTGAGACACGAGGCTGTTGATGAATTCGATCTGTGCCTCCGCCGTCGCCTGCGATGGGGCGACCTGGGTAGCGGTGCCGCCAATTTCCTTCGCCGCCTCTTCGGCCCCTCCAAAAGCCACCTTGAAGTAGGGATCCGTGTCGAGCTTGGGCAGGAAGCCGACCGTTACGGGCTCCTTGGCGCATTCCTGGCTTAGAGCCAGCGAGGTTGGTGCGAGCAGAACCGCGGATGCGAGCAGGGCTAATCTAAACGCTTTCATTGTTACTCCTCCATCAAAATTCGGGCTTGAAGAAAGGGGCCCGAGATCACCCCTTGGTTTCGCGCAAGGCGCGCGATCTCGAAAGCCGCTCCTGTGCGGAGCGCCAGTAATTGCCGACCAGCAGCGAACCGATCAGAAGCAGGCCGATGATCATGCCCTGTGCGTCGCCGCCGATCTGATTCAGTGCCAGCACATTGCGGATGACGGCAATCAGGACCAGCGCCAGCATGACGCCGGTCAAGCGACCCTTGCCACCAAAGACGCTGACGCCGCCGAGAAGCACTATGGTGATGACATCGAGCTCCATGCCGAGCGCATTGTTGGCGCGGGCGTTGGAAAGGCGCGCGGTATAGACGATGCCGGCGATTGCCGCGACGACGCCGGAGACGACGAACAGGTTCAGCACCATGCGGCGCGTGTCTATGCCGGAATAGCGTGCCACTTCGGGGCTGCCACCGAGCGCGTAGATGCGCTTGCCGGTCGGCGTCTTCTGCAGGATGACGGCAAACACCGGCGCCAACACAAGGAAGGGCACGATGGTCCACGGTATCTGCGTGCCCGGCAGGTTGTTGATGCCGAAATCGACGACCGCAGGCGGCAGGATGTTGACTGAACCGGTGCCGAGCAGAATGTAGCCTACACCTCGATAGAGAGCCATGGTGCCGAGCGTCACCACCAGCGACTGCAGCCCCAGGCCCGAGACCAGATAGCCATTGAAGGCGCCGAGCAGCCCGCCGGCGACGAGCGTCAGCGGGATCGCCGCCAGCGTCGGCACACCGGCCTGGACGAACAGGCCAAAGACCACGGATGTCAGCGCCAACATCGAGGCGATCGACAGGTCGATCTCGCGGGTGATGATGAGCAGCGTCATCGGCAGAATCAGCAACGCCTTTTCCGAGGCGCTCGCGGCCAGTTGCGAAAGATTGAAGCCGGAGACGAAATTCGGCACGAAGACCGCCGCATAGAGGAATATGGCCAGACAGGAGATCGCCAGCAGCAGATCCCAGAAGTCGATCGAACGAAGGAACTTCCTCATCTCGCCCCCGCCTGTCTTGCCTGCTCCGCGCGCCGCACGATGAAGGTGTCGATGCCGATGGCGACCAGGATCACCAGGCCGTAGACTCCTTGCAGCCACAGCGGGTCGACGCGCACCAGCGTCAGCCCGTTCTTGATGACCAGCAAAGTGAGCGCGCCAAGGATGATGCCGAGCAGCGTGCCCGAACCACCGCGGATGGCGACGCCGCCAACCACCGCCGAAGCGATCACGGTGAGTTCGAAGCCGAGCGCGACACGAGCATCGATGGTGGCGTAGCGGGATGCCCAGAGCGCCCCGCACAGACCGCCGAGCAGGCCGGCCATGCCAAAGGCCAGAAGGATGCGCCGATCGACGGGGATGCCGATGAGGCGCGCACCGTCAGGGTTGGAGCCGGTGGCAAACAGCTCGCGCCCAATGGCCGTGCGATAAAGCAACACGTAGCCGGCGCACAGGATGACAATGGCGATGACGACGATCAGCGGCACGCCGGCGATTTTCAGACCGGTCATGTCGAGCCAGGCCTGCGTGACCTCGTCGGCGCTGATCTGGTCGCCCGCCGCCCAGATCGAATTGAAGCCGCGAAAGATCGACATCGACGCCAGGGTGACGACGATGGCCGGGATCTTTCCCCTGGTGACGACAAGGCCGTTGATCAGGCCAGCGACAACGCCGACCGCGCATGCGGTCGCAAGGCCGATGCCGATGTCGAGTCCAGGATAGGCCTGAACCATGCTGGCCGCCATATAGGCTGAAAGACCTATCACCGCAGCGATCGAAAGGTCGATGTTGCGGGTGATCAGCACCAGCATCTGCGCGAGTGCCGCAACAACCAGCAAGGCAGCATCCATCGACACGGCGGTCAGGTTTGCCGCGCTCACCATGCGCGGGTTCATAATGGTGACGGGAATGGCGACCGCCAATATCGCGGCGAGCAGCCCGAACTCTCGCCGCTTCAGGAAATCGAACGGTCCTTTTTTCTCGTCCGAGAGAGAGACACGCGCAGCCTGCGCTGCCGGGTCGACGCGTTCGTCCGTCTTCGTCGCCGCCTCCAGCACTTTTTCCTGGGTAGCTTCGCCGCGCGCGAATTCGGCCGTCTGGCGGCCTTCGCGAAGGACAACGATGCGGTCGCACATGCCGATCAACTCAGGCATTTCAGAGGAGATCAAGAGGATCGCCATGCCCTGCGCGGCAAGATCGGCGATCATCGCGTGCACTTCCGCCTTGGTGCCGACATCTATGCCTTGCGTCGGCTCGTCGAGGATGAGGACACGCGGTTCGGTGCGCAGCCATTTGGCCAGCACCACCTTCTGCTGGTTGCCGCCGGACAATTCCTTGACCGGCTGCCCGTAACCAGAGAAGCGCAGCTTCATGCGCTTCAGCCAGTCCGCAACCAGGTCGATGGCGCGGTCCGTGCTGTAGAGGCCGGAGGGCGCCGCCATGTCGAGTATTGGCAGCACGGCATTGTCTAGGATGGAGAAATCCATCACCAAGCTCTGGCCCATGCGGTCTTCGGAGACATAGGCGATGCGCGCACCCATGGCATCGCGTGCCGATGCGAAGCGCACAGCCTCGCCGTCGATCAGAATTTCGCCGGCGTCCGGCTGGTCGATGCCGAACAGCACGCGCGCTATCTCGGTCCGCCCGCTGCCAACCAGGCCGCCCAGCCCGAGCACCTCTCCAGCATGCAGCTTGAGGTCGATGTCGGCGAAGCCGCCGGCGCGCGAAAGCCCCCTCGCCTCCAGCACCAGCGCGCCGGTGGCGTGGTCACGTTCCGGATAAAGGTCGCTCACCTCGCGCCCGACCATCATTGGCGGCCGCGCGGCCCAGATCGGCCTTGGGCTTGACGCCGATGAGACGCCCGTCGCGCAGCACCGCGATGCGGTCGGCAATACGGAAGATCTCGTCCATGCGGTGACCGACGAACATCATCGCCACGCCGTGCTGCCTGAGATCGGCGACGACGGTGAACAGCCGTTCGACCTCGCGCTGCGACAACGCCGCCGTGGGCTCGTCCATGATGAGCACACGCGCGTCGAGCGACAGGGCGCGAGCGATTTCCACCAATTGCTGCTCGGAGGTGCGCAGCGCGCCTAACCGCGTTGCGGCCCGTACGTTGAGGCCGACCATTGCCAACACCTTGCGGGCGCCGGCAAGCATTGCGGAATTGTCGATGCCACCGAAGCGGTCACGCGGCATGTGCCCGAGATAGATGTTTTCCGCCACCGAAAGATCCGGAAACAGGCCGGGATGCTGATGCATGACCGCGATGCTGGCAGCCTGGGCATCGTGCGGCGAATGGAAGACCACAGGCTTGCCGTCGACTTCGACATGGCCGCTGGTGGGAGAATGCACGCCGGCCAACAGCTTGACGCAGGTGCTCTTGCCGGCGCCGTTTTCGCCAAGCAGCGCCAGAACCTCTCCGGAGCGCAATTCGAAGGAGGCGTCCTTGAGGGCGATCGTGCCTCCGAAGGCCTTTGTCGCCTGAACCAGGGCAACCGGGACGGCCACGTTTCTCGTCGCCGCGGCAGCGGCTACTCCATGTGCGCCAGAGTGCAGCACCTCTCCTCCCTAGTCATTGCCTAATCACTGTTGTTTTTTCAATTTGCTATATTAAATGAAGCTTGACCGCAACAGGAAAATTGACTTCCATTAGCCCTGCAGGCACTGTCGTGTCGCGCATAAGCGCGGTCGGAATGCCTCGATCGCAGCAGCTTCAAAGTTGTAGGCGGCTAGGCTGGCTCGGTGAAAAACTGATCGGAGACGCCAGTTTGTCTGGAAAAGGCAGTAATTCTGTCAAGGTTCGGCATTACAATGAGCGTTTCGTGCTCGATGCAATACGCCGACTGAAGGAGGCTTCCAAGTCTGACCTTGCGCGCGCCGCAAATCTGACGCCGGCCGCTGTCGCAACCATTGTCGACGGGCTGGAATCCTCTGGTTTCGTAAAGCAAGTGGGAAAAAGGTTCGGGCAGCGCGGATCTCCTTCCACACTTTACAGGCTCACGCCGGAGCGGATCTACAGCGTCGGCATCAAGATCGGCCGACGTGCGCTGGAAGCCGTGTTAGTAGACTTCGCCGGCGAGGTCCGGGCCCGCGAGTCGCACGAATACCGGTTTCCGGATCCCGATCTGGTGCTCAGGGCCGGAAATATGGCGCTTGCCAATTTCGACAAGGTGGTCGCAGGGCTTGGCGGGGCCAGCCTTGTCGGCTTAGGCATCGCTTCGCCCTATTTCCTGGGAGGCTGGAGCGAAGAGCTCGGCTTTCCCGACGACCTCGGCAACCGCTGGGAAGCAATCGACCTTTCAACCTTCTTCGCCACAAGGCCGAAAACTCAGGTGTTCGTCGAGAACGACGCGTCATCGGCAGCGCTGGCCGAACTCATCCAGGGGGCCGGCGCTCGGTTCCGCGACTTCATGCATATCTCGATTGACACGTTCGTCGGCGGTGGGCTGGTGCAAGGCGGCAAGGTCCATACCGGTCCGCACGGCAACAGCGCTGCGCTCGGCCCGTTGCCGGTCTCGCCTTCAAGCCTCGATTCGGTGGCAGCCAAGCCGGCCCGCTACCAGAGCCTGCTACATCGCGCATCGATCTATGTGCTGGTCAATCATCTCAAGTCGCGCGGCATCGAGATCAATCGGGTGCGGGAACTGGATCCCCTGCCGCCGGGGGCGCGCGTGCCTTTGTTCGAATGGATCGACGATTGCGCCAGCGCTCTGGTCGAGGCGATCATCGCCATCACCTCCGTCATCGACATCGAGGCGATCGTTCTCGACAGCATCCTGCCGCGGCCTATCCATCACGAACTGCTGGCAAGGGTGCAGACCCAGTTCAACCGGACCAGCGCCATCGGCATTGTCGCGCCGGAAATCGTATCGGGACAATTCGGCCCCGAGGCCTCGCCGATCGGCGCGGCCATGTTGCCGTTCTCGGCACTGCTAGCTCCCGACAGCGGCGTGCTGATGATCGGCAAGGACAGAACAATGTTGCTGGATAGCCTTTCGAGGCTTGCCAGCCAAAGGTAAACAAACAAGATGCTCAGCGATCTTGTGCGAAAGCTGGCCGTTCCGATTCAGGAGATTTCGAACGCGACCAGTCACCAATTCCATCCGATTTGTTACGGCAGTTGTAACGTCAGAATGGACAAAAACCGTTGCAAGTCAACGACTTCAATACTTTCAAGGGGATAAGATGGTGCTGCGAGAGAGGATTGAACTCTCGACCTCTCCCTTACCAAGGGAGTGCTCTACCACTGAGCTACCGCAGCCGCCGATGGCGGGGCTTCTGCCATATCGAACAGGCAAGCGCAAGGCCAAGCGCGATGATGTGTGGAAGCCGGCTCCGGAAGGCTTTCCAGGACATGGCGGCGCCACAATGTTGGCTATGCCTGATGGCGTTGGCTAATCGCCAGCCGGGACGGAACCATGAACGAGACGACAAATCCACCTGACAAGGGCGGTCCACCAAAAAACGACGGTTCGTCCAAAAAGGGCGGCACGGACCGCAAGGACCGACTGGCCGAGCAATTGCGCGCCAATCTGCAGAAGCGCAAGGCGCAGACGCGTTCGCGACGCACTGGCGGAGCCGATCAGCGGCCGGACGGGCTCGACCCGTTAAGGGAAATGCAAAAGGATTGACTTAATATCAACAGACTTGGCCCGGTTGCCAGGAAATCCTACTTCTTGAACCGAGCCGGCCAATGGTCTAGACGGGCTCCGGGGTCTAGACGGGCCAAATGGTCTAGACAGGACAGACTTAACCGATTGAAAACCGGCTTTTGGCCGAGGGGATATCTCTTCCATGGATCGCATCAGAATCGTCGGCGGCAACAAGCTTGCCGGAAGCATCCCGATCTCGGGCGCGAAAAACGCAGCGCTGCCGCTGATGATCGCCTCGCTGCTCACCGACGACACGCTGACGCTCGAAAACGTGCCGCATCTGGCCGATGTCGAGCAGTTGATCCGCATCCTCGGCAACCATGGTGTCGATTATTCAGTCAATGGCCGCCGCGAGAAGCAGCAGGAAGGCTATTCGCGCACCATCAATTTCTCGGCCCGCAACATCGTCGACACGACAGCCCCTTACGAGCTGGTTTCGAAGATGCGCGCGTCCTTCTGGGTGATCGGCCCGCTGCTTGCCCGCATGGGCGAAGCCAAGGTTTCGCTGCCCGGCGGCTGCGCCATCGGCACGCGCCCGGTCGACCTGTTCCTGGAAGGCCTGCAGGTGCTGGGCGCCGATATCGACGTCGACACCGGCTATGTCATCGCCAAGACCAAACACGGCCGTCTGGTCGGCAACCGCTATGTGTTTCCGAAAGTCTCGGTCGGCGCCACCCATGTGCTGATGATGGCGGCGTCGCTCGCCAAGGGCGAGACGGTGCTGGAAAACGCCGCTTGCGAGCCCGAGATCGTCAACCTCGCCGAATGCCTCAACGCCATGGGCGCCAGGATTTCCGGCGCCGGCACGCCAACCATCACCATCGACGGCGTCGAGGCGCTGTCGGGCGCCCGCGTCCGCGTCATTCCCGACCGCATCGAGACCGGCACCTATGCGATGGCGGTGGCGATGACCGGCGGCGACGTCGTGCTCGAAGGCACGCGGCCCGAACTGTTGCAGACCGCGCTCGATGTGATTTCGCAGACCGGTGCCGAGATCACGCAGACTAATTCCGGCATCCGTGTGAGGCGCAACGGCGCCGGCATTTCGCCTGTCGACGTGACGACCGCGCCCTTCCCGGCCTTCCCGACCGATCTGCAGGCGCAGTTCATGGGCCTGATGACCATGGCCAAGGGCAGGTCGCGCATCACCGAGACGATCTTCGAAAATCGCTTCATGCACGTCCAGGAGCTCGCCCGGCTCGGCGCCCACATCACGCTGTCCGGCCAGACGGCAATCGTCGACGGCGTTTCCAAGCTGAAGGGCGCGCCCGTCATGGCGACCGATCTTCGCGCCTCCGTCTCGCTGGTCATTGCGGGTCTGGCGGCCGAAGGCGAGACCACGGTCAACCGTGTCTACCACCTCGACCGTGGCTTCGAGCGGCTGGAAGAGAAGCTGTCCGGCTGCGGCGCGGTGATCGAGCGGATTTCGGGATAGGCAATCGGCGGGATTCCAGGGCCTGAGGCCAGTATCGATCTCGGCGCTGAAGCGATTGGCTTGGGCAGGATCCGTGGTGCGGTTGCACGGACTGGAAAGACCGCCTAACAGAAGGCTGAATAATCAACCTTCAGGTGTGAAATCCGCATGGCTCTCAAGCTTGTCGCACTCGACGATCAGGATCTGAGCATTGTCTCGGCTCATGTCCAGGACGCCGTGATGAAGATCGGCGACCTGGAATACCTGCCGGTGGCCAAGCGTTTCGTGCTGACCATGAACCGCTTCGTCTGGGAGGCGAAATCCGGCCTGTTTCGCCAGCACAATGAGCGGCGGCAGGCCGTGCTGCATTTCGACAGGGTGCTCGGCGCCAAGACCAGCGGCATCGCCCGCGACAAGCCAGGCGAGGTGCTGTCGCTGCTGGCGATCAGCTTCATCGAGATCAGCAAGCCCGCCGGCATTGTCGAGCTGATCTTTTCTGGCGGTGGCGCGATCATGCTCGATGTCGAGTGCATCGAGGCGCGGCTCGCCGACATTGGCGGCGCCTGGGAAGCGACGTCGCGTCCCATCCACAGAGCCTGAGAAGCACAAGATGGCCATTACGCTTCGCCAGTCCGACGCCGATTTCGAGCCGCGTTTCGCCGCCTTCCTGTTGACCAAGCGGGAGGTTTCCGCCGATGTCGAGGCCGTGGTGCGCCAGATCATCGCCAGGGTGCGGACCGAGGGCGACGCGGCGTTGATCGACTACACCAGGACATTCGACCAGGCCGACCTGAAAAGCCTCGGCATCGCGGTCTCCAAAGACGAGATCGCCCGCGCCTATGACGGCGCCGATCCGGATACGATCAGGGCGCTCGAATTCGCCCGCGACCGCATCCGTGCCTATCACGAACGGCAGAGGCCGAAGGATGACCGCTATACCGACGCCGCCGGCGTCGAGCTCGGCGCGCGCTGGACGGCGATCGAGGCGGTCGGGCTCTACGTGCCGGGCGGCACGGCGAGTTATCCAAGCTCTGTGCTGATGAATGCCGTTCCGGCCAGGGTCGCCGGCGTCGAGCGCATCGCCATTGCCGTGCCCGCCTCCGGCGGCGCCGTGCCACCACTGGTGTTGGTCGCGGCCGATCTGGCCGGGGTTTCCGAGATCTACCGGGTCGGCGGCGCACAGGCGATCGCGGCACTTGCCTATGGCACCGAGACGATCAAGCCCGTCGCTAAGATCGTCGGCCCCGGCAACGCCTATGTCGCGGCGGCCAAGCGCCAGGTGTTCGGCACCGTTGGCATCGACATGATCGCCGGACCTTCGGAAGTGCTGGTCGTGGCCGACGGCAGCAACAATCCGGACTGGATCGCCGCCGACCTGCTCGCCCAGGCCGAGCATGACGTGTCGGCGCAGTCGATCCTGATCACCGACGATCCAGCCTTCGGCGTAGCAGTCGAACAGGCCGTCAAGCGCCAGTTGCAGAGCCTGTCGCGCGGCGAGACGGCGGCAGCGAGTTGGCGCGATTTCGGCGCGGTGATCCTGGTGCCTTCGATCGAGGCGGCGCTGCCGCTGGTCGACCGCATCGCGGCCGAACATGTCGAGTTGGCAATTGACGATGCCGAGGGCTTCCTTTTGCGCATGCGCAACGCCGGCGCCGTCTTTCTCGGCCGCCACACGCCGGAAGCCATCGGCGACTATGTCGGCGGCTCCAACCACGTGCTGCCGACGGCGCGCTCGGCGCGCTTCTCGTCGGGGCTTTCGGTGCTCGATTTCGTCAAGCGCACCTCGATCCTGAAGCTCGGGCCGGAGCAGTTGCGGCTGCTGGCGCCCGCAGCCATCGCCCTGGCCAAGGCGGAAGGGCTCGATGCGCATGGCCGCTCCGTCACTATCCGGCTGAACATGTAGGCTGCGATGTCGGACTACGATCGAACCAGTGCCAGGCTGATCGATGTCGAACTCGACGAATCGATCGGCCGCTCGACGCCCGATGTCGAGCATGAGCGGGCGGTGGCGATCTTCGACCTGATCGAGGAGAACAGCTTCCGGCCGGTCAATGACGACGGCGCCGGGCCCTACCGGCTGAAGCTGTCGCTGGCCGAGTCCCGCCTGGTCTTCGCGGTGACGCGCGAGGACGGCACCAAGGTGGTCACCCACATCCTGTCGCTGACGCCGTTCCGGCGCATCGTCAAGGACTACTACCTGATCTGCGAAAGCTACTACGACGCCATCCGCTCCTCGACGCCCAGCCATATCGAGGCGATCGACATGGGCCGGCGCGGCCTGCACAATGAAGGCTCGCAGACGCTGATGGACCGGCTTGCCGGCAAGATCGACATCGACTTCGACACGGCGCGCCGGCTGTTCACGCTGGTCTGCGTGCTGCACTGGCGGGGTTAGACCCTGGCCGCCGGCCCCGCGCCCCGCTCGATCCTGTTCGTGTGCGGCATGAACGCCGTACGCTCGCCGATGGCCGAGTTGCTGGCGCGCCGGGCGCTTCCGGCCACGATCTTCGTTGCCTCGGCCGGCGTGCGCGCCGGCGAGCGCGACCCGTTCGTCGACGCCGTGCTTGCCGAGGACGGCCTGTCGCTGGGCGAGCGTCACCCCAGGACCCTGGACGATCTCGAGGACGACTATTTCGACCTGATCGTCACGCTGGCGCCGGAAGCGCATCACGCCGCGCTCGAACTCACCCGCTCGCTCGCCGTCGACGTCGAATACTGGCCGACGCCGGACCCGACAAATGCCGGCGGCACGCGCGAGCAGGTCATGGCCGCCTATCGCGACGTGCGCGAGCGCCTGAAGGCGCGGATATCCAGCCGTTTTCTCAATACCGAGGTCAAAAACGCCACGGATTAAGCATGTTCACAAGCGGGCGATTATCATATAGGTTCCGCCCAAATTCCGGCTAGAGTCGGATGATTTCAGGTCTGTTCGACCTGAAATTTGAATCCGCCTCTAAAGAAGTAGAGCATGATGTCGTCCGAAAACCGCTTCACACTTTTCGGCATCATGCTCTAGGCGCTGGAACTGCCATCCAAGCAAAGGTATCGAATGCCGAAGGAAGAAGTCCTCGAGTTTCCGGGTATCGTCACGGAATTGTTGCCCAACGCGATGTTCAGGGTGAAGCTTGAAAACGAACACGAAATCATCGCCCACACGGCCGGCCGCATGCGCAAGAACCGCATCCGCGTGCTGACCGGCGACAAGGTCCTGGTCGAGATGACGCCCTACGACCTGACCAAGGGCCGCATCACCTACCGTTTCAAGTAAGATCGTCGGAGCATCGGACCGAAAAGTGCGCAGCGGTTTTCGGACAAATCCCATGCTCAAACGAAGAGATAGAGCCCGGCCGGATTAACGATGAGCATTTTGCAGAAGCTGGTGCTTGCTTCGGGTTCACCGCGCCGGATCGAACTCTTGCAGCAAGCCGGCATCGAGCCGGACCGTGTGCTGCCGGCCGATGTCGACGAGACACCGCTGCGCGCCGAGCATCCACGTTCGCTGGCCAAGCGCCTGTCGAAGGAAAAGGCCGAGAAGGCGCTGGCCTCGCTCAGCACCGAAGCGGACTATGCGCCCGGTTTCGTGCTGGCCGCCGACACGGTGGTCGCTGTCGGCCGGCGCATCCTGCCCAAGGCCGAAACGCTCGACGACGCCTCCAACTGCCTCGGGCTGTTGTCGGGCCGTTCGCACCGGGTCTATTCCGGCATCTGCCTGATCACGCCGGCCGGCAAAGTGCGCCAGCGGCTGGTCGAGACCAGGGTGCGCTTCAAGCGGCTGCCGCGCGATGAGATCAACGCCTATGTCGCCTCGGGCGAATGGCGCGGCAAGGCGGGCGGCTATGCTGTTCAGGGCCTGGCCGGTTCTTTCGTCGTCAAGCTCGTCGGCTCCTACACCAATGTCGTCGGCCTGCCGCTCTACGAGACGGTGGCGCTGCTCAGCGGCGAAGGGTTCAAGGTGCACGCCAACTGGATGTCGGCCCGGCCGTGAGTTGGAGGTGGGCATGAGGTTGGGGGCAGTGAGTTCGAGGCGACCATGAATTCGAGGCGACTATGAGCCCTGACGAAAAGGTGACGCCGCTGCGCCCCAAGCGCCCCTGCCCGGAATGCGGCAAGTCGTCGGCGCGCGAAACCTATCCGTTCTGCTCGAAGCGCTGCAAGGACATCGACCTCAACCGCTGGCTCAAGGGCGCTTATGTCATTTCGGCTCGCGACGACGAGGAAGACACCGACGGCGAGAAATGAGGCTGTTTAGGGAGGTTTGCAGTGCCTGTGTTCGGCCACGATCTCATCCGAAAATCGGATTCCACTTTTCGGGATCATGGTCTGGTGGGCGGCTGATCTTTCCCGCCTGAAATCAACGTCTAGGCGCTGGACAGGCCGGATTCCCGTGCTATAACCCACGCGCTTTCAAGGGGCGCCGACGGCGCCTTCAAGAAATCCGGAGCGCGAGTTTTCGTTAACCGGAACAGGCCCAGATAGCTCAGTTGGTAGAGCAGCGGACTGAAAATCCGCGTGTCGGTGGTTCGAATCCGCCTCTGGGCACCATCCCCTCTTCTCCCGACAGTCTCTTTCGCCGAAGCCTCTACGCTTCTGTCTCCGCAACTAGCTGAAATCCTTACTGATTTCGGTGCGCAAAGGGCGGATGGTCGGGTTTCGTGGAATTTCGGCGCAGTTGGTCCAACGAGGCGGGGGGCTGGTATTTTCGCTGGTATTGGAGATCCTGATGGTATCGATGCAGCCAAATGGAGGTCCCGAAAATGGCTCTTTCCGACGTAAAATGCCGTAATGCCCGACCCGCTTCCAAGCTCGTGAAATTGTCTGACGGTGGCGGGCTCCAGCTTTGGGTGCAGCCTACCGGATCTCGCCTATGGCGCCTCGCCTATCGTTTTGGCGGCAAGCAGAAGCTTCTGGCGTTGGGCAGCTATCCCCTCATCTCCCTCGCTGAGGCACGCGAGGCGCGCGATACCGCCAAACGTCTCCTCCTACGTGGCATCGACCCCGCACAGGAGCGTAAGTCGCAAAAGGCTTCGGCGGAGGACACCTTTCGCTCAATCGCGGAGGACTATGTCGACAAGCTGAAGAAGGAGGGACGGGCCGACCGTACCATCACCAAGGTCAAATGGCTGCTCGACTTTGCCTATCCAACGTTTGGGGACAAAAGCGTTCGGGAGATCGATCCGGCCACAATTCTTGCCGCTCTCCGCAGCGTGGAGGTTCGCGGTCGATACGAATCGGCAAGGCGAATGCGCTCCACCATCGGCAGCGTGTTTCGATATGCAATCGCAACCGCACGCGCCGATGTAGATCCGACGATCGCCCTGAGGGGCGCACTCGTCGGTCCGACGGTCACGCCCCGTGCCGCGGTTACCGATCCTAAGGCCTTGGGAGGCTTGCTGCGGGCGATTAATGCATTTGACGGACAGCCGACAACCCGTGCCGCTCTGAAGCTGATGGCCCTGCTGTTTCCCCGCCCCGGCGAGCTGCGCGCGGCCGGATGGGACGAGTTCGATTTCGAAAACTCGGTGTGGAGCATCCCTGAAGGACGCATGAAGATGCGACGGCCGCACCGCGTACCTCTTTCCAGACAGGCCGTCAGCGTCCTGACCTCACTTCGAGAAATCTCTGGTGGTGGAGCACTGCTGTTTCCCAGTGTTCGATCGGGTTCGCGTCCGATTTCTGACAACACGCTCAACGCCGCCCTGCGCCGTATGGGCTACCGCAAGGAAGAAGCTACCGCGCACGGTTTTCGAGCAACGGCATCAACTCTGCTAAACGAATGCGGCAAGTGGCACCCGGACGCCGTAGAGCGGCAGCTGGCCCACATTGAGAACAACGACGTTCGGCGCGCCTACGCCCGGGCAGAGCACTGGGAAGAGCGCGTCAGAATGATGCAATGGTGGGCCGATTATCTGGATGAACTCGAGAGCAAAAACTCGCGGGTGATCTCAATCGAGGGACACGAGGCAAGCCTGCTGTCCATACATCCTCGCGAGGGTCTAGTTTGGAAGCCAACAGCGACGGTTCGCCAAACGACGAGACGAACCTCCAACCTTCGAAAATCACACTGAACCCCGTCGAAAACACCGAAACTGGGCGACCAATGTTGCATCTCGGAGAGTCATCGTTTTCCACAGGAAATCAATAAGTTGGCCACACATTTCCTTCGTATTCTCTCCTGTGGTCCGGCGAACCTAAGGACCAGGAGGAGGACTAGTATTCCCTCTGCGGTGTCTCGTCGTCCCACAAGAAGGGTCGATTAACCCGTGACGAACGTGGCTGGTTTAGGGCCGTTACCGGCCTGGCGGGCTTCGGCTAGGATTTGCGATAAGCTGCCGTTCTGGTGGCGACCTCATTGTGGTTACTCGCCGTCAAATTCGAGAACCAAGATAGTGGCCGCCCGTCAACGTCACGCTTGGCGAACTTCTGTCGACACAACTCCTTCGGTGAGCGTCTCTCAGCGGGAAATGGGCGACTGATCAGCCGCTGCTCCAGCGCAGGTTCCCTTCTGAGCGACGATTTTTTCTCAAGGCCAACCTCTCTTGACTTGAGCGTCGACGCCTTGGACTGCTTTGTGGCCTACTGCGGAAGGGCCAAGCCAAGGTCGGAGTATATCGGCCCGAGTTCCTCATCGGTCAGTAAACCTGGCGAGGTGGCGATGCTCGGAAAATTGCCCACCACGAAGTAGAGCAACAAAATCGAGGGCAAGGCGAACAGGGTCTGGGCCTCTCGCCGGCCCTTGATGCGCTCCATGATGAAATCCTTGGTGTTCAGCCAAAGGAGGATGTCTTCAATTGAGCTCTCGCCGGCCAGTGGGAGGTACGCGTCGATCAACTCACCGTCGAGAGTGGTGACAGTCGCGTCCACGCCGATCTTGTCTCGGTAGTACACGGACAAGGCGTCGATCAGAGCCTTGACGCTCTTGACCGATGCGTCGATGAGGTTGCCGACTTGGCGGAAGTAGTCGTCAGTCGCTTCGATCAACGCCATCGCCTTTGCCGCAGCCCGCATCATCTCAGGCGTCGATTTGACGCTCGGTTTGTAGATTGTGTCGTGGGTAACTTCGCTGAAGGCATGCTGCAGCAGCGTACGGACCTGGATCTCGCACGGAATGTCCAGCGGCATAGGGGCGCCCTCGAAGACGACCCCCGCTTTTGCCCGAACCACGTAGTGGACCGACTGGTACCCGAACTCCCAAGGCTTGCGGGCTCGCTCTTCAGCGAAGTCCCGGGCCTTTTCCCAGAACCAGTATCTGTCGCCGAATTCGGTGATCGCCTTCTCGACGATGGGTATTTCGTCGGAGGTGAGCACGACGAAGCGGATGCCCACCTTGTCCTCGATGTCGTCATACGGGCTTGCATAGCCCTTGCCGCGATAGAGAGCCTTCTGGATAAGCGACTTGCTCTCCTTCAGCCTATGCTTAACCGGAAGGCGCAAGAACAGGTCCGGCGCCTTCACTTGGGTCGAGAGCCCGTCGATGACCGCGTGGATGATGAACCTGCCCCAGGCATCGTAGTATTGCTGCTCCGCCTCCCAGCGCCGCAGGATCTCGAACTCGGTCGTCATAGCTGTTCGGTGACTGGTCTGCGGACCGTGATCCTGGTCCAGCTTGCAGCCTCGCCTTCGGAAACATCGCCTGCCGGCACATCCTCGATTGTCACGGTGCCGTTCCGTATCGCGTCCGGGGACGCAGAGAACTCGATGTCTGGACCGAACTTGTACTTCCGGCGCCGCAACCTTCCACCCATCTCGCTGATGTCCCGAACCACGGCTCTATTGGTCGGGAATTTCTTGGCTTCGAGGAACTTGTTAAACGGGTCGCGCAATTCGGGTGGCAGATACGTGTCGCCGAACTGTTGCGAGGTGAACGTGGGTGCCTGATCTACCTTGACGAAGGCGAACAGCGCGTCGCCCAGGTCCCTTCGGAGATCTCGGTCATTTACCGAGGTGCGAACGAATTCCTTCGTGAGGTCGAAGAACTTCGCGGTTTCGTATTTCCCGCTCTCAGGAAAGGCGCAGCCAAGAAAGCCGTCGTAGAAATATACGGCCGCGTTCTCTCGGCGGGCGGCGGTGATATTGCTGTCAAATACGAAGCATCGCCAATTTGTGCTCGCCGTGACAGCGGCATCTTCAGAGATGAACAGAGCAAGCTTGTAAAGTCTCGTGGCTGGCGTCAGGAAGATGTTCTCGAGGAATTCGGTCACAACTTTTGTCGCAGCCAGTCGGCGTTGAAAGCCGGACTGCATCTCCGCTTTAATCACCCCTAAGAAGGGCTTTCCGTCGCCACCGACTTTCCCATCGAAGACTAGAAGCATTCCACCGGGAATCCCTCGTGATTTCTGTGCGTCAGCGAGGGCATCGGCCATGTGATTGGAGATGCTGGGGAAATCGGTGTCGGTTGCGAGAACGAGACGTCGAGCAGTCCCGACCACGCTCGCGTCATTGGTCTTCACTATCTGCATCTCTATGCTCTTGGACTGTGCGGAGAGCGCGTCGGTGATACGCATCCCAAAATGACTGAGAGCCTTGGCATCCAGTATTTCGAGATCCTTGCCGTAGGATGGCGGCACTACATTGGGCCCGTCTTTCCTCTGGAATACCTCATGCATAACGACTCGGCCGATAGAAAGATTCTCTACAAGCAAAACTCGATCCCCCTTCGAAAATATTCAAGAATATTATTCTGAGCGGGTTAAGGAAGGCTAGCAGAACAAAACAAGAACACAAGGCCCGACGTAGGAACAGTGCGAGGGAATCTTAGGCAGGGGTGCGAAGGGCGGCCGCTACACGGCCGCGCTTCGTTTCAAGGGATCATAACATGGGGCAGGAAAAGAGCGGTGTCGGGACGCTTGAGGTCTCCATGATCGCCGATCGAACGACCATCTCATTCGTCTAAGATTCGGTGGCCGCCCTCGTCTGTCACAGTTCGACTGCCGTTGCCCCGACCGCCTGCTTTCGGGGCCTTGAACGATTGACGCTATGCCGAGTATGTGACGCGAGGCAGACCTGGCTCATTCGGCCGTTCCAAGCCTCGGTAAATGACTTGACGTTTTTTGTGGCTGAAGGCAATTTGGTGATGGCCTCCCGCACAGGCCAGTGTGCCCACCATGCAAAGCCTCGCAGTGCGCTGTCGCTGAGATTAAACCAACCATTCCCTCCTGGGACGGGTCTGTCAGCAGTGGGCACATGTTGGATCCGTTACCACGATAGGAATGGATCATGAGCAATAGCGATCAACTGAAAGAACTGAAGACCGCTGCGCGAAACATTGCCCGCGCCAGACGAATAAAACACATAGGCGCGCTGGAAGTGATTGCGCAGGCATTGGGCTACCCGCATTGGAACGCCCTGACCAATGCAGAAAGGAAGGGATGGCGTCCGTCTGAGGCGGATCTGGCTATCGCTCGGGCGCTGGTGCTTGCCGAAAATCCGCTGATTTCCATAGATACTGATCCCTGGAGCGTGCTTGGCCCTGACAAGTTCGAGGGCGAACTGCAGGGGCACAGTTATCGGGTGAGCACGCATTCGGACGATGTTCGCATGTGGGGACGAGGTTGGGAGGTGACCTTGCCCGAGGCCCCCTTAGCTCCTGCTCGTTTTCGAGTAACAGATCGCAGGCTCAAAGCGAACCCGATTGACCACACAAACTTCCGAAATGCCGCGCTCGAAATAGCTTCGGGTTGGCGCAAGCTGGTTCACGCGCGAATCGCCTCAGACTGGCCTCGTCGCTCAACCGTGCCAGACAGCTCCGGCCGTGCCGAACACCCCCTAGGTCATGAGGTAAGCGACATCTGGTTTTGCTTGCATTGCGACCAGTCGTCTACCGGGGTTGAGGTTGCCGCGAACCTTTTTCACTGCCCGCGCTGCTTGGCATCTCCCCTCGACATTCACGCATCTCCTTGGTGGCAAGCTGATGTGACGAAGTAAGCGCCGGGGCTAAGAACTATCCTACTTTTTCACAGTTCTTGCTGTGCCATGACATGGCGCAGCAAGACTGTCGCGGCATATGCCTCAATCGCTTATAGAACGCACAACCAGGCGGCGCCCTGTAAAAAGATTCACAGATGGAAGTTTGGCCTTATCGGTAACCGATCAGGATTCGATCAACGCAACAATCTTCTCATGGTCAAGCCGTTCGGCTCGCCGTCGAGGTAGGGGCGGATCAAGTCAGTTTGCGTGCTCCGGGCCGTCATGATCGAGTGCTCTTCCATCTTATGATCAACGAGCGCTTGCTGGCCAACCATGCGCATTTTCTGCAGCTGAAGCAGCCCAGCCGTCGTCATCTCGCGATGGTAGGAATACTTGTGTCCACGCCTAACCACCCGATCGAAGATTAATGAGTTGTCCTGCGGGTGAGACATCTGGATGTGCTGTCACGGCGAGGCTAACATCGGTCTTCTTACCGTCATACTCCAGCCAGGCGTGGGAAATCATTATGTCGTCGGTTCCGTCATTGACGTAACCGACGACCGGAACCGTGGTAATTCCATACTTGTTTTTTTAAAACTCATGCAGAAAACGCAAACGTGAGAACCTGGCGGCCCGCATCGGGCTTCCACACGCTCTCGCAGAGCTCAGCGGTATTGGGCTGCCTCGTTCGAGTCCTCGCGCAGCCGGGTCGCAGCGTCGCGTGCTTCCGCAATCTCTGGAGAAATCATTTGGAGTCGCCTGTATTTTCCTGGTCGTATATTCTAGTCAGCGCGACCGACGAAGTTCGGCCAAGCGATCGGCCAAATCGACCTACCGATCGCAAATTTGTACATGCTATCAATGCGCTAAGCATAGCGAATATCGGCCATCATCGGCATCGGCATTGGCGTCGTCGATCAACCGTCTCGGTGAAGCCGAGGTAGCGCCTAACATCGGCCAAATGATCGGCCAGTTATGGGCGCTCAGCTAAAATTTCTGTTGACATATACGTACTTAGCGCGATCTAACATCGGCCAATCATGGAAGAGACCGTACAGCGCATCGAGCCGGCGCGCCTGGAAGACGTTGCGGAGCCTATCTCCGACGCGCTGGCTGAGCTGTCAGCAAGCTCGGCGGTTCTCGGCGCCAAGCTGCATCCGCGCACGGCCGCGAACGTGGCGGATCTCGTGCGCATCATGAACACCTATTACAGCAACCTGATCGAGGGCCACAACACACGCCCGCGCGACATCGAACGCGCCCTCGCCGGCGAATTCGACAAAGACCAGGAACGACGCAACCTGCAGGTGGAAGCCGCGGCCCATGTTCGACTGCAGGGGGAAATCGATCGCCTGGCCGCAGAGGGTCAGCTCCCAGAACCGGCTTCGCTTGATTTTTTGCGCTGGCTGCATGCGGAATTCTACCGTGACGCCGATGAGGCGATGTTGCGCATTCGCGGCGCAGACAGAGAATTCTTGATGGTTCCGGGTCGGTGGCGATCACAGCCCGAACATGATGTCACTATCGGCCGCCACCAGCCGCCGTCAAGCGATCGCGTCGAAGCGTTCATGGAGCATTTCGCTAGCCGGTACCGCTTCCAACGTACCGGCAAAGCGGCTAGGATATTGGCGATTCCGGCCGCGCATCATCGGTTCAATTACATTCACCCCTTCCCAGACGGCAATGGACGCGTCAGCCGCTTGATGAGTCACGCCATGGCCCATGAGGCAGGAATCGCCGCGCACGGGCTGTGGTCGATTTCCCGAGGCCTGGCGCGCGGTCTGGAAAGCCGCGGCGACTATAAACGCATGATGGATCACGCCGACATGCCACGCCAAGGCGATCGCGACGGCCGCGGTAATCTTTCTATGCGGGCGCTGGCGGATTTTACCTTATGGTTTCTACGCGTATGTATCGACCAGGTCAGTTTCATGTCGAGCCTGTTCGATTTGAACCAACTAGCCCGGCGCCTGCAGCGGTTCGTTCAACGCTACGACCTGAAGCCCGAAGCTTTCCGGCTGCTCGAGGAGGCGCTTCTGCGCGGCGAGTTCGATCGCGGTGAGGCCTCACGTATCGCTGGCTTGCCGGAACGTACGGCCCGCCGCGTGTTTACCGAGGTGCTCGAGCTTGGCCTGCTTGCGTCCGATACCCCTAAAGGACCGGTATCGCTACGCTTCCCAGTCGACACGTTGGACGAACTGTTTCCTAAGCTATTTCCGGAAACTTAGCGTGGCATAACTGCGCCTACTGTTTCCCCGCCCCGGCGAGTTGCGAGCCGCCGGATAGGAAGAGTTCGACTTCAAAGGTTCGGTGTGGACCATCCCGGAAGCACGCATGAAAATGCGGCGGCCGCACCGCGTTGCACTTTCGAGGCAGGTCATCAAAATCTTGACCGATCTCAGAGACATTTCCGGCAGCGAGGCGCTGCTGTTTCCAAGTGTGCGATCGGGTTCTCGTCCGATTTCCGACAATACACTTAACGCCGCCCTGCGTCGCATGGGTTACACCAAGAAAGAAGCAACGGCTCACGGTTTCCGAGCAACGGCATCAACTCTGTTGAATGAATGCGGCAAGTGGCATCCAGACGCAAGAGAGACAGCTGACCCATATTGAAAAGAACGACGTTCGGCGCGTTGAAAAGAACGACGTTCGGCGCGCTTACGCCAGGGCAGAGCACTGGGAAAGCGCGTCAGTATGATGCAGTGGTGGGCCGATTATCTGGACGAAATTGGGTGCACGAAACCTGCAGTTGAACCCAAACAAGTGTAACTGCAACCCCGTGTCCGCACCTATCGTGAACATGAACATCAGCTTTGCGTACGTTATGACATTGGCCGCGTCTATGTTGGGGCGGAACCGGCGACGCAGTCCTTCGAGGGACAGGGGCTTTTCACAAATCTACGTCAAGCGGCTTAACTGGTTGTGGAGCTTCAATCGTTATTCCGAGTCGGCTGACGGCCGGCGTCAGCACAGCGTCAGGAACAGCGGTCTGGCTCAGCGTTCCGGCTTGTCGTCCCGGAGGATGCGCTCAGCGGCTCCGTCAAGATCCTCATATTGGCCACTCTTCAACGCCCACAGAAAGCCAGTCAGCCCCAGTGCGCCAAGAAGTAGGGCGACTGGCATGAGGTAGACGAGTATCGTCATGATCACCGCGCTGATGGGTGAATGCCGGAATGCGTTGCCGAAGAAGCCCTCGTCAGCTCGGCGAGCCTAAAGCCCTGCAGCCGCAGCCCGTTTCCGATCACCAGCAGCGATGAGGCGGACATCGCGACCGCCGCGATCAACGGCGTGACGTTGCCGAAGATGGCGATCGGCACGGCAACGGCGTTGTAGATGATCGCGATGGCTATGTTCTGGCGGATCAGCCGCCCTGCCTTCCGCGAGACGTCCAGCGCAAGGGGTACGGCCGAAAGGCTTTCACGCAGGAACACGAAATCGGCCGCGTTGCGGCCAATATCGGCGGCGGTCGCGGGAGCGATCGAGACGTGCGCCGCGCCCAGCGCTGGCGTGTCGTTGAGCCCGTCGCCCACCATCAGGACCTTGTGGCCGGCCTTGGTCAGCACTTCGATCCGCTCAACCTTACCGGACGGCAGCAGCGCCGGAACAAAACGGTCGATGGCCAATATTCTTGCGACATCGCCACAGACGTCCGCGGTATCGCCCGACAGCATTTCGACCGAGACGCCTGCATCGTTCAATTGCGCCATGACGCTCCCGGCATCGGCCCGCAACGCATCCTCGAAAGCGAAGGAAGCGACAATCATCCCGTTTTTCGTCAGGACCGTTCCGCCGTAGCCATGTTTGCCTTCACCACCGGTTCGAGCCTTCCACCCGGCCCATCCGCGTCGACCCAGCCGCCAGGTGCTTCCGGCATCCGTGGCTTCGATTCCAAATCCCGGGTGCTCGGTGACGGCATCGAATTTGTGTCGCCCGCCAGTAGCGGCAAAGCCGGCTATGGCCTTCGAAAATGGATGACGCGAATGCGTGGCCAGGTCTGCGGCGATTGCCAGCATGATTGGATCGATTGAGCCCGCATTGACCAGCCGGGGCTGGCCGAGCGTGAGCGTTCCGGTCTTGTCGAACACCGCGGTATCGATCGTCGCCAGGCGCTCCATAGCCGAGCCGTCCTTGACCATAATGCCGTTCTCGAACAGGCGCCGCGCGGCGACCACCTGGACGATCGGCACCGCAAGACCGAGCGCGCACGGGCATGTGATGATGAGAACAGCAATGGCGATCGTCATCGCGCGATGCCAGTCGCCGGTCGCCGCCACCCAGCCCAGGAATGTCACGAAGGCGGTGAGATGAACCACCGGCGCATAGAGTGCGGAGACGCGATCGGCGATGCGGCGATAATGCGCACGCCCCCCCTCGGCGGCCTCCATCAACCGAACCATTTCCGCCAGGAACGAATCGTTCGCGGCGGCTGTCGCCTCGATCGTCAGCGGGCCAGTAAGGTTGAGCACGCCAGCCTGAACGACTTCGCCCGACGCCACGTTTTTCGGCGTGCTCTCGCCAGAGACCAGCGAGAAGTCGAGATCCGACGCCCCCTGGATGATCTTGCCGTCAACCGGGATTCTTTCTCCGGCTGCTATCAGCAGTTGCATGCCGGGTTCGATCTCGCCAACCGGCAAATAGTCTCGTGCGCCGTCGCGGCGCAGCACCATGGCGCCACGCGCGGCCAGCTGTGACAGGCTTTTCACCGCGGTGCGGGCACGCTCCCGCATTACGTGATCCAGCGTGCGGCCGATCAACAGGAAGAAAAGCAACGAAACCGAGGCGTCGAAATAGGCATGTTCGCCATGGTTGATCGTTTCAAAGAGGCTCATGGCATAGGCAAGCGACACCCCGACCGCGATCGGCACGTCCATATTCATGCGGCCGTGGCGCAGTGCATTCCAGGCCGAGCGGAAGAAGATGCCGCCGGCGAAGGCCAGCGCCGGGATGGCGATCAGCGCCGAGACCCAATGGAACAGGTCGCGGGTAGCACCTTCGGCGCCGGACCAGACCGAGACCGACAGCAACATGATGTTACCGGCCGCGAAGCCGGCAACGGCGACGGCGCGGATCAGCTCCGCAAGCGTCTTGTCCTTCTCATCGACCTCGGGGGCGAACAAATGCGCCTCGTAGCCCAGCCTGCCAAGCGCGGCGACAAAAGGGGGCACCTCGTTGCCACGCCACCGAATCGCGACCCGCTTCGTCGACAGGTTGACACGCGCGCCTTCGACATTGTCGAGTTTTGCCAGCGCCGTCTCGATCGTCTGTATGCAGGCTGCGCAGTGAACCGTTGGGACCGAAAGGTCAGTCTGGTTAAGACCACCGCCGAGCGATCGGCTTGCCAGCCTGATCTCCTGGCTGGATGGCAGAACCGATGTGGCGCTGCCCAGTTCCAGCGCCAGTTCCGCGCCAGGCGCACAACAGCTCATTGCAGCGCTCCTTGCGAAATCATGATCCTGCGGACGTCGCGATAGGGCTTTGCGGGACCGGCATCGGCGTACACCTCGACGATCCAGACGCCGTCCTTCGGCATGTGCTGGGCGGCGAATTCCTGGCCCGCGGCGAGGGCGAGCGTGACCGACTTGTCCTGGGACTCGTAGGCCGGATGGCGAAACAACACCTTGACGCCATGCAGGGGAACCGGCTTGCCGCCGGCATCGGTGAGGCTGTAGCGGACCTCACCCCGAGCGATCGTCAGTTTGCCGGTCCAGCCGAGTGCCGCCTGCGCGCGCCCTTCCTCGGCCTTTCGGTTGAATTGCTGGCTGGCCACATAGGTGTTCTCGACGACAAGGCCGGTCCAGCTCGTGCTGGCGAGTGTCGCCATCGTGAGATTGACCGCGATGATCACGCCGAAAAAGCCGAGAATGGTGAGCAGCATGTGCCTGCCGGTGAACTCACCCGTCTTTTGCGTATTGGTGCTCATCTGGCCATCTCCGGGGCGTTGAAGGCGGCGGTGTATTCGTCCGATTCGAAGCTCGCTCTGTCCTCGACGCGGAACTTGAAGGTTTGTGCAGCGTGCCGAACCTCACCCGCTGGCTGGCGCACGAAGACCTTCAGCATGTTCAGCCGGTCGGGTTCGACCGCGATGGCGAAGAAGCGAGCTGCCGGCAGATCACTGCCGACGACGCTCATTTCGGCTCCCTGTAAGCCCTGCATGGTGACGACGATAGTCCTTGGCTCGGGGATCATGTTAAGCAGCTTGACGGTGTAACCGTTGCGGATCGAGCCGTCGGACAGGGTCACGAATTGCGGATTGCGGTCGTGCAGGACGTTGATCTCGAGTCGATCGCGCGTCAGCAGCGAATAGATCAAGGCAAGCCCGACCGCCGTCCACGCGCCCATGTAGAAGAAGGTCCTCGGCCGGAAGATCTTGAGAAGATGGAAATGCGCCAACCTGGCGGAGAATGTGCTGTCGGCCGTTCTGACGAGTGAAGGGTTCACGGGACCGGAGCCGCCTGCGGTCGCCACCGCCATGTTGGCGTTGTAGTCGGACAGCGTCGCATAGGAGATCAGCCCGCGCTCCTTGCCGAGCTTGTTCATGACGCCGTCGCAGGCATCAAGGCACAGCGCGCAAGTGATGCATTCGAGTTGCTGGCCGTCGCGAATGTCGATCCCCATCGGGCAGACTGCGACACAGGCATTGCAGTCGACGCAGTCACCGACCGGCTGCCCCGCAGCCTGGACCTTCTTGGCGTGCCGCGAACGAGGTTCGCCACGCCAGTCATTGTAGGTCACAGTGAGCGAATTCTCGTCGAGCATGGCAGCCTGGATGCGCGGCCACGGGCACATGTAGGTGCAGACTTGCTCGCGCATCAGCCCGCCGAACGTGTAGGTGGTCGCCGTCAGCACCGCGATGGTGACGTAGGCGACCGAAGCGGCGGTGCCGTTGAATACGTCGCCGATCAGCGTCGGCGCATCGGCGAAATAGAGGATCCAGGCGCCGCCGGTAGCTGCCGCTATGACCAGCCAGATGGCGTGTTTCGACACACGCAGCACCAGTTTGCGCGCGGTCCAGCGGCCGGCGTCGAGCTTCATGCGAGCGTTGCGATCGCCTTCGATCGCCCGCTCGACAACCAGGAAAAGATCGACCCATACCGTCTGCGGGCAGGTATAGCCGCACCAGGCGCGGCCGACGGTGGACGTGATCAGGAAGAGTCCAACGCCGGCCATGACCAGAAGACCGGCGACATAGTAGAATTCCTGCGGCCATATCTCGATGAAGAAGACGTAGAAACGGCGGTTGGCAAGATCGATCAGCACGGCCTGATCAGGAGCAAACGGACCTCGATCCCAGCGCGACCAGGGCATCAGATAATAGATGCCCAGCGTGATCGCCATCACCAGCCATTTGAAGCGGCGAAAGCTGCCCGAGGCGCGTTTAGGGAAGATTTTCTTGCGCGGAGCATAGAGCGGCTGTCGTGTCTTGGCGGAGTTGACCGCTTTTGCCTCGAGCCGCTCCATCTGCGTTTTATCCAGCACGTGCATCTCCACTCGCGCGCGGCCTATGACATCGTTGTGCGACGGACTTGTCTGCTTCGACAGACGTCCGGTCTGCAGTGAGCCCGCTTCGCCGTGTGGGCCGCGCCGCCTTGTTGCAGGTCAATCGCCGCATGCCGGAATGGTGTCGGGGCCCGACTCGTGCCGGGCCCCGTCGCTTGGCGGGGAGGGCCGAGAATAGGCTTCCGTTCCTATTCTCCGCCGCCAAGCGAATGGACATAAACCGCAAGTTCCTTAACCTTGGTCTCGCCGAGACGCCCGATCCAGGCCGGCATGACACCGTGCTTCGGCGCGCGGACTTGGACGGCGATGGCTGTCTCGCCGGGTGCGTAGAGCCAGATCGCATCGGTCAGATTGGGCGCGCCGAGCTCTTTGTTGCCTTTCGCATTATCGCCATGACAGGCGACGCAGTTTTCCGCGAATACCTTGGCGCCGGGCTCGATAAGACTTGCATCCTGGACCTTGCCCGAGAGGCTGGCGACATAGGCGCCGACCTGTGCGATCTGTTCGGGCGTGATGATATCGCCGAAGGGGGGCATTTCCGACTGCCAAGTATCCGGGTCGGATGCGAAACGGATGCCGTGCGCGATCGTTTGCTGGATCTGCTCGGTCGTGCCGCCCCACAGCCAGTC
>NZ_PZJX01000010.1 GCF_003034915.1 Mesorhizobium helmanticense | reverse complement strand
GTCGTTCAGGTTTGGAAAGCCCTTCGACCCTTGGGCGCCCGAGCCGTGGCATTGCACGCAATTGACCTTGAAGGTAGCTCCGCCGGCCGCTACCGCGAATTCACGCAGCGCGTCGTCGGCTGCAATCTCGGATACGGTCTTCTGCTGGATGGCCGCGACATATTTGCCCTTGGCGGCTTCGGCAGCCGCCAGCTCAATCTTGACAGCGTTGCGGCTGGAATAGCCAAGCACACCCTTGGTCGCGGAAGACAGCATCGGCCAAGCCGGATACGCAATTGTATAAGCCACCGCCCAAGCGACGGTGATGTAGAAGGTTATCACCCACCATCGGGGCAATGGGTTGTTGAGCTCCCTTATCCCGTCCCATTCATGACCGGTCGTTGAGATGCCCGAGACTTCATCGATATGCTCGCTGCTCATGATCAGTCGTCCTTGAGTGGAATCTGGGCGGCTTGATCGGCCAGTGTTTTGCCGCCGGGACGCAAGGCAAAAGCAATGCAGCCGACGAAGAAGAGCGCCATGGCAAGCAGACCCCAGCTGTCCGCGAATTCCCGCATCAAATTATAGCTCATTGCGTCCCCCCTCAGCGGTAGCCGGCTGCATCGTCATAGGTCTTGAAATCGACCAGTGTTCCCAGCATTTGCAGATAGGCGACGAGGGCATCCATCTCGGTGACCTGTTGCGGATTGCCGTCCAGATCACCGACTTTGGCTTTCGGATAGCGTTTCTCGACGCCGGAGGCATCGGCATTCGGGTCGGCCTGGGCCATCAGATCGGCATTGGCGTGCGCGATCATGTCATCGGAGTACGGGACGCCAACACGCGCGTTCGCAACCAGATGCGTCGAGAAGTCCTTCACCTCGATCGGAGCGTCCTTCAGGAACGCATAGCTCGGCATGATCGATTCCGGCACCACGGAACGTGGATCGGAAAGATGTGCGACGTGCCATGCGTTCGAATAGCGGTCACCGACCCGGGCGAGATCGGGCCCGGTGCGCTTCGATCCCCATTGGAAGGGATGATCGTACATCGACTCGGCGGCAAGGCTGTAGTGGCCGTAGCGCTCGACCTCGTCACGGAAAGGCCTGATCATCTGGCTGTGGCAGAGGTAGCAGCCCTCGCGCACATAGATGTTGCGTCCGGCGAGTTCCAGTGGCGAGTAGGGCCGCATGCCTTCGACTTTCTCGATCGTGTTGTCGAGATAGAAGAGCGGCGCAATCTCGACGATGCCGCCGACGGTCACGACAAGAAGAGAGCCAACGAGAAGAAGCGTGGCGTTCTTCTCGATGATCGCGTGTTTGTCCATCAAGCCCATTGTCTGGCTCCCTATTCGGCAGGCCGGAGGGCGGGCTCGGAACCTGGCATTGGTTGCTCTTCGCGCTGGTGGCCAAGAATGGTCATGGTCACGTTCCAGGCCATGAGCAGGGCGCCGGTGAGGTACATCGCACCGCCGATGGCGCGCATGACGTAGAAGGGATGCATGGCGGCGACGGTTTCGGCGAAGGAGTAGACGAGGAAACCCTGCTCGTCGTATTCGCGCCACATCAAGCCCTGCATGATGCCGGAAACCCACATCACCGCGGCGTAGACGACGATTCCGAGCGTCGCCAGCCAGAAGTGCCAGGTGACGAGCCGCAGCGAATAGAGACGTTCACGGTTCCACAGTTTCGGCACCATGTAGTAGATCGCGCCGAACGAGATCATGCCGACCCAGCCAAGCGCGCCGGAATGGACATGGCCGATGGTCCAGTCCGTGTAGTGCGACAGCGAATTGACCGTCTTGATCGACATAATCGGACCTTCGAAGGTCGACATGCCGTAGAAGGCGACTGCCATCACCATCATGCGGATGATCGGATCGGTGCGCAGCTTGTCCCAGGCGCCAGACAGCGTCATCAGGCCATTGATCATACCGCCCCATGACGGCATCCACAGCATGATCGAGAACGCCATGCCGAGCGTCTGCGCCCAGTCGGGTAAGGCGGTGTAATGCAGGTGGTGCGGGCCGGCCCAGATGTAGAGAAAGATGATCGCCCAGAAGTGGACGATCGACAGGCGGTAGGAATAGACCGGCCGGTTCGCCTGCTTGGGCACGAAATAATACATCATGCCGAGGAACCCGGCGGTGAGGAAGAAACCGACGGCGTTGTGGCCATACCACCATTGCGTCAAGGCGTCCTGGACGCCGGAGAAGGCGGAGTAGCTCTTCGAGCCCAGGAACGACGCCGGCATCGACAGATTGTTGACCACATGCAGCATCGCGATTGTCACGATGAAGGACAGGTAGAACCAGTTGGCGACGTAGATATGCGGTTCCTTGCGCTTCAGGATCGTGCCGAGGAACAGGATGAGATAGGCGACCCAGACGATGGTCAGCCAGAGATCCACATACCATTCGGGTTCGGCGTATTCGCGGGCTTCGGTGATGCCGAGCAGGTAGCCGGTCGCGGCCATGACGATGAACAGCTGGTAACCCCAGAACACAAACCAGGCCAGTTTGCCGCCAAACAGCCGGGCGCGGCACGTGCGCTGCACGACATAGAGAGACGTGCAAAGCAAAGCGTTGCCGCCGAAGGCGAAGACGACGCCGGATGTGTGCAGCGGCCGCAGCCGGCCGAAATTGAACCAGGGTTGGATGTTGAGGTGAGGGTATGCCAGCTGCAGGGCAATGATCACACCGACGAGCATGCCGACGACGCCCCAGAATACCGTTGCAATGGCTCCGTAGCGGATCGGGCCATCCATGTAGGCGGAGGTGTCGATCGGAGCCGCCGGCTTGAAATCTGTGTTGCGCAGCAGGATCGCGGTAAAGCCAGCCACGGCGAAGAACAAAACCCCCATATGCTGGCGAAAAGGTCCTTCTACGCCGAAGCCGGCAGCCACCAGGGCCGCAAAAGCAAACAGGCTTAGAACGACGATCTCCGTGCCGAATTTCATGACATGTCCCCGACCAGGATTCCAATGCGCGGACGCCAAATCCGCGGTGCATTAATTCCGTAGTTGCCGCCTGCTCGCCCTGATCCATGTCAGAGCCGCACGATTTTGCTTCGGGCAGCATCGAGTTCGGTGCAATCAGAAGGTGGCGATTTGAACAAGGAAACGCAGCACTGGCCAACCCGCTCATGGACAAGTGCGGCTTTCTCGCGCCAGGCCGGCACAGAGGCGATTCCGGGCGAGGTCATGAAGCTTGCCCATCGGGAAAAGCTGGAGCTCTGCTTCTCGCTGGAAAGCATTGCCGATGCACTGCCGAACGTCGACCGCCTCAAATGTCTTGGAACGGCCAAGAAGATCGTTCCGCTGCTCCGTGACATTCATGGGTTTGAGGAGAGGGTGATTTTCCCTGCGTATGAGGCGCACTTGACTCCGGCCGAGGCCAAACTTGCCTCTACCAGCCGGTTGCGCATCGAGCACCTTGAGGATCAATGCTTCGCTGGCGAGGTGGCCGAAACGCTCCTAGCGATCGGTCATGGTGATCCGATAGAGAGCGCGGAAGCTGTCGGATTCATGCTACGCGGCTTCTTCGAAGGCTTGCGGCGACACATCGCTTTCGAACGCGAGCATGTCCTGCCGCGGATCGTAATAAGCGACGAAGGCCCCGACGCTTAGGTCTCATTCACAAAGGCCGGTTGCCGCGCGCCTCGGCCGCCGCAGCGCTGCTCCAGCCGGCTCATGCTGTCGACCGTTACATGGCGTTTGTTCTCGATCCGGATCACGCCGTCAGCCCGCAATCGCGTAAGCTGGCGGCTCACGGTCTCGTTCGTCAGTCCAAGGAAATCAGAGATGTCGGCACGTGTCAGCGGCAGATCGAAGCATGCCGACCCAGCCGCCGGGTCGATACTGGAATCCATATTCCGGGCGATCATGAGGAGAAAGCTCGCCACCTTCTCCGGTGCGGTCTTGCGCCCGAGAGTCACCATCCATTCAAGTGCCTCGTCGAGTTCGTCCAGCGTCTGCTTGAGCAGGCGATGCTCGAGTCCCGGTGATTCCTTCATTATCCGTTCAACGGCCGCCTTCGGAAACGAGCACAGCGAGACGGAGGTTGCCGCTTCCACATTGATCGTGCTTTTCACCTTGAAGGGCCGTCCCAGAAAATCCGGTGCGAACCGAAGACCGACAATCTGCTGGCGGCCGTCCGAAAGGCACTTCGTCAGCTTCACAACGCCTGAAAGCAAGTTTGAATAGCTGTCGACGGCCTCGGCGTCGGCGATCAGTTCGACCCCCGGCTCGAGCTTGTGCCGCGACGAAGTTTTGGCGAGCCCAACCAAATGGTCTGGATCGAGCGCACCGCAGACGCCGCGATGTCGTGCTGCGCAAGACAGGCAAAGAACGGGAATGCCGGAACTGTGAATGTCTTGCCGTACTGTCATTACGCTCGCGCTACCGATCCCAAGTTTCGGCAGGATAGCAAGCGATGGCAGAGAAATCCTTGCGGCAGTTTGTCCGTGCTGGAGGCTGACCGAAATCAGGGCTTTGGCTCTTAGACGCGTCCAGACTTCCGGCGAGGCAAAAACGGCGGACCACCAAATGAGACCGGAATTAGCTGCCAGGCTTGGCGAGAACGTCCCGCGTTATACCAGTTACCCGACCGCGCCGCATTTCCATCCTGGCGTCGACGCTGATGTCTATCGAAGCTGGTTGAAGGCGCTCGAAAGCGGTGACGAGGTCTCGCTCTACCTGCACATCCCTTATTGCGACCGGCTCTGCTGGTTCTGTGCGTGCCATACAAAGCAGACCCGCCGCTACGAGCCGGTGGCTTCGTATCTCCGCTCGCTTCACGCGGAGATCGCGACTGTCGCCGGTCTTGTCGGCGGCAAGGCCCATGTCCGCGCCGTGCATTTCGGCGGCGGCTCGCCGACCATGCTGAAGCCCGAGGATATGATAGCCTTGGGAACTGTCCTGCGGGATAGCTTCGATTTTCTTGCCGATGCGAAGATCAGCGTCGAAATCGAACCCAACGACATGGACGAAGCCCGCCTTGATACACTTGCCGAGATCGGCATGGCGCGGGCGAGCCTCGGCGTTCAGGATTTCGATCCGAAGGTGCAGAAGGCGATCAACCGCGAGCAGAGCTTTTTGCAGACCAAGGCGGTTGTCGACGGCATTCGCTCTCGCGGCGTAGGGTCCGTGAACCTCGATTTGCTTTACGGCCTGCCGCATCAGACCAGGGAGAGCGTCTGTTCCATCGTGGCGCAGGCGCTGACTCTGGAGCCGGACCGGATGGCGCTGTTCGGCTACGCGCATGTGCCCTGGTTCAAGAAGCATCAGACTATGATCGACGAGGCATGGTTGCCGGGTCCGGCCGAACGGTTCGCTCAGTGGCAAATTGCCGCCCGTCTGATCATGGGCGCCGGATACGAGGCGATTGGAATAGACCATTTCGCCAAGCCGGATGATGCGCTTGCAGTCTCGGCTCGCGCGGGAACAATCCGCCGCAATTTCCAGGGCTACACCGAGGATCGCTGCGAAACACTGATCGGGCTCGGGCCGTCATCGATCAGCCGGTTTCGACAGGGCTATTCGCAGAACATGCCGTCGACAGCCGAATATGGACGCATGGTCGAGGGGGGACATCTGGCCACGGTCCGCGGCATCGCGTTTTCCGATGATGACCGTGTTCGCGGCTGGATCATCGAGCGCTTGATGTGCGATTTCGGCTTTTCAGCAGCCGATCTGGTGGAACGCTTCGGGGAAGCCGGACAAAAGCTTCTTTTCCAAGCAAGCTCCATCGCCATTGGCGACCCTGCTCGACCGCTTGAACTCCAAGGTGACAGTTACGTCGTATCGGCGGAAAGTCGTCCCTTTGTAAGGAGCATTGCAGCGAGGTTCGACAAATATTTCGAAAGTGGAACGGCCAGACACTCGGTGGCAGTCTGAGTGCCACAGACGAACGTCGCCGTCTTCAGTCGATCGCGAACCGACTGCGCCAATCATCGGCGGCCGTCGCATCAACATCGGGGATTCAGAACGATTGTAGAGCGCTTCGACATTCGCAGGAGCCCAGACGAACGAGGTTGCCAGCAATGGAGGACTTCACATCGGCTTGGGCGTGGCGGCGAAAGCCAAATATGACGGCACGATTTAGCGCCTTATACGTGCATTGCGGCCGCTGTCGACCGAACCGGACGCGAATCTGCTACTCGTGCTAATGTGCGCGTTGTTTGCTTGGCTGATCGCGAATGATGATTGCATCTCAAGAACTTGGCGCTTCTCAAGATCGCCGAACCCAGCAGCTAACAATTCGACAGTGTGCATTTGGCGCCACTTTATTGAGGATGAAGCGACGTAGCCGGCGCTATCGCCTGATCACCACCGGCGGCCGCCGCTGCTCCCAGCCCTCGCGCTGCAGTGTCGGTAGGTCGTGCTCCTCGCTGGGATAGCCGACGCAGAAATAGCCGATCAGCGTCCATTCGGGCGGCGTGTCGAGGATACCGGTCATCTCGGCCGGATCGAGGATCGAGACCCAGCCAACACCGATGCCTTCCGCCCGTGCCGCCAGCCACAGTGTGTGCACCGCCATCACCGCCGAATAGTCGATCGTCGCCGGCATGGTCAGGCGTCCGAGCCCGTGGCCTTGCCCGGTCGCGCGGTCGGCGAAGACCGCGAACTGGCAGGGCGCCTCGGCAAGCCCGGCGAGCTTCAGGCGCGCGTAGAGCGCCGCGCGCTCGCCCGAAAAGCATGCCAGCGCCTCGGCGTTGCAGCGCTCGAAGCAGCGTTTCACGGCGTGACGTCGCTCCGGGCTTTCGACGACGACAAAGCGCCAGGGCTGGCTGAGCCCGACAGACGGCGCGACGCTGGCAAGCTCCAGAAGCCGCTCCAGAGTGCCTTCGGCCAGCGGCGCCGGATTGAAGCGCCTGACGTCACGGCGCCACTGCAATAGCGAAACCAGCCCGGCGCGAAACTCTTCGGAAAAATTCGGGCTTGACTTCATTGCGCCGCGTTGCCTTTCCTATAGCCGCCCGGCAGCGCCGGATTTGCTCTTCTGTGCCCCGATCAGGGCGGCGATGAGGCGCGCGAAGCGACGCTCGCGTGTCCGCTTTGTCGCATTCGGAAGCGGCTGGCGGCTACGCCGCCGCAAATGCTGTGACGACGTGGGTATTTCCCAAAGGGCGTCGCATGGCAGAGGGCTGGGACCCGCCGGAATCTGCAGGCAGCGCTCCGCTTTGTATCCGCCCAAGGAGGTTGGATTGTTCGGCCCAGTCTTTCACTGAATGTCAGCGACGTACCCCATTGCGGCTTCCGCTACTCAGCGCTGCGGCTCTTGACCCCCTCTTTGGGATGAGCTCATTCTGAGTAACAACTGCACGGCATTCCCACTTGTCACTAGCCATCAGTGCGGCTAGCACGCCCTGCGTCTGTTCGCGGTATCCGGGCGCCCAGGCAGTTATTTGAGTTCCAGCTGCTCGAAGTTGGCGCATAGGTTCTCACCATGACGGATCGGTAGGCCGCGACCGCCGGGAAATTGGGCAATCGGGCGGCTTGTGGCATTGACCAAACTTTGGCTTCATTACTCGGAACCTGAACCTGACACGCGTCGCGGTTTCTCCGACATGCCGGCAGCCGGAAGGCCTTCCTTTCTGGCCTTGGCAAACGCTCGATCGCCTTCCAGAAACCCTGCCAGCATGAAAGGTATGAGTACCGCTACCGTTTCAGACTCGCCATAGGTCTGGCGGTAAAGCGCCGCATAGTCCTTGAGTGCTTGGTTCAGGTCCGCGCTAACGGTGATGGTCATCTTCGAAGGTGTCCGGTCTGGAAGCTTTCCAAGTTTCAGATCTGCCATGATTACTCCTGTTCAAGCCGGGTATGGGCGCAGCACAAGATCCTTGTGTACAATCACGCGGAGGGGCCAACCGGGGCGGACGATAATGGTGGGTTGAATATTCAGGTTCTTTTCGGTGATGCGCTGGCCGGCTTGACTGATGTTTTGCTGAGTGGATTCCCGGATCGCCTTAACTAGGTCGCTTTCGTTTTCCCCAAAGCTCAACTCGGTACCAACGCCCAGTAGCGTCGCTAGAGCAACTCCCTTGATCAGCTGCCAGGTGTGAAAATCGACCTTGTCCTCAAGCCCGGCATAGCCGGCAGTATCCGTCGCTGGCAGATTGTCGATTTCGATCGAGGAACCGTCGGGCAGAATTATTCGCTGCCAGACCAGCAATGCGCGCCTCTGCCCAAAAGCCACGACGCTGTCATAAGTGCCGATGAGGCGTGAGCCTTGCGGAATGAGCACAATGCTGCCGGTGACTGTGTCGTGCACATTCTCGGTGACCTGCGCGACGACAAGGCCAGGCAAGTCGGAATTTATGCCGGTGACGAGACTGGCCGCGATCACGCTGCCGGCCATCAGTTGGTAGGGTGAGGCCGGCGTCTGCAGCGCGTGCTGATTGTAGATGCCGCTTGTGTTCCGCTGACTGATAAAATCGAGCTTGCGCTGTTGGTTGTTCTGGTCACCCTCGGCTGGAGCAACGGAAGCTGACGCGCGCGTCGCTCCGGATTGCGGAAGCGCCTCAGACGGCTGCTGCGCACTCGGCCCGCCGCCGGCGACATCTGTCTGTCTGGGTCGATTGTCGAGCCGGAACAAGACTTGCGACTCGCGCGCCTCAATTGCTTGCTGGGCAAGGCGCTGCTCCTCGGCGGAGATATCCTGCCCTGGCGCGATGCCGAGCTGACGTTGGCGTTCAAGGATGGGGCGACCAAGGTCGCCGGGCAGTGGCGGTCCGAGCACAGGGGCCTTCGGCATGATCCCGGTATAGTCCTTGGGAAGCGCTTCTAGTCCCTCGGCGGGTGGCTTGCGCTCGGTGTTATAGCGGTCCTCTGCCTGGTGCTTGATACGCCATGCCGGTCCTTGAAGCGCCATCATCGTGACGCCCAGAATGGCACCGGATCCGACTGCAGCGATGGCGACGATCACACCGCGCCTGAATCGGACAGCGCGGCGGGGCGAGGCTCGCAATTGCAGCTGCTCGGGATCGAGTTTCGGCGGCGCATCGGATCGGGAAGTATCGGTCATGAGCGCTCCCCTCACCTGCTGGGCCGCGCAAAGAGCGGAATCCGCCGCGGCGGTTGCCGGCCGTCAGTCCTGGTGATGCAAACCACCTGCTGCTGCTTGCTGCCTAGACGCAGTTCTGCAGCGCCAAAGAGGCGATCGACGATGTAGTAGTTGCCGCGCATGCGATAATTGACGAGCTGGCTGTCCCCATCGGCACCGACGATGAAGAGAGGAGGCGCTTCACCCTGATCAATGCGACGGGGGAATTCGATATAGACCTTGCTGCCATCGTCGAAAGCGCGCGTCGGCCTCCAGGGTGGTGTGTCGCCAGTGATTGAATACCGAAAGCGGATATTCTCGAGCGCCACATTCGAAGCTACCGGCGTGGCAGCCTCGGCTTGAGCGTTGCGCTGGCGTAGCGCGATGATCTGGTCCTCGCTATAGGTCCAAGAGATCGCCGCCATCGAGGTTTTCTCGGTGCTTTGAAGCTGCAAATGGTAGGTGCGTCGTTCTGTGGTGATCACCAGATTGGTGGTAAGCCCCGGCGCGAAGGGTTTTACCAGCACATGGGTGCGCTGATTGTCACCGGTGCCGCTGACGGTATCGCCGATCACCCAACGCACCGTGTCGCCGGCCGACACGGCTGTTAGTTTCTCGCCCGGCTGGAGTGCGATATCGGTGACGCGCTCCGGTGCGGCGTAGAGCTGATAGAGCGCGCCATCGGCGAATGGATAAACCTGAACCGCATTCATGTACCCATACCTGGTAGGTTGCTGCGTCGCTGCTCTATTGGCATCGGAGACCCGTTCTTCAGGAGAGCGCTTGTCTTCGGCCACCCTGCCCGGATTGGGCTGTAGCTGACCGGGTAGCGGCAGCGGCTTTGGCACCTCGACTATCTTGACCGGATTCTCCGGCGGCTTCTCGATTGCGGCTGGTTTGAAATCGGCAGCATCATAGGAAATCTCAGGCGGTGGTACCGGCTTCGACGCGCAGGCGGAGAGGACCGCTGTAGAGGCCGACAGGATCAGCACGGCACGGACCGACGACATTCTATTCTTCATTGGTGGACTCCTTTTGGGGAAACGGACGTCGGCGCAGCACTGTCGAGCTCGCGCGACCAATCGATGGCGTTGATGAAGACGCCGAGCGGGTTGTTGCGCAGTTGGTCAGTATTGCTTGGCGGGCGGATCACGATGGTGAGGATCGCGATCCAGCGCGTCGTGCTGGCAAGGCTGCCGCGCTCAAAAACCTGCTCGGCCCATTTGACCTGGAACGAGCTGTCGGAAGCCCTGACCACGCTGGTCACTTGCACCGACACGCTGCGTGTGCCGATCTGACCGAAAGGATCGTTCGCCTTGGCGTACTCGTTGAGAAAGAGCGCCGCGCGGTCGGTGGCGAAGTCATAGGCCGAAAGCCAGTTCTGCCGCACCAGCACCGGATCGGTGGAAACGGAACGGACATTCTGAATGAAGCGGCCGAGGTGCCACGCGATCTGGGCATCGGAGGGCTCGTAGTCCCGGATTGCCGGCGCAACGGCGCGTGCCTCGCCGAAGCCGTCGACCTCGACGACGTAAGGCACGACGCGGCTCTGGATCGACTGCCACACGAGTCCGCCGGAAAGTCCGGCCGCCAAGGTCAGACAGCCAAGAGCCATGAACCGCCAGTTGCGGGCCTGCACTCGAGATGAGCCTATGCGCTCGTCCCAGAGCTGCGCGGCCTTCTGATACGGCGTGACCGGCTCGGGCGTCTTGCCGTAACGTTGAATGGGTCGCTTGAATAGCATTTAGTCGTCCTTGTCGTTGAGAGAGGGATTGGCGCTGCCTCCCGGCCTGTCGCCTTCACGGACGGCCTGCATGGCGGCGTGACGGTGGGCACGGGCTGTCTGTTCGGAACGCAGGCGCCTGGCCCAGCCGGGCGCGGCATCAGCGACCGGACCAGTAGGGCTTCCGGTCAGGGATGCGGTCGGCGCACCACCGGTCGCGGTCCAGGCAGCTTCGCGCCCGGCATCAACGCTGCGCCCGAAGCCTCCTGCGGCAGATCGTGCCGCCCGCATTGCGGCGCCGCCGGCGGCGCTGGTCACACCATGCATTCCAGCAGCTACACCGGGCAGGCCGAACTCGGGCGATGTTGCGCGCTCCATCTGCCAGGCGGTAGAAGCCGCTAACCCCATGGTCGTGCCGGCACGGAGTGCGGTGAGACCGCTGCCGGTTGCCATGCGCGCGCCGGCAAATGCTGCGCCTGCGGCAACGAGCGATGCACCGGCTGCGGCTGCCGTGGTTCCAAGTGCGGCGCCCGCGCCAAGCTGCGGCGCGCCCGAGACAAGACCGGAGGCTATCCCAGGTCCGAAAATGCCGAGACCAAGGAGCGCCAAGGCGCCCAGGACCTGTGACATGGCGGCGGCCAGATCCGGCTCCTTGCCTTGCAGCGCGGAAGCGAACTCGCCAAAGAGCGTGGAGCCGATGCCGATGATGACGGCCAACACCATTACCTTGATGCCCGACGAGATGACATTGCCGAGCACGCGCTCGGCGAGAAACGCTGACCGGTTCCAAAGCGCGAAGGGCACAAGAATGAATCCGGCCAGAGTGGTGAGTTTGAATTCGAGGATGGTGATGAAGAGTTGGATGGAGAGGATGAAGAAGGCGATGATGACCAGGAACCAGGCCACGAGCAGCACGAAGATGGTGAGCGCGTTGCCGAAGATTTCTGGGAAGCCGAGAAGCTGGCTTGCCTGATCGAGAAGCGGCCAGGCGCCCTCGAAACCGGTTGCGGCAATGCGACCCGGATGCAGGAGATTGTCGGCGGAGAGATTGCCGGATGACGCATTGATGCCGAGACCGGCAAAAGACCGATAAATGATGTCGGCGAGGTTCTTGAAGTTATTCAAGATGAAGGCAAAGACGCCGACATAGAGCACTTTGCGGATGAGCCGGCCGAATATGTTGGGTTCGCCGCCGAATGCCCAGGCGAGGCCGGCAAGTGTGACGTCGATGCCGATCAGGGTCGTGGTAAGGAAGGCGACATCGCCCGAGAGCAGACCGAACCCGCTATCGATGTAGCGGATGAAGGTCTCCATGAAGCGATCAATGACCCCAAGGTCGTTCATGCCGCCTTCCTCGTCGTCAAGAGATTGGTGATCAGTTGCCGGGATAGGCCGTGCCTGTGCCGAGGAAGCGCTTTGTCGTCTCGCGCGCGGCCTCCTCGGACTGCGCCTTGCGCGCCGCATCCTCGGCCTCAGCGCGGAACTGCGTTGCGAGCAGCGTTTGGATCTGCATCTGCTGCTTGGTCGAAAGCGCAAGGAGCTGGTTAGTGGCCTGACTTGCCTGAAGCGCACCGGCCGCGCCTTGGCTGCGGTTGACGAGATCGGCAAGCAGGTCGCCATCACCGCGAACATTCTCGACGATCTGCGACTGAACACCCATGGTCTGACGGAATGCCTGCATTGCGCTTTGCCAGCGGTCACGTGCGGCGCTCGCTACATCGCTGACCTTGATCGTGGCGTCGTAGCTTTCCGGATATTGATTACGCCACTGGTCCTGAAGCTTGTTGAGATCAAAGCTCAGGCCACTTGCCTGGTCCATCAGACCGTCGATCCGTTGGAGCGAGCCGGTAAGCTGACCCACGGAAGAAAAATCCAGACTCTGAAGATTGCGTGCCATGTTCTGCAGCACGGTCGCCTGGTTCTGGAGCGACTGGATCTGGTTGTTGATCTGCTCCAGAGAGCGCGCCGCCGTGAGCACGTTCTGTGCGTAGTTCGACGGATCGAACACGATGAGCGCGTAGGCCGGCTGCACGTAGTCGGCCATCGGCTTGGCGATCAACGAAAGGGTGATCAGGCCCGAGAGAAAGCGGCGCCGCATCATGACGATTGCTCCTTGGTTGGTTGAGGGAATTGCTGGAGAAGCTCGGCCGCCCAATCGAGGCCGCGGGCGCCGAGGAAGCGAAAGACAAAGCTGTCCTGCCCGTGCTCGGACAGGACCCTGTCGATCAGGCTTTGCGCGGCTGGACCCGAGGCGCCGCAAAGTGCAAGCGCGATGGGGCCGAGCCCGAGCTCGAAGAGACGGTTGCCGCAGCGCGACTGCAAATAGTAGTGCCGCTTCGGCGTGGCCCGGGCGATCAGTTCAATCTGCCGGTCGTTGAGACCGAAGCGCTCATAGGCAGTCCGTGCCTGCGGTTCCACGGCACGATCATTGGGGAGAAAAATGCGCTGTGGGCAGCTCTCGATGATCGCCGGCGCTATTGCAGAGCCGGCGATGTCGGCAAGCGACTGCGTGGCGAAGATCACCGATACGTTCTTCTTTCGCAGCACCTTCAGCCATTCGCGGATGCGGGCAGCAAAAAGCGGATTGTCGAGATAGACCCAGGCCTCATCGAGCATGAGCAGCGTCGGTCGCCCGTCGAACCGCTCCTCAAGGCGATGGAAGAGGTAGGTGAGCACAGGCAGCACAGCGCTTTGGCTATGCATCAGCTCCTCGGTCTCGAAGCACTGCACATCCGACAAGGCCAGCCGATCGTCGTCGGCATCGAGCAATCGGCCGAAGGGACCGTCGAGCGTGTAGGGCATTAAGGCGGACTTCAGTGCATTGGACTGAAGCAGGACCGACAGACCGGTCAGCGTGCGCTCCCGCGCCGGCGCGGTGGCGAGGCTGTTGAGCGCCGACCAGATCGCCTCCTTCACCTCCGGCGTGAGGGTGACGTTCTCATGGGCAATCAGGCCGGCGATCCATTCAGCTGCCCAGCTGCGCCTGCCCTGATCACCGATATTGCGCAGTGGCTGGAAGGCAAGCGCACCGTCCGAACCCAAGACATGATGCTCTCCACCCATGGCAAGCGTTGCCGCGCGCGCCGAATTGCCTTTGTCGAAGACATAGACCTGCGCGCCGGCATAGCGACGAAACTGCAGGGCGATCAGGGCAAGCAGAACCGATTTTCCGGCGCCGGTCGGTCCAACGATCAGCATGTGGCCGACATCTTCGACATGGGAAGAAAGCCGGAACGGAGTCGACCCGCTGGTTTCGGCGATGAGGAGCGGCGGGGCCTCTCGTCCAGTGACTTCAGCCAGATGCTCGTTCGCCGCAGGACCGGCCCACACCGAGGAAAGCGGCATGAGATGGGCAAGGTTCAGCGTGTGAACGAGCGGCTGACGAACGTTGGCATAGACATGACCCGGCAGCGAGCCGAGCCAGGCTTCGACCGCATTGACGCTTTCGCGGATGGTGGTGAACCCGAGCCCATTGATGATGCGCTCGACCGCGCGAAGTTTCTCAGCGGCGGCTTGGCGATCCTCGTCCCATACCGTCACCGTTGCAGTGAGATACCCGAAGGCGACATGATCGCCGCCCAACGCCTGAAGTGCTTCATCGGCGTCGAGCGCCTTATTGTCGGCGTCGCTGTCGACGAGCGGAACGGGTTCGTTGCTTACAACCTCGCGCAGGATTGCGACGATCGATTTGCGCTTGGCAAACCACTGCCGGCGCAAGCGGGTCAGCGTCTTGGTGGCCTCGGTCTTGCCGAGCGGAATGAAGCGCGTCATCCAGCGATAGGCGAAATCCTGATGATTGAGGGCATCGAGGATTCCGGGCCGGGTGAGGTTCGGAAAGCCGAGGATGGTAAGTGTGCGAAGATGTTGCTCACCCAGCATCGGCTCCAAGCCGCCGGTAAGCGGCACATCGACCAGGATGCCGTCCAGATGCATTGGCGTTTCCGGCACGGCGACCGGATGGCGGCGGGTCGAGATCGTGTCGTGCAGGTATGTCAGCGTCTCGGCGTCATCGAGCGGACGCACTTCGGGCATGAAGCCCGACAGAAGATCCAGCACACGGTCGGTCTCGTCACGGAACCGCGCCATCTCCTGGCGCCAGTCTCTTTCGCCTTCTGAATGATGCGAGTCGACGAGCGCGCTTTCCGCCCGCGCCTGGGCGTCCGGTGGCGGCATGGACAGCAAGGTCAGGTGATAGCGGCTCTCGAAATGCGCGACCTTGCCTTCGAAGGCAGCACGCCGTTCTTCATCAACCAGCCATGACGCCGCGTCCGGGAAACGCGAGGACGGATAGCCCAGCGCTTCGATGCGCTCGGTCTCGAAAAACAATGTCCAGCCGGAGCCAAGGCGTCTAAGCGCATTGTTGGCCCGGGCGCAGATGCCGATGAGTTCGGCTTCGGTCGAGCTTTCCAGATCGGGCCCGCGAAACCGAATAGTCCGCTGAACGCTGCCGTCCTTGTTGAGCACGATGCCGGGCGCCACCAGTGCTGCCCAGGGCAGATGGTCGGCAAGCCGGTCGGCCTTGCCGCGATATTCCGAAAGGTTCAGCATGCGAGCCATCCCCTCAGGCGAAGGTGACGGACAAGCACGCTGGCAAAGTCGGGATCGCGCCTTGCGGCAAAGACCGCGAGCGTGTGGCCGCCAAGCCAGAGCACTAGCCCGGCAATCCATTGCTGCAAGCCTAGTCCGATGGCCGCAGCCACCGTGCCGTTGAGGATCGCCACCGCCCGCGGCGCGCCGCCCAGCAGGATCGGTTCAGTCAAGGCCCGGTGAACGGGAACCTCGAAGCCCTCGATATGTTGCACTCCGGCGGCCATCAGACGAGCGTCCCGCCGCCGAAGGAGAAGAACGAGAGGAAGAAGCTCGATGCGGCGAAGGCGATCGACAGGCCGAAGACGATCTGAATCAGCCGGCGGAAACCGCCTGCAGTATCGCCGAAGGCAAGGGTCAGGCCGGTGGTGATGATGATGATCACCGCGACGATTTTGGCGACCGGTCCCTGCACCGATTCCAGGATCTGCTGCAGCGGCTGTTCCCAAGGCATGCCGGAGCCGGCAGCGTGCGCCGGAACTGTGAGAAGAAACGCGAGCGCGGCAAACGAAAGAAAGCGGAGCTTCTTGCGCATAAGGGGGCCTTTCAGAGTTGCTGGAGTTGCTGAGGCGTGAGTGGGGTGACGGCGTAGTCGCCGCTGCCGTCGAGACCTGTGACCTCAGCGATTGCATCGATGTGGCGCGACGAGCCGCGCCCCGCGATGAAGACGATGAGATCGATGGCATCGGCGATGAGGCGGCGCGGCACGGTGACGACAGCTTCCTGTGCAAGCTGCTCGATGCGATAGAGGGCAGAGCGCGCCGAATTGGCATGAACCGTGGCGATGCCGCCGGGGTGCCCGGTGTTCCATGCCTTGAGCATGTCCAGCGCTTCCGCGCCCCTGACTTCACCGACGATGATGCGGTCGGGGCGGAGCCGGAGCGTCGAGCGCACGAGATCGGCGAGTGTGACCGAGCCCCGCCTGGTTCTCAGGGCAACGCAGTCCTTTGCTGCGCATTGCAGTTCGCGGGTGTCCTCGATGAGGATCACTCGCTCGTCGCATTCGGCGACTTCGGCCAGCAGCGCATTGGCAAGCGTCGTCTTACCCGACGACGTGCCTCCGGCGACAAGGATGTTGCGCCGTTCTCGGACTGCCTTTATCAACGCATCGGCCTGCAGCGGCAACATGATGCGATCGGCAACATAGTTGGCCAGCGTGTAGAGCTTTGCGGCTGGTTTGCGGATGGCAAAGCAAGGCGCCAGCACGACAGGCGGCAGCAGTCCCTCGAAGCGTTCGCCCGATGGCAATTCGGCGCTGACAATCGGATTGTCCGCATGCGCCTCGGCACGCACGTGGGAAGCGACCAGGCGGATGATGCGTTCCGCCTCGGAAGGATGCATATGCACGGCCGTATCGATTCGGCCTTCTCCCAGCCGGTCGAGCCGCAGCGCACCATCGGGATTGACCATCACCTCGATGACCAATGGATCGGCCAGCGCCTCAGTGATCGTCGGACCCATGGCGGTGCGCAGCATGGCGCGGCGTCGGTGGTCGGCCTCTGGATGAGTGCTCATCCTTCCCCTCCTCCGCCATTGTCTTTGCCAAACGAGCGTTTCCCCGATGCGATCTGGCGACCGACCTGCTCGACGAATTTGTCGAAACGCTCCTGAGCAATCGCCTGCGTCGCCTTGTCCGGAACAGGCGTGTGGGCATGAAGCGTGATCGAAAAGCGGATGAAGAGCGCCAAGCTTTCCAATGTCATGTCGACATCGCGCCTGACGTGACTGAGGTCGCGGGAAAGACGGTCCAGCCTCATGCCATAGCGCCGATCGAGTTCATTCTCGCCACGCCGCTCGATGAAAGCTTCTACGGCCTTCGCGACGACCGCGGATTTTGTGGTCGAGGGATCGCGGCTGAGGTTGTCCAGCTTCTCGCTCAATTCCGGTTCGAGCAGAAACTGGTGACGAATGCGGTGGGGCTTCATGCGCTTGTTCCAACTGGCCGGCGCTGGCGGGCCGGCGGCGGAACAAGCATTATCGAGATGCCCAAAATTGCTTACGGCCGTTATCTACGCTGAGATACGCCCGAGCTGCGGAAAGCGTTCAGAAGCCGGGGACGATATCCTTATCATCGTCCCTTCCCTCGTTGATGCCATAGGCACCTGCGACGGTGGAGATCCGGTCCATGACGCGCTTGTCCGCCATCGCCTCGCTATCATCGTCTGCGGGTCTGGACAGATCGTCCTGGTCCGGTTCCTGGGTGACGGCGGTATGTTCTTCGGGTAGGCCAGGATGGCGCTGCTGCTGAACACCTCCCTCGTCCGCAAGCGCGGCGCCAGCGCTTTCATCGTCGGACGCAAGACGACGGTCGACGCCGCGTACTTGCCCAGTCCAATCGTCCGGCCGCGACATCGGGCAGTCCGCGTAGGGTCCGTCGCGCAACACCGGCGAAGGCAGCACCCGCTCGGTGAAATTGTGATCCTCATAGTATCGCAGCTTTTTGGCCCGGATGGGGGGCAATCCCGAAACCAGCACCAGTTCGTCCGCGGGCGGCAATTGCATCACCTCGCCCGGTGTCAGCAGCGGGCGGGCGGTTTCCTGACGGCTCACCATGACATGCGAGAGCCAAGGTGCCAGCCGGTGGCCCGCATAGTTGCGCATGGATCTGAGTTCCGTGGCCGTGCCAAGCGCGTCCGAGATTCGCTTGGCCGTGCGCTCATCATTGGAGGAAAAGGCAATTCGCAAATGGCAGTTGTCCAGAATGGCGTTGTTGTCGCCATACGCCTTGGAGATCTGGTTCAACGATTGCGCGATCAAGTAGGCACGAATTCCGTAACCGGCCATAAACGCGAGCGCGGTCTCAAAGAAGTCGAGGCGACCGAGCGCCGGAAACTCATCCAGCATCATGAGCAGTTGATGCTTGCGGCTCTTCTTTGGGTCACCCTCGAGGCGCTCCGTCAGCCGCCTGCCGATCTGGTTCAGGATCAGTCGCACCAAGGGCTTGGTGCGCGAGATGTCCGATGGCGGCACGACCAGATAGAGCGACATCGGCCACTCCGCATCCATCAGATCGGCAATGCGCCAGTCGCAGTCCGATGTTACCGCCGCCACGGTCGGATCACGGTAGAGGCCGAGAAAAGACATGGCGGTCGAGAGGACGCCTGAACGTTCGTTCTCCGATTTGTTCAACACCTCTCGTGCCGCCGAGGCCACGACGGGATGGACCTGAGGCTTATTGGCCGAGCCGAGATGGTTGGTCGTCATCATTCGCCGCAAAGTCGCGGCAAACGAGCGTTGCGGGTCCGACAGAAAGGTGGCGACGCGGGCAAGAGTCTTTTCCTCTTCGGCGTAGAGCACGTGCAAGATAGCGCCGACGAGGAGTGAATGACTGGTCTTCTCCCAATGATTCCGCCGCTCCAGCGCGCCTTCCGGATCGACTAGAATGTCGGCGATGTTTTGGACATCGCGAATCTCGTCCGAACCTTTGCGTACCTCCAGCAGCGGGTTGTAGCGGGCCGATCGCGGATCAGTCGGATTGAACAAAAGGCAATGCGAGAACCTCGACCGCCAGCCGGAGCTCAGCTGCCAGTTCTCGCCTTTGATGTCGTGAATGACGGCCGAGCCGGACCAGGAGAGAAGGGTTGGGACAACCAGTCCGACGCCCTTGCCGGAACGTGTCGGCGCAAAGGCCATGACGTGCTCAGGCCCGTCATGACGCAGATACCGGTCCTTCAGTTTGCCGAGGAAGACGCCTGCCGGCTGAAACAGCCCTGCTTTCTCGATCTCCCGCGTCGCCGCCCATCGAGAGGAGCCATAGGTGGTGACCAAGCCGCGCTGGCGCGCGCGCCAGAGGGAACCAGCGATCGCAGCGGCACAGCCCATGAATCCACTGGTGCCCGCAAGCATGCCCGCCTTGTCGAATACCTCGGGCGCATAGGCATCGAATTGGAACCACCATTCCAACAGTTTCCACGGCTCGTAGATCGGCCAGCCAGCCGCGACAAACCATGGCGCGCCGAGTTGTTCCTGAAAGGCTAGCATATGAGCGCACCATTGCGTGGCAGCCCACACGCCGAGGAGAACGATGGCGAACACAATGGCGATCTGCCCAATCAGAAGCTTCGTGGGCGTCACTGGCTTGCTCCGCTGTTCTGGAGAGATGGATCGAGCATCGCCCGGGACGGCCGGAACAGGAATGCGCCCTATGTACGACTTGGTGCGATGAGAGGCTGTTTGGCGCGCCGTTGCTCTCCTTCGAGGTGTATCAATATTCGCGCATTCCCGAGGACTGCTAAGTCGGAGGGGACTCATATCGGTCGTGCCTATCGTGAGCACGTGGTCGGCGAGCTGGCGGTGGCGTGCGGGCAAGCCGCTGAGGAAATTCTGAACATCGAGTCCGGTCTGAGGTACAACAAGCCTATCGAGATCGGATCGCGAGGTAGCCCTGCCCGCCATGGGAATTCCTCAGGCGAGTACCGACATATTGGGCGCTGCCTTGTAAGTGGAAGGCGCCTTCCCGTTGCCTCTATCGCAGATAAGTTACCTTCCGGCCTTCGCGCTGGGTTTCCCAGCTGGACTGCGTTTCAGTCTCAATTCGCTGTGCTTCTTGTGAGCCAGACACCATTTCTCGGACGGTGAATTGACGACATTCATTGTCCGACAAGCCCTCGCCGGCGATCTGTTGGGCAGAGGCGGCTATCACCCCGGCCCTGGCACATCCGCGCGCTGCAGAACCTCGATGAGCCGCCGGCTCAAACGCCCAGGCGGATGCAAAGATCCACAGATGCGTTCCGCCCGCGCTAGTTGCCAAGCATATGACCGGCATTTCGCAACGCGCCTAGGAAGAGGCCGGCATAGTGAGTGACATCGATTTTGGCCTGCATTGACACCGGCATGCTGGTCCAATTCTCCAACGGTGCAATGAAGCGGGAGAAGGTACCGTCGACGACGCAGTAGCGGCTAATAAGGCCTTGTCTGTCCAACGCCAGCACACCAATCTGCCCGCCTCGATATCGGATGGCTGCGAGCCGTTGGACCTCGGCGTCATCATCGATCCGCACATCGAAAAGCAGGTTTCCGCGGCTCCTCGCGGCTATCTCCGCCGCTTTGTCATTGAAGCTCAAGCAGAGTGAGCGGACGCTTTCCACTGCCATCTGGAAAACCAACAGATCCAGTTCATTCACGGCCATGTGGGCAGTTGAGCCAATAAATGGATGATTGCAATGTCGCACACGGCTTGTTCACAGGTGTCGGCGACTGATCGTTCGTGGCTTTCTGTCCGCTGCCGGCGATGGAATATTTGAAGGACGGCGGGTCCCGTATTTCCTGTCGCGTTGGCAACCGCGGCGGCCACCTGCCGGGCGGCAGCGGCAGAGATAATGTCATAGACAGATGGAAGCGTGGGCTTTCTGCCCTTCAATAGTTCCCTGACCCTACAGATTTGCACGCGCGGCCGCAGCTTGCCGCCCGCCTCAACGGATTCGGCTTCTCTGGCAGCACGTTCCATTGCTGCGGTCGCCTTGTTGAGCGTCACCAGAACGCCAAGCTTCGTGGCTGGCAAGATCGCCAACTCGCTCAAGCTCACGACCTCTATTCGATGGACGGGCACGGCCGTGCATCGCCGCGGCAGGGGACAACATCGTCGTGACCGACCCTCAAGCCCTATATCGTGTCGGCGCGATCGTTCACCAGGAACGGCGAGATCGCCGTGGAGGGCAAGCCCTTCCACATCGTGGCCGTCGGCGGGAGCGGCAAGATCCACGATCAAGCAGCTGAGAAAGATCACGCATATAGCCACGATCCCGCGGTCCAGCCGATCTACATTTTACGACGACCAGATCAAGCAGCGCGCCTTGTCGAATTTGGGTCCGGGATTGGCAGTTGGTCTATCCCTTCCTGACGATGGAACGCTCGATCCAGTCATGGCTTATAAGGCGGAGAGCGGCGACCAGAGCGCAGATGAGTACGCGCCTACTACGAGATCGGCTATCGCACCAATTCGAGCGGATCGCGATCGATGGCGACACCGTGGCTTTCTTCGAGGGCGGGAAGCCGCTTGAGGCCTGCTACGCCGGCGAAGGCTGTGAACCTGACCTCGAAGAAAGGAAACCGCATGGGCGTCAAATTTCGCTTCGGCGTCGCCTTGGCCTCCTCACACTTGGTTGGCTGACTCAGCGGGCAACCCGGTCGAGAAAAGCGTCGAATGCGGCAGCGACAACGCGCATCGCAAAGCGATGCTGCCGCCGTACGCGGACAAAACCCTTTTCGATGTCCACAATCCCGTCCTTGGCAAGCATCGCCAAGCGTTCAGCAGAATCGAGAAAATGGATCGGATCAGATCCGTGGGCGGCACAGATTGCCGGCACATCGGCCTCGAGATCGCACATTAGTCGCTCGATGATTGCGGCTCGCGCGCGGTCTTCGTCGGTGAGACGGTAGCCCTTTGACGTCGCCAGACGGCCAGCTGCGATGTGCCGGCAGTAGGAATCCCGTGTAACCTCGTTCTGGACGTAGCCCTCGCCGACACGCCCGATAGCCGACGCGCCGAAACCGATCAGGGTTTTGCAGGTGTCGGCCGAGTAGCCCAGCGAGTTGCGCCGCAGGCGACCGGTTTTCTGTGCCAGCGCGAGATCGTCGTCCGGCAAGGCGAAATGGTCGAGCCCGATCTCTCGGTAGCCGGCGGCAATGAGCGTCACGGCAATGGCCGCATCCTGTTCGGCGCGGGCAGCGCTGCCCGGAAGCGATGCCTCCTCGATGAGGCGCTGATTCTTAATAAAGGACGGAATGTGCGAGTAGCCGAACACCGCAAGCCGGTTGGGGCGCATGGCGACCGCCGCCCTCGTGGTCTCGACGCAAGACTGCACCGTTTGATGCGGGAGACCAAAGATGAGGTCGAAGTTGATGCTTGTCACTCCATGCCGACGCAGCATTTCGACGGCAGCCGCCGTCTGCGCCTCACTCTGGACCCGGTTGATCGCTTTTTGAACAATGGGATCGAAGCTCTGCACGCCGAGGCTCGCGCGGTTCACGCCGGCTGCTTGCAAGGCTTCGGCCATATCGGCCGTGAACGTGCGTGGATCGATCTCGACGGCGATCGTAGCTGTTTCCGCAAGCGCAAAGTGGCGGCGCAGGAATTCCGTCAGGGCGAGGAACTCAACTGGCCCCATGAGAGTTGGCGTTCCGCCGCCGAAATGCACATCGCTCACGGGCAGCGCCTGCGGCGCGTGCTCCGAGACCAAACGTATCTCGTCACGCAGCGCCGCCAGATAATTAACGATCGGCGCATCATGGCGGGTGATGGTGGTGGGGAAGCCGCAATACCAGCACTTTGATCGGCAGAACGGAACGTGCAAGTAGAGTGACGCCGGATCGTTAGCCGGTAGGTTCCTGAGCCATTCCTCATAAGCGTCGGCGCCGACCGCCCCAGAGAACTCCGCGACAGTCGGATAGATGGTGTACCAAGGCAGGCGGGCTTCGCGATGTTTTGTGGTCTGCAACAGTTACCGTCCCATGTTGTTGCCTTCCATCCTTACCACTGCGCTCTCCTGTGTCTTTGCGCTATATCAGTCCGGTCCGCTTTGGGCCCGATTATTTGGCAGCGATAGCCCCATTCAGCCTTGGCTGGACAGCGATGGTATGAGCACGCGCTGGTCAGCGACAAGCGCCATGGGTTTCCCGTCGAGACTTTCCCGCACACCGTTTGGTGCTACTATCCTATCCTATCCCCTCCCTTCAGCGTCCGATGGAACGCAGCATGCCCCATCCGACCAGTCGATTCGGCGTTGGGACCAGACTTTTGCTCGCCGGCTGGTGCGTAAGACGGCGTCACGTAGCGATACCTGGCATCTCGATGAGTTCGTCGTATTAATTGCCGGCACGAGGCTTTGGCTGTGGCGCACCGTCTGTCAGAGCGGGAATTGTGCTCGAGGAGCCCGTCCAGGTCCGCCCCTGTCAAGGCTGCAAGCCTGATGAACCAATTTAGAAAGTAGCGCTACGCCAGGCGCATGATCACCGACAAATCGCGCTCCTGTGGCCCGGCAAAGCGCCGGAGTGAAGCGCAACTCAAGCGTCGCTCGCAACTGACAATCGAGCGAATTCGCATGTGCTTCCGTAAAAACAAAAATGGCCCATGCACGGCTTCCGATTCAGAGAGGGGCTTACAACGGCTCGTCTCGACCTTCCCGCCTTTCGGAACCACTTTGTCCGGACTAGCTGGAAAGCTGGTGCACCTCGCCACCGCCGAGGTGTGGCCCTTCGCCCTAACGAGGACGCTTACGCCTAGGCATGCCGGCATCAGTGGGGCATCTCGGCTGACGTACCGAGCGGTGCACTCGCATGATGTCAACAATGTCGAGGCTCAAAACAAACAAAAGCTATCGCCATTGAACGATACTGTCGCGAAGCGAACAGACGAACCATGTCCGAAACATTTGCTTTTCGTGCTCAGCTTGACCCTAAGAGCAAAAAAGGAAACGCAAACCAAGGTCCGACGGCAAACTTGAGTGTCAATCATAGCTTGGTCGTGCGGTTGGCACGTCACTTGCGGGGTGATTTTCGAAGCCGTTGTGACGGTACGCCCGCAGCTATCGGAGATAATCATGGCAATCGACTCGGAAGTATTTGATTCCTCCACAGGCATTTCAAGCAAGTGGTACTAGAACAACAACTTATGGTGTTGAAGTATGATTCAGCTTCATCGCCCCTGTTGTTGAATAATTATTATGATCCGTGTGTCACACTGCGATAGGCGCAGCGCGATGTGCATCGTTTTCGATTGTGGGGACAGGAAGGGCTGGCTCGTTCGTTGACGTCCCCTTCTTCAATATTTGAACGGAGATCAAGAATGAACATCAGGAGCCTCCTGCTCGGCTCAGCTGCGGCCCTGATCGCCGTTTCCTGTGCCCGAGCCGCCGACGCCATCGTCCTGGCCGAGCCTGAGCCCGTTGAATACGTCAAGATCTGCGACGTTTACGGCGCTGGTTACTACTACATCCCCGGCACCGAGACCTGCCTGCGCATCGGCGGCTATGTCCGTTACGACATCGGCCTCGGCGATGTCGTATCGTATGACCAAGCTAGAACCACGGATGTGAAGACTGGCGAGGCCCAGGGGATATGGCAAAACCACACGCGCTTCACATTCAAAACTTGGACCGGGCAAGAGACCGAACTCGGTACATTACAGACCTACATCGAGACCGGCATGAACTACGGCAGTAACACCGCCTATTCCGGTTCGGACAGTCCTCGATACTATGCCTTCAGCCAAGGCATCAAGTTGACTTTCGCCTGGGTTCAGCTTGGTGGCCTCCGAGTTGGTAAGGACTGGTCCGCCTTCGACATGTTTATTGGCTACGCGGGCGACGTGCTCAATCAGATGCTTATCCCGTACGGCGCCTTCGATACTAATGTGGTTCAGTACTACTTTGACGCCGGTAACGGCTTTTCGGCTGTGGTTTCACTCGAAGAAGGCTCGGGCCTGGTCGGCACCATCGACAGCTACGTTCCGCACCTAGTCGGCGGAGTGAAATACACACAACACTGGGGCGCGATCACCGGCGTTGTCGCTTATGATAGCAACTACGAATCGGTCGCCGGCAAGGTCCGCATCGACGTCGATGTTACCGACCAACTCTCGCTATTCGGAATGTTCGGCTACGGCTCCAGCGGCAAGCTCAACGATGACGTCACTAACGCAATCGACGCTCATGGTCGCGGGTTCTACAAAAGTTGGGGCGGTAACTGGGCTTTCTGGGCCGGCGCCACTTACAAGCTCAATGAGACAACTTCGTTGAATCTTCAGCTCTCGGGTGATCAGCTCAGGAACTATGGTGTCGCTGCAAACGTTGCCTATGCGTTTCTTGCAGATTTCACAATTACAGCCGAACTCGACTATGACCGCTACGGCGACTCCGCCGTCGGCAAGGTCGACCCTTCCATTAGCTGGGCTAATGCCAACAAAAAGAGCAGTGTCGGCGGCATCCTCCGTTTCGAACGTTCATTCTAACGGGAGGAAGAGCTTCATCTCGGTGGCCTCAGGCGGCGAATGACGATTATGCGGGGGACCTGCCACGCCTGCGGCAGATAAGCCCTGACACGTTTGCAATCGGATACAGCTGCGATTAGGGCGCGGCCGATGCCCCGCTTGCCGGGATGTGACCCCTGGTAAAGCGTTGCAGCAGGTTTGCTGGCGGTCCCGGCGCTTGCGCTGACGCGTGCGGCGCAGTCCGGCGACACGGTGGAGGCCGCCGGCAGATGGGTGGGCGCGTGATCGCCGAAGCAATCGCCGAACTCGCCCAGTATCCCAGCTTCGATAACGACTGAATCGGCGGCGACTCAATGCAACCTTGGCTTCCAGAGACCGCGCTGACCGCCGCCGGCCTGACCGCGCTCGCCGCGCAGGATGCTTCGGACAAGCAAATCACCTGCGTCAAGGCGCCCTTCAAGTCGCTGATCGACCATGTCTTTATCTCGCCCAATCTCGTGCCGTGCGGCCACGATTTCATGATCCTCGCGCTCGACCGAACCATCGAGCGGTTCCTGGAAGTGTCCGATCATCGCCCGGTCCTCTTGCGACTGGCCGGGCCTATCGGTGAGCGTTAGATCCAGAACGAGGTTACACGGGATTCCTACAGCCCGCACATCGCAGCTGGCCGCCTGGCAAGTCAAAGGGCAACCGTCTCACCGACGAAGACCGCGGCGAGCCGCAATCATCGAGCGAGGACGAAATAGTGGACAGCGAAGGGTTTTATCCGCATGCGGCAGGAGGATCGCTTTGTGGTTAGCGCTATTGCTGCGTATTCGATGCTTTTCTCGACCGGGTTTGCCCGTAGGCACAGCCAAGCAGCGTGAGGGGAGGCCAAAGGGATAACCAATCGTCGCTAAACGGGATGCTCCAGCAAATAACGGCAAGGCGGTAGCGGCGCGCTTGAGCGCCGGTTGAAGTGCTTGGAGTTTTTCCGAATGGGCGAGCGTTGCGACTAATGAAGGCGTCACATCATTCGACGGTGACTGATTTTGCCAGGTTGCGTGGCTGGTCGAGATCTGTGCCCATGAAGAGCGCCGTGTGGTACGCAAGAAGCTGTATCGGCAGCGAGAAGATCATCGGCGCGATAATCTCGTCGGTGGCCGGCAGCACGATCGTGTGCATCGTATCGAGTTTCGATGCGGCTGCCCCTTTTCCATCGGTGATGAGGATTATGCGCCCTCCGCGGGCGGCCACTTCCTGCATGTTGGAGAGGGTCTTGTCGAAAAAGCGGTCATGTGGCGCGATGACGATCACTGGCATGTTCTCGTCTATCAATGCGATAGGACCGTGCTTCAATTCACCCGCCGCATAGCCTTCGGCGTGGATGTAGGAAATCTCCTTGAGCTTCAGCGCACCCTCCATCGCCAGTGGGAAATTTGTGCCACGGCCGAGATAAAGGACATGATGACACTTTGACAGTTCGCGCGACAGAAGCTCAATCTCCGGCTGGATGCTGTCCAGTACCTGCCTCATGAGGCGCGGCATTTCGGCGAGGCTCTCGACGAGCGCCTGCACCTCATCTTCGGTCACGGTTCCGCGGGCCTTGGCTGCGTGGATGGCGAGTGCGGCAAGAGCGGCTAGCTGGCAGGTGAAGGCCTTGGTGGAGGCGACGCCGATCTCTGGGCCGGCAAGGATCGGGAAGACCACATCGGCCTCCCGAGCGATGGTCGATTCGCGCGCATTGACGACAGCGCCAATTTTCAGCCCAAGCTGCTTGCAGTACCTCAGCGATGCCAGCGTATCGGCGGTTTCGCCCGACTGTGAAATGAACAGAGCCGCAGACTGCGGCGACAACGGAATCTCGCGATAGCGGAATTCGGATGCAACATCTATTTCGACCGGCAGGCGCGCATAGCGCTCGAACCAGTATTTTCCGATCAGCCCGGCGAGATATGCGGTGCCGCAGGCAGAGATCGCCAAGCTCGGGATCTTGGCGAAGTCGATGCCAAAAACCGCCTCGGCACCATTTTCGATGAAATTGATATAATGACCGAGCGCATCGGCGATGACCTCGGGCTGCTCGAGGATTTCCTTCTCCATGAAGTGGCGATGGCTGCCCTTGTTGGCCAGAGTGGCCACGGCCACGGAGGTCTGGCGCGGACGCGCGACGGGGTGGCCGTCGTAATCAAAGATATCAGCGCCCGTCCTGCCGACAACGGCCCAGTCACCGTCAATGAGATAGGTGATTTCATTCGTGAATGGAGCAAGCGCGATCGCGTCGGAGCCCAGGAACATCTCGCCGTCGCCGTGACCGATCGCCAGCGGTGGTCCATTGCGCGCCGCAATGATGGTCGACGGATCATCCTCAAAGAGGATGGCAAGCGCGTAGGCACCCCTGACGCTTTTCAGCATGGCATGGACCGCCTCACCACGCCTCATGCCCTCCCGGCGGTGCCTTGCCAAGAGATGCGCAAGGACCTCAGTGTCGGTGTCGGTCTGGAACTCGGCTCCCGTCGCCGCCAATTCGTCCTTCAGTTCGGCGAAATTCTCGATGATGCCGTTATGGACGACGGCCACACCATCCGTGAAGTGCGGGTGTGCATTGCGTTCCGTCGGTGGCCCATGGGTTGCCCAGCGGGTGTGGGCGATGCCGATGGTACCACCCAGCGGCTCTTCCTTGAGTCTCCTCTCGAGATTGACGAGCTTGCCCTCCGCGCGCCGGCGGTGCAAGGTGCCCTCGGTGATCGTCGCAATGCCGGCCGAATCATAGCCGCGGTATTCCAGACGCTTCAATGCGTCGACCAGGCGTTCCGACACCGGCTGTTGCCCAACGATGCCAACAATTCCGCACATGTTCTTCTCCGAATTCTTCCCGGCAGCCTTAGCCGACGCAGACGAGGGACGCCGCCCGGCATGCGCTCAGTTAGAGTCTTCTAATGGAATCCAGTAAGTTCGGTAAAATTGATTGTTGGGATAGCCATCATCCACGCCATGGATGAACTAAACCTCAGTCCAATGCGGGTGATGTGAACCGGGGCGCACGCTTCCGCCTTCAACGGGCTGCGCATATCATGGCCGGCGCCCTCACCTGCGTTAATAGCATGCAAGCCGGCCGGAGGAGACGGGGAATACTTGGGCCGAGTGCGAATGGGTAGCCCCAGCGCACTCTTTGATCTCGCCGTTCAATTGTGCGGACGCTGCTTCATGCATCATTCCTCGGTTTGCTTCTCCAGGCCGGACGCAATGACTCCTTTCGGCGACGAGAAGCAAACCCTCTTCCGATCCCTGGGGCCACGCACCACGTCTTGGCTATCCGCATGGGCCGTGCGGCAGGCCGAGAATCGGTTGCCACAGTACCGGCCCATTCAGACGTCCCCTCCAGCGGATGCGCAACAGGCTGGCGTGAGAGATCTCGAGAAACCCGGCCACCGCCTCCGTTTTGCCGACGGGCTGCGGCTTTCCGATGCGCGACAATGGCCACGTTGCGAGGCGAAGGATCCGTTCCATACGCGTATCGGTCACCGTCACGATCCGGGTGAGATTGTTGGCCAAGCCGAATTCGATCATGCCGGCGAAGAGCTCGTAGGTTGCTTGGGCAAGGCCGCCTGCCGCCTTGGGCGTTGATGGGGGCAAATCGAGCGCGAAACGGCTGCTTTCCCATATGTCGGGACTCGCGGGCGCCACAGCCTCACCCAGCAGCGCCGGGAATGTGTCGCGCAACATGGTCGGCCCAGTGGTTGGCAAGAGGCGCACGCAGCCACGAATTCGCCAATCGGATCCCTTGAGCAGCAGATAGACAGGCTTCAAGTCGTCAAAGGTGTCTGTTTCCATTTCGCCTCCGGTCTGAACTTCCCAATCGAGCCTCTCCTTGAAAACCCGATATCTGAGCCCGTGCATCTCTTTGAGCTCGCCTGCGAATTCGCTGTAGAGGCCAGGTGTGATCAGCTGAATCATTCGTCGCCTCCGTGCGGGTTGTGTTCCCGCCATCGAAGGGCAAAGCGCACAGCGATGCAGCCTGTGGACGTTTACAGCTATCCTCGCGGAAGGATCCGGATCTCGCCTGACCGGAGGCAGCCAGCCTGGCAACCGCATGGATCGTCCGAACGCGAGCTTTGCTTGGCATTTTCCAGATGGAAGGTCCCCTTGGCCTTTGAGACCTGCTTTCCAAGGCGTATTCGCGAGTTTTATCCATGCCTTTATGGTCTTGGGGAGCGTGGCGGGCAGGCTACACAGTGGGTGGCCGAGAGGTCGGGAATCAGTTGGAATGGAGGAATTCGTCTCGCCAAAGAGGGGATCCTTTGCAATGCACTGCCTGCCCGACACTCCCGCTTCAACGTTACGCGCGACATACCGCCGAGTAACAGCCGGACCGGCGACGCCGGCTGTGCTGGTTGTTGGCCTGATCAGCGGCGGCACGGTGAATCTCAGCCACGTCGCCAGCCATTTCCACGGACCGGGGAGCGGAGCCTCCAACGATCGCCGGCGGCGACGCTTCTTCCAGTTTACCAGTTCGACGAGGACTGGCTGGCGTGTACGCTGGTGGCGCGGCTCAACCTACGCCCGCCCTTGCGGCTGTGCCTTGACTGCACCAATTGGAAGCAAGGACATAAGGTTCGCATCAAGGAGCGAGGCAATATGCATCGTCGTAACCTGATTAGAGCATTCATCGCGCTGGGCGTGTGCCCGATCTGCGCCCAGACCGCGCGTGCGGCCAGCGCCCATTGGGGATATGGCGGCTCGGTCGGGCCGGAGCATTGGGCCGATCTGGACACGAGAAATTTCGCCTGTTCGGCGGGCAGGCAGCAGTCACCCATCGACATCGCCGGCACGGTAAAGGCGGATATACCGCGCATCGACATCAGTTGGCTCAAGGGCGGCGGCAGGATGGTGAACAACGGCCACACCATTCAAATCAACATGCCGGAAGGCAGCACCTTGACCCGCGGGGATCGCGTCTACCAATTGGCACAGTTGCATTTCCACGCGCCGAGCGAGCATCACGTGGCGGGCACGAGCTTCCCGATGGAAGCGCATTTTGTCCATAAAGACACAAAGAGCGATACTCTGGGTGTGCTGAGCGCCCTTCTTACGCCTGGCGCGACAAATATCAGCTTTGCCGGTCTCGCCAAGGTCTTTCCGGCCCGGCCCGGCGAGGAGATGGCAGTTGACGAGTTCGATCCCAACGGGCTTTTGCCGGCCTCGCTCGGCTACTGGACCTATGAGGGATCATTAACGACTCCGCCCTGCACCGAAAACGTGGAGTGGATGGTTGCAATGGAACCGGTCGAGGTCGACACCGCAGACATCAAGCGGTTTACGACGCTTTACGCATCTAACGCGCGGTCGATCCGTCCCTCCAATCGGCGCTTCATCCTAGGCCTCAGCTAAGGTCATCGCGCGCGTCAAGCAAAACCGCGGTAACAATCGGGGGGTTTCGAACAGTACGACGCCACCATGGTGGCGCTGGCATCACGATAATGCCCTAGGGTTCACAACAGCATGACCGGATCATGGGCAACTTGTGGGCCGCTTGCTTGCGGAGAACTGGGTGGCGTCACCGACACCCGTACACTCCGGCCTGGATCTGCTTGATCAGGGATTGATAAATTCGACGCGTCGCTCCCGTGCTGCGAGAACCTTCCTTATACTGGACCAATTAAAATCTCCAAAAGTGGCAGTTTAGTTTGGACCAGTGAACTGCAATATTGGCTTGCAGTCAGGGAAGCGATCGTGACTGGTCGCGCCGGTCATGGATTGCTTGCGCTCGAACTGATGGAGTTGCCTGGATGTTTGAGGGTCCCATCATCGACGGTCGAATTAAGAATATTGCATCGGGATTTAGAGCCGTGAGCGTCTACGTCGATGCCACTTCAGCTGGAGAAGGACGTTTCGATCCCCGATTGCTTGGTGAAGCCTGCGATTGCGCGTTGGCGGATGGCCCGGCTTGGGCAGAAGCTCATCTGGCGAGTTGGTCCGACGCCTACGTCGTCTTTGGCGCGAAGCCTAACCGTACGCCGTGCTCAGCCCAGGCCCTCAGAAAGCGGGTTCTGAAAGACGGCACTCTTTCGACGATCAACCCGATCGTCGATCTCTACAACGCCATCAGCCTGAAATACGCAGTCCCGGTGGGTGGAGAGAATTTTGACGCCTATGTCGGAAGACCCCACCTGACGATCGCTGACGGGAGTGAGACGTTCGACACCATGATGAATGGAGAGGCGGTCAACGATCCTCCCTTGCCCGGTGAGGTCATCTGGCGCGACGACATTGGCGTCACCTGCCGACGCTGGAACTGGCGACAGGGCACTCGAACCCGCCTGAAGACCCTAACAGGCCGGATGTGGTTCGTACTGGAGGCGTTGGAGACCATGCCGGACGATGGATTGGCAGAGGCGACGGATGCCATGGTCGGAGGGCTGAATGCCTTGATGCCTGGCTGCAAAATCGCGAGCCAAGAATTGCCATCGCCGGATGAGGTTTCCGGTCGAGCGAGTGGATCCATGGCCGCCCGGGGCATCCGGCGCGATCGATCCGATCGAGATTATCAAGGGCTGAGAGAATGAATGTCGATCTCCATCAGTTGCTCATCGTCTTTGCTGCATATGTCATTGCCGCGGGGAGCCCCGGCCCGAGCAACATGCGCATTATGGGGGTTGCGATGGCGCGCGGCAGAGGTGCTGCGCTCATGCTTGCCTCCGGCGTCGTCAGCGGCTCGATCTTTTGGGGTTTTATGGCCTCCACCGGCATCTCCGCCCTGTTGGCCAGGTACGCCCAGGCACTGCTCGTTCTGCAGGTTTTCGGGGGGCTTTACCTGCTATTCCTCGCCTTCAGGGCGGGACGGTCGGCGCTTACGTCGAACGAGAAGCTGGCGGTGCGCGCATCGACCGACCAAGTCGCTCTTTCGCGGGGTGAGCTCTATAGGAAGGGCCTCTTGATGCATTTGGCGAACCCAAAATCCGTGCTGGCATGGATCGCGCTCGTCACGCTGGGGATCGGTCCGAATTCATCGTGGCAAAGCATCGCGGCGATATTGGGTGGCTGCGCCATCCTAAGTGTCACGATATTCTGCGGCTACGCCATTGTCTTCTCCACACCGCCTATGGTGGCTCTATATCGCCGCTGCCGCCGCTGGATCGAAAGTCTGTTGGCGATGTTCTTCGCGTTCGCCGGGCTGCGTATGCTGCTTTCCCGTATGTAGTTTCGAAAGGAATGGATGGTGACTTTGTTTCGCGGCCTGTCGGCGTTCCCCCTTACGCCAACCGATGCGGAAGGGCATGTCGACACCGAGGGTCTGGCTCGTTTTCTCGAGCGTATTCAACGCGCCGGAGCGGACTCCATCGGCCTTCTGGGGAGCACGGGCGGTTATGCTTACCTCACCAGGGAAGAACGCAAGCGTGCCGTTCAGGCTGCCGTGGAATGCATCGGCGGCAAAACGCCTCTTGTCGTGGGTGTGGGTGCATTGCGTACCGATGAAGCTCAGGCTCTGGCGCGCGATGCCAAATCCGCTGGCGCTGACGGCCTGCTCCTGGCACCGATGTCCTACGTTCCCCTGAACGAGGACGAAGTCTTCCAGCACTTCGTCGCCGTGGCCGAGGCGGGGGAATTGCCTTTGTGCATATATAACAATCCAAGCACCACGCGCTTCACATTCAGCGACGCATTGATCGCCCGGCTGTCAGAGGTGTCCAACATCGTCGCGGTGAAAATGCCTCTGGCGGCGAATGACGATTACGCGGGGGAACTGGCACGTTTGCGGTCGATGACGCCTGACACGTTCACAATCGGATACAGCGGTGATTGGGGCGCGGCGGATGCCCTGCTTGCCGGATGTGACACCTGGTACAGCGTTGCGGCAGGTCTGCTGGCGGTCCCGGCGCTTGCGCTGACGCGTGCAGCGCAGTCCGGCGACGCGGTGGAGTCCACTCGGTTGAACCGCGCTTTCGGGCCGCTCTGGACCCTGTTCAAACGCTACGGCAGCTTCCGCGTTATGTTCGTCATCGCCGACTACCTCGGTCTGGCGCACGTCCAGCCACCGCGCCCTATTTTGCCGTTGCCGGAGGACGCCGGAGATGACATTAGGCAGGCATTGGAGAAGCTCGAATAGCCGAGCACAGGGCATGCCAGTGCCACTGCTAGTTGGGCACCCGGCGCGCGGGCGTTCCGCGCACCGTTCGAGATGGAAGTTGGGCGGCGCAGAATTGGTATCGGGTTGGTCGCGCTTTGGCTTTGCGGTCTCTTCGGTGGTGAAATGGTCGCAACGTTATCGTGCTCCGGTAGCGCCGGGAAGATGGGCGGCCATCGCAAACGCGTTCTGCAGCCGCATCGAACTTTCATCCGCGACCAAACGACCGGAAGTAGAATTTCGAGCTGATCGTAGGCCGCTCACTGCCTGAAGAGGGTGCTCCGCGCTACATCGGTTTCGTCTATGGCTATGATCGCGAGCCGCAACGGCGCATTCTCGACCATCTCAAGAAGCAGGCCGTCCAAGGCAATCAGGATATCACCTTCATCACCGACGGTGGGGAAGAATCGCCGACTGGTTCCATTCCACCGTGCGCATCAGGGTCCTTCGGCAGTTCGTGCAAGGGCTCGAAAACCAGGACGAGCAGACCGGACAGGACCTGCTCGAAACTCTGCGCAGGATCAAATGGCATCTCTGGCATGTTGACGTCTATCGGGCCCGTCACGAAATCGCCGACCTGCAATTCGACGCGGAAGGTCTCGAAACAGGCTAGCCGAACATGCGCAAGTTCCTGACCGCCATCGGCGAGTTCACCAGGCCTACATCGCCTCCGACAGTGCCAGCCTGATTAATTACGGCGAGCGTTAGCGGTCCGGAGATCGCATCTCTTCGGCCCTCGTCAAGGCCACCGTCAACGCCGTTCCAAGCGGGTCGCCAACAAGCGGCAGATGCAGTGGAGCAGGATCGGCGCACATCTTCTGCTGCAAACCCGCAAGCAGATCCTCGATGACCGTCCCGACGCGCTTGGCGTGCAGCCCCTCACCTCGCCCGCGCCCCGCGGTGGTTCTTGCCAAGAGACGCTCGCTCGCATCTAACGAAAACCGCCGCTGCATTTACTGCATCCATTGTTCGGATGCGTGCGATCCAAACAATCAATTTGTTCAATCAGCTTCTTGAAAGCTAACCCTTGTTTGGTGGAACATGGGCTCTGGTCGTCGACGCTGGCTTAATGCAGGGGCTGCACGCAGGAGATACAATGCACAGAGATCGCAAGCGGGTTAGCGGCATAATGGCTGGCCGACCGGTGTCATCCCCAGGCTGCTGCAGCGTGCGGCTTGTCTGTCCCTCCATGATCTCTCGGAAGACAGTTCCGAATACTGCGACCGGTTGCCCGCCTTGTGTGTCGCCTCGATCTCATAACCGATGGTGGGCTGCTCAATGGGCTATCCTTCACCGGATAAGAGATGAAGTGCGAACGCTCCTCGGGGATCATGCCGATCGTACGTACGTCCTGCTTACTCTGGTCAGGCATAGAGCGCAATTTGTTGGCCCAGCTATGAAACTCTTGCCGGAAGTTAGCTCTGCCGCGTGCGTGATGGCTTGAGCGGACTGACGCAACGAAGGCTCACGAGTATTCGGTTCCTGCCGTCATTATGACGAGACTCAACGGTACCTTCAACATCGGCGTGGTTCGACTCGCCGCGCGAAAACAGGCAAATCTCGATTGAATCCGTCACGCGGTGTCAGCCTGGCATTGGTGCCTTCCCTTCTCAACAACTATCAAATCAGCATTCACGATAGCCCAGTTATCGTTCTCACGTGCCGTAACGCCGTGCCTTCAGTTTCCACGTTCGCGTCGAGCTCGCGAGTGGCCAGAGTTCGGAACAGAACGGTCGAAGTCTAATCGCCGCGAAATTCAACGGAGGGTCAGCGGGGCCAAGGGGGCAAAGTGCGACGGTGTCTAAGCCGTCTTTATGAGGGGGAGAGGTACACATGGCTTTCCTGTTCCAGCAGCATCCGGCCGCATACCGAACCGATGCGGAGCTAGAATTCAGGTCAGACTTTCGCAACCCATGCGCTGCGGGTCGAACGCCGTTCCCTTGGGAAACATGGCTCAGTGGCGACAAAGCATTTGTCCTCGCCTTAGCCGCCTCGATTGCGCTCTTGGTCGGGACGCAGAGGCAGGCCCCCAAGATCAACGACGCGGTCATAAGCGAGCTGCGAACGATTCAGATCAACGATGCATTGCTCCAGCGCGACGTCGCCCGTGCTCGGACCGACATGGAAGTGGACCACTCGGTTGCTTCTACCGGACAGGCATTGCAAAGGAATCTTGAAGACTTGCAGCGCGATTTCGAGATTTCGCCCGATGAGGCCTCCGGGCAATCCAGATTGCTCGCGCAGCTCGTAAACTCGATCGAAAACACGCAGGCTGCCATCTCAGCCTTGGTCAAGCATAATCAGCGTATGCAAAGCTCTCTCGCAGATCTTGCTCGTTCAATTGACCGCCTTGAGGGCGGCAAGCTTGAACTCTCCGAACTGATCGTGTTTTCAGTCGAACCGGGGCTTACCCTCGCCTCACAGATGGAGCTTCTCGAAAGATTTACTCCGGGCCAGGCCCGAGCTGTCGCGGATGTCGTGGCCAGGTTCCGCCCTGTCCTGTCTTCTTTATGGAGGTTGGAGCAAGCTGCCGATCAGATCGCATCCCTCGACACGTTCTCCAAGGCTGCCGAACTGGAGCGAGAGCATCTGAAAGGCTACAGTTTGGCCGGCGCGCAGGCGCAGCGTACGTGGCTTTTCTTTGGCTCTGTGTCCATATGCCTTTGCTTGGCAGCGATCATTAGGGCGTTCAGGCAGCATCTGCGGACCAACCGGTTAGAAAAAAGGTTGGAGCTTGAAGAGGAATTGAGCGCGATCGAAGCTCGCTTCAACGATAGTATAGCAAAGAATGCCTCGGCGCGCTGTTCCACCGAAGCAGCCCTTAGACTCATTCAACGCGTTTTCGATGCGGACCAATGCGCGCTTACTCTGGTGGATCCGAGTCTCATCAGGCATACCGAGTACTTTGTGGCGAACTCGTGCATGCGCGTCTGGAACGTCGCGCTTATTGATGAACTCGTTTCACTTGTCCGCGCCGGACGGCCAGTGTTTCGCGTCATCCCGGCGGCGGAAATGGTTCGGACCGCCAGAGGCTCTTCCGGTGTTTGTCAAATTGTTGGTTGCAGCGCCTCCGGTCAGCAGGTTGCCGTTTGCATCCTCGTCTTTGAAGGAGATCGCTCACTCCCTTCAGCCGACGACCTCCGGGTTCTTGCCAGTGCTATTGCGCGTCTAAGCAACCATCTTGAAATGCAGCGTATAAATGCGGAACGCGACCTTCTGGTGAATCGATGGGAGCATGTGGAAAGGCTGAGGACCGTCGGCACAATCGCAAGCGGCGCTACACATGAATTCAATAATATTTTAGGATCAATAATTGGATTTTCAGAGATCGCACTAGGTCTTGTGCGTCGGCCCTCGAGAATTCAAAACTCCATCAACCAAATCATCTTAGCTGGACACCGAGCCAAGCTGATCGTTGACCAGATTTTGGCACTCAGCCAAAAACGCAAGCGCGTGGCAGTGCCTTTCAATATCTCCGAAATTGTAATGGACCTTGCGCCACTGCTGCGCATTACAGTTCGTGCAGATGTTCAGTTGCATTTCAAGATCAACGAGTGGCAAACGGTTGTCGAGGGCAGCCCAACCGAGATACAGCAGATCCTTATGAATCTGTGCAAGAACGCATCGGAGGCTGTCTTGAACGACGGCCGTGTCGAGGTTGGCGTTTCTCGGACCCGCATCTGCGAAACAAAGCGGTTGGCTCAGGGCACCTTGAGACCTGGAGATTACGTTCTGCTCTCCATCAGCGACGATGGCCCAGGAATCGGAGGTTCGGTACTTCCGCATGTCTTTGAGCCTTTTTTTACCACACGCTCTCGCGTCGGCGGGACCGGGCTGGGTCTTGCTGCAGTGGACAGGCAGGTGTGCGCGCTCGCAGGATGCCTAGACGTCAGCTCGGTTGTTGGCCGAGGTACGCGCTTTGATATCTACTTGCCAGCCTCCGAGGAGGAGCCAGTCAGCGCTGACGTCACTTTCGGCCCATACAACGGATCACCGGCCAACGGCGGAATCATTGCAGTCGTGGAGCCCGATCCAGCAGAGTTGGAGATTCACAAGGACAATATCGCCGCGCTGGGTTATGAGCCGATCGGCTTCGCGACCTTCGAAAGTCTTTGCGGCTGGATCGAGAGCGGGAAGGCAGCTGACCTGCTGATTTTGGCGAAGACGCCTTTCCTCGAGCGAGGACGGGCCGAGTCCGTATGCCCCACCATCATGGCGGTGCCTTTCATAGTCATCGGTGACATCGACCCCATGCCGGTCACATCTGACAATCAGGCCTTCGTCCTTCGGCTAGCGAGACCGGTCTCGTCCAGGACAATAGAGCATGCGATTCGTATAATGATGATGGCGTGATGCCGCCGACGCGCTCATTCTATGCAAGTAATGTGAGAAGGCCTGGCAAAAGACATCGAAGCAGAACAAAACGACGCGTCGCATCACAATGGACTTATCGATGCAGAGACGTTGTTCTAGCCTTAGTGCTTGTTAAGGAGGTCGGTTACTGTCTCTCCCCGTCGCCGGGCATCGGCGGCAAGCCATACCTCTCCCACCTCGTACAGGTCACCTTGGGTGTGGAACGGCACAATGACGTCAACGGCAGCCGACAGCATGTCAAGAAGCGTTCGATCTTCCACAGCGGCTCCTTGCGGGCTGCTCTTGACGAGGGAAAAGAGCTTTTTGAAGCCCTGGACCGGATCAGCCCCATGGATCGTTGATATTGATCCCGCATGGCCGGAGACGACTTCGCTAAGGTAGGCCCATGCAGCATCATCGCGCATCTCGCCGAGCAATATTCGATCAGGGCGCATGCGCAAGCTCGCTTGCAGCAGTTGCTCGGCTGTCACCGCACCTACGCCGGCTCGGTCCTTTGGATAGAGTAACCGGACATGGTTCTCGTGCGGGATTACAAGCTCCAGCGTGTCCTCGATACTTATCAGTCTCTCTTGCGGGGGTATAGCGTTGATCAAAGTCTTGCTCATTGTCGTTTTGCCGCTTCCAGTCGGTCCGCAAAGCAGCATCGTGAGCCGTCCCGAAACACACGCTTGCAAAAACTTCTCCAAGTCACCATCGTCGTATTGCTGAAGAATAGTTTCGTCCTGCCGCTCTTGGCGCTGTTTTCGTGACCGCCATTGATTCCAACGTGAGTATTCGTAGCGAGAAGAAACTTCCTTCAGTTCGGTCACACGACTTGAAGGACGCCGTATCGTCAGGCTTACTGTTCCTGAGGGAACAGCGGGCGGCAAACAGATCTGCAGCCGCTCTCCGTTCGGCAGCTCAGTCGCACAGAGGGGGCTTTGCGGTCCGACATCTTGCTTGCGCAGCGCTCCAGCGAGAATCGCGATGTCCTCCAGATCGTTATAACCTAGCGGTAGCGGATGTTTCGTGAAGACGCCGGCTTGTCGCACAAACGCTTCCCCAGGCCGGTTGATAGCGACCTCTTCGGTCCTGGGCTCCTCAAGCCATTTCAGAACGGGGTCGAGAAGCAAACGCAATTGAGGGTCAGCCTCCGATCGCATTGTTGTCTCTCCGGCGTTGGCGATGTTGGGGGGCTGGCGCCACGACGGTTGCCGTGAGACCGTATACATCCGAGAAATCGAGGTCGCGAGCCACAAAGATGGATACAGCATCTCCCTGGTTTTTCTTCAGGGTTGGCGGGATGTTGACCGTCGCTCTCAGTGTCGTCTCGACGGCTTGTCCGCCATTGCTCTGGAAGCTGTTGATGCCGCTTCCTCCGCCAGAGCTCGCCGCGTATTGACCGGCCGCCTGGAACGCGCCTTGAAGGACGCTCATCAGCATTGCTCCGCCAAAGCGTTCCCGGAAGTGATTATCCACCGTGCCAGGCACTCCGGAGCGGCCGAGCTCGTCAGCGCCCGGCGATGCTATCGAAACGAGGGCATGGTCAGGTGTTTCGATGCGCGTCCACAGCACGAAGACACGCGCATCCCCCTGTTCGAGACCATGCTGGATCTCGCCAATCACGGTCGTCCCACGATCCAAGAGCACGACATTGTTGGTGGCGCCGCGGACGTCTTTAGGTAAGACGCACTTCACATAACCGGGTAAATTTGTGTCGACTGCCGTTTGCAAAAGGCAAGGAATGATCGTTCCCTGAGTAATCACGAGATCAGGGTGCGGCAAAAGTGTGGCCCGGCTCGGCTCCTGTATGTCTGGCTTCAATCGGCCCGACAGGTCGCCACCGATCGAAATCTCATCCGCGGTCGCGGGAGCATCCTTGTGGTCGTCTTCGCTCCGCTGAGCCACGTCGGGCTTTTGACTGCTGCTGCTGTAGGCGAAAATTGGTGACTCCTCGGGCGGCGGTTCAGCTGCCGCGGGTTGCGGCGTGGATGGCGCAGGATCTGCCGCCTGCGCCGCCTTTGCAGGTGCTGGAGGTTCGGGAGCAAGCTCAATAGGCACGGGGCGGAACGGCTCGGCGTTCGGGGAAATTGGCGGGTTTGGCTGAGATGGTTCGTCTTGTGTGCTGGGACGACTTCCGAGCCAGATGAGCGACAGAGATGAGATGAGAACAAGACCGGCGACGGCCAATTTCTGTGATCCCGAAACATGCCGGCGGGCCGGCTCCGAGACCAACGATGCGGATGCATTTACATCGTGTCCCGACTGTGGGCCGGTTTCATTCATCGGCCCGAGCCTTTCAAAACGCGCCACACGTCGGGTCTCACTGTACCGGTCCCCGGCGCTTGTCCAACAGGATCATATGCCCTGTTGAAAATCGACAATACCGTATTGCCATCTCTCAGACGCCATTCCCGGGCGACTGCGGATACTTCAACATAGTCGCCTTTGACTGTGAAGTTGGCAGCGGCTTCCTTGCCGTCGGGATTGATAATGTAGAGGGAGGGTATACGGGAATTGCTTGCGAAGCCAAATACGGTGGTAAAGCCATTGTCGAAAACCTGCACCGGCGCCAGCGATCGATCGCCCTTCGCGACGTAGTGAAAATTGCTTTCGTCGGAACTGGCAGTTGTACCGGGCCGATTCAACAAATCCTGAACCCTCTGTTCCTGCAGCACCTTTGCCCGGGCCTGACCAAGAATCGAGCGCTTTTCTGCTGCCTGTCTCAAAGCAGCGGCCTCATCACCGGGATAGGTGAACTGCACACTGTAGTATAAGTCAGGTTGCTGCTCATCTAATTTTGGCATCGCTCTCGTTGAAATGCTGAAGACATATCTGCGGGTACCGGACTCACTGTCGGCCAGAACGACGACCGGCTGCGGCGGCAGGATCCGGCTGGCCTTAAAGAACAGGTAGTTGGCGCGTGGGAGCGCAGCCAGGTCTTTGCTATTGGAAACGGCCACGGCTGCGACGGTCTCGTTGGCCGCGAATGTGACGACCAGCGTTGCCCCCACCGCGGTCGACAGGCGCACCACTTCGTCGGGACGGTAAGCCAAGTAGCGCATCCGCGCATCATGCTTGCCGGCAAGCGGGGTGTCTTCCGCGGAAGCCTCCAGCGTTAAGAGTAGTGAACAGGCCAGTGCGAGAAACGCTCTTTTTGTCATGGCTGCACGTCACCCAGGTTCGACACGCTATCTTCCGAGGTTTGATAGGAAGTGACGAGTAGACCTCCCGGATTGGTGAGCCTTGATTGGGCAGGCAGATCTGTCAGGCGCTCGTAGCGGATGGTTGCTGTCCAGGTGGTCACCAACGGCATCTGCCCATCGATGGAAAGAGTGCGTTTGTATCGGATCTGTTGAACGTCCGGACTGATGTCGTTTGAGGAAATATGCCCGACTTCGAGCTTGCCGAGCTTGCCGACTGTGACTTGCGGCGAGGTGGGATTCGGATAATTGAAGAAATCTTGATATTGCTGCCGCACAGCCGGTGCGCTGAAACTGGATACGAGGTCATAGCCGTATTGGGCGGAATCGGCTGTGTAGCTCTCGCGCAGGCGTACATATTCCCACAGCGAAGCATTTATGACGGCTCGCTCTTGGGTTGCCGGCAGTCGAGAGACTGACACTTCGCTGTCAACTGTTCCATCCGGGCGTACCCAGAGGAACACAGGTACGAGCTTGGCCAACGGGACCATGGCAGCGATGGTAAATGCCTGCGCAACATTTCCTAGGACCGCCGCTGCCGCAAAGGCTATGAGGGCCTTTGACAGGCGCCGCGCAGACTTCGCTCGTGAAGTTTGAAACGCTTCCACCTTCTTATAGTGGGCGGCTAGCGTTTCTCTCTCCACCAGAAGGGCATGTTCAGGAAATTTCACTTGGGCTCTTTCGCACATTCGACTTGAAGATCTTCAGGGGAGGTTTCCCATTGTCCCACGTTCAGTTGGAATGGCGAACCCGTGCAGGTCGCAAGCTTATCGGTTGTCTTGCAGGCCGCCAAAGCCAGTATTGACAAAAGTAGATAGTATTTCATGTTGAGGTACCGCGCTTGTCGATTGATTAACCACCTGCCGTTTTGGCAATGCGGCGATTGAGGCTGCTAAGAGATTGGTTCGCACCTGCCCAAGAACCGCCGGCTATGCTGCTGGCGATCGTCGGAAGCGCGACGATCAAAGCGTCACCAGCTAGGAAAAGCATATCGAGCTCGTAAAGCCCGATGATCTTGGCTGCTGTCGTACCCTTGTATTTGATCACCGCAAGCATGACTCCCAGCGCGACTGATTCGGCCGCGATAACTATCGTTGCAACGATGTTGAGGAGGACAAGCAGCAGCCCGTATGAGAGCAGTTGGCCGATCCATCTGGTAGCCATGTCTCGAGTGTGATCAAAAAGATAGCCTACAAGAACGAGGGGGCCGATTGCCAGGAGCACCTTCGTCAGAATTCCAACGGCATCATAGATCTCGAACGCTGTCCAGAGCGCGCCGTACAAAATCCATTGCGCTCCCTGGAAGGCAAGTATGTCCTGCTGATTCATTGGCCCAATTTCGGAAGCAATCCGCTGAAAGGCACTCTGACTTGAAGCGAACATTACGTCGAGCTTCTGGGGGATACCGATGAAGGGCAAGTTGCTTCCGCTGATCTGGTGAGCAAGCTTTGGTATCGTGTCGTCGAAGACCGATTCAATGTACAGCTGATAGTTGGCCTGCCCTAAGATGAGGGCGACGACAATCGATACCGTGACTACGCGCGAGATACCTCCGCGCGCGTCGACTTGACCGCGCATGACCAGAAAGCCTTGGATTATGATCCAGAGCGTGACGCACGCAACCAGAGGCGCACTGACCGCCTCTTGGACGTTTCCAATCACTTTGTGCAGCCCCGCCGTAAAGGCGCCATGAAAGATCGCGTGTATGGCAGTGAATGGCGCAGGAATTCTGAAAATCATTGCGTGAGCCTTATTTGCCCCTGATCAGCGCAGATGAGCCGGATGAACTAAGCGTCGCTACTCAAACATTCTGGCGGTGTCCTGGCGTTCGCGACGCTGCATCGCGGCCTCCTCTGCGGCGTGAAGGCTCGCTTGTGCAGTGGCCATCGTCAGCAGACTCGTGGCCTGGACATTTTGGATAATCGCATCATGAATCTGCTTGAGGACCAGACCGTTGGTGACGGTGGCCTGCACAATATTTCCCGAGCGGGAAAGCTGACCAAGCGTGTTGTCGTTGGCCTTAAGGCGCTTGTCCATTACGCCCAGAGTGTCGGCTGCAAGAGCTGCGGCATTGATGGCACCAGCGATTTGTCCCTGTAACAGTTTCGCTTCTGAATCCGTGCCGTCGACTTTCCGGTTTGGGTTGTCCGCAATTGCACGCGCTTTAATCGAAGTTGGCGCCTGACCCTCAAACATCTGCCTCTCAAGCTGATTGCCCGACGGGTAGTGATTTCCTTGGTTCAGTGAACTTAGCAGCCCCATGACACCGAATGACGAACTTAGTATCTCCACCATTTCCATCGTGGAAGCGAGCGTCTGGGCTGACTTTATCAGGATCTGCGCGGTGGAAACCGCTGTTAAGCCCGCTTGTGTTACTACCGCCGGGTCGATGACGACAAATTGCGACCGGGCCTGTCCGCTAAGCAGAAAGGAAGCGGCAAGCGTCGTTGCTGCAAGCGTGGGAAATCTCATGAATATTCCTCCGTCAGTCTTGAATTTCGTGGTAACGTGTCATGAACTTGTCGAGCCACGCACTTGGGGCATCTCCGTGCTGGTCACGAAGCTGGTCGACAAAGCGCACGGTGTTGGCCCGCCCCGAGAGTACGGCTACATACTCGCGCATCTGGCCAAGATCGAATTCGCAAACAACACTCCCGCTCTCGCGCTTGAGCAAAAACTTGCGGCTGCCAATTGCCATTCCCTGGCGGATTGCCTCGAACTCCTGCGTGGTGCACTTCAAGCCATCGACATACGCGGCCCGGTCGGCCGTCGGTGATGGGTAGAAGATCTTGGTCATGCATTGTGCAACGAGACTGGCCCCGAGGGGCGATTCAAGCACGTGTTCAGGCTGCTGCGTTGCGAGTATCAACATGCCGTTGTTCTTGCGGACGGTGAGCAGGAACTTGTCGATAACAGCCGAGAACTGCGGGTTGAGCAGATAGAAGCGAAATTCGTCGCAGCTCATGACGAACCGACGGCCATCGACAACAGCGCCCACGCGGTGCAGAAGATATGCGGCGGCCGGCGCACAGACCTCCTCAAATTCCAGGAGCTGCGTCATGTCGAAGCCGGTAATGGAGGCATCCAGACTGACTTCGTCCTCATCGCCGTCAAAGGCCCATCCAAGCGCATTCCCTCTACACCACCGCTGCAGCCGTGCTCCCGCGCCCTCCGAGGGGCTGTGCAGCAGGAATTCGCGCAGGCCCGCAAGTGAGCGCATGTCGGGTTCGAACGAAAGTTGACGAAGAATGCCACGTTCCAGTCGACGGCTTTCCTCCGGCGAGATCGGACCACGGCCGTCACTCTCGATGAGGGCCATCAGCCATTCGCGCAGAAAGTCCAACGAGGCGGAGGTGTTGTCCAGTCCGCGCAGAGGGGCCAAGCCGCTCGGAGCGCCTCTGCGCAACGCAAGGTATGTCCCTCCCGTGGCTCGCACCAGCAGTTCACCACCCCGGTCTTTATCGAAAAAGACGATGGCACCATTGCGATCGACCACGCTTTGCTCAAGCATCGCGAGGATAAAGGTCATCAGCGTCGTCTTGCCTTTGCCGACGGGTCCGAATATCGCCGTCATGCCGACGTCATTCTCATGGGGGATGTAGTCGAAAGACGTTCCACCGTTTGTGCGAAAGCGCGCAACAGCTTTGCCCCAGTGGCCGGAGCTGGAACCGCTGGGGAAGTTCTCAAATGAGACAAGCCCGGCAAAATTGTACGAGGTGATCGCCCCGGGGCGCGTGCGCCACCTGTTGTTCCCCGGGAGTTGGGACCAGTACGCGGCCTCCATGCCGATACCCTCTTGGACGATAACGGCGCCTGTGTCGGCCAGCCTTGCGCGCGCATTTGCTGCGCGATCTGCAAGGCTATTGAGGCTGTCGCCATAGACGCACAGGCTCAGATGATGCGAACCCATGACGAACTCGTTGCTTGCCAGTGCGTCCTCTGCCTCGGCAAGTTCATTGATCTGGGTGAGAGCCTTGTCGCCGGCGCTCGTCATCTGGCTGGATTTAAGGCTAAGCTTCGCATGAGCTTGTGGCCGAGTGAGGAAGGAAAAGCTCTGGCTCAGGACAAGCGGGAAGTTGGCGGACAGTAAGGGATTTAGCATGCCTGGCCGCGTCGTCGCCGGATATTCACGGAACGAAAACAATGATCCCACGGAGCTATCCCCGGGTCTTCGAATCTCAAGCGCCCGCTTCCCGCAGATGACCCGATCAGTGTAGATCGAGGCGCCAAGCGAGCCGGTAACCATCGGAACCGGAAGAAACCGGCAAGTCATTATCAACCGAAGCGCCTCACCAATTTCCGTGAAGAGCACGTTGCCTTTCTCGCGAATACCCAACCGGCGCAGACCGTAACCGCCGAGTGAGCCAGCAATGATCTGCCAGAGGTCCTCCAGGCTTCGCATTTGTGTGGCCAGATCGTTGTCATTCCGTCTGGGGGATTTGGCAATGCGCCAGCCTATCTTGCCGATTGCGGTGCGGGGGGACACGACGATAGTGAGGAAGTGATCGTTGCGAAAGAGCTTGCCCGACAGCACATGGCGCTCATAGGCCTCGCTCAGACTGCCAGCAAATGCACTTTGAAACTGGCGCGATGCCGGCTCCGGCACATCGTTATTGCGCACAAGATGAGCGTATAGCGTGACATTGTCATCCGCGATGTTGCGCAAGAGAGTGTTGAACGCGCGGCAGCGCGAATTGCGCATCTCTGCGTCTTCCAAATCAAAGGGCAGGCCGTTCACGTGTGCCATGGCCATGATCGATCCGTCTTCCAGCAGGACAACCTGATCGCTGAGATGACCGACATACGGAAGATAGATCTCGCCAGATCTCTCGGTCCGGCCACTGGCGCCAAACATTACACCATTCCTCTTCCGCGTTTCGGCACTCTGATCGGATTGGCGCTGACGCTCGCGCCACCCCAGACCGGCCCGTCCACGCTTCTGCCGGCAGTCTGCAAATAGAGGAGCGCGACGCTTGCGGCGTTATAGTCACGCTCAACCACCAGCCGTGCCCCGAACCAGAGTGGCACGAGCACGATTTCATAAAGTGGGTTTTGAAGGACAATGATGACGAGACCAGCCAACATCATCAGCAATCCGGCCAGCGTCAGCGGCACCCCCAGAAACAGTGCGGGGCGTGTCGCCGCCACATAGAGGGTGCTCACTTCCAACCGGTCGCTCATCAGCCACCGCCTATGAGCGCCTTGCCCAGGAAGCTGGCGCCGAACATGATGACGATCCCTCCAACGACACCCGCAACCAAGCCAAGTGAAGCACGACCGAACATCCAAGAGATGCCGATGGCCACGAGTCCGAGCACGGCCAGTGATTGTCCGAAGGGGCCAAGTATGAAGGTGCAGATATTCTGGACCATCTTGGCGGGATCCGTCCCTCCGGTCACCTGAGCCGAGGCTGGCCCGATGGAGAAGACCGTCCACGCGGCGCCTGCAGCAGCGGCCGGTACATATTCAGCCGCCGTGCGCAGCATTGAAAAAGGCGAAGGAACACGCGTTTTAAGCGCACGAAGTATTTTGAGTGGCGTCATCATTGTATCTCCATGGTTCAATCGAATACGAGTTTGTTCGGGTTCGAGGATTCCCGCTCTTCCGCAGCCTGGCTGCCTGTCGGACCGGAGGGATCGGCCCCGGAGCGGTTTGACTCATACGAGCCCCAGATGTCCCAAGAATTTCGTTTGGGCTGCTTCCCATTGGCCTGTTGGCTCTGTTGGAGCAGAGGCGGCACGGCTTTCCGACCGGGTGCCTCAAGGTGTGGCGCATCTTGAGCGGTCGGCTCCAGGGTTGGCTCGGGGTGACTCGAGATGTCCTTTGCGGCTGACTCGACCTTGCGTACATAACCGTTGGTGAAGCCACGCGTGACGTCGCCCGTGTTGTAGGCCGAGATGGCACGGCGAAGCGCCAGTTGCTGCGCCGGAGCAGTCGTGCCGCCGGCATACCGGCTTTCAAGCAAGTGGGCGGCGGCCGATAGCGAGGCGCAGGGCTCGAAAGCCTTTTCCGGCGTGAGATTGAGGAAGGAAAAGTTCTTGCTGTTTATCTGCATCAATCCGACATCGACAGAATGTTGTGCTTCGAGGCGGTTCTTGATGCCCCGCGTCGCTTCCAGGCGGTCTATCCAGCGAAGCTGCTCACCTGTGGTGTTGTCATGAGCCACCAGCGTTTCAAAGCCACTTTCAATTTTGGCAATCGCGGCGAGCGTGGACGGCGCAACCCAGGGAGCGCATTTGCGCGACAGGCGGTGGAATTCACGGGGCGAAAGTGGCGCGGGCTCGGCTGGGAATGACATGGATGTCAACAGGGCGATGGCCAGCGGCCAAGCTGCAATAAACATTCCTATCCCCTACCTTTCCAAGCGTCCGGACCGGTTCTGGCCCTGTCCGGCACGCGCTTATCGGGCAGGTTTGTTACTGCGTGATGTTCAAGTTCAGCTTTTCGGTTTCAACTGAAGCAAAGAGCTTGTTGATGTCCGGGTGCATGGGCACCTTGCGCATGCGCGGGTTGCGCGGGCGCGATCAGCCGGCACATCTCGACCATCGTGGTGGACCATTCCTGCGCGGGATTGCCCGCCCCGGCCGTCCGTTGCTCCTGCAGCGTCAACCGCGACTTGGCATGGGCGGTGATGGAATCTTGTGTCAGCGCCTGGCCGAAGGACAAAATGGGGAGCTTGGCGGGTTCATCTCAGGCTGCGGAAGCTTGGGTCGATCGAACGCGAGAACCGACTAGGGCGCCGAGCTGCCCAATGTTGCGGCATGCTGCCGTTGTTGCAAGAGACAGCCATGCGCCCTGCATACTCAGGCATTGGTTGAAACCGCGAGTTCGTCCGCGAAGCTCGTCGGAGGCGCAAAATACGCGGGACGAGGGTCAACTGGGAAGACGTGGCGGCGCAGCCGGCCTGGTGCGAGACCTGGTTCAGCTGTTTGGCCGCGCCGCGAACTGGTGGGTCACGCACAGTCCCATCGGCAGAAACCGCAGGCGGATTGACGCAGTCCGACAGCGCTCTCGACAAGTACAGTGACAGGCTCAAAAGGAAGGTATTGCATCAACTGAGAAATGTTAGCGCGCAAGGTAACCGTACCCGTAACCGGACCTGCCGATCGCCGGGAACAGGATTGGCGCCGCCGGCCACCTCCCAATGACCTGCCTTGGGCAGGAGACATACCGGTGGCACAAGGCCACTATAGCGAATCACGGCCGTTCTTCGGCCAACCGCCTCTGCGATCAGTCAACCGCCGCGGTGCTCCACCGCGTCGGAGCCGCACGCACGAGCGGGAGGATTTCGAGGTGATCCAGGTCCGCAAGCGCCAGAAACGCGAAGAAGATGCAAGGACATGGCAAGCGACCGGGCGTCCGTGCCGTCGTAATCAAGTGGTGTTGGCAGGCCTACACCAACGGCGGAGCTCGCGAATAAGCGAAGGACCACTCGGCAGGGTCATACCGGCGCTTGCAGCTGTGTGGTGGCCACCGGCTGCCTGGATGCGGTCAATTCGCTGTGGATGAAAAGACCAGGCCGAGCAACGGCCTCACATTGGCCGCACGCACCGGCGAGTGGTAGCAAGGGGCAGCTGTCCTGCGTCGGTGCCCCAAGGGTTGCTCGGCAACAGCTTTAGACAAGGGGATTCAAGATTGAAGGTGAGCCGTTGAAACATGTTCTTGTCATTGACGATGATGCCGCAATGCGACGCCTCATCTCCCAGTATCTCATGATGCATGCCTTGAAGGTGACCGCAGTCAACGATAGCAAGCAGTTTAACTACGTTCTATCGCATGAGCCAGTCGATCTCGTGGTTGTTGACCTCAACCTAGGCCGGGAGGATGGGCTTGCCATCGTCCGCAACCTCGCGACGAAATCGGATTTACCCATCATAGTGATCAGCGGCGACCGGCTTGATGAGGCGGAAAAAGTCGTTGCGCTGGAGCTCGGCGCAACCGATTTCATTCCCAAGCCTTTCGGGCTGCGCGAGTTCTTGGCCCGCATTCGAGTAGGGCTACGCCAGCGCATTTCCAGTCCGCGAACGAAAGATCATCGCTCATTTCGGTTCGGAGCCTGGAAGCTCAGCGTCAAGCAGCGGCGACTGATCTGTGCGGAGCGTGGCGAAGTCAAGCTTACCGCATGTGAGTTCAACCTGCTGATCGCGTTCCTGGAGAACCCCCGCAATGTCCTATCCAGAGAACGGCTTTTGCTCGCGAGCCGTGTGCGTGGAGAAGAGGTCTACGATCGAAGTATCGATGTCCTAATCTTGCGCTTGCGCCGAAAGCTGGAGGCTGATGCGGCCAATCCAAGGCTAGTCAAGACATGCCGTGGTGCAGGGTATTTCTTCAACGCTGACGTAGACGTTAGCTACGGAGGCACCTTGGCCGCGTGACAGGAGCTATTCTGGAGATTGGCTGATGAAGCGTGGCGGTGTTTTCTGGCGGCCCTTAGCTCGGCGCCTGGATGTCTGACCCAAGGCAGCATCTCGTCGATCTGGCTGGGATGGCTGTTGACGATCCTGGTGGTGAGGACGTCGGCGAGATAACCGAGTGACTCGACACCATCGAGCCTGCAGCTTTCGATCAGCGACGCAATGGCCGCCCAGTGTTCGGCACCGCCGTTCGAGCCGGCGAAGAGCGCGTTCTTGCGGACGGATTGCGCTCGACGGTGTTGTTGTCGATCTCGGTGCGACCGTCGTCAACGAAGCGCGAGAGGCCTTCGCAGCGTGAGAGCGTGTAGCGGATTGCCTTGGCGACCTTGGTCTTCTGACCGATCAGGCCGAGCTTTCACGCAGCCAAGGTTCAAGATGGCGACAATAGCGCGGCTATTTTCCCGACGCGTCGCACGGCGTTCATGGCCGATCGGCCGCGGATATCGTCCTCGATCTTATTGAGGTGGGCGATCGTCTCAGCGCCTCGCTGGCGATCGGCGAGTTCCAGGCCTACATCGCCTTCCAACAGTGCCAGTCTGATCAATTGCGGCGAGAGCTACCGGTCCGGAGATCGCATCAGCCT
>NZ_PZJX01000009.1 GCF_003034915.1 Mesorhizobium helmanticense | reverse complement strand
CTCTGTCGTCAAAAGAGCTGTTCTGCTTGACCCCACAGCCATCGAGCTCAACGCCCAGCGTCGGAGCGCTCTCTGCTTCTGAAGGAAGCCATGAGGTCCGCTCGGGCTTGATCGGAGGCTTGGCCGATGGACGTTGTGTTTGCGTCGCTCGGCTGCCGCCCGATGGCGAGGCTTTGCGAATTGTCAGTCCTCTGCCTTTTCGCCGGTCTCAACGGCGCTGTGTAACGTTCAGTGTTGATGATGACGCCCCCGCTGTTCACGCGGTTGCTCCTGTGCAGTGTACTCGTCAGCTTGTCCTCGGCCTCGCGTGTCTGGCCCAAGTGCCGTTCCAACGGCGCTGGCGCGACCTGTCTGGCTTGCTGCTCTTGCAACGCGGCGTGTTGCACCTGCGACCCGGCTGCTGCCAAAGCTTCGGCGGGGCTTGCGGCAAGCTCGTGCGGCAAGCGGCCCTCTCTCAGTCGGTTTTGCAGCGCCTGCCGATCGGCGACGAGGTAGTTGAGGTGCAGCGGCAGCTGCTGGTCTGGCCGCTCTTCGTTCGCCAATCGACGAACCAGCTCGCGCGTGCCGTCCACCACGAAGACGCCGCAGTCAACAGCGTTTTTCTGCTGCGCCATGTCGGGTGTTACCAGGGTCGCGTCCAGTCTTGTAGCGAGCTTTCGTGCAGGCGCGTCGTTGTATCGCTGTTCATTTTGCTGGATGGAGTCGTAGTGATAGGCGACCGCTCTTTCCGGATCGCGGCGATCTACGAGGAGCAGCGACCAATGGGTGCCGCGGTCAATACCCACCCCATCGTTCACCGGCACGAACAGGAAGTCGGATGGGCCGGCGTTTCGATTATAAATCGACTGCAATGTGCCTCGCGCGTCTTGCTGCTCCATGTGGCGCAGCAGATGGGAGACCGACGGATCGACCAGCCGCGTCCGGGCGGCGAGCGCTGGATCGGCCTGCTGCAGCTGCTGCTCGAGGAATTCGTAATCCCTCTGGATATGTTCGTCGCCCAGCAGTTGGGTGGCCCCGAGCACCGCCCCCCGGGGGAGATTGGACGAGCCTGACGGAAGGGCTTCGATGTGTGCATCGGAGGAGGTGGTCAGATCGACCAACGGAACCCCGAGATGGGTGTCTGAGAGCCTGGCGGTCGCTGGCAAGGCGGGTCCCGGAGCCCTTGCCGGTACTGCTGCCGCTCCAGCTTCCCTTATCGCTCCGCGATGGAGGAGCCAAACGTCGTTGCCCCCCTCCGGCCTCCGGGCGGTGTAGCCGTGACCATTAATATCGAAGTGCCATTCCGGCTTTTCCGCATCTGGCAAGAGGCCAT
>NZ_PZJX01000008.1 GCF_003034915.1 Mesorhizobium helmanticense | reverse complement strand
TTGTTGATGATGAACCGCTCGGGTGGCAGGAGGTTGCCCTGGTCAAGCGCATCCGGCGAGGGCCGGATCTGCTGTTGGCTGGCAGCCAAGACTGGCGGGGCGGCGGCCTCAACTCCGGCGTGCCCAGAGCCGGCCGCTGCCAAAGCGTCCTCCACGATCCTGTCTGACGCAGGCTTCGCATCGCGAACCCGTTCAAGCGCCAAGCGGAGAAAATCGTTGCCTGGAAACAACGCCTCGGCGAATTTGATCCGTGAATCATGATCCAGCCCAGAGATCGTCTGGCCCCGCCTCTCAAGCGCCTCAGAAAATCTGCGAAGACTACGACCATAGGCAACACGGGTGCTTGGGGCCAAGCTGCTGTCACTGGTCACTTGTTCTAAGACATGCGCATCTGCCTTTGAAGGCACCGCCACTGGCCACCGGCCAGTCGCTGAATAGCCCGGCTCATGATACGCACGCAGGACGTTCAACGCCGGCCTTATATCCTTTATGTCAGTGTTTTTTGGAAAGAAGGTATCGAGGTGATCGACCAGGGATTGGTGATTTTTTAGATCAGTCGCTTGGCCACGAGCGCCGAGATCATTCGCCAATCGGCGAAGCGCATACGAGTATATTCGGAGCGTCGGCGCGCTATGGTGTTGCTGAGCCTCAGCATGGGCGATCGCCTTATCAATCACGTCCCGGTGTTCGTCGGACAAATGGGGATAGCGGTTAGCCGGGGCACCAACAGACGCTGAATAGCCCGGCTCATGATACGCACGCAGGACGTGCAACGCGCTCTTCATATCATCGCTTTTCGGAAAGAAAGCATCGAGGTGATCGACCAGGGATTGGTGATTTTTTAGATCGGTCGCTTGGCCACGAGCGCCGAGATCATTTGCCAACCGGCGAAGTGCATACCTGTATTTTAGGACCGTGCTCTCGCTATATTTTTGCTGAGCCGCAGCGTGGGCGATCGCCTTATCGATAAGGTCCCGGTGTTCGTCGGACAAATGGGGATAGCCGGTGGCACGGGCGCCACTCGCGACAGGTTCGGCTCGGCGCGGCTCGGCCACGTGCTGCTCAAAACCCGCTTGCCGCGCTTGGCCAGCATCCGGCAAGGGGCCAGGGCGGTTCAAGGAAGAGAGCATCGCGTCTGGGACGCGTTGAGTCCCATGGGAGAAGCCTTGGGGGACGGCGAATGAGACGTTTATGGAGTTCTCGATGGCAGCGGGGGGTGCCTCAGCCCATGCGGAGGGCGCGGCCTCCGCATGCAGCCTTCCGATGTGTTCGGACCCTGTCCCTTGAACCGGTACCCCTTGCAATGGCAATTCACCCAATTGCCGCATGGGGGGCTGCATCGGCACGCGGCCGCCTGAATTGCCGATTTCGCGCGGCTGCTGCTGAATGGCGGCGGCTTGCGGCGTATTCAGGGCCCTCTGCCTCTTCGCTGGCCGGAACAGCGCTGTGGAATGTTCG